>NZ_CP065428.1:0-180000 GCF_015871485.1 Thalassospira sp. A40-3
TTAACGTTCTGTTAAAGATCGCCTTGCCTGATGTGGGTCACATCAGTACAGTGTTTGAACTTCGCAGGCCGCGCAAAGCGACCCGTGACGAAGAACTAAAAACAAAAGGCGCGAGTACACTTCCTGATTTTGTGGAAGGCCAACGTGTTGGTCACTGCGGTGATCAACGCGACACAGTATCGTTTTGTCTTTTGCGGTCTTTGTGGTGGTGAAATCGGGATATCGGGGAAAGGTTCTTACAGTGCAGCACGCCGTGAGGGACACACAATCGGCACTTGGGCAATCCAACGGGGGGATTGCGGGTGACCAGCACGCAGCACTTGATGATCACGCAGTGGCAACCTGGCAAGTCGTACGAGAAAAGCTGCGCGCCGAATTTGGTGCAACGGCCTATCGCTATTGGCTGGAGCCCGTTGCCCTGATGGCTGTAGAAGCCGGTGTGGCCCGTTTGGGTGCGCCGACTCGTGCCATGCGTGACTGGGTGACGCAGCACTATCTCGACCGTATCCAGAAATTCTGGCACGCCGAAGATTCCGATGTGCATTTCGTTGAAATCAATATCGTTTCGGGCGCGACTGCGCAGAACGATGCGTCTGCTTCGAGTTCTTCTTCGACCAAATCCACATCGGCAAACGCCACGACCGCGCGTGCCAAATCCGCGCGCACTTCACATTCCCCGGAAAACAATACCGTGGTCAGTGCGCCGTCCCAGTCAAATGGATCGGGCCGCACTGCCATTGCCAGCATGTCTGATGACGGCATCTCGGCTGCCCTGGATCCGCGCTACACCTTTGACAATTTCGTGCTGGGCAAACCAAACGAGTTCGCCTATGCCGCCGCCCGCCGTCTGGCAGAGGCCGAATCGGTGCCGTTCAACCCGCTTTTCCTCTATGGTGGTGTTGGTCTTGGTAAAACCCACCTGATGCACGCGATTGCCTGGCATATCCGCCGCACCCAGCCGCACCGCACGGTGATCTACCTGTCGGCCGAGAAATTCATGTATCGTTTCATTCGCGCACTGCGCGACAAGAACACGGTCGATTTCAAGGACCAGTTCCGCTCGGTCGATGTGCTGATGGTGGATGATGTTCAGTTCATCTCGGGCAAAGACTCGACCCAGGAAGAATTCTTCCACACCTTCAACGCGCTGGTCGATCAGGGCCGTCAGATCATTGTTTCGGCCGATAAATCGCCATCCGATCTTGAAGACATCGAAGAACGCCTGCGGTCGCGTCTGGGCTCTGGCCTTGTGGCCGATATTCACGCCACCACCTACGAGCTGCGTCTGGGCATCTTGGAGGCCAAGGCCGAACGTCAGGGGGTCGAACTGCCCCAGCGTGTTATGGAATTCCTTGCCCACAAGATCACCGCCAATGTGCGTGAGCTTGAAGGCGCGCTTAACCGCGTGATTGCTCATTCCCAGCTGGTCGGTCGCGAGATCGGGCTGGAAATGGTTCAGGACATCCTCCATGACGTCCTGCGCGCATCCGAGCGCCGGGTTTCGATCGAGGAAATCCAGAAGCGCGTGGCCGAGCATTTCAACATCAAGGTGTCCGACATGCATTCCGCCCGCCGTGCGCGTGCGGTCGCCCGCCCGCGTCAGGTGGCAATGTATCTGTCCAAACAGCTCACTACCCATTCGCTGCCGGAAATCGGCCGCAAGTTTGGTGGTCGTGACCACACCACGGTGATGCATGCGGTGCGCAAGATCGAAGAACTGCACGGGACGGACCCGTCGCTCTGCGAAGATATCGATCTGCTGCGTCGGATGCTCGAAAGCTGATTGCGCGCAAAAGCGCGTCGAAATGTTGTTGTTCAAGATGAAATCCGCCGTGTTTTCCGGCGGATTTTGTTTTTGAATCAGCTGGATTTTTAGCTGCAATTTTATCGTCGAAACTGCGAGTCGCGCGGTTTGTGCCGCTTTGCGCGTTCGGGGCGTATTTTTGTCCGCCGACTCCTTTTATTTGCTTGGGTTTAGGCCGTAAAAATCCTTCGATTTCCAAGCCAGCATGTTATAATGCGATTTCCGCACCCGAAAGGGTGTGGGTCAGGTAAGAAAACCGATTAAAAATCAATTTGTTAAACGAATACTGACAGACGGATAGGACGGGCATGAAGCTGACCATCGAACGCGCGGCGCTGTTGAAATCGCTGACCCATGTTCAAAGCGTTGTTGAACGACGTAACACCATTCCGATTCTGTCCAATATTTTGCTCCGGGCAGAGAATGATCGTCTTGCGCTGACCGCGACCGATATGGACCTCGAAGTCATCGAAACCACGACGGCCGAGGTGTCCGAACCGGGCGCGACCACCACCCCTGCCCATACCCTGTATGAAATCGTGCGCAAGCTGCCCGAAGGCTCCCAGGTGCAAATCTCGCTTGAGCCGGGTGCAGGCCGCCTGACCCTTTCTGCCGGTCGTTCGAAGTTCAATCTTGCCGTTCTGCCGGTTGATGATTTCCCGGTAATGTCGGGTGGCGACCTTCCGGTCAGCTTCGGTCTGGCTGCGGCTGAGCTGCGCGGCCTGATTGACCGCGCCGAATTCGCCATCTCGACCGAGGAAACCCGTTACTACCTCAACGGTATCTATTTCCATGCCACCGACGCCGAAGGCACCAAGATCCTGCGCGCGGTTGCAACCGATGGTCACCGTCTGGCGCGCGTCGAGGCGCCGCTGCCTGATGGTGCGGAAAACATGCCGGGCGTCATCGTGCCGCGCAAAACCGTTGGTGAGCTGCGCAAACTGATCGAGGAAACCGGCGAAGCCGTCGATATCGCGCTGTCCGATACCAAAATCCGTTTTGGTTTCGGCGATGCGGTTCTGACCTCGAAGCTGATTGACGGTACCTTCCCGGATTACGAACGCGTGATCCCGTCGGGCAATGACAAGACCCTTGATATCGAATGCAAGGCATTTGCCGATGCGGTCGACCGTGTATCGGCGATCTCGATTGAAAAATCGCGTGCGGTAAAAGTTGTTCTGTCAGGCAATACCCTGACCCTTTCGGCCTCCAGCCCCGAACACGGCACCGCGTCCGAGGAGCTTGAAATCAACTACGACGCCGAGGATATCGAAATCGGCTTTAACTCGCGCTATCTGCTCGACATCGCCAAGCAGGTAAAGGGCGACACCCTGAACCTTCTGATGTCGGACGGATCCAGCCCGACCATCCTGCGTGACACCGACGACCTTTCGGCATTGTACGTTCTGATGCCGATGCGTGTTTGACGGTTAGTACGATCAAGCTGTGGCTGCTCTTGCCAATAACCTCATGCCAAAAGACGGGGTGTCGATGACAAGCCGTCTTGCTGTTTCCCGCATCCAGCTCAGCGAGTTTCGCTGTTACGAAGGCCTGCGTCTGTCGCTCGACAGCTCGCCGGTCGTGCTGACGGGGCCAAACGGGGCGGGCAAGACCAACCTGCTTGAGGCGGTCTCGCTTCTGGCACCGGGCGGTGGATTGCGCCGGGCCAAGCTGGGCGAAATCGCCCGAAGCACCCCGCCAACGGATACCGGCGCACTTCGGGCCTGGGCCGTGGCCGCAGATGTCGATACGCCGGACGGAGCGTTTCAATTGGGCACCGGGCTTGATCCGGCCGCCCTTGAACAGGGCCGCGAACGCCGTGCTGTGCGCATCGATGGGCAGGCCCAGCGTGGGCAGGCGGCCTTGGGCCGGGTTTGTGCCGCGGTCTGGCTGACGCCGCAAATGGATCGACTGTTTTTGGATGGTCCGTCGGCCCGCAGGCGCTTTCTGGATCGGCTGGTATATGGCCTTGATCCCGACCACAGCAGCCGCGTTGCCGCCTACGAGCATTCGCTGCGCTCACGCGCCAAGCTTCTTAAGGAAGGCAAGGCGGATGATAAATGGCTGACCTCGATCGAGGATTCGATGGTGCGCCATGGCATTGCGGTTGCGGTCGCACGTGCAGAATTGCTCGAACGGTTACGACGTGCCGGGACCATGGCGATCGGACCATTTCCGGCCGCCCGTCTGGCGCTGACCGGGGACCTTGAAGATTGGCTGGAAAACCTGCCAGCGGTCGAGGTCGAAGATAAAATGCAGGCCGCATTGCGCGACGGACGTTCACGTGATGCGACCTATGGCGGGGCGGTGGTCGGCCCGCAACGCAGTGATCTGCTGGTCTGGCACGATGCAAAGGGCCAGTCGGCGGATCAATGTTCCACCGGGGAACAAAAGGCGTTGTTGCTGTCGATCATCATGGCCAATACCCGCCTGCAGACAAAGGCACGCGGGGCTGGCCCGCTCTTGTTGCTTGATGAAGTGGTTGCGCATCTCGATGCAGAACGCCGCAGCCACTTGTTTGATGAAATCGTGGCGCTTGGCGTCCAGGCCTGGATGACAGGCACGGACCGGGCGCTGTTTGAAGGTTTGGACGGTCGTGCGCAATTCTTCCGCGTGGAAGATGCCACACTGACCCTTGAAACCACTTAGTGAATGCCGAGGTTCTGACCCTATGACCAACGAAACCGAAACGCCGAACACTGGTGAACAGTCGCAGGAGTATGGCGCAGAATCGATCAAGGTTCTTAAGGGCCTTGAAGCTGTGCGCAAACGTCCGGGCATGTATATCGGCGATACCGATGACGGTACCGGTTTGCACCATATGATCTACGAAGTCGTCGATAACGCAATCGACGAAGCCTTGGCCGGTCACTGCGATACCGTCTGGGTCCAGCTTAACGGCGATGGTTCTGCCACCATCCGCGATAACGGCCGTGGCATTCCGACCGACATGCACAAGGAAGAAGGCGTTTCCGCCGCCGAGGTTATCATGACCCAGCTGCATGCCGGTGGTAAGTTCGATCAGAACTCCTATAAGGTTTCCGGTGGTCTGCATGGTGTGGGCGTGTCGGTGGTGAACGCGCTGTCGACGCTGCTCAAGCTGCGCGTCTGGCGTAACGGCAAAGAACACTACATGGAGTTTTCCGGTGGTGACGCGATCAAGCCGCTTGAGGTTGTCGGCGATGCACCGCTGACCGCGGATGGCACGCCGCTTTCAGGGACCGAAGTCACCTTCTACCCGGATGCCGAAATCTTCACCATGACCGATTTCGACCTGCCGACGCTGGAACACCGCCTGCGCGAACTGGCCTTCCTGAACTCGGGCGTGATCCTGACGCTGCGTGATGAACGCAGTGGCGAACCGACCGAAATGAAACTGCATTACGAAGGCGGTATTCGCGCCTTTGTCGAATATCTTGACCGTAACAAGGCCCGTCAGATCGAAGAAGCCATTTGCATCGAAGGCGAAAAAGACGGCATCACCGTCGAAGTCGCCCTGCAATGGAACGACAGCTACCACGAAACCACGCTGTGCTTTACCAACAATATTCCGCAGCGTGATGGCGGGACGCACATGGCCGGTTTCCGTGCTGCTCTGACCCGTCAGATCAACAACTACGCCCAGGAAAGTGGCATCGCCAAAAAGGAAAAGGTCGCCCTTTCCGGTGATGATGCCCGCGAAGGCCTGTCTTGCGTGATTTCGGTCAAGGTTCCGGATCCGAAATTCTCGTCCCAGACCAAGGACAAGCTGGTCTCGTCCGAAGTCCGTCCGGTGGTTGAAAACATCGTCAATGACAAGCTTGCCCAATGGCTTGAAGAACATCCGCAGGACGCGCGCAAGATCGTCTCCAAGGTGGTCGAAGCGGCATCTGCCCGTGAAGCGGCCCGTAAGGCACGTGAACTGACCCGCCGCAAGGGCGCGCTTGATATCTCGTCCCTGCCGGGCAAATTGGCTGACTGTCAGGAACGCGATGCGTCCAAAGCCGAACTGTTCATCGTGGAGGGTGATTCCGCAGGTGGTTCGGCCAAACAGGGCCGCGAACGTGGTTTCCAGGCGATCCTGCCGCTGCGCGGTAAGATCCTCAACGTCGAACGTGCACGCTTTGACAAGATGCTCTCAAGTCAGGAAATTGGCACCCTGATTACCGCCATGGGCACCGGGATTGGCCGCGATGACTTCAATATCGAAAAGGCCCGCTACCACAAAATCATCATCATGACTGACGCCGACGTCGATGGTGCGCATATTCGAACCCTGCTTTTGACCTTCTTCTATCGTCAGATGCCTGAACTGATCGAACGCGGCTATCTCTATATCGCGCAGCCGCCGCTGTATCGCGCCAAACGCGGCAACTCGGTCCAGTATCTCAAGGACGACCGCGAGATGGAGCAATACCTGACCGCACAGGGCACCGAAGAAGCCGTGCTTACCCTTGCCGGTGGCCAACAGCTTGCCGGGCCGGATCTGGTGCGTGTGGTCGAACTGGCGCGTAAGGCCAAGGGCTTCCTGGAGCCGCTATCGATCAAACTGCCGATTTCCGTGCTCGAACAGGCAACCCTTGCTGGTGCGTTGAACCCGGCATTGCTCGATGACGATGGCAAACGCCTCGAAGCGGCCGAAACGCTCGCCAAACATCTTGATACTCTTGAAGAAGACTATGATCGCGGCTGGCACGGCGAAGCACCACTTGATGAAATCGTGCTCTGGCGGATGCTGCGCGGCGTTGAACAGCGTCACGTGATTGATGGCAACATCCTGCGCTCGGCCGAGGCCCGTGCAATTGCCGGTATTCTTGGCGAACTGCGCGAACTGTTTGAAAAGGGCGCAGAGTTCGTTGCCAAGGACAAGACCTGGAAAATCAACGGCCCGGTCGATCTGGTTAATGCGGTGATGGAATATGGCCGCCGCGGCATTTCGGTCCAGCGTTATAAGGGCCTGGGCGAAATGAACCCGGATCAGCTTTGGGAAACCACGCTCGATCCGAACGTCCGTTCGCTGCTGCAGGTCAAAGTCGCCCACGCCGACGAGGCCGAGGAAGTCTTCTCGACCCTCATGGGCGACGTCGTCGAACCCCGCCGCGACTTCATTCAGTCAAACGCACTCAAGGTCGCAAACCTCGACGTATAAGCGACCATGACGTTGTAAGATCACGCCAAGAAAAACAAAGCCGGAGATGGGAAAACCATCTCCGGCTTTTTCTTTGGTGCGCCTCGCGTGCTAATTTTGCGCGGCGATTTTCAGATCAGAGCATCCCTTCGGACTTCGCCCAATCAAGCGCCCGATCGAGTGCACGGCCGAGGCGGGCGTGGATTTCGCGCACGTCATCCTCGGTCACGATCAGCGGCGGGCAAAGTGCCACCGTGTCATAGACATTGCGGCAAATAAGCCCTTCTTCGGCGGCAAGGGCCACGACCTTGGCGGCAACCGTGCCCGGTTTACCAAACGGTTGTTTGGTTTTCTTGTCTGCCATCTCAAGGCCCGCAATCAGGCCAACACCGCGAATTTCGCCGATCAACGGATGATCGGCAAAGGCGCGCAAACCATCCTGGAACATCGGCTCCAAGCGTTTGGCATTACCCATCAAATCGCGTTCTTCGATGATGTTGAGGTTTTCCAAGCCAACCGCACAGGCAACCGGATGTCCGGTGCCGGTGAAGCCGTGGCCGAAATTGCCCAGTTTGGCGGTGTTGTCGGCAATCGCGTTATAGACCTTGTCATTCACAACGATCGCTGCCAGCGGCATGTAGGACGAGGTCAGCTGTTTGGAAGTCACCAGAATGTCCGGGGTGAAGCCGTATTTTTCACAGCCAAAACGGGCACCAGTCCGGCCAAAACCATTAATGACTTCATCGGAAACAACCAGAATGTCGTACTTGTGGCAGATTTCCACCACACCCGGCCAGTAGCCTTCCGGCGGCGTCATCACACCGCCCGCACCCATCACCGGTTCGCCAATAAAGGCCGCAATGGTTTCCGGGCCTTCGGCGATGATGGTGTCTTCAAGTTCCTTCAAAAGGCGCGCGGTGAATTCGGTCTCGGTCTCGCCCTCTTCGCCATAACGCCAGAAATGTGGGCAGCTCAGATGCGTCACCGGAATGGCCGGAAGGTCAAAGTCCTTCTGGTTGCCGGCAAGCCCGGTCAGCGAGCCCGAGGCAACCGTAATCCCGTGATAGGCCTTGGTGCGCGACAGGAACTTCTTCTTTTCCGGGCGGCCCAGACCGTTATTAAGGAACCAGGCCATCTTGACGACGGTGTCGTTGGCTTCCGACCCGGAATTGGTAAAGAACACACGGTTCAGGCCTTCGGGCGTCATTTCAACCAGCTTTTCGGCCAGACGGATCGATGGCTCGTGCGCCTTGTGGGCAAAGCTGTGGTAATAGGGCAGGCGTTTCAGCTGCGCATAGGCGGCATCGGCCAGACGGGATTCAGAAAAGCCAACCGCAACCGACCAAAGCCCGGCAAGACCTTCGATATATTCCTTGCCTTCGCTGTCGGTGACGCGGGCGCCATTGCCCTCGGCCATGATCATCGGGCCCTTTTCTTCGTGCAGTCGCATATTGGTGTATGGATGCATCGAATGTGCGATGTCGGACATGTGGAGCGAATTCGGCCGATGGTTCATGTGAAACTCCCGTTCTGATGATGAGGCCCTGATATGGGGCGGCCATTTTGTTCTGCAGTATATGCGGTTGCGATCAAACCCGCCATTGGTGGCTGATGCGGGTCAGTTTCTCTCAAGTGCGGGTATTTTTGCGCCCAAATAACCCGAAAGAAAAGATGTCAGCGACGTGGTCAGCGATGGTGTCAGATATCCACCCTCTTGCACAATAACCGTCGGATAGCCCGCCGCAGCAATTTTTTCACCGGCACGACGCAGTCCGTCCCAACTGACTTTCATCCCAAGCAACGGGTCGTCTTCGTGCGTATCAAGCCCAAGGCTGAGAACCAGCGCACCGGGATTGAAGTCGGCAATACGGTCAAGGGCGGTATCGATTGCGGCAAGCCATGCTGCATCTGTGGTGGTGCGAGGCAGGGGCAGATTAAGGTTATATCCCTCGCCATCGCCCGATCCGGTCTCATCGGCAAAGCCGGTAAAGAACGGGTAATAGTCCGTGGGGTCGGCATGGATAGATGCGGTCAGGACATCGCCCCGATCATAAAAGATATCCTGCGTGCCGTTGCCATGATGGACATCGATATCAAATATGGCGACGCGATCATGTGCGGTGCGCAGGCGTGCGGCCGCAATGGCGGCATTGTTTAGCAAACAATGACCGGCAGCAATTTCGCCACTGGTGTGATGACCCGCTGGCCGACACAGCGCATAGGCCTTGTCATCCCCCGCCAGCACAGCATCGGTTGCGGCAATGGCGCAATCGGCGGCGCGCAAGGCCGCCTGCCAGCTATGCCGACCAATCGGGGCAGACGTATCGCCCATATGCCAGCCCGCCCGGGCCAGAATGGTGTGCGGATAGGATGACGTTGCGGCACGCGGAAAGACGTTGGGGACGACTTCCGGGCCAGCATCGGGCTGTTTTTGCCATTCATCCCACGCCGTTTCGAGGAACTTTAGAAACCGCTTGGTATGAACGGTTTCAAGCGCTGCCATCGGGGCGCGTTCGGGCTCGCTTACCGACAGGGAAAGCGCATCAAGACCAGCCAGCAAAAGCTTGGCGCGTTCGGCCTGTTCGGCATTACGCTGGATCTTGCCATAGGTCAGCCGAAAGATCGGATCGTGTGTTTCGGTTTCTGGGGCGTAGAAGCATTTCATGTCGACGTTTTGCCTTCTTCCAGAAGGCGGAACTGATCGATCACGATGCGTTGCGCCTCCGAAATGTGGTAGCGGATCGCCGAAACGGCCTTGGTGGCATCGCGTGCCCGCAGGGCTTCAAGAATCGGTTCGTGCGTTTCTGCAATGCGGGTCGGATCGTCATACAACTGCCCGATCAGCATGATGCTGAACTCGGTTTCTATGGCGACCTGTTCGAACACCTGCAGGAATTTCGGGTTGTCACTGCCAGTACACATCAGCCGGTGAAACTGCATGTCGGCTTCGACCTGGGTGAAGATATCGGCCTCTTCGGTGGCAACCCGGTGAAGTTCGGCCACCTGTGCGCTCAGCGCTTCCTCGATCTCGTCGTTCCAGTTCTGCACCAGACGTTCGACCACGGCCGTCTCAATCGCCAGTCGCAACTCATACAGATCATTGAGCGCCTTTATCGAAACCTGACGCACGAAAAATCCCCGGTTCGGCTCGGACCTCACCAGTCCCGAACTTTCAAGCAACCTTGCGGCTTCACGGACGGGTGCCCGGCTGACCCCCAGTTCGCGGGCAACAACCGATTCGGATAACCGCGCACCCGGTGCAAGCTTTCCGCTGACGATTGCTTTGCTCAACAACTTGGCAACCCGCTGCACGAGCCCTTCACGATCAATCTGTTGGAAGCCGGAAGACGGCTGTGTCTGTGTCATATGTAAGCCCGCAGAAGGTGGATTTGAATTCTTTGAATGAAGCCCGCAACAGACGCCAAAGAAAGATGCATGACTCCGACCAGTCTAGGCAACGAATTGTAGATTGTCGACAATTTACTTGACTGCGCCGGGATCATCCCGCAGCCTTGAAGCAATCAAAAAAGCGACATAACGAAAGGGCGGCATTAATGCGCGATGCTATGAGTGATCAGTCGATATCCGAAATCCGCCGCGATCTGGCTGCGGCCTATCGGTTGATCGCGCTCGAGGGCATGGATGACGGCATCTACACCCATATTTCCGCACGGCTCCCATCCGGACCGGGGGGCGAGCAACGCTTTCTGCTCAATCCGTTCGGTCTGCGGTTTGACGAAGTCACCGCAGCCAATCTGGTAACCGTCGATGAAACCGGTGCCGTGATTGATGACCCCTATGGTGCGGGGGTGAATGCCGCGGGCTTTACCATCCATTCGGCGGTTCACATGGCGCGCCACGATGCAGTTTGTGTGCTCCATACCCACACGGTCGCGGGTGTGGCGGTGTCATCAAACCAGGAAGGATTGCTGCCGCTTAATCAATGGTCGGCACAGTTTTACGACCGGATAGCCTTCCATGACTACGAAGGCATTGCGCTTAATCTTGAGGAACGCGCCCGCATCGTTGCCGATCTCGGCGACAAATCGGTGATGTTGCTGCGCAATCACGGAACGCTGCTTTTGGGTCGCTCGGTGGCCGAGGCGGTCAAGCTGGCCTTGAACCTTGAACGGTCCTGCAAGGCACAAGTGGCCGCGCTGGGAATGGGCCTGACCCCGGTCGTGCTGGGCCATGACGTTGCCGAGCACACCGCATCCCAATACCAGTCGATGTACGATTCTTATGAACAAAAGGGCAAACCAGACCCGGAATGGGCCGCCCAACTGCGCCGGCTTGATGCCAGCGCCCCGGGTTACCTTGGGTAACCTGGGCACCTGGGCACCTGGGTCACGCCTGTGGCCTTTGGCTAAACAAAACGTGCGTAACACCAATAAAAACAAGAACCTAAATGCAAAACACAATCAGGGAATGCTATGAAATATTTAAAGGTGACTACTTTTCTCATCGCCGCCGCCCTGGCCTCGCCAGTGGCGGCACAGGAAGCTGGCGGTCGGCTTGACATCGTTGTTCAACCCGAACCACCGGGACTGATGCTCGGCCTCGTGCAGAATGGCCCGACCCAGCTTGTCGCAGGCGATATCTATGAAAGCCTGCTGCGCTATGACAGCGACCTCACCCCGATGCCGAGTCTGGCCAAAAGCTGGGAAATCTCCGACGACGGTCTGACCTATACCTTCAAGCTTAATGAAGGTGTCAAATGGCATGACGGCGAAGCTTTCACCGCCGATGACGTTGTCTTTTCCGCCGATGTTTTCCTGCGTGAAACCCATGCACGTCTGCGTGCGTCGCTGGCTTATGTCAAAAGCATCACCGCACCGGATCCGATGACGGTTGTCTTCAAGCTGAAAGAACCGTTTGGTCCGTTCATCAACGCCTTTGAAAACGGCACCATGCCGATCGTGCCCAAGCACATCTACGAAGGCACTGACTTTGCCAACAACCCGGCGAACGCCACCCCGATTGGCACCGGTCCGTTCAAGTTCAAGGAATGGGTCAAGGGCAGCCACATCCACCTTGTTAAGAACGAGGACTACTATGTCGATGGCCTGCCCTATCTCGATGAAGTCTTTTACCGTGTGATCCCGGATGCGGCTGCGCGCGCGGTGGCGTTTGAAACCGGCGAGGTTGATGTCCTTCCGGGTGGTTCGGTTGAAAACTGGGATATCCCGCGTCTGGCCGAAATGGATGGTGTTTGTGTCACCGAAAAGGGCTGGGAATTCCTGGCACCACTGGCATGGATGTGGCTTAACAATCGCGAAGGTCCGACCGCCAACGAGAAGTTCCGTCAGGCTGTCATGTACGCCATGGATCGTGAATTCATGCGCGATGTGGTCTGGAACGGCTTTGGTAAAGTTGCGACCGGTCCGATTGCATCCAGCACCAATTTCTATTCCGATGACGTGACCATTTATGATCACAACCCGGACAAGGCCAAGGAACTTCTGGCTGAGATGGGCTATGACGGCGAACCTGTCCGCATCCTGCCGCTGCCATATGGTGAAACCTGGCAACGCTGGGCCGAGGCCGTGCGTCAGAACCTCAGCGAAGTTGGCATCAATGCCGAAATCGACAGCTCTGATGTCGCTGGGTGGAACGAAAAAACGTCCCAGTGGGATTACGACATGGCCTTCACCTATCTCTATCAGTACGGTGATCCGGCCCTTGGTGTTTCGCGCAACTATACCGCCGACCGCATCAAAAAAGGCAGCCCGTGGAACAATGTCGAAGGCTATGAAAACCTGGCACTCGATGAAAAATGGGCCGCTGCTGCGACGATGGTAACACCCGAAGAACGCGAAGCAGCCTATGCCGAAATCCAGAAGGAAATCGTCGATGACGTTCCGGTCGCCTGGATGCAGGAACTGACCTTCCCGACGATCTACCGTTGCAATGTTAACGATCTGGTGACCACGGCCATCGGTATCAATGACGGTCCACGTAACGCCTGGATCAAGAAGTAACATTGCGGGCGGACCGATTGCCGGTCCGCCCCCTTCTTTTCCTGATTGCCCGCGTTCAGGCGGGATTTCAAATACGGGATGCTACGGGGACCTATGACCATATTCGCTGTCGTGGTGTCGCGGCTATCCAAGGCTATTTTGACCTTGTTGGCCATTGCGATTCTGAACTTTTTCCTCATCCATGCCGCGCCGGGCGACCCGGCTGTCGTGCTGGCCGGTGAAGCCGGTGCCGCTGACGAGCAGATGATCGAACAACTGCGCGAACGCTTTGGCCTCGATCAGCCGCTTTATGTCCAGCTTGGCAAATATGTCGCCGGTATTGTGCAACTTGATCTTGGCTATTCCTTCCGCCAGGGCGCGCCTGTGGCCGAACTCATTGCCGATCGGTTGCCGGCAACCTTGCTGCTGACATTAACGGCCTTTGTCGTCTCGCTGGTTTTGGGTATTGCCTTTGGGGTTGCCGCCGCCGCACGCGTTGGCAAACCGTCTGATACCGTCCTGACCACGATGGCGCTTTTATTCTACGCGACCCCGCTATATTGGCTGGCGCTTATGGCGGTTCTGGTGTTTTCCGTATGGTTTGGATGGCTTCCCGGCTTTGGCTATGAAACGGTCGGGGCCAATTATACCGGTTTGGAACGCATCCTTGATATTGGCAGCCACCTGATCCTGCCGGCCCTGACATTGGGGCTGTTCTTTACCGCGGTCTATATGCGCATGGCGCGTGCATCCATGCTCGAAGTCTCGCAGCTTGATTTCGTCAAAACCGCCAAGGCCAAGGGCCTGTCGGATGCGGTCATTCGCCGTCGTCACATCCTGCGCAATGCCATTTTGCCGGTGGTGACCCTGGCAGGCTTACAGGCCGGTCAACTTGTCGGCGGGGCGGTTCTGACCGAAACGGTCTTTGCCTGGCCCGGTATTGGGCGCCTGATGTTCGAAAGCTTGGCTGCACGTGACTACAACACGATTTTGGGCGTGTTCCTTGTCTCGGCGGCCATGGTCATCCTGTTCAACATCGTGACCGACATTGTTTATCGCATTGTCGATCCCCGTATCGGAGCCCGTAGCTGACATGTGGAAACGTTTCAGAAGCAATATGGGCGCCATGATCGGTGTCGCCTTGCTGATCTCCGTGATCGTCATCGCGCTGATCGCCCCCTTGATTTTCTCTGATGGGCCTTGGCAAATGGTTCAACGCCCGTTCCTCGCACCCTTTGCTGTTGATGGTTTGCCCCTGGGCACAGATACACTTGGCCGAAATGTGGCAGCCCAACTGGCCTATGGCGCGCGGGTTTCCCTTCTGGTTGGGCTGGTTTCGACCGTGGTTGCCTTGCTGATCGGTGTGCCGTTGGGCGCGTTGGCGGGGTTCTATGGTGGCTATGTCGATGAAGGCGCAATGCGCTTCACCGAGTTTTTCCAGACCATCCCGAACTTCGCACTGGCCATCGTGCTGGTGGCGATTTTTGAACCAACCTTGACCTCCATCACCATTGCGATTGCGATTGTCAGTTGGCCGCCCGTCGCCCGTCTTGTCCGGGCCGAAGTCATGTCGGTGCGCACCCGTGAATTTGTCGATGCGGCGCGTCTGGCGGGGCTTTCAAAACCGCGCATCCTGATCCAGCAGGTGCTGCCAAATACGGTCTCGCCGATCATTGTCATGGCGTCGCTGATGGTCGCGACCGCGATCCTGCTTGAAAGCTCGCTCTCGTTCCTTGGGCTTGGCGATCCGAACGCGATGTCGTGGGGATATATGATCGGGGCTGCCCGCACTGTCATCCGCACCAGCTGGTGGCTCAGCTTCTTCCCCGGCATTGCCATCGTGATCACCGTTTTGGCGCTCAACCTGATCGGTGAGGGGCTCAATGATGCCTTCAATCCGCATCTGTCGCGAAAGGGCAAAGCATGAGTGCGACACTGACAATTGAACGGCTGACAATCGGCCTGCCCGAAGGAGCCGACCGCCCATTCGCGGTCGAAAATGTCAGCTTCGACATCGACAAGGGACAGATCCTTTGTGTGGTTGGTGAATCCGGCTCTGGCAAGTCAATGACGGCCAATGCCCTGATGGGGCTGCTCCCGCAAGGGGTAGAGGTCAAATCAGGCCGGGCGATGTTCGAAGCCCGCGATGTCTTGCGCCTGCCAGAAGCCGACAAACAGGCGTTGCGCGGTGCCCAGATCGCCATGATCTTTCAGGAACCGATGACAGCACTCAACCCGTTGATGCGCATTGGCGACCAGATATCAGAGGTCTTTGCCGCACACGGTCTTTATACCCAGTCCGAACGCCGCAAACGCGCATTGGACCTTGTGCGCGAAGTTGGGCTTCCCGATCCGGAAAAAATCATCCGCGCCTATCCGTTCCAGCTTTCAGGTGGTCAACGCCAACGCGCGATGATTGCCATGGCATTGGCGTTGGAGCCCAAGCTCCTGATCGCCGATGAGCCTACAACCGCCCTTGATGTCACCACCCAGGCACAGATCCTGAAGCTTATTCTCGATCTGCGCAAAAAGCGTGGCATGGCCGTCATGTTCATCACCCATGATTTTGGCGTGGTCGCCGAAATCGCCGATCAGGTGATTGTCATGCGCGAAGGCAAGGTCGTCGAACGCGGTGATGCGGCATCGGTTCTTGATAACCCGCAGCACGACTACACCAAACGTCTGCTTGATGCCATTCCGACCGGAAAACTTCCGGAAGCACGTGAACTAAGCGATACACCGGCGCTTGAAATCAAAAATCTGCGTAAAACTTTCCGGACGGGTGGTGGTTTGTTCAAACCCGTCCGCGAAGTTCATGCGGTCGATGATGTCTCGCTTACGGTGGCGCGTGGCGAGGTGCTTGGTCTTGTCGGCGAATCCGGGTCGGGCAAGTCGACATTGGGCCGAACAGCAGTTCGGCTGGTGACACCGGATGGCGGTCACGTCATGGTCGGCGGGGTTGATCTTGCCGCACTGTCTGAGGAAGAACTCCGTCGTCAGCGCAACAAGGTCCAGATGGTTTTTCAGGATCCCTACGCGTCGCTTAATCCGCGCCAACGGATCATGAGTGCCCTGACCGATGGTCCGATCAATCGCGGCGTTCCCAAGGAAAAGGCTCAGGCCAAGGCAAAGGAACTGCTCGAAATCGTTGGTCTGGGTGCCGATGCAGCCATGCGCTATCCGCACGAGTTTTCCGGCGGGCAACGTCAACGCATCGGCATTGCCCGTGCGCTTGCCATGGAACCCGAACTGATCATTGCCGATGAAGCTGTGTCTGCACTTGATGTGTCGATCCAGGCACAGGTGCTTGATCTGTTGCGTGATTTGCGTGAACGCCTGTCTTTGTCGATCCTGTTCATCACCCACGATCTGCGGGTTGCCGCACAGCTTTGCGATCGCATTGCGGTGATGCAAAAGGGCAAGCTGGTTGAAATTGGTCGGGTCGATGAAATCTTCCTGTCGCCGAAACAGGAATATACCCGTCAACTTCTCGCCGCCGTTCCCGGTGCGGACTGGGCCCAAACCGAAGAAGTGCCAGCATGATTGGCGTTCTGTCTTGCAGCAAAATCGATTTGCGGGGTATTTACGGCCCGCATTTCGATGCCCTGGCACCCGAACTGGACCTGCATCTGCCCGGCGAGATCGACCGACCCGAAGACGTCAGTTTCATGGTCACCTTTGTCCCGGCGCCGGATGCCTTTACGCGCTATCCGAATTTACGCGCGATCTATTCGGTGGGGGCGGGTATTGATGCCATCATGGCGTGCCCATCCTTGCCACCGGGGGTGCCGATCCATCGGGTAGAAGACCCGGATCAGGCCCTGCAAATGGCCGGTTTCGCCACCTTCCATGTCCTTTGGCACCATCGCAATATGGGCAATCTTCTTGCCAATCAGAAAATCGCGCACTGGGAACGCCAGCTGACCGGGCTATCTCCCCGTGCAAAGCGCATTGGAGTTCTGGGGTTTGGTCTGATGGGCCGTGCGGTGGCAAGGGCACTGGTGGCCTTGGGCTATCCGGTCGCAAGCTATTCCCGATCCGCCCCAAAGCCATCCGAAGACGGGGTAACGCATTATCGTGATGGCGGGTTTGATGATTTCCTGGCCCAAAGCGACATTCTGATCAATGTGCTGCCGCTCACCGATCAGACCAAGGGTCTTTTGGGTGCCGAAAATCTGGCAAAACTGCCAAAGGGTGCCGCCCTGATCCATTTGGGCCGCGGTGGGCAGGTCGATGAAACCGCCCTTGTTGAGGCCCTTGATCGTGGGCATTTGTCGGGCGCGTCGCTCGATGTGTTTGAAACCGAACCCCTGCCGGCCGGACATCCGCTTTGGCACCATCCCAAGGTTTTCGTCACCCCCCATGTCGCCAGCATTTGCGAACCAAAGGCGACCGTTCTGTCGATCCGCCGAAACCAGCTTCAGTCCGAGCCGATGACAGCTTAACCCCAATCAACAAGGTAGCGCCCCACATGACCAGCGATCCGAATTCCCTGTCTGCCCGCGAACTGGCCCGCCGCATCAAAAACCGGGAAATGCGCGCCACCACGGTCATTCGCCAAATGCTTGATCGTGTGGCGCGGGTCAATCCGGCCATCAACGCCATCGTTCAGGATTGCGCAGATGAAGCCATGCAAGAGGCCGAACTGCTTGACGCCCGCATCGAGGCCGGGGACGCGGTCGGTCCCTTGGCTGGCGTCCCGGTCACGATCAAGGTCATCTCCGATCAGGCCGGATATGCCACCACCAATGGCACGACCTTGGCTTCGGATTTGATCGCAAGCCAAGACAGTCCGTTTTTGCGCAACATGCGCAGCAAGGGCGCGATTGTGATTGGCCGCACCAACACACCCGCCTTTTCCTATCGCTGGTTTACCTCCAACAAGGTGCATGGCACGACGCTTAATCCCCATAACCCGGCCCTCACACCGGGTGGATCCTCGGGCGGTGCGGGTGCCGCAACATCGGCCGGATTGGGTCATATCGGCCATGGTACGGATATCGCGGGCTCGGTGCGTTACCCGGCCTATGCCTGCGGCATTCAGGGATTGCGCCCGACCCATGGCCGCATTCCAATGTTCAACCAGACCGGCGGTGATCGTCCGATTGGCGCACAATTGATGGCGGTATCAGGGCCGCTGGCGCGCAGGGTTGATGACCTGCGGCTCGGGCTTGAAGGCATGGCGGGCTATTCCCCCGATGATCCCTGGAGTGTGCCGATGCCGCTGCGCGGCCCCGATTTTGCCAAGCGTGTTGCCCTTGTCACCCACCCCGGGGGCATTGACACCGATCCGCGCATTCTGGCAGATATCGAACGTGCCGCCGAGATTTTCCGCGCCGCTGGCTGGTCCGTGGAAACCCCGGAAATCCCCGAAATTCGCGAGGCCGTCGATCTTCAGATCGACCTGTGGCTTTCGGACGATCACGAGGCCAAACTGAAAGCCGCCCGGGCCGAAGACGATCCGGGCGCGATTGCCCTTCTCGAACACTACGCCGATCGCGCCGCCGCGATTGATAAGGACACGTTTAGTAAGCTCTTTCTCCGCCGCTCGGCCCTGATCCGCGACTGGCGTGCGTTCCTTGAAGATTATCCGGTGGTGCTGATGCCGGTTTCGGCCGAACTGCCCTTCCGCAAGGACGAGGACCTTGAAGGTCCCGCAACCCTGACCCGCCTGTGGAAGGCACAATTGCCGCAAATCGCCATTCCGTTGCTGGGGCTTCCGGCGATCTCGATCTGCTCTGGCGTCGAAAAAAATATCCCCTCGGGTGTTCAACTCGTCGCCGCCCCCTGGCGCGAAGACATCTGCCTGACAGCCGGCGAGGTGCTTGAACAGGGCTTCGGCCTGTCGCAGATGACGATGTGATTACTGTTCGTTTGAATTTCTATTTAAGTAATCATCTAATTTAGCTTGAAGCGAATATGCAAAAGCCAAAGGTGACGTAGGTTTCATCTTTGGCTTTGCTTTTGGCATGTGATGCCGTCATCGGCTTTTTCTGCCAGACGCCATATTCTCGATCAGGGTCGTTTGCCGATCCAGACACCGTCGAAGGTCAAAGTGATTAAGGATCGTCTTGCGGGCCCGTTCACGCAGGGGTGTCAGGTCGTCACGATGGGCAAGACAGAACGACATTTTCATCGCCAGTGCATCGCTGTCCCAGAAATCGGTCAGTAATCCGTTCTGCCGATCACGGATCATATCGTGACACGGGCCGGTGTCCGAGGCAATCACAGGCGCACCACACGCCATGGCTTCCAGCACCGACCACGACAAAACAAACGGATATGTAAGGTAAACATGCAACGAACTGATCTGGTACATCCGGATCAGTTGGTCATGGGGGATCTGGCCCAGAAAGTGGATGCGTGACGGATCAATCTGCGTTTCTGCCATCATCACGTCGCGCCAAGTCCGTCCGTCCTTGCGCGCCTGTCCATAACTGACGCCATCGCCCCCGGCGATCACGAACTGCGCATCGGGATTTTGCTGGGCCAGTTTGGCGGCCGCACGCATAAAGGTCGGAAACCCGCGATAGGGTTCAAGATCGCGCGCGACATAGGTAATTACCTGATCACGCGTGGTCAGCACCCGCCCATCGGGCAAGGTCAGGCTGGCGTTTGGGTTTGGCTGGCAGCGGTGGGTATCAATCCCGTCATGGCAGACACCGATCTTGTGGTGATAGGCCGCCGGAAACGCCGATTTCTGCCATTTGGTCGGGCTGATGGCGGCATCAAGCTGATCAAGTGTGGTCAGTTGGGCGGCATTGCGCACGCGAAGCTGGGCGCGTTTCGCCAGCGTGATCTCATCATCCGGGTCAAAGCCGACGTCGCGCCCGGTGGCGTGATAATAATGCTCGCAATAACCGATCAGGGGTGTTTTGGGCAAAACGTCGCGGGCAAACATCATGCTGCCCCAACCGATATGGCCGTAAACAATGTCCGGCGCGCCTTCTTCGCGCACAAGGCTTTCAAGGGTTCTGGCAGCCTTTAGTCCCACATCCTGATGATATTGCGCAAACGGTATGGCCGGCGGTGGGGCTGTGACAGGCTGGCGGAGTGTCCGGATGCCGGGCAGGCGCACATTCATTGCTTCGCACAGGAAGGAAACCTGCCATCCGGCATCGGCCAGATGGCAGGCAAGATGTACAAACTGTCCCGGTCCATGACGATGAACAAGGACAATCTTCATCGTCTGTTTCGTGCCTCCTGCGCGGCGACGGACCCATTGATGGGAACACCCCCGTACCTGAGCGTCTGTGTCCAGAATTCTTCCAGTCTGCGCAACGTACGCAGCGCTGTTTCCATCTCCTGCTGGTCTTCGAGATTGTTGGTCAGGGCGTCGTGATATTCTTCGTGGAATTCGTGCAATGCCTGGCAGAGTTCATGGCCCTTTTTGGTCAATTTCAAACGGGCAGAACGCCTGTCCCGTGCCATGACCTGACGTTCGATATAGCCCGATTCCGCGAGCTGTTTAAGATTATAAGACGCGTTTGAACCCATATAATGGCCACGATCAAGAAGATCGCGCACCGAGAGTTCATCTTCGCCAATGGTAAAAAGCAGCGCCACTTGCGCCGGGCTGATGTCATCCTTTCCGAGTCGAATGAGATCTACCCGTAACAAATCCGCAAACCGCCGATAGATCCGCTCGACGGTATTTGCCAGTTCAAGATGAGTGACGGTCATGAGTTTCGATCCGTTATCTGGTCCCAAGCGAGAGTTGATGCCAAGGCGCAATTGCCCTGACACAAATTTCGTATTGGGGAAGATAACAAGACGTTGTTCTTGAACAATTTTTCCGAACGCCTCTTTCTTCCCGCAGGTTTGCTCGTTGTTCGGAAGTAATTCGAAAGTGTTTTTATTTTTGAATTACTTCCATTGTTAATGTTTTTACATTGTCTAATCATCAACATGAGATCGACATATTTAATTTTATTGTATATCATCCTGTCATCGCAACTATGTGATTAGATTGCGGAAAAACTATGACTTTTGCTTAATTGGATGATTTTCGATGCAATTTCGCCGCAAAAAGCTGGCAAAACCGGTGGATTCGCCTGTGAATTCGCCCGTGAATGCGAAGGAAGCCCGGCCTGAACTTGATGCAAGATCGGTCATTCGCGAGGCCCGCTTTACGTTCGTCCGCGGGCTCGGATGGGCCGGTGTCATGAGCGGCTTCATCAATATCCTTCAACTTACCGTGCCGTTGTTCATGCTTCAGGTGCATGACCGCGTGATCAACAGTCAAAGCACCGATACCCTGCTGTTGCTTCTGGTGATCGCGGTCTGTGCGATCATTCTCTATGGCATCCTTGATTTCGTGCGCGCGCTTGTCTTTCAGGAAATGGCAAAGTCGCTTTTGCGCCGGTTGAACCTGCCGGCAATTTCGGCGGCGATGCGCGTAGCACTTGAAAAAGGATCGCTGCACGGCACCCAGGTCCTGCGCGACCTTTCTGATCTGCGCAACTTCATCACCGGCACTACCATCGCCGCCCCGCTTGAAGCGATCTGGTCGCCGATTTTCCTTTTCGTGATGTTTGCCCTGCATCCCTATTACGGGATTGCCGGGCTGGTGGCGGTTTTGACCCTGATCGGGTTAAGTCTGCTCGGTGATGTGATGGTCCGTCAGGTCACCAAGGAAGGAACAGACGCCAATCTGCGCAATATCGGCGATATCGGATCGACGGTTTCAAACGCCGAAGTGATCGAGGCAATGGGCATGATGCCAGCCCTTGCGCTCCGCTGGCGTCAGGCACAAATCCACGCCAGCGAGTTGCTTGATGTCGGCAACGTGCGCAGCAAGGGCATGTATTCCATCACCCGTTCTGCCCGGTTCGGCATGCAGATCATTGTTCTGGCCATGGGCGCTTACCTTGTCATTCAGGGCGAAACCACGCCCGGTGCGATGATTGGCGGGACCGTGATCATGGGGCGGCTGTTGCTGCCGTTTGATAATGTCACCCGCGACTGGCGGGCATGGGTCGGGGCGTTTTCATCTTGGAAACGCATTCGATTGATGCTCGAAGAAAGCCAGTCCGAACGCGAAATCAAACCAACCCCGCGTTCCGAAGGTCCGCTGGTTGTCGATAATCTGGTTTATGCCGTCCCGGGGTCAAATGTGCCGGTGCTGCGCGGGATCAGTTTCGAACTGTCGCCGGGCGATATATTGGGGGTGGTCGGGCCGTCTGCGGCCGGGAAATCAACCCTTTCAAGATTGCTGGTTGGCACGGCAAAGCCTGCGACGGGCGGTGTCTATCTTGACGGCCACAATGCCTATCTCTGGGAGCGCGGATCATTTGGCGACATGGTCGGCTATCTGCCGCAATCGGTATCGCTTCTGAACGGCACCATCCGCGACAATATCAGCCGCATGCGCGATGCAAGCCCGCGCAAGGTGATCGAGGCTGCCCGTGCCGCCGGTGTGCATGAAATGATCGGTCGATTGCCGCTGGGCTATGACACGCCGATTGGTGCCGGTCGACATACCCTGTCTGGCGGGCAGCAACAACGCATTGCATTGGCGCGTGCACTTTATGGCTGGCCGCGTCTGCTGGTGCTTGATGAACCCAACGCCAATCTTGATGCCGAGGGCGAAGCATCCCTGATCCGTGCCGTGCGCCACGCTGCTGATTCCGGTGCCATGGTGGTGCTGATCGCGCACCGTCAAAGCATCATGCAATATGCCAACAAGCTTTTGGTGATGCAGGACGGACGGGTCAAACAGTTCGGCGAACGAACGGACGTGATCCGCAATCTGTCCAATGAAAGCGACGACATCAAAAGTCTGCCCCCGGTAAAGCGTAAACATGAAAACGGAGGTGCGGCATGACCCGTGTCATTAATCTTGAAGGCGGCGGCGCGGCACTCCCGGCCGAGGAACCGCAAGTCGCCTGGCACCAGATCCTCTCGGAAGAACGCGAAGCATCGCGCCAAAGCCTGCGCAAGCCGATCCTTGCCGGATTGTTCGTCATTATTTTGGGGTTTGGCGGGTTCCTCACCTGGGGCTTTACCGCTGAACTCGATAGTGCGGCTGTCGCGACCGGCTCGGTGATTGTCGATTCCAAAAAGAAAGTCGTTAATCACTATGAGGGCGGCATCCTCAAACAGCTTCTGGTCGAGGAAGGCGAAAAAGTCACCGCGGGCCAGACCCTTGCCCTTCTCGATGGCACACGCAGCGAGTCGGAGCTCGGCCAGTTGCGCGGCGAACGGTTTGGTCTGATGGCCAAGCTTGCCCGATTGCGCGCCGAACAGCGCGGGCAGGGAAACATCACCTTCCCACAGGAACTTCTCGCCAGTGACGAGGCCTATGTCGCCGATATCCTCAGCGATGAAAAACGCCTGTTTGCCAAGCGCAAGGAAGTCTATGCCGCCAAACGTGATGCCCAGGCCAAACAGATCGAACAGTTCGAGGCCGAAGCCGAGGCACTGGTCTCACAGATCAAGGCCCGCACACGTCAGGAAAAGCTCGTCGCCGAACAACTTGCCGGGATTCGCCAACTGGCCGAAAAGGGCTTCGCCACCCGTACCCAACTGGTCGAGATTGAAAATAACTGGTCGGATCTGGTCGGCGATATGGGCGAATTCAAAGCCCAGCGTGCCGCCGCCCAACAACAAAAGGCCGAAGCCGAGATCAATCTCGCCTCGATCGAAATGGAATGGCAAAGCGATATCGCAACGGAAATTCAGGAAGCCCAGCTTGCGCTCAATGATGTCACACAACGCATCCGGGCAAGTCAGGACGTGCTTGATCGTCTCGAAGTGCGTGCACCCCAGGCCGGAACGGTTGCCAATATCCAGATCAGAACCCCCGGCGGTGTGATCAGTCCGGCCGAACCGATCATGGATATCATCCCCGAAGATGAACCACTGGTGATCGAGGCACGGATCAACCGACAGGATATCGACTCGGTCCAGGTCGGATCAAAGGCGCAAATTCGTCTGACCGCCTATAGTCAGCGTCGACTGGCCCCCCTGAATGGCGAGGTAAGCTATGTTGCCGCTGACCAAACCGTCGATGAACAGCGCGATGCGTCTTACTACATCGTGCGGGCGACGATTGATCCGGCCGAACTGGCAAAACATGATGACATCAATCTGCGTCCGGGCATGCCAGCCAACATTCTGGTTTTGAAAACCCCGCGCAAGGCCATCGATTACCTGATCGATCCCATCACCCAAAGCATGGAAAAGGCCTTCCGCGAAGAGTAATCCTCCCCCGCGACATGCGGATTTAACTTGGGGTCTTTCCCGGTTCCTCACCGGATTGACCCTTTTCTTTTCAAGTATAGATCGAATTTTGAACAAAATAATAAGCAAAATTGAAATAGTATTCAGACAATAAATGTAATGAATATCAAACTAAGTCATAATGTTGACAAAATAAAACCACGACAATACCCTCCAATGATAAAGTAAAAAAATATAGGATTTCTGAGTGGTCGTTTCCACGGGGCTCAGAACGTCCAGAGGGAACGGCCATCCTCTCGTGAGGGAAATATCCCCACGATGTCATTAATGTTGGGACACGAAGGAGGATTACATGGCAACTCTCGAAGGCGGCGCCTTTGATGATGCGCTTCTCGGATCTCGTTTCAGTGACGTCATTTTCGGACGTGGCGGAGACGATACAATCTTCGGACAAGGTAATGATGACGTGCTGTTTGGCGAAGAAGGCGATGATGTCTTGTTCGGCGGATCGGGCGACGATGTTGCCGTTGGTGGCGAAGGTGATGATGTCCTGTTCGGTGGATCGGGTGACGATGCACTGATCGGGGGCGACGGCAGCGACCTGATGATGGGTGGCTCCGGTGAGGATGTTCTGTCAGGGGGTGCGGATTCCGACATCCTGCTTGGCGGTTCAGACAATGACGTTCTCGACGGCGGATCAGGCAATGATGTCCTGATCGGCGGTGCAGGCGACGATATCGTTCTCGGCGGTGGCGGAGACGATGTCATGCTTGGCGGTTCTGGAGACGATGTGCTTCAGGGCGGCGAGGGTGATGACCTGATGCTTGGCGGCTCCGGGGATGATGTCCTCGAAGGCGGCGCAGGCGATGACATCATGTCTGGTGGTTCCGGTGCAGACACCTTTGTCTTCTCCGGCGGCGGCGGCAACGACGTCGTACTCGACTTCCAGGCTGGCGAAGACATGCTTTCCATTAGCAGCAACATCAACGACACCGGCATTGCAAGTGCCGATGACGTCGCTGCCCGTGCAACGCAAGTCGGTGCCAACACCGTCATCGATCTTGGCAATGGGGATTCGATTACCCTCAACAATGTCGATGCCGAAGACGTACAGGACGATCCGGACAGCTTCTTTAGCGTCCAGTAATCCGTTGGCGGCGTCCGCAGCTTCGGCTGCGGGCGACCCGTCCTGAACTTCAAGTTAGTGAAAGATTGTCATGCTTGAATTTGCCTCGTCCGATGCAGTGCGGACGACCGGCGAAGCGCCCGGTGTTTGCCTGCTGAACCCTGATACGTTGTTGTTAAGTTGGGATACACCCACCCGTTTGTGGGAAGTTCCCCGGCTTGAAACGATTGATGGTGCTGCGATTTCACCGCAGGCCACATTGCGGTTGCCACTTGACGGGGGCGGGACCCGGTTGTTGCGCGTCATCCGCCGTCCCAAGGATGAACCGATCACAATTCTGGCCGAGGCCGGAACGCTGGGCCGCAAGGACGAGATCACAATCGATCCCGATGGCGATTTTGAATTTGCCAGTGCATCAACGCTGCTGAACGGGGTGACGCCTGCCGGGCGGCTATCGCTGGTCTCGACCCTTCTGGGCATGTGGGCCAGCCTGTTTCGACTGCGCCTGTCCAAAAGCTACAACAGTTTCCTTCTTCAACTGGTTGCCGAGATTGTTGATCGGCCAAAACCGGCCAAGGCGGTCGCAAAGCTTTCCGGTGAAAAGATCCTGCTGGCAA
This sequence comes from Thalassospira sp. A40-3, assembly GCF_015871485.1. NCBI lineage: Bacteria > Pseudomonadati > Pseudomonadota > Alphaproteobacteria > Rhodospirillales > Thalassospiraceae > Thalassospira > Thalassospira sp. A40-3. Next base: position 25,799 of record NZ_CP065428.1, read on the forward strand.
CCGCTTTGCCCGATGCCTTTCACGATATCGAGGCCGTCTTTATTGTCGCGCCCTCGGGGTTCAAGCGTTTGACGCAGCTTCCCCATATCAGCAAGACCGGGCCGCGCGGGCAGAAACTGGTTTACTTGATTGCCGACCAGCCAAGCACCGCATCCGGGGCCTATATGGTCGTGACCGGTGTGCGCACCCTTGCCATTCGCCATCTGCCCGATGTCTCATCCCTGCCGTCTCTGGCGCGCTGGTGGCAGACCAAGGGCAAATCGGATGCCGATTTGCGCGAATATATCATCGGGTCGCTTGCCCGTGCTGACATGAAATCAAGCAAGGCCGCGATTGAATTCCAGCTCCGCTGTCCGCTCTCAAGCCAGCGCGTCTCAGGTGGCGGATCGCTTCCCAGTGGCGAAGTCGATCTTGCGGTCACGACCGCGCGCGGCACGTTGATTGGCGGCTGGTATCGCGATCCTGTCGATATGATTGCCAGCATCGATATTCTCGATAGCAACGGTATCGCCCATCCATTCGGCGACGGGTTTTATCGTTATCAGGGCAATGTACAGGACGATGGCCAGACAGTTCCGGCAACCGGTTTTGTCGGCTTTTATCAGGATATCCAAAGCCCGGTTCCCATCCTTCAACCCCGAAGCCTGATGCGCCTGAAATCGGGCAACCGCCATCTGATGGTGCCCCCCGCGCAGCCGATTGACCCGGCCGAGGCCCGTGCCCGCATCCTGCGCGCCGTCCCGCCGCAACACCTGACAGCAGAGATTATTGAAAACTGCCTGGCACCGGTGATTGGCGACTTGCAGCAAAAACTGATGGCCTCTGCCAAGGTTGATCGGGTGATTGATATCGGCACCCCGCATGAAGACCCGGATGTGTCGATCATTGTGCCGCTCTATCGTGTTCTTGGTTTCCTGCGCGCGCAAATCGGCGCCTTTGCATGTGATGACTGGGTCGCGAAATATTGCGAACTGGTCTTTGTACTCGACTCCCCCGAACAGGCCGAAGAATGCGAACATCTATTGCGCGGTCTGCATGTTCTCTATGGCATCCCGATGCGTTTGGTCGTGATGACCCGCAATGGCGGCTATGCCCGGGCATGTAATGCCGGTGCGCAGAACGCCAAAGGCCATTATCTGGCGATGCTCAATTCCGATGTCATTCCCCATACGCCCGGCTGGGCACAGGGGATGGCGTCAAAAATGGGCGGTCCGGATGAGGTCGCAGTCGTCGGGCCGAAACTTCTGTTTGAAGATGGCTCGATCCAGCATGCCGGGATGTATTTTGCCCGCAATGAAAGCGGCAAGTGGCTGAATTATCACTATCACAAAGGCATGCCCGACCAGTTCCGGGATGCCAATATTGAACGCTCGGTCCCCGGTGTCACCGGTGCCTGCATGATGATCCATCGCGATGCCTTTGACGCGGTCGATGGCTTTACCGAGGACTATGTCATTGGCGACTACGAAGACAGCGACCTTTGCTTGAAAATTCGTAAGGCCGATTTCGACATCAAATACGTCCCCGATGTCAGCCTCTATCACTTCGAACGCAAATCGATCTCGACCCATGCCGATTACATGCGCGGGGTGGCTGCCGAATATAACGCCTGGCTGCATGCGTCGCGCTGGGCGGATGCGCTCGAAGATCTTCACACCAACGGTGTGCCGCAAAGCCGATCGCAAAAAACCCCCAACGGAGAAGCGGCATGAGCCAGGTTCTTGCACTGTCCGAACACCAGTCCCCGCTGAATTCTGATATGGCTGATACCCATCTTTCCTGGTTGTGCGAACAGATCATTTCCAACCGTTTCCTCCCGGTCCCGCCCGAAGAAGACGTCTTTGTCGGCGATGGCGATTACCGCGCCATCGGGGCGGAATTCCTTGGTCATTTCGTGCGCATGGCCGGGCTTAAAACCACCGAGGATGTTCTTGATATCGGCTGTGGCATTGGCCGGATTGCCGTCCCCCTGACACAGTTCCTCAACCCGAAACAGGCGATCTATCGCGGCATGGATCCGGTGCGCGGCGGCATTGACTGGTGCAAGCGCGCCATCACGCCAGCCTATCCGAATTTCCGCTTCGAGTGTTCGGACATCAAGAACGAACTCTACAACCCCGAAGGCGAAATCAGCGGGCGTGGCATGCGACTGCCCTTTCAGGACGGAACATTCGATTTCACCGCAATGATCTCGGTGGCAACCCACCTGCCGCCAGACGAAATCGAAACCTATTGTTCCGAGGTCTTTCGTGTGCTGCGCCCGGGCGGTCGGCTGTTTTTGACCGCCTTTGTCATCCGCGAAGATGACGACCCGTCAAATCCCGACCGCGATGCACGCCTCAAAGGCTTTGAGAAGGCCGAAGGTCAGCCTTGCTGGCACCTGCGCGGTGAAAACCCGATGGCGGCCGTCGGCATCGACGATGCGTTTCTTGAGGGTGCCCTGACCGATGCCGGGTTCGATATCCACACCAAAAGCTTTGGCACCTGGCGCGGCGAAACGGCCGCCCATTACCAGGATTTCCTGATTGCCCAGAAACCACGGAGGACCGCATGAATCCCCGGATAATGGTGCTTGCCCATAATCACCCCGATCTCCATCCGGGTGGGACTGAAATTTTCGCCCATGATCTGTTTCATGCCTATAAGCGTGCGGAATGCGATGCGCTTTTCATCGGGGCGACCAACGATGTTCACCGCGAACGCCGCCCGGGCACAAGTTTTCAGGCGATCAATGATGCCGGCGATGAAATGCTGTTCTGGGCCGGGCATTTTGACCGCTTCAACATGTCCCAGACCGATCTTTATGCCGTCGCCCCGGATTTCGCGCGTCTTTTGAAAAGCTGGGCACCGGATGTGGTGCACATCCATCATCTGGTCCTGTGGGGCATCGAATTGCCGATGCTGATCCGCCGTGTTCTGCCGAACTGCAAGATCGTGATGACCCTGCATGACTATTATCAGATATGCCCCAATGACGGCCTGATGATCCATCGCGGGACCAAAACCCGCTATACCAAGGCCGACGCCACCGGGCGTCTGTCCGGCCTTGATGGCTTTACGCCCGATCAACATGCGATGCGCGCTGTCAATCTGCGCAACCATCTGCGCGCGGTTGATCATTTTATCTCGCCCAGCGAGTTCCTTCGCGATCGCTATATCGAATGGGGCATCAGCCCCGACAGGATTTCGGTAATCAACAATGGTCGCCCGACTGTCCCCGCCGCGCCCAAACGCGATATCGGGGCGGCCGGCATGCCTAATGTCTTTGGCTATTTCGGCAATCTCAACCCGTGGAAGGGCGCGGATGTCCTGCTTGAAGCCGGGCGAATTCTTTCGGCAGACGCGGTCGACTTCAATCTGCGCATTCATGGTGCGGCCCTGTATCAGACCGATCAGTTCACCAGTCGCATCGCCGATCTGGTCGAACAAAGCGGCCCGCAGGTAAGCCATATCGGCGCCTATCAACGCGAAGATATCCCCGATCTGATGGCACGGGTCGACTGGGTCGTTGTGCCCTCGATCTGGTGGGAAAACGCGCCTCTGGTCATTCAGGAAGCCTTCCAGCATGGCCGCCCGGTGATCACCAGTTCAATTGGTGGCATGGCCGAAATGGTCCGCCATGGCCATGACGGCATTCATGTCCGCCCCGATGATCCGGCCGAACTGGCCCGGGTGATGAAGGACTGCGCAACCAATCCGAAACTCTGGAAAAAACTGTCGGGCCATGTCCGGCCCCCGGCCGGGATTGACGATGTTGCCGAGCAATATCTGGCGATGATCCGCCGCATGGTTCGCCCTGATTTTGTTGCCGCCTGACGTTTAACAAGGAGGCCACTATGGCTGTTGCCGAAAAACAGACGATGGAAGAAATCCCGACGCCGGCCCCGACCCCGGCGTCAACAGGTGCGCAAGATGCCGAACAAACCGCACCGACCCTTGAAGGGCGGGTTGATGCCATTGATCAGAACCGGCTCTATGGCTGGGTCTGGTCGCCGCAAAGCCCGGACGCCCGGATCGAGGTGGTCGTGCGCCTGAACGGTCATGCCCTGCTGCGTGAAACCGCCGAAAACGAACGTGTCGATTTGCGCCGCAACGGTATCGGCGATGGAAAACACGCGTTCGAAGTCGAATTGCCCGACGCTGCGGTTGCCAGTGTCGAAAGTCTGACGGTCTGTGCCGTCATGCCCGGCACCAAGGAAGAAATCACGCTGCGCATCCCGTCGCAAAGCGAACAGGAAGCCCACACGGCGCTCAATGCCCCGCTTGGCAAAATTCTGGATCGTCTGGATCGCCTGCTGGCCGCACAGCACATCTTGCAAAACGGCCAGCGCGAAGCCGCCAAACGTCTGGTCAGCGCGTCGAAGCGGATGGATGAACTGGCGTCCGCCGATGATGGCATCGAGGCCGGCGTGAAACTGGTGCGCAACGGCCAGGAAGAACTCTCAAGCCGGGTCGATGAACTCGAAGTCTTTCTGGTGCGCTTTGACAAGTCACTCGGTGGCTTTGACGAACGCCTTTCGGCCCTGACCGCACGCCACACCAATGATCTCAAAACCCCGTTGCTGATCCTGTCCTGCCTGATTGGTGTGACCACCGGGTTGGCAATCGGCGCCTTTGTCTGGTGATCGCCATGGCACGGCAATCATTTGCTTTGAAACACACGCGTAAACACAAGGAGGCCTGGGCATGACCGAACAGCATGGAATGCCACTGGATGGCAGAACCGTCGTCGCCGCCTTGGTAGATGAAGGTCTGGCTTTGATGGTCGGGGTGGGGAATGCCCTGCCGGCAACGATTGATATTTACCTCAACAGCCAGTCTGACGCCAAAGTCCAGGCATCCATCATTTCATGGCGCCGCCACGATGCGGAACCCGACAATGCCTATGGCTTTGTGGCCCTTTTGCCGATGAAGGATGTCTCCGCACGTCGTTTGAAAACGGCCCTGTTCCGCGGCGCGGGCAAGCCGCGTGAATACCGCATCGACAATCGTCAGCAGCGCATTGAGGCGGTTCTGTCCTCTGTTGCCGATCAATCCGGCCCGGCCTTTGCCACCGTGATTGATGGTTTGATCGAAGCCCTGCTGGCCGGCGATCCGGATAAAAAACGCCTCAGCAAGGTGGCCGCACTTGTGCAAAGTGCCGCGCGCAGCAACGGCTTTATCGAAGTACTCGGCGGGCTCGAAGAGGGTGATGTCTATATTCAGGGCTGGTCAAGCGGCTTCCCCACCGGACGCACCCGCGTCATTGCCATGGCGGATTCTCCGATACTGGCGGAACTGACCAGTGCCGATTTTCAGCGCGATGATCTGGGCGACGAGGCATCCGGTGTAACCGGCCTGATGCTGGGCGATAAGCCGATCAATCCGAAAAAACTCAAACGGGTTTACTTCCGCGGCCGCGACACCTGGTACTCGATCGAGGTGTATCAACACCGTGTTCTGGTCGCACCGCCCGATGTTCCGGCCCATATTCGCTCGGTCCTTGATCGTGTGCGCGCACCGGAAAAAATCCTGCATACCCTTAAAATGGCCGCACATCGTTTTGATGGCCGCGACACGGTCTCCGAACTCGATCGCCCGGTCCGCATCGGCATCGATTTCTCTCTTCTGATCGAAGGAAGCGGGGTGTTGATTTCCGGCTGGATGCTTGATCCCGACCGGGCGGTCAAGGATGTGTCACTGCGGGTTGGCGGTGAAGTCGTCCGTATTGACGATCACTGGACGCGTCAGTCACGCGCCGATGTCACCGATGCCTTTGCCAATGACCCGATGTTCTCTGGCATGAACCCGGCCCGGAATAATCACGGCTTTTTGGTGTTTTGCCCGTTGGATGTTACCCCGCCATCCGATCAGGCGACCTATCTTGAACTGGGCATCACCGATGCCTTTCCGGCCTATTGCCCGCTGAACCCGACGCGTGCGTCCGCCCGTCAGGCCCTTTCACGGGTTTTGCCCTCGCTTGATCCGCGGTCGGTCACGGCCTCAAACAGTATCGAACGTCAGTTTGGTCCGATGTTACAGGCCATGACGGCACAGCGCCCCTATGCGGTGGATATCCATGATATCGGCGACTTTGACGAAGACGCGCCGGTGACCCTTGTGGTCGGTGTCGATGACACGATCAATGATATCGGCGTCACCATTGCCCTGCTGGGCCTTGATAGTGCCACCCGCCATCTGCCGATTGTCATTGCCGGGCCGGTCGAAAGTTTTGATCAGGTTGGCAGCGAAATCTTGCGCCTTGCCGCCTTTTACAAACTCAACACCCGGATCGTTTTCGCCGAAGGGGTCGAAGACTATTGCGATGCGCTCGAAGTGGGCGTTGATGCCACCAATTCCGAAACAGTCGGGCTGGTGTCGGCACACATTCTGCCGCGCGATGATGGCTGGTTTGATCAGTTGCATGCCGCCTATATCAAACGCGGCAACAAGGTTCTCGTATCGCCGACCATCCTGTTTGAAGACGATTCTGTCCGTTGGGCCGGGACCTGGATCAACAGCAATGCCAATGGCGGGCAGTATCTGTCGGATCGCTATGTCGGCTACCCTTGCGCGGTTCTTGCCGATGCCCAACCCAGCGAAGTCAGTGCCGGCACGTTGGAATGCTGCATTCTGCCGCGCAAGGCCTTCAAGGACAGTGACGGCTTTACCCGTGGCTATATCGGCCCAGCGGAAAAAAGCCTCGACCTTGCACTCAAGCTGCGCATGGCGGGGACGCCATCCTACTGGATCCCCGATGTCGAAGTACTGGGCAGCGAACAATCCATAAGCAAAGCCCCTGCCTGGGAGGAACTATCCAATCGTCTTGACCGCTGGGCGTTTGATCGCCGCTGGTCATTGGTCGTTTCAAACTTGCGGAGCCACAACAATGCCGTCGACTGATTTACGCGTCCTCGTTATTTCGCACGGCCATCCCAGCATCTCGCTGGGCGGGGCCGAAGTGGCCTCCTACAACCTGCATAAAGGGTTGAACAAGCTCGACGGGGTCGAAAGCTTTTATCTCGCCCGCGTTGGCAATCCCGTGCCGCGTCACGGGGCCTCGGCCCTGATGAGCCTGCGGCAAAAGGAAAACGAAATCCTTTATCACGCGGAAAACTATGATCACTTCCTGCTCTCAAACGGTAGCACGGATGAAATTGATCGCGATTTCCTCCGTTTTGTGAAGGATTACGAACCCGATGTCGTGCATTTCCACCACTATCTCGGCCTTGGGCTCGAAACCATCTATGCCATTCGCGAAGCCCTGCCCGAAACCGCGATTTTCTTTACTTTCCACGAGTTTTTGACGATCTGCCACAATCACGGGCAGATGATCAAAAGCGGCGGAACCAAGCTGTGCAACCGGGCCAGCCCGATTGATTGCAATGGCTGTTTCCCCAATATCTCGCCAGCCTCCTTCCTGCGGCGTGAACGCTTCATCAAGGCGATGCTGGAACTGGCCGATCACTATGTCTCGCCCAGTGAATTTTTGGCTAACCGCTTCATTGACTGGGGCATGAAGGCCGAAAAGATGTCGGTGATCGAAAACGGTCTCGACATCAATGAACGGGCCAAGGACCGCCCGCTTTCCAAAACCCAGCCGCGCCGGTCGCGCTTTGCCTTCTTCGGGCAACTGACGATGTTCAAGGGGGCTGACATCCTTCTGGATGCGGTCGGGCGTGTGCCTGATGACATCTGGGGCGATGATGCGCGGCTGATGATCTTTGGCGGCAACCTTGATCGCCAACCCAAGGAATATCAGGACAAGGTCCATGACCTGATCGAAAAGGCCGGCGAACGTGTCCGCTTTTACGGGGCCTATCAGAATACCGAAATGCCCAAGCTGATGGAACTCGCCGACTGGACGATCATTCCCTCGATCTGGTGGGAAAACTCGCCGGTCGTGATCCAGGAAGCCTTCTTCCACGGGCGTCCGATGATCTGTTCGAACATTGGCGGCATGGCCGAAAAAATCACCGACGGTGTGAATGGTCTGCATTTCCGGGTCGGAAGTGCCGAAGACCTTGCTGATCGGATGATCGAAGTTCTCAGCGACAACAAGATCTGGGATCGGATGCGCGAGGGAATACCGAGCGTGATGACCTATCAGGAATGCGCCGAGCAACATCTCGCGCAGTATCGGGAGGTTCTGGAAACGCGCCGTATGTCCGCAAAGGCTGCGAGCCCGCAAACCGTGGCAAGCACGGCATGAATTCAGAACAAAAACGTGATCAACCAAGGAGAGACAACATGGCGCGCGTTCTCGTAATGATCCCGTCCGGCGAAGTCTACGACCACGACTGCGTCCGATGGTACAACTATCAGGATGTTCAAAAGAGCATCAATCACTACCACAATATCGGGGATGCCTTTGTCTTCGATTCATCGCTCAAACTGATGAATTACGACAAGCTTGGTGTCTTGCCGATTGCCGATCCCAAGATGGAAGACATCGACCGCCTTCGCGAGGAATATGACTATGTCTTCCTGCGCGGCTCGAACTACATCCATTCCGATATGGACTGGCGCAATACCATCGACGTTCTCAAGCGCCTGAAATTACCCGTGTTGGGCTTTGGTATCGGTGCGCAGGCCCCGGTCAAAGGCAAGATCGAACTGTCCGAACAGACCAAAACGGTCCTGCGGATGATGGCTGATTCCACCACCTCCATCGGTGTGCGCGGGGCCTATACCGCACAGGTTCTTTGGGATCTTGGCATCACCAATGTTCGCATTGTCGGCTGCCCGACCGCGTTTAGGCAAAACAATCCCGACATGCGCATCAAGCTGCCATCGCTCGATAGCGTGAAAAATGTCGGCATTACGCTGCGCCGCGAAGTTTCACCGGCCTATGCCCAGGACATCAAACGTTACCTGACGTTCCATCGTGATCTGGTCAAACATCTGGCCGACCGGTTCGATGACATGACCCTGATGGCCCAGGGCGAACCCGAAGAGAAAAAGCTCGTCTTTGGCAGCAACGCCCAGCGCGAAGAAGCCATGCAGGCGCTCAAAAACAACGACTGGGTCAAGAACTGGTATCTCGATGACACGATGGAACGCCTCTATCGCGAGAAACTGTTCTATTCCGATGTCGTATCCGATTACGAGGATCTGGTGCGGACCAAGGATTGCGTGCTGGGCTATCGCCTGCACGGCAATCTGATGGCGCTGTCGAACGGTGTTCCGTCGATTTACTTCACCTATGACAGCCGCACGGTCGAATTCGCCGAAACCTATCAGATCCCGTCCTATGACGTGTTCTCGGAAAAGGAATTCGTGCTTGAGGATTACTGGAATCAGGATCTGTTCGACAAGTTCAACCGCGCCTGGTTCCAGACCTATCGCGAAATGGCGCAGTTCCTGACCGAAAACAACATCGATCACAAAATGGTCGATGTCATGAAAGCTGATACGCAGCCTCAGCGAAAGGTCGCGTGATCCCACCCGGTATGGCCGTTCTGGTGACCCGGATCGGGATCGCCGGGCGGCCGTGCCTTCCAAAGCAGCCTGAACCAAAACAGGCAACATCAACAAGGAGACACGGCAATGACTGTACTTGTAACAGGTGGCGCAGGGTATATCGGCAGTCACGCGGCACTTGCACTTCTCGATGGCGGGCGCGATGTCGTCGTGCTGGATAATCTGAGTCAGGGGCATCGCTGGGCAGTGCCAACCGGGGCGGCGTTTGTCGAAGGTGATTGTGGCGACGAAGATCTGGTGCGTCGCGTCATCGCTGAACATGATGTGACGGCGATCATGCATTTTGCCGGGTCGATCATTGTCCCGGACTCGGTCATCTATCCGCTGGAATATTATCGCAACAACACGGTCAATTCGCGTGCGCTCTTGCAAGTTGCCGTGGATAGCGGCGTAAAGCATTTCATCTTTTCCTCGACCGCGGGGGTTTACGGCGAACCAAAAGCCACCCCGATTAACGAGGACTTTGCCCTTAAGCCGATCTCGCCCTATGGCACATCAAAAATGATGACCGAAAAGATGTTGGCCGATGCCGCCATCGTCCATGACTTGCGCTATGTCGCGCTGCGGTACTTCAATGTTGCCGGCGCCGATCCCAAAGGCCGTTCCGGCCAGACATCGCGCAAGGCAACCCATCTGATCAAAATCGCAAGCCAGGCGGCAACCGGGACGCGTCCGCAAATGGCCATTTACGGCGAAGATTACGAAACCCCCGATGGCACCTGCATTCGCGATTACATCCATGTATCCGACCTCGCCAATGCCCATGTTCTGGCCCTTGAATATCTTGAACGCGGCGGCGAAAGCGACGTGATGAATTGTGGTTATGGGCGCGGTTTCTCGGTGCGCGAAGTGATCGGTGCGGTCAAAAAGGTGTCTGGCGTTGATTTCGAAGTCGAACTTGCCGACCGTCGCCCCGGTGATCCGGCAGCCCTGATTGCTGCGGCTGATCGTATTCGCCAAAAACTCGGCTGGACCCCGGTTCATGATGACTTGGATGCCATCGTGCGCCATGCCCTTGATTGGGAACAAAGCCTTAAATCCCGCGAGGTCAGTGCGGCTTAACCACACCTCGCAAGACCTGCACTTCCAAACACGAGCAACGGTTCGAAACAACGTCAAAAATGACACGAACCAAACACGCAGGAGCATAAAATGGCACCCGAACTCCCCACCGGGGGGCGCAAGCCCCGCATTGGCGTATTGATGCCCGCTGGCCGTCTTGAGGGCAATCTTGGTGTTGTCACCCACACCTATAATGCGCCGGAAAAGGCAAAGACGTTATTCACCAATATCGGTGACTGCTTTGTCTATGATTCCTCGCTGCGCATTCTCGATTATTCCGAACTTTTTCCGATCTATGTGCCCTCAGACGGCAATATTTCGGAAACCCAGATCGAACAGATCAACCGGCTTGATTACATCTTTCTGCGCGGATCGAACTATATCAACACCAACGGTCAATGGGATCCGATCACAGCGGTTCTTGAAAAAACCAAGGTCCCCGTGATTGCCTTTGGCATCGGTGTTCAGGTTCCCGACAATTCCGAAAACTACGTCAATGAGTCGACCCGGCGGTTCTTGAATCTGGTTGCAGATCGCTCGGCATCGATTGGCGTGCGCGGCAATCTGTCGAAAAAGGCGCTGAATTCGATCGGGATCAAAAATGTCCGCATCTTTGGCTGCCCGACGGCGTTCCGTCATTGCAAACCGGAACTGAAATTGCGCCGGGTTGATGCCGCATCGATCAAAAGACTGGGCTTTACGCTTCGCCGCAAGACGCACGGTTTCCAGACCCAGCAACGCTTTATGCTGCGCACACTGGCCGAACGCTATGACACGGAAATCCTGTGTGCCGGCGAACTCGAAGAAAAGCAGATCTATTACGCGCGTTCCAAACAGGTCGAAAATGACGCGGCTGTGATGGACGAGGCCGTCAAAAAACTGACCGCGGAAAAGTGGTTCTATGGTCCCAAAGATCCGTTGCTGGACCTTTATAAATCATCGCTTTCGGTGTTTGAAAGTGTCGCTGATTTTGAACGGGCCGAACAGAACCTTGATGCGGTGACCGGCTATCGCCTGCATGGCAATTTGCTGGCCTTGGCCAACGAAGTTCCGGCGCTTTATGTCACCTATGACACGCGCACCCGCGAATTTGTCCGAACGCTTGGCATTCCGTTCGTGGATGGTCGCTACATGGACAAATTCTCGTTCGAGGAAGCCTGGGATAACGCCGATTTTGATCTGTTCGAAAAGACTTATCAGAAGCGTTTTGGCGATCTGAAAAACTTCCTTGAAGAAAACAGCATGGCACACCGCCTGGGCAGTACCCCGGCCCCATACGTCGCAGAGGCGGCGTGACCTTGCTGTCTGGTGCGTGGCGTAACCCCCAGTAACGCCACGCACCACACTTTCTCATTTGATTTCAAACCTGGCGGGTGAAACCTTGGGCACACTTCGTTTCTCAAAACGCATTACAGGTCTCTCGGCATTCCTGATCGGCTTGTCGGTCGGGGGTATGTTTGGCTGGAACCCGGATTTGCTGGCCGCCGAGGTAACTGTTTCGGGCACCGAAACCGTCATCTTTGATAGCGACGTCACCGGATGTGACAACCATCATCTGCCGGATTCACCGGCCCGTGCCTTTCGCAACAATCAGGGCAAAATGGTTCTGTTTGCGCCCAACTTTCAGAACCGGGCCTTTGTCGGTTATGGCTTTAACAGTCTGAAACCCGATTGCGACAGCCGCTTCAAGGCGGCGGGCAAGGCGGTGCCGGAACTGCTTGATGATCGCACCTGGCTTCAGGCGATCTATACCCGTGACGGGCGCGATGTTTATGCCTTGGGCAGTGCCAGTTTCATGCCCTATCGCCATGACATGCCGTGCAAGGGCCGCACCAAGCGCACCGATTGCTGGATCAATGGTCTGGTGACGCTGAAATCAAGTGACGGCGGCAAGACCTTTGATTATCTCGGCAACCCGCCCCGACATGCACCGTTCCCGCCGCCTGAACCCTATCGCGATGATCGCAAACGCGCGCCAAGCTATGTGACGGTGACCAACATCATCTCCTGGCAGAATTACTATTACGCCATTGTCTGGCGGCGCGCCGATAACTGGGAAGAATCGCGCAATTGTCTGGTACGCGCCCCGATTGATGATCCCAAACGATGGGATGTCTGGAACGGCTCAAGTTTCGAGCTGGCCGCAACCCTGACCGATCAGGGTTGGTCGGCACGCGAAACCGAATGCGCGCGCGTCGGGCCGGTGGGTGTTTCTTCCATCCGCGGGCTGGTCCGCCACGAAGGTTCAAACAGTTTCATCACCGTTTACCTCCATCGCATCCGCAAAAAGGGCGAGCCCGACATTGCTGGCTTTTTCTATTCGTACTCGACGGATCTCAAAAACTGGTCGGAACCCAAATTGCTCTATCGCCAGCCTTTGCAACGCGACGCGGCAGAGGGCGAAACCTTCTCGGCCTATCCGTCGATCATCGACGAAGACAGCACAGACCGTCTGTTTGGCACGGTTGATGACGAAGCCAGCCTCGTTTTCGTCCGTCTTGTCCCGAAACCCTACAAGGATCGCTGGCGTGTGCCGCGCCAACTGATCCGTGTTCCGATCTCGATCAAGGAGTATTGAACAATGCCTGTCGAATTTACCGAGTTTGATATCGAAGGTCCGGTTTTGTTTGTGCCCAACCGACATCGGGACAAACGCGGTGTTTTTGCCGAAACCTTTCGCTATGACGATTTTTGCGAGGTGGTGGGTGATATTGATCTGGTGCAGGAAAACCATTCGATCAGTGTTCCGATCAACACCATCCGCGGCCTGCATTTTCAGACCTGCCCCTATGCTCAGGGCAAACTGATCCGCGTGACACAAGGTGCGATCCTTGATGTTGCGGTCGATATCCGCCCGCGCTCCGCGACCTTTGGGCAGCATATCAAGATCGAACTCAGTGCAGAAAACTGGTACCAGCTCTGGATCCCCGAAGGCTTCGCGCACGGCTTCAAAACGCTCAAGCCCGACACCCATGTCATGTACAAGGCATCGAACTATTACAGTCCCGACCATGATCGCGGCATTGCCTGGAACGATCCCGATCTTGGTATCGACTGGCAGCTTTACGGCCAACAGCCGGTGGTGTCCGAAAAGGACAGCAGACAGCCTCTATTGTCCGATCTGGACCCTGAAGTCCTTGGTGCCATGGGGCGCACGCCGCCAAATCATGATTTCACATCCCTCAATTTGAACCACGCGAATGTCACGGTTTTAAGTGCCAATCCATCGTGATTGGCCCACCGTGACTGTATTGGGTGCGCACGGGTTGCCCATCCAGTCTCCCTGTCCGATGCGCACTCAATCCGGAAATGGGCCCGTTATCGGGCCCATTTCTTGCAACACGCTATCCTATCCAATCACATTGAAGTCCGGGCCATACGGGTATCCGGTGATGTTTTCATTGCCATCTTCGGTAATCACCAGAATGTCATGCTCGCGGTATCCCCCCGCGCCCGGGTTGCCCTCGGCAATGGTTAGCATCGGTTCCATGCTGATCACCATGCCGGGCTCAAGCACAGTGTCGATATCTTCACGCAGCTCAAGCCCCGCCTCGCGCCCGTAATAATGCGACAGCACGCCAAAGCTGTGGCCATAGCCAAAGGTGCGATATTGCAGCAAATCCCGCTCGGCAAAGAACGCATTGATCTGCTCTGTCACCTGCGCGCAGGACGCACCGGGTTTCAGCAAGCTCATGCCATATTCATGGGCCGCGACATTGGCCTCCCAGATTTTCAGGCTGGCCTCATCGACCTCGCCGACAAACAGCGTGCGTTCAAGCGCTGTGTAATAACCCGAAATCATCGGAAACGTGTTAAGCGACAGGATATCCCCGCGCTTAAGCTTGCGTGCTGTCACCGGGTTGTGCGCCCCGTCGGTATTGATCCCTGACTGGAACCAGACCCAGGTATCGCGATATTCCGCATGCGGGAACCGCTTGGCGATTTCAAGTTCCATCGCATCGCGCCCGGCCATGGCGACATCAATCTCGCGCACCCCTTCCTTGATGGCATCGCGGATGGCATAGCCACCGACATCGGCGACCTGCGCACCATGCCGGATCAGGGCAATCTCGGCCGGCGATTTGTGCATGCGCTGGCGCATGGTGGCTGGGGCGATGTCCTGGCTGCTGGCGGGTTTCAGGAACTCACCCATCAACGCCTTTTGCACAAGGCTCAGATGATCGCCCTCAAAGCCAATCACCTTGCCCGACCCGGTCACCGACAGGATCGCCCGCCAGTAATTGTTTCGCGCCCAATCGGTATAGGTGATGTTATCGCCATGGCACCGCCGCCACGGCTGGGCGGCATCAATGCCGGCACTGATCGTGACACTTTCAGATGCGGTGACGACAAGCCCGTAAGGCCGGCCAAAGGCGCAATAGAGGAAGCCTGAATAATAGGCGATGTTATGCATGGAGGTGAAAACACAGGCCTCAACACCGCTGTCATTCATGATCTTGCGCAAGCCCGCAAGACGGGCGTCATATTCGGCGGCCTCAAACGGCAGCACACGGTCACCTTGGTGAAAACGGTAAAATTCCGGGCGATCCATAAGCGCGTTCCCTTTTTTACGCGTTGCGCATGCAAAGGGACAAAGACCTCCCCCTGTCATGACAACGACAAAGCAAGATCCCGGCGTTCAGGATATGGTTGGTGATGGATTGGGCGCGTGCTTCTGATCGTTCTCACGCTGGCGACGCCATCGCCTGCCCACACGGACATATTGAGAGATGGGCGCAAGTTGGCAAGCAAAATCTGCATCGCCATATCATTGATCACAGTCACCCGCCGCACGTTCGGATATGGTCGCGGCCATCACATCTCCTACGAGGGGCGTTACCATACGTTCGTATGATAAATCTGGCGATTTAAAGTACTTTATTAACGGCTTGGCGCTTTACTGTCAGAGAATAAGCAAAAACCGCGAGCAATAACGGATATTCGGCGTGGCAGAAGAAAACGACGACAACGAACAAGGCGGCAGGACAGCAGCCAACGCAGCGATGAAACGCATCGCCGAAAAGGAACTGCGCGAGATCCGCAAACGTCAGCGCCGCAAACGCATGATCGTGTTCGGACTGAGCTTCTCCTTGCTGTTCCTTGCCATCTTCGGCAGCCTGTTTACCATCAAGTCCAACCTTGATCTCAGCCGCAATATGGTCCGCAGCCCCGAAGTCCGTATTCTGGGGTATGACGGTGCGCTGCTTGAAACCATCAAGGGCCACTATAGCCAGGATGTCTCGCTGACCACCTTGCCCGAACGGGTTCAGAACGTTTTTGTCGCTGCCACCGATCCGACGTTTTTTGATCATCTGGGGGTTTCGGGTGCGGATGTCGCGCGCATGTTCAGCACCGAAAACGCGCCTGGCTCAACCATCACGATGAAGGTCGCGCGCAGCTTCTTCAAAACCAAGGACAGCGGCCCGGGCCGCCACATTCAGGAATTTCTTGTCGCCCTCTGGCTGGAATGGAGTTTCAGCAAGAAAACCATTTTGCGAAGCTACCTTGAACGCGCCTATGTCGGGCGCGGCATCTTTGGCATCTCGGCGGCATCGCGTCTTTGGTATGGCGGGCCTGCCGAACGCATGACCCTGCATCAGGCCGCCGTTCTGGCCGCCGCCATCAGCGACCCTGAAACCTTTAATCCGCTGTTTTATCCGCGCGAAACCGCCGAAGAAGCCAACAAGATCTTGGCCCGTCTCGCACAATACAAGTTTATCGAGGCCGATCGCGTGTCGGCCCTGACCTTGCTCGAACCGAAACTTGATGTGCAGTACGAGGAAAACGTCCTGTCGGGCTATGTCGTCGATATGGTGCTCGAAGAAGTCGCCGATATTGTCGGCTACAGCAGCCGCGACATTGATGTGCTCACCAGCATCGACTGGAAAATTCAAAATCTGGCACAGGAAATTGTACCGGAAATCGCCGAACTGCGTTTCAAGCCGCGCGGCGCGTCACAAACGGGATTGCTGTCCATCAGCCCCGAAGGCCGCATTCGTGCCCTGATCGGCGGACTGAAATATTCACCCTTCCAGCGCAACCGGGTTACCGATGTTCGGCATTCGCCCGGGCGGATGATCAAGATCGCGACCTATTACTACGCGCTCAATGAAAACAGCGATCCGGCCCAATGGGTGCGCGATAACCGCATGGCGGTGGGCGGCTGGCGGCCGATCAACCCGGATCACGACTATATGGGCATGATTTCACTGCGCGAGGCATTCGTGCGTGATGTCAACACGGTGCCAACCAACCTTGCTGATCACTTTGGTCTGTTGAATGTCCGCCAATATGCCCACAATATCGGCATCAAAAGCCCGTTATCGAGCGATATCCGTACCGTCGTCGGCCTTGATCCGGTGACAATCAGCGATGTCACCGCCATTCATGCCCTGCCGCAAAATTCCGGCAAACCACCCCAGATGACCCTGATCAATCGGGTGTCCTATACGGGCGATAACAGCACGCCCCCTGTTTATCAACGCGTCGAGGAAGTACAGGAAAAACGCCTGACCGACGAGGGGATTCAGGCGTCCTACGTTCTGTTTGCCAGTGTCACCGACCCGCAAGTGCGTCTGGATCGTCCGTTTGCCGGCTACGGCACGGTGGCCGGTGGCCGCACCGATGCATGGTATGTCGGGTTCTCGTCCGATCTGATCACAACCGTCTGGGCGGGGAATGACAATCGGTCACAGATGGATGTCCGCGGCGAGGTAGAACTTGCGTCTTTGTGGCGGTTATTTATGCTGGAAGCGCATGATGGTTTACCCATCCGTTCCATGGTCCGTGCATCGTCTGAACGCCGTCGCGCCGGCGATGGCGTCAAGGATCTGTGGAAAATGGGTCAAGTTGACAGTGCAAACGGACAATAACGGATAAAACCGTCGCAAAACGGGGAGACGGGGGACTCCCTCCTCGGTTGGGACATAAAAATTGAAATTCGCCGGAAAATGCGGCGCTATCGCCTGTCAGACGCACTTTGGGGTTGTGCGGATATGACGGGCCGGTTGGCGTGTGCACGGCCCGGACCAGACCGATAGGTGCTTTTGTGGCCCAAAGAGAATTCAAAAGGAAAAAGAGCGTCCGTAAAGGCGCAACAGGTTCCAAAAAGCCGAAAAAGCGCGTCAGCAGTTCGGGCAAGAAAGGCGGCAGTCTTTTTGCCCGTCTGGGCGATATGATTCCGGGGCCCGAAGCCATTGCCAAATTCATCGTGCTCGGCTCGATCTGGGTCATGGTTCTGGGCGGCGGGGTTGTTGCCTATTACGGCTATGGTCTGCCCGACAAGGTCAGCTTTGATGTCGCAAGCGAACGCAAACCCTCCATTCGTGTGATCAGTATTGATGGCCAAAACCTCGCGGCCTATGGCAATCGCTATGGCAACCCGGTCGAGGTCCGCGATCTTCCCGACTATGTCGGTCAGGCGTTTGTTTCCATCGAAGACCGCCGTTTTTATGACCATTTCGGGATTGATGTCGTCGGCATCATGCGCGCGGCATGGGCCAACCTGACCGCTGGCCGCATTGCCGAGGGCGGCAGCACCATCACCCAGCAGCTGGCCAAAAACCTGTTCCTGTCACCGGAACGCTCCTTTGGCCGCAAGATCGAAGAAGTGCTTCTGGCCATCTGGCTGGAATTCAAATTCGATAAGCAACAAATCCTCTCGCTTTACCTCAACCGGATTTATTTCGGATCGGGCGTCTATGGCATTGATGCCGCTGCGCGCCATTATTTCGGCACCGATCCTAGGCGCCTCAACCTGTATGAAGCCGCCGTTCTGGCCGGCCTGCCAAAGGCACCAAGTCGCTATAACCCGATGGTCGATCCCAAACTTGCGGCCGAACGCGCCAATGTCGTTCTGGAAGCCATGGCATCGACCGGTGCGCTGACCAAGGCACGCGCCGAACGGGCCAAACAGACCCGTGTGCGCACCGCACGTGCTGCACAGGCAGGGCCGGGGGTGCGCTATTTCACTGATTGGGTGCTTGATCGTGTGAAAGATTATGTCGGCTATGTCGATCAGGATCTTCTGGTTTATACCACCCTTGATTCCCGTCTTCAGGCCATCGCCGAAGAAAACCTTCTGCGTGCGCTCGCCAGTAACGGGGCCAAGGAACACCATGTCGGACAGGCCGCCCTTCTGGCGATGACGCCCGATGGGGCGGTGCGTGCCATGGTTGGCGGTCGTGACTATTACGAAAGCCAGTATAACCGTGTGACACAGGCCCGCCGTCAGCCGGGCTCTGTCTTCAAGCTGTTTGTCTATCTCGCCGGGCTTGAAAACGGCTTTGGCTCGAACGACTGGATGCGCGATGGCCCGATTGTCATTGATGGTTGGGAGCCGCGCAACTTTGATCGCAAGCACCACGGCACCATGTCGATCCGCGATGCGGTGGCCACCTCGAACAACTCAATCGCGGTCCAGCTCTCGCTTGAAGTCGGCCTCGATAAGGTCATTCAGAAGGCGCGTGACATGGGTGTGTCTTCGGAACTCAAACCGGAACCAAGCCTGGCTCTTGGCACCAGCGAAGTCTCGATGCTGGAACTGACCGGTGCCTACGCAATTGTTGCCAATGGCGGCTTTGCCGTCTTCCCGCACGCGGTCAGCAAGATCACCGGCAAGGGTGGCGAAGTGCTCTATGAACGCTCTGACGACTTCCCGGTCCGTCTGATGAACCCGCTGCATGCCGGTGAAATGAACAACATGCTGGCCGCCGTGGTGTCGAAGGGGACAGGGCGCAACGCCATCATCGACCGCCCGTCGGCGGGCAAGACCGGTACGACATCGGATTACCGCGATGCTTGGTTCATCGGCTACAGCTCCGATCTGGTCGCCGGCATCTGGATGGGCAATGACGATGGCAGCCCGATGGATGAACAGGTCACCGGCGGTGCCCTTCCGGCCGCACTCTGGCGCGACTTCATGCTCCACGCCCACCAAAACATCCCGGTCCGATCGCTTGGCAAGGCCGCACTCGCGCGCTCCAAAAAGATCGGCGAAGACGACAGCTGGCGCGACTTCACCGCGGGCTACAGTTCGGGCAACACCAAGCAGTAAGGCACCTCAACTGTCTTTGATGAAATTACAGGCGGCCTTCGGGCCGCCTGTTTTCGTTCAACCTCTTTGCCCGCTCCGTCCCGCCGGCATCCCATCCCATCTCCCCCGTCATCCCCTATGTCTGCGATCAGCTTGCGATGGTCCGTCTACCACGCGCAAGCTTCGCCTTCCTGCTCGCCCTCCTGCCGGCATCCGCCACTATCATCGGTGCAATTGTCCTGCGCCAAATTCCAAGCGCTATCGATGTCTTGGGCGTGGTCCTTGTCATGACAGGTGTCGCCGTTCACAAACCCGCACCAATGCCTGTCCCGGCAGAGACGCAAGATATCAGCGTTTGACCTGTCCCCAACCCATCTCTTCCGTCATTCCCGCATTCGCGGGAATCCACTATGGTTGCTGGGGTCCGGGGCTACGCTCCGCTTCGCCCGGAATGACGGCTCTGAGTGCTGTATTATCATACCGCGATCCAGCGCAACCAATGCTAAGAGGGGATTCAATGTCGGAATCAGAATTTGGTAAAACGTATTATCCTCCAAAGCCTGAAGTAATTGTGACTGATAATTTAGTCAAAGGACCCGGTTGGAAGGTGGAAAGGCTTGGTGCGGAATTTATATTCGAGTTTCTTGCAGCACGTCATGGTGGTGGTGTTGACCGCTATAAAGTGACTGCTGAAGAATTCGAAGAGCTAAAGCTTGGAAGGCTCTCATTTGAAGACCTTCTAAAAAAATACGACGTTAATTGATGTGCGCGAAAAAGAGGTGCTTTAAATGTGACTAAAATAAATCTGTCCCCTTTTTACTCTTGAAATGAGATTTTCTCGTTTCAAGGAAAGTAGGGCGAAGCCCCGCGTCGTAGCGCGGGGCTTGCATACACAACAAAATCAGGCGGCGAGATCGTCGATGTCGCTTTCACAGTCTTCGACAGTCTCAAGGATCTCGCAGAACGTCTCTTCAGACATTTTTTTCGGCGTTGTGGAGTCAAGCGTATTCTTCAATTTCTTTAGGGTCTGTACAACCGGAACGATTCGCCCCGCTTCTTCAACTCCGTCGGCATCTTGAAGAACAAATGATTCTGCAGCCTTATATTCATTAATAGAACCATCATGTCGTAGATTATGATCTACCATTGTTCTTTCAGCGACTTCCGACCAATGGTTTTCAATTTTGCTTGCAGCACGAAGATCACTGCGAACACGACTTTTCAGGTCCTGGAATTCTTTCTTCTCAACCATGGGAGTGCTCCTCTGATCATGGCATCTTGGCCAGCCGGGCCAAACGGTATTGTAGAATGGGAGATGTGATATGGGAGATGTGAGATCTGTGAAAGATCTTGAGATCTGATGCCAGCTCCGCAGAAGCAAACTTCCTTGGAGCGCTGAGGTTGCGGAACAATCTTTCTTTCAGACTGTCGGTTCCGAACCTTCGATATGACAGGTCGAGCATTGCCCGACTTTGAGATCATGGTCTGCGCAATCGCGGGGACGCTACAGATCAGCAAGAGTGCCGAGGCACTGTTCCAGAATACATAGAGGCCGTATCTGTCTAAGAAGACTGGTATAGCCAAAGCTTTGGAGCAATGGCGTTAGAAGAATGATGTATCAGTAAATGGGTACTAGGTTACTTTTGAACCTAATGCACAAGTGATTTAACTGATTCGCAGAACCAAATAAATCGCCTGAAATACGTAAAACAAAATCTCAAAATCGTCAATACATTTGCCGATCAGAAAAAGGCACAGATTTAATTTTCTTCTTATTTTTCTATTGCTTGGGCCTGAATTGACACAAAAAAAGACCGGCATCGATAAACGAGCCGGTCTTCAAGTTGGCTTGCTATGACCACATCCGGGGGGATGTGGTCGGGAGTTTCTCACCTGTCAGAACCCCGTTGGTGCAGCATCGGGTTGGGAGACATTCTACTGCAGGGTACCAACTGACGGTGCGGGGTGGCGCGTCGTCATGGTGAGATCAGGCTGCAGCAGCCTGATCTGTGAGCGCTTCGAGGAAGTCCAGGCATTCCTCGATCTGCGAAATTTCAATGAACTCGTTGGGCTTGTGGGCCTGCTCGATGCTGCCGGGGCCGCAAATGATTGACGGGATATTGCCCTGTTTTTCAAACACCCCACCTTCCGAGCCATATGACACCTTGCCGGAAATCTCCGGGATGATGTTGCTGACATAGGAAAAGGCTTCCGCGTCCGTGCAATCACCCATGCCCGGATAGGAAAAGATCTTCTCGAACGTGAACCCGGTATCTTCCGCCTTGGCCTTCATTTCGGCATCAAGGGTGTCCATGATGGTCTTTTGCAGATCGGCAATCACCGCTTCGGCGTCATGGTCGGGCAGATGGCGAATTTCAAAGGTAAACTCGCAATATTCAGGCGTCACGTTGGTCGCCGTCCCGCCACTGATCGTGGTCGTCAGCATCGTGCTGTGCGGCACGGTAAAATCGGCATCAAACGGGCCGTTTTCTTCAAATTCACGGGCCTTGTCGGCAATCATGTTGATCGCACGTGCGCCATATTCAATGGCATTGACGTGATCAGGGGCGAAGGAGCTGTGTCCGGCCGTACCCGTCACGCTGACACGCATGGAATATTTGCCCTTCTGGCCGTTAATCACCTTCATGTTGGTAGGCTCGCCAATAACTGCCAGACGCGGTGGCGTGTCCATCTTCGCCAGATGATCGACCATTGATCCAACACCGATACAGCCGACTTCCTCGTCATAGGACAGGCAAAGATGAAACGGAATTTCAAGGTCGCGTTTGACCAGTTCCGGGATCATCGCCAGCGCACAGGCCGAAAAGCCCTTCATGTCGGCTGAACCGCGGCCAAACAGCTTGCCATCACGCTCGGTCAGCTCAAATGCCGGGCTGATCCATGTGGTTTCAAGGGCGGGCACCACATCGGTATGACCCGAAAGCGCAATACCCGGCACGCCTTTGGGGCCGATGGTCGCCAGAAGGTTGGCCTTCTGCCCGGTTTCATCATGGAACAGTGTCGACTCAATGCCATATTCCGCCAGATAGTCACGGACGAAATGGATCAGACCGAGATTGGAGTTTTTGCTCGTCGTGTCGAACGCCACCAGTTTGCCAAGCAGATCAATGGCATGATGAAGGCGGGACATGTTTGGTTTGGACATTTTTATCTTCTTGTTTGGGTCAGGACGCGGATGCGCTGGTGGCATCGCGATTGTCGCGCCATTTCTTCCATTCGCGGCGAATGGTCAGAATGACGAACAGAACGGTCAGGGCAAAGAAGCCCCATGAAATCCATGACTGGAAGAACACACCCAGATCACCGCGCGAAATCGCCAGCGACCGGCGCATATTGTCTTCAAACATCGGGCCAAGGATAAAGGCGATCAGGAACGGGGCGGCCGGGATGTTGAGCAACATCATGGCAAAGCCAACCACACCCATCACCAGAAGGACGGTGACATCAAACGGGCTCGCTCCGATGGAATAGATGCCATAAACGCACAGGATCAGAATGCAGGGCAAAAGCAGCGTCTGGGGAATGCGCGAAATCTTGGTAAAGGCACCGGCTGTTGCCTTGCCTGCGACAAACAGGAAGACCGAACTAAACAGGATGCCGATAAACAGCGCATAGACATCGCCCAGATTGTTCTGGAACAGAAGCGGGCCGGGGGTCAGGCCATGGATCATGAACGCACCCAGCATCACACCGGTAATCACATCACCCGGCACACCAAGGGCCAGAAGCGGGATCATGGTTGCACCGCACGCACCGTTATTGGCAGATTCCGACGCGGCAATGCCTTCAAGCTCGCCTTCGCCGAACTTGTCCCCGTTTTTCGAGGTCCGGCGCGCTTCGCTATAGGAAAAGAACGCCGCGGTCGACGGGCCGATGCCAGGGATCGCGCCCAGGATCACGCCAATGATTGATCCGCGACAGATCGATTTGATCGATCCGCGAAACTCGGCAAGGGTCAGGCGGTTGTCGCCCAGTTTCATCGCCGCCGCATTATCTTCCGGGCGGAACACAATCATCTTGATCAGTTCCGGGAGGGCAAACAGACCGATCAGAACCGGCACCATGCCAAGACCCGATTTCATGTCTTCGGAAAGCGCAAAGCGGAACGATCCGTACATGTCTTCGCCAACGGTTGCCAAAAGCAAGCCAAGGCAGGCCGAAATGATGCCCAGAACCAGCGAACGGCCCGAAATACTTGCCACAATGGTCAGCGAAAACGCCATCAGCATAAAGAATTCCGGCGGACCCACCCGCAGCGCAAATGTCGCCAGCGGGATGGCGAGGAAAAACAGCGAAATGTTGGAAATGAAATCGCCGATGCAGCTTGAAATCAGCGCCATATTCAGCGCCTTGCCACCCTTGCCGGCCCGCGCCAGCGGATAACCGTCAAGCACTGTGCAGGCGGCCGATGCGGTCCCCGGCGTCTTGATCAGGATGGCCGAGATTGATCCGCCGTAAGTCGAGCCCTTGTACAGCGCAACCAACAGCAAAATACTGGTAACGGGCGACAGATAGAACGTAAACGGCAGGGCCAGGGTGACGGCCATGGTCCCGGTCATGCCCGGGATCGCGCCAATGATCACACCGCCCCAGATCCCGGCAAACATCGCCAGAAAATTCGGTAACGTTGCCACCTCCTGAAAGGCGTAAAGCAATTCATTCCACATAACGATGAACTCTCAATCAGATCAGGGTGGTCAGGTGGGAAATGTTCGCCGACAACAGCTTGCCCTTGGGGAAGGGCGTATGCGTGACTTCGGTAAACAGCAGATACAAAAGAACCGGGAAAATGACCGCAAGGCCGATCATCCAGAACTTGCGTTCGAAATTGCCCGTCATGATGAACAGCACGCCAAGCAACAAAACTGTCGCCGGGACAAACCCGATCAGCGGCATGCCATACACAAAGGCGGCAAACACGATCAGGATACCGGCAAAACGCATCAGATGGGTCTTGTTGCCAAGGATGCGGTTGCCAAAACCTTCTACCTGATTACGGCTGGCTTCGCGCATTTTCGGGAAGGTCAGAACAAGCGCAACAACCCCCATCACCAGTCCGACAATGGCGACAACCCGTGGCCACATATCGGGCGGCGGGGCAAAGCCCGGAATGAAAGACGGAACCTTCACATAGATCGGGATCAGAACGAACAGGATGACGGCAAAGAACACCGTTGCCACCAGTCCGGCATAGAAATCACGATTTTGGTTCATGGTTCCGTCTCGCATCAAAAGTCTGAACTAAACGACGTTGGTAGGGTCAGGACCTAACGCTTACTGGATGTAGCCGAACTTCTTGGCCATGCCGTTATAAAGCTCGAACTGGCTTTTGACGTAGGCAGCCGGGTCTTCGTCGCCAATGATCGAGGTCGAACCACGCTTCTTCGCAAGATCAAGCCATTGCTCGTTGGTCGCAACCTGACCCAGGATCTCGGTCCATTTTGCTACGACGTCTTCCGGAAGACCTTTGGGCGCATACAAGCCGCTCCAGCCGCCAACCTGACCGGCCTGGGCATAGCCCAGTTCTTTCGCGGTCGGAACATCCGGCAGGGATGCCATGCGTTTTGGCGAATAGACCATCAGCGGACGCATTTTACCGGCTTCGATGTGGGGCATCAGCGAACCAGCAGCAATCGCCAGGAAATCAACGTGACCGCCAAGCAGGGCAGCGGCCAGGGCAGAGCCGCCTTTATATGGCACGAGGGTGGATGCGGTCAGCGGGTCAAGACCAACGTCAGACAGCAATGCCTGAACCGTAAAGCCGTCAATCGCGGTGGGGCCGGATGCGGCATAGGTGGTGGCACCATTGCTGTCTTTGATTTTGGCAATCAGCTCGTCGATGGTCTGGATATCGGAATTGGCGTTCACCGCCAAAATCATCGGCGTTGCTTCAAGCATGCCAAGGAAGGTGTAGGCATCCCAGCCAACCGGGCTGTCGGTATAGACGGCCGGATAAAGCGCCATGCCAACACGCGACAGAAGAAGGGTATAGCCATCCGGGTCGGCTTCGGAAACGAAGCGCGCGCCATTCATGCCGCCATTGCCGGTCTTGTTGACCACAACAACCGGCTGCCCGCCGGTATAGTTGCTTGCGGTTTCTGCCAGCGCACGGGCGGCCAGGTCAGATGCACCGCCGGCACCATAAGGTGCGACCAGCGTAATGGCTTTTTCGGGATAGGCGTCTGCCTGCGCGGTCGAAATCATGGATGTGGTTGCAAGGATTGCGGCAGCGATCCCGGCTGCTTTCTTAAGCTTGTGAAACATTTTCATGTCTCCCTGGGTGGTGGTGGCAGAATTGCCGAAGCTCAGACTGGTTTTCACTCTGTCTTTTGTTTTTGTGCCTTCTTGCATAGACAAACTATAACCGGTGACGCAAAAAATTAATTCCAGTATAACTAATTTACATACTGAACAGCGTTCTGCGGCCGAAATCCGGATTTGGGAAAGCACGATGAAACTGCGCGAACTCGAAAGCTTCAATGCCTTTATGACCCACGGTTCTGTGACGGGCGCGGCGCAGGCGATGAACATCTCGCAACCGATGGTCAGTCGACTGTTGAACAATTTTGAAAAATCGGTCGGGTTTGAACTGTTTACCCGCAAACGCAACCAGCTGATCGCGACGTCCGAGGCCCAGCAGTTTCATGCAACCGTGCTGCGATCGCTGAACGCCTTTCGCGAGGTCGAAACCCAGGCGCGTGCGATTGCCAATGATCAGTTGGGTGCGATCCGTATCGCCGCCCAGCCGATCTATGTTGATACCTATCTGCTTGATGTTGTTGCGAAGTTCAAACAGGCCCATCCCAAGGTTTCGATCAGTATTACCGATACGGGCCTCGAAGGGATGTTGGATATGATTGCCACCCGACAATGTGATCTTGGCATCGGCATTACCCTTGATCTGCAGGACCCGGATGTGGTGATCACCCCACTTGCGCAATCGCGTGCCGTCTGTCTGATGCCGGTCGATCACAGGCTGGCGAAGTTTGAAACCATCGATATCGATTTGCTGCGCGGCGAAGACTTTGTCGAACTTTCCATTGGCTCGCCGCTTCGCACCAAGATCGACTATATTTTCCAGATTGCTGGCTGGCCGCGCAAAATCGCGGTCGAGGCCCGCACCATCCGCACGATCTCGCGCCTGGTTGAACGCAATGTCGGTATTTCCGTCAGTGACCCGTTCGCAGCTCTTCTGGTCGACACCAACAAGGTGGTCGCCCGCACGCTCACGCCCACCATCGAATGGGATGTGGCACTGTTTACCGCGTCACGCGAACTGAGTGCGGTGGAAAAACGGTTTCTCGCATTTCTGCGCGCCGAATTGCCAAATCTGCGCGCCAGTGGCTGTATTGTATGAGGATTTGATTTGGCCCTATTTGGGGCGATACTCCGGAATCGGCCTATTATTCACTGAATTTGAATAATGACCCCAATTATTCACTATTTCCGGTCAAAGGCCAGCTTGGCTGCAAGGCCTAAAAAGATGCAGCCGGTGGCGATCTGAAAGGCGCGCGCAATCTTCTCTGATCGCGACAGAACCTGGCCAATTTTCCCGGCAAAACTCCCCACCAGACAATTGATAATCGTCCCGCCGATATTCAAAATCAGCCCGAAAATCAGGAACTGCACCAAAACCGACCCGCGCGACGCATCAACAAACTGCGGAATAAACGCCAGCACAAACACAATGATCTTGGGATTCAATAGGTTAACGACAATCCCGTCGCGCCAGGCGGTGAAGGCGCTGGAACGCTTGGTTTGCGCGGGTTTCAGGTGTTGGTCGGTGCTTCGAAATGCGCCAATCGCCAGCCACACCAGATAGGCAATCCCGGCCCAGCGCAGCACATCAAGTGCCACCGGATGGGCCGCGACAAGCGCCGCCAAACCAAGTCCGGCAAGCATGGTGTGGATCAGCGCACCGGTTGCAATCCCGAAGCTTGCCGCATTACCCGCCATCGGTCCGGATTTGATTCCCTGTCCCAGACAAAACAGCATGTCATTGCCCGGCGTCATGTTCAGCGCCAGGGCGGTGGGGATGAAAATCGCCAGGGTTTCCAACGGGATCAGCATGGTTTACGTCCTTTGGGAGGAAATGTGAGGGTTCCTCACATTTCAGTATTTACGCGCTTCCAGCCCCGTATCGATGAAGCGCCGCGCCATGTTTCTTGAGCCAGTGTTGCTGCTTTTTCGACGGGCCATACAAATCATCGACCACGGCCCAGAAACGTGCGGAGTGATTGAGCTCCTGCAAATGCGCGACCTCGTGGGCGACGACGTAATCAAGCACATCTTCAGGGGCCAGCACCAGCCGCCAGCTGAACGACAGGTTGCCCGAGGACGAACAACTGCCCCAGCGTGTGCGGGTGTCTTTGAGCGAGATGCGATTGACCTTTTTGTTGATCTGTTCGGCATAGGCATGGGCGCGCGGGGCGATTTCAAGCTTGGCCTGTTTTTTAAGGAAATCGGTCACCCGGCGATTGGTGTGTTCCGGCTGGCCCGAGACCCAGATAACGCCCGCCTCAACCCAGACTCCGCGTTTGGCATCGGGCACGGCACGGATGGCGTGGTCATGGCCCATGAACGGAATCCACGCACCGGGCATAAATTGCACCCGTTCGGGCAGGCGGTTCATATGGGCCGCGACCCAATCGCCATGCTGATGGAGCATCGAAATCGCCATTTGGCGCGAGACCCCGTTGGGCACGACAATTTCGACACCGTCAAATGCCGGATCAATGCGCAATTTGAGTCGCGTCGCGCGCGCACTTGGCCGCAATCGCACCGGCAACGGGCCGATTTTGGGCATATCGATCTCGGTTTCTTCGATGTTTTTGATCATTCGGCGCGGATTTTTCCAAAAGAGAGGCAAAAAGTGCGATCTTTTTGTGCCTTTTTCGGGCCAAGCCCATCTTGGGTCTTGCCCCCTAGTAGTGTTTTCCTATACTCCGCGCTCAAGGTCTAGGGGCGATTTGCGACATATGGGTTGCAGCCCCGACAGGACGCAGGCGTTTGGTGCCGCGCCCTGCATTACATCGGAAGAAGAAAGGCGTCACTCCCATGAGCGATCAGGTCAAAAAGGTCGTCCTTGCCTATTCAGGCGGTCTGGATACCTCCATCATCCTGAAATGGCTTCGCGAAGAATATAACTGCGAAGTCGTGACCTTCACCGCCGACCTCGGCCAGGGCGAAGAGCTGGAACCGGCCCGCAAAAAGGCAGAAATGTTCGGCGTCAAACAGATCTTCATCGACGATCTGCGCGAAGAATTCGTCCGCGACTTCGTCTTCCCGATGTTCCGCGCCAACGCCCTTTATGAAGGTGTTTACCTGCTCGGTACCTCGATCGCGCGTCCGCTGATTGCCAAGCGCCAGATCGAAATCGCCGAAGAAGTTGGTGCAGATGCCGTTTCCCATGGTGCGACCGGCAAAGGCAACGACCAGGTTCGTTTCGAGCTGGGTTATTATGCCCTTAAGCCGAACGTGAAGGTCATCGCACCGTGGCGCGAATGGAAGCTGAACTCGCGTACGGCTTTGCTGAACTTTGCCCGCGAGCACCAGATTCCGATTTCGGCTGACAAGCTTGGTGGCGATGAGCCGCCCTATTCGACCGACGCGAACCTTCTGCACATTTCCTATGAAGGCAAGGCGCTGGAAGATCCGTGGGTCAAGCCGGACGAAAATATGTTCGAGCGCACCGTATCGCCGCAGAACGCCCCCGATGCGATCACCACGATCGAGATCGAGTTCGAACAGGGCAACCCGGTTGCGATCAACGGCGAACGCATGAGCCCGGCCACTTTGCTGACCAAACTGAACGAAGTTGCCGGCAAGAACGGCATCGGTCGTCTGGATCTGGTCGAAAACCGTTATGTCGGCATGAAGTCGCGCGGTGTTTACGAAACCCCGGGCGGTACCATTCTGTCGGTTGCACACCGTGCGATGGAAAGCATCACCCTTGATCGTAATGCCGGTCACCTCAAGGACGAGCTGATGCCGCGTTATGCCGAGATGATCTATAACGGTTACTGGTGGTCGCCGGAACGTCAGGCCCTGCAGCGCCTGATCGACGAGACCCAGCGTACTGTGAACGGTGTTGTGCGCCTTGATCTGTACAAAGGCAACGTTACCGTCACCGGCCGCAAGTCGCCGAACTCGATCTACTCCGAAGAGCATGTCACGTTCGAGGCCGACACCGTTTACAACCAGCGCGATGCAGAAGGCTTCATCAAGCTGAATGCGCTGCGTCTGCGTCTTGGTTTTGACCGCGACGGCATGAAGTAAGTTTCCGCAAGCAATTGTGGAGCGGCAAGCGAGGGGCATTTTTGCCCCTCGTTTTCGTTTGAAAGCCAAGCTATAAGCGGGCTCTTAACCTGTTCAGATAATTATATCGGTCATGCAGCGCTATAAATGTACCGTCGAATATGATGGCCGCCCCTATCACGGCTGGCAGTACCAGGACGAAGTGATTTCGGTTCAGAAGGTCTTTGAGACTGCGATCGAAAAATTCGCCGGTGTATTCGTGCGCGTCTATGTGTCGGGCCGGACCGATGCCGGTGTGCATGCACTGGGGCAGGTGGTGCATTTCGATCTGCCGAAATACTACCCGGCGGAAGCGGTGATGAATGCGATTAACCATCACCTCAAACCTGATCCGGTGGCGATCAAGGAATGCGAGGAAGTCACGGAAGACTTCCATGCGCGGTTTTCGTCAAAGAAACGATATTACATGTATCGCATCATCAATCGCCGCGCCCCCCTGACCTTTGAGGCGGGGCTGGCCTGGGGTGTTTATAAGCCGCTTGATATTGATGCGATGAACGAAGCGGCCCAGCACCTGATCGGGACGTTTGATTTCACAAGCTTCCGGGCCAGTGAATGTCAGGCCAAAAGTCCGATCAAGACGCTGGAAAAGCTTGAAGTCACGCGCGGGATCGAAAACCCGCTTGAAATCCGCGTCCATACCGAAAGCCGGTCTTTCCTACATCATCAGGTGCGCAATATGGTTGGCACACTTGTGCTGGTCGGGAAGGGCGCCTGGAAGCCGATTGACGTTAAAACGGCTCTTGAGGCCAAGGATCGCAGTGCCGGCGGCCCGACCGCACCGGCCGACGGGCTTTATTTCGTCAAGGTCGATTACTGACACCGATCAGATCGAGATCCGTTCAGCGTCTGAAAAATTCAGCAGACGAATATTCAGCCTGACCTTTGCGCATTACCTGTGCGCATTTCATCCTTCCCGGACCTCGTTGTAGAAAAAACGGTGCACAGGCGAAATTTTTTTCGGTTTTCTGTCTACCACTCCCCATATGACGCTTATTGATATGGTTGTTCATCTTATGGGTAGGTGTTCACCTATCGGTAACGAACTGTAATTACACTATTAATTAATCTTTAGTTGGATGACTCGCGTTCAGGTTGCGAAAAGTCTGTACGATAGTATTGCTCTATACTAAAGTTTAATTTATAGGATTGTATATCTTATATCTCTGCTGAACCAGGCGACCAAGACCCGGGAAGAAGCTGAACCGCCGATCTAGTTGCTAGAGGGGCTCGTCGGTGACCAACGATGAAATGAGAGTGAGTATGTCGAAAAGTTTGATTTTCAAGGTGGCTCTCGCCGCCGTTGCGATCCTGATTGCGGGCATCGCGCTTCTGGGCTTGCTGATCATGCAGCGCATCGATGACAAGGTGGCAAGTGACAGTCTTGAATCGCAGAAACTGAACCTTCGCGTTGCTGCGATGATTTTCAAGGATAATTATCCCGAATTTTCCATGAAAATCAGTGAGGATGGTGAAACCTCCGATCTCGTCATTCCCGAAATTCCGGATCTGTCGTCACACGAAATGATTGACTCGATCGGGGCCGCCACCGGTCAGACGGCAACCGTGTTTGCCTTCGTCCCGGCAGAGCAGGACTTCGTGCGTGTTTCGACCAACATTATCAAGCCGGACGGTCAGCGTGCGGTTGGCACCATGCTGGGCAAGGGCAGTGCGGCCTATCAGCCGATCATGTCGGGCAACACGTTCCGGGGCGAGGCGCTTATTCTTGGCACGCAATATGTAACGCAATATTCGCCGATCAAATCGCCGACCGGTGATACGCTTGGCATTCTTTATGTCGGGATCGAGAAGGCGCAGGTTGCCGAAGTGGGGACAGAGATCGAACTGCGGATCGCGATTGTCGGTATTATCGTTGCCATCGCGTCTGCTGTGTTGCTGTTCCTGTTGCTGCGCTGGCAGCTTGGACCGCTGCGTGATCTTGGTCAGACGATTTCCCGCTTTGTTGAACGTGACTTTTCCGAGGAAGTTTCGTTTACCGATCGCAAGGACGAGATTGGCGTGATTGCCAATGGTCTTTTGCGTTGGCGTGAAACGGCGGAAAAAATGGGTGAGGCCGAGGCCGCCCGGGTGGAAGCCGAAAAACGTGCCGAAAAGGAACGTTTGGAACAGCGTAACCGTCTGGCCCACGAGCTTGAACAATCCATTGGTCAGATCGTTGCATCTGTACGTCAGTCGTCGACCGGCATGCAGAAATCGACCGAACTGATGCGTGAGTCGGCCAATCATTCCCTGACCCAAAGCCAACGAGTGTCCGAGGCCGCCAATGATTCGGCACAGAGCGTTCAGACGGTTGCAGCCGCGACCGAAGAACTTTCCGCCTCGATCAGCGGCATCGGTGATCAGGTCCGTGAATCCACAGCGATTGCCGAAACTGCCGTCGGTGAAGCATCGCGTGCCAACGAAATGGTTGGCGGTCTGGCCGAAGCAGCCGAGCGCATCGGTGAAGTTGTCAGCCTGATTAACGATATCGCGGCCCAGACAAACCTTCTGGCGCTCAACGCGACAATCGAGGCTGCCCGTGCGGGTGAAGCCGGCAAGGGCTTTGCGGTTGTGGCGCAAGAGGTCAAAAACCTTGCCAACCAGACCGCCAAGGCAACCGACGAAATCGCCCAGCAGATCGGGGCGATTCAGGGCGAGACCAGGGTCACGGTCGAGGCAATTGAAAAGGTCACGCATACGATTTCATCAATCAGCGAAATCGCAGCAGGCATTTCATCGGCAGTGAGCGAACAGAACGCCGCCGTCAATGAAATCGCCAACAGCGCGACCAGTGCATCGTCCGGTTCGAGCGAGGTTGTCGCCAACATTAACGAGATTCACGAAGCTGCGGCTAGCAGTGGGGCAGCCGCCAGTGAACTTGATCAGAATGTTGGTGCGATGGCTAAGCAGATCGACAGTCTGCAAAAGACCGTGTCGAACTTCCTGTCGCAATTGCGCGCAGGCTGATCGGATCACGTTTGCGGCGGGATACCTGCCGTGGAACCAAATAGAAAAAGGGTGGGCATATGCCCACCCTTTTTTGTTTAGCCAAATATCCAGTGCCACAGGAACGGGATGGTCAATGCGGTGGCAAGGGTATTGAGCCCCATGGCGAGGCCGGAAAAGGCCCCGGCGGTTTCATTGACCTGAAACGCCCGCGCCGTTCCGATGCCGTGTGATGCCACCCCCATGGCAAAGCCGCGTGCGCGCCAGTCCTTGAGGCGGGCCATATTCATCACCATCGGACCAAGGGTTGCGCCAACAATGCCCGTCGCGATTACGCAAACCGCGGTCAGGGCCGGAACACCGCCGATATTTTCCGCAATCCCCATGGCGACCGGGGTGGTGACGGATTTCGGGGCCAAGGATGCCAGTGTTTCCGGACTTGCGCCCAGTGCCCAAGCCAGAATGACCGTG
Source organism: Thalassospira sp. A40-3 (assembly GCF_015871485.1). Classification (NCBI taxonomy): domain Bacteria; kingdom Pseudomonadati; phylum Pseudomonadota; class Alphaproteobacteria; order Rhodospirillales; family Thalassospiraceae; genus Thalassospira; species Thalassospira sp. A40-3. The sequence goes on from NZ_CP065428.1 coordinate 59,112, forward strand.
CTGGCACTGGCAACCAGTGATCCGAACAAAACCCCGAACGCGATGACCGGAAGCGCACGTTTCAGCGTTTCGGTCTGACGAAACAGCGGGACGGCAAGGGCCACGGTGGCCGGACCCAACAGGAAGTGGACGAACTGCGCGCCTTCGAAATAGGTGGCATAGGGTGTGCCGGTGACTTTGAGCAACAGGGCAATCAGGGCAATGGCGATGACCACCGGATTGCAGATCGGGTTGCGGTCGCTTTTTTGATACAGCCAGAAGCCAATGGCGTAGGCGACAAGGGTGATGGTCAGCCCGGTCAGTGGTTTGGCCGACAGGTAAACCCAAAGCTGGGTGATATCGGTCTCGTTCATTGCCCGTCCTCCAGACTTTCGCCCGGTTTGGCCTTGGGCAGCAGTTTCGACATTAAAAGGGCGGTCAGCACCATGGCCAGCAGGGTGGAAATGATCAGGGCGGCGGCAATCGGCAACCAGTCACCCTTAAGACGATCAATCTGGGTGACCACGCCGACACCAGCAGGAACGAACAGCAAGGAGAAATGGATCAGCAGATTGTCTGCCGCATCTGTGAGTACCTTGGGCGGGTTGCGTTTGATCAGAAGGCCAACAAACAGCAGCACCAGACCAATGACCGGTCCGGGAACCGGCAGATCAAACAGTTCCGAGACCACTTCACCAAAGAGCTGGCAAACAAGGATCAGGGCAAAAGCAGCAATCATCAAAAACCTCCCCACAGGCACATGCATGTTTTTCTGCGTAAGACATAATAGGCTTCGGGAAGTTCGACTTTTATTAATTACGCAAAACGCCCGTGCCGAGCTGGCACAGGCGTTTGAATTCATATTGATTCCGATAGAAAAAATCGAAAATAATTACCGTAAAAGTTCATCAATCAATTGATTAAAGAGAAATTCTTATGCTTGATTTTACTGAGCTGTCTCGTGATGGAATTGGGTTAGAGTTGCTAACACGAGAACTTGCACTTCGAATTGGCTTGCATCCCAACTGGACTGGCAAAGGACCAGATAGTGGTCGTGATTTGTTGGTGGTTGAAGTTTTAAAGGGAACTTTGTCGGATGTTGAATCTCGCTGGTTAGTAGATTGTAAATATTCTTCTAGACCTACCAATGCAGTTAGTGTCGATGATGTAAAAGATATTAGAGATCGATGCGAAAGAGTTGCCGCTGACGGTTTTCTACTTGTTTGCAATACATGTCCGTCATCTGAGCTTGTGAAAAAACTTGATGAACTAAGTTCTCAGGGAAAAGTGAAGACAGCTATTTGGGATGGTGTGGCTCTGGAAAGAATGCTTTTGACGCCAAATTGTTTTTCATTGGCGCAACAATTTTTTCCGATTTCGTTGAATGGCTCAAAGTGGCAAATTTTCTTTACTGAAAAAGAAGAGCGTTGGTTGGCTCACTTTCGTGGATATTTCTTTTATCTTGAAAGTAGATCAGGTCATGAAGCACCTGCTTTCTCTGATCTGGAGAGAGTTCTGCAAGAAATAGAGAGTGTAACACTCAATCCGGGTGAGCAGTTGCGTCCTCGCGCAATTTGGCATGATACGCCTAATGGAGCGTTCTATAACGTAGCAGTCGATTACCTTGTTCCGTCCGACAGCGCACCTAGTATGGGGCCGAAAGATCTGTCGAAGTTATTGGACAGCGGATGCGTGTGCGGTGGGCAGGTGCTTTGGTTCATTATCCCGAGGATTGTGATTGTTCAATCAGACTATTTTTCCCCAGATGATCATAGGTACTACGACGAGTTTAATCGGCCATTGTCAGCTGCCTTTTTCCATCTAGAAGAACTAAGTGAAGACGGGGTTATGAATAAGTGGTGGAACATTTGTCCTCCACTGATTCGGACTTTCAATGACCAAGTAATATGGCAGAAAAATAAGGTGAACTTTGGATATCAAGATTTCCACGGAGTTGAAGCTGTGATTACAAATTTTGGTCAATCTAGTGATTAAATTATATCTAATACTCGTTCAGGCGGTCGACCAAGAATAGCTTTGTTGCCATTGACCACAATCGGGCGTTCAAGCGCGCGCGGATGGGCGCAGAGGGCCTCGATCAACTCGTCCCCGCGCAGATCGGCAATGCCTTCTTCTTTGGCTTCTTTTTTGCGCAGGATGTCCTCGGGTTTCATGCCGAGCATATCGAGCAGGCCAGAGAGTTCCTGCGGGGTTGGCGGGGTGTCGAGATAGGCGATCACGTCGGGCGTGATGCCCTGTTCTTCGATCAGGGCCAGGGTCTGGCGCGATTTCGAGCAGCGCGGATTGTGATAGATGCGGACCATCATGGTTGGGTCTCCGTATCAAAATGGATTTGTTCATTGATAGCGGTCTTTGCGGACGCAATCAAATCCCGTCGATCATTGAGAGCAGGTCTTCGAGCTCTTCGATCTCGCTATTGATGATGCGGGTGGCGGTGTCATAGCCAAAGCCCTGACGGGCGAGTGCGGCCATATCCTTTTCGCGTTTTTCTTCGCGGATATCGGGCCGGCGCCATGGGCCAAGACGACGGCGACGGGCATAGGCGGCGGCAGCGGCAATGTTTGGGTCCGTGCCACGCACTTCCTCATAGGCGGCGTCATCGGCCTCGGCGCGAAGTTCGGTAAGGGCAGCATCGACCTGATCGCTGGCAATGCCGCGCGATGACAAATCAGCGGCAATGACGCGAAGTGCCTTGCCGCGCCTGAGCAGGGATCTTGCCCGGCCCTTGGCATAGGCATCGTCATTTATGAAGCCGGCCTTTTCACAAGCCGACAAAACCGAATTCATCCATTGCACGGCTTCTTCGGGGTCAGTGCCGTGTTCGGCGACCGAGAGGCGGATTTTACCGCGCATCAATGTTTCAAGCCGGGCGCGCGATGCGGCGAAACGTTCGAGATACCAGGTGGCATAATTCATCAGATAGTCGCGGGTGACCTTGCGCGGGCGTTTGGGTTCGTGCGAGCGGGTTTTCGACTTTTTGCCGGACTGGTTGGAAAAACGCGCATTGCCGGCGGGCTTTTTTTCGCGCGCAGAGTCGCTGGTTTCCGGGCTTTGGCGATGTTTGTCGTGCATGACTGACACTATGAATGAATTCACACCCTTGCAAGTATGCCCCCACTCTCCCTATTTTACGCGCAATTGTCTGCATTTTTCCGAAGGAAATTCCATGAACGAGTCAGAGCAACCTGCTCTTGCCCCGCGTTATATGGGGGCTGTGAACTGGCTTGGACTTTGGACCCTTTATGCCAAAGAAGTCCGTCGGTTCCTGAATGTGCATTTGCAAACCATCGGTGCGCCGGTTGTCACCAGCCTGCTGTTTCTTGCTGTTTTCCTGCTGGCCCTTGGCCGTGCGGTTGAAATGGTCAATGGCATCCCGTTTGCAACCTTCCTGGCCCCTGGTCTGATCATGATGACCATGGTGCAAAACGCCTTTGCCAACTCCTCAAGCTCGATCACGATTGCCAAGGTACAGGGCAATATCGTTGATGTTTTGATGCCGCCGCTGTCGGCTGGCGAAATGGTTGCCGGTTTTGCCTTTGGCGCGGTAACGCGTGGCATGATCGTTGGTCTGGTCACAGCGATCTTCATGTCGTTCTTTGTCGATGTCGCGATCCATAACATCTGGGCGATCCTGTATTTCGGGATTTCGGCATCCTTGATGCTGTCGCTTCTGGGGATTGCTGGTGGTGTCTGGGCCGAGAAGTTTGACCATATCGCGGTTGTCACCAACTTCGTCGTGACCCCGTTATCCTTCCTGTCGGGCACGTTTTACAGTGCGGAAAGCCTGCCGGAAGCCGGTCAGGTTCTGGTGCATTTCAACCCGTTCTTCTACATGATTGACGGGTTCCGTTATGGCTTTACCGGGATTTCCGATGGCACGATCATGACCGGTGTGGTGGTTCTTGCCCTGGTCAATGCGGCCCTTTGGCTGCTGTGCTATCGCATGATCAAAACCGGCTACAAGCTTAAGGCCTAAGCGCCGATCCGATTGCCAAACCATAAAGGACGGTATTCTGATGCGGATGCCGTCCTTTTTCATTTTGATGACCATTTTTAAAACACCCCCGTACGTGCTTTTGCGGCGTTGACAGGGTCGGTGAATCTCTTGATACTCCTCGGCTTCCCGGTATTCTGCCGGGACCTGTCCAAATGGTCAGGAATGTGAATTTTACCCGAATTGAGGAATAAGAAAGTGATTACTCCCGTCATGCCGACCTACGCGCGGGCCGATTTGGCCTTTGAGAAAGGTGAAGGACCTTATCTCTATGCGCAGGACGGCCGACGATTCCTTGATTTCGGGTCGGGGATCGCGGTCAACACGCTTGGTCATTCGCACCCGCATCTGGTGGCGAAACTGACCGAGCAGGTTGGCAAGCTTTGGCATACCTCGAACCTGTATCAGATGCCGGGGCAGGAAAAACTGGCCAAGCGGCTGATTGAGAACAGCTTTGCCGATACGGTGTTTTTCTGTAACTCCGGTGCCGAGGCGAATGAAGCTGGCATCAAGATGCTGCGTCGGTATCAGTATGTGTCGGGCCATCCTGAAAAGAACCGCATTCTGGTTGCGACCAATGCGTTTCATGGAAGGACCCTTGGCACCCTGACCGCGGGTTATAGCGAGAAATACCGCGAAGGTTTCGGGCCGATGCCTGATGGCTTTGACCGGGTGGCGTTTGGCAACCTGAACGAACTTCGCAACGCGATCACGCCCAATACAGGCGGTATTATCCTTGAGCCGATCCAGGGCGAAGGCGGCATTTGCCGTGCGCCGGAAGGGTATCTTGAGGGTGTGCGCAAGGCGGCCGATGAATTCGGCATGCTGGTGATGTTTGATGAAGTTCAGACCGGTATTGGCCGAACCGGCAAACTGTTTGCCTATCAATGGTCGGATATGGAGCCTGATATCATTTCCTCGGCCAAGGGACTTGGCGGTGGCTTCCCGATCGGCGCACTGCTCGCCAATGAAAAGGCAGCCGCTGCCTTTACGCCCGGCATGCATGGCACGACCTTTGGTGGTAACCAGCTTGCAACGGCGGCCGCCAATGCGGTGCTGGATGAGGTCCTGAAACCCGGTTTCATGGACCATGTTCTGGAAATGAGCCGCCTGATTGTTGATGGCCTTGAGGTGATTGCACGCAAGCATCCGGGCTTTATCGAAGAAGTGCGTGGCATGGGCCTGCTGTTGGGGATGAAAACCAAACCGGCCAATGTTGATGTTGTTGCCAAACTGCGCGAGTTCAATCTTTTGACCGTGCCGGCAGGCGACAATGTGGTGCGTATCATTCCGCCGCTTAACATCACCAAAACCCATGTTGACGAAGCGCTGGTTGCCATTGATGCAGCCGCTGCCGCCCTTGGTAAATAATGCGCAAATAAGGGCGCGGAAGGAAATTTGACTATGACTGATATTCGCCATTTTCTCGATCTCGACAAAATGTCGGCAAGCGAGCTTAAGGATATTCTGGCCCTTGGCGACTCCGAGAAGGCCGGGAAGGCTCCGTTCGGGGTAAAACCGCTTGCGGGCAAGACGTTGGCCTTGATTTTTGAAAAGCCGTCGACCCGTACGCGCGTGTCGTTCGAAGTTGGCATGCGCCAGCTTGGCGGTGATGTGGTGACGCTTGATGCCGACAGCAGCCAGCTTGGCCGCGGGGAAACCATTGCCGATACCGCACGCGTTTTGTCGCGTTTTGTCGATGCGATCATGATCCGGACGACCGATGAATCCAAACTGCATGAGTTGGCGCAATATGCCACCGTGCCGGTGATCAATGGGCTTACCGATCAAAGCCATCCGTGCCAGATCATGGCCGATCTGATGACGGTCAAGGAACACAAGGGCAAGCTTGAGGGCCTCAAGTTCGCCTGGGTTGGTGATGGCAATAACGTCTCGGCATCGTTCATTCATGCATCGCCGAAATTCGGCTTTGCACTCGATATGGCGTGCCCGGCGGGCTATCGCCCCAATCAGGGGCTGATTGAAACCGCCAATGCCGAAGGCGGCAAAGTGCGTCTGACCGATATGGACAGTGCACTTGCGGGGGCCGATGTTGTGGTCACCGATTGCTGGGTTTCGATGGGCGATGAAGATTACGACGCCCGGATGGAAGCCCTTTCGCCCTATCAGATTAATGAGGCCACCATGGCACAGGCCAAGGATGATGCGATCTTCCTGCATTGTCTGCCAGCCCATCGAAACGAAGAAGTCACCGACGCGGTGATTGACGGGCCACAGTCGGTTGTGTTTGACGAGGCGGAAAACCGCCTGCATGCGCAAAAGGGTGTTTTGCTTTATTGCCTGAATGGTTTGCCGTCGTAAGGCTTGCCATCCGGGTTATGGCCCCTAAATAAGCCATATCGAATTTGAAGGGCGGCATTGGCCGCCCTTTGCTATGCTGTCAGGTGTTTTCGTCCAGGGTCTTTACCTTGGCACCTCGACAATGCGGGGGTGCAGTTGTTATACGCCCCGCAACACGTAAAAACGCGGAAGCTGAAAATGCAGATTGCTGTCGATTTTTGCCAGCCCTTCACGCTGGATCATTCCAACATCCGTGGCCGCTTCACGCGCCTGGGCCCGACGGTGCAGACCATCATCGGGCAGCACACCTATCCTGCGCTTGCCAACCATCTGCTTTCCGAGATCATCGGTCTTGCCGTGCTGTTGTCCTCGTCGCTTAAATATGAAGGCCTGTTTACCCTTCAGACCAGCTCCGACGGGCCGATCAGCATGCTGGTGGTTGATGTCGATAGTGATGGCAATGTGCGCGCCTGCCTTCGGGTCGATGAAGAACGCCTCAACGCCATGATCGCAGCCGAAGAAGGCGGCGAGGATGCATTGCGTGGTCAGGTCCTGAAACTGATGGGCCGGGGCCATATTGCCTTCACGGTCGATCAGGGCGATGAGCACGAACGCTATCAGGGGATTGTATCGCTTGAGGGCGAGACGCTGGCGCAATGTGCAGAGGCCTATTTCCGCCAGTCCGAACAGCTTGAAACGTCGTTCAAGCTTGAAGTGCATCGCGGCGAGACCGCAGATGACTGGTGGGTCGGCGGGCTGTTCCTGCAAAAAATGCCGGTCAGCGCATCGGGTGATGCGAGCACTCCGGAAGAGGCCGAAAAGGTATCTGAAGACTGGAACAGATCAACCATCCTGATGGCGAGTGCGACCGAGAACGAGCTGGTTGATATTTCGCTTTCGGCCCATGACCTGATCTGGCGCCTGTTCCATGACGAGGAACCGCGCGTGTTTGAACAGACCCAGCTTCAGTTCAAATGCCGTTGTTCGCGCGAGAAGATCGAAGGCGCGCTTGTGACTTATCCGCTTGATGAGCTTTTGTCGATGCGCGAAGCCGACACCGGCGAGGTTGGCGTATCCTGCCAGTTCTGTAACACGCGTTATGGCTTTAACGAGGCGGAGCTTCGCCAGCTCAAGGCGGATGATCCCGAAGCGGCATCGCCGAAAATCTAGTAACGGCGTCAGGGGCTTCGGCGCTTAATTGTTCGTCACAGCCTTGCCTTAATCATCAAGCAACGTCACCATGGAATTTGTACGCCATGGTGGCGTTGTTTTTTTATCTGTGTGATTGATCAAAGGAGATCGAAGACATGACGGTTATGTCCATCAAGGGCCTGCGCGCCGTTGTTGCCGGGGCGGCACTTGCGCTGATGGCGGCTTGCACAAGCGGCCCGGTTGCGACCTATCCCGATGTGACATGGCGCCATCTTGATCCGATTGTCTTTGCCGCCGGTCCGATTGAAAAGGTTGCGGCCTGGTCAAACAACGAGGACGGATCGATCCAGTCGTCCCTGCCGTTCAATCTGGGCCGCATGGCGATGAACTGGCCCGATGACCGCATCCAGACTGCCGGCACCAATGACATGCTGCGTTATAGCGTGACCGAGGCCTCGGTGACTTCGAACGCGCTTAAAACCACCAAGGGCATCAAGGGTGTCTTTACCGACGATCAGTCCGACAAGATTGACCTTAAGGTCGCAGCCAAGCTTGAGCTGCTCGACCCCAATGGCATGCAGAAGGGCGAGGTAACGGCGATGGCGGAACGGTCACGCACGCTTTCGGAATCGATGTCGGTCTCCGAACGCGAACAGGCGGTCTATGACGCGACCACGGCCCTTTTGATGGATCTTGATCGCGAAATGGAACGCCAGATCAACAACAATCTGGGACGTTTCCTGTTGCGGTGATCGACGTCCCGTTTGGGATTTAAACAAAATCCAAAGGCCGCGGTGATGTTTCATCGCGGTCTTTTTTGTTGCGCGTCCCTGCGACACGCGGGACAAACATCAGGTTACGATTGCCAATTGCCAGATTGTGCCAAGCCTTATGTTTGAAATCCCGTTGCCCTTTGTCGTTGCCTTGTTGCTGGCGATTTTGCTGGTGCGCCTGACCCTGCGCGGTCCGGCCGGGCCGGTTGGGCGGAGCATGCGGATCTTCGTTGCCGCCAGTCTGGCGCTGGTGATCATGGTCGGGCTGCGCTGGCAATTTGATCTGCTGATTTTCCGTTTCTTGCGCCCGTTGTTTGCCGCGATGCTGCCACCCATCGCCTGGATGTGCTTTGCCGCACTCGGTTCAAAGGAACGGTCGCAAACCAGATGGCGGTGGCTGCATGTTATCCCGGTTCTGGCGATTTTCATCGCCAGTCTGACCTGGCGACAATGGCATATCCAGGTGGATTTCCTGATTGCCGTGCAATTTATCGGATATGGTATTGCGCTGATGATTTTGGCCAGCCGCGGCGAAGACCGTTTTGCCCAGGCACGGCTGGGCGATGTCGGATCGGTTCGGGGTATTGTTGCCGTGGTTGGCGGGGCGCTGATTTTCTCAGGGCTCGTCGACGGGTTGATCGCCCTTGATTTCAGCATCACGCAGGGCACAAACGTCGCAACAATCGTTGGCACTGCGCAGTTGGTTGTTCTGGTGGTGCTGGCGTTGCTGATGGTCCGGTTGGAGCGTCTTAGTCCGCAGACCACGCAGCTGACTGATAGCGTGACCGAACCAGCACTTGCGCAGCACAAAGACGACCCGCAAGACAACAACGATATCGCCGAGGATGATGCCATTCTTGCCGCAATCGACGATGTCATGCGCGCGCAGCATCTGTATCGCGATCCTGATCTGACACTCGATCGGTTGGCGCGTCGTGTGGTGATCCCGGCACGGCAGATTTCCGGGGCGATTAACCGCCGGTTCGGGCGCAATGTGTCACAGGTCGTCAATGAGTACCGCGTGGCAGAGGCACAGATGCTGCTGCGAACGACCGACAAGCCGGTGACCGAAATCATGTTTGACTGCGGGTTTCAGACCAAATCGAACTTTAACCGTGAATTTGGCCGGGTGACCGGGATGGGTCCACGGGCTTATCGCGACGCGGACCCAAATCCTGATCAACGGGCCCCCGATCAACCGACCCCCGATCAACCGTTCGGCCCGATCAGGAAGCTGTTTTCAGAGAACGCAGAAAGTCGAGAATAAGGGTGATGGTCTGTTGATGCAGGTCTGATCGATCCGTTGCGTCATCGCCATCGATACAGATAATGCCATCACCCGGGACGTCCTGTTCAAGCAGGATCGCGGCATTTGGTTTGCATTCCGGCAGGAAGCTGAAATGCGCCGCACCGGGCAAATCATGGTAACGGGTTAAATCGGCCGACAGGTGGTCGATCAGATAACCCGATTCAAGGTCCTTGGGGATTTTCGGGTTGGGCGCACCGGCGGCAATGACCAGAACCGGGATATCGATGGCCGCCAGACTTTCGGGGGTAAAGCCACGGGCAAGGCCAAGATCAAGCGAGATTGCGCCACGGATCCGTTTGTCTTTAAGGTCGGCGGCCAGCTTTTCGCGATCTTCAATTGTGCGGCCAACCTCAAGTTCCGCGAGGCCGTCGCAGGCGGCGAATTCGGGATGCGCTTGGCATTCGTCGTCCATCCGATCCATGTTCATTCGCGCCCCGGCGAGCTCAAGCACCGTCCATCCGCCCAGTGAATGACCAATCACCGTGATGTTGTTTGGATCAATGTGGGGCGTCCATGTGGGATTATCGGTCAGCGATGTGATCAGGTGACTGATATCGCGCGGACGGAGCCACAAAGCCGATCCGACTTCGGCGGTGACATCGCGGCTGGTGGTGCCGGGGTGATTGATCGCGGCCACCACATAGCCCGCCCGGGCGAGTTCCGCGGCAAGCCATCCCTGATTGCGCCAGTTGCCACCAAACCCATGCGACATCACGACCAGGGGATGGCGTCCGTCCTGAATTTCGGCATCAGGCTGAACCATCTGACCGAAAAAGACCGGGTTTTCGCCAACAGCTACCGCTGGGTTTATATCGCTGGTCGGATACCAGATTGCACCAACCAATGCGCGGTTCCCATCACTTGCCGCGATGGTGGTTTCGGTGAAACCCACGGCATTGGGCGCGCCATGAGATGGCGTTGACATGACAAAAGCCGCCAAGATGGCCAGCGTGGTGACGGTAAAACGCAACATGTTTGATCCTTCGAACCAAATGAAAGGGTGCGATGAGTTTTACCGGTCGGGGGGCTGTTGGCGTCCTTGATCGCGATCAAGGACCTTTCAGGCACAAAAAAAGCCCCGGTCGGTTGGCCGGGGCTTGGTCTTTGATCGCGGATCACGATGGGTCTTAGCGGAACATCATCACCGGCACATGGCAGGACCGGACCATTTCGGTGGTGGTGCTGCCGATGATCAGGTTGCGGATGCGCGAATGGCCATAAGCGCCCATGACCAGAAGATCGATATTTTCCGCTTCGATCTTGTCCTTGATCACGTCTTCGGGTTCGCCCGAAGCAAAGCCTGCATCGACCTCATATCCCGCCTTGCGAAGGATGGTTGCCGCGTCATCAAGCTTTTCCTGCAACGTGTCGTTTGGCTTGCCAACCGACAGTAACGTGCAGGGCAGACCGGTAAACAGTTTGCCCGATGCGATGTGGCGCACGGCCTTCATCGCACTTTCGCCGCCGTCAAAGGCAATCAGGAATTTGTTGATCGGCTTGAATGCACGCGATGCGACAAGCACCGGTTTTTTGGCCGAACGCACAACCCGTTCAAGGTTGGAGCCCAGATGCAACTTGGCAAAATCGGCGGCCTCGCCGCGTTTGCCGACCAGGATCAGATCGGCATCACCTTCGAATTCGGCAATGGTTTCGATCAGATCGCCATGGCGCAGCTTGGTGGTCACCGTGGCAACGCCCTTTTCCTCGAGCCCGGTTTTGGCTTCTTCAAGCAGCAAACGACCGCGCTTGAGTTCGAGCTTGTTTTTCTGCTCATCGAGATCGGCCAGTTCTTTTAGCAGGGCCGAACGGGCACCGAGTTTGAGGCTGCCACTGAGGTCGGCCGGTTCGGAATCGGTATTGCGCCGGCCCAGCACATGCATCAGTTCGACCGATGCGTCGGTGCGTTCTGCCACCCAGCGGGTCAGGTCGCATACACTTTGCGAATAGCCTGATCCATCGATCAGTGCGATCAGATGTGTCATGGATCGTCTTCCTTTCCCAGTTTCCCTAGTGGCCCATCAGGCGTTCAAGCGCGCCGGGCTTGTCGTGGATGGCCAGTTTATCGACGATTGTCTCGCTGGCTTCATTGAGACCGATCAACTCGACCTCGGCCCCTTCACGGCGGAATTTGAGCACGACCATATCAAGGGCTGCAACACTTGAAATGTCCCAGATATGCGCGTGGCTGACATCAATCGTGACCTTGTCGAGCGCTTCGCGGAAATCAAACGCCTTGGTGAAGTCTTCGACCGAGGCAAAGAAGATCTGGCCGCGCACTTCGTAGGTGCGGTGCGTGCTGTCGGCCGACAGCGTGCTGGTAACACGGAAAATCTGCGCGATCTTCCAGGCAAAGAAGATACCCGACAGCAACACACCGACCAGAACACCGATTGCCAGGTTGTGCGAACCCACCACCGTGATCACGGTGGCCAGCATCACGATCGACGAGCTGCGCGGATGATCCTTGAGGTCCTTGATCGAGGACCAGCTGAATGTCCCGATCGACACCATGATCATGATGGCGACAAGGGCCGCCATCGGAATGATCGCCACCAGATCGCCCAGAACTACAATCAGGATCAGAAGGAAAATCCCGGCAAGGAAGGTCGACAGGCGGCAACGACCGCCCGATTTGACGTTAATCACCGACTGGCCGATCATCGCACAACCGGCCATACCGCCGATAAAGCCGGTAAAGAAGTTGGCGATCCCCTGACCATAGCATTCGCGCGTGCGGTTGGACGTGGTGTCGGTCAGATCATCAACGATCTGGGCCGTCATCAGACTTTCCAGAAGACCGACCGCCGCGACCGCCGCCGAATAAGGCAGGATGATCAGGAAGGTATCAAGGTTCAGCGGCACATCAGGGAAATAGATCGCCGGGAAGGCATCAGGAAGCGCGCCCATATCGCCCACGGTGCGTAGATCGGCATCGATAAAGAACGACAGGCCGGTCAGAACGATGATGCAAATCAGTGGCGACGGGATCACCTTGGTAATGCGCGGGAACAGATAAATAATGGCAAGGCCGCCTGCAACCATCACATAGGTCATATAGCTGACATTGGTCAGTTCCGGCAGCTGGGCCATGAAGATCAGGATGGCGAGCGCATTGACAAAGCCGGTCATCACCGACTTGGAGACAAAGCGCATCAGAGACCCCAGACGAAGCGCACCGGCCAGCATCTGAATGACGCCAGCCAGAACGGTCGCGGCCAGCAGATAATCAAGGCCATGTTCACGGACAAGCGATCCCATCAGAACGGCGGTGGCGGCGGTGGCCGCCGAAATCATGCCCGGACGGCCGCCAAAGATGGCGGTGATCACGGCAATCGAGAAGGAGGCATAAAGCCCGACCTTCGGGTCAACACCGGCAATGATGGAAAAGGCAATGGCCTCCGGGATCAGGGCCAGCGCAACCACAAGGCCCGAAAGCACATCGGCGCGAATGTTGCCAAGCCATTCAGCCCGCAAACGCGGCAGAAAATCGCTATTCACAGAAAATCTCCGTCTCGGTCAAGCCCGACCGCGCAATCGCCAGATCTGACGATTGATTGTCCCGCGGGCTGGAATGTCATCAGGCGGTCTTCATGATCCGTCAGCCGGAAATTCAGCGACAGGTCTCCCCAAGACCATCCCGTTCGTTGCTGCGTCGCAGCAGGCTGTACCTATACCAATTTAAGATTTTGCACAACCGTGGGACGGGCGACGTGGCGATCTGATGCGCCTACCCGATGCAAGCTTGCCGGCACCCGTTTGCCAAAAGAAAAGCCTGACCCCGGCAAAGCGGGGATCAGGCAACGTTTGAAATTTATCTGAACAGGCTCTGGCAATCAGGCGTTATCAAGAAGCGCCTTGGCGATTGCCTCGCCACAGGTGACGGTATTCGCCTTGCCGCCAAGATCGGCGGTGCGCAGGTTTTCATCGAGCAGGACGGCCTCAATCGCGCGCATGATCGCATCATGGGCATCGGTGTGACCGAGGTGATCAAGCATCATTGCCCCTGACCAGATCTGGCCGATCGGGTTGGCGATGCCCTTGCCGGCAATATCGGGGGCGGAACCATGGACCGGTTCGAACAGGGAGGGGAATTTGCGTTCCGGGTTGATGTTGCCCGATGGCGCGATGCCGATGGTGCCAGTACAGGCCGGGCCAAGATCGGACAGGATATCGCCAAACAGGTTCGACGCCACGACCACATCAAAGCGGTCCGGGTTCATGACGAACTGGGCGGTCAGAATATCGATATGGTATTTGTCCCAGGTGACGTCGGGATAGTTTTTCGCCATTTCGATCACGCGTTCATCCCAGTAGGGCATGGTGATTGAAATACCGTTCGATTTGGTGGCCGAGGTTACATGTTTGCGCGGGCGTTTCTGCGCCAGTTCGAACGCATATTTCAGGATACGATCAATGCCGGTGCGCGACATGACGGTTTCCTGAATGACGATTTCACGGTCCGTGCCGGGATACATCTTGCCCCCGACCGAGGAATATTCACCTTCGGTATTTTCGCGCACGACATAGAAATCAATGTCACCCGGTTTGCGCCCTGCGAGCGGCGATGGCACGCCGGGCATCAGTTTGGCCGGGCGCAAATTGACATACTGGTCAAAGTCGCGCCGGAACATGATCAGCGAGCCCCACAGTGAAATGTGGTCCGGCACCGTTTCAGGCCAGCCGACCGCACCAAAGAAAATGGCATCATGTGGTTCGATCTGTGCGCGCCAGTCATCGGGCATCATTTGGCCGTGCTTTTGATAGTAGTCGCACGAGCCGAATTCGAATTCATTAAACACCAGATCAAGGTCAAAGATTTCGCCGGCGGCCTTAAGCACGCGGATACCTTCGGGCATGACTTCGGTTCCGATGCCGTCGCCGGCGATGACTGCGATTTTGTGGGTGGGGCGTGTCACGGTGCTGTTCTCCGCTGATGTGAGTTTTTTGGTGGGCTTTTCAGATTGGGGATTATTGCGTTGATAGGACGTTTCGTCGAGCCCCGGAAGCGATCCGGATTACAGTCCTGATTGCAGCCCGAATGACAAGAAAGGCCCCCACCATTGGCAGGGGCCTTTCCGTGTAAGGGTATCTGGCGACGATCGGGCCGCCAGAGTTTTGGCCTTAGCGGTTCAGATCTTAACGATTCTGGCGGTTATCGATCAGGTCATCGACAACACCCGGATCGGCAAGGGTCGAGGTATCGCCAAGCTGATCATATTCGTTGGCGGCAATCTTGCGCAGGATACGGCGCATGATTTTGCCCGAACGGGTTTTCGGCAGACCCGGCGACCACTGGATGAAGTCCGGGCTTGCGATCGGGCCGATTTCCTTGCGGACCCATTTGACCAGTTCGGCGCGCAGCTCGTCGGTCGGTTCTTCGCCGGCATTCAGCGTGACATAGGCATAGATACCCTGACCCTTGATGTCGTGCGGAACGCCGACCACGGCGGCCTCGGCCACCTTGGAATGGGCGACCAGTGCGCTTTCGACTTCGGCGGTGCCCATGCGGTGACCCGATACGTTGATCACGTCATCAACACGGCCGGTGATCCAGTAATAGCCATCATCATCGCGACGTGCGCCATCACCGGTGGTGTAGACGTTTTTAAACGTGCTGAAATAGGTCTGGATGAAGCGTTCATGGTCACCATAGACCGTCCGCATCTGACCCGGCCAGCTGTCCTTGATGACAAGGTTGCCATCGGTTGCACCGGTCAGTTCCTTGCCTTCGTTATCAAGCAAGGCCGGCTGAACACCAAAGAACGGCAAGGTCGCCGAACCCGGTTTGAGGTCGGTCGCACCCGGCAGCGGCGTAATCAGGATGCCGCCGGTTTCGGTCTGCCACCAGGTATCGACAATCGGGCAGTTCTTTTTGCCGACATGCTCGTAATACCATTCCCAGGCTTCCGGGTTGATCGGCTCACCCACCGAGCCAAGGATGCGAAGCGAGGACAGATCGGCCTTGTTCACATAGCTCTCGCCTTCGCGCATCAGGGCACGGATGGCGGTCGGTGCGGTGTAGAAGATGTTGACCTTGTGCTTCTCGCAGACCTGCCAGAAACGCGATGCGTCCGGATAGCTCGGCACACCTTCAAACATCAGGGTCGTGGCACCGTTGGCCAGCGGACCATAAACGATGTAGCTGTGACCGGTGACCCAGCCCACGTCAGCAGTACACCAGTAGATGTCGCCTTCGTGGTAATCAAAGACATACTGATGGGTCATGGAAGCGTAAACGAGGTAACCGCCCGAGGTGTGCAGAACACCCTTCGGCTTGCCGGTCGAGCCCGAGGTATAAAGAACAAACAGCGGGTCTTCGGCATTGACTTCGGTTGGCGGGCAGTCGGTAGAGGCTGCTGCGCAGACTTCGTGATACCAGACGTCACGCGCATCGTTCCAGGCAACGTCCTTGCCGGTGTGCTTGACGACGACCATTTTCTCGACCGATTTGACGCCCGGGTGCGACAGGGCCTCATCCGCGTTGCGCTTGAGCGGGACCGAACGACCCCCACGCAGACCTTCGTCCGAGGTGATGACGACCTTGGCACCGCAATCTTCAACGCGACCGGCCAGTGCTTCGGGCGAGAAACCGCCAAAGACGATCGAATGGATCGCGCCGATACGTGCGCAGGCCAGCATGGCAACAGCGGCCTCGGGGATCATCGGCAGATAGATGACAACGCGATCGCCCTTGGCAACGCCCATCGATTTCAGCGCATTGGCGAAACGACAGGTGCGCTCATAAAGGTCGCGATAGGTGATGTGTTCGGAGACGTTGGGATCATCGCCCTCGAAGATAATGGCGGTCTGATCGCCGCGCTTTTCAAGGTGACGGTCAAGGCAGTTGGCCGCAACGTTCAGCGTGCCGTCTTCATACCATTTGATGTAGAGATCTTTGGCATCGTAGCTGACGTTTTTGACGGTTTTATAGGGTTTGATCCAGTCAATGCGTTTGCCGTGTTCGCCCCAGAAGCCTTCCGGGTCTTCGACCGACTGCTTGTACATGGCGTCGTATTTTGCCTTGTCGATCAAAGCGCCCTTCGCGATGTCGTCAGGTACGGGATAAACGTTCGCAGACATATGTGGCCTCTTGTTCGTTTCCTGTGGTCTCTAGGTCGGCACCGGGGTGCTTTCGATGACTTTTCCAACGGGCTCGAAAAAGGCATCCGTCCGATGCAGTAATTTCGGTGCGGTTCAGAACCTGCTTTGCCATGCTGCCCGGTCCGGTGTGTGATCGGTCCCGTTCAAAGGGGGCGGGCACGGCAAAGTTACTCCTGTCGCTTGCGCCCTATGCTAGTGCGCAGAGAGTATTGAGGGAATACAACTTAAGACGGGGGCGGGCCTGGCCGGGTGCGCCTTGGTTGGTGTAGGTTTGCCACACTGGCAGGCATGGTCGTCGTCTTTGACCTCCCTTGGGTGCCGATCCTTGGTTCTGTTCCCTTATCCAATTGAAATATATCCGAAATTCTTAGGCTCGCCAGTGAAGCCGATTACATTTTTTCTGTGCGTGGATGTGGGGCCAGCTTGGTTCGGTTCTGGATTTGACAGAACAAAACAGATACAAAGAAGCCAGCACGTAATCAAATGGTGGGATAATGGATCCGATTTCTTTGGCAGCAGGGGCGCTTGGCGCATCTGTTCTGGCACTTGTCTTTAGCATCATGATGGTCAAGCGCATCAAGGATGCCGCAGAGGCCGAGACGGAGTCGCGCACAGCCCTTCTGGCGTCCCAGCTTGAACATGCGGACAATACCCGGCGCGATCTTGCGACCGAGGTTGCCCAGATGCGTGAAAGGCTTTCCGAGGCATCGGAAAAGCGCGCCATTGCTGAAACCACGGCCAACCGGGTGCCGGTGCTTGAAGCCGAAATGAAGGAGCTTCGCACCGCCCTTGATCACTGGCGCGAAAAGGGGTCCGAGCTTGAAACCGCGCTTGAGAAAGAGCGCGAGGCGGCCAAGGAAAAGCTCGAGATGCTCGAAGATGCCAAGACCAAGCTGCTTGATAGCTTCAAGGCGCTGTCGTCCGATGCGCTTAAGGTCAATAACGACGAGTTCATGAAGCTGGCGCGTGAAAACTTTTCCCGCCTGCAGGAAGGGGCCAAGGGTGATCTTGAAAAACGCCAGCAGGCCATTGACGGGATCGTAAAACCCATCCGGGAACGGCTTGAGGCCTTTGATACCAAGGTTAACGAACTTGAAAAAAACCGCAAGGAAGCTTATGGCGAACTGCGTGAACAGGTCGGGACCCTGGTGCAATCGCAACACAAATTGTCCAAGGAAACCCAGACGCTGAGTTCGGCCCTTCGGTCGAGTTCCTCGGTGTCGGGCAAGTGGGGCGAATTGCAGCTTAAGCGCATTGTCGAACTGGCCGGGATGCTCAAGCATTGCGACTTTGACGAACAGGTGCATTTCAATACCGACGAAGGCGTTCAGAAACCCGACATGGTCATTCACCTGCCGGGCGGCAAGAATATCGTGGTCGATGCCAAGGCCCCGACATCGGCCTATCTTGAGGCGATTGACGAGAAATATGACGACGATCGCCGCGAAGCCTTGATGGCGACCTATGTCACCAATGTGCGCAAGGTGATCACGGATCTTTCGAAAAAATCATACTGGAAGTCGGTCGACAGTCCGGAATTTGTCGTTCTGTTCCTGCCCGGTGAAAGCTTCTTCTCGGCCGCCCTTGAACGCGACCCGCGTTTGATTGAGGACAGCTTCCGCGACGGGGTCATTCTGGCAACACCGACGACCTTGCTGGGCTTGCTTAAGGCCGTGTCATATGGCTGGCGACAGGAAGCGCTGGCCGAAAGCGCGCGTGATATCAGTGAAATCGGCTTGCAGCTTTATGATCGTCTGGGCGCGCTTGCCAAGCATTTCTCATCGATGGGAAAATCGCTTGAAAGTACGGTGAAGCATTACAACAAGACGCTGGGGTCACTCGAAGGATCGGTTCTTGTGTCGGCGCGCAAGCTTAAGGAAAAGCATATCGTCTCAGATGACCGCATGATCGAGGAACCGTCCCCGTCGGAAACCCATGTGCGCGAAATCACCAAGACGGAATTGCTGGCCGGGCCAGAGGATGCGACGCCAGACGCGGATGTGAAGCCAGACGCTAGGGATTGAACCAAACCGCTCTTGGCCGAGATCCCTTGTGCGCAACATGGCAGCCATCGCGGCTAAATCGGGCTGTTTGCTTGACTTGGGCGTGGGGAAACCTTATCTCGAAGCGCGAAATTCGCTATAATTATATATTGCATCAAGTTCGAAACCGGATCAGAGACCCATGGCCCTGCGTGAAATTCTTATCGTTCCAGACCCGCGCCTGAAAAAGGAATGCGAACCGGTCGAGGAAGTGAATGATGAGATCAAGACCCTTCTTAATGACATGCTTGAAACCATGTATGCGGCACCGGGCATTGGCCTTGCTGCGCCGCAGATCGGGGTGATGAAGCGCGTGGTGGTCATGGATGTGTCCGATGACAAGGACAAGCCGGAACCGCTCAAACTGATCAATCCGGAGATCATCTGGGAGTCTGAGGAAACCTCGATCTATCAGGAAGGGTGCCTGTCGATCCCGGAACAATACGCCGATGTCGAACGCCCGGCCGAAGTTGGCATGCGCTATATGGATGAAAACGGCGAAACGCACGAGATCGAGGCGGACGGGTTGCTTGCGACCTGCATCCAGCACGAGATCGATCATCTGGATGGCGTTCTGTTCACCGATTATCTCAGCGCGCTCAAGCGCAACATGATCCTGAAAAAAGTCCAGAAGCTGCAGAAAACCAAAAAGTCTGCCTGAGACGTCTGATCAGAAACGCATGCGAAGGGCCGGTTTTCCGGCCCTTTTGTTTTGCGTAGGTTCAGAGTTTGCGGGGTTTGATGTCTTTTGGGTCAAGCCCGACGATCCAGCCCTCCCGGTTCAGAACACTTGGCGTGCGGGGCAGATGTTCCGGGCGGCGGCCTTCGGCAATTTCGATCAAGCCCATTACGCCGATCAGCGCGTCAAAGGCATCGTCCTTGCCGTGGTCCGGCCCAAAGCCATCCTTGATGTCGTCCCAGACCGCAGGACTGATTTCAATGCCCTTGGTGCGGGCGGCATCGCGCAGTTTTTGCAAGAATTCCTTACGGCTTTCCTGATTTGATTTAGTCAACTCACTTGTATAGTCAAGCCAGCCATAAATTTCACCGGGATAGGTTTCAATCAGGGTGACGTCGGGGGATTTGCTGCAGGCTTCAAGATCGCCCGAAAACGGCCAGATGTTAAATCCATCGGCATATCCCGGCATGATCAGGTGTTTGAGGCCATGCAGCATGCCCTTGCCGACCTGATTGGCACCAAGCGTCCAAAAGGGCGGGCAGGCGGCATTGCGTTGGGTGGTTGGAAATTCGCAGGCGCGATGCAGGGCATCGAAATCGGTCAGGCCCAGTGCCTTGATCAGGTGGTCCCGTTTTACGCTGCCCTTGATGCCGGAGCTTTTCGGATAGAATGGCCGGGTGTGCCGGATTTGATCCGGCGATTGGCAGACATCAAAGAATTCCTGCCATTCATCACTTTCAAGCAATCCCAGCAAGGACTTGAAGTCTTTGACATTCGCGCCATCATACCACGTATCCAGAAATCCGATTGGCATATCAAGGCCAAGCCAGAGCACATCGTCCTTGCCATGGCTGGCAAGCGACTGGCGGAACTGATGGAGCATTCCGACCGGCTCAATGGCGTGGATTTGCCAACCAACTTCCGTGCGGGTGGCTTTGGCGACCCAGCGGCCCTTGGCCGACAGGCTCCAGTCCGCATGCCAGATGTGGCTGACCGGGTATTTCGGCGATTGAGGTAAGGCTTGGCTTGTCATTTCGGCAGGATAACGCCAAATTGCCGCCAGAAGAGTCAAAAGATGAATGGGATTGATATGACCAAGCTGCGCATTGCCTTTATGGGAACCCCGGACTTTGCCCTTGTGGCGCTAAAGGATCTGGTGGCGGCGGGGCATGATGTGGTTTGCGTCTATTCACAGCCGCCGCGTCCGGCGGGCCGCGGGCACAAGGAAACGCCAAGCCCGGTGCATGCCTGGTCGGCCGCGCAGGGGATCGAGGTCCGCCATCCGGTGTCGCTGAAATCGCCCGAAGAACAGCAGGCCTTTGCCGATCTTGATCTGGATGTTGCGGTGGTCGCGGCCTATGGCCTGATCCTGCCGAAAGCCATTCTCGATGCGCCGAAATTTGGCTGCTTGAACATTCACGCATCGCTTCTGCCGCGCTGGCGTGGCGCGGCGCCGATCCAGCGCGCCATTTTGGCCGGGGATGCTGCAACCGGTGTCACCATCATGCAGATGGATGTCGGGCTTGATACCGGTGATATGTTGTTGATTGGGGAGCTTCCGATTACGGCGGAGACCTATGCCAATGCCCTGCATGATGATCTGGCGGAACTTGGCGGCAAGATGATTGTCGAGGCGCTTGAAAAGCTGCCCAAGGGGGAGCTTGTTGCGACCAAGCAGCCCGAAGAGGGTGTGACCTATGCGGCAAAGCTTGAACGGGCCGAGGCCAAGCTTGATTTTACCGATGATGCCGCTGCACTCGAACGCAAAATTCGTGCCTTTACCCCTTGGCCGGGGGCCTATTTCGAGCTTGGTAAGGAACGCATCAAGGTGCAGGCGGCCGAGGTGGTTGATCAATCCGGCCCGGTCGGTGAGATCCTTGATGACAAGCTGACGATTGGCTGTGGCACCGGCGCGCTGCGTCCGACCCGCATTCAGCGACCGGGCAAATCGGTGATGGATACTGATGCGGTGCTGCGCGGCTATGATAAGCTTGCCAAGGGCGTAAAGCTCGGCTGATGGCAAATATCACGGCACATACGGGTGGTGATGTGACGATCCGGCCAGCTTTCAACCGTGATGGCGATGGCATTGCCGATCTGATCGCGCTGGTTTTTGCCGATTATACCGGCTGCGTGTTTGATCGCGCCGCCGAATTCCCCGAACTTGATGCGATTGCCGATGACTTCAAGGCCGATGACGGTCGGATCTGGGTTGCGGTCGATGACCACGACCGGGTTCTGGGCTGTTTCGGGGTTAAATATGACGTGGCCAGCCGCGAAGGCGAGCTTCACAAGGTCTATCTGCATCCGGCTGTGCGCGGGCGTGGCGTGGCGCAAAAACTGATGGCCAAGGCATTGGCCTGGCTTGGCCAGACGCATCCGGAATGCGAAGCGGTGATGCTGTGGACCGATACGCGGTTTGAGGCCGGGCATCGGTTTTATGAAAAATGCGGCTTTGCGCGCACAGGCGAAAGCCGCATTCTCGATGATCTTTCCAATTCGTCGGAATGGCAGTTCCGATTTGACTTCGCGGCCTATCAGAAGGCGCTTGGCTTCTAGGCCGGGTGCCTATCGGTTATTTGCCAACATCGCGGGCGGTTTTGCTGGTGTCGGTGGTGCCGTCACTGTTGCGACGCACCGCACGGGCATCGCGGAAGCCAAGCTCCCACGGCGGGACCGGGGTGAATTTTTCGGCCAGGAAGTCAACAAAGGCGCGGACCTTGGGCGACAGGTGGCGTTTATGCGGATACACCGCCGAAATCCACGCCTGGTCATGGACATATTCGGTCAGAACCGGGGTCAGACGGCCGGTGCGGATATCTTCGTGCACCAGATATTCGGCCAGGCGCGCCATGCCCAGCCCGGCCAGAACCGCTTCGTGGAGCACGTCACCGTCATTGGCCGAGAACGAGCCCTGTGCGCGGAACGCGACGTGACCATCGGGTGTTTCAAAGTGCCAGTCGTTAAAGCTTTCGCGTGACGAAAGATGCAGACAGTTATGGTTTTCAAGGTCTTGCGGTTTGCGCGGGATACCGTTCTTTTCGAGATATTCCGGCGATGCGACGATCATGCGCCGGTTGACCGCATATTTACGCGCAATCAGCGACGAGTCTTCGAGTGCCGAGAGGCGAATGGCAAGGTCATAGCCATCGTTGACCAGATCGGTGAATTTGTCATCAAGGGTCAGCTCGATCCGCACATCGGGATAGCGCGCAAGGAACTCCGGGATCAGCGGCACCACCTGCATCTTGGTGAAGGCGACCGATGCGTTGATGCGCAATGTCCCGCGCGGGGCGGCATAAAGCTGGGTGACGACTTCTTCGGCTTCCTCGATCTCATTCAGGATCGTGCGGGCGCGCTCATAAAAGGCGCGGCCTTCCTCGGTCAGACTGAGCTGACGGGTGGTGCGCATCAAAAGACGGGCCCCCAGACGATCTTCAAGGCGTGAGATGTATTTCGAAACAGCTGACGGTGACAGACGCATTGTCCGGGCAGCGGCCGAGAAACTGCCTTCCTCGACTGCATGGACAAAGATTTCCATTTCCGCGGCGCGATCCATATTCAGCTTTCCTATTTATGACGGACATTCACAAGTAATGTGCATATTGAGGTAATTCTCTTTCCCCGTAAAGGAAATTAGATTGAGTTCATCGAGAGCGACACGGCGTCGCAACGAACGAAATTTTAGGAGGTCACCATGGCCACTTACGAAGAAATCACCACCCGTTACATCTCCACCACCGAAATCGAGGCAGGTGTACGTAAAGGTCAGCAGCTCCGCGCTGAATTCGTAGGCTCCTTCTTCCGTAACCTGTTCAAAGGTTCCGAGAAATCAGCCGACGTAAACCATCCGGCCGGCACCGTTGGCGGTGCTGCCTAACTGACGAACTAACTGCATGCGGTCGAGCGCCGATTGATTTCCTCCCCAAGAGGTGCTCCCGCAGGCAGGGACTATGACGACGGTTTCTATCTAGCGTCTTCCTCCCTATTTGACGCTGTTTTCCCGACTGGCCCGGTCACTTTTGTGATCCGGGCCATTTTTTTGCCTAATCGGCCTCTTTGGGGGCGATGTTGGGCGGCATGTAAAAGCCCGGCCGTTCCGAGAACCACGACCCCAGGCTGACGATGGCGGCGGCAATCAGGGTCACCACCAGCATGGTGGCAATCGATATGTCGGCGGCAAACATCCAGCCATAAATCGCCGGGCCGATGGCCGAGGCCAGCACCATGACAGCGGTCAGCGTACTGCGCACCGCGCCAATTTCATCAAGCGGCACCAGTTCGGGGATGATGGCGGTGCGCAGTGTTGTGGCAAATCCGACCGTAATGCCGACCAGCCCCATATAAATCAGGATCACCCACGGCGTGGTTGTGAGCGCCAAAATGGCAATGCCAACCATCATCGGGATCAGATGCCAGGGAAACAGGCGGCGCGCCGAATGTTTGTCAATCAGCGGACCACTGCCAAATGCGCCCAGCACCGATGTAATGGCAAACACCGTAAACCCGGCGGCAAACCAGCCAAGCTCGATCCCCTTGCTGTTGGAAATCGCCCCCTGATGGAAAAAGAGGGCGGTCATGATCAAGGGGGGTGTCGCCAGCATCGGCATGCAGAACCAGA
Source organism: Thalassospira sp. A40-3 (assembly GCF_015871485.1). NCBI lineage: Bacteria > Pseudomonadati > Pseudomonadota > Alphaproteobacteria > Rhodospirillales > Thalassospiraceae > Thalassospira > Thalassospira sp. A40-3. Next base: position 83,084 of record NZ_CP065428.1, read on the forward strand.
CATAAAGCGATTTGAACAGACGCGGGTGATCACTTTGGCTGGTGTCTGTCGGGGACTCGGCGTGATCCGCGCTGTTCGGATCCGCAATGGTTGCCGACTCGGTTGATTTTGCCTGTGATCTTGTGGGCGCCTTGCGGAATTTCGCATCGCTTCGAATAAGCCAGATCGCAACCGGCAGCAGGACCAGCAAAATAAACACCGCCGACCCGGCATAGGTATATCGCCAGCCAAAGGCAGCAATCAGGGCCAGCAAGGTGGCGGGCATGATTGCCTCTGCCAGGGGAAAGCCGAAACTGGCAATCGCCAGCGCCCGTCCGCGACTGCGCGAAAAATAGCGCGCGATGCCGGTCATGCTGACATGGCTCATCAATCCCTGACCAGCCAGACGCAACACAAACAGGGCCGCAATCAGCATCCAGACATTGCCGGCGAGCGCAATCATCACACAGCCAAGTGCAAGAAGCGCCATGGTGGCGAGGCTGTAGGACAGGATATCGACCTTGTCGATCCAGCGCCCGACGACCGGCAGGCATAGTGCGCTGGCAATGGTGATGCCGGCATAGATATTGGCAAATTCGGTTTCATTGAGTCCCAAGCTTGCCGAGATGAAGGGCACAAACAGTGCGACCAGAAACGTTTGCCCGAACGAGGAGCCAAAACTGTGCAACGCGCCAAAGGCAAGTTGGCGGGGCGCTTGGCGAAGCAAGATCAAAAACTGCATGCGGATTCCGGCGAGGTATGAGTGGGGCGCAAAATTAAATAGTATGAGGAATGTATCTGGCGTGTGAACAGCTGTCTACCTGCCCGCATGGGTGGGATGGGATCAGGGGGTTCGGGAATGCGGCAAAGAAAAAGCCCGCAAGCATGACGCTTGCGGGCTTTGACTTTCGTCGGGACGGAGATGGTTTAGCTTGCGGCGACTGCCGGTGTCGGGGTGTTCTTTTTGCCCTGCCACCAGTTAAAGCCAAGAACCGCAAGAAGGACGATCGTGCCAGCGATTTCTGCCCGGATGTCGGGATAGAACACGCCGATGGTTGCCGGAACGATGATGATGCGTGAAAGCACATCCATCGGGGCAAACAGATAGCCTTCAAGGGCGGCGGCAAAGGCCACCAGACACAGAATCGCGGTAAAGCCGGTCCAAAGGACGATCTGGATCGAACCGCCTTCGATGATTTCCGGATTGAAGACCATGAAGGCCGGGATCAGATAGAGACCCTTGGCGAATTTCCACGCCTGAATACTGGTTTCCATCGGACTGGCGTTGGCAATTGCAGCCCCCGCGAAGCCCGCCAGTGCAATCGGCGGCGTGACGTTACTGTCCTGCGAGTACCAGAACACCACCAGATGCGCGATCAGAAGCGGAATGCCGAACTCGTTCGACAGTGCCGGACCCACCAGCACGATCAGGACGATATAGGATGCCGTGACCGGCAGACCCATACCGAGGATCAGGCTTGCGATCAGTACCAGAACAAGCGCCAGAACGATGTTGCCACCCGAAAACGCGATCATCATCGACGAGAATTTCAGGCCAAGACCGGTGACGCCGACCACGCCGACAATGATACCGGCAACCGCACAGGCCATCGAAACGGCAACGGCGTTTTTGGCACCAAGTTCAAGGGCGGCAATGGTGATCGCGATGCCCTTGCGAATGGCGGCGACCAGTTTTTCGTGGCTTGGTTTTTCACCCTGCTGCGGGGCGACAAAGAAGAACCACAGTGCATAACGCAGGGCAGCAACCGCCATCACAGACAGAATGGCCCAGAAGCCCACCCGCATCGGCGAGATATTAAGCACCAGCAGGTAAATCAGAATGCCCAGTGGCAGGATGAACTGCCAGCCTTCCTTGAGAACTTCTTTCCAGTCCGGAAGCTCTTCGACCGGCATGCCGCGCATGCCCTGTTTGAGGGCAACGATATGCACGAACAGATAAACCGTGCCGAGATAGAGGATCGCCGGGAAGATGGAGACCAGAACGATGTCGAGATACGGCACCTGGGTATATTCGGAAATCAGGAACGCTCCCGCCCCCATCAGCGGCGGGGTGATCTGACCACCGGTGGATGCCGCGGCCTCAACACCGCCCGCCTGTGCCGGTCGGTAACCGAGCTTTTTCATCAGCGGAATGGTAAAGGCGCCCGTGGTGACAACGTTGGCAATTGCCGAGCCACTGATCGATCCCATCCCGGCCGATGCCAGAACGGCGGCCTTGGCCGGGCCACCCGGTTTTCTGCCGGTGGCGGCATAAGCCATATCGATAAAGAATTTGCCAGCACCCGTGACTTCAAGAAACGCGCCAAACAGAACGAACATGAAGATATAGGTCGCAGCAACCCCCATCGGCAGGCCATAAATGCCTTCCTGACCGAGGTAAAGTTGCCCGACAAGGCGATCAACGTCGTTGCCGCGATGGGCAAGAATGCCCGGAAGCCATTCACCGACCCACGGCAGCGCACCGCGCGGACCCGACAGGGCGTAAATGATGGCAACAATGCCAATCACGGTCATGCCAAGGCCGACAGCACGGCGGCTGGCCTCCAGCACGGTGACGGTGGCAATCACGCCAATGATCAGGTCGGTTTCGCTCCAGAAACCGGCGCGGTTGATGATTTCATCAAGAAAGAACGTAAGATAGAAGCCCGTGGTAAAGGCACCGGCCAGGAAGGCCAGATCAATCACCCAGCCAAGGAAGCCGCGCTTTTTGTTGCTGCCGAAAATCGGGAACATCAAAAAGGCCAGGAACATCACGAACGCAAGGTGAATACTGCGTTGATAGAACAGGCCAAGCGGCTCGATCCCTGCGCCATACATCTGGAACAAAGAGAGTGCGACTGCGACAATCGAGATTGCCCACAGAACCAGTTTTGGCTGTGGCAATCTATCCGTCATGGATGGCAGCGTTGCCTGTTCGGACATGAAATTTATTCCCCGGTATCAAGGCGGATGGTGACACGGGTGTGTTCAGCCATCTTTGAAAGGTTGATTTCGTCACGGTCAGTGACGATGCGGTGGTTCACCGCAAGTGAGCCGACGCGCAACACATAGGCATTGCCGCGTACAGGTTCGTCGATATCTTCGATCCAGTATCCGCCGCCTTCTGCGCTGGTCAGGATCCCGCGACCGGGATAATGACCAAGTCCCGCCGCGAAGTCGGGCTGATAGGCGCGATGGAGAACCATCTTGCCAAGATCGTCTACATAACAGTCAATCACGCCATCACCGGTGACAGAATGGTTCCAATACAGGCACCAGCCGGTTTGACGCGGGATTTCGGTTCTGGCCAGAAGCGCCCCGTCCGCACCGATCACCTCAAGATGATCAATAACGGTGCCGGGTTTGACGTGATCCTGATAGGCTGGGCCAGCACATGCCGCGATCAGGAGAAGAAGGGCGGCCATTGCTGGCCGCCCGAACTTTTGCAGAAGCATCTTACTTGATCAGCTTCGGCGGAATCGGCATGCCGGTTTCTTCGTAGTAACGAAGGGCGCCCGGATGCATCGGGATCGGGGTCGAGTTCAGAGCGAAATCAACCGTGGTGTCGTTTGCCGCCGGGTGGATGGCAATCAGTTCGTCGACCTTTTCAAACAGGGTCTTGGTGATCTGGTACGCCAGTTCCTCGTCCATTTCTTCGTTCACGAACAGAACGTTCGGGGTCGAAATGGTGTTAACCGGTGCAGTTACGCCTTCGTAAACGCCTTTACGCAAGGCATACGGTGCGAAGGTCGGTTCTGCATCGAGGGCCGCCAGGATTTCATCGTCGGTCAGCGCGATCAGTTTGATTTCACGCGTGGTCGCGAGGTTCAGGATCGAGCTGGTGGGCGGACCAACGCTCCAGAAACCGGCATCGATGTCACCATCACGAAGAGCATCTGCGGTTTCGTTGAAGTTCAGGCGCTGTTCTTCGATGTCATCATAGGTGATGCCGTTAGCAGCAAGCAGGGTCTGTGCCGAAACTTCGGTACCCGAACCCGGTGCGCCAACAGAAACGCGCTTGCCTTTAAGGTCGGCAAGGCCGTTGATGCCGCTGTCGGCCATGGTGACGAGCTGAACAGCGTTCGGATAGATCGACGCCAGAGCGCGAACGTTATCAAGGGTGCGGCCTTCGAATTTACCGGTGCCGGTGTAACCAGCATAAACGGTATCAGCCAGACCGATTGCGATGTCACTGTCGCCACGGGCAATCAGGCCCATGTTTTCAACAGATGCGCCGGTGACTTCGGCAACGGCACTGGTGCCGTCGATGTATTTGGTGATCAGTTCCGCAAGGCCACCGCCATACGGATAATAGGTGCCACCGGTACCACCGGTTGCGATTGACAGTTGCTGTGCCGACGCGGGTGCGACGGTCAGCATCATGGCTGCGGCTGCTGCGGTGAGCAGGGTACGGAGCTTCATGATAGTCCTCCCTAGGGTTAAACACTTAAGCGACGAATAGATCCAAGAGATCGTAAAACAATATGGGTCTTCACGTTCGTTGGCGGCCTGTAAACCGGGCCTGTTGTTTTTGGGTTTTCGAAGATGCCAGATGTTGATCGCAACATGGTTGGCCGATCAAGCCAGACGGGCACCCTTCAAAGACCAATTCCAAGAGATGATTTTAAGTCAGCCGTTTGAACCGTCCGAACCGGACCGGCTGTCAGATTTCCTCCCTCGGATTTTTGTCAGTTTATCATTTTGGTGTTTTAAAATGCAATGAGTATGCCAAACAGGAAATAAAATTAACAATTACAAATCAATGACTTAGATTGCCTCGATTTGTCAATTCGGCATAATCTTGCCGATTTACCAAAATGGATCGGCGGATTCTTGCCGATTTATTGCGCATGCGAACAAAATATCGCAATGCAACAATAGCTTAGGCCGGTTTGTCGCGCCGGATGTTGAGCTTTTTCATTTTCTCGTTAAGCGTCCGGCGCGGGATGTCGAGTTCTTCCATCACCGATTTGACATTGCCGTCATGGCGATCAAGCGCATCGCGAATGATGCGTTCCTCAAACTCGCGGACCTGATCGGCAAGGGCGAGATCGCCGGTGGGGACTGATGTTGTTTCAAAACCACCCTTGAACAGCCGTTTGAAGCGTTCCTCAGGGCTTCCGACCAAAAGAACATACCGTTCGGCCATGTTTTTAAGTTCGCGGACATTGCCCGGCCATTCATGGGCCCTGAGTTGCGCGATCAATGCCGGGGACAGGCGTTCATACGGGCGTTCGAACCGCTCAGCGGCCCGTTCGGCAAAGATATCAAACAGAAGCGCGACATCATCCTGGCGTTCGCGCAACGGGGCGATGGACAGCTCGAACGTGTTGATGCGAAACAGCAAATCTTCGCGGAAATTGCGTTCGGCAACCGCGGCGACCAGATCTTCGTTGGTGGCACAGATCAAACGGAAATCGACCTTCACCGGTGCGTTGGAGCCCAGACGCACCACTTCGCGCTGTTCGATCACGCGCAGCAATTTGGCCTGAAGGGCAAGCGGCATGCTTGATATTTCATCGAGAAACAGCGTGCCGCCAATCGCATGTTCGATCCAGCCGATCCGTTGGCTTGCCGCCCCGGTAAAGGCCCCCTTTTCATGGCCAAACAGTTCGCTTTCGGCCGTGCTTTCGGGGATGGCGGCACAGTTTACCGCGATAAATTTTTCATCACGCCGGTCGCTTAGATCATGGATGGCGCGCGCGACCAGTTCCTTGCCGGTGCCGGTTTCGCCTGAAATCAGAACCGGGACTTCGGTTGGCGCAATATTGGCGATTTCATCCTTGAGGTTACGCATCGGCATCGAATTGCCGATCAGGCGGGATTCAAGGCTGCCGCGGCTTGCGATCTGACGCCGAAGGTTGCGGTTTTCAAGAACAAGGCGGCGCTTTTCAATGGCGCGTTCAAGGCTTTCGACAATGTCTTTGGGCTCGAACGGCTTTTCGACGAAATCATAGGCGCCGCTTTTCATCGCCTCGACCGCCATTGGCACATCGCCGTGGCCTGTCATCAGGATGATCGGGATGTCCGGGTCGGCGGCCAGAACGGATCGGGTAAAGGTAATGCCATCAAGCTTGGGCATTTTGACATCGGTCAGGATGACGCCGGCAAAATCGGGGCTGATGTCATGCAGGGCCTGACGGGCATCTTCATAGACCGTGACGTCAAAGTCGGAAAGTTCAAGCCACTGGGCAAGCGAGATACGCATCGCCTCGTCATCATCGACAATGATGATGTGCGGTGTGATCTGAATTTCTGCGTCACTGTGTGGCACTTGCTTGGTGGTCGTCACGGTGTTTTACCCTTGAGTAACGGCAGACGGACTTCGAAACAGGCCCCGGCCGTTTCGGTGTTATAGGCTTTTATGCTGCCCCCGAAGTCCCGCACAATGCCATAAGTTACCGAAAGTCCCAATCCCACGCCTTGTCCCGGGTCCTTGGTGGTAAAGAACGGGTCAAACAAAAGCGACAGGGTTTCTTCATTCATGCCAGGCCCGGTATCGGTAATCTGCATGATGACGTCGGTCTTGGTGCTCGCAAGGTCAATGCGGATGCGTTTGACCGAACTGTCGGCCATGGCATCCAGTGCGTTGCGGATGATGTTCACGCAAATCTGTTCGATGCGCACAAGATCGGCCTGGATCACCAGTGGCGTATCGGGTTCATTGCGCTCAAGCGTGCATTCTTCCTGCTGCAATTGCGGGCTTAGCAATTGCAGGGTGTTATCAAGTGCGACCTTAAGGTCGACCGGCTCCAGCACGCCGGTGGATTTGCGCGAAAACGTTTTGAGCTGGCCTGTGATCGCGCCCATGCGTTCGGTGAGTGCGGAGATCTGGTTGATGTTCTGATCAAGCTTTTCGGTTTTGCCGCGTTCCAGCATCAGTTTGGCACTGGCGCAGAATGTCCGGATGGCTGTGATCGGCTGATTGATTTCATGGGCGATGGCAGCCGACATTTGTCCAAGGGCGGCAAGCTTTCCGGCCTGGACCAGTTCGTTCTGGGTGCCGCGCAGTTCTTCTTCGGTTTTGCGCCGGACGGCGATTTCTTCCTCAAGGCGGATGTTCAGTGCCTGAATGCGGGCAAATTCGCGCGCTTCGCGCTGGGAGGCGAGCTTGAGTTCGCGTTCGCGCAAAAACAGGATGATCAGAATGATCAGTCCGGCACCACTGACGGCAATGAACAGGGCGGCGGCCTGACGGTTGGAAACATAATCCATCGATGTCAGGTAATAGAGCCGCCATTTGCTGTCTTGCATGTGTTTGTCATCAAACAGGAAACGTTCGGAATTGATGGTGACAATACCCGTGCCCTTGGCCAGTTGCTGGCCGATATCAAGGGATGCCAGTTCCTTGCCGGGATATTGTTGATGGCGGACAATCCGGCCGCGCACCTCGGGCGAGAGTTCCGAAAGCGTGCGGTATTTCCAGTCGCCGCGACTGGTCATGGTAATCACACCGTCTTCATCGGCGACAAAGACGGTCTCGCCACCTTCCTGCCAGTTGCTTTCGACCTCATCGAGTTCGATCTTCACCACCGCAACGCCGATGATTTCATCGTCACCGCGGATCGGATTGGAAATAAACAGGCCCGCCCGCCCGGTGGTCACCCCGATGCCAAAGAAAAACCCCTCGCCGCCGGTAATCGACTGACTGAAATAGGGGCGAAATCCGTAATCCTCGCCAACAAAGCTGTCGGGTGTGTTCCAGTTGCTTGCCGCGACCGTCATGCCGGTTTTGTCCATGACATAAAGGGCGGCCGCACCGGATCGTTGTTTGACCCGTTCAAGATACATATCCGCAGTGCGGGGATTTCCGGTGCCGGTGATGGCGGCGATCACTTCGTGATGGCGGGCAACGACATAGGGCAGATAGCGATATTGATCGACGGCCGCGCGCAGCGAACTGTCATACAGTGCCAGGCGTGCCTGTGCGGTGCGATGCAATTCATTGATTGTCAGATTGCCGGTCGAACTGACAACAAGCCAGACAACAAGTGTCGAAATCAAAACCCCGGCAGCGGTCAGGCTGGCACGGCTGAACTTGCTTAACCAATAGAAAATCGCGACCTCCCGTCGGGTCAGGGATCAATTTGGTTTGTCCCGCGTTCGGGACAGGTGGGCATTTTACCCTGATGCGATGATTGTTATTTGCCGCAGTGGCGCAAAGTCAACAAATACAGCGATGTGACAGATCGCACTGCGACTGTATTCGACAAGCCTTAATTATGCCGCAAGTGGTTATTTTTTCGCCACATTGGAATGTAAATTGTATAGTCACCACACGAATGAGTGAAATGTATCTGTCCAGTAGATGAGGTCCAGGTGAGTAAGATCGCACTTGTTGATGACGACCGTAATATCCTGACGTCGGTTTCGATGGCGTTGGAAGAAGAAGGATATGAGGTCCTGACATATTCTGATGGCTCGGAGGCACTTCATGCCATCACGAAGGAAGAGCCTGATCTTGCGGTGCTTGATATCAAGATGCCCCGTATGGACGGACTGGAACTTCTGACCCATTTGCGCAAGAAAACCGAAATGCCGGTGATCTTCCTGACGTCCAAGGATGACGAGGTTGATGAACTGACCGGCCTGCGCATGGGTGCCGATGATTACATCAAGAAACCGTTTTCCCAGCGTCTGCTGATTGAACGTATCCGCACCCTTCTGCGTCGCGCGGAAATCATGCGTGCGGGCGGTGTGCGTCCGAACGGGTCGGATGATGTTCTGCAACGCGGTGATCTGGTGCTTGATCCGTCGCGCCACATGTGCAGCTGGAAAGGTCAGCATGTTAATCTGACCGTGACCGAGTTCCTGTTGATTCAGGCACTGGCCAAACATCCGGGGCATGTGAAAAACCGTGACCAGCTGATTGATGCGGCCTACGGCGAACATATCTATGTCGATGACCGCACGATCGACAGCCACATCAAACGCCTGCGCAAGAAATTCCGCGAGACCGACAAGGAATTCAAGGAAATCGAAACCCTGTATGGCGTCGGTTACCGGTACCGCGACACGGCCACTGTGGCAGGTTGATCAGGATTTTTGACGCGCCGGAGCTTTGTGCTTCGGCGCGCACTCTTTTGCAGGCCCGCTTCCCGGGCCGGTTATTGCAGGTTTGAATGAGCGATCTTGGGACTGGTGATCACGACCAGCACACAGGTCCGTCCGAACCCCGGACGACACGGATAGAGGAACGCCACGGGCTGTTTTCGCCTTTGACCTGGCGGATTCTGGCCGTGAATGCGCTGGCACTTTTTGTGCTGGTGGCGGGTATTTTGTATCTGGGCCGCTACAAGCAGGAACTTATTCATTCCGAACTGGAAGCCATGGCGGTGCAGGCGGAAATGTATGCCGCTGCGCTGTCAACGTCGGCGGTGAGTTCCAGTGATGACGCAACCAACCGGGTGAAAATCGAAGTGGCGCGCGAAATGGTGCGTCGTCTTGTCGGGATTACCGGCGCACGCACCCGGCTTTTTGCGACCAATGGCAGCCTTTTGGCTGATAGTCGCAGCATCCAGTCACTTGGTGCGGGCACCATTCAGGCCGAACAACTTCCGCCACCCGGCGAAGAAGATGCCTTTGCCGATATCATGCGCAAACTGACCGATGGCATCCTGACATTATTTGAGGGCGAACAACCCTTGCCACTTTATGTCGATCCGCCGGTTGCCAGTGCGGCCGATTACCCGGAAGTGCGCGCAGCCCTTGCGGGCTATTCGCGCGGGGTTGTCCGCGTTGATAGCGAAGGACGCCGGGTCTTGTCGGTATCGGTGCCGGTTGCCCGGTTCAAGCAGGTTCTGGCATCGGTGATGATGACCAAAAGCGGCGAATCGATTGAAAACGCCCTGCATGCGGTGCGGCTTGATATCCTGAAGATCTTTGTCTTTGCCTTTGGCATTACGGTGTTGTTGTCGATCTATCTTGCCGGGGTGATCACACGGCCGCTCAACCGGTTGGCACGTGCGGCCGAGCGGGTGCGGCGCAGCAAAAACCGCCAGTTCGCCATTCCCGATCTGTCGGATCGTCGCGATGAAATCGGCGATTTGTCGACCACACTGCGCGATATGACCGAAACGCTCTGGGATCGCATGGATGCGATTGAACGTTTTGCTGCCGATGTCGCGCATGAGATCAAAAACCCGCTGACATCATTGCGGTCCGCGGTGGAAACCGCCACGCGCCTTAAGGATCCGGAGCGCCAGCGCCGCCTGATGGAAATCATCGCCGAAGATGTCCAGCGTCTTGATCGCCTGATCAGTGATATTTCCGATTATTCGCGGATGGATGCCGAATTGTCGCGCGCCGAGAGCGAGGAAGTCGATCTTGATGTGCTGCTTTATACGCTGGGCGAACTTTATAACGCCGATGCCGAGGGCCCGCGGATTAAGGTATCCGTGCCCGAAAACCTGAATGTCCCGGCGCTTGAAAGTCGTCTGACACAGGTGTTCAGGAACCTGATTTCGAATGCGATTACCTTTACGCCCGAAGGCGGTGAAGTGCGCGTACGGGCATGGCGCGATAAAAACTGGGCCGTGATCACGGTCGAGGATGATGGCCCGGGCATCCCGCCCGGCAAGGAAGAGGCGATCTTTAACCGGTTCTATACCGAACGCCCAGCGACCGAGAAATTCGGGCAGCATTCGGGCTTGGGGCTTTCGATTTCCAAGCGAATCATTGCCGCCCATAATGGCGAGCTGAGTGCACAGAATCGCGTGGTCCGTGACGAGATCAAGGGCGCTGTCTTTACCATTCGCCTGCCGCTCGACTAAGATTTTTCAGCGTAAAAAGTGCGAAATGCCTATGCGGGAGGTTAAGTGGATCACGCCCCGGGCTTTTGGGGTTTGACAAGCCAACCTCTGCCAAGCATCGTTTTGCATTATGTCCCAGCTTCACGCAAATTGTGTCCGGATCGGCGCCCATGCGGTGCTGTTGCGCGGGCCTTCCGGATCTGGAAAATCCGGGCTTTCGCTGCGTCTGATCGACGCGGGCGGCTTTCTTGTTTCCGATGATCGAACCGACCTTGTGGCGCGCGATGGCCGCCTGATCGCCAGCGCACCCGATCAGATTGCCGGGTTGTGCGAAGTCCGCGGCATCGGTGTTGTGCGTGGTTTGCCGCAAAAAACCGAAGGCGATGTGCGGGTTCTGATTGATCTGGTCACCGATCCAGCCACGGTTGAACGCATGCCTGAACCCGATTTCGAAGAGATTTGTGGCATTGCGATCCCGCGTTGGACATTATGTGCATCCGATCTGGCCATCGAGGCAAAGATTGGAGTAGCTTTGGCGCTCGCGACGGGTGGAATGACACTTGAACCGTAATCCACAGGACCCAGACTTGCAGAAAACTTCGGCGAATTCTTCGGACAGCCAGAACAAGGCCCTGGGGGCGTTTGATGGCAAAAGCGGACTGGTTCTTGTGACCGGGGTATCCGGTGCCGGACGCACGACGACCCTTAAGATACTTGAAGATTTCGGCTTTGATGCGGTCGATAACCTGCCGCTGCGCATGCTATCTGCCCTGGTGCCAGGCGATTGTCGCCCGGAACAGCCGATTGCCATCGGCCTTGATATCCGGACCCGTGATTTCGGCGTTGATCAGTTTGTCGAGATTGTCGGTCGCCTGCGCAAACAGACCGGCATGGATCCGTTGATGATCTATGTCGATGCCGACACAACGGTCCTGCAGCGCCGATTTACCGAAACCAGACGTCCGCATCCACTCAGCCATGATCGGCCTCTGGTTGACGCGATCGAGCACGAAAAACGCCTGATGGCGCCGATTGCAGCGACCGCGGATATGCGCATTGATACATCGCGCCTGAAATCGGCCGAGCTTCGCAAGATCCTGCAAGACCAGTTCGACATTGGCGAAAATGAAGGCCTTGCGATCTTTGTGCGCAGCTTTTCGTTCCGTCAGGGTGTTCCGGCAGAAGCCGATCTTGTTTTTGACGTTCGCTTTCTGCGCAACCCGCATTATGATCCCGAGCTTCGCCTGATGACCGGGATGAATGCGGCTGTTGGGCAATACATAGAAGAAGACCCGGATTTCGCCGGGTTTATCGACCGCCTGAAGGCAATGCTGGAGCCGATTTTGCCGCGCTATGCGCAGGAAGGTAAAAGCTATCTGACCATTGCGGTCGGGTGCACAGGTGGTCAACATCGTTCGGTTTATATCGCGCGGTTACTCAATGACTGGATTGCCGATCTGGGATATGACACACATCTCAGCCATCGGGACAAACCGGACGAGCCGACCTCGGGGGAGTGAAAAATGGAGAAAACTGCATGATCGGGATGGTGCTGGTCACCCACGGCGATCTCGCGAAAGAGTTCGTATCTGCCTTGCAGCATGTTGTTGGCGAACAGGAAAATGTCGAAGCGGTCTGTATCGGACCGGATGACGACATGGAACAACGCCGCGCAGATATTCTTGCCAGTGTCGAAAAGGTCGACAGCGGCAAAGGTGTTGTCCTTCTGACCGACATGTTTGGCGGGACCCCGTCCAATCTGGCGATTTCCATTATGGAACAGGCAAATGTCGAAGTCATCGCAGGGGTTAATTTACCTTTGCTGATTAAACTCGCATCTGTTCGCATCGACGGCACCTTGGCCGAGACGGTCAATGCGGCCCAGGATGCGGGGCGTAAATACATCAACGTTGCGTCGCGTTTGCTGAGCGGCGAGGAATAAGTCAGCCACAAAAAGAACAGGGCCGGATGCGCGGGGACAGTGCATCAGGCTTGCGGGGACATACATGGCGCAGAAGGAAAAACGCACTTTAACAATCAGCAACCAGCGAGGATTGCACGCGCGGGCGGCTGCAAAATTTGTTAAACTGGCAGGTGAATTTCAATCGAGCATCATGGTGCGCAACCGCGGCACCGAAGTGTCGGGTGTGTCGATCATGGGTTTGATGATGCTGGCCGCATCCATCGGCACCGAGATCGAGGTCGAGGCCACCGGCCCGGACGCCAAACAGGCGATTGATGCGCTTAACGAACTGGTCGATGCCAAGTTCGACGAAGAATAGGATCCCGCGGATCACGATTTGAGGCCGCGGGCGTCTGAGTTTCGGGAAACAACAAGAACGAGTTGGTAGCAGACAAGGCTTGCAAGTTCCTCCGACAGACCAAACTGTTTCAGATGAAAATAACTCGGGCGTTCGCCGGGTCATAACCGGATTGGGCGCATCGGGCGGGATTGTGATCGGTCGCGCCTTTGTTCTGGATCGCCAGATCGTCCATGTCAGCCGCAAGCCGATTTCCCAAGATGCCGTGCAGGCCGAATGCAAACGTCTTCATGATGGCGTTGCCGAAAGCATTGATCAGCTCAAACGCCTGAAATCCCAATCATCAAGTGCCGAAAGTGCCGCGTCCGAGGAACTTGGCTTCCTGATGGATGCCTATATCCACATGCTGACCCAATCGCGTCTGGTGCGCGGGGCCGAAGAACTGATCGTCTCGCGCAAGCTTAATGCCGTGCATGCGGTCAGCGAAGTGATCGATGCGATTGCCGAACAGTTTTCGGGCATGGAAGACAGCTATCTTGCAGCACGCGCCACGGATATTCGCGAGGTGGGCCTGCGTCTGATGCGCTGCCTGATCGGCGAGACCGACCGGGCAATGGACAATGCGCCACAGGGGTCCATCCTGATTGCCGAGGATGTCAGTCCGGCCGATATGGCCCGCTTTGAACCGGGCCAGCTGACTGCTTTTGTCACCGCCCTTGGCGGGGCAGAGGGGCATACCGCCATCATGGCGAGATCCCTTGGTATCCCGGCCGTTTTGGGGGCTGCTGATATCGTTCGCGGCGTTGCCGGCGGCGATCAGATCATTATCGATGGCGGGCGCGGTGAAGTGATCTTGTCGCCAAGCGATGCCGACATCGCACATTATACCCAACGTCGTGCTGACTGGCTGGCGGCGCGCGAAAAGCTGGCATCCCTTCGCGATGTGCCCTCATCAACGCGTGACGGCATCGATATTGACCTGCATGCCAATATCGAATTGCCAATCGAACTTGCCGCGGCTCTGGAAAACGGGGCGACTGGTATCGGGCTTTTGCGCAGCGAGTTCATGTTCATGAACAAGGACTATCTGCCCGACGAGGACGAGCAATACGAAGAACTTGCCGATATCGTCAAACGCATGGATGGCAAACCGGTCACCATCCGCACCCTTGATATCGGTGGTGAAAAACTGGCCGTCGCCCTTCAAGATGAAATCGTGTCTGGCCCGAACCCGGCCCTTGGATTGCGAGGCATACGGTTATCATTGCGCAAGCCGGAATTGCTTGAAGCACAGTTTGCCGCCATCCTGCGCGCCTCCCTGCATGGATCGGTTCGGGTGTTGCTTCCGATGGTGGTCAACGTGCATGAAATGACCCGTGCGCGTCAGATCTATGAGGCGGTGGCAAAGCGCCTGCGCAAGGACGGGCATCCGATCCCCGAAACCCTGCCGCCGCTTGGCGCGATGATCGAAATTCCTGCCGCGGCGCTGGCGGCGGATACCTTGGCGCGCGACAGTGATTTCTTTGCCATCGGCACCAACGACCTGACGCAATATACCCTGGCGATTGACCGCACCGATGATCAGGTGGCGGGGATGTTTGATCCGTTGCATCCGGCTGTGCTGCGCCTGATCCGTGATGTGATCAAGGTGGCCCGCGAACGCGATATACCGGTCAGTGTCTGTGGTGAAATGGCTGGTGATCCGCGCTATGTGCCGCTGTTTATTGGATTTGGCCTGCGGAACCTTTCGATGTCGCCGGTCAATCTGTTGCTGGTCAAACAGCGCTTGCGCCGCCTTGATAGTCGCAATTCCGAACATCAGGCCAACCGCGTCATGGAACAATGGGATTCTGCCCGGATTGCCATGATGCTTGATGACTTCAACGATCTCGCCTGAAAAATCCCGTACCCCATAGCTTGTTGTGATCGGCATCTGTCCCAACATAGGGGACAGTTTTGCCCACAAATATCCCCGGTTTCCCGCCGCGAAAAAGGCCGGGGTTTCAGGGCGTGGTTATCTTTTATCCGGTCCGGTTTTGCCCGGAATGCAAATTCCGTCAAAAAAGGACTTGAAAACGATATAAAGATATCTTTATATGTGGCCTATAGCGATCAGGGAAATGATCGCAACAGAATTCTTCGGCGTATCGGCAGGATGGAAATCCCGTGCGGATGCGCCATTCCTGTTTGATTGGAGACGATATGTCGAACTTTACCGATTACAAGGTCGCTGATATCTCGCTGGCCGGTTGGGGCCGCAAGGAAATCGCGATTGCCGAAACCGAAATGCCGGGCCTGATGGCGCTGCGCGATGAATATGGCGCGGCCAAGCCGCTTGCTGGCGCGCGCATCGTCGGCTGCCTGCACATGACCATTCAGACCGCAGTTCTGATTGAAACCCTGACGGCACTCGGCGCAGAAGTTCGCTGGTCTTCGTGCAACATCTTCTCCACCCAGGATCAGGCTGCTGCGGCGATCGCGGCTGCTGAAATCCCGGTATTTGCATGGAAAGGTGAGACCGAGGAAGAATTCTGGTGGTGCATCGAGCAGACCATTTCCGGTCCGAACGGCTGGAAGCCGAACCTGATCCTTGATGATGGCGGCGACGTTACCCAGCTGATCCACGACAAGTATCCGGAACTTCTCGAAGACATCAAAGGTCTGTCGGAAGAAACCACCACCGGTGTGCACCGCCTCTATGAAATGGCGAAAAAAGGCACCCTTAAGGTCCCGGCGATCAACGTCAATGACTCGGTCACCAAGTCGAAATTCGACAACCTGTATGGCTGCCGCGAGAGCCTTGTTGATGGCATCAAGCGCGCAACCGACGTCATGGTTGCCGGCAAGATCGCCGTTGTTGCCGGTTTCGGTGACGTGGGCAAAGGTTCGGCTGCGTCCATGCGCAGCCAGGGTGCACGCGTTCTGGTAACCGAAATCGATCCGATCTGCGCATTGCAGGCCGCGATGGAAGGTTACGAAGTCACCACCATGGAAGACGCAGCACCGGTTGGCGACATTTTCGTCACCACCACCGGTAACATCGATATCATCACGCTTGACCACATGCGTGCGATGAAAGACCGCGCAATCGTTTGCAACATCGGTCACTTTGATTCCGAAATCCAGATCGGTTCGCTGCGTAACTACAAGTGGGACAACGTCAAGCCGCAGGTCGACGAAGTCGAATTCCCGGATGGCAAACGTCTGATCGTTCTGGCCGAAGGCCGTCTGGTCAACCTTGGTTGCGCCACCGGTCACCCGAGCTTCGTGATGTCGGCATCCTTCACCAACCAGGTGCTGGCCCAGATCGAGCTGTGGAAAAACCACGCGAACTACGAAAACAAGGTTTACGTCCTGCCGAAACACCTTGATGAGAAAGTTGCAGCCCTGCACCTTGATCGTCTTGGCGTGAAACTGACCAAGCTGTCGTCCGAACAGGCCGAATATATCGGCGTGCCGCAGGCTGGTCCGTTCAAGCCGGATCACTACCGCTATTAATTGGCGCTACTAATTGGCATCTGCCGATTTGCATCAAAGCCGGTCTGTTCATTCAGACCGGCTTTTTTGGTGTCCAGACACAAAGCAAGTTGTTAGAAGCATTTTAATCTTATCAGACGGATGGCGGCCATGCCCCAGCTTGAAATCGAATATTCTGCCCAACTGCCCATCAAGGATGAATTGTCCAAGCTGGCGGTTGATCTGCATTACGTCATCGCCCGCGAGGCCGATGCGGAACTGAGTTCTTTCAAGACCCGGATTACACCGCTGGAAAATGTTGTGATCGGCGATGGCGACCCGAAAAACGCCATGGTGCATCTTGATATCCGGCTTCTGTCAGGCCGGATCAATGCGGTAAAATTCGCCACGGGTGAGGCCGCCCTTGCCGCACTTATCGATCGGCTGGAATGGCTGGTTGGCGATTATCAGGTGCAATTCACCGTCGAGGTCCATGACCTTGATCGGGAAAACTATTTCAAGCATGTCACCGACGGCCCCCGCGTGGCCTGATTGTGCCGCCACGTTTGCCGGGTGATTACATCAGAAGTGCTTCATGGATCGGATGATCCGGGCCATAGCGATCATTAAGCAGTTTGATCAGCTCACGCGAAAAGCCCTTGCCAGCATCAAGCAGGGAGCGCAATTCCGTATCATTGCGATCATGCGGACCAACGCCATCAAGGCGCGCACGCACTTCCGGATCGGAAAGTTCGCGCAGGAAACGGTCATACAATTCCAGTGCCGGAAGACTTTTTTCACCAAATACGGTTTGCAGGCGCGTGATCGGTGGCAGCTGTAAAAGTTCGGACAATTTTTCGCGTTTGCCGGCATAATCCCGGCCTGCGGTTTCGGCTGCTGCGATAATGCCGCCGAAATAAAGCATCTTGCGCGAGAAAACCAGTTTCAGCCGCCGTGGTGCCCAGGCCTTGCTGGCGTCGCCTTCGCGGGTCTTGATTTCAAAATCAACACTGATGGTGCGGTAATAGCGGATCACGTCATTGACCAGAAACCGTGCGATGGAATCACGGGTAACCGAACTGGTGACGTAATTGGCGATCAGATCGTCAAAGAATTTGCGTTTGCCCGCCTCGTTATAAAGCCACTCACATTCCAGCAGGAACAACAGCCGACGGGTGGTGATCGAGTTGGTATCACCATCAAGCCCGATGCGATTGACCAGTTCCTCGGCGGTGATATAGGACGAAAACGGGCCGTTTACCGCCGGTTTCTTGGTGACCATCTTGCCAAGGATGTCGGCGACCTGTTGGTGCGGCGCCTGACTGCGTTCGGCTTCGCGGCCAATGATGAAGTAATCCAGATCGGATTGATCGGACGCCTCATGCCGCCCATAGGACCCGGTCACCACCACGCAAAATGTATCGCCCGACAGGCTTTTACCCAATGCTTCGCGCATCTCGGCCAGACGGGTGGCCGAGTAGTGCTGATTGGTTGCGATGGTTTGCGGTAACAAGATCGGGACAGCCTCTTGGTGCGACTCGTTGATATCCGAGTATCTGCCTAATGGTTAAAGATTAAAACCACGTTTAACTGATATGGCACCGTCCAATTAAGCTGATTGACAGTTTTATGGGCGCGGCAGATATTTTTCGCGCTTGTTCAATATCTTGAACCTTCTGCGTCCCCTTTGACCACGAAAGTTTTCCCATCATGGACATTTCCGATCTGCCGTTCGGCACAACCGACTGGTCTGCGATTGAACCGACCGAACATAGCGGTGAAACCGGCATGGCGACCTGGCGTACCCGCCACTTTGGCCCGATCCGTGTGCGGATGGTACAATATACCCCCGGGTATCTGGCAGATCACTGGTGTTCCAAGGGACACATTCTGTTGTGTCTTGAAGGCGAACTGGTGACCGAGCTTGACGATGGCCGGACCTATGTCCTGAAACCGGGTATGAGCTATCAGGTGGCAGACAACGCAGAGGCCCATCGTTCTTCAACCGAAACCGGCGCGACCCTTTTCGTCGTTGATTAAATAGTCGCTGCCTTAATCAAACAGGCTGGCGGCGGCGGCCTGCTGGGCCGGATCGGTCAGGCTGCCGACACGGCGCAGGAAGGAATGCTTTTCCTCGTAATAGCGTTTTGACAGATCGGCAAAGCAGCGGACTTCGACATCGGTATTGATGTGAAATTCACGCCGCGGCACCTTGGCCTCGTGCAGGTCAAAGCTGCTGGCCGATGCGCTGAGTTGATGATCGACAACGTCGGCAACGCCATCAAGCTCGATCCGGTTTTTGAGACTATGCAGGAATTTCTTGAACGGCGGATGGCTATTCAAGAACGCCTTTTCGGTCAGCAGGAAGTCATCGGCGGCAAAATCCGGCGCATTCTTGACGACAAATTCGCGACACAGATGGTCGGTGGCAAAGCACATCGGACCAAAGATGAAATTGCGATAGATGTCTTCTTTCAGCTGCCAGAATTTATCGAGACGTTTGAGCGAATCTGCATCGAGTTTCACCGCAGCTTCAAGCAACAGGCGCGGGTGGCAATGCACATGGTTGGGATGGACATAGGTCTTGGTGCGGCTGATGCCCTCCAACGTGTCGATATTGACCGGGCCGGAAAACAGAGCGGCATGCGGGTGATCGGATTTCTTCGATAAAAGCGCGATCACTTCATCCGGGTCGACACCATGTTTGACCAGCAGATGATTGACCGACAGGTCCAGATCGACCTCGCCGGTGATGATCTGATTGGTCAGTTGATGGTGGTTGCGGTTAAAGCGGCGCGCGAATTCCGGTTCCAGCGTATGGGAAAACGGGCCATGGCCGATATCATGCAAAAGGGCGGCCGCGCCCAAAAGGTCGCAATCGGCATCCGACAGCCCCATCAAACGGCAATAACGTTGCGACAACAATGCGACGCCAATCGTGTGGTCATAGCGAGAATGACGGATATTGGCCGGGCGTCCGTTGGGGTGGAACAGATAATCAATGGCACCGAGAAACGAGATTTCGCGCAACCGTTCAAAGGCGGGCGATGCGATCAGTTTCTTGTGCAAGGGCCGATCAAAGGCCGAGGCGATCTGGGCGCGTTTGAAATGGTAGTTATATTGCGGCACATCGCGAAACAGCAGTTCCCATTCGGCGATGTCATCGGCATTGAAATTGGTATCAAACAGATCACCGATTTCCGGTGCTGGTTTTGCCGCCGCCTTGAGCACGGCAGAGTCCTTTTGTGGCGCGGCCTGCTTGGGCTCTGCGCGCTGGGCAAAAAGGTCTAGCTGCGGTTTTGGGCTCATTTTAGGAATGGTTGATGCGCTCAGTTGAGAATGTGTGTCCCGCAGACATAAACGGAATCACCGGCCATGTCATTGCGGTTTTTCCGCAGGATTTCGCCATGAAATACGCCACCAGACAAGCCTGTTGCCGTAATGATGTGAAACGGTGGTAAAAGCACGGCGTTTTCACCATAATAATAGCTCATAAACACAAACGGTTAACAACACGTGACACGGCGAGCATCCGAACAGGCATCCACACAGCTTTGCGCAGGCAAAAAGACAGTGGCGATCATGCGCAGACTGTCTGATTTGGCGCGCCCGGCCTTTTGGCGCAGCACGGGTGCGATGGTTGCCACGTTTGGTCTGTCGATAACCGTGCAGGCCCAGGAAAAATTTCGCCTCAATACCACAACAAACACAGCGGAGGGTGCGACTCCCGCTGTGGCTCAGGCCGATGGCATTGGCGCGACGATTTTCGGGAGCCTGGCGGGCCTGAGTGACCGCGACTGGCTGGTGGTTGGCTTGGCCGCCGTCGGTGGTGCGGCGATTGCCGGTTGGGTTGGTTGGCGGTTGTCGCTGCGCATGCGTCGTCACCTTGAAGAAGTCGAAGATCACGAACACGAACTGGCGGGTGAGACAGAGCTTTTCACCCAGCTTTTGTTTGCCGGACCCGACCCGGTTTACTATTGGAGCCGCCATGGCTTTGCCGAGGGGGCCAGCCCATCGCTCAAACGGGCCTTCCAGCTTGGTCAGGATGGACGCTTTCCCGATCTGCTGGATTTGTTGCGCGATGAAGATGCCGCAGCACTCAAGGAACGGGTGCGGAACCTCAAGACCGGGCATGACCGGTTTGAGCTGTGGATCACCACGGTCGATGAGCGAAAATTCCACGTGACCGGCATGGCCGCGCGTAAGGACCGGTCATCGGACGTACTGGCGCATGGGTTGTGGTTCCGCGATGAAACCCGCCATTCGCGCGAACGTGAAAACCAGTTTGGCGATTTTCAGCTGCTTAAACACGAGGTATCGGGCCTGCGGCAGTTGCTTGATAGCTTGCCCTTCCCGGTCTGGCGCCGCGATAGCGAACTGCGCCTGATTGATTGCAACATCGCCTATGCCGATGCGGTCGAATATCAAACGATTGAGGATGCCCTGGCCGCACAGGCCGAAATTGGTGCGGGGGTGATTCCCGATCACGGGCGATCACTGGCGGCATCGGTTCAGCGCAATAATGAAAGCCTGACCCGCGATTTCCACGTTGTTATTCGTGGTGATCGCAAATTGCTGCGCATTACCGAAATGCCGGGCGGGGCGGCGAACGAGCCCGACGGCCTGATCGGTTTTGCGATTGATTGCACCCCGGTCGAAGAATTGCAGTCCGATCTGTCGCGCCACATCCGCGCCCATGCCGAGGTGCTTGAAAACCTGGGTACTGCGATTGCGGTTTATGGCGGGGATAAGGGGCTTATTTTCTTTAACACCGCGTTCACCAAGCTTTGGGATCTTGATGACGAATGGCTTTGGACCGAGCCGACCCATGATGATGTTTTGCGGCGTCTGCGCGATGAACGCAAACTGCCCGAAGTCACCGATTTCGCCCAGTTCCGCAATACCGAAAACCAGCGCTTTACCGATCTTCTCAAACCTGAAGAAGACCTGATGCATCTGCCAAATGGCATGACGTTGCGTCGTTTCATCTCGCCCCATCCGTTTGGCGGGCTGATGTTTGTCTATGAGGACGTCACTGACAAGCTGGTTCTGGAAAGTTCGTACAACACCCTGATCGCGGTTCAGCGTGAAACGCTTGAAAGCCTGCATGAGGCGGTTGGCGTGATCAGTGGCGATGGGCGTCTGCGGCTTTATAACCATGGCTTTGCCGATCTTTGGGGCCTTGAAAGCACCTTCCTTGATGTCGCGCCGCATCTGGGTGATGTGGTCGAGAAATCCAAGGAGTATTGGCGCGAACGCGACGATTGGGAAAAATTCAAGAACCGCATGGTCGCGCGCATCACCAACCATGAACCGATGAATGGCCGGTTGGAACGCGCCGATAATTCGATTGTTGATTTTGCCATCGTGCCGCTGCCCGACGGGGCGGTGATGATGTCCTATATCGATGTCACCGACACCATCCGGGTTGAACGTGCGCTGCGTGAACGCAACGAGGCCCTGCGCACCGCCGACCAGATGAAGTCCGACTTCATTTCGACCGTATCGCGCGAACTGACCAAGCCGCTGGATCACATTAATGGCGAATCTGATCGATTGATCCCGCACCTGACCGGCAATGTGGCGCGCTCGGTTGAAACCATCCGGACTGAAGCACAAAGCATGCTGGCGCTGGTTGATGACATGCGCGATCTGGCAACCCTTGGATCGGGGCAGGTCGCCCTTGAACTTGATACCGTCGATCCACGGCGTTTGCTGCGCTCCCTCGAAGCCCTGACACGGGCGCGCTTGGCGGAGCTTAATGTGTCGCTGCGTCTTTATTGTTCCCGTCAGATCGGCTGGATGGTGGCCGATGAACGCCGCCTGAAACAGGCCTTGTTCATTCTGGTAACCAATGTGCTGCGCACAGCACCCGAAGGTAGCGAGGTTTCCGTGGTGGCAAAGCGTAGTGGCGAGGATATCGAAATTTCGATCTCGCTGTCGGACGAAGCCCCGCAACCGATGCTGTTTGAAGGCCTGCGCGAAGGCGAATCCCCATCGGCCCGCCGTGCGCTTGGCATGGCGATGGTCCGTGCCGTGGTCGAAATCCATGGTGGACGTGTGAAGATCAGCCGCGATGGCCGCAAGATCGCCTGTATCCTGCCCGCGGGTGAGGAAAGCGATCTGGGGTAATAGTAAAACTTCGCTGAGAGTATGAACTTATGCGTGTTTACAAATACTATCCTGCCAACTGGGCTTGGGAAGCGATAATTCACAAAAGACTCAAGCTTACTACGCTATCAGACATAAACGATCCGTTTGAATTTCGGGCAATCGGAACGTCAGATCGCACTTTGCGCAGAAACCTTGAGGATTGGAGGAATGATCTACCTAAGCAATTAGGATTTGTATCATTCTGCAGAAATAGGAAAAACCCAGTTATTTGGAGTCACTACGCCGAAAAATACACGGGAATTTGCTTGGGTTTTGAAGTTCCAGACGAGTTTTTGTTAGAAATTAACTATGTCAACGAACGTCAGGTCATGACGCGTGAACAATTATTGTCTGCTCACACCCAATGGAAAGATAAAGGAGAATCTCCACTGCTTACGACAAAGTTCTCTCATTGGGAGTATGAGGCGGAAAAGAGGGTGTTCTATAGGCTTAAAGATGAGGAAGTTATTAAGGAAAATGGACTGCACTTTGCTCCTTTTGAAGGCATGTTCTCATTGCAGGAAATAATTCTAGGCCCAAAATACCTTCCGCCTATTTGTGAGCTAAAAAAGACTGAACTGAGAAAAGCTCAGTCAAGCTTGAAAAAGTGCCCTGTTAAAACAGGGCGCTTAGCGTTCAATACTTTTGAGATAGTCCTTCAATCCGATAAAAACCGGCAGAAGTCACTAATCTGAACAGGGGTTGTCGGGCTAAGTTGTGACCGTAAATGGCACGTCCTTGCCGGCGACAAAGGCATCAATGTTATCAAGCGCGCGGAATCCCATGGCATTGCGGGTTTCAACTGTCGCCGATCCCAGATGCGGCAGAAGGAAGGTATTGGCAAGATCGCGATAGGCTGGTTCGATATTCGGCTCCCCGGCAAAAACATCGAGGCCCGCCGCGGTCAGTTTGCCCGATTTCAGGGCGGCAATCAGGTCCTGATCATTGACGACATCGCCGCGCGCGGTGTTCACGATTATCGCCCCGTCGGGCAGCTTGGCAATGAAATCTGCATTGACCATGCCGCGCGTTTCGGGCGTTGACGGGCAATGCAGCGACAGGAAATCACAATGGGGCAGAAGGCCCTCGATACTGTCGTGATAGGTCGCGCCCATTTCCTGATCGGCGGGCAACTGGCGGCGGTTGTAATAATGGATGTCCATGTCAAACCCGCGGGCGCGCTTGGCGACTGCCTGACCAATGCGGCCCATGCCAACGATGCCGAGTTTCTTGCCGGTGACTTGTGTGCCCATCAAATGGGTCGGCCGCCAGCTTGACCAGGTGGCATTGCGGACTTCGGCCTCCCCTTCGCTCGCACGGCGGGCAGCCCCAAGGATCAAAAGCCAGGCAATATCGGCGGTGGCATCGGTCAGAACGCCTGGTGTGTTGCCGATGATCACGCCCTTTTTCCTGGCTGCGGCCAGATCGATATGATCGGTCCCGACCGAAAAGGTGGCGATGATTTTGACACTGTCGGAAAGATGATCGAAAAACTCGGCATCAATCGGATCGCCCACCGAAACAAGGGCGGCATCCGCGCCATGACACAGCGCCAGGATTTCGGCCCGGGTCAGGGGATCGTCATCTTCCTGAGTGCGGATGTCGTAACTATCAGCAGCACGCTTGGCGACGGCATCGGGTAATCGGCGGGTGACGGCAAGAACAGGTTTCATGATGGGTTTCTCCCTGAAGCGATTTTGTTTTTAAGTTTTCAATTGTTTTAGAATAACTGCCCGACGGCCAGACGGATACCGATTGATGTGATCACCAGCGACAACAGGAAGTCGGCGAGAACAATGGTGCTGGCGGTCGGGATCGGGACCGACAGGGTCAACTTGGCGATATAGACGCCATACACCAGTGTTGCGATCACCGCGATAAAGACAAAGCCACCGGCGCCTAGCGACGGGAACAACACCCCCAGCATCAAGGCCGCCAGATACAGCCCCATCTGAAGCACGCTTGCCCAGTTATAGACCGTGATAAACGCGATATAACGTTCCGCACGGCCCAGCATCGGGATGACGTGGAACATGATCAGTGGGAAGGCGACCCATTTGATGACATAGGCAATGACTTCGACCAGCATGTAACGCATCGCCGGGAAGTCGTCCGGGGCATCGAAAATGTCGTTCCAGCGCAACATCGCAAAGGCCGGAAACACAATTACTGCCGCCAGAAACGAACGCCAGAATCCCTCGATCGAAAAATTAAAAAATCCAAGACCCTGGGTATCGCCACGGGCAAGACGCCATGTGCCGTAAAGGGCGCGCAGGGTTTCGCTGGAACTGCTCATTTGGGGCTTGTTTCCGGATTTTGGGGCAAATCTGATCCTGATTGTCTAGCAGCCTGCCAGACCGAGGGAAACAGCTTATCGCTGATTGCCCGTCCTTCACAAGGTGGGGTTGCCAAACGTCTTTTTCTTGCACGGGTCATCGGGCCCTTGAGACGGCAAAACGAGGTGGCGGGATCAGGATGACGGACAATACGGACGAAGAATATGCGTTGCGCTTGTCCTATCTTGAAAAAACCGATCCCAACTCGCTGGCGGTCGCGCGGCTGTATCTCGGAATGGC
Source organism: Thalassospira sp. A40-3 (assembly GCF_015871485.1). Classification (NCBI taxonomy): domain Bacteria; kingdom Pseudomonadati; phylum Pseudomonadota; class Alphaproteobacteria; order Rhodospirillales; family Thalassospiraceae; genus Thalassospira; species Thalassospira sp. A40-3. The sequence continues at coordinate 108,260 of NZ_CP065428.1, forward strand.
CAGCAATCATCGTCCCGATCAGCGTGAAGAAGCATTGGCGCTGTTTGATGCCGCCGATGCAATTTTCGCGCTGCATTTGCCGACGGCACGTGATGCAGCGGTGGCGGGGTTGGCACTTAGCCTCAATAACCGGGCCGCGCTTGAGATTGAGGCCGGTGAATGGGACTGGGCGGTGGATGCCGCCTGTCAGGCCGTCGAACTGCGCCAGGACCGCTTGCGCAATTGTGTCGGGCGCAAGGATGACAAGGAACGGTTGGATCTTGGCTATTCATTGGCCGCGCTTGTTCTGGCCCTGCAAGGGGCGGGCAAGCTTGATCTGGCGCGCGATGCGGCATGCGATGCGGTCAAAGTGCTGGGTGCCTTTGCCGGGATGCGCAATCAGGATGCGTTTGTCCTTCTGACCAAGCTGATCTGTATCTATGCCGATCTGTGCAACCGGACGGGTCAGTTGCCCGATGCCAATGTTTTGTTACCACTGGCCAAGGCGTTTTACACTGCACGCGGCAAATCCTGAGCAAAGAAAAACGGCCACAAGGACGTTTCCCTGTGGCCGTTCCAATGCATGGATTTGGTGATCAGCGGGTGCTTGCCACCGACCAGGTCAACGTCACTTCACCATTTGCCGGAACGTCGATGTCCCAGCTGATCTGGCCGGGCTGGTCGCGTTCGTGCTTGTGGCTTTCGGCCGTGACTTTCCAATCCGTTGGCAGGTCTTCACGGACGGTGACGGTTTCGACGCGGTCACTGGTATTGCGGATGGTCCATTTCAGATCTGCCTTGATCGCGTCTGGCAGGTTCGGGCGTGCCTTGCGGTCAAACGAGGTGACATTACGCGTGCCGTTCAGGTCGCTGGCCTTGCCCAGACGCAGGGTCGCATCACGGCCAACCGGGGTCAGCGAAATCATGTCTTCGGAAAGATAGCCGGTATCGCCTGCCGGAGTTTGGGCATAGATGCGCACAATGCCATCCGGCCACGGGCTTTTGGCGTCTTTGCCGCCTTCGTTGGTGATGTCGATTTCAAGATCCGGGCGGACGAAATCGTTGGTGTCATTTTGCGCCATATTATAGACGCTGCTTGATGCCTGGAAGATCGCGTGGCGTTTGACCGGCAGGACCTGTGGGTCGAGCAACGGCAAGATCACCGTATCGCCATCCTGCATCGACAGGCCGTCAAACGGGCCATAAACATGCAGGTTTTCAAAGCTTGCCCGGTCCGGTGCGCCAGCAGAAGGCGCAGCGCCATCGGCCATGACCGACATCATCATTTCGGTGCGTGCGGCCTTGGCCATCGGGGGCTGCTGCACCCGGTTGGGGTCACCGGCGACCAGACGCAAGGACGCATTGTCATAATCGCTGCCCGATCCGTTCATGACCTTGGCGATTGCTGTCAGTTTCAGGCTGTTTTCTGCACGGTCATAATAGGCGGTATAGGACGTGTTCCAACCGATCCCGCCCAGAAGATAAGCCATGGAAACGTGGTCAAGCGCGGTACCGGTCGCGATATCCGCATCAAGGGTCGGGCTGGTGGTAAAGCCATCGGGCAGTTCGGAAACAATCACCTGATCAAGCGGCACCTGTTCCAAACCGGCATCGGTTTCAATCAGGGCAACATGGCTTACCGCGACAAGGGTGCCTTCAATCAGGTCATCGTCACGGCGAATGGTGACGGTCTTGCCGATCTGATCACGCACAAGGTCGTCGATGGCGTTTGATCCGTTGCCGCGATTGCGCAAGGACGTCCAGACAAGATCGGCATCCTTGGCAGTGCCGAGCAGGAAGGAGTCATTCATGATGGTCTGGGGCAGGCCATCAATGCGAAGTGTACTTTGGCCTGCGGGAATGGCCGCATCGCGTTTTTCGGTAATCAGCGAAAGGTTGCCGGGATAAACCGTCAGCTGCAGGCTGGTGCGGTTGTCGGCTGATAGTCCGACGGACGGGCTTTGCGCGCGGGCAGGCTCAGCATCCGGTCCGAAAAATACCGCTGATCCCAACAAGGCGGCGAGTGCAAAACGATTGCGCAATGCTGCTGTCATTCCCGATCCCTTTTGTCATGATGAAGTGGGGCTATGCAATTTGCTCTGATTGCCACCTTTGCGTGAAAAGATGGCAGGATCAAGGACATGCAGGGATAATTTCAGGCAAGACGCATAAACGCGTTGTGCCAACGCACGCAAGTGTTGGCCGGCGCAATTCGATGCGCAGCAAAACGTCAGGATCTGACGAAGGGGCTTATGCTTAGCTCAGAACGTGGTGGAAAGAATATCCGCCGACCTCGGGCAGGTGATGCTGATAGGCGGCCTGACGGGCGGTATCAATAATGATCGGCGCGCGCAGATTGACCGACATGCTGACCGGGCCGTCATCGGGCTTGTGCAGGGTCACAATCAGCAACACCGCGCCATCTTCCTTTTTGATGCCGTGAATGCCAAAGCCCTGTTCAAGGTGTTCGGGCCGGATCGTATCGCTTTCAAGGTTATAGGGCGCAACGATAAAGGCCAGTTCCGGTTCGGTCAGGCATTGCATCAAAAGAAACGCATTGCCGCTTTCCCCCGGGAAGCTTGCCAGCGCAAAGACGTTATGATCAGGAAAGCCCTTAAGCCCGGCCGGGAAGTAAATGGCCTTGTCCCAGGCGAATTCGCGTTCGCCAAACAGGGTGGTCAGTTTTACGGCGGACGGGACGGGCCCCTTGGCCGTCGGGTTCGCGCCTTTTTCGGTCGCCATCGCGTCCTCCTGCTGATCCGTTTTCATGCTGCACCAGAAATATCAAAGCACTTTGGATTGGTTTGCCGGATATTCAAGGGCTTGGCAGACCGGAAGACATTCTATTAGCAGTTTATTTAGCAGCCGTTAAAGCGGACCCCGACAGGTTCACTAAACCCTTTGACCTGAATTGTTTGCGTTTGTGCATAACGGGCAAGAAGGATCGGTCCGGCAACCGGGGCCTCTTTACGCAGGCGGTTGGCGAATTGTTCGCTCATGACCGTATCGCTGCCAAGTTCGCGGGTGGCCTTTTCAAGGCGGGCCGCCAGATTAACCGTGGCGCCGATGACGGCGGGGGTGACCGCTTCGCGTTGGCCGATATCTCCGACAACGGCCGGGCCGAAATTAAGGCCAACCCCGATTTCAAGCGGTTCGCCGCCATTTGCCGGGGACCGGGCCTGCCATTCGGCGACCTGGGCGATGATTGCCTGTGCGGCACAAAATGCATTGGCCGCCGGGTTTTCAAGATCGTCGAAGGCCGCGAAACTCGCCATCACCGCATCACCGATATATTTTTCAACAATGCCGCCATAGGCACCGATTTGCGACGTTGCGATGTGATGGAACTGGTTGAGGAACCGCATGACTTCCTGCGGGTCGCGCTTTTCGGCAAAGCGTGAAAAGCCAATAACATCGGCAAACAGAATAACGCATTCGCGGCGTTCACCCACACGGATCGGTTCATCACGATCGGCCAACTGATCGGCAAGGGCGATCGGGAAGTATCGTGCCAGATTGCCATGCGCGCGTTCGGACGCCGCCGACTGGTTAATCAAAACCCGCAAACGCGAAACCATCACCGCACAGGCCAATGTAAAGACGATGACAATGATCACCTGTTCGGCAAGGGCCGAGATATCGACAAATTCCGGCAGGTTATAGGTATCAATGATTTCTTGTTGGCTCGGGTTCCATTCATCGCCGAAATGCTGGGAAACAATCACCCCGGGCCGCGTCATCAGCCACCAGATCGCCCCGCACCATGACGCAAACAGCCAGAAGCCGAACCACAGGATCAGGCGCGGCGAAAAGGTCATGATGATGATTGCCATCATGATCATCGAAAAGACCACGCCACGGTCACGTACGACAAAGCCATAAAGCCATGCCGGATGATCCAGCAACGGATTAAGCGGATCGGGCACAACCGAGACATAAACAATCAGAACCGCGTCAATCACCGCCAGCAGATAGATCATCCAGTATGATTTGCCGCCCCGAAAGGCGACGAAAAGCTGAACGAACACACCGGGAATGAACCAGCCGAGGACCTCAAGCAATGTGTAAAGCTTGCCGGTGGGCGAATCAGGTTTGCTAAACAAAAGCAGGATGAACGCCAGAAGGCAGATGCGTAAGAAGGCAACAAGGATCAGCCCGCGCTTTTCTTCGCGGGCGACAAGGCGTTCAAAAATTGACTCGGAAGGCTCAGTTTTTGACGGCATCAGCAAGAAGTTGTTTCAGCCCTTCGCTGTCCTTGACGACCAGTCGACCATCACGGCGCGTGATCATCCCCTGTTTTTCAAGTTCGCGCAGCTTCTTGTTCACCGCTTCACGGGTCACACCCAGCATCAGGCCCAGTTCCTGCTGCGACAGCGGCAGGGCAATGCGAATGCCTTCCGGGTCCGGGCCGCCATGACGTTCGGCCAGCCACAAGATGCGCTTGATCAGACGTGCGGTCAGATCAAGGAAGTTGGCATCTTCAAGCAGGTCACTGACCCAGCGCAGACGACGACACAAAAGGGCGGTGATGTGACGGCGCAGCGGGGCTTCGCGGTCAAAGATTTCAAAGAAGTCATCGCGCGAAATGAAAAGTGTCCGGGTCGGGCCAACTGCGCGGGCGGTCGCCGTGCGCGGTTCGCCATCCAGCAATGCGATTTCGCCAAATACCGCACCGGGGGCCAAAACGTTAAGCACGATTTCCTTGCCGGTTTCCGAAACCGATGAAATGCGAACCTTGCCGGCCTCGACCGCATAAAGCCCGTCTGCCGGTGCACCCTTTTCAAACAGCAACTGGCCATCGTCGAACCGGCGCACAGTCGCCTGGTTTGACAGTTGCTCCAACAGTTCGGGGTCCAGATCCTCAAACAGGAAGCTGCCTGCCAGAATGCGCGAAGCAATCTTCGCAAGTTGCGGTGATTTTGGGCCGGTTACACTGTTCACGGGGTTCACTTTGAAAATGGTTTCGTTTCAGCGGGCGAATCGCAGAATTCGAATGCCAAAGTAGCACAAATATCCTGCTTTACAGCAAGCTGTTTTGCAACTGGCATCTGGCCATTGCATCTGTTGCCAAGTCACTGGAATGCTTGTGATGCGACAAGGTTTTTTGATGTCACTGGTTTGAAATTCAGACAGCCCTCCCCCAAGCTTATAGATGTTAAAGCATCGCTTTTTGGCAGGAATTTGACGGGAAGATCGGGACTGGCCGCAGAGAATGGCAACGATCCGAACGGGGCCAAAGGCCTTATTTTACGCGGCTTACAGGTAAAATATAGAACATTTGACAAAATCTCCTATGTTTTTTAAATTATCCTAATTCCGAACAGGGACCGCCCAAGAACAAGAGTGTCAAAAGCAACCACGGTCCGCGGATGTCGTTTTATATCGGGAGGAAGAAATGAAGATGATTTCCAAAGGTGCCTTGTTTGGCGCCGCTTCAATGGTCGCCGCGTCATTTGGTTTTAACGCGCAGGCAGCCGATGTGACCCTGAACTTTGCCCATGTTGACCCGGCAGAGTGGACCACCTCGAAAAAAGGTGCAGCGTCACAGGTCTTTAAAAACATTGTCGAAGCAGAATCGGCTGGCCGTATTGAGGTCGCTCTGTTCCCGGCCGGTGCGCTGGGCGGTGAAACCGATCTGCTGCAGAATACCCAGGACGGTACGCTTGCCATGTCGATGGTATCGGGTCCGTTCTCCAAGGTCTGCCCTGAGGCAGCCGTTCTTGATATCCCTTATGTTTTCCCGAATGCCAACGTTGCCTGGAACGTTCTGGATGGTGATTTCGGCAAGGAACTTGCCGCGCACTGCCTGGAAAAAACCGGTCTGCGTACGCTGGCCTATGGTGAAACCGGTTTCCGTAACTTCACCAACTCCCAGCGTGCAATTTCCGAGCCGAAAGACATGGAAGGCTTGAAAATTCGCGTCATGACCGTTCCGCTGTTCGTGGAAATGGTCAAGGCACTTGGTGGCGAACCGACCCCGATTCCGTGGCCGGAAGTCCCGACCGCACTGACCACTGGTACGGTGGACGGTCAGGAAAACCCGATCAGCGTGATCTATGCCAACAAGTTCTATGAAATGCAGAAATATCTGACGCTTGACCGTCACGTATATGGCACCGACTTCATCGTGATCAACGAAGCAATCTATCAGAACCTTTCCGAGGCTGATCAGGCACTTCTGCGTCGCGCCGCCGGTGTTGCATCGAACGTTGGCCGTGCGGTTCAGCAGTTCAACTCTGCCGAAGGCGTTGCCAAACTGGCAGAGGAAGGCATGGAAGTAACCACGCCGACCGCCGAACAGCTCAAGATGTTCCGTGATGCCGCTCAGCCGGCAGTCATCGAATGGCTTTCGGGCGAGATCGATGCTGCATGGATCGAAAAACTGCAAACTGCCGTTTCCGAAGCAGAAGCTTCAATGTAATCGGTGTTTGGCGGGTCGGGTGCTCCTCCTTGCACCTGACCTGCCCTTTTTTCCCGCCACCGTGCTTATAAAAGCATAATAATTTTCAGAGCGATCCGGGGGAACCCATGCAACGCACCGAGAATGCTTACAAGCGTTTGCTCGCCGGACTTTCGGGATTAAGTATCCTAATTGTTTTTGGTGTCGTTTTTGCCGGCAGTGTCAGCCGATATCTGTTTTCTTCCCCGCTGCAATGGAGCGAAGAAATCGCGAAATATGCGATGATCTATGGCTGCATGTTCGGTGTGGCCTATGCCTATCTGCAGGGTACCCAGATCACTTTCAGCATTGTTGTTGATACCATTCCCGCACGCATCCGCCGCAAGCTCGCAATCATTGTTGATGCCGCGACGCTGGTTCTGGGCGGTATCCTTGCCTATGCAGGCTATGTATTTGCTGCCAAGCGCGGCGGTATTGTTGCCTCTGGCATTGGCATTCAGATGTATTGGGCGCAAATCGCCATCACTGTTGGTGGTGTTTGTCTGGTGATTGCCGCCATTTTGCGCCTTGCATCTTGTCTGAATAAGAATTCCACCGGGGGTGAAGCATGATTACCGGCGTCACCCTTCTGGCACTGCTTGCGATCGGTGCACCGGTTGCCTTTGCGATCGCGCTTGGCATTGTCGCCTATATCAGTACCGGCACGTTTGGCATTGATCTTCTGCCGCAGCGTATTTTTGCCGGGATGGACAGCTTTACCATTCTTGCCATTCCGCTGTTTGTTCTGGCCGGCGAGTTGATGAATGCCAGTGGCATCACATCGCGTGTGATCAATCTGGCCAATGCACTTGTAGGCCATGCCAAGGCCGGTCTTGCCCAGGTCAATATCTGGTCCTCGGTGATCTTTGCCGGTCTTTCGGGATCTGCGGTTGCTGATACATCCGCAATTGGCCGTATCTTTATTCCGTCGATGGAAAAGGAAGGCTATCCGCGTGATTTTGCCGCCGCCCTGACGGCTGCATCATCGGTCATCGGTCCGATCATTCCGCCCAGCATTCCGGTGATTATCTATGCGCTGATCACCACCAATGTGTCGGTGCCGGCCTTATTCCTTGCCGGGATTGTGCCCGGTGTTTTGCTGGCGATTGCGTTGTCGGTTTATGTGCGCTTCTTTGTCAAAAACCACGCCAAGCCGCGCGAACGCATGAATATGGGCGAGAAGCTCAAGGCGATCTGGAACGGCCTTATTCCGCTGTTCATGCCGGTCTTTGTCATCGGCTCGATCCTTGCTGGCATCGTCACCCCGACCGAGGCGGCAAGCTTTGCTGTGTTCTATGCACTGGTTGTTGGCCTGTTCGTATTCCGGGAACTGAAACCGGGCGATCTGCCGGCAATTTTCGCAGGTGCGATGCGCGATTCATCAAGCATCCTGATCATCATGGCAACGGTGGCGGCGGCAAACTGGTTCATGACCTTTGCCGGTATTCCACAGACCGTCAGCAAGTTCGTTCTGGGCTATGTCGACAGCCCGGTCACCTTCCTGATCCTGATCAACCTGATGCTTTTGGCGGTTGGTCTGGTGCTTGAAGGGATTGCTGCGATGCTGGTGCTGGTGCCGATCCTGCATCCGATCGCGATCAGCCTTGGCATTGATCCGACCCATTTCGGGATCATCGTGATCTTTAACCTGATGATCGGCCTGATTACGCCGCCGATGGGATTGTGCTTGTTTGTTGCGGATGCGATTGCGGGCGTCGGTATGGCCCGAATGATCCGCGCGATCATGCCGTTCTTTATCGTTGAACTGGCGGTGTTGCTGATCATCACCTTTGTACCGGGCATCGTTACGTTCTTGCCCGATCTGTTTGGATTTTAGGATACCTGTCCATGTTGAAACTCGGTCTTATTGGTAAAGGCATTTCGCGGAGCCAGTCGGCACGACTGCACGTATTGCTGGGCCGTATGTGCGGTATGGATGTCACGTACGACTATCTTGACAGCGATGTGATCAAGGATTTTGACCTGATCAAGCAGCTGACTACCTGTGCGGAAACCGGCTATGCCGGGGTCAATGTGACCCATCCGTACAAAACAAGTGCGCGCAAACTGATCACCCCGCGCAAACGCCTGCCCGAAGCCCTGGGCTCGGTAAACACCGTTGTCTTCCGCGAAGATGGCTGGCGTGGGGATAACACCGACTTTGTCGGCTTCATGCGCGGCTATCAAAAACAGTTCGGCGATGCCAAGCCGGGAACCGTTTTGCAGATGGGGGCGGGTGGTGTCGGCCTTGCCACGGCGTTTGGCCTGCGCGGGCTTGGTGCGGACAAGATCCTGATCCATGACAAGGATGCCGCGCGCGGTGAAGAACTGGTGGCAACCCTTGTTGCGGCCAATGCCAATGCGGCCTTTGTCGGTGAAGATGACCTTTCTGATGCGGTGCGCGCGTCCGATGGTTTGATCAACTGCACGCCGGTTGGCATGAACCAGTATCCCGGCTGCCCGTTTGATACCGATCTGTTTGGTGGACAGAAATGGGCGTTTGATGCGGTCTATACCCCGGTTCAAACCGCCTTCCTGCGCGCTGCGGCCAAATCGGGGATCGACGTCATGACCGGCTTTGAACTCTTCTTCTTTCAGGGTATTGAAGCATTTGAAGTTTTCAGCGGGGCAGAGATTGATGCCGACGCTGCGAGGGACGAATACTTCAATGCCTATCCCGAGGCATTGACAGGCTAGGGGACCAAGACCATGAGCAGCAGTACCGTTGCCGAGACAGTCTATAACGAAATTCGCGATGACATTTTGTATGGCGAATTGCAGCCGGGCGTGAAGCTTAAGCTCGAGGCGCTGCGCGAACGTTATAGCGTCGGGGTCAACACGCTGCGTGAAGTGCTTAATCGTCTGGTGGCGTCGGGCTTTGTGTTTGTCGAAGGCCAGAAGGGCTTCCGTGTTGTTGAAACATCGCCGTCGAACTTCATGGAACTGACGGCGATGCGACTGTTGCTTGAACGCGATGGTCTGGCGGCCTCGATCAAGCATGGCGACGTTGAATGGGAAGCCCGGGTTGCGGCCGCCCATCACAAGCTTTCCACTGTTGAAAAGCAGATGCTTGACCGTGACAGCCGCGAACTGACCGTGCGCTGGAGCCAGTATGACCGCGAATTTCATCAGGCGCTGATTTCGGCCTGTGGGTCGAACCTGCATATGCGCCTGCACCACGAGATTTTCGATCAGTTCCGCCGCTATGTGGTGATCGAACTCAAAACCCATGGTTTCCGTGCCCAGGAAATCATCGATGAGCATCGCGAAATCTGTGAGCTGTCGCTTGCACGGGATCTGGATGGCGCGATTGCCAAACTGACCGACCATATCGAAACCTATCGGCGCCGTTCACAGCATTGATCTGCGCGCGGGGTACGCCCCGCGATTGCAGCATCCTTCTGTGAATGTGCCGGTGCCCCACATGCATCCCGGAGGGATAAAATGCTGACCTCAATTGCCACAGTTTCACTGTCAGGCGATCTTCAGGAAAAACTCGATGCCATTGCCGCTGCCGGCTTTGACGGGGTCGAGATTTTTGAAAATGACCTTCTGTCCTTTGACGGATCGCCGGAAGATGTTGGCAAAACGATCCGTGATCTGGGTCTGAAACTGGTCACCTTCCAGCCGTTCCGCGATTTCGAAGGCATGCCCGAACCCCAGCGCACCCGCGCGTTTGAGCGCGCCGAGCGCAAGTTTGACCTGATGGAAGAACTGGGCACAGACCTATTGATGGTTTGTTCGAACGTCTCCCCGCAATCATTGGGCGGGCTTGATCGCGCCGCCAAGGACCTGGCAGAGCTTGGCGATCGTGCCGCCAAACGGGGCTTGCGTGTCGCGTTCGAGGCCCTTTCATGGGGCAAGCATATCAGCGACTATCGCGACAGCTGGGAAGTCGTGCGGCGCGCCAATCACCCGAATGTTGGTCTGGTGCTTGATACCTTCCACATCATGGCGCGCAAGGTGCCGCTCGATGCGATTTCATCGATCCCGGGCGACAAGATTTTCCTCGTGCAGGTGGCCGATGCGCCGATCCTTGAAATGGATGCCCTGTCCTGGAGCCGCCATTTCCGCTGCTTCCCGGGGCAGGGGGACTTCCCGCTCGGTGAGTTCATGCGCAACCTTGCCATGACCGGCTATGACGGGCCGCTGTCGCTTGAGATTTTCAACGATCAGTTCCGCTCAAGCTCGACCAAGAACGTGGCCAAGGATGGTTTGCGCTCCCTGATCTATCTCGGCGACGGCATCGAAGGCGTTCAGGTTGGTGAGAAGGGCACGGCCCTGCCGCCCAAGGCGCATGCCAAGGAAGTCGGCTTTGTCGAGTTCGCGGTCGAGGAAGAAAACGCCGAAAAGCTTGCGACACTGTTCGCTGCCCTTGGCTTTGAAAAGCGCGGCAGTCACAAGACCAAGGCGGTGACATGGTGGAAACAGGGTGACATCAACCTTGTGATCAATTGCGACAAGGATGGCTTTGCGCATTCCTATAACATCGTGCATGGCCCGTCGGTCTGTGCGGTCGGGCTTAAGGTCGATGACGCCAAGGCAACGATGGATCGCGCGCAATCTTTGCTGGCAGCCCCCTTCAGTCAGGCGGTTGGCGAAGGCGAAATTGAAATGCCGGCCATCCGGGGTGTCGGCGGCAGCCTTGTTTATTTCCTTGATGACCATAGCGAGCTTTCGCGCATCTGGGATGTCGAGTTTGAACCCGAAAAGGGTGCTTACGCTGACGCCGGAAAGGCAAAACTTCGCAAGGTCGATCATGTGTCATACTCGATGCAGTATGAGGAAATGCTGACCTGGCTTTTGTATTTCACCTCGATCTTTGATCTCGGCAAAATGCCGACCCTTGATATCCCGGATCCGGGCGGGCTTGTGCAAAGTCAGGTGGTGCAAAGCGATGCGGTGCGTTTGATCCTCAATGGCTCGCAAAGCCCGCATACCCAGCATTCCCAGTTCCTCAACGAGTTCTTTGGCAGCGGTGTGCAGCATCTGGCCTTTGCCAGCGACGATATCTTTGCCTCGGTGGATTATTGCATGGCACATGGCGTTGAAATCCTGCCGATCCCGGAAAACTATTATGACGATATCGAAGCACGGTTTGGGTTGGAGCCGGAACTGCTTGATCGTTTGCGCGCACGTAATATTCTCTATGATCGTGATGATGAAGGTGAATATTATCAGGCCTATACGCGTACCTTCGCCAACCGTTTCTTCTTTGAATTGGTCGAGCGTCGCGCGTATCGTGGCTTCGGGGCGGCCAATGCGCCGATCCGGCTTGCGTCACAGACGCGCATGAACCGTCGTAACGATGCGGCGAAATAACCACAGGGCACCAAGCGCATAAAGGCGGGAACAAGGAAATGAGCGTGCAGGAAATTCTAGTCATCAACGGACCGAACCTGAACCTTCTGGGACAGCGCCAGCCGGAAATTTACGGCTATGACACGCTGGCCTCGATCGAGGAAAAATGCAGTGCCCTTGCCAAGGAGCTTGGCGTTTCGGTGCGGTTTGGCCAGTCCAACCATGAAGGTGCGATCATCGACATGATCCACGAGGCCCGCACCAAATCAGCCGCCCTGATCATCAATGCCGGTGCCTATACCCATACCTCGGTTGCGATCCATGACGCGCTCAAGACCTTTGAGGGCTATATCATCGAGCTGCATATTTCCAACCCGCACGCGCGTGAGGAATTCCGCCATACCAGCTGGATCAGCTCGGTCGCCGATGCGGTGATGGCAGGTGCCGGTGCCTATGGCTATGAGCTGGCAACCCGCCTTGCTGCGGAAAAGATCAAGGCTGCCTGAAAAAGGCTCTGAATTATTCAATCCGGCTGTGGCAGAATACTGTAATTCTGACCTCAGAAGGTTTGAATAATTACGACACAGTAATTGTGAAAATAATTAAGGGCAGCTCATGGCTGCCCTTTTTTCTGTCTGAATGATTGCTGTTTAGACCGAGCTTCTTGAGCGCAATGCGGCCGCCAGTGTGCCATCATCAAGATAATCAAGCTCACCGCCCACCGGCACGCCATGGGCAAGGCGGGTGACCTTGACCCCGGTTTCGATCAGCCGTTCGGTGATGTAATGTGCTGTGGTCTGACCATCGACCGTGGCATTGGTGGCAAGGATGACCTCGGACACAGCGTTTTCGCGCACGCGGTTGACCAGCTGATCGATTTTAAGGTCATCCGGGCCAACACCATCAAGCGGCGACAGCGTCCCGCCCAACACATGATACTTGCCCTTAAACGATGCCCCGCGCTCAAGCGCCCAAAGATCCTGGACTTCCTCGACCACACAGATGATGTCCGTGCCGCGGTTTTGGTCTGCACAGATATGGCAAGGGTCGGTGACATCGATATTGCCGCAATTCGAACAGGTCGTCATGACCTCCGCCGTGGAATGCAGCGCATCTGCCAGCGGGATCATCAATGTTTCAGGCTTTTTGAGCATCTGCAAGACCGCACGCCGTGCCGAACGCGGCCCAAGTCCGGGCAGACGCGAAAGCAGCTTGATCAGATTTTCAATTTCCCGTCCGGTCATAATGACCCCGTGTGTGGTGTTTTCTGATAGTTAGCTTGTATCAAAAACAAAGGGCGGCGCAACGCCACCCTTTGCCGCGTACATTAAAAGTACGAATTTTATCGCGTGTCCGATGAAAGATCAGAACGGCAGTTTGAAGCCTTCCGGCAGGTTCATGCCGCCGGTGACGTCTTTCATCTTTTCCTGAACGGCGGCCTCGACCTTGACCTTGGCGTCGTTATAGGCGGCCACAATCAGGTCTTCGAGGACTTCGGTGTCGTTCGGGTCAACGATGCTTTTATCAAGCGAAAGGCCGCGCATTTCGCCTTTGCCATTCAGCATCACCTTGACCATGCCCGCACCGGACTGGCCTTCGATTTCAAGTTCAACCAGTCCTTCCTGCATTTCCTGCATTTTGGACTGCATCTGCTGGGCCTGTTTCAGCATCCCTGCAAGGTTCTTCATAGCTCGTCGTCTCCTTCGAGATAAAATGCGTCGTCATATACGGAACCGCTTTCGTCCTCTTCGCCCTCGGCATTTTCCTGGCCGGGTGGCAGATGGACGGCAACGATTTTGGCTTTTGGTAAACCATCCAGAATGGCCCTGACCAGCGGATCTTGCGAGGCATCTGCCTTGCGCTGTTCAAGGGCTTCAAGTTCCTGTTCCTTAAGGGTCGGTGCCCCTTCTTCGCGCTCCGACACACTTACCAGCCAGCGATGACCGGTCAGGCCATTCAGCGCCTTGATCAGCTTGGTCGAAAGGTCCGACCCCGCCCCGCGTGCCGGGCGAAATTCAATGCGACCCGGCTCATACTTCACCAGATGCATATAGTTTTTGACCTGCATCGAAAGGCCGGTGGTTTCCCGGTCCTTGCCAAGCAACTCGGCAACTTCTTCGAACGTTTCGGGCATCTTGGCATAGACTGGCTGTTCGACCTGTTCGGGTTCGCCCAGCGGATCAGGTCGGCGCTGGGCAACGGCGGCTGCACCGCCGCCGCCATTAACAACCTGCATGCGCGGTCCCGGGCCACCACTACCGCCGCCATTGCCGCCACCTTGTGGCGCGCCGCCGCCGTTACCGGCATTGTTCATGTCCTGACGCAGCTTCTTGATCAGGTCACCGGGCGGTGGCATTTCCGCGGCATAGGCCAGGCGGATCAGGATCATTTCAGCGGCCTGAAACGGTGATGGCGCAATGCGCGTTTCTTCAAGGCCCTTAAGCAACATCTGCCAGGCGCGGGTCAATTGCGGCATCGCAAGCTTGGCGGCAATTTCCTTGCCGCGTTCGCGTTCGATCTGTGACACGCCGGGATCATTGGCGGCATCAGGCGACAGCTTCACGCGTGTCAGCCAATGGGTCAGATCAAGCATATCATGCAACATCACCGGCGGATCACCACCAAGGGCATATTGCGCGCCAAGAAGTTCCAGCGCCTCGTTAATCTCGCCCTTCATGGTGTGATCAAACAAGTCGAATATGCGTGACCGGTCCGAAAGACCCAGCATGTCACGCACCTGCTGGGTGGTGACCTTGCCAGCACCATGCGAGATTGCCTGATCAAGCAAGCTCATGCCATCACGGACCGACCCATCGGCGGCACGCGCGATCAGGGTGACGGCTTCTTCTTCGATCTCGGCATTTTCAAGCCCGGCGATGCGGCTATAGTGCGCGGCCAGTTCATCGGTCTGCACGCGGCGCAAGTCAAAGCGCTGACAGCGCGACAGGACCGTGATCGGGATTTTGCGGATCTCGGTGGTGGCAAAGATGAATTTCACATGCTCTGGCGGTTCTTCAAGCGTTTTCAAAAGCGCGTTAAACGCACTTTTCGAAAGCATGTGCACTTCGTCGATGATGTAGATCTTGTAGCGTGCCGACGTCGGGCGATAACGAACACCTTCGATCAGTTCGCGAATGTCATCAACGCCGGTCCGCGACGCCGCATCCATTTCCAGAACGTCAACATGGCGGTCTTCGGCAATCGCGCGGCAATGCTCACACACACCACACGGCTCGATCGTCGCACCGCCCTTGCCATCTGCGCCAATGCAGTTCAGCGCACGCGCAATGATACGCGCCGTCGTGGTTTTACCAATCCCGCGCACACCGGTCAGGATGAAAGCATGCGCAAGGCGGCCACTTTCAAGCGCGTTTGACAGCGTCTTGACCATCGGCCCGTGGCCGATCAGTTCATCAAAGGATTTCGGGCGGTATTTCCGCGCAAGAACCTGATACTCGCTTTTGCTTTCTGGCTCGGCCGTGGTGACGGGCGCGGTTGTGTCCGTGACGTTACTGTCTGTCACCGTGTCACCTTCTGGTGCCGTTTCGCTGGCGGTCTCGATCTGCTCGCTCATTCATCCGGTCCGGACTGTTTTAATTCTCATTCGGTTTTAGCAGCTTCGAAGCCCTATGGGAAAGACCAAGTGGGATATTTCCCACACAAACTTGGGAAAGTTCCCATGCAAAAAACCATCTGCCCATCAATGTCAGTGGCAAAGAAAATATCAGCAATTTCAATGGGAGGGTTTGAAGGGTGAGAGACTGAGCAGCGACCCGGAAAAACTCGTTACGGCTGCTACCTTCCGGTCCTGACCGGGTTGGCGAGCGGTCCGTCCACTGCCAGCCTCTCGCCCCCTATATCGCGCAAGCGTCCATAAAACGCAAGGGTTGGCTGGGATTTTTTCTGTTATCAAGCAATCGTGGCTTTTGACCGATCCTCACCCACGTTAATGTCATGCTCCGTCACCACAGGAAATGTCGGCGATCCCATGGGCTTGCCCGATATATTCCGCATCAGAATTTCAAGAAAGTGACCACCATGCACAGGCTGTTTTATGAATCCGTTGATCTTGATCGCGATGCGGTTTTGCGCAAACGCGAAGACTGGCAACAGGTTCTGTTGGCCGAGGAGTCGCTGCGCATCCTGATTTGCCATGCCGGTGATCCGCTTTTTGCCTGGCCGGAGGATATGGACGCCCATGAACTGGTGGTGCTGGGCGCCCCGGCGGTTCCGCATCTGGATGTTGATCTTCATCGCGGGCAGTGGATTTATCTTGGTCGTGATGAAAGCGGGCCAGTGATTGCGGTCGATATTGCCGCGGTGGTGACAGATCGTGACGAGGCGATCCGCAAACTCGGTGGTGGTTTTGGCGATATGCGCACCCGCATGGCCAATCTTTCGGTGGATGAGGCCGCCCTTGCCGCACAGGCACGTGCGATTTTCAACTGGCATCAGGGGCACCAGTTCTGTGGCGCGTGCGGCCATCCGAATGTGGTGGCAGAGGCGGGCTATCGTCTGCAATGCAGCAACCCGGATTGTGGCAAATCGCATTTCCCGCGCACCGATCCGGCCGTGATCATGTTGATCCATCATCAGGATCATGTGTTGCTGGCAAGATCCCCGCAATTCCTGCCTGGCATGGTGTCGGTTCTGGCCGGGTTTGTCGAACCGGGCGAAACCCTTGAACAGGCGGTCGCGCGTGAAGTGTTCGAAGAAGTCGGTGTCCGGATCAAACGCCCGCAATATGTCGCATCCCAGCCCTGGCCGTTTCCGGGTTCCTTGATGCTTGGCTTTGTCGCCGAGGCCGAAACAACAGACCTTTTGCCCGATAACGAAGAAATCGAGTTTGCGATGTGGGTGCATCGCGACGATGTGCCAAACCTGCCCGAAAAAGGTATCAACCTGCCGCGTCCGATATCTATCGCACGCTTCCTTCTGGAAAACTGGTGCGCCGGCCACATATAGAAACAAAGAGGCCTTTGTCACCATCCTGGTGATACGGCATCGCTGTACTGGGTGATGATCGGTATTCAGGAAAAAGCTTTGGTAGCGATACGTTTTCTACGTGATTTGGGTGTAACCGGCGTTGCTGTCTGTTTGCTTGCGATTTTGTTCGCAGTAACGGCCGCAAAGGCCCATGAACGGATCCCCGTCAAGGTCGGTGCGTATGAATATGGCGTGGTCTATTTCTATGAGGATGGCGAGCCTCAGGGCATGGTTCTGCACCTGATCAGACTTCTGAACGATTTGCAGGACGAATATGTGTTTGAACTTGCAGAAACCTCATCGCGGAGACGCTATCAGGCCGTAACCGGTGGTGATGTGGACCTTGTTCTGCTGGAAAGTTCACAATGGGAGTGGCTGGAATTTGATGTTCGCTTTTCCGAACCCATTGTTCAGGAAAAAGATCTTTATCTAACTCTGGCTGGACGCGATGACATCCAAAGCCTGCTGTCGAATGTGACCAATCATCCGATCCTGTGCGTCTTGGGGTTCCATTACGGATTTGCCGATTTCAACGCGGATCCGGAATATCTGCGCCAGAACTTTGATGTTTTGCTGCGCTATAACGAGCAAGAGGTCCTTGACGGACTTCTGGCCGGGGAAGCCCCGATTGGGATTGTCTCGGCGGGCTTTCTGGCCGCCCGGTTTGTTGATTATCCATCCTTGCGCGAAAGCCTTGTGATTTCAGATCAACCCGATGCCGTCCATGATCTGGTGGCGGTGCTGTCAGCCGGATCGTCGATCCCGCTTGAACACTTCAATCAATTGATTGCGAAACTGCAATCCACTGGCGAGGTCGAACGCCTGTGGCAGCAACTTCACATCGGTCTGTCTGGCTAGGCAATGACCAAAGTCCTGCGCCAAGCCCCGACCGCATCTGCTACTCGATCGGCGGGATGCGGGCAATAACATTGCGCCGCAGGGCATCTGGCCGTTCGCGCCAGGCAACAATGCCCTTTTCACTTTCGGCATATTTTGACGCCAGTTCACAGAGATCCTCGACCATGCTGTCGGGATCAACATTGCCATAAACATATCCCCATTTACCCGATCCGTTCAGCGCGACCGAACAGCCAGACTTGCAGTTGGTCAGGCATTCAACCGGTTTCACCTCAAACGGCAGATCGCGCGTGGCACAGATTTCCTGAATGCGCTCAAAAAGCGTCTGACCATCACGCGGATCACTTGGTGCGCTGGCGGTGGAGGACGTGCAGGTCGTACAGATATTCAGGCGGGACTTGGCGGTCATGCGGGTGATCTTATCCGGGCTGGTGACAGGTAAAACGACGCGGGGCGCATCCAATCAGCTTGCGGCCGGTCTGGTCAAGTCATCATCAAGATGATGGGTGACATATTCCTGGATCGCACCGGCAAGCTGGCGATTGACCAGCGGATGGGCTTCTTCGGCCAGCATGACAGCGACACCGACGGCTGGCAGTGGCGGAAATCCGTCCCGCGCATCAAGGATTTTGAATTCATCGGTCACACTGGCGGAGGCAAGGGCGGCAACACCCAAACCATCGCGGACCAGATGCAGCATCGAGGCCGCCTGCCGCGAGGTCGCATAAAGCGTGAAGGGCCGGTTGGATTTCGAAAAGGCGTCAATCGCCCATGCATGAAACTTGCAATCTTCGGCCGGGAGAACAAGCGGCAGCGGATCAAGAAGGTGCTGCTCATGAACTGCCGATGTCACCCAGACCCCAAGTTCATGGCGCAGGAAATATCCCTCTTCACCTTTTTCCGACCGGCTGATGATCGACAGATCAAGCTCCCCCTGATCAAGCATCCGGCGCAGCAGGATCGTCGGATTGACCGACACGAAAAAGCGCGCCTGTGGATGCACCGCACTTATGGCGCGCAGAACAATTGGCAAAATCTTTTGCGCGTAATCATCCGGGCAGCCGATGCGGATCGGACGGCTTTCTTCCTGCGAACGCAATTGTCCCATCGCCTCATCCGTCAGGCTCAGGATCCGTCTGGCATAGCCGACAAAGGTGATGCCTTCGTGGGTCAGTTGAACGTTGCGTCCGTCGCGTTCAAACAGCTTGTTGTCGACCAGTTCTTCAAGCCGCTTCATCTGCATGGAAAAGGCCGATGGCGTGCGACCGATCCGGTCTGCGGCACGGTTGAAGCTGCCGCATTCGGCAAAGGCGACAAAGCTTCGAAGAAGATCGGAATCCATGGCTTCTCCTTTGATCAGAAAAATTGATCAGGAATTTTGAACAATAGGGTCAAAACTATTCGATTGTCCGATTGCGATCCAGCGGCAAATATCAAACCCGGCCGGCCAATGCTGTAACGCGAATGCTTTTGATGCATATGCCACAAGGATGAGTCTGATGATTTTGAACGACTATTTGATGTCGGGTAACGGCTATAAAGTCCGTTTGCTGCTATCCATGCTGGGTCAACCGTTTGAATATGTCGAACGTGACATCATGAAAGGCGAAACCCGCACGCCCGAATACCTTGAAAAGGTCAACCCGAACGGCAAAATTCCGGCCCTTGTCCTTGATGACGGAAGGAGCCTTGCTGAAAGCAACGCCATTCTGATCTATCTGGCCGAAGGCACCAATTTCATCCCCGAGGATGCCTATGACCGGGCCGATATGATGAGCTGGTTGTTCTTTGAACAGTATGACCATGAACCGAACGTCGCTGTTCTGATTTCCTGGTATGCGATCAAGGGCCTGCCGGAACATGCCGATATTCTCGGACCGATGAAACAGGCAGGGGCCAAGCGTGCGCTTGATCTGATGGAAAAGCGTCTTTCCGGTCATAACTGGCTGGTGGGCGACGCGCTTACCATCGCTGATATCTCACTTTATGCCTACACGCACCGGGCCGAGCTTGGCAAAATCAGTCTGGCACCCTATCCCGGCATTCGCGCCTGGCTTGACCGGATGACGGCGGTTCCGGGCTATGTGCCGATCACCTGGACGCCATAAAAATCCCAAAAAAGCAGCCACCACAAACAGGAACGTCACCCAAGGCAAGGGGGAGGCGGGGGAGTTGTTCCCATCCGTGGTGGCTGAATACCCTGACGGGAGAAACGTCAGGGTGGCGGTACAATTTTCAGGCTGATTTCAAAAGCTTTTCTGGCAAAAGCGGGTCGGTCTGGGCCGCAGAACTTCGCGCCTTGAAACGCGCAAAGGCATCGGCGACATTGGGCGCGCTTGCCAATATTTCCGGGCCGCCCGGCATGGCGTTCAGATAATGGATCATTGGCATGATCATCATGTCGGGAATGGTGAAACGGTCACCACAAACCCAGCCATCGCCATAAGCAGCATCAAGGACAGAAAGATCATGACGGATGCGGTCCGCCATTTCGTTCATACGGGTGGTAAATGCCGGGTCACGACGTTTGACATCATCGGCAAAAAACATCGGAATAACGAAATTACGGATGATGTCCGGGTCAAGCCGGGTCATGGCGATACTGATCCACTGGTTCATCCGGGCCGCTTTTTCGGCATGCACCGGGCGCAATAACGGCCCGGGGAAATTATCATCAATATAGCGGCAAATGGCGGCGGTTTCATAAAGCACGAACGGTCCGTGGGTCAGAACCGGCACCTTGCCAAACGGGTTGTTGCGCAACAGTTCCGGTGTTGCCGGATGGCCGGGTGGCTGGACATTCCGGCTGCTGAACGTAAACGGTATTTCCTTTTCCAGACAGGCAATGCGAACCGTGCGTGTCAGGTTACTACGCGGCATTCCGATAATTGTGACATCCGACATGGCAAGACCCTTTTGTTCGGTGAACTTGCAGACAGGATTACGTCCCCCATAATATGTTCAAGAACATATTATCAGAATGTGTCATGGTCGATCTGTCGTCCGATCCAAACATCCGATGACGTGCTGATTACCTGGTGGAGTTCGAAATGCCCTATGCGCCGA
This sequence comes from Thalassospira sp. A40-3, assembly GCF_015871485.1. Lineage (NCBI taxonomy): Bacteria > Pseudomonadati > Pseudomonadota > Alphaproteobacteria > Rhodospirillales > Thalassospiraceae > Thalassospira > Thalassospira sp. A40-3. Next base: position 128,889 of record NZ_CP065428.1, read on the forward strand.
CGCACAAGCCCAAAACCCGCATTCGCATCGTCAATGCGGCAAGTGCGCTGTTTAAAAAGCACGGGTTTGAAAATGTGACGATTGATCAGGTCATGGCTGCGGCCGGGCTGACCCGCGGCGGGTTTTATGCCCACTTCAAGAACAAGGAAGCCCTGTTTGTTGCCTGCGTTGAAAACGGCATGTCGCTTTTGTCATCGCCGGTGCTGGCAAAATTGCGCAAGGCCGAGCTGTCCGGAAGCGACTGGGTGACATCCTTTGCCGAACTCTATCTGTCACGGGTCCATATCGATAACCCCGAACTTGGATGTGCCCTGCCGACCCTGTCATCCGAGGTCTCACGTTCCGGCGATCAGGCACGTGCAGCGTTTTCAAAACTGATTGAGCAGGCATCGGGCAAGCTTGCCTGGAAACTGGCAAAGGAAGACGGTGTTCCGGGTATGGACAAGCCCGTCCCGGTTGACGGTGCGTCCGTGCTTCCAGATGTTCCTGATGGTTACCGCACCGAAGCCACATCGATGCTGGCGATGCTGGTCGGTGCGGTCGTTCTGAGCCGTGCGGTCGATCACGAGACGGCCGAGGATATCCTCGCGGCAAGTCGGGAAAGTATTTCGCGCTCCCGTCATCAACATCTGGCGACAGCAATTGCGAAATAGCTGCCGAGATCTCGTGACTATTTCATTGCAAGCGGGGTGATTTGCTTTTTGCGTTCAGCCATCATTTTTTGCTCGGCCAGCGCGCCGGCCTCGTCTGTCAGGAAGGTGAAAATTGCAAATCGCCGACCCTTGGTAACCGGCAATGCTTCATGCAAAAGCGAACATGAAAATACGACAGCACCACCGGGCGGCGGCGCATAAACTGCCCGGCCATATTCCGGGAAGCGCACCTGACCACCTTCGTAATCAATCGGGTTCAGGTTCAGAGATACCGCAAATCTTCGATGGGCTGTGAAGGCGGTGCGATTGTCTCTGTGGCGGCCAAAATGCCCCTGATTGGCTGAGTCATAGCACCCGATACGCAAGGCTTCCATACTGGCAGTCTTGAAATGGAATACCTTCATCAGTTCCGGCATCAGGCGCTTAACAAGCCGGGTTTTAACCCGATTGAAAAGCCCTTCATCAAGCAGGACCACGTCGTTGCGTTTCTTGATATTGGCCTTTGCGATGTTGCTGCCAATATCACCTTGAGATACCCCATCAGCCTTCTTTTCACCGGCCTCCCAGTAAGCCAGCAAGTCAGCGCACAGCTCGGGTTCAAGCACATCCTTCATCACCAGAACCGGTGCCTGATAGGATGCCGGTTCCGGGGCAGTTTGTGCCGCAATTGCATTGCAGGCTGCGATCAGATCATCAAGTTCCGATATCGAGCCGATTTTGCTTAGACGATGGTTGGGATCGATCAGGGCAACACTGCCGCCAGCACAGGCAAATAGCATGCGCAACTTGTTTTCCGCATCAAAAAGCTCGGTTGCCTTCGCGCTGGATTTGCCAGATTTCTTCGGGCTTTTCTTTCCGCCAATTACGATGAAATGCAGCACTTCGGCATCTGCGGTCGCATCACGAAGCTGATCAATTTTCTCCCACTCGGCCTTGCCGGGTTTTTCATCAAAAAACCACAAGGCCAAAGTGTTTCCGGCAATGAGCTGGTAGGTCAGGTCGATGCTTTCCCCCGTGGTATCGGGGAGCACAATCTTGGGGACAAAGTCTCCCACTTCCAGACTTTTGGTCTTTGGGGGCTGTTGCGATGTACCAGTCATGTCCGAAAATCCAAAAAATCAGAAAAAGGAAACACGTCTTCTTTAATCACGAAGTCATAAAATAACCGGACAGAATTTCACTGTAAATTCTTGTGAGGTTTTCGATGTCATCGACCATGGCGTGTTCATCGACCTTGTGCATGCTTTGCCCGACCAGACCGAATTCGGCGACCTCGGTGTATTTCTGGATGAAGCGTGCATCGGATGTGCCGCCAGTCGTGCTCATTTCAGGCCGCTTGCCGGTGACTTTTTCCGAGGCATCCGCAATCAGGTTGGCGAGTTTGCCCGGATTGGACAGGAACGCCTCGCCCGAAATCTTGACCTTAAGATCGTGCGCGCCAGCATGCTCGGCACAGACATCCTCGATCCATTTTTTAAGATCAGCACCCGTGTGCTGATCATTAAAGCGGATGTTGAACGCCGCACTGACTTTGGCAGGTACCACGTTGGTCGCGGTATTTCCGGCATCAACCGTGGTGATTTCAAGGTTGCTGGGCTGGAAATGATCGGTGCCCTGATCAAGTTCGCGGGAATTCAAAACATCCAGCGTCTTGATCATGCGCGGGACCGGGTTGTCGGCCAGATGCGGATAGGCGACATGACCTTGTGCGCCATAAACCGTCAGCCAGCCGGTGATGGAGCCACGGCGGCCAACCTTCATCATCTCGCCCAGATATTTCGGGTTGGTCGGTTCGCCGACGATGCAGCAATCGAACTTTTCGCCCTGCTGATCGCACCATTCAACCAGCTTGACCGTGCCGTTGATCGCGTCGGCTTCTTCGTCGCCCGTGATCAGGAAAGAGATGCTTTCATCAAAATCCGGATGGGCAGCAAGGAACGCGTCAACCGCACCAACAAAGCAGGCAATGCCGGTTTTCATGTCCACCGCACCGCGGCCAAACAAACGGCCATCTTTGACTTCGCCCCCGAACGGATCGACGGTCCAGGCGGCAACATCGCCGGCGGGCACCACATCGGTATGACCGGCAAAACAGAAATTGCGCCCCTTGGTCCCCAGGCGGGCATAGAGGTTATCGATGGGATCACTGCCATCACCATCAAAGACCTTGCGCGTGCACTTAAATCCCCGTGCCTCGAGCGCCTTTTGCAACACATCAAGCGCGCCTTCATCGGCGGGAGTAACCGACGGGCAGCGGATCAGGGATTGTGCAAGTTCAAGGGCGGTCGACATTGGCATTCTCTTGGTCTTTGGGTGTCAGACGATAATAGGAATTCAGGCCTATTTTTATGTTTCACGTGAAACAAAATAGGAACAAATATAAATTAAGGGGCGAAACAGCCATCCGTTTCGCCCCTTATATCATGATCACATTGCGTGTCGCAGATCAGTCGCGCAGCAATTCATTGATCGAGGTTTTCGAGCGGGTCTTTTCATCAACACGTTTGATGATGACCGCGCAATACAGGCTCGGCCCCGGGGTTCCATCCGGAAGCGGCTTGCCCGGAATGCTGCCCGGAACGACCACGGAATAGGCCGGAACGCGACCGACAAAGGTCTCGCCGGTAGTGCGGTCGATGATCTTGGTCGATGCGCCGATGAAGACACCCATCGAAATGACAGCACCTTCTTCGACAATCACACCTTCGACGATTTCCGAACGCGCACCGATGAAAGCATTGTCTTCGATGATCACCGGGCCAGCCTGAAGCGGTTCAAGCACGCCACCGATACCCGCACCACCCGAAAGGTGAACGTTCTTGCCGATCTGTGCGCACGATCCAACCGTTGCCCAGGTATCGACCATGACACCGGTATCGACATAGGCGCCAAGGTTCACAAAGGACGGCATCAAAACGGTGCCCGGTGCGACATAGGCCGAACGGCGCACGATGCTGCCTGGAACGGCACGGAAACCGGCCTTTTTGAATTCGGCATCGCCCCAACCTTCGAACTTGGACGGGACCTTGTCCCACCAGTTGGTGTTTTCGCCGGGGCCACCTGCGATGGTGGTCATGTCATTAAGGCGGAAGGACAGCAGAACCGCCTTTTTCGCCCACTGATTGACAACCCATTTGCCACTGGTCTTTTCGGCAACGCGCAGGTCGCCGGAATCCATGGCAGACAGCGTCTGTTCAACAGCCTTGCGGATTTCACCCTGGGTAGAGGAGTTAATCTCGTCGCGGTTTTCCCATGCGACGTTGATCACGCCTTCAAGCTCGGTTCTGTTCATTTTTCGAAGGTCCTTGCGGTCAGCCAAAATTGCGTTGGCGGAGAATGGTCAATGCGCGCGCGCAAGTCAACTCCGCCAGTTTACTTAGAAACGCCTGTGTCAGGCAGATTTCCGTTCCTGATCCCGTATGGCCGATAGACATAGCCGATCATACCGCCAAGCTCAATCCTGGAACGATGACAAATCAGCTCTGCCCTGCCCGGTTGCGGGGAAGTGAAGCACCCTGATTGGGCGCAGCTTTAATGGGGAATTACGATCAGCTGTTAAGCCCGCGCAAGAAGCCGACAAGATCATCCGTTTCATGATCAATGCGCGGATCATCGCGACCGGCCTGCGCCCATTTAAGATCGGTATGCACCCAGACGGTGGTCATGCCCATATCCTTGGCCGGCAGAAGGTTTTTGGCCATGTCTTCGAAATAGACCGCACGGGTCGGGTCAATGCCATCACGCGCCAGAAGCAGGTCATAGGGTTCCTGCTTGGGTTTGGGGATGTACTCGGCATCGACGATGTCAAAGATGGTTTCAAAATGATCAGCAATGCCGAGGCGATCCATCACCCGTTCGGCGTGACCGCGTGAGGCATTGGTGAAAATCAGTTTACGGCCCGGAAGATCATTCAGCGCGCTGGCAAGATCCGGTGCCGGGTCGACCACGGACAGATCGATGTCATGGACCTTGGCAAGATAATCGGCCGGATCGATTTCATGTTCGGTCATCAACCCGCGCAAGGTGGTGCCATAGCGATGGAAATAGTCCTTCTGCACCCGGTGGGCTTCGGTTGCCTCAAGCTTGAGCGCGTCACGGACATATTGCCCGATCAGATCAGAAACCTGTGAAAACAGATTGCAGGCCGCCGGATAAAGCGTGTTGTCGAGATCAAAGATCAGAACGCTGTCATCGTCGACACGGGGCAATTCGGATCTGCGTTTCGGGGCGGTGGTCATGATCTGGGGCCTTCCGGATATGCTTGTTGGACAGACGTGCCTGGCGCGCGTGTCAGGCAGTCGACATTTGTATGCGATCCTTACGGTGTTGCAAACCATCAGGATCAATCAGAGCCACAAATGGTGTACCCGTGGTCATTTGTTCGCTGTTGAATGCATGCTGGCTGTCCGGCGTGAACGGCACAGGGGTTTAAAACCGCCAAAAAGAGCAAACATATATTGGGTTCTTATCCGGGATCCATGTTTGGGGTCCTTGGCTGCGCGTGTCAAATGTGAAGGAGGTTCGGCCCGGAAAACCTGGCGAGGACATTATTATCCGTCCGCATAGGAAATTCAGGTTTTGTAAAACCCTTGTTAAGTAGAAGCAGCGAAAATGACCGAAAGCCATTAAGGCGATCAGACTGGTTTCCGTGCTTGGGGGAAGGGAAACACTTGTTGATCCGGGCAGCGTGAGAGGGTGCATTGGATAAACTTATAAAAGCGCGAACAACCGAACTGCGCAAGGAAAGAAACCGTTTTGCGGCATTGGCCTTTGTCTGGGGGGATCTTCTTCTGGAACTGGACGGGGATCTGCGCATTGTTTTTGCCTCTGGCGCATCAGACGGGATTTTGGAGCATCGGCCCCAAGATCTGTCGGGGAAGTCGTTCATCCAATTCCTGGCCAAACAGTATCGCCCGCTGGTGACAGAGATGTTGCGGGTCGCGCGTCGTCGCGGGCGCATGGACAATATTCAGGTCCGCTTCAATCAGCAGGCCGACATGTTAAGCCCGCCGGTTTCCATGAGCGGCTATTTCCTGCCTGATCTTGGCGATCATTTCTTTGTCGCGCTCAGAGTTGCGATCAATGCCCTGTCGCCTGATGTTGCCGCCAGCCTTCAGCGCGACACTGCTACGGGACTTCTTGATGAGGAAAGCCTGTCAAAGGTCGTCACGGAACGGTTGATGGCGCGCCGGGAAACCGGGATCGAGCACAAATTTACCCTGATGACCCTCAATGCGTTTGATCCGCTATGCGCGCGGATGAAACAGATCGAACAGGCGGAAATGATGGCCAGCGTCGGAGCCTTTCTGCGCGCCCATTCGGTTGCGGGCGACACGGCCGGGCGACTGGGGACAGAACAATTTGGCATGTTACATCGGGCAGATGTCCCGATTGGCGATCTTGAAAAACGGATCGAGGAATGTGTGCGCGATGCCGATCCGACCGGGGTTGGCATCGAGGTCAGTTCATCCGTGACCGATTTTACCGCCGAGCTGATCCCGCCGGGCGATCTGGCGCGCGGGGTTTTGTATTCCATCCGACGGTTCTGTGACCGGCAGGAGCACAGCTTTACGTTTTCGCGCCTGATGGGGCAGGCGGATAATCTGGTCAACAATACCTTTTCGGCGATGCAGGATTTCGGCACCCGGGTCGATCAGTTGAAGTTCGATACGGTGTATCAGCCGATCGTGCGCCTGCCGAATGCGGAAATCCATCATTTTGAAGTGCTGGTAAGGTTCTATGACGATGATGGCAAACTGATCCCGACACAGGAACTGGTCAGTTTTGCCGAGCAGGTCAATATGGTCCATCGTCTGGATCTGGCGATGTTGCGCCGAAACCTTAAATGGATCACCTCCCAGCTTGATCAGGGGATAACAGCCCGGGTTGCTGTGAATATTTCCGGCCATTCGTTAGGAAATCCGGATTTTTGCCGGTCTGTGATTGCGCTGTTTGAGCGCCATCGCGAAGCACTTGGCCAATTGATGCTTGAGATCACCGAAACCGCCGAAATCAGCGATATCGATACGGCGGCAAAGTGGATTGCCCGTTTCCGTGAATTCGGGGTCGAGATCTGCCTTGATGATTTTGGCACCGGTGCGTCGAACTTCCGGTATCTCAGCGCAATGGATATCGATTATGTAAAGATTGACGGCGAATCAATCCGGCAATCGACCAAGACGGCCAAGGGACTGGCGTTCCTGAGATCGCTTGTCGATTTGTGTCACGACATCAATGTCGAGGTTGTCGCCGAGATGATCGAGACAGACAAGATGCGCGAACTTGTGACCAAGGCCGGTTTTGACTATGCCCAGGGCTATCTGTTCGGCAAGCCAGAGGCAGACATTACGCTTTATTGGCGTGATTCTGTTTACAAGCGGTGATGCCAGCAGGCAAAGACAGGCGCGGGCGGGGATATTGAGTCGCGAGATGTGGCGTTAACTGGCCCGATCAGTTTTTGCTGTCCCCGGAAGTCACGCCATATCGGGCGAGGATTTTTTCAAACAGACCGTTTTCCCGGATTGCCATAAGGCCTTTGTTCAGTTCCCTGAGCAATGTCTTTGGGTCCCTTGCCTGGCGCGAGATGCAGGCAAAGTAGGGATTGGTTGAAATCACCTTGGAATGGACCTTCTCGATATCGGTGATGGTGTGTTGCGAATGATGCAGCTCGTACTCCATCGGCGCCTTGTAGGACAGGGCCGCATCGATACGACGTGACAGCAGCATGTTAAGAAGGGTGGCCTCGTTATTGACCACAAGAACATCAAGCCCGGCTGCACGCGCGGTTGATTCAAGGCTGTAACCGCTGACCACACCGATGATCATGTTTCTGGCATCGGAAATCTTTTCCAGCGATTGCAGGGCGGTCTCCCCAAACGCATAGAATGCGACCCCGACATGGCCGAGCAGATAGGAATAAAACATTTCCTCTTCGCGTTCAGGCAGGTAACTGCACGAACACAGGCCATCAACCTGTCCGGTACGGGCAAGGAAATAGGCCCGTCGCCAAGGGTAAAATGGCGTGATCAGGGTGATGTTGCGCGTGGCAAAAGCGGCGCGCAATATTTCGATGTCGTAGCCCGGCAAAGTGGCGTTCTGGGCAATTTTTGAGGGCGGGAACGGATTGCACGCCAGTGTGACGGTACGCTGGTTGCCAGCGGGGGGGATCAGGGTGTTTTGGGCCGATGCCGTACTGATCGTGCCAAGCAGGGCCAAGGCACCAAGGGTCAGGCCAATGATCTTGCTGCAAATGCGCAGATGTTGGTGCGCGCCGATAACAGAACGGCGCAAAGACACATATGAAAGAGTACCGGCCCACTTTCCCACGATATTTTTTAACCGCTCTAAAAGAATAACGGAATCAATATGCTATCACGCTTTGATCGATAAGGATGCGTTATTCGCGCGATGCATGAAACAATTTAAGGTAGAAATATTTACAAATAGTCACGCAACAAAAAAGGCCGGTGTCAAACACCGGCCTTTTTGAATATCAATGCCCGAACTTATTCGGCGGCTTTGACTTCCGCGCTGTTGCGGATGGCTGCTTCGCGAACATCATCAGTGACATGTTCTTCGAACTTCGCGAAGTTCTTTTCAAACAGGCCGGTCAGGTTGGTGGCAGCCTTGTCATAGGCAGCCTTGTCTTTCCAGCTTTCGCGCGGGTTCAGAACATCGGCCGGGATATCGCCGCAGGCGGTCGGATAGGCCAGACCGAAGAACGGATCGGTCGCGAATTCGGCATTTTCAAGATCGCCATTCAGCGCAGCATTCAGCAGGCCACGGGTATAGGCAATCTTCATGCGCGAACCAACGCCATAGCCGCCACCGGACCAGCCGGTATTGACCAGCCAGCAATTGGCTTCGTGTTTTTCCATCATTTCGCCAAGCAGTTTGGCGTAAACTGAGGGATGACGCGGCATGAACGGCGCACCGAAGCAGGCCGAGAACGCAGCAGTCGGTTCCTTGACACCTTTTTCGGTGCCGGCAACTTTCGCGGTGTAACCCGACAGGAAGTGGTACATCGCCTGTGCCGAGGACAGCTTTGCGATCGGCGGCAGAACGCCAAAGGCATCACAGGTCAGCATGATGATGTTTTTCGGGTGACCACCACGACCGGTTTCCGATGCATTCGGAATGAATTCGATCGGATAGGAAGAACGGGTGTTTTCGGTGTGACGGGCATCGTCGAGATCAAGCTCGCGCGATTGCTTGTTCATCACAACGTTTTCAAGAACGGTGCCGAAACGCTCGGTCGTTGCGAAGATTTCCGGTTCTGCTTCGCGCGAAAGTTTGATCACCTTCGCATAGCAACCGCCTTCGAAGTTAAAGACGCCGTCTTCGCCCCAGCCGTGCTCGTCATCCCCGATCAGGGTGCGCGATGCGTCGGCAGAAAGCGTGGTTTTACCAGTACCCGACAGGCCAAAGAACACGGCGGTGTCGCCATTCTTGCCCATATTGGCCGAGCAATGCATCGGCATGACGCCCTTGGCCGGAAGGATGTGGTTAAGAACCGAGAAGATCGATTTCTTCATTTCGCCGGCATACCAGGTGCCGCCGATGATGACCATTTTGCGTTCGAAGCTGACCATCACGAAGACTTCGGAGCGGGTGCCGTCGTCTTGCGGGTCTGCCTGAAGGCCCGGTGCATGCAGAATGGTAAATTCCGGCGCGAAGTCGCGCAGTTCTTCTTTCTGCGGCTGGATGAACATGTTGCGGGCAAAAAGGTTATGCCATGCGTTTTCGTTGATCACGCGCACCGGCAGGCGGAAACGCGGATCGGAACCGGCAAAGCAATCCTGAACGAACAGTTCGGTGCCCTGGAAATATGCGCGCACTTTCTGATAGAGGCGCTCAAATACTTCCGGGCTGACCGGGCGGTTTACATCGCCCCAATCGATATCTGCCTTGGTGCTTTCTTCTTCGACGATGAAGCGATCCAGCGGGGAACGGCCGGTATGTTCGCCGGTAAGGGCGACAAAGGCGCCGCCTTTGGCGATTTTACCTTCGTTGCGACGGATCGCATGTTCATAAAGGCCGGCAGCGTCAAGGTTCCAGTGAACGGCGCCAAGGTTTTTGAGGCCATGGGTTTCAAGGCCTACACGGCTGACAACGGGTCCTGATTGCAGCACGAAACTCTCCTGGTGGGAATGAAAATCTGGGGGTTAATGTCCTATTTTACACCGCCAATTGTGGGTAATCGGAAGCGCTGAGACATATTGTTACAAAGGTGTCTTAAAAGCAACCGCTCCTTTTGCCTTATACCTAGGAAAACGTAAGTGTTTTTGCGTTTGCGAAAATTACATTTTCAGGGTCGCGGGTTTAATGTTCAGAATACAAATGGTCCGACTTATGCGCGCCATATTTTGCACATTTTGACCAAAATTTCGCGTGCCTCGTCCGGCGTTCGGACCGGGGACGGGAAGTCGATTCTAAGTGGTGCGATATCGACTGAATTGGCGCTCAGAACCATGCCATCGCAATCAATCGATTGCATCTGCCAGCCGACGTCGGGATCGGCGGTGGTGAAGTGACCGACAATGCCGGAAATGGCATCGGCATGATCGGCATTCATATGCGCGACGATCCCGTCATGGCCGTCGATCAGTGCCTGACAGTTTGGCAGGATCAGTTTGTCACCCGAAAGGCGGCGTTGTTTGCCAAATCCGCCCACCCAGTAGGCTGCATCGACAGAAACCCGATAGAACCCGAAATCGGTAAACCCGGCATACTGGGCGGCATCGGGATTGGCGCGCAGATAGCAGGCGCGAATTGCCGGGGCATCATCGCGCACAGCACGACCAAACACGGTCAGCCGCGCCGTATCCGTTTCAATCATCGCCGCCCCGTCTCCCAAAGTTGGCGGCGGGGTAAACAGAAGGGAAACCCGATTATCGGCCAGAATGTGACGGGTGTGATCAGCCAGTTCGGAAATCAGCAACAGCGGTGTGCCATCAATATAAATGGCCGGAACCACCATCGAGGTCACGGGCCAGCCATCTGTGACCTGCTTGTGGCCAATTGCAATTGTCGCCAGGGTCGCGTGGTTTGCTGCGCGCATCAAATGACGCAGTGATGTTGCAGAAGCTGTGCTTTCTGACATGCCCGGTTCCTTCTTTATCTGATAGCAAACTAATTGCCGCAATCAGGTCGGGCAAGTAGTTGAAAGAAGAAGCACGGGTGGGGGATCAGTCTTGATGGGACTTGGCGGGAGTGTTGGCCTTGCGCTTCTGCGCGCTGGCGATAACGCGTTTTTTGGTGCCGTCACTCATGGTCATCCAGGAACCGATTTCATCGCCGGTGCGATAACAACCCATGCAGTAACCCGTTCTTGGGTCAAGCAGGCAGGTGCCGTTGCACGGGGATTTGACGGGCATGATGATGGGCCTGTAAACGCGAAAACAAAGATTTCAGACCCATAAAAAGCAGTTTCGCGCGCAGCAATCAAGGGGAGGATCTTGGGCTGCGCGCGAAACGAACGGGGGAATGGCCGGTTATGGCTTAAATCAAATCACTTAAAGGCGATTGAACCACTCGCGAACCTGACGGTCGGCCTCTTCGCGTTGAATGCCATAGGCTTCCTGAATCTTGCCGACCAGTTTGTCTTGCTGGCCATCAATGGTATCGACATCATCGTCGGTCAGGCGACCCCACTGTTTTTTGACGTCACCGGTAAGCTGTTTCCAACGTCCTTCGATTTGGTCCCAATTCATTATCGTCTCCTGTTTTGGTTGACGGTTTGCTCGACCAAGGGATGTTGTGCCCTTTGCTAGAATCAACGAAGCAGCAGCGGTGTTGTTCCAAATTGTTTTGCCAGATCAGTTAGGGCATTCGGTTAGGGCAACCAGCTACAGGAGCGGGTGGCAGCATTGCCCGTGGTGTGCTTGCCATATCGTGCCCGGGGCGCTATAGCCCCCTACAGTTCTTTTTATGGAGTTGTTTTCGCACCGGCCCGAGACCGGCTGTCTGGTGCGGCACGGAGGAAGATATGCGCGGCTATTTCGGGATTGGAATTGAAGGGGCAAGCAAGCCTTTGAATGTGGGCACCCTGTTTCGTTCTGCCCATGCCTTTGGCGCAAGTTTTGCGTTTACGGTGGATGCAGATTTCCGTGAGGAACGCTCCAACATCACCGATACATCGAAGTCGGGCGAACAGATGCCCTACTATCATTTCCCCGATCACGAAAACCTGTTCCTGCCGCAAGGCTGCCGCATGGTGGGGGTCGAACTGACACCTGATGCGATTGAACTGCCAAGCTTCAAGCATCCGTCGCAGGCCGCCTATATCCTGGGTCCGGAACGCGGAAACCTGTCTGATGAAATGCAGGAAAAATGCGATTTCATCATCAAGATCCCGATGAGTTTCTGTGTCAATGTGGCGATTGCCGCCAATATCGTGATGTATGACCGCGTTATCAATCTGGGCCGGTTTGCCCCGCGCCCGGTGCGTGCCGGTGCGCCGACCGAACCCAAGCCCGAAGCCCATTACGGCGGCTGGATTTCGCGCACGCGCGACAAACGCAAGGGTGACCCGGAAAAATTCCGTCAGGCCCCGCCGCCGGATTACTCCGTAATCGACGGTTCGCTTGATGATGACGACGCCTGATCACGGTATCAAACTCCCCTGAGCAAAAAAGAAGCAACGGCCGCGAGGGAGGAGCACGGCCGTTGCTGTGTGTGATCTGCGGTTTGCGGTGCCTTGACAGGGGGGGGGCTTGGCACGCCACGCAGATCAGGGTGTTTGATGATGGTCAGGCGGCCTTGTGATCGGTCGCTGTATCTTCCTTGTTTGTCGTGTCGTCCTGTTCGGGGTCTTCGATCTTGTCATCGGGGCGTTCGCCATGCGGGTTGCGCAGAAGGTTTGCGATCATGCGCATGCCGACTTCGCCCTGAAGGGTCAAAAGGCTTTCGGGGTGGAACTGCACGGCACTGATCGGCAGGCTTTTGTGGCGGATACCCATGATCACCCCGTCGTCACTGCGCGCCGTGACCGTAAGGTCGGCTGGCATTTCAGCCGCCTTGGCAAACAGGGAATGGTAGCGTCCGACAACGATGTCTTCGGGCAGGCCATCAAACAGCGGATCAGTTGTATCGAGTTTCACCTTTGACGGTTTGCCATGCATCGGTGTGACAAGTTGACCCAGTGATCCGCCAAAGAATTCGACAATCCCCTGAAGACCAAGGCAAACCCCAAATACCGGCAAGCCCGCCGCAAGGGCACGTTCGATGCTGTCGCGCAGGTGATAGTCATCCGGCCGCCCGGGACCGGGTGACAGGAACACCAGATCAGGTTTGAAATCCTCAAACGCCTGATCGGGAAAGCCCGGACGGAGTGTGAGCGTTTCGGCACCCGTCGCACGGATGTAGCTGGCAAGGTTTTGCACAAAGCTGTCTTCGTGATCGATCAGAAGCACGCGCTTGCCAACGCCTGATACCGTCGGATCAAGGGTAACCTCATCCTTGGCATCGCGGGTGACGGCATCGATCATTGCTGATGCCTTAAGGACGGTTTCGGCTTCTTCGGCGTCCGGTTCGCTATCAAACAGAAGCGTCGCACCCGCACGGACTTCGGCGACACCCTGTTTGAGCCGCACAGTGCGCAACGTCAGGCCGGTATTCAGATCGCCATTGCACAAAACAGCGCCAATCGCCCCGCCATACCAGGCGCGCGCACTGCGTTCGACGGCCTCGATATGTTTCATCGCAGCACGCTTGGGCGCACCGGTAACCGTGACCGCCCAGCAATGGGTCAGGAAGGCATCAAGCGCATCAAACCCATCCCGCAGGCGACCTTCGACATGATCGACCGTGTGGATCAGGCGGGAATACATTTCGATCTGACGCCGGCCCAGAATACGGATGCTGCCCGGTTTGCAGACGCGTGCCTTGTCGTTGCGATCGACATCGGTGCACATGGTCAGTTCCGATTCTTCCTTGGCCGAGTTCAGCAATGTGCGGATATTTTCGGCATCCTCAATCGCGTCGCGGCCACGCGCGATGGTGCCGGAAATCGGGCAGGTTTCAATACGCTGTCCCTTGACCCGGACATACATTTCGGGCGATGCGCCGATCAGGTGTTCACCGTCGCCGAGATTGATCAGGAAGCCGTAAGGGGCGGGGTTGCGACGCTTGAGACGGCGGAAAATTTCCGACGGTTTGACATCACAGGCGGTGCGGAAAACGCGGCTGGGTACGACTTCGAACAATTCGCCACGGGCAAAGCGGTGCTTGGCATCCTCAACAATGGCGGCATATTCGCCCTGTTTCATGTCGTTTTCGATGGCGGCGTTGTTGCCGCGTGATGGCGGATGGGGTTGGGAAATGCGTTCCAACCCGGCGGTGCTGCGGCCATCGGGGGCGATGAATTCATAATCAAACCGGGTGGCGACGCGCGAGGCATGGTCGACTGTCACCATCTGATCGGGCAGGAACAGGTGGATGTCCTTATGGTCCGCCGGGCGGTCTTGTGCCAGATTGATCTGTTCGAAATGAAGCGCGATGTCATAACCAAAGGCGCCATACAGACCAAGACGTTCATCGCCCTTGTGCCCGAACAGATCACGCAGCGCACGGACGACCGAAAACAGGCTGGGTTGCTGGCTGCGTTCTTCCTCGGGGAACCAGGCGGCGGGTTTTTTGACCACGCCATAAAGCCCGTCTTCGCCGTTGGTCAGGTTTTCGACATGGGGATGGTTTTCAAGCGCACTTGCAATGACATCAAGCAACACCCGCCCACGATCATTGAGTGCATGCACAGCAAAGCCGCGTTCGCGCCCGACAATTTCAAGCGGTGGCGCATCAAAGCCCATATCCCAACGTGAATAGCGCCCCGGAAACTCATAGCTTGAAGACAGCAACACGCCCTTGGTGGCATCAAGCGCATCAATCAGGCCTTCGGTTGCGTTTTCGTAGGGCATTTCGGTCATGCGGCGGATGACCGAAACACCGCCATCGGTGGTGTAGCGATAGTCGCTGCTGTCAGTGGAAATGCCGGTCTGGCTTGTCGGGGTCGTCACGTTTTTTACTCCTGTGTGGGCCTTTCGCCGCAGGAGCCATGTGATCTTAAGACAAGGAAGAAGAAGTCTGAAAACACAAAGCCGCCTGCAAGAATGAGGCGGCCGGTATGTTTAGGGCACGAGTTTTGGCCGCCCGCTTAAGCGAGCCACCACCAACGATTTGCAATGCGGGTCGGGTTCATGCCGTGTGTTTTCATGGCCCAACCATGTGCCCAAAAAAACCGGGCGTCAAGACTTTTGCGGCGTGGGTGTTGTTTCGGTGTCGTGCAGTTCAAGATGAAGCGGCTGATGGCAATGCGGACAGGTCAGGATTTCATCGCTTTCATTGCGATGGACATCGCGGATGTCCTCAATGATCGACTGCGCCTGTTCTTCACTGATGCCGAGTTCTTCCTGATGCGATCGCAGTTTGTTACGGACCCGTTCGGTCAGGCGTTTGCCCAGCAACTGGCGGGTGGCCTGATGGCGATATTCGGCTTCGCGCCGACGCAATTCGGCGTTAAAGGCCGATGCCAGAATACCGGCCGGGACGGCAACAATCCCGATCCCGGTCAATGAGATGATGCTGGCAAGGAGTTTGCCAAACGGCGTAATCGGCACAACATCGCCATAGCCAACCGTGGCGAGCGTAATGACACTCCAATAGAGCGCATCGAGCAGGTTGGAGAATTGTTCAGGTTGGGCTTCGTGTTCGGCGAGGTAAATTGCCCCGGCACTGAAAACCAGCATGCAGGCAAGTGCGGCACTGGCGGCACCGAAAATGCCCATTTGCTGGCGAAACACCAGCATCATCAATTCCAGCCCGGTGGAATAGCGGGTGAATTTCAACAGGCGCAGCAACCGGACAATACGGATAAAGCGCAAATCAATGCTGGTAAAGAACCACAGGAAGATCGGCAGGATGGCCAGAAGGTCAATCAACGCCATCGGTGTCAGCATATAGCGCAGACGCGCAAATCGGCCACCAAAGCGCGGATTGTCCGGGGCGGACCAGACACGCAGGCCGTATTCGATGGCAAAGATCAGCGTGCAAACGATCTCGATTGTGGCAAACAGAATGAAATAGCGTTCGGCAAAGGCTTCGACCGAGTCAAAAATCACAGAGACGACATTGATGATGATCGCGCTGGCCAGAACCAGATGCACAAACAGCGAAAACCGCGATTCCCGGTCAACACCGTGCAGAAGTTTCTGGGTTCTTGATCGAAGGGTCGGTTTCATGTCGCGCGTACTCTGTCCGGGCAATGGAGTGCACTATTGCCCGGGCAGTTTTGCGCCCAATCATTTCAGAAATGGTTAAATCAGCTCTGATCGCAGTTGCTCAGAAGGATCAGTACCCTTTTGCCGCCTGGATGAAGGCCGAGATTTTGCGCGGGTCCTTGACCCCCTTGCTGCGTTCGACACCGGATGACACATCAACCCACGGGGCGCCTGTAATCTTGACGGCCTCGGCGACATTGCTGGGATCAAGTCCGCCGGCCAGCATCCAGTTGCTTTGGAAATTCTGACCGGTCAGAAGCGTCCAGTCGAATGAAACCGCATTGCCGCCGGGAAGGATGCTGTCCTTGGGCGGTTTGGCATCAAACAACAGAAAATCGGCAACGCCGTCATAGTTTTTGCGGGCCGTTTCGATGTCGTTTGCGGTGCTGACGGAAATGGCCTTCATGACCTTGAGGCCAAAGCGTTCCTTGACCTCGGCCACGCGTTCCGGGCTTTCCTTGCCATGAAGCTGGATGACGTCGAGATTGCCGGCCTTGATCGCGTTTTCAAGCGCCTCGTCACCGGCTTCGACAAACAGGCCAACCTTATAGATGCTGTTGGGGACCCGTTCGGTGAGCGTCTTGGCACCCTTAAGCGAGATATGGCGCGGGCTTGGCGGGAAAAAGACATATCCAAGGGCATCTGCCCCGGCACTCATGGCTGCAATCGCGGCATCTTCGCTGTTAATTCCACAGATTTTTACCATGCAGGTCATCGGGGCATCCTGTTCTTGTCGTCGCTCTAATCTTCTTGGCAAACGCTTGTCGCGTCAGATTGACTTAACAGAAATGACCACGATCCAACAGGATATTTGCGTTTTGTCGTGGCTTTCCACTGGCAGGATAATCATTGCTGCGCTATTTTCCCGGCCATGAGCAAGAACACAGACCCTGCCGCGGGCGAAACCGGCGAAAACACAACCCACTTTGGTTTTCGTGATGTTCCCGAAAGCCAGAAGGCATCCATGGTGCGCGAGGTCTTCGACACTGTTGCGTCGAAATATGACCTGATGAACGATCTGATGAGCGGTGGCGTGCATCGCTTGTGGAAAGACAGTTTCATCAACGAGCTCAAGCCGCGTCCGGGCATGAAGTTGCTCGATGTTGCCGGGGGCACCGGGGATATTGCGTTTCGCTTCCTGAAAAATGGCGGTGGCTCTGTCACGGTCTGTGACATCAACTATGAGATGCTCCATGTCGGGCGCGACCGCGCGGTCGATCACGGGATCCTGAAAAACATCAACTGGACGGTGGGCGATGCGCAGAAATTGCCGCTGCCCGACCAGTCGGTTGATGCCTATACCATCGCCTTTGGCATTCGCAATGTGACCCGCATTGAAGAAGCACTTTCAGAGGCTTATCGCGTCCTGCGTCCGGGTGGAAAGTTCCAGTGTCTTGAATTTTCCAAGGTCGTCGTGCCGGGGTTCGATAAGCTGTATGACACCTATTCATTCAAGCTTTTACCCGAAATCGGCCGGTTTATTGCGGGCAATCGCGAAGCTTATCAGTATCTGGCGGAAAGCATTCGCAAGTTCCCCGATCAGGAAACATTTGCATCGATGATCCGGGCGGCCGGCTTTGAGCGGGTCAAATACCGCAACCTGTCTGGCGGGATTGCAGCTATTCATTCCGGTTGGCGGATATAAGGGCGTTTGACGCATGATCCGTTTTATTCGTAACAGCTTTCGCCTGCTTGCCATGGCGCGCACTTTGGCGCGCTATGATGCGTTATTCCCACTGGCCCTTGTGCCGGGCGGCAAGCTTGTGGCTTTTCTGGCCCGCCTGACCGCACCGTTTTCGCGCCGGTCTGATTTGCCACCGGGCAAACGACTGGCCCGTGCGCTTGAGGAATTGGGCCCGGCGTTTATCAAGCTTGGCCAGACCTTGGCGACCCGATCCGATTTGATCGGCGATGATGTGGCGGCCGACCTTTCGTCGCTTCAGGATCGCCTGCCGCCGTTTTCGGCCAAGGTTGCCAAACGCATCATCACCGAACAGCTGGCTGAACCGTTTGACGTGCTGTTTGCCGAATTTGATGAAACGCCTGTTGCCGCAGCATCGATCGCGCAGGTGCATTTCGCCACCACGACCGACGGGCGCGAAGTGGCGGTCAAGGTCCTGCGCCCGGATATCCGGTATCGCTTTGCGCGCGACATGGACCTGTTTTACTGGATTGCGGAACTTGTCGAACTGACCCAGCCGCGCCTGCGTCGTCTGAAACCGATTGAAACGGTCAAGGCGCTGGAAGACAGTGTCCATCTTGAGATGGATCTGCGGTTCGAGGCGGCGGCAGCATCGGAGTTCCGCCAAAATTTCGAAGACGATCCGACCTATTACATCCCGCAGATCGATTGGGAACGCACGGCTGAACACGTGATGACCATGGAACGGGTCAAGGGTGTGCGCATTGATAATGTCGAAGCCCTTGATCGCATGGGCATTGACCGGTCGGACTTGCTGGCCAAGGCGGCCGGGGCATTTTTCCAACAGGTTTTCCGCGACGGTTTTTTCCATGCTGATATGCATCCGGGCAACCTGTTTGTTGATGAAAATGGCCGGGTAAGTTTGGTTGATTTCGGCATCATGGGCCGGGTGGACAAGCAAACGCGCCTGTATCTGGCCGAGATGCTGCTGGGCTTTTTGACGCGTGATTATCACCGCGTGGCCGAGGTGCATTTCGAAGCGGGGTATGTGCCGCGCAACCAGTCACTTGAAAACTTCCAGCAGGCGTGTCGTTCGATTGGCGAGCCGATCCTGGGCAAGGAACTGGCCGATATTTCCGTCGGGCGGTTGTTGGGGCAGTTGTTCCAGATTACCGAACAGTTCGGCATGGAAACGCAGCCGCAGCTTCTGATGCTGCAAAAAACCATGATCGTTGCAGAGGGGCTTTCACGTATTCTCAGCCCGAATGAGAATATGTGGGAACTGTCGCGTCCGCTGATCGAAGACTGGATGCGTGAAAACCTTGGTCCGGAAGCCAAGATCAAGGAAGCCACCCTTCAGGCTGGCACGATGTTGCGCCGATTACCGCGCGTGATCGAAGCCGCGGAACAGGCATCCGCCGTCTTTACCGATCAGGGTTTACGCCTGCATCCCGACACGGTTGCCGCCATGCGTGGAAAGCCAAATAACGGGCAAAGCAAATCTAGCGGATTTTCGCGCCAATCCCTTGTGATGTGGGTGGCGATTGCGGCACTGGCTGTGGCGGTTTACCTGAAATAACCCAATCACCTTATGAGACGATACCTTGTGGGACGACCATGATGGCAGATGGCGACAAAACCATTGAAATCAGCCTGGATCGGTCACGGATTGATCTTGAATATTGCTATGATTTTATCGCTGCGTCCTATTGGGCCGCCGGGCGGACGCGCGGTGAGTTTGATAGATCTGTCGAGATGTCATTTCCTGTCGGCGCCTATTGCGATGGCCGTCAGGTGGGTTTTGCGCGTGTGGTCAGTGATCAGATCGCCATTGCCTATGTTGCCGATGTGTTTGTCGATCCGGATTATCGCCGCATGGGAATTGCCGCCAAAATGATCGATGCGTTGCATAATCATCCGGAGCTAAGGCGTGTGAAACGCTGGCTTCTGGCGACAGCGGATATGCAGCCGCTTTATCGTTTACATGGTTATACCGATCTCGACGACATGATGATGATGCGCCTTGATGAGGATGCAAGAAACCGCGATCCATTACGCTAGGACCACATCTAAAAACAAAAACGCCGCCACGGAAAACCGGGCGGCGTTTTTTGGTTTTAAGCCAGATGAAGCTTAGCTTGCGCGTACTTCATTGAGGAAGTTGCCAACCTCACCGCGCAGCGTGCCCGACTGGCTGTTAAGCTTATCAGACGCGCCCAATACCTGATGGGCGGCTTCGCCGGTCTGGCGGGCGGCTTCCTGCATTTCGCGGATGTGGTTGGACACTTCCTGCGTGCTTTGAACCGCCTGCTGAACCGAGGTCGAGATTTCCGTGGTTGCCTGACCCTGTTCTTCGACCGCAGCCGCCACTTCGGATGCGATATCGTTCAGATTGGCAATGATGCCGGTGATCCCGTCAATCGCGCCAACCGCCTGCTGGGTCGAGCCCTGAATACCGGAAATCTGTTCCGAGATATCCTCGGTCGCACGCGCGGTCTGGTTGGCGAGGTTTTTGACCTCGTTGGCGACCACGGCAAAGCCCTTGCCAGCATCACCGGCACGGGCGGCCTCGATCGTTGCGTTGAGTGCCAGCAAGTTGGTCTGTTCGGCAATCGCCTGAATGATCTGGACGACTTCGCCGACTTTCTGGGCCGAGACATCAAGCCCCTGAACCATTTCATTGACCCGGTTTGCCTCGGTCGAGGCATTGGCGGTGATGTTCGAAGTTTCATTCACACGTGCGCTGATGTCGCGGATCGAAACAGCAAGCTGTTCGGCGGCACTTGCGACGGTCTCGACACTGTGGTTGGCCTGCTCAACAGCGGCAACCACGGCCTGTGATCCGGCTTCGTTTTGTTGCACGGCGGCCACCATGGTCTGGGCGACTTCCTGCATTTCGCCAGATGCACCAGACACGCCATCGACCACACCCATGACGGTTTGTTCAAACCGGCCGGCAAGGGCCGCCATGGCTTCGCGGCGTTTGGCCTCGGCGCGTTCGCGTTCCTGTTCGCGTTCGCGATCAAGCTGGGCGACGCGCTTGGCGTTTTCCTTGAAGATTTCGACCGATGACGCCATTTCGCCGATTTCGTCATTGCGCTTAAGGCCCGGGATATCGACATCCAGTTCGCCATCAACAAGCGACCGCATCGCGCCATTGATCTTGACCATCGGGGTCAGGATCTGATGGCGCAGGACAAACCATGTGACGCCGAGCAAAACCACCAGAATGGCCGCAGCCAGGGCGACCTGAATGATAACGGCTTGCTGGACTTCGGCGTTGACGCGATCAAGTGACCAGGCGGTGACCAGCATGCCCCGATACTGATCTTCGTCGCGGCGCTTGGAGTATTTGGTGATCGGGGCACCGACGATTACGGCATCTTCGGAAATGAAGCTGATGACTTCCTTGTTTTCAAGCTGCCCGAGATATGGCTCGATCAGGGCTGCCAGATCATGCTTTTTCAGTGTTTCCGATTGATAGGTGCCTATGGCATCGCCATCAGGATTTGCCGCGATCAGGCTTGCCAGCTGCGAGCCTTCCTTGTCAGTGATCTTGCGGAATTCCTTTTCGACGGATGCGCCGTCCATGGCAATGAAGCCCGGCTGAACCGCGGTTGACAGCATTTCGGTTTTTTCGACCGATTCATTATACATGATTTCGATCATGGCATTGCGTTGCGAGACGGTCTGGATGGTCATCATCGCGGCAAAGCCGACGATGAGAAGTCCCACAATCACAAAAATTACTTTACGTCCGACGGAGGCACCGGATCTCTTAGGTTCGGCCATTTACGGTCTCCCAATCCTTCAAAGGCAGAATTAACCCAATCCCTAGATCTGATGTCGGTGATCGGCCTGAAGCTCCGATCATGTTACCGACAGTCAGGTTGTGACGAATTGTTGCCCTGTGTGATGTTCACAGTGACCAATTCGTGCATTTATTTTTCCGTAATGAGGCACAAAGGCGTGACGACTACATTCTGGTTTGTTGTTATGCCGCTGAGGCTACCCCATCTGGTAAAATTACTGAAACAAGAAACGATGGGCGTGGTGAATATTCCATTTCCATAAAACCAAATGAATAAATCCACTTATTGGTAAGGCTTTTTTGGTAAATTATGCTTTGTGCAGGAAAGGCCACATGCCGCCGAATCGGGCGGTCAGCGCCGTGGTCAGTCTGTGGGAAATGCCTTTAATGGGGGCGATGGCTTTTGCCAGATAAGGGCAAAGGCACCGGGGGGAACAGGAATGGCGAAAGCGGCGACAACGCGCAAAAAACGACCGGCAAAGAAGGCATCAAAGCCATCTGCGGACAATATGGCAGCCAAACAGGATGATCCGGTGATCCCGGCTAAGGACGCCACCCCGAAAACCCAAGACGTTGCCAGCAGCGATCAAAGCATGCCATCGGCCAAAAATGGTGATGCCGCGGTTCAGCGCCGACAGGTGATCAGTGACCTGTTTCAGCGCGGTCTTGCCGCCCATCAGGCTGGTCAGATTGACGATGCCATCCGCCTATACAGCACGGCCCTGCGCCAGAACCCCAATCAACCGGATGTATGGAACAACCTTGGTGTGGCGCTTCGTCGCAGCAAGAAGTTCGAGGCAGCCCTGATTGCCTATCGACGGGCGGCAGACTTGCGCCCCGGGAATGCCGGCTTGTGGTCGAATATGGGCAATTGCCTGCGCGAAATGATGCGCTTTGACGAGGCGCTTGTTGCGCACAAGAAGGCGCTTGAACTCGATGACACGGTGAAGTCGCATACGTTCAATACCGGCCTTGTGTATCGCGATATGAACCGCTTTGAAGAGGCGCTTGACTATTTCGAGCGTGCGCTTGCGATTGACCCCGATTATGTCGATGCCAACTGGGACAAGTCACTGGCGCATCTTGCGCTTGGCAACTATGCCGAAGGTTGGGCGGGGTACGAGACGCGCCGCAAACTTGCCGATAATCCGATCCGGCCGCTTGAAACAGCGCCCGAGTGGGATGGCAAAGCTGATCTTCGCGGTAAACGCATTTTACTGCGTGCCGAGCAGGGCTTTGGCGACATGATCCAGTTTGCGCGTTTCGTGCCGCTGGTGGCGCAAAAGGCCGCACATGTGATCCTTGAATGCCGCAAGGAACTGATCCCGATCATGAAGACCGTTTCGGGTGTGGGTACCGTTGTGGAAAAGGGCCGGCCGCTTCCGGAATTTGATGTGCATGTGCCGCTTTTAAGCCTGCCGCATGTGATGGGCATCGGATCCAAAGAGCTTCAGAAAATCTCGACCGATAGCTACATCTCCGCGCCGCAGGGCAAACGTGCGCGTCTGGCACCGCCGCCGGGCACGGTGCTTAAGGTCGGGCTGATCTGGGCGGGCAAGCTTAACCCGCGCGATCGTTCCTGCCCGCTTGAGACGTTGCTGCCGATCTTGTCGGCCAAGGGGGCAGCATTTTACAGCTTCCAGATTGATGATCGCCGCGGTGATATCGACAAGCTTGGTCTGCATGCCTTTGTTACCGATCTCGGCGATCATATTCATGATTTTGGTGACAGTGCCGCATTGATGCAGGCGATGGATCTGGTGATCACGATTGACAGTTCGCCAGCCCATCTGGCAGGCGCGCTTGGCGTGCCGGTCTGGATGTTGCAGCTTTATACGACCGACTGGCGCTGGATGGTGCATCGGGCCGATAGCCCGTGGTATCCGACCTTGCGGATCTATCGTCAGGACAAACCCGGCGACTGGTCATCGGCGATCCAGAAACTCGGCAGTGATTTTTCAACCCTGCTGCAAGCGCGGATGAACGCAAAGTAAAAAAACTTACCGGCGAATACTTGCCATCGTCCCCAACTCGGCGTCGTTAAACGGCTTAATTTTGTGGAATACGACCTTCGATAACCCCGAAATACGACCTATTTTTGGCGTATAAGGGATAAGATTATACAAAAAAAATGAAGCAGGGCATGTCCATACCCCACTTCATCTTAATATCAACAAGTCGCATCAGAAATTAACGCACTTTGAAAATATCCAAGTTCTTGCTTAACTTAAGCAGTTCTCCACTGCTGCCACCTATGGCAACCGTATCCTTCGACTGTGACAGATACCACCATCTATTTGTTGTAACCTCATATTGAAGAACATCGCCCTTTTCATCAACAAACTCGACGTTGCCCGGCTCCGACGCGTTTAAGTCAATCGCTTTTGGCGCATTGATTGCCCGCCACTTTCCAGCATGAAATCGGTTCAGCTGCCCGCTTTTATCGATTATCCAAGGGTTATCCGAATCATCGAGTTCAACCTTTACAGCATTAACATTCACGCGCGCCCAGCCGCCGACTCCATTGTTAAAAGCCAGCTGATCTTGCGACGCTACAAATTCAAGGGTTCCTTGTGGCACATAGCGAAAAATCTCGTCATTTGGTGTCGTGATCCATACGGTATCACGACCCGCACTAATATCTTTCGCGATCGGTGCCGGTACATTTCTCCAGGTTGGGCCACTTTCATAAAAAACCTGACCCTGTGTATTCACAATCCAGGCTTGTTTGGGTCTCGCCGTTATGCGCACAGCTTCACCATTCATTTTTTGCCATGCCGCAGAGTTTGCCGCCCACTTGTAAAGGGCATAGCCATTCATGCCTTTTTGGGACCCTACCGCATATCTGTTCCCCAGTTTATCTACGGCAATATCATGCGCTTTACCTGGAAGAAGATTGGCGTTCTGAGCATTTGCATTACCGCCAGCGCCTTGATTTTCCAGAGATTCAATACTCTGCCCGCCGCCGGTATCGCCAATAATTTCTATGTTTTGCTCAACACCATGAGCATCAACATAAGGATAAATCAGTGCACTTGCCGCGACAAATAGACCGCCGATCCTGGCTTTTGACATAATTTTTAACTTCATCGTCTTTCCAACACTTTTTTAAGTTTTTGTCTCCTTGTTCCCTACATCCAAACTCAAACGTTTAAAACGATGTACAAACCGCACTTTGTCGTTTTTGTCTTGATTCGGATATCCGTGACCAAATTCGGATAAATCTCGTTTTATGCTGCGCAAAACCGATCCAGAAAATTAGCGTTGATTTTTCCAGCACTCCTGTAAGCAAGGCTGAATGCCGAGTAAGAAACGAACACGCCAGCGAATACTTGCCTTCGGGCCCAACAGGGCGTAGTTAAGCGGCTTAATTTTGTGGAATGCGGGTCTGGATGGTGATGCCTTTGGGTTACGCCTTTAGGTAATCTCCGGGGCACATTCATTTGGCGAACCGATCTGGCGCAGGAGAATTCTTGTGAGCGAAGCTGCTTATAACAAAGGTTTCCCGGTTTCCTGGGAACAGATGCATCGCGATGCCCGTGCACTTGCATGGCGACTGTTGGAAAAAGGCCCGTTCAAGGGAATCGTGGCAATCACCCGTGGCGGTCTTGTGCCGGCGGCGATCATTGCACGCGAACTTGATATTCGCCTGATTGATACGGTGTGCGTACGCAGCTACTCTGACAAGACGCGTGGCGATCTGGAATGGCTGAAAGACATCAAGGGTGACGGCACCGATATGCTGATCATTGATGATCTGGTCGATACCGGCAAAACCGCCAAGGCTGTGCGCGAAAAACTGCCGCATGCGCATTTCGCAACCGTTTATGCCAAGCCGCTTGGCCGTGAAATCGTTGACAGCTTTGTGACCGAAGTCTCCCAGGACACCTGGATTTACTTCCCCTGGGACATGGAACTGTCGGTCAACGCCCCGATCTCTGAACGCGTTCGTTAGGGACAAGACCGCCTAATTTAATTGAATTGGTCAATCAGATTTGTTCGAATACGCGAAGCGGGGCCGAAGGAAGATTTTTATCTTTCAAGGCTTCGCGACAAAGTAGCTCGTACAAATCCGATTGATCCGCAGGACAGATATTCTATTGGCGAACTCCTGCGTCAAAACCCTTGGAAGGGATGAGACCCATCCTGCGGGCTTTTCCTAGTATCTCGCCAATAGAATATCCGCCAATACAATCAAATTAGGCGGTCTTGTCCCTGATCGACCTGGGGAAACTGTCCGTATCCTTTTAAGGCCGATTGCCAGACAAGGAGATTTCAGGATGACCCAATATTTACGCCCGGACTTCCGTCGCCAGTTGCACACCGCACGCCGATGGGCCGGGCGTTTGTGTTTGGGGGCTGTCTCTTCCGCGGCTGTGACCGCGCTAAGTATCTCCGCACAGGCCCAGCAGGTTTCCGAACGTGTGGCACGCGTTCAATCGATGCTAACGGCTGAAAGCGGATATCGCCTTTCGGTGTTTGCCGAGGTCAGCAACGCCCGGACGATTGCGGTTGCCCCGGAGCTTAACGGCGCTTTTGTCGGGACGCGCGGGCCGAACCTTTATTTCGTGCGTGACCAGGATGGCGATGGCGTTGCCGAGGACGTCAATCTGATTGCGGATGACTTCAAGCTGGCCAACGGGATTGCCTATAAACCCGGGACCCTGTTTGTTGCCGATCAGCACCGCATTGTGTCCTATGATCTTGCCAATTTTGATGGCGAAAGCCTTGGTCGCCCGCGGATACTGTTTACCAATCTGCCTGATGAACGCCATCATGGCTGGCGCTATGCCGCCTTGTCACCGGATGGCGATCGCTTGTTTGTTGCGGTCGGGGCACCGTGCAATATCTGCAAGGTCAGCGGCCTTGAAGGCACGATCATCTCCATCCCGGTCACTGGCGGCGCACCAGACATCTATGCCAGCGGCATTCGCAATTCTGTCGGTTTGACCTTCCATCCGGAAACGGACGAGCTTTGGTTTACCGATAATGGCGGCGATATGCTGGGCGATAATATCCCGCGTGAGGAACTTAATCGTGCCAGCCAGTCTGGCCAGTTCTATGGCTACCCGTGGTATGCGGGGAACGACACCAGAAGCCCGCAATTTTCCGATGAAACGGTGCCAGAAGAAGTCACTTTCCCGGAATTTACCTTTAATGCCCATAATGCGCCGCTTGGCTTCACCTTTGACGGTGGGGATGCGCTGGTTGCATTGCACGGATCCTGGAACCGAACGATACCTGATGGGTACGAGGTGGTCCGGGTGGAATTCATCAATGGCAAGCCGGTGACAGAAAACCCGTTCCTTGTTGGTTTCCTGCGCAGCAATGGCGAAGTGATCGGGCGTCCGGTCGATGTGAAACACTATATCGACGGGTCGATCCTGATTTCCGATGACCATGCCAGTGCGATCTGGCGCATGGTGCCGGAAGGCTAAAGTTTTCCGGTATTTGGTCGGGCAATTAATTGGATGGATCTGGATGGGACCGGCTTGCGTTGATCGGAAAAGCGGGCTATAAATCGCGCGCTTCGCGGGTGTAGTTCAATGGTAGAACGGCAGCTTCCCAAGCTGCATACGAGGGTTCGATTCCCTTCACCCGCTCCAAGCCTTTTCCCACAGACATCATCACATCCGGTCCGGCGGACAGGCGCCCGTATTTTGGCATGCGCCATTGCATGCCGTGGCATCGCCACCGGCATCTTCATTATGGCCCTTGTCGCCACCCGGACAGCAGGCAACCAACCGATCACGCAGACGGTTTCGGGCGCGTTGGACGCGTGACTTCACTGTAGGGAGGGCGATGGCATTGCGGATGGCGAAGTCGGTTTGTCGTGTGCCGTTGATATCGATTTCTTCAAGAATGGCTTGGTCGGTTTCGCTCAATCGACCAATGAAGCCCATCACGCAGTCATGCAAACCGGGTTTGTCGTGCGGCTCGTCATGGTTCAACAGGGTCGGGTCGGTATTAAGGGTCTGAAGTGCGGTATGTTCGCGCCCCTGTCGTCGATAGAAGTCTGCCACTTTGCTGCGTGCGACGGCATAAATCCAAGCAGATGGATTGGATGCCAACCGAAGATCCGATTTTTTGCGGATAATCGTTTCAAGGATGTCGGCAACAATATCGTCGACTGCGTCCTGGGGAAGACGGTGATAGACGAAACTGCGCAGGCCTTTTTGCAAGGCCTGCCAGTCTGAAGTTGTGTGATGTGTCGATGCAAACTTCATGGTTCTTTACGCGCAGCACACCTGATCTGATTGCAATTCCTTGCCCGGTTGTTGGCCACAACAGCCAGCCCCCGACGTTTGTTGATCGCCAGACTGGTCATGTGGCGCATCGTCAAGAATACGATACCACTCCCAGTCAAGTTCGTCTGGTCCTGTTGTCCAGAACTTGGTTTGCTTTGCGTGACAACATCCGGTTTCAGCAACGCCGCTGGTGACAAGATGACTTTGATGCAGCCGGGCTGAGGCGGTTTCAAACGCCTGCTCGCTGAGACATTCGACACCGATATGGTTCAGGTTTTCGGTTGCTGCCGGGTGTTCGAACAAAACCAGCTTAAGCGGCGGGTTTTCAATTTCGAAATTGGCATATCCCGGCCGTTGTTTGTGCACCGGGCTTGCGAACATTTCGCTGTAAAACGCGATGGCACGGTCAAGGTTTTTCACATTCAAGGCAAGTTGCAGGCGCATCGTATTCTCCTGTTTGATCGAAGCGATAAACAGGAAGACGCGCGAAGACGCCAAAAGATGCACCTGCCACCAAAAAGGGGCCGGTTACGGTGATGGCGGTAGATAGTTCAGGTTCATGTCACGTGCCTCTTCGTCGCTGCAGATTTTGGTATCTGAAGCAAAATCGGCAAAGCGCGGATCAAGGGTGCTGAGGTAATTGCCCTTGCCGTCAGCGATGAACAGGCAGCGTCCGGTTTCACCGTCAAGCCGTTTACCCGCCCGCCAGTCAGACGGAGCAATCATATCGCCACCATGGATGCCGATGCCGGCATTGTCGGCATCGCGCGACAGCCGGTCATAGCGATGGGAGTAGCCTGCAATCGGCAGCGCTTCACCGTCGCTGATCATTGCCGCCGCCACGTCACGTTCGCCGATCCCGCATTCGACGATGGGGAAATCATCGGCCTTGCCCGCGCGTTCCTGATCACCGGGCCAGCAATGGACATCAAACGGCGCCATGGCGAAATATTTCCGTAATTGCATGGCCGAAGACATGCCGCAGTCCCAGAAACTGCCATTATGCAGGCATTGCTGACCGAGTTCCGGGGCATCCATGCCGGCGATATCAAGCACCTGACCTGCAATAATGATGGTATCGCCGTCAATCACCTGAACATCGCGGCCCCTGGCTTCCAGTCCGGCCGGATCAGCAAGTTGGGGCGCGTTGTCAGCCGCATGGACCGGTGCGCTGTGCCAGTGAAGGCCAATGGCAATTAAGGCCGGAATGGCAAGAAGGACGATCAGGCGGATAACGCGTTTCACACTGGCCTCAAAGATCTGCGGGGTGAGTATTTGGCAAGAATGACACAACGGTCATGGCAAAAGAACAAGCAAAAAGAACGGCAAAATGATGACGCCCTTGTCCGGTAGATGGCGGGCAGCGGGAATTGCCATCAATGGTGTCATGCACAATAACCGGATGCATCAATTGTCAATTGGCGCTACAAGCGGGTTTGTCTTTTGCTGTCAGGGAAGCTTGCTTGTTCCGTCTGCAACCCATCTTTTTCGTTGTCGGGGTTATGGTCATTATCATCGGTATATCGATGATGGTGCCTGCTGCTGTTGATCTTGCATATGGCAACCCGGACTGGAAAATTTTCGCCCAAGCCTCGATCACGACCATCGGGCTTGGCGGTATGGCGTGTCTTGCCTGCCGATCTGATATCGGCCCGCGTGTGACAGCACGTCAGGGCTATGTCCTGACCGTGGTGTCATGGATTGCGATTAGCCTGACCGGGTCCTTGCCGCTTTGGTATTCATCGCTTGAAATCAGTTTCTGTGATGCGGTGTTTGAAACCGTATCGGGCCTGACGACGACCGGATCAACCATCCTGTCGGGGCTGGATGAACTTCCGCCGGGATTGCTGATCTGGCGATCGATCATGCAGTGGCTTGGCGGGATCGGGATCATTGTGACCGCCCTTGCCCTTTTGCCGATGATGCGGGTTGGCGGCATGCAGCTTTTCCAGATGGAAAGCTCGGATCGGTCGGAAAAACTCAGTGGTCGCATGCGCGACATGTGCCTGCAGATCGTGATGATCTATTCGGTTCTGACCCTGGTGTGCATTGTGCTGTATCGCATCTTTGGCATGGGATGGTTTGATGCGATCAATTACGGCATGACGACGCTGTCGACTGGTGGCTATGCCACGTCGGATCTTTCATTTGCCAAGTTTGACACCAGCCTGTCGCTGCACTGGATTGCCATCCTGTTCATGTTCTTTGGCGGTTTGCCGTTTACCGCCTATGCGGTTTTTCTGCGCAAACGGGCGATCAAGGCCGTGATCGGCAATCAGCAAATCAAATTGTTCTGCCTGATCATTGCAGGTTTTACATTTTTGCTGACGCTGCGGCTGTTGCAGATTTCAGATGACGGCTTCTTCCGGTCGCTGACCATGGCGGCGTTCAACCTTGTATCGGTGATTACGACCACGGGCTATGCATCGGGGGATTACCTGTTGTGGGGCCCGGCCGCGGTCATGCTGTTTTTCTTTGCGACCTTTATCGGCGGTTGTTCGGGATCAACATCGGGCGGGTTCAAGATGTTTCGCCTGTATGTCGTGTTTACCGGGCTTCGCGCCCATTTCATGCGCCTGCGCAGCCCGTCTGCCGTGGTGGTCAGCCGCATTGACCGCCACGAAATCACATCCGACATCTATAACGCCGTAACGGTCTATGTCTTCCTTTTGACCATCAGCTATATCGCGGTGACGATTGCCCTCGGTTTGACGGGGCTTGATCTGATTACCTCGATGAGTGCGGCGGCAACAGCACTTGCCAATGTCGGGCCGGGGCTTGGCAATATCATTGGACCGGCGGGTAATTTCCAGTCCTTGCCGGATTCCGCAAAGTGGATTTTGGATGTTGCCATGGTGCTGGGCCGGCTTGAGTTCGAGACGCTTCTTGTGCTGTTGATGCCGTCCTTCTGGCGCGACTGATCCCTGATTTTCATTTTGTCGATTGTTGCTGTCGGTCTGTGATGGTTGCCACAGACCGAAGGTTTACTTTGCGTCATTTTCGCGCCGTGTATAAGTTTGTAGCGTCAATAACAAACACACAAACAGTGGACACGGACATGAAACTGCAGAAAACGATCACGACCAAAATCGCCGGGGGCCTTGCGGTCCTTTTCCTGGCTGGTGCTGTTTCCGCATGCTCGCCCGAGGTGGGCAGCGAGGAATGGTGCAATGACCTTAAGGAAAAGCCGAAAGGCGACTGGACGGCAAACGAGGCGACCGATTTCGCCAAACATTGCCTTATGTGATCAGTGCATTCGCCTGATCGGACATTAAAACGATCAGCCGATTCTCTTTCATAGTCTGGATATGTCGTCTTTATGGCGGCTAAATCCGCCCTTTGACGTCTGCTTGGCGGTGGTACTGTTGAAGGGCGGATTTTTTATGTCAGCCCGTTTAAAATCGCCATGGAACAATCTGTTGTCCGGTGCGTTTTTACCCAATCAGAACCGCGCATGAATGCAATGCAGCAAGGTACATTTGCGTTACCTTGATTAATCCTTATAATGCGCGGCCCGCGAATGATCGCGGCAGTCGAATATGACAACAAATTTATTGCGAGGTTAGACAACTATTATGAGTGCCGAAAATCTCCATGTCGGTGTCATTGGCGCAACCGGTGCGGTTGGCGTCGAGCTGATCAATGTAATGTTTGATCGCAAGTTCCCTGTGGGTGAACTCACCCTGTTCGCGTCAGAGCGTTCAGCAGGCAAGACCGTGGAGACTAAATTCGGCACTAAGACCGTCGCGCTGTTTTCTGTTGAAGAAGCCAAGCAGTGCGACATTGTCTTCCTTGCTGTTTCCGGTGATTTCGCCAAGGAATATGCACCCAAGATTGCCGAAGGCGCGCTGGTGATTGATAACTCCTCGGCGTTCCGTCTGAATGACGATGTTCCGCTGATCGTGCCGGAAATCAATGGTCACCTTGCCAAAACGGCAAAACTGATCGCGAACCCGAACTGCACCACGGCGATTGCCGCAGTTGCCCTTTGGCCGCTGCATCAGGCCTTTGGCCTGAAGAAAGTGATCGTATCGACCTATCAGGCCGCATCGGGTGCCGGTCAGCCGGGCATGAACGAACTGCGCGAAGGTCTGGCAGCTGGTCTTGCTGGCAAGCCGGTCCCGGCAGAGGTGTTTTCATCGCCGCTTGCGTTTAACGTGATCCCGCATATCGATACTTTCCAGGACAACGGTTACACCCGTGAAGAAATGAAAGTAACCTGGGAAACGCGTAAAATCTTTGGCGCGCCGGACCTTCCGGTATCGTGCACCGCGGTTCGTATTCCGACCGAACGTACCCATTCCGAGGCCATCGTGGTTGAAACCGAAAAGGTTGTTACCCCGGAGGCGGCCCGTGAAGTGCTGGCAAAGGCCAAGGGTGTCAAACTTGTCGATGATCCGGCAAACAACAAATACCCGATGCCGCTGACCGCGACCGAACAGTATGACGTCGAAGTTGGCCGCATTCGTACCAACCTGATCTTTGGTGATCATGGTCTGGAGCTGTTTGTTGCCGGTGACCAGTTGCTTAAGGGTGCTGCGCTTAACGCAGTCCAGATCGCCGAGGCATCTATCGCCGACTGATCGCGCACGGAAGCGAATTAAATAAACAAAAAACACCCCCGGCAGACCATTCTGCCGGGGGTGTTTTGTATCTGGTCGCGGCCCAATGGATCAGGACAGGGAGATATGATCGCGGCCGGATGCCTTGGCGGTATAAAGCGCGTTATCAACACGGGCCATCAAGGTATCAAGATCCTCGCCATCGCGGTATTCAGTTATACCGGCACTGATGGTGACCGGAATATGATCCCGCCCGAAACGGACCGGTGCATTGCGGACAGAGTCGGCAAGTTCGCGGGCCTTTGTCATGGCTTCCTTGCGATCTTTTCCGGGGAACAGAACAACAAATTCATCCCCGCCCCAGCGACAGATCACGTCGGAGTCCTGCACATTCTGGCGGACCATGGTCAGAACTTCGCGAAGCGCTGCATCCCCGCCCGGATGGCCATAGCCATCGTTGATTGCCTTGAAGCCATCAACATCAAAACACATCACCGACAGGGGCGCCTTTTGCCGTTTTGCGTTCTGAACCGCCTGATCAAAGATCATGTCAAAGATCTGACGGTTAAACGTGCCGGTCAGTTTGTCACGCGATGCCAGTTCTTCGAGGCGCTTCTGATAATTGCGCACGGTCAGGAAGGCGATCAGCCCGACCACAATCGTGATCAGCAACGAAATCGCGATATTGATGAACAGGGTGTTCTGAAGACGTGCGTCAGATGAGTAGTCACTTTGTTCAACTATCAGAAGCCAGCCAAATTCAGGCACCAGGCGGCTGTTGACGAAATAGGTGTGTCCACCATGTTCGTAACTGATCGACGCGCCGGGCGAGGTCAGGATTTTGGTGGCCTGGGTGCGCATGCCGGGCCGTTCCTGCAGGCTGTGGGCATCGCCAAAGCCGCTACCACGCAGGGTAACGTGGCCTTCGGTGTCGATGAAATAGATCGTTCGGCCATAGCGCGCCTGATAGGTTTCGATCAGATTGGTAACCGAACTGACGGCCAGACCAACACCGGTAATACCGATGACATTGCCGTCATAATCGCGGACCTGATAATTGACAAAGATCGACAGGCGCGACCGATCAACCGTGTCGTGGTCGATATTGATCTCGTAAGGTTGCTTCCCGTCGCGCGCACGGAAATACCAGCCATCGGCCGGAT
Organism: Thalassospira sp. A40-3; assembly: GCF_015871485.1. Classification (NCBI taxonomy): domain Bacteria; kingdom Pseudomonadati; phylum Pseudomonadota; class Alphaproteobacteria; order Rhodospirillales; family Thalassospiraceae; genus Thalassospira; species Thalassospira sp. A40-3. The sequence goes on from NZ_CP065428.1 coordinate 162,243, forward strand.
CATCTTCGCTGACCTGTTTGATCACGCCGGTCGGGTGATAATAGTTCCGGGTCTCTTCCGAGATGAAATAGGCTGTGATCGTGTCATAACGCGATTGAATTTCGGCGAGGTACTTGGTGATCCGTTCCGGATCAGTTTCGCCGGAAAGGGCCCAGTCGCGAAAGAACGTATCATGGGCCATCAACGAAGAAATAAAGATCGGCTGCAGCAGATCGCGCTGGATCTCGGAATAGATATTGTCGCTGGTCAGCGGAAGCGTGCTTTCGGAAATCTGTTCTTCAAGAGAATCCCGGGCGACATAGAAGCTTACAAAACTCGTGGTCAGAAACCCGACCGCCAGCAGAACGCACAGAATGATCGCGAAGTATAATTTCTTTCCCCACACGGGAAGCTCCCCAAGGATAGTCACAAGGCAGGCACCGATGATTGAGCTCATCGTTTTTGATCCGGCTAATTTAGGGGAAAGCGCGCCATGTTGCACGACACAATATCAAATACAGGCAGGTTTGCCTTGTTTGTGTGATGATGAAAAAGCCAAAAGAAACCGGCGATTATATTGGAATGATTCTGATCAACAGGTGAACTATCAGAAATCAATAAGAATTATAGACATAGTTAAGTGGTGATAGTCGCGCAGTGTGGAGATACTGAAAGTCGGATCAAAGGTGACGGTGGTTCATTAATCAGGGTGCGGGCGCGAACAAATCGTGTTGATGATCGCGAAAATCCGACCGCAAGGCAGCGTGCAACAGCTTAAAAGGACTGGACATTGTGGCCCCATATGCCAAGAATTTCGCTGCTTGTGATGAAGGGGGTACATGCAGACCGAATTTTCGGGTATGCAGTGGCTTCCGAAAACAGAACATCAGACGCACCATATGCCGTTTGTCCGGGGGGATTTCGCGGTGTATGTGCCAAGAGGCGCTTCATTGATCGATTTCCGTCCCATTCTTTTCATCGTCGGCATTTTGCTCTGTACGTTGTCGATTGGCATGTTCATTCCGGCTTTGGTCGACCTTTATTACGGGCAGCGTGACTGGATCGTGTTCTCGGCGGCGTCTTTTGTGTCGCTGTTTATCGGCGGGGCATTGATCATGATGAACCGCATGGACAATCTTAAGATCAATTCACGCCAGGCCTTTATCCTGACCACGCTGAGCTGGCTGGTTTTGACGGCGGCATCGGCGCTGCCCTTTGCCTTTTCCGATCTTGATATGTCCTATACCGACGCGTTTTTCGAAGCGATGTCAGGTATCTCCACCACCGGATCGACCGTGATTGTCGGCCTTGATACCGCGCCGCAGGGGATCTTGCTGTGGCGAGCACTGTTGCAGTGGCTTGGCGGGATCGGGATTATTGTCATGGCGATTGCCGTTATGCCGATGCTGCGCGTTGGCGGGATGCAGTTGTTCCGCATGGAAAACTCCGACAAATCGGACAAGGCGTTCCCGCGCGCAACCCAGATCGCGATGGGTATCGCGATGCTGTATCTGAGCTTCACGGGCCTTTGGGCGATTATGTTGTGGTCGGCGGGCATGACGCCATTTGATGCGATTGCGCATGCCATGACGACGATTGCCACCGGCGGCTTTTCGACCAAGGATGCGTCAATCGGGCATTATGACAGTGCAGCGATTGACGTGATCATCACGCTTGGCATGGCGACGGGGGCGTTGCCGTTTATTTTGTATCTGCAGATGTTGCGCGGGCAGGGTCGGGCCTTGTTCCGCGACAGTCAGGTGCGCTGGTTTATCACAATCGCGGTTTCCATCGTTGTCGGCCTCGCGCTTTGGCATTCGGAAACCAACAATGTCGATTTCCTGTATGCGTTGCGCTTTACGTCCTTCAACATTGTGTCGGTGATGACCGGTACGGGATATGCCACCACCGATTACGGGCTTTGGGGACCGTTTGCGGTGACGGTGTTCTTCTTTGTCATGTTTATTGGCGGCTGTGCGGGTTCGACAACCTGCGGGGTGAAGATCTTCCGCCTTCAGGTTCTGTATGAAATCGCCAAGATCCAGCTTTCGCACATGCTGCGTCCGCATGGCGTTTTCATTGCCTATTATAACCGCAAACCGCTTTCGGAAGATGTTACGGAATCGGTGCTGAGCTTCTTCTTCCTGTTTGTGTTCTGCTTTGTGGTTCTGGCCGCAGCACTTGGTGCAATGGGACTTGATTTCATCACCGCGGTATCGAGTGCCGGCACGGCGATTGCCAATGTCGGACCGGGACTGGGCCCGATTGTTGGCCCGTCAGGCAACTTTGCGACCCTGCCGGACGGGGCGAAGTGGCTGATGTCGATTGGCATGCTGATCGGCCGTCTTGAAGTGTTCACTGTATTGGTTCTGCTGTTCCCGGCCTTCTGGCGCGACTGATAGAAACCCAGAATATTTATCACCGAATTTTCCGGCACCCGCAGGCGATGCTTGCGGGTGCTTTTTTGTCTTGTTGACAGAATAGGACAATTGACCTAATTTCGGATCTGGGACAGTTGTCCTAATCCTAGGTCAATCGGGCGGCATATCGGAAAATGGCAACAGAAACACGAGAACGGATTGTCGAGGCAGCGGACCTGCTGTTTTACCAGCACGGCTTCGAGGCAACATCGTTTGCCGATATTGCAACCACCGTCGGCATATCGCGCGGCAACTTTTATCATCACTTCAAGACCAAGGATGACATCCTTGATGGGGTGATCAATCGTCGCCTTGCCAATACCGAGCAGATGCTTGATCGCTGGGAAATTGCCGGATCAGACCCGGCGGAGCGTATTCGAAGCTTCATTCATATTCTGATCGTCAATGGCGAGAAAATCCGAAAATACGGCTGCCCGGTGGGTACGTTGTCGTCAGAACTGGCGAAACTGAATCACGCGGCCAAAAGCGATGCCGCGGCGCTGTTTACCCTGTTTCGCAGTTGGTTGTGCCGGCAGTTCGAACGGTTGGGTTTTGGCGACAAATCCGATGAATTGGCCATGCATATCCTTGGCCGAAGTCAGGGTGTGGCGACCCTTGCCAATGCGTTTGATGATGACCGGTTCCTGCATCACGAGGTCGAGCTGATGTGCACCTGGTTGGACGATCAGATTGCCGATCTTGCCAACAAAAACAATCCAGACAGGGAGTAGACGATGTTTGCGATCTTTTTGAAATTCGCCGAAAACCGCCCAAAGGCCCCGGAATTCATGGACGCGCACAAAGCGTGGATCAAACAGGGTTTTGATGATGGCGTGTTTCTGATGGTCGGCAGCCTGCAACCCAATATGGGCGGTGCGGTTCTGGCCCATGGTGTGTCACGCGACGAGATTGAAACCCGCGTGAATGAAGATCCGTTCGTTGTCGAGGGGATCGTTAGCGCCGAGATTCTGGAAATCTCGCCTGCGCGTGCCGATCAACGTTTTGATTTCCTGATGGCCTGAGCGATGAGCAAAACAACAATCGGAACGGATGGAAAATGCCGGTGCGCCTGGTGTGATGCGGCGCCGGAATTTAACGCCTATCACGACACGGAATGGGGTTTTCCGGTGACCGATGACATCCGGCTGTTTGAGAAAATCTGTCTTGAGGGATTCCAGTCGGGATTAAGCTGGCGCACGATCCTGACCAAGCGCGAGAATTTCCGCAAAGCCTTTGCCGGTTTCGATTTTCATGTGGTCGCGCAGTTTGATGATGCGGATGTTGAACGTTTGCTTGGCGATGCCGGGATCATCCGCCATCGCGGCAAGATCGAAGCATCGATCAACAATGCCAAACGGGCCTGCGAGATGGTGGCCGAGGAAGGATCACTTGCCGCCTATTTCTGGCGGTTTGAACCGAAACCGGATGAGGTTGACCCGCCGCAGTCGATGTCAACGTCGCCGACGTCCGTTGCCCTTTCCAAGGATCTCAAGAAACGCGGTTGGAAGTTCGTAGGGCCGACCACCGTGTTTGCGTTCATGCAGGCGATGGGCCTGATCAATGATCACGCGCAAGGATGCTTTTTGCGCCAAGAGATGGACGACATGCGTGCGTCATTGATCCGCCCAAGCTGATGTGATGTCAAAAAAACACCCCTTGTCCAGATACGGACAAGGGGTTTTGAGGGCGGGGACCATTTCAGATCCCCTGATGATAATCCGGCAAGGATTATGGGGTCTTCAACATGCGGTCTCACTTGAGGTGCCAACGTCAAGGGAGGGTGCAACAGGGGTAGGAAGGCTTCAAAATAATACGGTTCACACTCAAGCGAGTTTGGCGATACCGAACTTTGGGTCAGGAGCGGATCGGGGATCGGGATCAAGCCCGGCATCGCCATAACCAAAGGTCGCAAATGCTGATCAAAAGATAAAATCGAATATAAAATTAAAATAGATAGGAAAAATCTATCGATCAGATGCGCTGCAGCACAGGAATGCAGCGAAATCAGTTACCAAGTGGCAATTTGACTGTGAAAACAGCACCATCCGGCCCTGTTGCAGTGAGGCGAAGTTCACCATTATGGGTGCTGATCAGTTCGCGTGCGATGGCAAGACCAAGCCCGGTCCCACCTTGCCGCCCGCTGCCAGCAAACGGGACGAACAGGTTTTTGATCGCCTTTTCGGGCAAACCCGGCCCGTTGTCGGCAATGAAAACTTCAATGGAGCGGCGGGCCTTGACCGATTCGTCACCCTTTTCAGGTTCGGTTTGAATTTTATGACTGATGGTGACGGTAGTCGCCCCGGCCTCCAGCGGGTTGCGCATCAGGTTGCTGAAGGCGCGAAACAGCATGTCATAGTCGGCTTCAAGCATGACATCATCAGGCAGGTCGATCTCAATGCGCGCCGGGCAGGGTTCACTGGCCGCAGGTGCATCGCCCATGCCGCCATCAAGCAGTGGCTCGCATTTTTGCAGCAAGATCTGATCGCGGATTTCCTCGATCAGCTCAATGAGTGTGAAGGTTGCAAGATCGCGCGGCGGTGGCGTTTCGCGGGCAAAGGACAGGGTTTGTTCGCTGATGTAAACCGCGCGTTCCATCGATGATAACAGTCGCGGCACCACAGCGCGGACTTCGTCATCTTCGCTTTTCGCAAGCTGTTCGGTCATCAGCATCGATGTTGCCAGCGCATTGCGCAGGTCATGGCTGATTTTGGTGGCGGCCGTACCCAGGGCAGCAAGACGGCGACGCTGATTGAGCATTGCCTGAATGTCTTGCTGCATCATGGCGAGTTCCTGGCGGGCAACACCGATTTCATCATCCCGTTCGCCCGGATTGATCAGCGATGCCTTGTCCTGCGGATCTTCGCGAAAACGGATCATGTCGCTGGTCAGGGTCCGCATCGGGCGCACCAGCAACCGGTTGAGCGCGAAATAGACAAGCCCGGCTGTAAAGAACGAAATCATCAGCGACAGGCCAAACACCCGCCAACCGAAATTACGCATCGCCTCGGTCAGGCGGTCTTCATGCACAAGCACCTCGATCTCGAAATCCGGCGCCATGGAGGGCATGCCGACCACGCGCAATACCCGGTTTTCGGTCTGACTGAGTGTTGTCAATCCCTCCATCAAAGCCATCGGGATCGAGAAATCGCTCAGATTGACGTCCTTATCGACCTTGGCGGGCATATCATCGCGTTGCAGCAGCAATTTGCGATCTTCACGGCGCAGGATGACCGCCTCGATCCCGGCATTGGACAGAAGTTCGCGTTCAAGATCATCAGGGATCATTTGATCGGGGGTGGCCTCAAGGGCAAGGGCCGCAAGGTAGCCTGAATCAAGGTGCGCCTTTAACCAGTCAATCCGAAAGCGGGCGACAGAAGGGGCAAAGACAAACACCTCGGCAAGCATCACAAAGCTTACCGTCAGCACCAGAAGGCGCGCGGAAAGCGATTTGGCCCATGGGGGCAATTTCAGATGCCGGTTATTCATTAACTGATGTTAGGCCGATAAACCGAAAAAAGTACAGCAATACAGATGCTTGTTTTCCTGCGTGATGGCAAGCGAGCCGCTTATGCGAATCTGAGCAGGAAACGAACAAGCCTGCGGGTTTTTTCGCCAAACAGGCTGGGGGTATACCAGGCCCCGGCAACGCGTTTGGAAAGTTCGCCCAAGGTCGGGTACGGCGCGATCATGCCCGCAATCGCGCCGATCTTCATCTTCTTGCTGATGGCAAGTGACCAGACACCGATCAGTTCACCGGCCTGCCGTCCGACGATGGCAGCCCCCAGAATCCGGCCATTTGGTTTGGTGATGACCTTGATGAAGCCTTCGGTCTCGGCCTCTGCCCGGGCGCGGTCATTTTCGGCGTAATCCCAGGTCACAACGCGGATGTCATCGCCATATTGTTCGCGGGCGGCCTTTTCGGTCAGACCGACCTGTGCCAGTTCCGGGTTGGTATAGGTCACCCATGGTACGGCGCTGTGATCGACCTTGGCCGGAAGACGGAACAGCGCATTGCGAATGACGATACCTGCGTCATATCCCGCCATATGGGTAAATTGCAGGCCGCCGGTGATATCGCCAATGGCAAAGACCTTTTTGTTGGATGTCCGCAATCGCGCATCGACGGAAATACCGCGGTCGGTATAGTCAATACCGGCATCCTTCAGGCCGAGATTCTCGACATTGGGTTTGCGTCCGGTTGCCAGCAACAGGTGGCTTCCTTCCAAGGTAATCTCGATACCCTGATGTTCGATCACGACCCGGATCTGGTCATTCACATCAAGGATTTCCTTGGTCTTGGCACCTTCATAAAGGCTGATGCCATCGGCCTTGATGCGGTCGCGGACAACAGCCACCAGATCCGGATCGTCCTTGGGCAGGATGGTCCCCATTTCAATCACGGTGACCTTTGCACCCAGCTGATGATGGGCCTGCGCCATTTCGAGCCCGATGGGGCCGCCACCGATTATGATCAGATGTTCGGGACGGACCCGGTTTTCAAAAATGGTTTCATTGGTGAAATAGCAAACGGTTTCAAGGCCCGGGATCGGCGGTACGGCCGCACGCGATCCGGTGGCGATGACAAAGCGTTTGGCCTTGACTGTGGTGTCACCGGCAATGACTTCATCCGGACCGGTAAAACGGGCTTCGGCCTGAACGACGGTGCAGCCGAGTTCTTCGAACCGTTCGACCGAATCATGGGGGGCGATGCCTGCGATCACGGAATGAACGTGGTCGATTGACCGGCCAAAGTCGATCTCCACGGGGCCGGTCGATACGCCAAACCGTGAAGCCCTGCGTGCATTTTCCGCAGCATGGCCAGCCGCCAGCAGCGCCTTTGACGGAACACAGCCGGTATTGAGGCAATCACCGCCCATTTTGCCCTTTTCGATCAGGACAACCTTTGCGCCCATCTGCACCGCACCGGCGGCAACGGAAAGGCCGCCTGATCCAGCCCCGATGACACAAATGTCGGTCGTGATGATCTTATTCATCGGCGTTCGCCCCGATTTTACGTTTGCGCAATTTCTTGTAGGCCACCGGCAAAAGGGCCAGCAAGGCGAGCCCGATGATCGGGGTCAGAATACGGGGTTCGAAAATGATCCCAAGATCGGGTGTCTTGCCCTGATCAAATAAGGCCCCCAGACCATCGCCGATCGAGGCATATACAAAAGTGCCCGGAATGATGCCGATCATGGTGCCAAAGACAAAGGATCGCAGTTTGACGCCAAGAAGGGCCGGCACAAGATTGACCAGCCAGAACGGGAAGATCGGAATCAGGCGCAAAACCATCAGGTAGCTGAACGCGTTTTCAGCAAAGCCTTCCTCCATCCTGCGGACGGCGTTTCCGGCCTTGGCACGCATCAGATCGTAAAACGCATAGCGGGCCGCAAGGTAAACGATCGTCGCGCCGATGGTGGCGGAGACCACAATATAACTGGTGGCAAGAAATGCCCCGAACAGAAAGCCACCTGTGATGGTCAGGATCGACCCGATTGGCAGGGAAAGTGCGACCGAAACGACATAAAGTCCCATAAAGACCAGAACGCTGGAAACCGGGTTATTGGCAACAAAACCCTGCAACAGGTCGCGGTTTTCACGCAGGGACTCAAATGACAGCAAATCGAGAACGCCGCTGGCCCATGCGATGACAAGCCCGACAATCAGAACAATCACCGGCAAAAGCTTGCGCCATAGGGGCTTTGACGTGCTTTTGATTTCGCTATGGGTATCTGGTTTCTGGTCGGACACGTGTGACGCCATTGAACTGGTTTTGGTCATTGATTTCAGGCTCTTGCAAGTCGTTCGCTCGGGTCGAAATGCAAATCCCTGAAGACAGGATCGCATTATTTGACCCAACATTAGAGAGAAATTTCAAAACTTGCTTATGAACTGCCTTCACCATTGCGTGAGGGCAAATTGTACAAAGCCTGGCCGGATGGCGCAGGAACATGCGCAATAAACCTGAGGGAGTGGCGCTTGACGTAGGGGAAAACTGGACGTATCGTCTGCGCATCGTGGGATTTGTCGACCGGCTTGCGGCCACGTAAAAAATCGCTAAAGAGGGGTGCTATGGCTTCGGCCCTGACCCATTCATGCCGGTCAGGGTTTTTTTGTGTCCGGATTACGGTATGCATACATTCCGGGCATGTAGGAGCAAGACGATGACGACCGACAAAAAGGCTTCCGATAACTGGCGCGCAGCGACCCGATCCGTGCGTGGCGGTACAGCGCGCAGCGGATTCTGCGAGACCTCCGAAGCCATCTTTATGAATTCCGGCTATGTGTATGAAACTGCCGCCGAGGCCGAGGCCTCCTTTGATGGCAGCGGTCCGGAACGTTTTGTGTATTCGCGTTTCGCAAACCCGACCGTTGGCATGTTCGAAGAACGCCTTGCCCTGATCGAGGGCGCGCAATATTGCCGCGCGACGGCATCGGGTATGTCGGCTGTCTGGAATGCATTGGCCGCCAGCACCAAGGCCGGTGGCCGTGTGGTTGGATCGCGTGCGCTGTTCGGGTCGTGCGAATTTATCCTGACCACGCTTTTGCCGCGGTTCGGGGTTGAGACCGAACTGGTGGACGGCACGGACAAGGATGCCTGGGAAAAGGCGCTTTCCAAACCGGCAGATGCGGTTTTTCTTGAAACGCCGTCGAACCCGACGCTTGAGGTGCTCGATATCCCGTTTATTGCCGAACTGGCCCATAAGGCCGGTGCCAAGGTTGTTGTTGATAACGTCTTTGCCACACCGATCCTGCAAAAGCCGATGGAGCTGGGTGCCGATATCGTCGTTTATTCCGCGACCAAGCATATTGATGGGCAGGGGCGCTGCCTTGGCGGGGCGATCCTGTTTAATGACAAGGAATGGCATGACGAACATCTGACCACCTTCCTGCGCCATACCGGGCCAAGCATGAGCCCGTTCAATGCCTGGGTTCTTCTTAAGGGGCTTGAGACACTTAGCCTTCGCGTCGATCAACATATTCGTAATGCGACAGCACTGGCGGAATTTCTGACGGAACAGCCACAGGTGTCACGCGTTCTGTATCCGGGACTGAAAAGTCACCCGCAGCATGAATTGGCAATGCGCCAGATGTCTGGCCGTGGTGGTGGATTGATCGCAATTGAGCTTTCCGGGGGCAAGGCAGCGGCGTTTTCGCTGCTTGATAACCTCAAGCTCATTGATATTTCCAACAACCTTGGTGATGCAAAAAGTCTGGCAACCCATCCTTGGACCACGACCCACCAGCGTGTACCAGCCGAGGACAAGGTCGCGATGGGCATTACCGAAGGCATGCTGCGTTTATCTGTCGGTCTGGAAGATATTGATGACCTTAAGGAAGACCTGTTGGCTGCCCTTGCCGTTTAAAAGGTTCGGACAACAGTAATCCCGACATCGATCCGGCCCGTACATTGTGCGGGCCTTTTCGTTTCCGATCCGGGGGATAATGCCAGTTTGTTTTGACTGCTGACTGGTACTTTCGGGAAGGATTGTCTACATAAAGGGTCCATCCATCGCATTCTTGGCTGATGCAAATTGACTGGAACACACTTGGCCCGGAGATATGCATGTATTCGACCGTAACCCACGACATCAAGGTATCGGTAAAACCGATGTTCCTTGAGGACGAATCAGACCCGGACACCCATCGTTACATTTGGGCTTATCGCATCGAGATCGAGAATCTCGGCTCGAAAACTGTTCAGTTGCTTAACCGTCACTGGCGGATTACGGATTCGCGCGGCGAAACCCAGGAAGTCAAAGGCCCGGGTGTTGTCGGCGAACAGCCTGTTTTGGCATGTGGCGAAAGTTTCAACTACACCAGTGGCGCGCCACTGACCACGCCAAGCGGCTTCATGGTGGGCACTTTCGAAATGACGGATATGGACGGCAATCATTTTGATATTGCGATTCCGGCCTTTTCGCTGGACAGTCCGCATGGGCAACACACTGTGAACTGATCGCGTCAAAAAACAGTATCAGGTAGCGCGGGCCCTGAGCCCCACCAAGGCAGGTTCAATCCTGTAATAAAATGACAAAGGATTTGGTATGTGCAGCGAACATAACCCGGTGAAGCGTCCGACACGCGAAGAAGCAGAAGAAGCAGTTCGGACACTTCTGCGTTGGGCCGGGGATGATCCCGACCGCGAAGGTTTGCGCGGAACCCCTGACCGTGTGGCACGGTCTTATGGTGAATTCTTTGCTGGCTATCAGCAGGACCCGGCCGAGATTCTGCGTCGGACATTCGAAGAAACTGACGGCTATGACGAAATGGTCGTTCTGCGCGACATTCGCGTCGAATCCTATTGCGAACATCACATGGTGCCGATTATTGGTGTGGCACATGTCGCCTATCTGCCGCGCCGCCGTGTTGTTGGCATTTCCAAACTGGCCCGCGTGGTCGAGGTCTATGCCAAACGCCTGCAGATTCAGGAAAAGATGACCGCACAGGTTGCCAACACCATTCAGGAAGAACTCGATCCGCTTGGCGTGGCGGTGGTGATTGATGCCAATCACCAGTGCATGAGCACCCGTGGCGTGCACAAGACCGGCGTATCAATGGTGACCAGCCGGATGCTTGGCGCATTCCGCGATGACCCGATCACACGCCGCGAATTCTTTGCCATGATCGGTCGCTAAGACGCAGTCAGTTGATCCAAAAAGAAAGGTCGCAGCACCAAAATGCTGCGACCTTTTTTGCGTCGGGACCGCAAATTTGTCCGATCTATTCCTTGAAATCGCTATGGCAGGATTTGCAGGTCTGCATCATTTCACCAAGTGACGCCTTGAAGTCGTCTTCTGATCCGCCGCTAACTGCGACCGATTTAAGATCGCTGGCCTTGGCGTGCAGTTCGTTTGCCAGATTTGTGAATTTTGACCAGTCTTCCCAGATGTCTGACAGTGCTTCAGACGGTTTGTCATTACTGCCTTCCGGGAAAAGGGCGGTAAAGGTCTCGCCTGAGTGACCTTCGATAATCGTCGCGGCTTTCGCGACCTGATCCGGGTCATAGGGCAATGCACCCTTCATCATCGGGACCATGATTTTGACCTGTTGGCCAATGGCCTTCATGCCTTCCATGCGCTCCTTGACAACACCGGTTGCCCCTTCGTGGGCGATGGCGGCAATGCTGACCGTCATGGTCAAGGCGATGGCGGCTCCTGCTAGTACTTTCAACTCTCTCTTCCCCATTCTAGGTGTGCCTAACTGATGGTATTTTGTGTTTGTTCACGTGCTTTAGTGCCCAAATCGGGCAAGGATATGGTCAACCGAACCGACATAATGGCCGCCAAACAGGCGAACATGGACCAGTAACGGATAAACATTATACAAATCACGGCGTTCTTCAAAGAACCCCGGCTCTATCGGCAGTATTTCATCATACCGCGCGAAAAATTCCGGCGTCAGATCACCAAACAACGTCCCAAAGGCCAGTTCGATTTCCCGATCGCCGTAATAGATCGCCGGATCAATCAAGCCCGCAAGTCCGTCAGACTGACATAGGATATTGCCGCCCCACAAGTCACCATGCAGCAGCACCGCTGTGCTCTGGTCCGGCAAAAGATCACCAAGACTGTCGATCAATCGATCAACGCGCGCGGCCATACTACCTGGCAGCCTGCCTTCACGATGTGCGTGTTGCGCCATATGGCGCAAACGGTGTTCGGCGAAGAACGTGATCCAGCTTTCCTCGGGTGTATTTGGTTGCGCCAGGCCGCCAATTAAAGTGTCAAAGCCAAGTCCGAACGTTTCGGACGTTACCTGATGCTGGCTTGCCAGCTGTTCGGCAAGGTCGCGCTGCACACGTCCAGTCATCCGGTTGTCATTGGCGATAAATGTCATCACCAGACAATTTGCGTCGGCATGGATGAGCTCGGGACAAGGGATCGGCGAGTGCGCCTTGAAATAACGCAACATTTCCGCCTCGATCAAAAGGCCCGCATTATTTTGCGCATCATTTGTCGTGCTGTGCTTGATCACCAGTTGCTGCCCGTCATCCAGATCGGCGCGCATCACATTGGCAACGCATCCACCCGAAAGTGGCGCGATGGATCGCACCGACGCCCCGGTGTGGCGTTTGATCAAATCTGCAAGCGCGCGTTTGTCCATAATCCTTTCCGGCGCCTAAGGGCCTAGATTTCGTGTTTTTTGCGGATGTGCGACAGCAGGTTGCTTGAGGCTTCCTCGATCATGTCAAACACATCGACAAACCCGTTGGCACCGCCGTAATAGGGATCAGGGACACTTTGTCCGGCCATCGAGGGATGATAATCGAGAAACAGCTCAATGCGGTGCTGATGGGTATTGGGTGCCTGGCGGCGCATATCGCGCAGATGCCCGTCATCCATGGCCAGAACATAGTCAAATTCATGGTAGTCGGTAGGCCTGATCTTGCGGGATCGAATATCGCTTAGATCAATGCCGCGACTTTTGGCCATTTCACGCGACCGCGGGTCCGGCAGTTCACCAACATGATAGGCCGACAGCCCACAGCTATCGACGCTGATATGGTCATCCAGTCCGGCTTCACGAACCATCTTGCGGAAAACGCCATCGGCTGTGGGCGAGCGACAGATATTGCCGGTGCAGACGAAAAGAACCTTGATCACGCTATCAATCCGTATTGTCAGGGAAGGGGCAGGAGATGGTTTAAAAGTGACATGCCCGTACCCGGTCGGCAATGGCTTGTCGTTGCGCCAAGTGACCTTCATCTCAGCGGGCTTCCTAAAAATCGCGATCAATGTAACAGCTTCGTGACATTTTGAATGTGACACTGACAGGTCGGTCATTAGTTTGTATGATCGCGCCAATTACCTTCAATTTGGCGCGTTTTGATGCAGGAATTTGTTTCTTTTGGTTTGCATGTTGCCTTGATCCGGCAATTGGCATGGTTGCCGCGGGGCTATGACCTTGTCCCGGGCGGGACGGTTGTCACTTCTGCCAAGCTGCGCAGCATCATGCTGGCACTGGAAGAGATAAATGGTCCGGCGGTGCTGGTGCGTCTTGGGCGGTATCTGGCTGCCAAGGAACAGGAACCGATCCTGACCATGTTGCGCCACTCGGCAACGCCGTCGGTGATTGCTGATCGTTGGCGCCGACTTGAGGGCTATTCCCACGCGCGTGCGCGCAGCGATTTTTCCGTCACAGGAAAATCCATGACCATCCATCGCGGGGTCGTGCGCGGTCAGCCACCGGCACGGGTGGAAAACCTGCTTTTGCTGGGATTTTTGATTGGCTTGCTTGAGGCGGCCGGGGCCGAGAATATTGACGCCACCATTTTGCCCAGCCACGGTCCGGCAGTGCGTGTAACGCGCAAGGGCCGCATTAGCGACAAACTGGCTTTTTCCGGTCGCGGCCTTCGTTTTCGGATCAATTGGGGCAGTTTCGAACAGGTTTCGTCCTCCTATCCGTTCATGGCCAATATGCCCGGCACCGCGCCCTCAATCGGGGCGCAGCGCCCGATCGTGCAACAGCTTTGTACGGTGTTGGAACATGACATCGGGCGCAGTTGGACGATTGATGAAGTTGCTGCTACGCTTGATACATCCGGGCGCACATTGCAGCGTCGCTTGCAACAGGCCAACAGCCGGTTTTCCGACCTTCTGCGTCTGGTGCGCGTGCGCGAAGCCTGCCGGCTTTTATATGGCACCACCCTCTCGGTTGGTGAAATCGGGTTCTGGTGCGGCTTTACAGATAACGCGCATTTCTCACGCGATTTCAGACGTTTGATGGCGATGCCGCCCTCGGTCTACCGTGAAGCCAGCATTGGCCATGCCGGTTTGACCCGGGCGTGATGCTTAACCAGTCTGGGGTGAGCGCGGCCATTTAAGGTGTGCGGGTTGATTGCCGGGTGATTGACCTGCCCGGTTTCCTTGGGTATCAGCAGCGCCATGAATGATTTCGTTTAAATCATCGTGCCCCTTCGCATCCATGAGGCCGCCATGACTGACCCCACCCGTCCTGCAAACGAATATTCCGGTTTTCTGCCGCCGCGTTTTGACAATCGACCGGATGCCGATGATGTCATGGTCAAGACTTGGACCGTTGGGGACGCACTGGCCGATCATAGCGTGCCGGAAATGCCGGCCGCCCTTTCGCTGTTTTTTGATCTGGTTGCCCCGTCAGCGGGCCGGTCAAATGCGACCGGGTTTGCCATGTTGTGGCTTGATCGTCATCCGCATGAAGAACCGGGCTGGCGTCTGTCCATCGGCCATGTCGGATCCGAGGATGATCTGGAATTGGTAGTGGCCAAACCGTTGGCACGCCTTGTTGATGCCCTGCCAATGGCCAATTTTGAATGCGAAAACTGGCACATGACCCGTCCGCTTTGGCGCAAGCGCGCCGAGCCGGTAAAGCTTGTTTTCTGGGGTGATTTTGCCAAGCATGCCCGCGCCATTCTTGGACACAGTGACGCGGCATCTTTCTATCAGCCGCTTGGTGCAGGACTTCGGTCTGACAGTGTCACAAGCATGCTGCCCTTGCTTGAAGACATGCTCGGTGATGCTTTCTTGCAAAACGGCATGGGGTTTGAAGATGCCCTGCGCCTTGGTATCGCATTGGGGCGTGCGCATCTGATCGAAAGCTGGATCGAAGCCGGCGGTGCGGAAAAGGAACCCTATTTCCGGCCGATGAAAATCTGGCATCAGGCATGGCTTGCCAATGCGCTGATTGATCCGGCGGTGGCAAGTCTTGCCATGTCGGGCAAACCGCCGATGCCTGCCCTTGATTTCGGGAATGACAGCACACCGGCATCGCGCCGTGCTGCCCTTGATGATGTGTCATCCTGGCTGACGACTGTGTTCTTTAGTGATGAATATCCCGCCCTTCGCAATGCCTTTGTGGCGGGCGTGCAAAATGCCGTCTGGCTTGATCATGACCTGCAACAATATGTCCAGCCTCAACAACGCTCCGAGATCTTGCAAGGTCTGATGCCTTATTGCCGCTGGTTCCTGGCGATGGCGCTTTATAATCATCTGGGCAATCTGGCGGCGGGAACAGCGCGCGAGGATCAGGTCGCATTTTACGCGATCATGGTTGATGCCTTGCCGGAACTGGCACCGCTTGGCGCGTTTGCCACCCAGCGCGATATCGAACAGCACATCATCCGGATTGATGCCGCGCGCGCCGCATCGGCGTTCGATACACTGGTCCTGCCGTTTTGTGATCTTTTGATGCCGAAGCGCCAATTTGATGCCGCGCGTTCCTGATCACGTGCATGGCATGGGTTAAAAAAAAAGCGCCGCCGGGCGAAACCGGCGGCGCTTTCTGTTTGTTGGTTGTCGATGCCTAGATCTGTTCGGGATGTTGCGGAATATCGCGCGATGACACGATCAGGAACCGGATCGCCAGACCGCTGACCGCGACAAGGCTTGCAATCGCAATCCCCCAGAACAGGCCGCGCACCCCCATCTCAAGAACGAATGACAGGTAATAGCCAACCGGGATCATGACAAAGATATAGGACACCAGATGCAAAATCGTTGGTGCCCATTTATCGCCAGCCCCACGAAGCGCACTGATTGCGGCATTCTGCCCGCCATCGGTCGGGAAAATGATCGGCATCAAAATCAATACAGAAACCGTGGTGGCAAGCACCGCGACATCCTGGGTAAACAGATGTGCAACCGCATCGGGGAACAGATAAAGCGGAATGCTAAGGGCCAGCATCACGCACATCGTGGTCAAAAGACCAATCCATCCGGCAAGCGCCATGTCTGGCCGGTCCCGCCTGCCATAGGCAATGCCAACCCGAACCGATGTTGCCGACGCCAGACCAAGCGCTACCATAAACATCAGGGCCAAAAGCGTCATGCTGATGCCGTAACTTGCCGCGGCAATCACGCCAAGACGCCCGGCGAAAAGCTGCATGGCGGCAAAGGCGCCGGTTTCCATCCCCTGACTGGCACCCGCGGCATAGCCCAGATGACGGGCATCGCGCGATCCGCGCCACCAACCGGCAAAGCCGTTGCGAATGCCATAAAGATGATGGCTTTTCATCAGCAGGATATAACCCAGCAGACCAAGCGCCATGAACCAGCGGATGACGCTTGATGTCCATGCCGCACCTTCTGCCCCCAGTTCAGGCAAGCCAAACGCCCCGTAAACCAGCCCGTAATCAAGAACGAGGTTGACCAGGTTGGCTGCGATCATCAACACCATGCCAGGAAGTGGGCGCTGCAATCCTTCAAGGAAAAAGGCACAGGTAATGTAAATAAGTGCGGCGGGCATTCCGATCGCCAGAATCATCGCCAGATCGCCGGCATGGTCGGTGATTTCGACCGGCTGACCGGTGATTTTAAACAGCCAGTCCGACTGCATGGTCAGAACGGTAAAGACAATGCCGATCAGGACAGCATAAGGCATGGCATTGCGCCACACAGCCCCGGCCGCCATCAGGTTGTCGCGACCCTTGGCATGCGATGTCATGACCATCACCCCGGTCAGAAGTCCGATGCCGGTTACCATCAAGGATGTAAAGGGTGCATGTGCAATATTAAGGTAGGCCAGTGCCGCACTGTCATAGTTGCCAACCACAATCGTATCGACAACTGCCATGATCAGCATGCCAAGACGGGCAATCGTCACCGGCAGTGCCAGTCTGAACAATTCGCTTAGGTGACGCTTTATCCGGTTATTGGGATAAAGCGGGGTAGGCGAAAGTGCTGGATCGAGTGCCGGATCAAGTGGCGGCGGAGCCGGAGCACCATCTTGTGGGGCAATGGACATTGGACTGTTTCCTGTTTTTATCTGGCGATCGGGCTCTGGGTCGTGGTGGCGATCAGAGCCATGATACCGTTTTGCCCTGGTTTGATTTGATCCAGGGTCTATCTGTGGGCGGCGAACGGTCGGCGGGGAATCGCCATCAGCAATTTGGCCGGATCATCGGTAATCACCGATGTTACCCCCCAGGAAAATAGCTCCTTGGCGCGTTCGACATCATTGATGGTATAGCAAACCAGCGGGACACCAGCATCGACAATCTCGGCGGCACTCACCGGTGTCAGTGCCTTGTGGTCAATATGAATGGCCGATGCGCCAAGGCGCGCATACTCGGCCTTCCAGTTTTTCGGCAGGGTTTCCAGCAACCAGCCGCACGGCAGGTCTGGCATATGCTTGCGCATATGGGCAACCGCGGTGTCATCAAAACTTGAAACCAGAATTGGCGGCACGGTCTTTGATGTGCGGAGTTCCTTGATCACTTCCTCGCACAGGCGGACTGGATCGCAACCAGATGGTTTGATTTCAAGGTTGGCCCCCATATCCATGAAATACAGGGTTTCCAGCGTATCTTTCAGGCTGGGGATTCGTTCGCCCTTATATATGTCTGAAAACCATCTCCCGGCATCAAGGTTGCGCAGGGT
>NZ_CP065428.1:182500-1210000 GCF_015871485.1 Thalassospira sp. A40-3
GTCAGAAGTTCAACTCTTCTCAGGCCCACCACTTACAGTGTGTGTCGAAGTACCAACGACTGACTTACAGAGATCCTTCAGAGACTGGGGGTGTAGCTCAGTTGGGAGAGCGCCTGCTTTGCAAGCAGGAGGTCATCGGTTCGATCCCGTTCACCTCCACCAATTCTTTGGTGAAGCGCGCCGCAAAGCGGCTGCGAGAACAGTTGGACGATGAACGTTATCGAATAGTCGACGGTGCCACATGGCAGAGCAGTTGTTTTAGACACTGCGCGCCGGGTTGGCCCTCTTAAATGAGAACGTTGGCGGCGCGCTCTGAATGCCGGATGGCATTCAGTGAGCAAAAAGGGGTTTGGAAGATACGAGATATCTGGCTCGAGAGAGTTAGATGACGAGATGTTTGACATTGTGAATAGGGAATATGAAGAGAACGGATCTTTCCGTTGTGATTTTTTTCGCAACGAAAGAACGTGATCGCGAACTAGTTGTGATGTGGTTTTGCAGGTTTTACCCCTGCGCAAGCCGCAGAACAGTTAGCTGAGGGATCTCTCAAGCATAATAAGGGCATCTGGTGGATGCCTTGGCGTCAAGAGGCGATGAAAGACGTGGCACTCTGCGATAAGCTACGGTGAGCCGAGAGCAGGCTTTGACCCGTAGATTTCTGAATGGGGAAACCCCACCCAATAGGGTGATCCTGTCGTGAATACATAGCGGCAGGAGGCGAACCCGGTGAACTGAAACATCTCAGTAACCGGAGGAAAGGACATCAACCGAGACTTCGCTAGTAGCGGCGAGCGAACGCGAACCAGGCCAGTGGCTTATGCATAAGAACCGGAACGATCTGGAAAGGTCGGCCATAGTGGGTGATAGCCCCGTACGGGTAGAAATTGCATAAGTCCTCGAGTAGGGCGGGACACGTGAAATCCTGTCTGAACATGGGGGGACCACCCTCCAAGCCTAAGTACTCCTTGACGACCGATAGTGTACCAGTACCGTGAGGGAAAGGTGAAAAGCACCCCGATAAGGGGAGTGAAATAGTTCCTGAAACCGGATGCCTACAAGCAGTTGGAGCCTCTTTATGGGGTGACAGCGTACCTCTTGCATAATGGGTCAGCGAGTTAGTCTTACAAGCAAGCTTAAGCCGATAGGTGTAGGCGCAGCGAAAGCGAGTCTTAATAGGGCGATTGAGTTTGTGGGATTAGACCCGAAACCAGGTGATCTAGCCATGAGCAGGTTGAAGGTGATGTAACAGTCACTGGAGGACCGAACCCACGTCTGTTGAAAAAGACGGGGATGACTTGTGGTTAGGGGTGAAAGGCCAATCAAACCTGGAGATAGCTGGTTCTCCGCGAAATCTATTTAGGTAGAGCGTCAGACGAATACCATCGGGGGTAGAGCACTGAATGGGCTAGGGGGCCTTACCGGCTTACCAAACCTAATCAAACTCCGAATACCGATGAGTACTATCTGGCAGACAGACTACGGGTGCTAAGGTCCGTGGTCGAGAGGGAAACAGCCCAGACCGCCAGTTAAGGTCCCAAAGTTGTGGCTAAGTGGGAAAGGATGTAGGACGGCCAAGACAACCAGGACGTTGGCTTAGAAGCAGCCATCGTTTAAAGAAAGCGTAACAGCTCACTGGTCTAAATAAGCTGTCCCGCGCCGAAGATGTACCGGGGCTCAAGCCACACACCGAAACTGCGGACTTGTTCTTTGAACAAGTGGTAGCGGAGCGTTCCGTAAGCCTGTGAAGGTGTGCCGTAAGGCATGCTGGAGGTATCGGAAGCGAGAATGCTGACATGAGTAGCGATAAAGGGAGTGAGAACCTCCCTCGCCGAAAGCCCAAGGGTTCCTGCGCAAGGCCAATCCGCGCAGGGTGAGTCGGCCCCTAAGACGAGGCAGAAATGCGTAGTCGATGGGAAACAGGTTAATATTCCTGTACCCGTGAGAAGTGACGGCCTCTGGAAGTAGTTTTTCCTTATTGGATTGGAGAAGCTGCCAAGGAGGTCCAGGAAATAACTCTCACATATGGACCGTACCCCAAACCGACACAGGTGGGCAGGTTGAATATACCAAGGCGCTTGAGAGAATGGTGTTGAAGGAACTCGGCAAATTGCCCCCGTAACTTCGGGAGAAGGGGGCCCACCGTGAAGGCAACTTTACGGTGGGGGCACAGACTAGGGGGTGGCGACTGTTTACTAAAAACACAGGGCTCTGCGAAGTCGCAAGACGACGTATAGGGTCTGACGCCTGCCCGGTGCCGGAAGGTTAAGAGGAGATGTGCAAGCATTGAATTGAAGCCCCGGTAAACGGCGGCCGTAACTATAACGGTCCTAAGGTAGCGAAATTCCTTGTCGGGTAAGTTCCGACCTGCACGAATGGCGTAACGACTTCCCCACTGTCTCCAACACCAACTCAGCGAAATTGAATTCTCCGTGAAGATGCGGAGTACCCGCGGTCAGACGGAAAGACCCCGTGCACCTTTACTACAGCTTTGCAGTGGTATCAGGATGTGAATGTGCAGAATAGGTGGGAGGCTTTGAAGCCATGGCGCCAGCCATGGTGGAGCCACCTTTGAGATACCACCCTTTTGCTTCCTGATATCTAACCGAGGTCCGTTATCCGGATCCGGGACCCTGCATGGCGGGTAGTTTGACTGGGGCGGTCGCCTCCCAAAGAGTAACGGAGGCGCGCGATGGTAGGCTCAGGCTGGTCGGACATCAGCTTAAGAGTGCAATGGCAAAAGCCTGCCTGACTGCGAGACTGACAAGTCGAGCAGAGACGAAAGTCGGTCATAGTGATCCGGTGGTCCCGCGTGGAAGGGCCATCGCTCAACGGATAAAAGGTACGCCGGGATAACAGGCTGATACTCCCCAAGAGTCCACATCGACGGGAGTGTTTGGCACCTCGATGTCGGCTCATCACATCCTGGGGCTGGAGCAGGTCCCAAGGGTTTGGCTGTTCGCCAATTAAAGTGGTACGTGAGCTGGGTTTAGAACGTCGTGAGACAGTTCGGTCCCTATCTGCCGTGGGCGTAGGATACTTGAGAAGAGCTGTCCCTAGTACGAGAGGACCGGGATGGACGCACCTCTGGTGTACCGGTTGTTCCGCCAGGAGCATCGCCGGGTAGCTAAGTGCGGAAGGGATAACCGCTGAAAGCATCTAAGCGGGAAGCCCCCTTCAAGACTAGGTATCCCTATCAGATCCCTGGAAGACCACCAGGTTGATAGGCTGGGTGTGGAAGCGTGGCAACACGTGAAGCTAACCAGTACTAATTGATCGATCGGCTTGATTGATCCCTCTTGCTACTGATCTGCATATGACTTGCGCAGCGGTAAAACCAGCAAGACCAATACGTCACAACAATAAATAGTTCGCAACTCAACATCACGATCTTACAAAGATCTCCGATCTCTTCGCTGTGTTTGGACGGCCCGGTGGCCATAGCGGCCGGGAACCACCTGATCCCATCCCGAACTCAGAAGTGAAACCAGCCTGCGCCGATGGTACTTTGTCTTAAGGCACGGGAGAGTAGGTCACCGCCGGGCCTTCCAAATACAGCAACTCATATTCCCTATAAACACACCCAAACATCCAACGCCGCATCATCCCAGACGCGGCGTTATCTGTTTAAACAACAGAATACACCCACTGACGCGGGGTGGAGCAGCCCGGTAGCTCGTCAGGCTCATAACCTGAAGGTCGCAGGTTCAAATCCTGCCCCCGCAACCAACATTAATAAAGCTCGCCCTTGTGGCGGGCTTTTTTAATGTTCGATTATCGGGTGCATATGGATTGGAACATCGCAAACAGGCCTATGCCTGTTTGCAGGTTCTTTGCGTAGGCCATAGGCCGGAGCTGAGCGAGCAAAGCGAGCGCTAATCCTGCCCCCGCAACCAATAAAAAAACCCTGCCCCCTTCGGCGGCAGGGTTTTTTATTGCCCGGAGAGTCAGTCTTGGGCCGCCACCGTCTTCCGCTGAACAATGCCAGGTTGCAAGGCGAATTATGTTAGGATCGTGTCGGTCGGGTGCAGGGCGCAAATCCGATGCCCTATTTGCACGTATTAAAGTCAGCGGATCAAAACTCAATGTGATGAAACAGTGGAGGACAGATCATGAAGACGCGTGGAAAATGGGGTGGATTTGCTGCGGGGTTGATTACCGCAGCATTGGTCATCGGTGCATCGGCGAAGGCCCAGACTGTTAAAGTGACCCCGCTTGGCGCGGTTGATGGCGAGTTCTGCCCGCTTGACCGGGCGATGATTTTCGAAGATCCGGATGGTACCCGTATTCTTTACGACACCGGTCGAACGGTGGCCGGGCCATACGACGCGCGATTGGGCGAGATTGATGCGGTATTGCTTAGCCATATGCATGGGGACCACCTTGGTGACCGTCATATCGAGGCGGTGAATGCAACGGAATGCGGCAAGCCATCCTTCCCGGTTGATGTCCGGTCCGTGTCGAACACGGTTCAGATTGCACATGCCAAGGATGCGCTGATCGTAACCGGTAGCGAAATGCCCGGTATTCTGGGACGTAAACTTGAAAGTATCGGGGGTGATCCGGACAAGTCCGTTCTGGTGCGTTTCGGGGCTTCGCGTATGGTCGGTGGTGTGAGCATCACCACGGTTCCGGCGGTGCACAGCAACGGTGTGTCTGGAGACTTCCTGGGTGGGCCGTTGGGCGAGATGCTTAAATCTTCCGGGGTGACGGCGTATGCGGGGCCGCCGACCGGTTATGTCCTGACGTTCTCGAACGGGTTGTCCGTCTATCTGTCAGGTGATACCGGCATCACGGCCGAACAGGATGCTGTGGTGCGCGGTCATTACGGTGCGAAGCTGGTGGTGATGAATATCGGTGATACCTACACCACCGGCCCGACAGAAGCCGCCTATGTGATCAATAACCTGATCATGCCGGCATCGGTTATTCCATCGCACGCCAATGAATGGGCAACGGATGGCGGTAATGTGCGTTCCGGCACCCGGACAGAGGCCTTTATCAACGCAGTGAGTGTTCCAGCCCATGTTCCGTTGAGTGGCAAGACCATGGAATTCGACAGCGCCGGGGTCTGTTCAGCCGGTTGTTAAGCCTTGATCGGTTCGAATATGAAAAAAGGGCGGGAATTTCCCCGCCCTTTTCTGTTCGTATGGCGCGTACGCGATTTAGCTGCGCGGCTTAAGGTTTTCCGGATCGTAGATCGGTTTGTAGCCGATGCCGTAAACTTCGACCGGATAGATCTCGTCCATATAAGACACGTTGAGTCTGCGACCTTCTTGGCAATAGTCCCATGGCAGGTAGGCAAGGGCGATGTTTTTGCCGATGCTTGGACCAAAGGCGATCGAGGTGGTGAAGGAACGACGGCCCAATTCATCAATCAGGGTTTTGCCAGTTTCCGGATCCATTACCGGCAGACGCCCGACCGGATAACGGGCAACACCACTGGCATCAACGTTATCGGTCATGATCAGCGTGCAGAGCATGGCCGGTTGATGATCGCGTTCGCGATATTCGACATGCTTTGCCTTGCCGCGGAAGTCGGCTTCCTTGACCTTGGGGCGGGCAAGGTCGGCTTCAAGCAGGTTGTACTGGGTGTGCAGGTCTGCGTTCTGCAGGCGCAGTGACTTTTCCAGACGGCGTGAGTTGGCATAGGTTTCAACACCGACGGCCAGAACGCCAATGCCGCGCAACGCATCCCAGACAGCCAGGCCGTCTTCATAACGCATGTGAAGTTCCCAGCCCTGTTCGCCGACGTAGGAAATGCGGAAGGCCGAGACGGTCTTGCCGGCAATCTTGATCTGACGGATGGCGGCAAACGGGAAGTTTTCCACATTGAGCGCCTCGGGGTCTTCGACAACCTTTTTAAGGTTTTCACGCGCGTTCGGACCCCAGATGCCGATGGTGGTGAAATCTTCGGTCACATCGGTGATCGTGACATCCCAACCCTTATCCTGGGCGGTGCGGCGCATATAGGTCAGGTCACGCGGGCCAGCATCGGCACCATTGACGAGACGGCAGCGGTCTTCCATGCGGAAAACGGTGAAGTCGGCACGCACCATGCCTTCGTCATCAAGCATGTGGGTATAGATACCCTTGCCGATATTGGCATCCCCACCGATCTTCGCAGCACAAAGCCATTCCATCAGTTCGACGTGATCGGGGCCGGAAATGTCGGTCATGTGGAAATGCGACAGGTTGATGATGCCGCAATCGTCGCTCATGGCCAGTTGTTCTGCGTTCGATACGCGCCAGAAGTGGCGGTTGTCCCATTCATGTTCACGGACCGGCACGCGATCGGCGTATTTTTCAAGCAGGTGCTCGTTGGCGGCATAGCCATGTGCACGTTCCCAGCCGCCCAGTTCCATGAAGTAACCGCCAAGTTCGACTTCGCGCTCGTAGAACGGCGAACGACGAATACCACGGGCATTGGCGAACGGCTCGCGCGGGTGGACCGGCGGGTTGTAGATCTTTTTTGCCGTTTCATAGCAACGGTCGTGGATATACTGTTCATTCAGCTGGAACTTGTTAAAGCGCGAGAAATCGACCGAGGCGTGGTCGATGTGCGTGCGGCCATGGGTCATCCAGTCGGCAATCAGTTTGCCCATGCCCGGTCCGTCTTTAATCCAGATGCCAACCGCATACCAAAGGCCACGCAGGTTCTGGCTTTCACCCATCGATGGGCCGCCGTCGGCCGAGGACTGCAACAGGCCGTTGAACGAGTGGCTTTCGTTAAAGCCAAGCTCGGTCAGGATCGGGGTCAGTTCCATGGCGCGTTCAAGCGGTTCCATGACGTCTTCAAGCTCAAGGTCGCGCTGCGACGGGGACAGACGTGCCTGATCCTTTTCAAGGATGTCGCGCGGATGGACCAGACGCGGGTTTTCCTCATAGTAGTAACCCCATTCGATCTGGCCACCCTCAGTGCTTTTGGGGTCGCCGGTGTCGCGCATATAGGCCGAGTTGCCCTGGTCACGCAGCAACGGATAACCGATTTCAACACCGGTGCCTTCGAACTGGTTGTACGGCCCGAAGAAGGTCAGCGGATGATCAACCGGCATGACGGGAAGGTCTTCGCCGGCCATTTCCGCGATCAGACGGCCCCAGAGACCCGCACAGACAACAACATAATCGGCATGGATCGTGCCGCGTTCGGTGACGACACCCTTGATGCGGCCATCTTCGGTGATCAGTTCAAGCGCCGAGGTGTTGGAGAAGATCTTGAGCTTGCCAGATGCAACGCCCTGATCGATCAGTTTGCCAGCAACGGTTTGGGAGCGCGGAATAACAAGACCGGCATCCGGGTCCCACATCGCACCCATGATCTGGTCTTCTTCGAGAAGCGGGAATTTTTCCTTGGCCTCAGCGGCCGAAATGATTTTGACGTTGGTGCCAAATGCCTTGCCGGAGTCAACGCGGCGTTTGAGTTCGCCCATGCGTTCGTGATCACCAACACGTGCGACTTCCAGACCACCGATGCGCGCGTAATGGCCCATCTTTTCATAGAAATCCATGGAATACATGGTGGTCCAGGTGGTCAGCTGATCATGGCTGGTGGCATAGCAGAAGTCGGATGCGTGTGCCGTCGAGCCGATATCTGTCGGAATGCCCGATTTGTCGATGCCGACAATATCATCCCAGCCATTTTCGATCAGGTGATGCGCCACCGAGGAACCAACAATACCCCCGAGACCGACGATGACGACTTTGGCCTTGCTTGGAAATGCGCTCATTTCTCTCAATCCTTCTTTCCGAGATGTTTGTCAGTGCTCGGCATGGCGAAAACGCGTCAGGGACCGGTCAAAGCCGGCCCCTTTGCGAAGTTTACTACAAAGTGAAGACAACCGTTCGGTGATCGTTAAGCATCACCCTGCCTTCAAGATGGTATTTGACGGCGCGGGCGAGAACCCGGGATTCGATATCGCGGCCAGCCGCGACGAAATCGTCTGCGGACATGGCGTGGTTCACACGTTCGGTTTCCTGTTCAATGATCGGGCCTTCATCAAGATCCGGCGTGACATAGTGTGCGGTCGCCCCGATCAGTTTCACCCCGCGCTCGTAAGCCTGATGATAGGGCTTTGCCCCCTTGAAGCTTGGCAGGAACGAGTGGTGAATGTTGATGATCATGCCATAGAACTGGCTGGAAAGCTCGTTGGTCAGGACCTGCATGTAGCGCGCAAGGACCACCAGTTCAGACTTGGTTTCCTTGATCAGGTCAGCAAGCTTGGCTTCCTGTTCAGCCTTGTTTTCCTTGTTCACCGGCCAGTGGTAGAAGGGAATGCCTTCCTGATCGGCGACCTTGCGGGCATCTTCGTGGTTCGAAACGATAGCCGCAACTTCGGCGTCGAGCCAGCCGACCTTGATTTGGTAAAGAAGGTGCAGCATCGCATGGTCAAATTTCGAAACCATGATGATGATTCTCGGACGGCGTGCAACTTCATCAATCTTGAGCTTCAGGTTAAAACGATCCACCGCCGGGTTCAGCGACAGGGCAACAGATTCCTTGTCGATATCTGCCGGTGTGATGATCGCAACACGCAGGAAGAACTTGTTGGTGTGGCGGTCCCAGAACTGGTTGGACTCGGCGATATTCGCACCGCGCGTGGCCAGAGCAGAGGTAACGGTCGCAACGATGCCCGGCTGATCATCACAGGCAACACGAAGGATATAAGAGGTATCATTCACTGGTTTGGTTCCGTCTTGATGTCTCGTGTTGAATGTTAAAGCTGGTTTTCCAGCTGCGGCAGGATTTCAAACAGATCACCGACAATGCCGTAATCTGCGACCTGGAAGATCGGCGCTTCTTCATCGGTATTAATGGCAACGATGATCTTGGAATCTTTCATACCCGCCAAATGCTGGATCGCACCGGAAATACCACATGCGATATATAGGTCGGGTGCAACGACTTTACCCGTCTGACCAACCTGAAGGTCATTAGGGGCATAGCCCGCATCGACAGCCGCACGCGATGCACCAACAGCAGCACCAAGTTTGTCGGCCAGTGGCGTGATGACGGATTTGAACTTGTCTTCCGAACCAAGGGCACGGCCACCGGAAACAATAATCTTGGCAGAACCCAGTTCCGGCCGATCATTTTCCGACAGAATGTTTTCAAGGAAGGAAGATTTGCCGCTATTTGCACTTCCGGCATCAACCGGCTTGATTTCGGCGGTGCTTTCGCCGGCCTCGGCCGCGCCAAAGCTTGAGGTGCGGATGGTGAGCACTTTCTTGGCGCCTGTGCTTTGCACCACTTCGATGGCGTTGCCGGCATAGATCGGGCGTTTGAAAGTATCGGCGTCGACAACTTCCATGACCTCGGACACCTGCATGACATCAAGCAGGGCAGCAACGCGCGGCAGGATGTTTTTGCCGTTCGCCGTAGCCGCGGCAACGATGGTGTCATAGTCACCCGCAAGCGAGACGATCAGGTCAGCAGCATTTTCGGCAAGATGGTTTGCCAGTGCGTCGCTATCGGCAACCAGAACACTGCGAATACCAGAAAGCTTGGATGCCTGTTCGGCAACGGCACCAACGCTAGCACCCGCGACGAGAATATCAATGTCGCCGCCGATCTGGGTTGCAGCACTCAGGGCCTTTGCGGTCTGTTCGGACAAGGTGGCGTTATCGTGTTCGGCAAAAAGAAGAATAGCCATGATTTCAATCTCCGCCTGGGTCAGATGACGCCAGCTTCATTCTTGAGTTTGTCGGTGAGTTCGGCAACATCGGCAACCTTGATGCCCGCCTTGCGCGTTGCCGGTTCTTCAACCCGGATCAGGCGCAGACGCGGGGCAACGGTAACGCCAAAGTCAGCGGCGGTTTTGCTATCAAGCGGCTTTTTCTTTGCCTTCATGATATTGGGAAGCGACGCATAGCGCGGCTCGTTGAGGCGAAGGTCGGCGGTGACAATTGCCGGCAGGCTGACGCTGATGGCCTGAAGACCGCCATCCACCTCGCGGGTTACCTTGGCGTGATCAGCTGAGAGTTCCAGCTTGGAGGCGAAAGTTGCCTGTGACCAGCCAAGCAGGGCCGAAAGCATCTGCCCGGTCTGGTTGGCATCGTCGTCAATCGCCTGTTTGCCCAGAATGACAAGGCCGGGTTCCTCGGCGTTCACAACACCTTTGAGGATTTTTGCGACGTCAAGCGGCTCAACCGGACCATCAACCGTGACCAGGATCGCGCGATCAGCACCCATGGCAAGGGCGGTGCGCAGGGTTTCCTGTGCCTGTGCCGGACCAATCGAAACGGCGACGATTTCGTCAGCCTGACCGGATTCCTTAAGGCGAATGGCTTCTTCAACCGCGATCTCGTCGAAGGGGTTCATCGACATTTTGACATTGGCAAGGTCGACACCGGAACCGTCCGCCTTGACGCGGATTTTCACGTTGTAGTCGACGACCCGTTTGACCGGTACGAGAACCTTCATCATTTCCCTCTCTGACGAAATCCGGATCAAACAAGTTTTTGGTCCGGGGTGGGTGCCTATTGCAGCAACCCGATTTAAGTTTCAAAGACTGGAAGCGTTACGCGATGCGACACTACCGGAGGCGATATTGAGCGTGGTGCAATTCTGGATGCCGAGTTTCCGGGGTCGGGGCAATTTTGACAGGTTTCTGGCGATCGTTTCGGGGCGCGAATGTACTGTTTGCCGATTTTGGCATCCTGATCGCAATCCGATTGTTGATTCTGCCGTGACCCTGTGTTTCTCTTGCTTAGCCGACATACCCTTCGGTATCATGAAAAGTAATCTGGCGACTTTTTGCGCCAAAAAATAGAATGTTTGCGTCAAAGTGAGATTACCGCTACGACAAAGCCGGTAACCTTGTCTGTATCGGAGGAACCGATGCTCAAGAAGCCTGAAGCACGTGCCCAGACTGCACCGCGTTTAACCGTCGGTTTTATCCTCGCAAAACGCTTTACGTTGTGCGCCTTTGCCAACTTTGTCGATGTTTTGCGCCTTGCAGCAGACGAAGGTGATCGCAGTCGTCCGATCCTGTGTAAATGGACGGTTTTGTCGGACACGATGGACCCGATCACATCAAGTAGCGGGATCGCGGTGCAGCCCAAGGAACGCTTGGGCGATCCACGGCGGTTCAATTATATCGTGGTTGTTGGCGGGCTGATGGATGACGCCGAAAAGCTGAGCCCCGCCTATCAGAAATTCCTGCATGAGGCGGCCGAAGCCGGGGTGCCGCTTGTCGGTGTTTGCACCGGGGTCTTTATGCTGCATGAGGCCGGGCTTCTTGACGGGTATCGTTGCTGTGTAAGTTGGTTCCATCATTCCGAAGTGGTCGAGCAGTTCGAAGGGCTTGATCCGGTTACCGAGCAGATTTTTGTGGTCGACCGTGACCGGTTGACTTGTTCTGGCGGGGTTAGCTCAGCACATCTGGCGGCCTATCTGGTCGATAAGCATGTCGGGCGAGCACAGGCGAACAAAAGCCTGCATATCATGATCATTGATGATGCGCTTCAGGCGGAAAAGCCACAGCCGGGCATTCCACTGGATTTGAAAACGCAGGATCAGATCGTGCAGCGCGCACTTTTGATCATGCAGCAAAATATCGATATGCCGATTTCCGTGCAGGAAATTGCGCGTCGCATGGGCAACAGCAAACGCCAGATCGAACGGCATTTCAGGATGGCTTTGGATACATCGCCCCAGGTGGCGTTCCTTAATATCCGGCTTGATCTGGCCCAGCACCTGATCGAAAAAAGCGACAAGTCTGTCGCCCAGATAGCAGTTGATTGCGGCTTTTGTGATTCTTCGCACCTTAGCCGGATGTTCCGCCGTCGTTATGGTTGTACACCACAGGCCCTGCGTCGCCCGATCCCGGATTCACTGGCCACAAGTGCGATGGTCGAAGACGCACCGCAGCTTGAGGCCGGCGCATAAGAAACGAAAACGCCCTGCTTACTGTGATGGCAAGCAGGGCGTTTGAATTGGTGCGATTAAGATCGCAGAGATATCACATCTCGACCTCGACATCGGAAAGCGGGGTCGAGCAGCAAATCAGGATCTTGCCCTGATCAATTTCGCGCTGACGGATACCGCCACCATGGTTCATGTCGACTTCACCGGAAACCAGTTTGGATTTGCAGGTGCCGCAAATGCCACGCTGACAGGATGACATCGGCATCAGGCCGGCTTCCTTGGCGGCCGACAGAATGGTCATACCCGGGCTGCATTCAACCACGTGGCCGGTCTTGCTGAAGCTGACGCGGAAGGTTTGCTCGCTGATTTCTGGTGCGACGGAGGCGTGTTCTTCGAACGTGCCCGCAGTTTCGGCGCCGAAATCAAAGCTTTCCTCGTAGTACTTGCCCATGTCGAAGCCAGCTTCTTCGAGCATGTGACGCACACCCTCCATGAAGCGGGCAGGGCCGCAGCAAAATACCTTGCGATCCTTGAAGTCGGGCGACATCAGCGACAGCATGGGCAGGCTCAGGCGGCCGGTATACCCGGTCCACTGATGGCTGGCAGACGCGCTGTCGCACGTCAGTGCCACCTTCAGGGTCGGGTTCTGTGCAGCCAGCAGGGCAAGCTCGTCACGGAAAATCAGATCAGACGGCGTACGTGCCGCATGAACGAAATGAAGGTCGGTCGGTTCGGACAGGTCACAGGCGGTACGTGTCATCGACATCATCGGTGTGATGCCGCTGCCAGCCGAAATGAACAACAGCTTTTCTTCGCCCGTGGCATCAGTAGTGAATTCGCCGCCCGGACCGGAAACGTTGATTTCCTTGCCCGGAAGCATGTTGTCATGCAGCCAGTTCGACCCCGGGCCACCCGGAACCCGTTTGACCGTAATTTCAAGACGGTATGGACGCGCTGCCGAAGCCGAGATCGTGTAACAACGGGTAATCATGCCATCGACCGGCAGTTCGAACGTCATGAACTGGCCGGGGTAGAAACGAAACGCGCGCGGTTCACGTGCGGAAAAGACAAAGGTCTTTACGTCGTGCGTTTCCTGACGCACCTGACGGCAAACAAGGACGTCGTCATTTTCCGGGTCCCAAAGCGGGACCCGGGTAACTTCGGTCAGAATTTCTTCGACCGGGGCCTGATCGCCCTTGTTGCTGTCGGTGGTATTCTTGTCGGTCATTCTGCGGCAATCCCGGCTTTGGTCGTTGCGAAGTGATCTTCCAGACGCTTGATATACCAGTCACAGAATGCTTCGACATGCGGTTCGGTAAACTTGGAATAGGGGCCCGGTTCGTATGCAGGTTGTTCGCTGCCAATCTGGGCAAGACGCACAAGGTCTGCATCCTGCTGGTTGGTCATGTTCCACACATGGGTGAGGTTATCAAGCGTGTAATCCTCGTTCTCATGCGCGTCCTTGTGAACCAGCCAGGTGGTCCGGACCAGCGTTTTGTTCGGTGCCAGCGGCAGGACAGAGAAGGTCA
This sequence comes from Thalassospira sp. A40-3, assembly GCF_015871485.1. NCBI lineage: Bacteria > Pseudomonadati > Pseudomonadota > Alphaproteobacteria > Rhodospirillales > Thalassospiraceae > Thalassospira > Thalassospira sp. A40-3. Next base: position 195,893 of record NZ_CP065428.1, read on the forward strand.
CGACATGATCAGCCATGAAGTGGTGCCATGAGTTCGGATGTGTCCAGAAGCTGAGCCCGCCAAGTTTGGCATCGGTGAAATTGCCAAGCAGTTTCTTGGAGGCCGATTTTGTATCAAGGGTGTGTGATTCCCCTTCACGCATCAGCGGCAGGCGCATGGTGCGGAAACCAGTCACGCTCGACAATTGATCCTGTTCGGCAGACGGCAGACCGCATGCTTCCCAGCGGGCATGATCATTGGCGATGGTCTGGGTATATTTCGCAACGTCTTCGGAGCGGCGCTGATCAAGTTCATCAGGTGAGAAACCGAAACCGAATTCTGACAGCGGCACGGTCAACTGCGGATGGTTGCCTTCGCAGTGATAGCACTCGCGGTTGTTTTCCATGGTCAGCTTCCAGTTTCCTTCCTCGATCAGTTCGGAAACGTGGGCCACCTTGCAATTGGCAATGTCATGCGGTGCAAGATAGGGTTCCATGACCTTGGCCATTTCCTCGATATCGGCAGGCGCATCCTTGGCAAGACAGATAAAGATCAGGCCTGCAATGGAACGCACATGAACCGATTTGAGACCATGACAGGATTTGTCAAAGCCCGATCCCATGTGCTCAGCAAGGATAAGGTCGCCATCCTCGTTGTAGGTCCAGCCATGATAACGGCAGACGATATTGCCAATTGTGGTTTGGCGTTCGTCGATCAGTTTCGCACCGCGGTGACGGCAAACGTTATGGAAGGCACGAATGCCCATATCATCGCCACGCAGGATCAGGATCGAGGCCCCGCCGATCTCAACCGTGATGCAATCGCCCGGCTCGGGCAGTTCCGGCTCTACGCCAACAAAGATCCAGTGCTGGCCAAAGATCGCTTCCATATCCAGATCCAGAATGTCCTGATCGCTGTAGAACGGCGCTTCAAGGCTTTTGAATGTCTGGCGGCGGGCGACGAGTTTTTGAATGTCAGAAGAATGCATGGTCGGATACCTCGGCTTCTCTCAATGGTATCTGGATGGAATCCTGTGCATGGCTAGCCGTTTGCATCAGGGCGTAAGCATATCACCGATCACATTCGTCGGTGTACAGACAATTGAAACCGGTTGTTTCCGGCCTCGGGCTTATTTCCTGGACGTCTTCAGTGGCTATCTGCGCGCGAGAAAGTTGGTATAGCCGAGGTAACTGACAGTTTTGCATCCGCACAAAATGTGATGGTGCTGAACGCAGGAAACCGTTTGCCGCAAAACCATGGTGGTTGGCACGATTGGTATTCGCACCCAAAAGCGAATACGAACATGGTTTCACGTACAATGTACGTGCCGGTTTGCGGGCCGTCAGTTGCACCCAAAGTCTCCCTCTACTCCGCCGGCAGGTAACCTGCTCTTTGGCACGCCCACGGTAAAGAGTGAGCGATCAGAAAATCTATTTCTAAATGAGGTCGCTAAGGGAGAAAGCATAAGTCAATTGGGCAGTAGTTTTGCGACGCAGTTATCTTTGTCGGGCACACGATACCGGCTAGGTGGCCTTTGTCTGGAGAAATTTCAATGTGCAACAGCAGTTTTCCTCGCTTTTTTTGACGTCAATCGACCGCAATGGCATCATCATGACAACAGACCGTGAAAATTGGGGATTCGGGTGATGAAAGTCGGCATTGTCGGGGCCGGAATGGTCGGAAGTTCGGCGGGCTATGCGCTTGCCGTCATGGGACTCGCAAGTTCGGTGGTTCTGGTTGATCAGAACCACGATCTGGCCGTCGCCCAAGCCGAAGACATTGCGCACGCAGTGCCCTTTCTATCCTCAACAATTGTCGAGGCGGCTGATTATGTCGGTCTTGCCGGGGCATCGGTGATCATCCTTGCCGCCGGGGTCAGTCAGAAACCCGGTGAAAGCAGGCTGGCTTTGCTGGAACGAAACGCCGCCGTTTTCAAGGACGTGGTCGGCAATGTTCTTGCTGTGGCGCCTGACGCAATTCTCCTGATTGCGTCGAACCCGGTTGATATCATGACCCAAATTACGCAACGGATTTCCGGGCTGCCTGCCAACCGCGTGATCGGTTCGGGGACGATCCTTGATACTGCCCGTTTCCGCAGTCTTTTGGGGCGGCATCTGGGCATTTCGCCGCAATCGGTTCATGCCTATGTCCTTGGCGAACATGGCGACAGCGAAGTTCTGGCCTGGTCGAACGCCAAGGTGGGATCGCTTTCACTGGCCGATATTGCTGCCCAAGTTGGTTCTCCGATTACAGAGCATGTGCGTGCCACCATTGATGATGGCGTGCGCAACGCGGCCTATAAAATCATCAAGGGCAAAGGGGCGACCTATTACGGGATCGGGGCCGGATTGGCGCGGATCATCAAGGCGATTGCACAGGATCAGCATGACGTTCTGACCGTATCGTGTGTGACACACGAAATTGTCGGGGTCAAGGATGTTGCCCTGTCCATTCCCCGCGTGGTCGGGGCGCAAGGGATTGAGACCGATCTGATGCCTGAGCTTGTCAGTGCAGAGCGTGACGGCCTTGAAAAAAGTGCACAGCTTTTGAAGGACAGTGTTGAGTCAATCCGGCTGTAACATGGTCTGTTATGTGCCTACGGCGGCAGCAGGTCGACGTTTGCTGCGCATCGCGCGTAATGTCGTGCCAAAGGCCTGCGCATAGGCCCGGCTGAGTGCCGCGTGGCTTTTGAACCCGGTTTGAAGCGCGATGTCGGCAAGCTTCATGTCGGTGGATCGTGCCAGATCACGGGCCCGGCCAAGACGCAGCATTTGATAATACTTCCCCGGTGCCATCTGCAAATTGTCCTGAAAGGCGCGATCCAGACTGCGCAGGGAACACCCGGCGTGGGTCGCAATGGATTTAAGCGCAACCGGCGTTTCGATATGGGCGATCATTTCGGCAACCGCACGCCGGACATGATCCGCGCCCGGACCGTGCAATCGGTCTGCGCCGCGTGCTGATATATTGGGGTCGCCGTGCCTCTGATGGCGGGCGTCATAGACAAACAGATTGCTGACATCAAAGGCAACCGCTGGCCCATATTGCCGCGCAAGGATGTGCAGCATCATTTCCATGACGGTTGAAGCACCCCCGGATGTGATCATCTTGCCGTCTTCGACAAAGCGATCAGTCAATACGGTGACATCGGGGAACTGTTCACGGAACTGATCAAGTTCCTGCCAATGGATGGTTGCCGATTTTCCCGCCAACATGTTGCACGATGCCAGCAACCAGGCGGCGGTATCGACACCAATCACCGTGCGCGCATGTTGCGCAGCATTTTGCAGGCGGGCACGGGTGCGCGACGACAAATGATGCCGCATGTCATAACCCGAAATCACCACAAGATAATCGATATGTGTCGGGTCAGGGATGGCATTGAGGGCTGCCTTCGGCGTGATGACAAGATCACTGGAACTGGTCGCCGGTGATCCATCGATCGTGCAGATATCCCAGCTGATTTGTAGCCCGTTTGGAAGACCTGCGGCCGCGCGTAACGGTTCCAGCGCACTGGCCAGAACCAGATTGGAAAAACCGTCAAACAGGACAAAGACAAATCGGTGATGCGGGTGTGGCATGATCAGAAAAGTAAATGACGGAATATGTAAAATCAATATCGGCAATCGAGATATCCTGATGGCAGAGAATGATTGCAAAAACAGTGAGGCCATCATGCCGCTTTCGATGAACAAGGAAGTCTTCATTACCGCCGCCGTGACCGGTTCAGGCGGCACGCAGGACAAATCCCCGCATGTGCCAAGATCCCCCGAACAGATCGCCAATAGCGCAATTGACGCGGCCAAGGCCGGGGCGGCCGTGGTGCATTGCCATGTGCGTGATCCCGAAACCGGGGCATCGTCACGTGATTTGAAATATTACCGCGAACTGACCGAACGGGTGCGGGCAGCCGATGTCGATGTTGTTCTGAACCTGACCGCTGGCATGGGTGGCGATATCGTCTTTGGCTCGACCGAGGCACCGCTTCCGGTCAATGAAGGCGCGACCGATATGATCGGCGCGTCCGAGCGGATGGCGCATATTGCTGATTGCCTGCCCGAGATTTGCACCCTTGATTGCGGCACCATGAACTTTGCCGAGGCCGATTATGTCATGACCAACACGCCGGGCATGCTGCGCGCCATGGGACAGATGATGACCGACCTTGGCGTCAAGCCCGAGATCGAGGCGTTTGATACCGGCCATCTGTGGTTTGCCAAACAACTGGTGTCCGAAGGCATTCTTGAAAGCCCGGCGCTGGTGCAGCTTTGCATGGGCATTCCGTGGGGTGCGCCAAATGACCTTAATACCTTTATGGCGATGGTGAATAATGTACCGTCCGACTGGAATTGGTCGGCCTTTTCCATCGGGCGCGATCAGATGCCCTATGTTGCGGCATCGGTTCTGGCCGGGGGCAATGTTCGGGTAGGTCTGGAAGACAATATCTACCTGTCGAAAGGGGTGCTTGCCACCAATGCCCAGCTGGTTGAACGCGCGGTTGGTATTGTTGAGGGCATGGGTGCCACCGTGATTGGCCCGGATGCGGTCCGCAAGAAGCTTGGCCTGACCAAGCGGGAGCCACGCTAATGTCCACGAGCTCAAACAAAAAGGCCGCCATCATTGGCGGTGGTGTCATTGGTGGCGGCTGGGTCGCGCGGTTTTTGCTAAATGGCTGGGATGTGGCGGTTTTCGATCCGGATCCGCAGGCCGAACGCAAGATCAACGAAGTTCTGGCAAACGCACGCCGAAGCTTGCCCGCACTTTATGATCGCTCCTTGCCAGACGAGGGCAAACTGACCTTCCATGACGATATGGCAAAGGCCGTGTCTGGGGCGGAATGGATTCAGGAAAGCGTGCCGGAGCAACTTGCGCTTAAGCACAAGATCCTTGCACAAATTCAGGCCCATGCCCCGTCGGATTGCCTGATCGGGTCATCGACGTCGGGCTTTAAGCCAAGCGAGTTGCAGCAAGGATCAATCAAACCCGAACAGATCGTTGTCGCGCATCCATTCAACCCGGTTTATTTGCTGCCCTTGATCGAAGTCGTGCCGTCTGCCGCGACCGACGCTGCGACGCTTGAAGCCGGCTGTGACGTGTTGCGCTCTGTCGGGCTGAAGCCACTTGTCGTGCGCAAGGAAATTGATGCGCATATTGCCGACCGTTTGCTTGAGGCTGTCTGGCGCGAAGGGCTGTGGCTTGTTCATGACGAGGTCGCGACGACCGAGGAAATTGATGACGCCATCCGGTATGGCTTTGGCCTTCGCTGGGCCCAGATGGGCTTGTTTGAAACCTATCGCATTGCGGGGGGCGAGGCCGGGATGGAACATTTCATCGGGCAGTTTGGACCGGCCCTTAAATGGCCGTGGACGAAACTGATGGATGTGCCGGAACTGACCCCGGAATTGACCGCGCGTATTGCGCAGCAATCAGATGATCAGTCCGGTCATATGAGCATCCGTGACCTTGAACGCCTGCGCGATGACAACCTTGTTGGCATGATGCGTGCGCTTAAGAAATCGGGCAGTGGTGCCGGCGGCACGATCAATGATCACGAAGCGTCGCTTCCCGAACCGATGCCGATCAACGATCTTCCGGTAACCGGTGATCGCCAGATCCCGCAAAGCTGGACGGATTATAACGGGCATATGAACGAAGCCCATTATGTTGAGGTCAGTTCACAGGCAAGCGACCGCTTCATGGAATTGGTCGGGGCGGATGCAAATTATATTGCCAGTGGGGGCAGCTATTTCACGGTTGAAACCCATGTCTGCTACCTGCACGAAATCAGTGCAGGCGACCATATCCGTGTGACCACCCAACTGATCAAGGGCGAAGGCAAGAAACTTCATCTTTTCCATCGCCTGCTCAATGATGAGGGTGCGGTTGCGGCAACGATTGAGACCATGTTGTTGCATGTGGACCTTAAAACCCGTCGCACATCCGAGCCTGGTGGCGTGGTGGCAACCAATTTGGCAGAAATGGCAAAACGTCATGCAAGCCTGCCCAAGCCAGATCAGCTTGGTCGTGCAATCGGTTAGTCTAAACGTACGATCCGTTTTGCGTGGAACCAGTTCACAATAACGCTGTGTGATGCCCCTGCAGTCTTTAACTGCGGGGGCATCCGCGTTAGGTTGATCTATCACGTCTTTGACCAAGGATCCGTTGATGGCCAATTCCGATCAGGTTTCCCCCGAAGTGACCTATGACCCGATGCCAGAGGAAGAAGGCATTCGTGCCTTTATCGCCAAATGCGACGGGTTCTATCCGCCCGACGCGGTGGCGGCATCAATCGAACAGCAACGCAGCTGGTACGATGCGCTCTGTGCTGAATTTGCCTTTCCGCATCCCGAAGGCATGCAGGTCGAAGATGACGTGATTGCCGATGTACCGGTGCGCCATTACCGCCCGGCCGATTGCACATCAAACCACAAGATCGTCTATATGCATGGCGGTGGCTTTGTAGTTGGTTCGCGCGACAGCCACGATGCGATTTGTGCGGAAATATCCGAGGCGGCAAAAGCCGAACTGATCGCAATTGATTACCGTCTTGCGCCGGAACATATCTGGCCCGCCCAGCACGAAGATTGCCATCGGGTGACCCAAAGCATCCTGGCATCGGGCAAGAAGATTGTGCTGGTGGGCGACAGTGCGGGTGGCATGCTGGCCGCCGGGATCGCGGTTCGGGCCCGTGAAGAAGGCTTTGGTAACCGCGTCTTGGGGCAGGCATTGATCTATCCGGCCCTTGGCGGTGACTTGAACTGGCCAAGCTATGGCCAGATGGCCAATGCGCCGGGCTTAAGCACCGATGACGTGATTTACTATCGTGATGTGCTGAAGGCACCGATGGATGATCCGTTTGCCCATGCGCTTTCTGTTGATGATCTGCGTGGGCTTCCACCAACCTTTATCACGGCGGCCTATTTTGATCCGCTGCGCGATGATGGGCGCGAATATACCGCCCGCCTTGCCCGTGCGGGCATTTCCGTTCAATACCGTGAAGAGCCGCAAATGATCCATGGCTGGCTGCGGGCCAGGCATATGAGCCCGGGGGCGAAAGCAGCATTCGGGCATCTGTGCAAAGCCATTTCGGACATGCTGGAAACCCCCTAACAGGCCGATTACACCATCTTGGGCCGAAGATGCATACCCGATCAAAAAGAAGCGATACAGGGCGGACAGTTTGCGCGTGCGGGAACCGCGCGTCGTTCGTTATGACCGATAAGATGTTGATCCCAATAAAACTTTGAGTTTATAAGATTCTTATGCAACTCAGTTTTGTCTGCGATTAAGCAGTTTGGGTGCGTAATGGTTCGGGGGGACCTGCATGATCAAATTTGCGAAACTGCAATCATCGCTGCTTTTGGCGATGACCGTCTTTTGCAGCGTTATGATCGGTGATTGGCGTGACGGATTTGCGGCAACGACGACAATCACCTGTTCGGTGGCGGGGTTTAATCCCTCTCAGCCGAACACTCTGCAATACGATCACAGTGCGGGCACCTGCACCCTGACAGCAAATACGATTTCACCCAGCAGCGCCCAATTCGATATCGTCTTCTTCAATCAGATCGGCGGTCCAGAACAGTTCCGAATCGGTACAGGTGCAGCGCATAGTGATACGGCGCATAAAGGCTGTTCCATGGGGAGCTTTACCGCCGCAGCAGGTGCCAACTGCTCTAGCAACCGGTCAGCAGACGGCACCGAAACGGCGACGGTTTTAATTGACGGTGAAAACGGGTCGACGATCCGAATGACCCTCTCCTATACCCTCGCCGGCGGCTTTGGAAACAATTTCACCTACAATAGCGGATCGGTCACAATCACGACTACTGACGCGGCGTCCTCGGAGAGCTCGGCCGCGGCCCGGCGCGCGGTTCAGGGTTCAGTGACGCGGTCTCAATCCGTGATCATCGGACAGAATTTTGGGTCGCGCGTGGCAAATGTGGCAGCTGGCCCATCCGTTGGAACGGTGCCAGCCAATGCCCCGTCGACACAGCAATTCGGCTTTGCTTCTTCGAGCTTGTTCGATGATCCGATGGAAAAGAAAACGCGCACTAACGGAACAACCGTACGCGGACTGGCGATGCTTGCATCCTTTGATACGTCGCGCGTTCTGTCTGCAGCAGAAACATCGGATACACCGACGGATGGAATTGGACAACGCACTTTCATATCAGGCGAAAGTCCGATTACGCTTTGGGGTCACGGGTCCTTTACCGATGTCGAGAACACACGCAACAAAACAAACGAAGACAATCGGTTCGATGGCAGCGTCTGGGGATATAATCTTGGTGCAGACTACCGGTTGTCGCCCGCACTCGTAGCTGGTCTGTCTGTTGGCTATGCCCAGACAGATATTACGACGACCTTTGAAACCGGCACGTATGACGAGGATACCTGGAGCCTTTCCCCCTATGTCATCTACACGCCATCCGATAATCTAATCTTCTCTGCCATCGCGGGCTATGCGTTTGGCGATGTGACCAAGAGCCGCAATACAAGCGTGACAGGCAATACTGACAGCCAGAGCTGGTATATGCAGGTCGATGTCCGCCAAACTTTCCAGCCGATCGCAGATAGCCCGCTCCGCGTGACAGGTGGGCTTGGTGCGTTGACGTCGCGAAATACGCTTGCTGCCTACACCGAAAGTGACGGCAACCGGGTCGAGGAATCCGCAGTTAATACCGTTCAGTTAAAGCCGAATGCCGAGCTGGCTTATTCTTTCCAGATAAGCGAGACATCTCTGACCCCATATGTGAAAGCGGGCTATATTCACGATTTTACCGACCAGACCAACGGCGATGCTGGGGCCTTTGACCTTGGCGGTGGTGTGCGGTTTGCCTCGGTCGGGACAGGTCTGTCGGGGGCAGTCGAGGGCTCCCGCGTGGTCGGGCGTGATGACTACAGCGAATATACGCTGAGCGGTTTGGTTGCTTATGGCATTTCGTTTAGCGGTCGGGACGGAAGCTTTGCCGGAACGGCGTCGCCTTATGTCGGTACCAGCCTGTCTGATAGCGGGACACCTGAAATATCCGCTGGCGCAACGCTGACCGACCTTGATGAAAGATTTTCCAGCAAACTGGATTTCTCCGGCGATCCGGCCACACGCAGCGCTGATATTCTGATCACGCTTGATCTGAAGTTCTGAGTTTTGCGCGATGCTGTTCGCACCATGATCGACCAATTATAAGAAAAGGGCCGGATAACCGGCCCTTTTTCGTGCAGATGGTTACATGAAGTTTCGGGGAATGGTCTTTTCCCAAGTCTTTTCAAAAACCTGTTCACTGCCCTCATAGCCAATCACCCAGGCCGACAGATACCAATTGTCGCGGTCACATGTCAGTTCCGCGTGGCAATCAGTTCGCACCGACCAGTCATCACGTTCCAGATCACAGGTCCAGGCCGCTTCACCCTTAACCGAAGTCGGATCAAGCGGATTGATCGTCCAGGTTTCGCTGCGCACTTGTCGGGTCGACAGGCGCGAATCAGGATGTTCATGAAGACCGGTATCTTCATAGATGCGATAGCGGGTTTCGTTATGCGTCAGATTGCGTTGAACACTCCGTTCTGTCCGGCCCGGTTTGTGTTCGATATATTTCGGCAGCGGATCGGGATTGTCCGGTTCCTTGACCTCAATCTTCTCGTGCGCGCCGAGCAACGGCAGATCAAAAGCAATAGAAGATGGTGATACAGTCAGTCCCGCGTCAAAGGGTGCTGGCAGGATCATCGGCCAATAGGATGTCGACAGTGCAAGCCGCATGCGGTGACCCAGCTTGAAACGATAGCCGCAGGCATCAAGCACAAGCGTGACGGTGACTTTCTGACCGCGCGGCATCGGTTTGGGATCGTTATAATTGGCTTCAAGATCACGATGGGCAAGGTTCAGAACCCCGAACGATACGCGGGTTGCCGTACCATCAGGATGCACATCGACCAGACGTGCGCACAGGTTCGACCAGTCTGCATCGCATTCGACATCAAGACGCAAAACCGGACGGCCCAGAAGGTCAATCTCGGCCTCTAGCGGTGCGGTTTCAAAGACCAGTGATCCGGCGTCATCCGGACGCTGATCAATGGCCATTTCGGCATCGGGTTTCAGCGTGAAATATTCGCCCGATGCGGTTCCGGTATCGAGTGGTGATTTCAAATAGATGTCTGCAGCAGGGGCACTTTCGTCACCTGCCTCGAAGGCGAGCCTGCCGTCATTGACATAGACGGTCTTGGTTTCGGGCTGCGTCCATGTGTCCTTGGCGATCCAGAAGCCCGGATCAAAATCGCGGTGCGGGGCCGGTTTGGGGCCATCAAGGATATAGGCGCGCATCTGCGGCAGCTCGTCGATGCCGTTATCATCACCCCGCAGCCACTTGTTCCACCATTTGATGGCTTCGCCCGTGAAGTCGGCACGCGGCTTTGGCCAGGCGAAATGCGGGTATTTATGTACCCACGGGCCGATCAGGGCCTTCGCGCGATCGGGCATGCCTTCAATCGCGCGCATTGGCGTGTTGCGATAGCCATCAGCCCATCCGGCCAGAACCATCGACGGGATTTTGACGGCATCAAAATCCTCGCAGATCGAGGCATGCTTCCAGAATTCATCGCGGGTCTGGTGTTGAAGCCATTCTTCCAAAAAGAACGGTTCTTCCTTCAGGCGGTGCAGCCACATTGCCCGCCAGTCATCACCCACCAATGCCGGGTCAGGTGAGCGTGACTGATAGGCGAGCATTGTGCCGGCCCATGACAGTTGTGCACCCAAATGACAGCCATTTTTGTAATGAATATCGTCGTTATAGCGGTCGACCGTTGATGCGATGGAAATCACCGCCTTGAGCGCAGGCGGATTAAGAGCAGCAACCTGCAGGCAGTTAAATCCGCCCCAGGAAATCCCCATCATACCGACCGATCCGTTACACCACGGCTGATCTGCAATCCATGCAATCAGCTCACACGCATTGGCCAGTTCAAGTTCGGTATATTCTCCGTCAATCACACCGTCTGATTCACCCGATCCGCGAATATCAATCCGCACGCCGGCAATGCCGGCCTTGGCAAATTCGGGATAGGTCGACTCATCACGTGCACAGGTCCCATCGCCCTTGCGATAGGGCAGAAATTCAAACACCGCCGGAACCGGGTCGTTTTCAGCATTTTCGGGCATCCACATGCGGGCAGCCAATCGGGTGCCGTCTGCGATGGTGATAAAGGTGTTTTCAATAACGGTGAAATTTCGGTCGGACATATTGGGGCGTGGTCCTTTGGAGTGGTTATGTGGGGCTTACTCAAAAAGGCGGCCCATGATCCGGGCCGCCTTTTTTTGTTTTCGCACGGTTTTTAGTGACCGGCACTTTCCATTTTGCGCGTGGCCAGAACTTTTTCCAGCCAGCCGAGTTCCATTTCCGGCACCGACTTCAAAAGAAGGTCGGTGTAATCGTCAAATGGCGGGTTCAGGACCTCGGAGCGTGGGCCGAAATCGACCAGCTTGCCCTGCAGCATCACCGCAACAGAATCGGCAATTGCGCGCACAATTGCGATGTCATGGGTGATGAACAGATAGGACACCTGACGTTCTTTCTGCAGACGTAAAAGCAGGTCAAGAATGCCTTCGGCCACCAGCGGATCAAGGGCCGAGGTCGGCTCGTCACACAGGATCAGTTCTGGCTGTGCGGCCAGGGCACGCGCGATCGCCACACGTTGCTTTTGTCCACCGGAAAGTTCGGCCGGATAGCGGTCATAGAAGGCTTCGCCCATCTCGATTTCATCAAGAAGTTTGATGACTTCCTTTTTGCGTTCCGCACCACGCTTGCCGAAATAGAATTGCAACGGACGACCGATGATCTGCCCGACGGTCTGGCGCGGGTTCATCGCGGTATCCGCCATTTGATAGATCAACTGGATACGTCGCAAATGATCGCGTGACCGGTCCTTTTGGGCGTTGGACAGTTCCTCGTCACCGAATGTGACGCTGCCCTGGAATGGGGGCAGCAAACCGGTGATGACGCGGGCCAGTGTCGATTTACCCGAACCGGATTCCCCCACCACAGCCAGTGTCTGGCCACGCGGCACATGCAGCGATACGTCATGAAGAACCTGAACCCCGTTGCCATAGGCCGCCGAAATGTTTTCAACTTTCAGCAACGCATCGGACTGGTCACGGGCTTCGGTCTGTTTGGTCTGACGCACATTGACAAGCGCCTTGGTATATTCCTGACGCGGGTTTTCAATGATCTGCTGGACCGGGCCATATTCGACGGTTTCACCATTGCGCAGAACCATGATGTCATCGGAAATCTGGGCGACAACGGCCAGATCATGGGTGATGTAAAGGGCGGCGGTGCCGGTCATTTCAATCGCATTCTTGATCGCGGCCAGAACATCAATCTGGGTGGTCACGTCAAGGGCGGTGGTCGGTTCGTCAAAGACAATCAGTTCCGGTTTGGAACACAGTGCCATGGCGGTCATGGCACGCTGCAACTGGCCGCCCGATACCTGATGCGGGAACCGGTTGCCGAAATTCTTGGGGTCAGGAAGACCCAGAATTTCAAACAGATAGTCGGCCCGTTTGCGGGCCTCATCCCGGCTCATCAGGCCGTGTTCGACCGTGGCTTCAATCACCTGATCGCCCAGTTTGTGCGCCGGGTTAAACGATGCCGCAGCCGATTGGGCTACGTAACAGACACGGGCCCCACGGATCTTGCGGATCCCCTTTTTATCAAGCGGCAGGATGTCCTGGCCATCAAGCAGGACTTCACCGCCGGTGATGCGCACACCACCCCGGCCATAGGCCAGTGCCGCAAGGCCGATGGTGGATTTACCCGCACCGGATTCCCCGATCAGGCCAAGGACCTTGCCCTTTTGCAAATCAAAGGACACACCATGGACAATTTCGATATCCATCGGGGCTTCACCCGGCGGGAAGATGGTCGCGCCAATGCGCAGATCGCGTACCGATAAAAGATCAGACATCGCCGCGGCCTCCTTTCAGGCTGGAAGTACGTTTCAGCAACCAGTCGACAACCATGTTGACACAGACAGCAAGGGCCGCAATCGCGCCACCCGGAATAAGGGCGGCCTGAATGCCAAAGATGATGCCGTCCTTGTTGTCCTTGACCATGCCACCCCAGTCGGCGGCGGGCGGTTGAATGCCAAGACCCAGGAAGGAAAGTGTCGACAGGAACAGGATCGAAAACGCGAAACGCAGCCCGAATTCCGCCAGAAGCGGCGAAAGTGTATTAGGCAGAATTTCACGGAAGATGATCCACATCCGGCCTTCACCCCGCAGTTTGGCGGCCTCGACAAATTCCATCACCGCAACATCAAGAGCCACCGCACGGCCCAGACGATAAACACGCGTTGAGTCGAGAATGGCCATCACGGCAATCAGGATGAAGATGTTTTGCGGCAGGACCGCCAGTACCACGAGGGCGAAGATCAGGGTCGGGATCGACATCATCAAATCGTTCAGGCGCGACAGTCCCTGATCAATCGGACCGCCGGAAACAGCGGCCGTGAAGCTCAGGAAAATGCCGATTGAAAACGACAGGATCGATGCCGCAAGCGACACAAACAGGGTTGTCTGTGCACCGTAAATCAGCCGTGACAGAAGATCACGACCCAGGTTATCGGTGCCCAGAAGATAAAGATCACTGGCCGGTTCCCAAACACCCGCAACAATTTCGCGTTCCCCATAGGGCGCGATGAGCGGGGCAAAGACAGCACAGCCAAAAGCAAACAGAATGCCCAGAATTCCGATCCAGGCGGTCAGCGGGATTTCACGTAATCTCATCGCGGATGCCTCAGTCTCGGATTGGCGACAATGGCGACGATATCGGCCACCATATTGAGCAGGATATAGACCGCCGCAAAGATAAGCCCGCAGGCCTGCACGACGGGCATGTCACGTACCGTCACGGCATCAACCATATACTGGCCCATGCCGGGATAGACGAAGACAACTTCGACCACGACAACACCGACCACCAGATAGGCAAGGTTCAGCGCAACCACGTTGACAATCGGGGCGATTGCGTTGGGGGCCGCGTGTTTGACGATCGCCTTGAAGGCGCCAAGGCCTTTCAGCTCGGCCGTTTCCATGTAGGCCGATGACATCACACTGATGATGGCCGCACGGGTCATGCGCATCATATGTGCGAGTACCACCATCACCAGCGTTGCCGTCGGCAGGGCAATGGCGGCCAGTCGTTCTGACCAGCTCATATTGTCATAGACCGTGGACGGGAAGGTCGCGACCCCCATCTGAACGGCAAAGAACACAATCAGGATATAGCCGATGAAGAATTCCGGCAGGGAGATCGCGGCAAGCGACAGAACGTTGATCACGCGATCAGGAATACGGTTGCGATAGTGAACCGCGACCATGCCAAGCCCAACCGCAAGCGGGACCGAAATTGCCGCGGCGAAGAACGCAAGAAACAGCGAGTTGCCAAGGCGCTTGGTGATTTGTTCGGTCACCGGCGCACCACTGGCCCAGCTGTTGCCAAAGTCACCTTGAACTACGCCGCCAAGCCATTCGAAATAGCGCGTGGTAATCGGGCGATCCAGGCCAAGGTCGGCGCGGATATTGGCAATCGCCTGCGGTGTTGCAGACTGACCAAGATAGGTTTCGGCAAAATCGCCCGGAAGGGCTTCGACTCCGGCAAAAATCAGAATTGATACAGCCCAGAGCAACAACAAACTCAAACCCAGACGTTCGGCAATCAACACCGATAGCGGATGGGTTTCTTTCAGTCTGTGTCGCGTGGCTCGTACGCCGGCCAAGGGATTGGCCATGAACACATACTCCCCCTTAATGGCCTGAACGGAAATTCAAGACGGGTGGGACGGCAAAGGATAATTTGCCTCCATCTGGAAATTTCGATCAGACCATGTGTCAAACAAACAGGCGAACAACAAGACGGGGACCACGGTCAAACCAACCGTGATCCCGCAAGTCTTCAATCATCGGGATGCAATGCACCCCGGTTGATTAGCTGTTGATCCACAAACGTGTCGCAACATAACCGTTCGACATGTCGTTCCCGATGTCATCGACAAATCCGGAAACGTTGGTTGTGGTTGCGTTCACGAAGTCATTGAACATCGGCAGGATAAGACCACCGGTGTCACGGACCATCAGTGCCATGTCGTGATACATTTCCTTACGCTTGGCCTGATCAAGTTCAGCACGCGCTTCGAGAAGGATCTTGTCGAAGTCGGTGTTGAAGAAGCGGGTGTCGTTCCAGTCAGCACTCGACAGATAGGCCGTCGAGTACATCTGGTCCTGGGTCGGACGACCACCCCAGTAAGAGGTCGAGAACGGCTGAACGTTCCAGACGTTCGACCAGTAGCCGTCGCCCGGTTCACGTTTGATCTCGATATCGATCCCGGCCTTTTTCGCGGTTTCCTGATAGAGAACCGCCGCATCGACAGCACCTGGGAAGGCGACGTCGGACGTGCGCAGAAGAACCGAACCGTCATGGGCGGACTTCTTGAAGTGGAAGGCCGCCTTGTCCGGATCATAGGAACGCTGTTCGATGCCTTCCGGGAACAGGGCATAGGTTTCGTTGATCGGGAAGTCATTGCCGACCTTGCCGTAACCGCCAAGGATCTTTTCGACCATGGTTTCGCGGTCCATCGCATATTTCAGCGCCAGACGCAGGTCGTTATTGTCAAACGGTGCGGTGTTGCAATGCATGATGAAGACATAGTGGCCACGGCCCGAAGTGGTCTGAATTTCGACATTCGGTGCACGTTTCAGAAGGCCAACGGTCTTGGGATCAACGCGGTTGATGAAGTGAACCTGACCCGATGACAGGGCTGCCATACGTGCGGTCGCATCGTTCATCACGATCATTTCGACGGAATCAACAAAGCCGCGATCGGTGCGCCAGTCGTTTTCGTTTTTCACAAACGTTGCGCGCACGCCGGCTTCGAAGTTGTCGATCTTGAACGGACCGGTACCGATACCGGCATTCGGGTTATCGTAACCGCCACCCGGCTGGATCACGAGGTGATAGTCGCTCAGCAGCAGCGGAAGATCAGCGTTGCCTTCCGAAAGCGTCAGAACAAGATCGCCGCCCTTGTTTTCGATGCCCTTGATCGATCCCAGAACACCCAGTGCGCCGGACTCGGACTTTTCGTCGGTGTGGCGGTTCAGGGTTTTGACAACATCGTCGATGGTCAGTTCGGAGCCGTCATGGAATTCGACACCCTTGCGGATTTTGAACGTCCAGACAGATGCGTCGGCATTCGGTTCCCAGGACTCAGCAAGCGACGGGACGGCAAGGCCGCTGGTCGGGTGCGATTCAACCAGGGTGTCGCCCCAGTTACGGTTCATGGCAAAGGTGAATTGCGAAGAGGATTTTGCCGGATCAATAACGTCGGTCGAAGCCCCGCCCTGAAGGCCAAGTTTCAGATGGCCGCCGCGCTTTGGTTCCTGTGCCATGGCAGCCTTGCCATAGAGGCTTGTGGCAGCGGCAAGGGTCAGGCCGGCGGCCATCGAACGGCCGATGAATTCACGACGGTTCATTTCAGATGCTGTGACGCGTGACGCGAAATACTTGATAGGGTCAGTCATCCCTGTTCCTTCTCTGATGCTTTTGATTTTGCTGAATTATTTAAATGGTGTGGCAGATCCTACCCGCGATTTGGTTGTGCTTGGTTGTGCAGGTTGGGGTGTCGTTCAGACACAAACGGGCATGCAGCATGAAGATGTGCTGTTGCGCCATGGCACCGTTATTGCGCAGTTGATCAACTCCCCCGTTGGCCACAATAATTTTCCCTTTCGGGTATGTGCACGGCCATGGATGCCTGTCTTTCACAAGACGGATCCAGCAAATATGTCCATTCAGAACTTATGGTGTTCTGATCTGGAGGCACATGTTGTGTGGGACAGACAGTGCACAAATCGCGCACATCGTGACACGAGTTTGGGGGCTTCATCAAGCCAAGTGCGCATGGACGTGCGATTTTTCGGCATCCGGGGATAGAGTTTCACCATCCGAAACTCTCTGAAAAATAGAATAGAAATCCGATGGATTTTGCCAAGAAACGCCTTGCCAATTAAGGGGTTTACGGGTGGAAAAGCTGATGGGTTGGATAGGCCGATTTTGATCGAGAAAAAATTTTTAAAATTTTCAAGTTCGAACATCGAAAATTCGCTTAAAGGCACCGGATGTTCTGTTTGGAAACCTGAAAAATAATCATTTGGCGATTCGACTTTAGGCGCAGTTTCCCAATGTGGTCAGGTCAATTTTCGGCAACGAGTACTGTCAAATTGTGTGCCGGAATTTTACAGCAAATATTGCAGCATTGCTTGTGTGCACATTCGAAAGCCCGTTTTTGATTTTGCTGACCGTCAATGTTAGGTTCTTTTCGCTGCCCTGATATTTCGTGAAACCACGGACTTCAGGGGTGGTGCACATAACGGAGGAATGAATGTATCAGAAGATGCTCGTGCCTGTCGATTTGGCCCACGTTGAAAAATTGGATAAAGCAATTAAAACGGCGGTCGATCTAGCCAAGCATTACAAGGCCGAGATAAGCCTTCTAGGTGTCGGTACCAATACGCCGTCATCGGTGGCACATACGCCAAAGGAATTTGAACAGAAACTTCAGGCGTTCGCCGAGGATCTGGCGTCCAAGCATGGTGTAAGCACCAAGGCGGTCGCGCATATTTCGCATGATCCGGCAGTGGATCTCAGCAAGGAACTTGTCGCCAAGGCCGACGAGCTTGGTGCCGACGTCATTGTCATGGCATCGCACGTGCCCGGTATTGCCGACCACATTTTTGCGTCTCATGGCGGATATGTCGCGTCACACTCGGATCTTTCTGTATTCCTCGTGCGTTAGAGGATGCGGACGAACCTTTACGGCTAGGGGTAGCTGTATATTCATTTAACCTAGGGAGTTTCAAATGGGGTCTGAAGCTGACACGGGCATTGAAAGCCCGGACGGTGCAGCGAACCCGATTGATACAGAATATGAAATCGGGCAAGACAATATCCAAGCAGAGATCGGGCCATTTGGACTGGATGTCCATAACCCGGTCTTTCTGATTTCGGGTCTTGCAATTGTTGCATTCGTCTTTCTCACCCTGGCCTTTCAGGAAAGTGTCGGGCCGATGTTCAACGACCTGCGTGGTTGGCTGACATCATCGCTTGACTGGTTCTTCCTGTCTGCTGCCAACGTATTTGTCGTGTTGTGTCTGTTTCTGATTGTCTCGCCGCTTGGCCGTGTGCGCCTTGGCGGTGCGGATGCAACACCGGATTATTCCTATGCGGGCTGGTTTGCCATGCTGTTTGCTGCCGGCATGGGCATCGGTCTTATGTTCTATGGTGTGTCAGAACCTATTTCGCACTTCACATCCTCGATGGGTGGAATTGCTGTCGGTGAAGATGGTCTTCGCACCGACTGGGCGCCGCTTGGTGCGGCCGCCGGTGATGCCGATGCTGCATTTGATCTTGGCATGGCTGCAACCATCTTCCACTGGGGTCTTCACCCATGGGCGATCTATGCCACTGTCGCACTGGCACTGGCACTGTTTTCCTTTAACAAGGGCCTGCCGCTGACCATTCGTTCGATCTTCTATCCGATCTTTGGCGAACGTGTGTGGGGCTGGACCGGTCACCTGATTGATATTCTGGCGGTGTTCGCGACCCTGTTTGGTCTTGCAACTTCGCTTGGTTTCGGTGCGGAACAGGCCAATGCCGGGCTTGATTACCTGTTTGGCATTTCGGTTTCCGATACATCGAAGGTTTTCCTGATTGTCGGGATTACCGGTGTTGCACTTATTTCGGTGCTAGCGGGTCTTGATGCCGGGGTGAAGCGTCTGTCGGAAATCAACATGATCCTTGCAGCACTTCTGTTGCTGTTTGTGGTTCTGGTTGGTCCGACGATGGAAATCATCACCGGTTTCTTCTCGAGCCTGCTGTCATATGCGCAATATCTTCCGGCACTTTCAAACCCGGTCGGTCGTGAAGACGCCAACTTCAGTCAGGGCTGGACGTCCTTCTATTGGGCGTGGTGGATTTCCTGGTCACCGTTTGTCGGCATGTTCATTGCGCGTGTTTCGCGTGGTCGTACCGTGCGTGAATTCATCACCTGCGTTCTGATTATTCCGTCGCTGGTGTGTGTTCTGTGGATGACGGCCTTTGGCGGCACCGCGGTGCATATGGTAACCGAAGGCGTTACCGCGATTGCCGAAGCAGGTCTTCCGATTAAACTGTTCACCATGCTTGATCAGCTTCCGCTGCAAGCCATTACATCCTTTATCGGGATCGTTCTGGTGATCGTGTTCTTCGTGACCTCGTCTGACTCTGGCTCGCTTGTGATTGATACCATCACCGCAGGCGGCAAGGTCGATGCACCGGTCCCGCAGCGCGTCTTCTGGTGCACCTTCGAAGGTCTGGTTGCGATTGCATTGCTGCTGGGTGGTGGCCTTGGATCATTGCAGGCGATGGCGGTTTCGACCGGCTTCCCGTTTGCGATTGTCCTTCTGATGGCCTGCTATTCGATTATCCAGGGTCTGCGGACCGAACCCAAGGCCGTCGGTGCCAATTCCGAGGCGACGGTCAGCAAGGACTAGAATATCGACATATGCGTATCTCGCCGCTTGGCGGTAATTATACCTGGTCAAAGGAAAGGGGCGCCAACGGGTGCCCCTTTTTCATTTCGCGCAAGCATGGTGCGTCTGGCGGTATGTTGACGATGCCGATGTGCTTATTGTGCGGCGGCTGTCAGCTCGATAACCGTGTTGCCATCATTGTCCTTAAGAACAAGACGCCCATCAACAACGTCCCAGCTGCTGACCAGGACGAATGCGCCGCTAAAGGCATTTTCGATCTGCATGGCGTTGTCGGCGATACACATCTTTCGTGTCATGGCGAGCTGCGCGACGCCCAGTGACGATCCCGCCTGTTCGTAACTGCCGGAATACTGATTGCAGCCTGCATTGCCCGACACCATGCCATCGCTGGAAAATGTCGCGGTCGCCATGACAGGTGGTGTCGGCGAAAGGGTACTGTTGCCATCAATGACCTGCACCAGTTGCCATTCCTGATCGGTTACACTTGCCCAGTCTGGTGTCATGTTGCCTGTGGATGCGGTGCCGCAGGCCGCAAGTGATGCCAACGCAACCAACGCCAAAGGCAAGACGATCCTGTGTTTAACCTGACGCATATCTGAATTCCTGTAATGCTTGCGCGGCTGCCGCGCGATCCTGTCATTCGCAAATTCTGGTGATGGTATCATATTTTCAAAGTCGTTTGCGCCAAAGGCGCTTCTGGTCGCAACCAAAACAGCTTTGCGCGCAGGGATGGCTTGTGGCTATGTTACGGATCCTGCAGGCGCATGATCCTTGCGCCCGTTTTCCGGTTCCAAAGCCCCACTTTGAAAATCAAGGTTACCTGACGATGAAGATTTCCGTGAAAGATGCCCACGCACTTGTGTGCGAAACTTTGATGCGTTGCAATGTGCGGGCAGACAATGCGGCCTCGATCGCAACGGCACTTGTGACGGCCGAGGCATCCGGACAAGGGGGGCACGGTTTTCGTCGCGTACCGGCCTATAGCGCGCAGGCAAAGGTCGGCAAGGTTGATGGCATGATCAGCCCGATCTTTGAAAAGCCGACACCTGGCGTTTTGCGCATTGATGCGCAGCATGGATTTGCCTATCCGGCACTGGATCTGATGATGGATCACTTGCCCGACATGGCCCGCACCCAGGGTATTGCGATTGCCGCAATCCACAGATCGCATCATGCGGGGGTGATGGGTCTTACGGTCGAACGTCTGGCGGAAAAGGGATTGGCGGCGATGATGTTTGCCAATGCCCCGGCGGCGATGGCGGCATGGGGTGGCCGACGTCCGATGTTTGGCACAAACCCGATTGCCTTTGGCGTGCCGGTCGGGGATGCCGGTGATCCGATCATCATCGACCTTGCCCTGTCAAAGGTTGCGCGCGGCAAGATCATGGCCGCCAAACAAAAGGGTGTCGCCATTCCAGATGACTGGGCGCTTGATGTGGATGGCAATCCGACCACCGATGCGATCAAAGCCATTGATGGCACGATGATCCCGGCCGGTGGGGTCAAGGGCGCGGCACTTGCCATGATGGTGGAACTTCTTGCGGCTGGTCTTACCGGTGCACAGTTCGGTCACCAGTCTTCGTCACTTTTTGATGACAAAGGTGCGCCGCCTGCGCTTGGACAACTGATCATTGCCATTGATCCCAAGGCAACCGGCGGTGTCGGTGTAATGGATCACCTTGCCTATATTGCCAACGAGATTGCCGCAGAAGAAGGCGTGCGTCTGCCCGGGCGTCGCGGCAAGCAGGCACGCGCACTTGCCGAAGCGGAGGGCCTTGAGATCGAAGACGATGTCATGGAGACCATCAGTCAAATTAAATAAATTTCACGATCGCTCCGTCGGCGGCGGTGTCAAAATCGTTAATGCAGAATGTTTGACTGTTCTGTATTTTTAAGAAATGGCATTCATCAGACAAATACATGCCGGAAATTTTAAAAATGTTACAGAAATAACGTCGGAATTACCGGTGAATACTTCAACGAATTCTTGATGTATAGACAAGTTTAATTGTTGTCGGGGCAATATGCTCTGCGTAATCATCGAACTGTAACATCAGTGTCACCGTAGAGTCGCGGTTTGTGCGTAGCTTCTTCATCCAGCGAAACACATTCAGGCGACTCTTTTGATGCTGGTTGTAGATATCTCTGGACTGAACAAAAGCTTTACCCGTGACAAGCGTGCGCTCAGCGGCGTCAAACTGCAGGTGCGGGAAGGCGAGATGGTGGCGCTGATTGGCGCATCGGGTTCGGGTAAATCCACACTGATCCGTCATATTGCCGGTTTGCTGCGCGGGGATCGCGATGGCGGCAAGATTGTCGTGTTTGGCGAAACCATTCAGGAAAATGGCAAGATTTCACGCGGTGCCCGCAAGGTGCGCTCCGAGATTGGTGTTGTTTTCCAGCAGTTCAATCTAGTTAGCCGTCTTTCGGTTCTGACCAACGTCCTGATGGGGCTTTTGGGCCGTGTGCCGGCATGGCGCGGGTCGCTTGGTCTGTTTACCAAAACCGAAAAGATGCGCGCCATGAGCGCGCTTCACCGTGTTGGCATTGATGCCCATGCGTCGAAAAAGGCGCGGAACCTTTCAGGTGGTCAGCAACAGCGCGCGGCGATTGCGCGCACCATTACCCAGGGTGCCCGACTTATTCTTGCCGACGAGCCGATTGCATCGCTTGATCCGGCATCGTCCCGCAAGGTGATGAACACGCTTGATCGCGTAAACCGCGAAGACAACGTCACCGTCATCGTATCGCTTCATCAGGTTGATTACGCAAAAGACTACTGCAAACGCACCATCGCCATGCGCGATGGTGAAGTCGTTTTTGACGGACCGTCAAGCGAACTGACGCCGCAATTCCTTCAGGAACTTTACGGCGAACATTCTTCCGAACTTTTTGCCGATGGTGCGGCAAAGGCCGCAGAGCCCGTTACACGGCCCATCGCAGAAAAGGACCTGGCTGTCGCAACAAGCTAGCCGGGCCAGTTGTCATGACTGCCTTACCTTCTCGAAACATGTCGAAATCTATTCTGACAGGGGACTTCTTATGAACGTTAAGACAATCGCATCCGCAGCATTTGCGGCCACGATGCTGGCATCCGTCGTTGCCAAGGCCGATGTTGAATTCAAGCCACTCGAACAGGATCCGGAAACCATCGTTTTCGGTATCATTTCGACCGAATCTACTTCCAACCTCAAAGCTCAGTGGCAGCCGCTGATCGATGACATGGAAGAAGCACTTGGCAAAGACGTCGAGGCATTCTTTGCACCGGATTATGCCGGCATCATCGAAGGCATGCGTTTTGGCAAGGTTCACGTTGGCTGGTTTGGTAACAAGTCGGCAATGGAAGCTGTTGACCGCGCCGGTGGCGAAGTCTTCGTTCAGACCTCCAAATCCGATGGTTCGAACGGTTACTACTCCCACATCATCACCCAGGCTGATAACGACAAGGTCAAAACCCTTGAAGACATGCTGAAATGTGATGGTTCGCTGAACTTCGGTATCGGTGATCCGAACTCGACCTCGGGCTTCCTGGTTCCGTCCTATTATGTCTTCGCGAAAAACGGCGTTGACCCGAAGGAATGCTTCAAGACCGTTCGTAACGCCAACCACGAAACCAACCTGATGGCGACTGCCAACAAGCAGGTTGATGTTGCTGCCAACAACTCCGAGCAGCTTGGCCGTACCAAAATGAACAAGCCGGAAATCACGGACAAGGTCAAAGTCATCTGGACCTCGCCGCTGATCCCGTCTGACCCGATGGTTTACCGTAAAGACCTGTCGCGCGAACTGAAATCCGAAATCAAGGCATTCTTTCTTGGTTACGGTCGTTTCGGTGATGTTGAAAGCGCCAAGGAAGTTCTTGCCAACAACTCCGATGGCATGGGTCTTTTCATGGAAAGCTCGAACGCGCAGCTTTACCCGATCCGTCAGCTGGCCCTGTTCAAGGACAAGCTGAAAATCCAGAACACCGAAGAGCTTTCTGCTGAAGAAAAAGCAGAACGTGTTGCCGAGATCGACAAGAAACTTGCTGAACTCGACATCCTGGTTGCCTACCAGTAACCGACTTTTCGACAGGGAGTGCATCAAAGGTGCGCTCCCTGTTTGCTTTTAATTCCGGGATTTGAACGATGAACAGCAGCATTTCTTCGACATCATCTGTCGCAACGGAGCTTCCGCCGCGTGACCTTAAGCGGTCGGCATCAAGCTTCCTGCTTTGGGCGATCATCCTTGGACTTCTGGCCATGTCGTGGGAGGGGGCAGATATGCGCCCGATGGCGCTGTTTGAAAACAGCGGCAACATGGTCGACTTCGCCGAGGGCTTCTTCCCGCCCGACTTCCTGATGTGGAAGATGTATGTCGCAGAAATGTGGATCACCATCCAGATTGCGATCTGGGGCACAGCGCTTTCAATCGTTTGCTCGATCCCGTTTGGCATTCTTTCTTCTGAAAATATCGTCCCTGTCTGGGTCTATCAGCCGGTCCGTCGCCTGATGGATTCCTTCCGCGCGATCAACGAAATGGTCTTTGCCATGTTGTTCGTTGTTGCGGTCGGGCTTGGCCCGTTTGCCGGTGTCCTGGCCCTTTGGATTCACACCACGGGCGTTCTGGCCAAACTGTTTTCCGAGGCAGTCGAAGCAATTGATCCCGAACCGGTCGAAGGCATTCGTGCAACGGGGGCCAATGCGCTTCAGGAAGTCATCTTTGGCGTGATCCCGCAGGTCTTGCCGTTGTGGATTTCCTATTCGCTCTATCGTTTCGAGAGCAATGTGCGTTCGGCGACTGTGCTGGGCATTGTCGGGGCCGGTGGTATCGGCATGGTGCTGTGGGAATATATCCGTGGCTTCTATTACGCGGAAACAGCCGCCGTCATGATCATCATCATTATTTCGGTCAGCCTGCTTGATATGGTGTCCCAGCGTCTGCGTAAACTGGTGACCTGATCATGGCTTTCAACATTACGCAGGCCAAACCGGCAATGAAGGCATTGTCGGAACAGCCCACGATTGACCAAACAGCGATTGTCGTTGATTGCGAAATGGGGATCTGGACCGAAGTCGGTGCACGTACCTCGATGCGCGAAACGAAAATGGATGACTATTCCTATGTCGTGAATGACAGCGAAATCATCTATTCCGATATCGGCAAGTTCGTGAACATCGCTGCCCATACCCGGATCAACCCGGGACAGCATCCGATGGATCGGGCGTCGATGCATCATTTCCAGTATCGCTCCGGCGCCTATGAACTGGGCGAAGATGATCCGGCGTTCTTTGACTGGCGTCGCGAAAAACGCGTGCGTCTGGAACATGATGTCTGGATCGGGCACGGCGCGATTGTGCAGGGTGGTGTAACCATCGGCATCGGATCGGTCGTTGGGTCCGGTGCGGTGGTCACCAAGGATGTCGCGCCTTACACGATTGTGACAGGCATTCCGGCAGTCCCCCTGCGCCCCCGGTTTGAGGCAGACATCGTCGATGCGCTTCTGCGTATTCGCTGGTGGGACTGGTCGCACAAAATGCTGCGCGAAAGGTTGCAGGATTTCCGAACGCTTCCGGTGCGTGACTTTTGCCTGAAATACGATACGGTTTAACCGATCAACATTTCCCAATGATTTGATGGATGCCGAAGGTTAAGCTGCTGACCTTTGGCGTTTCTCGCCACGTCACCCGTTTCCAGAGTTCACTCATGACCGACCAATATCAACGCTACGCGCTTTATTATGCGCCAGAACCGCAAAGCGCGTTGGGGCAGTTTGGCAATGCCTGGCTGGGGCGTGATCCGGAAACCGGAAACCAGTTGGCCCGTCCAAGTGTTGCTGGCCTGACAGAGGCCGAGATTGTTGCGGCAACCACGTCGCCGAGCCGATACGGCTTTCATGGTACCCTGAAACCGCCATTCGCACTGCCAAGCGGCATGGATCGTGGCGGTCTGGAAGAAGCCGTTTCGCGCCTGTGCAAAACGATTGCGCCGGTAGCGTGCGGACATCTGGTCTTAAAGGCGATTGGTCGTTTTCTGGCCCTTGTTCCGACCGAACCCGTCGCAGAATTGGCCGATCTTGCGGCAACACTGGTGCGCGAACTCGATGACTTTCGCCAGCCCGAAGACGAAGCGGCAATGAACAAGCGCCGTGCTAGCGGCCTGACGGATCGGCAGGAAGCCTATCTTGTGCGCTGGGGCTATCCCTATGTCATGGAAGAATTCCGCTTCCATCTGACATTGACCAATAAACTGTCAGACGATCAGATCGATCCCTTCAAAACTGCCCTGTCCGGCTTGGTCGCGCCGCTATGTCAGGAACCATTTTCCGTTCGCGAAGTCTGTCTTTTTGGTGATCCGGGTGACCAGAAACCGTTCAGATTGCTGAAACGTTTTCCGTTGGCAGGATAAAAATGCTGCGCTTTTAAGGTGCAGCATTTTTGGGTGATTGAAGTTGCCTCAGGCGCGGTTTGCAATTGGCTGTGGCATTTCAATTGCGTGGATGAAGCGCGCGATGCCGGTTTCAAGATCGGCATCATTATCAACATGAACAACATGATCGCCCACAACCTGATAGGCGGATGCGCGCGCAAGCCGGCGTTCGATATCAAGGGCATCTTCACGCCCACGGGCTTCAAGCCTTTTGCGCAATGCCTCGCTGCTGGCGCGGATGCTGATCACCCGGACGTTGTTTTGCCCGACAAGGGTACAGGCATCGCCAATGACGCTGCGCGATACATTGACGATGACGGTTTTGCCGGCCTCGACCTCGCCAAGAACATAGCGCGGGATGCCGTAGCCCAGATCATGGGCCATCCAGCTCAGCAGGAACGCCCCCTGACGTGCCATTTGCCCGAAATCTTCGGGCCGGACGGGGATGTGTGTTTCTCCGACCGATCCGGCCGGGCGGGTGATGCAGCGCCGTGGAAAGCAGAACTGCTTGTCATCAGCCAGTCTTTCGCGCGCTGCATCGAGAAGGGTGTCCTTGCCGACGCCACTTGGGCCGACGACAAGGACCAAAAGTCCATATCCTGATCTGCAATTATGTGCAGGCTCCCCGGTCATGACACCCGCACGCCTTCGCGCCAGACGCCGCGTACAATCGGATGATGCGGAGAATGATGTACACGGATCAGATCACCACGTTTGCCAACCGCGATCTCGCCCCGATCATCAAGACCGACCTGGGTCGCCGGATTAAGCGACACGGTGCGAATAGCACGTGGCAGATCGTAGCCTTCGAACTCGTCAAACAGCTTCATCGCGCCGTGCAAAAGACTGTGCGGGACATAGTCGCTTGATATGATGTCGAGATAGCCGTGCTTTGCCAGTTCGCCTGCGGCAACATTACCGCTATGCGATCCGCCGCGCACAAGGTTCGGGCCCCCCATCATCACACCAAGCCCACCTTCATGCGATGCCTTGGCAGCCTCAAGCGTGGTGGGGAATTCGGCGACTGTCATTTTGTCTGCAACCGCATCTGCGACGTGTTCGGCGGTTGCGTCATCGTGGCTTGCGAGTGCCAGGCCCTTGGCATGGGCCTGTTCGACCACATGACGGCGATGCTTTTCGGAATAAAGCTCTGCATCGCGACGGCGCGTGGCGATGAATTTGCGCATTTCCTCGTCGTTCAGGCCGTATTTGCCCTGATAGTAGGTGTAATAGGCATCAAGGCTGACGAACTGGCGCTGACCCGGTGTGTGATCCATCACCGAAAGCATGCTGACCAGTGGCAGGTCGATCAATTGACCAAGGGCCTCGACCATGCCGGGGAATGATGTTTCGCAGCGCAGATGCAGTTTATGGTCCGCACGCAGCAATTCATTTTCCAGCGCGTGTTCAAGGGCTTTGACCGATTCAATCAGTCTGACAATGCGTTCCGACCCTTCATTGACGTCACCGATGGATACTGCATCAAACACGGTGGTGATCCCGGCACTGGCGACCTGGTTGTCGTGCGCGACAACGGCGGCTGTCGCCGGCCAGCGGGTCTTGGGGCGCGGGGTCAGATGTTTGTCGAGGTTGTCGGTATGGAGCTCGACCAGGCCCGGTATTAGGTAATCGCCACCCATGTCCTCTGCCCCTGGCAGGTTCGATGGACGATCGGAAATATCGCTGATCTTGCCGTCCTTGACCTGCACGGCACCATCAATGACTTCGTTGGCCAGAACGAGTTTGGCATTGGTAAAAATCTGTTCAGTCATTGGCCCCAACTTTAAACGAAGTCACATCAAACGACCCGGTGCAGACGGCATCACGGGTTTCATGGTCATGGAAAATACCGGCAATCGCGGCCCCACGGCTTTTGGCTTCTTCAATCAGCGCCAGAACTGTGGCGCGATTTTGGGCGTCAAGCGATGCGGTCGGTTCATCAAGTAGCATGATCGGATAATCGGCAATAAAGCCACGCGCAATATTCACGCGCTGCTGTTCCCCGCCTGAAAAGGTCAGCGGCGAAAGCTGCCATAGACGTTCGGGAATGCGAAGACGGGTTAAAAGATCACGTGCCTTGTCGGTGGCGGTCTTGCGATCCGTGCCAAGGGCCACCAGCGGTTCGGCAACGATATCAAGGGTTGGCACACGCGGGATCACGCGGAGGAACTGCGAAACATAGCCCAGGGTGCGCTTGCGGATCTCAAGGATCGAATGCGGGCTGGCGGTTGTGATATCCAGCCAGTCGCCATCATGGAACACCTTGATGGAGCCCTGAGAGCATGTGTAATTGGCATAAAGCATGCGCATAAAGGTACTTTTCCCCGAACCGGATTCACCGGTCAGCGCGATGCAATCGCCAGCCGAAAGCATGAATTCAACACCTTCGAAAACCGGGATGGTCACGCTGCCCTGTGTGTGCAGGGTAAAGCTTTTGGCGACGTTTTGAGCATGAAGCATTTCAGACATTTTCTTCGCCCCGGTCAGTTTTGCAGAATGGAAGAAACAAGCAGCTGGGTATAGGGATGCTGCGGGTCATCAAGAACCTGATCGGTCAGGCCATGTTCAATGACCTTGCCCTGTTGCATCACCATCAGCCGGTGCGAAAGAAGTCGTGCCACTGCCAAATCGTGGGTGACGATGATCACCGCAAGATTAAGGTCGTGAACCAGCCCGCGCAGCAGATCGAGCAATCTGGCCTGAACGGAAACATCAAGCCCACCCGTGGGTTCGTCCATAAAGACGAGGCGCGGGCTGGTTACGAGGTTGCGGGCAATCTGCAAACGTTGCTGCATGCCGCCCGAAAAGGTCGATGGCAGATCATCAAGGCGCTCTGACGCGATTTCAACCTTGCCAAGCCAGCTGTCCGCATTGCTGCGGATGTTGCCGTAATGACGGTCACCAATCGCCATCAGTCGTTCGCCAATATTGGCTCCGGCACTGACATTCATGCGCAGACCATCACGCGGGTTCTGATGCACAAAG
This sequence comes from Thalassospira sp. A40-3, assembly GCF_015871485.1. Taxonomy (NCBI): domain Bacteria; kingdom Pseudomonadati; phylum Pseudomonadota; class Alphaproteobacteria; order Rhodospirillales; family Thalassospiraceae; genus Thalassospira; species Thalassospira sp. A40-3. The sequence continues at coordinate 224,844 of NZ_CP065428.1, forward strand.
GCCCAATCGGTGCGCATCAAAAGGCGACGCTGGGCTTCGGACATTTGATACACATCGCGCACGCCATCAATGCGGGTCTGATATTCAACCGTCCCGTTGGTCGGTTCCTGCTGGGCGGAAATGCTGCGCAGCAAAGTGGACTTGCCAGATCCGGACTCGCCAACGATGCCAAGAACTTCACCGGGGCGGAGTTCAAAGCTGACATCCTTGCAGCCAACCCGGTCGCCATACATCATGGTCAGGTTGTCCACGCGCAGAAGTGGTTCGTTCATCTTGGTCATTATTCTGCTGCCTTTTCGTGATCTGCGCTACCTAGGGGTTGGTCATGATTTTGCGGTCCGCGATGGCCGGCTTCCTGTCGTTCCGCGCAGTAATCGGTGTCCGAGCAGACAAACATTCTGTTACCCTGATCATCGAGGATGACTTCATCAAGGTAACTGTCGCGCGCACCGCACATGCCGCATTCGTCTTCCCAGGTCTGAACTTCGAACGGATGGTCTTCGAAATCGAGGCTTTTGACCTTGGTGTAGGGCGGCAGGGCATAGATGCGCTTTTCGCGACCAGCCCCGAAAAGCTGAAGGGCCGCCATATTGTTCATTTTCGGATTGTCGAACTTTGGTGTCGGCGACGGATCCATCACATAGCGATCATCGACCATCACCGGATAGGCATAGGTCGTCGCGATATGACCATGGCGTGAGATATCTTCATAAAGCTTCACATGCATCAGGCCGTATTCTTCAAGCGCGTGCATCTTGCGCGTTTCGGTCTCGCGCGGCTCAAGGAAGCGCAGCGGTTCGGGGATTGGCACCTGATAGACAAGAACCTGATCTTCGCGCAGTTCCTTTTCCGGAATGCGGTGGCGGGTCTGAATGATCGATGCCTCGGCGGTCTTTTCCGTGGTGGCCACCTGTGCGGTCTTGGCAAAGAATTGGCGGATGGAAACCGCGTTGGTGGTGTCATCTGCCCCCTGGTCAATGACCTTAAGCGTATCATTCGGGCCGATTACGGCGGCCGTTACCTGAACGCCGCCCGTGCCCCAGCCATAAGGCATCGGCATTTCGCGCCCGGCAAACGGCACCTGATAGCCGGGGATCGCCACGGCCTTAAGCAGGGCGCGCCGGATCATGCGTTTGGTCTGTTCATCAAGATAGGCAAAGTTATAGTCCGGTGCCCCGTCGGCCGGATTTTTGACAGTTTGTTCCATGGGATTACTCCGCGGCCTCGGGTTGGGATGTGCCATTCTCAGCTTCGGCTTTCGCCAGACGTTCTTCGACCTCGGCGCGCATGCGACGCACCAGTTCAAGTTCGCCCTGGAAATCGACATAGTGTGGCAGCTTGATATGTTCGACAAAGCCGGTGGACTGGACATTGTCGCTATGTTCCATCACGAACTCGCTGTCCTGTGCAGGGCCCATGATCTGTTCGCCCATTTCATTGGCGCGCATGGCACGGTCGACCAGCGCCATCGAAATGGCCTTGCGCTCGTTCTGACCAAACACAAGGCCATAGCCACGGGTGAATTGCGGCAGCTTGGTTTTTGATCCCTTGAACTTGTTGACCGTCTCGCACTCGGTCAGTTCGATGTCACCGATATCAATCGCAAAGCCGAGTTCTTCGGGCTCGATCTCGACCGAAACGGTGCCATAGCGGATCTCGCCGACAAAGGCGTGGCTGTTGGCATAGCCGCGCTGGGTTGAATAACCCAGTGCCAGAACAAATCCCTCATCCCCGCGCGACAGGTTCTGCAAACGTAAATCCCGTCCGGCCGGGAACTTGACCGGCTCACGGGTCAAATCGGCAACCGGGGCATTTTCATCGACCGGAACCGGTTCATCCTGAATAAGACCTTCATAGTTCAGGATGTCATCCAAAACGCGTGGCATATTCTCATCGATCGGATTTTCACCACTTGGTGCCTCGGTCGGTGCCTCGCCATTGGCCATCAGGGTGAAATCCAGCAGGCGATGCGTGTAGTCAAAGGTCGGGCCCAAGATCTGTCCGCCGGGCAAGTCCTTGAAGGTTGCCGAAATGCGACGTGAAACATCCATCTCGGCGGTTTTGATCGGTTTGGAAAAGGCAAAACGCGGCAGCGTCGTGCGATAGGCGCGCATCAAAAAGATCGCTTCAATCAAATCACCACGGGCCTGCTTGATGGCAAGGGCGGCCAGATCGCGATCATAAAGTGACCCTTCGGCCATGACGCGGGTGACGGATAGCGACAGTTGCTGTTCGATCTGATCAGTTTCGATTTCGGCAATGGTCTTGTCGCCGCGGCGCTGCTCGGCCAGAAGCTTGTGTGCATTGTTGATGGCGCGTTCGCCACCTTTTACTGCAACATACATGATTAATTGACCTCGATCCGGGTGGTGCGCGACAGGGCGGCGATCTGGGTGTCGCTTGCGAAAATCACATCAACGCCGCACGGAAACAGGTGATGGTTTTCTGCGCGCCATGCATGGAAGCTTGCGGGCAGGGGCAGGCCCTCGATGCATAGGTTGTGCGTATCCTTGATGCCCGGCCCCTGAAGGGTCATGGACGGGCGATCTGAAATCTCATCGACCATCAGGATCAGGGTTGCCGATTGATCAGGATATTCCGCATTGCCAACGGCAAGATCGGTGACAAAGGACAGATCATCGGAAATGCGCGCAACCGCAAAATCGGCCTGTTTGACATCCGTGCTGAGCGGGCAACCGCAATGGAATTTCAAATGATCGCCGGCGGCCTTGGTCGCGCAACTTGGCGATAGCCAGATGGTCGTATCCATATCTGCCATGGCAAGAAGCGTTGCAGTGGCGGCTTTGTTCAGGCCATCGGGTGCGGAAACACTGACCGGCAGATCATAAATGCGACCGGGCCGCGACATCGCATCCAACAGGGCTCGGAAGACAGCGTTTGAATCAAATGCCGCATGGTCAAAACCGGGCAGCAATTCACTTGTCTGGGCGAGGGTTGATTGGGGTTGGGGCGTCATTCGTCTTCTCCGCGGACAAGGGTGAAGAAATCAACTTTGGTGGCGGCAACCTTGCGGGCATGATCGCGTTTGGCCGCGGCCTGTTCGGCGGCCAGGGTGTCGATGAAATCGCCTGCCGATCCGTCGCGCAACATCACCGCATCAAACAGGGCGGCATATTGCGCCTGAATACGATCACGTCCCTTGACGTAGGAATGCCCGACAGTGCCGTCTGACAGCGTGACGGCACAACGCGTCACGGTCATTTCACCAAGGTTAAACCGCTGCCCGGCACCACCAGCGCGGCCGCGGACCATCACCATGCCGATTTGCGGTTCGCGCAGGTGCGTCCAGCTTTCACTGCCATGATTTTCCGACCATTCGGTTTCAAGGCGTGCACGGGATGTGCGGGCCAGAACCGACATCCATTTTTGGCGCGCGGCAATATGCGGATCGGTGGGGGTGTCTGCATTCCGGTTTTGATCTGTCCGGGCATTCGGGGCGGGGTGCGCCGTCATCAAACTGATCCCTTTTCAACTTATGTCGACAAATTCAAAATTTGTCTAGACGTCTATACCTATTGACGTTATAAGACGATCCGGAGCCAAAGGCAAAGGTCTTGCGGTGAAAGTTTTGTGAACGGGGAATGCAATGGATTGGGAACCGGGCCTATCTATTTGGAAGCAAATAGAAAAGCAGCTTCTGGCTGATATCTCTGACGGCGTTTTCACACCCGGCGAAAAGATGCCGACCGAGATGGAATTGGTCCGGCGCTTTGGGGTGAATCGCCATACGGTGCGCCGCGCCATGGCCGCACTTGTCGATTCCAATGTTGTCCGTGTCGAACAGGGGCGCGGGGCTTTTGTTCAGGAACAGATCCTTGACTACCCGCTTGGTTCCAAAACCCGGTTCTCGCAGATCGTATCGGGCCGTCATCGATTGCCCGACAAACGCCTGATCTCGTCCGAGGTCCTTAAAGCCAATTCGACCATCGCGCAGTTCCTGGATGTCAAACCGGGCACGCGGGTGATCGAGCTGTTTTCGGTATCCGAGGCCGATGGTGTACCGCTTGCGGTTGCGACAAGTTATCTTCCCGCCGCGCGCTTTGACGGCATTGTCGAGATATTTGTCGAAACCAAATCGCTTACGGAGGCCTTCAAGCGCTTCGGGATTGATGATTACACACGAAAGACCACGCGCATTTCGGCAACGCTTCCGTCATCACGTGTTGCCAACCTGCTTAAACAGGCGCGCAATCGACCTGTGATTTCGACGGAAAGCGTCGATGTTGATTCCGCAGGCGCGCCAATCGAATATGGTGTGACCGCCTTTTCAAGCGATCGGGTTCAGTTGATCGTCGAGTAGGGAATGGGACAGCGGGTGTGCTGCCCTAGTATTCCCGACCCGGACGGGCCCTGTAGACCGGGAAGCTTAGCTTGAACTTGATCGCACATGCCCGCATCAGGAATGCGGCAAAGAACGCAATCACGGCAATCGGTCCGCGCGGCAAATCAAGGATCGCTGTTCCAATCACATAGATCCCCGCTCCGACCAGTGCACAGGTGATATAAATCTCCGGGCGCAGGATCAGCGGGATTTCGTTACAGACAACATCACGCACCATCCCGCCAAAGGTGGCCGTGATCATGCCCAGAACGATTGCGACCAACGGGGATACGCCCAGATTAAGGCCGATGGCCGCCCCGGTGACCCCGAACATCGCCAGTCCGAGCGCATCCAGCCACAGCAAGGCGACATAGCGTCGTTCAACCAGATGGGCTGTGAAGTATGTGATGACGGCAGCCCCGATGCAGGTCACAAGCCAGGTGGTGTCTCGTATCCAGAAAACTGGTGTTGCCCCGGTAATGACATCGCGCACAGTACCGCCGCCGATGCCGGTAAAGGTCGCAATCAGGACAAATCCGACCATGTCCATCTGACGACGGGATGCCTCAAGCGCGCCGGTAATCGCAAAAACGGCGACCCCTGCCAGTTCAAGCCAATAGATGATTTCAGTAATCGTCATGATGTCCTTTGCGGGGCCTGCCCGTGATCTGTGGGTTGCGAAACGGGGTGTTCTATCGGCATTCGCAATCTGGTTGCGGCAACATCTTCAAGCTGTTCACGTAACCAGAGATGCGATGGATCATGTTGATAGCGTTGGTGCCAACACATGAAAATAGGAAGATCAAGCGTGCCCTTTTTTAGACCCGCGAGCGGCATCGGCGCACGGGTAAAATCACGCAGCGCATGTTTTTGGAGAAGGCTTGGCAAGGTTGCGATCATATTACTTCCGCGCAGGAATTCGGCAATGGCGGTAAAGTTCGGTACCCGCAAAACGATGTTGCGCTCAACACCCTGATTTTCAAGCATGTCGTCAAACTCAAGCGTGCGGTTATTGCCATAGCGCACCGTGATATGGCGCGCGGATAGATAATCGTCATCGCTTTGTGGGGCGTCGCGCATATCCGGATCATAAAACACCATGTAATGATCTGTCAGAAGACGCTTTTGCACGATATCCACACCTTCGGGTGGACGCGGCGAAATCAGAAGGTCGCAATGATTTTCGCGCAACAAGGCCGGTCCGGGCAGAAGAGACGGCACCACCGTCATCCGGATATTGGCAAGCGCGCCTTCCAGATTGCGAAACAGCGTTGGTAACAAAAGATCACGCTGCAGATCGTTGGCGGCAATGGTCAGGCTCATGGATGCGCCATCGGGCTCGAAATGCGCACCACTGGCAAAGGCCTGCATCTGATCAAGAAGAAACCGCGCCTGTTCGGCCAGTTTTTGCGCATGCGCGGTCGCCACGATCCCGCGCCCGGATTTGGTGAAAAGCGGATCGCGCATGATCCGGCGCAATTTTGTCAGGTTATGACTGACCGCAGATTGCGTCACGCCAAGCCGTTCGGCCGCGGCTGTGACCGACCCTTCTTCCAGAACGGCCAGAAACAGACGCAGCGCATGGCCGTCCAGTTCCAAATGATCAAAATTGCTCATGAATAAGATGATAAATGATGCATTTATTTTATGCAATTGGCCGCGCAGGATGCGTTTAACGCGGACATTCAACAGTCCGGAGCATCATCTGCGGAGGAAAAATCATGGAATTCTATCAGCGTGACAGAACGCTGCAGCCAGCAGGTTACACCCCGATCTACAAGACATCGGTTGCGCGGTCACCGCGCCAGTCGCTTTTGTCCCTTCAAGGATCCCTGTCGGAAATTACTGGTCCGGTCTTTGGTCAGAACGAACTGGGGCCGCTTGATAACGACCTGATCCGCAACTATGCCAAGGATGGCGATCCGATTGGCGAACGCATCATCGTTCATGGTCGGGTTCTGGATGAAAACAACCGTCCAGTCCCCAACACGCTGGTCGAATTCTGGCAGGCCAACGCTGGCGGACGCTATCGCCACAAAAAAGATACCTACCTTGCACCAATTGATCCGAACTTTGGCGGCTGTGGCCGCGCGCTGACCGATGAAAACGGTTACTACTTTTTCCGCACCATCAAGCCGGGTCCGTATCCATGGCGCAACTACGTCAACAGCTGGCGTCCGGCCCATATCCATTTTTCGGTATTCGGTTCCGGCTTTGCCCAGCGCCTGATCACCCAGATGTATTTCGAAGGCGATCCACTGATCAAGGAATGTCCGATTGTGCATGTCATCCCGGACGAAGATGCGATCAACCGCCTGATTGCACCAATTGATCTCAAGGGCTCAGTGCCGCTTGACACCATTGCCTACAAGTTCGACATCGTTCTGCGCGGCCGTCGTTCGACCCTGTTTGAAAACCGTCTGGAAGGAAACTGATCCATGGTGCAAAGCCTTGATTATCTCAAAGAAACTGCCTCCCAGACGGCGGGCCCCTATGTCCATATCGGGCTCATTCCCAATCAGGCCGGATTTGACATTTTTGAAAACAACTTCACCAACGTTCTTGCCGATGAAAACACCCGTGGGGAACGGATCATCATCGAAGGGCGGGTGGTTGATGGTACCGGAACGCCACTGCGTGATGCGCTGCTTGAAATCTGGCAGGCCAATGCAGACGGGCGTTATAACCACGAACTTGACCGTCAGAATTCTGGCAAGGTTGATGAGGATTTCCGCGGTTGGGGGCGGACGGGAACGGATTTCGATACCGCTGTCTATCGCTTTGAAACCATCAAGCCAGGCATGGTGTCCGGTCGCAATGGCAAAGACATGGCGCCGCATATCAACTTCTGGATCGTGGCACGTGGTATCAATATCGGGCTGGACACCCGGATGTATTTCGCCGACGAACAAGATGCGAATGCGGCTGATCCTGTTCTGAACCTGATCGAACAGAAAACCCGTCGCAAGACACTGATTGCTGATCGTGATGACAGCGGATCGATCCCGGTCTACCGGTTTGACATCGTCTTGCAGGGTGATGGCGAAACCGTTTTTTTTGACATCTAACAGCGCGTAAAACTGTAGGGGTAATGCGGCGACCGCCTTTTGCGGTTGCCGCATTTTTGTTCAATCAACTACTTAAAAAGCCGTCTGCTGATTCTTATATTCACGTTGATAAAAGCGGTGTGGTAAAACAACCGCTGCTGAGGGTTTCAAAATCAACAAAAAGACCCCGGTGATAGAGAGTGAGAGGATCAGCCTTGAACAAGTTGTTACAGGTCGGAATCCGCGTGCAAGTAGCTCTGGCAACAGCGCTGCTGCTGGTTGGCCTGACGGTACTGATGAGCTTTGTGATCGGAAAGCGATCCGGTACTGATCTGCAAAAGCAGATTGGTCTGGGCGTTTCTGATATTGCCCGTCAGATGGCTGATGAGCTTGACCGTACCATGTGGACCCACCGTGGCGAGGTTTCGGTCCTAAGCACGCTCTCTGTCCTGCAAGAGCTCGAAGATACCCAACAGATTTCAAGTATCGTCAATCGCCTAAGTCGAGAAATCCCGATCTTTACCTGGATAGGTGTGCTTGATCGCGACGGGACGGTGGTTGCGTCGACGAATGACTTGTTGCTCGGGGCTAATATCGCGCAGCGTCCGGTATTTCAGTATGGCAAGAACGGACAGTTCATCGGTGATGTTCATGACGCGAAACTGCTGGCTGAAAAATTCCCGCTTTATAACGGGGAGCCGATCCAGTTTGTCGATATTGCCGTTCCCCTGTTCAATAAAAACGATCAGTTCACCGGTGTATTTGCCACCCATCTGAGTTGGGAATGGGCCGATAATGTCCGCAAAACACTTTTTGCCGGGCAGGGGATCCATCGGGATGTCGATATATTTGTCGTATCTGCCGATGGCACCGTTCTTTTGGGGGCGGATGGGGCGCTGGTCGGATCATCGCTTGAACTTGATGCTCTGCAGCAGGCGCAGCGCAACAATATCGGATGGAAGATCAGCACTTGGCCGGATGGCGCAGAATATCTGACGGGCTATGCCCCGGCCGACGGTCATCTTGATTATGCCGGTCTGAACTGGTCAATCCTGGTGCGTCAGCCCGTCGAAGAGGCGCTTGAGCCGGTTTATGTCCTGCGCCGTGACATTATGGCGTGGGGGTTGGCGTTAAGTATCATCTCCAGCGTGATTGCGTGGTGGGGGGCTGGTTTCTTTGTTGGACCGATCGGCAAGATGGCCCGTTCGATCGAGGCGATGAAACGTGGCGAGATTGAACGTCTGCCCGACTTTGATGGCGCAAGAGAAATCAAGATCCTGTCAAACAGCCTCAATGCCTTGCTGGCTAAGCTCACGGAAAAGGACGCGGCCCTTGGCCAGATGGAACACATTGCCCATCACGATAACCTGACTGGGCTTGGCAACCGTCTGGCACTTGATGTCTATTTCGAACATGCCCTTGCCCATGCTGATCGCCACAAGACCCAGCTTGCGGTCATGATGCTTGATCTTGATGATTTTAAACCGATCAATGACAAGTTCGGTCATTCAGCTGGCGATGATGTCCTGCGCGAGGTCGCAAAACGGTTGCGCCGTTGTGTGCGCGGTGGCGATCTGGTTGTGCGTCTGGGCGGTGACGAGATGGTGGTGGTGTGTCATGTCGGAACGAGTGGCGAGGGTGAAGCCACAATGTTGGCCGAACGGATATTGAACGACATCCAGATGCCCTTCATTACCGGCGGCAATCGGGTTTCCATTCACATGAGCATCGGCATTGCCCTTTGTCCGGTGCATGGCAAGACCATCGATGTGCTTCTCGATCAGGCAGATGATGCGCTTTATGCTGCCAAGGCGCGTGGCAAGAACTGTTATGTGCTTGCGTCTGATGATGGTGAGCCGTCCGGCAGCAAGTCGTCGCTGGCATGAGATGCGGGTTTTCTTGACTTTGTCTCAGGGCATCGCAATAAGCATTTCATGACAATTTCATCCGAAAAAGAACTCGAACAATTGCGCAAGATCGGGCGAATCTGTGCCCGTGCGCGAGATGTCATGGGGGCGGCCATCGTCCCGGGGATCACAACCGCCGAGCTTGATGATATCGGCCGCAAGGTTCTTGAGGATGCCGGTGCGGTGTCCGCCCCGGAAAGCGAATACAAGTTCCCCGGTGCGACCTGTATCAGTGTGAATGATGCGGTTGCGCATGGTATTCCCGGTGATCTGGTTCTGGCCGATGGCGATCTGGTCAATATCGATGTTTCGGCATCCCTTGATGGCTATTTTTCCGATACCGGTGCCAGCTTCATCTGCGGCACGGCAAAGCCCGAAATCGCCAAGCTTTGCGAAGACGGCAAGAAAGCCATGTGGGCTGGTATCAAGGTGGTGCGCGACAAGGCGCCTATTCGCGAGATCGGGCTTAAGATCGAAATGTTCGCCCGCAAGGGTGGCTATACCCTGATCCGCAATCTTGCCAGCCACGGTATTGGCAAGTCGCTGCATGAACATCCCCACACCATCCCGACCTGGGATGACCCCAAGGAACGCCGCGCCCTTAAAAAGGGGCAGGTGATTACCATCGAACCGTTTCTGTCACGTGGCGCGAAATGGGCCCTTGATAGCGAAGATGGCTGGACGCTGTATGCTGATACTGGGGACGCAACCGTGCAGTACGAGCACACCCTTGTTGTCACCGAAAAGGGCTATGAAATCATGACGCTGGGGAACTGATCCCGTTTAAAATGTTGCAGTTTATGCTGCAGCATTTCTTGCAACATAAAAGCCGCCCGAATGTGTCGGGCGGCTTTTGTTTTGTGTGTGTTTGATATGTGGTGTCGCGATTACGAACCGTATTTTGCCTTGGCTTCACGGCGGCGCGCATGCAGGACCGGTTCAGTGTAGCCGTTTGGCTGTTCGCGACCCTTGAAGACCAGATCACAGGCGGCCGCAAAGGCGATGCTGTCATCGAAGTTCGGGGCCATGTTGCGATAGGTCGGGTCACCGGCATTCTGTTTGTCGACGACGGCGGCCATGCGTTTCATGGTTTCCATCACCTGTTCTTCGCTGCACAGGCCATGATGGAGCCAGTTGGCGATATGCTGGCTTGAAATACGAAGCGTCGCGCGGTCTTCCATCAGGCCAACATCATTGATGTCTGGCACCTTCGAACAGCCGATCCCGCTGTCGATCCAGCGCACAACATAACCCAGAATGCCCTGGGCATTGTTATCAAGTTCTTCCTGGATTTCGCTTGGCATCGGTTTGATGTCACCCAGACGCGGGATCGCCAGAATGTCATCAAGGCTTGCGCGTTCGCGTTTGCCAATCTCGTCCTGAACCGCGCGGACATCAACCTGATGATAGTGGATGGCGTGCAGGGTTGCTGCCGTCGGTGACGGAACCCAGGCGCATTTCGCACCGGCCTTGGGATGGCCGATCTTGGCTTCCATCATTTCGGCCATGCGGTCCGGTTTGGCCCACATGCCTTTGCCGATCTGGGCAACGCCCTTCATGCCGCATTCAAGACCGATATCGACGTTCCAGTTTTCATAAGCCGCGATCCAGTACTGGTCTTTCATCGCTTCCTTGCGGACCATCGGACCAGCTTCCATGCTGGTATGGATTTCATCACCGGTACGGTCAAGGAAGCCGGTATTGATAAAGACCACGCGGTCCTTGGCGGCACGGATGCATTCCTTGAGGTTGACCGTGGTGCGGCGTTCCTCATCCATGATGCCGACCTTAAGGGTATGTTCGGGCAGATCAATCGCCTTTTCGACAAAGGCAAACAGATCGTTGGTCAGCGTGACTTCTTCGGGGCCGTGCATTTTCGGCTTCACGATATAGACGCTGCCATGGCGGGAGTTCGAAAGTTCGTTATTGCCGATCACATCATGCTTGGCGATCAGGCTGGTGACCATGGCATCAAGGAAGCCTTCCGGGACTTCGTCGCCATTGGCATCAAGCACCGCGTCTGTGGTCATCAGGTGACCGACATTACGGATCAGCATCAGGCTGCGGCCCGGCAGGACAACTTCAGTCCCGTCAAAGCCCTGATAGGTCCGGTCCGGGTTCAGACGACGGGTGATCGTCTTGCCACCTTTTTCAAATTTTTCTTCAAGCGTGCCTTTCATCAGGCCAAGCCAGTTGCGATAGGCAACGGTCTTGTCCTCGGCATCAACGGCGGCAATCGAATCTTCGCAATCCTGAATGGTGCTGACAGCAGATTCCAAAATGACATCGCACACGCCCGCGGCATGTTCCTTGCCAATCGGATGCGTCGGATCAATGTGGATTTCGATATGCAGGCTGTGACGACGCAGCAGGACATCGGTCAGCTTGCCGTCCTTTTCGTTATACCCGATGAACTGAGAGGGCAGCTCAAGTGCGGTTTCGCTGCCATCAGACAGGGTGACAACCAGCGTCCACCAGCCTGATGCGTCTTCGCGCACTTCGTATTTCGTAGCATCGGCATGGTTGCCGGTTGCAAGCGGGGCGGCTTCATCAAGGAAGTTCGCGGCATAAGCCACAACCGCAGCACCGCGTTTCGGATTGAATGACTTGGTCTTTTCCTTGCCGTCGGCTTCGTCGATCACATCGGTGCCATACAGCGCATCATAAAGGCTGCCCCAGCGCGCATTGGCCGCATTAAGCGCATAGCGCGCGTTCATCACCGGCACGACAAGCTGCGGGCCTGCCACCCGGCCAATCTCCGGATCGACATGGGTGGTGGTGATATAGAAATCATCGCCTTCGGGCAGAAGATAACCAATCTCGGTCAGGAATTCCTTGTAGGCGGCCGGGTCGCGTGGCTGATCCTGACGCGACAGATGCCAGTGGTCGATCTTGGCCTGCAATTCGTCGCGCTTTGCCAGCAGCGCCTTGTTGCGTGGTCCAAGTTCAGTGACGAGCTTTTCAAAGGATGCCCAGAACTGATCGGAACTGATCCCGGTTCCCGGAATGACTTCGTTGGCCACCAGATCGTGCAGCACTTTTGCAATCTGAAGTCCGCCTTCTTGGATGCGTTGGGTCATGTTTTCTCTCACCAGACTTGGAACTGTTTCGGGCGATTAATATGGCTTTGCCGACGAACACATAAAGCGCGGCAAAGGCAACTCGCCTATCGTTGGTTCACAACATATGGGTTGAAGCAGGCCCGGGTCCACAGCCGGTTTCAAAATTGCGGGATGTTTTCCGCATTATGGAAGCCTGATCATTCTGCCCCAATCGACAGACATTCACATCTTCTTGTCTGCATTCGGATCTGTCGTGCCGTCGCTGTCTGCTGGTGGCACCTGTCCAATGTCGTCGGGATGTGCCGTGCCATCCGGGGTCAGCACATCTTGCAGATCATGGGGGTCCATTGGTTTTGTTTCATTATCTGGCTCTTTGCTGTCGTCTTCGTCATTGAGACTGATGTCGTCCGTAATCGGTGACAGCTCAAACGCCATTGGCGTGGTGCGGGGCACGGCAACGAACTGACCCTGTTCCTCGATCGAGATACGACGGCCAAAGCCAGCGCGGTACGTTGCAAAGCTCGCAACGCAAATGCCAACGATTGAAAACAGGACCGGCAAGGCCCATGGGCCGAAATAACCGATTGCACTGGATCCCAGAATTGGACCAAACGCAGCAGACCCGCCATAAATGATCAGAAGACCACCAGACGCAGGAACAATATCCTCCGGCTCAAGATAGTCATTCACATAGGCCACAGCCAGGCCGTAAACCGGCATGATGAACACGCCCGTGATCCCGCCCCAGACTGTCAGATTGTCGCGGACAAGATCCGGCGCAACCAGCGGGAAAAATCCACAGATCGCAAGCCCGGTCAGAACGAAAATCATCACATATTGGCGCGGCACCATGTCCGAAATCTTGCCGATCGGAAATTGCATGATCATGCCGCCCAGAATGACGAAGAACATGAAATAGGCGATCTCATTGGTCGCAAGTCCGAGGTCAGCCGCGAAAACCGGCCCGACACCATAAACCGCCCCCGAAAGCACACCTGCACCCGATGCGGCAACGAAGCCCAGCGGCGAAATCTTGTAAAGACGGCGGAATGTCATGCGTTCACCGCTGACCGCAGACGGCGGTGGCTGACGGGTCAGGGCAAGCGGAACAAGCGACAGCGACAGCAGGACAGAAGCCACCGTAAACAGCTCGAAACTGCTAACTGGGGCACCATTGAGCAACAGCTGACCAATCGCCAGCCCGCCAAGCGAAACCGTCATGTAAATCGCAATCGTCCCACCGCGCGATGTATTGTCCGCCTGCGCGTTCAGCCAGCTTTCAATCACCAGATACAGGCCCGAAACGCACAAGCCGGTCATGATGCGAAACAGCGACCAGGTAATCGGATCAACCAGAACGGCATGTAAAAGTGTGATGGCCGACGCGGCCGATGCCAGTGCGGCAAACGTCCGGATGTGGCCGACCCGGTTGACAAGGCTCGCCCCCCAGATGATGCCGGCAACGAACCCGATATAATAGGATGCCATGATGATACCGGTATAGACCGGCGCAAATCCCTCGGCGGATGCACGCAGTGCAAGCAGCGATGATTGCAGAGATGCCCCACTATTCAGCGCAAACGCGGCGAACAGCGTTGCAGACAGTGCAATAATAAGGGCGACCGGCGAACGCGGCATGGCATCCTCGTTTGAGTTTCAATCAGGCAGGCACCCTGCGGCAAGGGGATCGACCGTGTCAATCCTTACAAGCCCTTGGTACACAAGGGGAATAGTGCATTTTGTGTTTAACACCACGGCGCACAAGAAGTTCCGCAAAAATTATGAACCTTCTTTAATCCCGCTTGGCCCACGCGCATAGTGCCGGTTTCGCGCAACTGATATGTGTAAAGCGGCTTTACTTGGCGCCTAAGCAGGCTTTGTTCGGTGAAAATCGCACAAGCAGCTTGACCTTGGGGGTGTTGATGCTTTCTATGGACCGAAATCAGACGCAATTTGCCAAAATTCCCGCGATCCGGGGTTGGATTTTGCGTTTCGCCACCAGACTTCAGGTTCATTGATGATAATCGGCATTCAAGCCAACTGATGAACCGACCATACAAGGGGAGGAAACCTTGAAAATTGTGCGCACACTCGGTGTGATTGCCGCCGGTATGATGGCCTTGTCCGTGGCGAATGCCGCGCAGGCTGAAACCCGCGTCACCCTGAAATCGGCCAAGGCCGCGTCATCCTATTACCAGATGGCCGCCCAGTTTGCCGAGGCGATGAAAACCGGTACCGATGGCGATATCATCGTCACGGTCGAGGAAAGCCAGGGTTCGGTTCAGAACGTCATGGAAGCCATGGTGCGTCCGGGCAATTATGTCTTCACCTCCCCGCCCGGTCTCGTAAGCCTGGCACAGAACGGCAAAGGCCCGTTCGACGGACGTCCGACCGAAAAGTTTGCCGAAGTCCGCGCCCTGTTCCCGATCCCGTCGCTGACCATGCATTTCGTGATGCGTGCTGATTCCGGTGCGACCAGCTTTGCCGATCTCGAAGGCAAGACCATTCTGCTTGGCAAGGGATCCTTTGGCGCGCGTGAAGGTGAAAAATACCTTCAGCTGTTTGGTCTTGAAGGCAAGGTCGATCTGGCCGATGCCGAACTGTCCAATGCGGTGGCCGCCCTTAAAAACGGTCAGATTGATGGCTTTGTGACCGCTGGTTCCTGGCCTGCCCCGAACGTGATCGAGGCCGCGGCAGGAACCGACGTCATTGTTCTGTCGCTGTCCGAAGATCAGCTTGCCGAGACCAAGCGTGACAAAACCGTCATCCCGGCCGGGACCTATAACGGTCAGGAAGAAGACATCACCACTGCATCGCTTTCGGTTGTTGCCTTTGCCACCACCCAAATGGATGCCGATACGGCTTATGCGCTGACCAAAACCTTCTGGGAGCAGAAGGCGAAAATGGGTGAAAGCTCTTCATGGTGGAACGGTGTCAGCCCGGAAATGCTTGCCAACATCACGGGCAAAATGCATCCCGGTGCGCTGCGTTACTATGACGAAGTCGGGTTTTCCATCCGCGACGATCAGCGCTAAGTGCTGATCAGACAACATGTTCAAGGCCCGGCAGTTTTGCCGGGCCGTTTCTTGTCAAACAAGCCATTTAGATTATGTCAGCCACCACTCGTCCCTTCTGGATCGCCCTTGGCGCCGTTTCAATTGCCTTTCACCTGTGGCTGATTTTTTCAGGATTGGTTCCCAATCTTGTTAGCCGCCCGATCCACATGGCGCTTGCCCTGCCTTGGGCGCTGATCTTTGTTGCCAAAACCCGTGCACAGAAAATCTCTGGCATCGTCCTGACGCTGATTGGTCTGATTGCGTGCGGTTGGATCGTTGCCAATCATCAGACGCTTGGCGATCAATACGGTTTCCTGATGGGCAATAGCCAGATCATGCTGGCAGCGGCGTTATTACTGATTGTGCTTGAAATGGCACGTCGGGCAATCGGCTGGCCGTTGCCGACGGTGGCGGCAATTGCACTGCTCTATGCGCTGTTCGGGCAACATATTCCGGGCGAGTTTGGCCATGCCGGGCTGCCAGTTGAAAGTATGCTGGGCACCCTGACCATCGCCGAGGGCGGCCTTTGGGGCAGCCTGACGGGCGTGTCGGTCAATATCGTCGCGATCTTCGTTATTTTCGGGGCGGTTTTGAATGGCGGCGAGGCCGGTCAGGGCTTTATGAATGTCGCAGGTGCCGCCGCCGGTCGGCTTAAGGGCGGGGCGGCGAAGGTTTCCGTCGTGTCGTCCGCGCTGTTTGGCTCGATATCGGGGTCTGCATCTGCGAACGTGGCCTCGACCGGGGCGATTACCCTGCCTGCCATGACCAAGCTTGGTTACCCCAAACGTCTGGCGGCTGCGGTTGAGGCCGTAGCATCCAGTGGCGGGCAGATCATGCCACCACTGATGGGGGCAGGGGCGTTTGTCATGGTGGAACTTACCGGCAAGCCTTATGTCGACATCATGGTTGCCGCCATCTTGCCAGCCGTCCTTTACTTCCTTGCCGTCTGGGTTGGCATCAATGCCTTTGCCATGCGCTATGACCTTCCCGGTGTGCCAAAGGAAGATCGCCCGAACCTGCGTTCGGTTGTAATCACATCGGCCTTCTTCCTGGTGCCATTTACCATTTTGCTTTGGGGCATGTTTGGCGGTGGTTATACGCCGCAATATGCCGCCTGTCTGGCGCTTTTGGCGGGGGCGGCGTTGCTGCTGCTTGATGCGGATCTGACGGTTGATTTGCCGCGCAGCAAGCAAAGGTTCGCCGATGTCTGCCTTAATGCCGGGCGTCAGGTGGCAATGATCGGTTCGATCATCTTGTGCGCGTCGATCGTTATCGGCGTTCTCGGCCTGACCGGACTTGGTGTGAAGATCACCTCGCTACTGATTTCCGGATCGGGTGGGATGTTGTGGCCAGCTCTTTTGCTGACTGCACTTGCCTGTCTGATCCTTGGCATGGAAGTCCCGACCACGGCGGCCTATGTGATTTGTGTTTCGGTCGCCGGACCAGCGTTGATAGAGCTGGGGCTTGAACCGCTTCAGGCGCATCTGTTTGTGTTCTGGTTTGCGCTGTTATCGACGATTACGCCGCCGGTTTGCGGGGCGGTGTTCATTGCCGCGGGCATGGTCGAGGAAAACTGGCTCAAGGTCGCCGGAACAGCAATGGCGCTTGGCATCGGGCTTTATATCGTGCCACTGGCGATGATTGCCAACAGCACGCTGATCGAACTTGGCAGCGATCCGGTTTGGGCGATCATCGCCGGGCTTAAGGTCGCGGTGGGGCTGACGGCCATTTCATATGGCCTGATCGCGCCCAGACCTGTCTGGCAGCGGATCGGGATGGTTGCACTTGGTGGTGCTGTAATTTTTGCTGCGGGTGTTTAGAACCACGAAAAAGGCCGACAGTTTCCTGTCGGCCTTTTTCGTCATTGAGGGAAATGATTTAACCGGTTTTAAGCGGTCGCGCGTCCGCTGCGCGGGCCAGCAAAGAACCAGATAATCAGGCCAAGGACCGGCAGGACAACAACAAGTACTGTCCACAATACTTTTGCACCGGTGCTTGCACCGCTGCCCATGATATTCACGATTGCCCAGATATCGGCAATCAGGACGAGAAGTCCGATAATTCCACCATATTCAAGCATGTTCCAACCTCACATTTGTTGCTGCGGTATCTGTACCGCGCTTACAACTCAAACGATTGGTTTTCTCGTTTGTTCCCGCACTGAATTCAATCAGTGCATCAGGCGGGTTCGGAAGGGCAGTTTAAACCACCTGTCCGGCAGACCAGCCCGATGACCATGCCCACTGGAAATTGAAGCCGCCAAGATGGCCCGTGACATCAACCACTTCACCAATGAAATAAAGGCCGGGTACGTCACGTGCTTCCATTGTTTTCGATGACAGGGCATTGGTGTCGACACCGCCAACCGTGACCTCGGCCGTGCGATACCCCTCGGTGCCGCTTGGTGTCAGGGCCCATTGATTGACATCCATCGCCAATTTGCGCAGTGCCTTGTCACCGGTTTCGCCAATCGGGCGATCAAGGCCATGGGTGGCAGCAATCATCTGGGCAAGCCGGTTTGGCAAGATGCGTGACAGAACCGTGTGCACCGCCTGTTTCGGGTTTTCACCCTTGGCGGTTTTCAAAAGATCGAACGCGTCTTCTTCCGGGTTGAGGTTTACCGTAATGCTGTCGCCTTCGTTCCAATAGGATGAAATCTGCAGGATCGACGGGCCGGAAAGGCCACGATGGGTGAACAGCAAACCTTCGCGGAATTGCTTTTTATTGCATTGAACGATGGCATCAACAGATATCCCCGAAAGTTCACCGGTACGCGCACGCAGATCCGGATCAAAAACAAACGGCACAAGTGCGGCACGGGTCGGAATGACATTAATGCCGAACTGACGTGCGATCTGATAGCCAAAGCCGGTGGCACCGATTTTCGGGATCGACAGGCCGCCACATGCGACCACAAGGGATGCACAGGTCCATTGCGCGCCCGTGCGCGTGGTGACATCAAAGCCGTCATCATCGCGTTTGATGATGTTTGAAATCTCGGTGTTAAGCTTGATCGTCACATCGGCGGCATCGCATTCATCAAGCAACATATCGATGATCTGAAAGGACGATTCATCGCAGAAAAGTTGGCCGAGTGTCTTTTCATGCCAAGCGATATTGTGGCGGTTCACCAGATCAATGAAATCTTGCTGCGTATAGCGTTTAAGTGCCGAAACACAGAACCGCTTGTTTTCCGAAATGAAGTTTTCCGGGCTGGTGTGGATATTGGTAAAGTTGCAGCGCCCACCACCGGAAATGCGAATTTTTTCCGCCGGTTTGGTCGAATGATCAACCACCACGACGGTTCTTCCGCGTTTTCCTGCTTCAATCGCGCACATCAGGCCGGCCGCACCCGCCCCGATGACAAGAACATCAATCTTTTTCAAGCCCGTCAGATCCATTCATGTGAATTTCGGACCTGCTTATACGTCGAAAACGTGGCCTTGTCAGTGCCAGTGGCGCAAATACCTATTCGGCGGCAATGCCTCTGGAGCTCGGGGGTTTTAGGTCCCCGCGTTTGCCGGTGGTTTTGGATTGTTCGATCTGTTGTTCGCTTGCAACCTGATTGCGGCCGTTTTCCTTGGCGAAGTAAAGCGCCCTGTCGGCTCGCTCAATCAATTTGGCGGCCGGTTCGCCGGGCCGGAATTCAGCCACCCCGATTGACGCCGTCGCCTTGCTGATGATCGTCTTGCCGCTTTTGGTCACGACCTTGTGGCTTTCGATATATTGACGCAGTTTGTTGCCAAACAACACGGCATTGCCAAGCGACGTGCTAGGCAGGATGATTGCGAATTCCTCGCCGCCATAGCGGGCCGCAGTATCCTGGCCTTTGATGTTGCGTTTGAGCGATTCTGCCATCAACCGGATCACCTGATCGCCGACCTGATGGCCATAGGTGTCGTTGAACTTTTTGAAGTGATCAATATCAAGAAGCAGAAGGCAAAGCGGTTGACCGTCTTCCATGGCATGCATCATGCCATCGCGCAGTTGCATATCGAATGCCTTGCGATTGGCAATGCCGGTCAGCCCGTCGGTCATGGCTTCGCGTTTCAGGTTTTCCATATCTTCGCGCAGACGGTTGATTTCCGACGAACTGTTCGTCAACCGGCTTTCAAGGCTGCGGTTGACGCCCTCCATCTCGCGGGTGGCGCCCAGCAGGGTATGAAGTGCCTGTTCAAGATTGCTGAGGTTGCGGTTCTTGTCCCCGACATAGGAGCAGAAATGATCAAGCGCCTTTTTGTATTTCCGTGTGTCGACGCCGACCTTGTTCACAGTATCAAGGATGCTGCCCAACTGCGCGCGCAAGTCGTTTGAAATGCGTTCGATGATTTCGTTTTCGCGCTTGTCGCTGAAGAAACGGGTATGGAGCTCTTCGCACTGTGCTTCATCAAATTCGCGATGGTTGCTGCGCAGAATATCGATCGTGCGGCAAAGATCGAAGTTCGTCTGCGCGACATAGGTAAAAAACAGCTGGAAATTGTCCGGATGCGAAACCACACCCAACTCTGCCATCAGTTTGTGGGCAGCGTTGCTGTGCTGTTGAGCTGTTCTGTGATTAAACCCGTACGCGCTCATCAATTGCCTGCAGTAGAATTATGTCGCCATAAGTTTCTGCGACATCCTATGCAAACGCATATGCGAAAGGTTTGATTTAAATCATCGAATCTCCCGTAATCCGGGCGATTTTTGATTTCACATGATAAAACAGGTCAATTTTGAAGGGGCGGATGCTTATGCGCTTTCTGCGCGATTGATCGGCTGGGTCAGAAGGTCATTCTGGTTCATCACGCAGTTTCGACCATTCGCCTTGGCAAGATAAAGCGCCTGGTCGGCACGATCTATCACGCGGGTCAGGGGTTCACCAAGTTGATACGTCGCAACCCCGACAGATGCCGTGATCCGCCCCAGATCTTCGTTGCGGTTGAAACTTCTCAGATGAAGAGACTCGATTGATGCGCGAATGTTTTCCGCGACCCGCATGGCGTCCGTAAGCGTCGTGGCCGGAAGAACGACGGCAAACTCCTCACCGCCATAACGCGCGGTGGTGTCGCGTCCCTTGACATTCTGTTGCAGGGTCTTGGCCAATGTCCTGATGACTTGGTCGCCAGCTTGATGACCATGTTTGTCGTTGACCCGTTTGAAATGATCGATGTCGATCAAAAGGATGCTCAGGGACTCACCCCGTTCCATCGTTGTCATCGCCGCGTCGCGGAGGCTTTCGTCAAAGGCCTTGCGATTGGCAATCCCCGTGAGCCCATCTGTGTGGGCTTCGCGTTTCATTTCCTCAAGATCAAGAAGCAGCTGGGTGACTTCGACCGGTGCCGGATCGGCATCGTTCACGCCTTTCGCACTTTGTTGTGCGTTGGCCCGGTTTTCCATCCCCAAAAGATCGTGGGCAGCATCTCTGAGTTCGGCAGTACTGATAACTTCCTTGCCTTTTGCCAGTCGATCAATCAGATCGGAAACCTGCCGGTGCATATCATGGGACATGGTTTCACGCAGAAGCTCTGCCCGACTGGGCTCGATAAACCGCTGATAAAGCTCGTGGCATTTGACATCATCCAACGCACGCTTGTTGCCGCGCAGAATATCAATCAGCGCAACAAGGTCATCGTTTGATTTTTCGACATAGGCAAAGAACACAGCATAATTGATCGGGTTTGCACTCAAACCCAATTCATTGATCAATTCCAGCGCTTCGCGCGACAGCGCGTATGACCGCTGCCGGTATTGTTCTTGCTGAGGCATTCCTGGGAACCTGAAGGAGTGATATCGTCGGATGTAAAGGCACTTCTTTAAGTCTGGGCCGCGCATTTCGCACACGCAGTATATCAGCTTTCCCACATGCGCGTACAGAGCGCAGCGGTTGTAGTTTTATTGGTTTGTTCACGTCTGCGCCCTAGTCTGCCTTTGTCAGGAAACGGCTTCGATCCGGAAAAGAAAACGGGATAAAAAGATGCAGAAACTATCGGCTTTGATGGCTGCTGTCGTGGTGGCGTTGGGCTTTGTTTTGTCAGGTGACGTTGCAAACGCCCAGACAACCGGCTCATCAGACCAGACGACGGTCAATGGTCAGGTCACAGACAGTACGACCGATGTTCCGTCGATCGACTATCGTCCCCTGTCGGCCGAGGAACGGTCCAACATGCCGCCTCTGATGGAACGCTATGTACTTGATGAGTTGAAAAACCTGCGTACGGAAATGCAGGGCATGCGTGCCGAATTGCTGCGCGAAGTTGTTAACCGGCAGCTTGAAGCCATCGACAAGGCGATTTCCTATTCATCGAACACCGTGACTTACTTCTTTTATTTCGTGGCGGCCGTCGGTGCGCTTTTGACCATGTTGGGATGGCAGTCTCTGCGCGAATTGAAATCAAGTGTGCGCAATCTGGCCAATACCGAACTGCAACGTTTGTCGCAGGAATTCGAAGGGCGGCTTACCTCGCTTGAAAACGAACTGCTGTTGAAATCCAAACTGATCAACGAGCATCAGCACGAGATAGAACGCACCCAGACCATTCATGCCCTGTGGCTGCAAGCCAACCAGCTCAGCAATCCGCGGGCAAAGATCGAAACCTATGACAAGATCCTCGAACTCGCACCCGGTGATCCGGAAGTCATGGCCTACAAGGCGGATGCTGCCTTACAGCTCGGGGATCGTGACTGGGCACTTAGCCTGTGCAATCGGCTATTGGCCGAGGCCCCCGAAAACGCCAACGGTTATTATCAGCGTGCCTGTGCCAATGCCGGCCTTGGTTTCAAGGAAGCCGCCCTTGCTGACCTGCAACGTGCTGTTGAATTGTCCGATACCATGCGCCAGCCCGCCTGGATCGAGGAAGAATTCGAGCCGCTGCGTGACATGCCGGAATTCACCCAGATTCTCGGCAAAAAGGAAGACCTGCCGCCAGCTGAGTAACTTGGGAAATTCAAGTCACATACGAAAAAGCCCTGCAGAATTGCTGCAGGGCTTTTTTATATCCGGGTATTTGCAGTCGCTTAGCTGCTTGGCAGTTCGTTCCACAGCGGGTGGATCGGTGCGACGTCTTCCTCGATCTTGGTAAAGCGCGCATCGCAATCAAAGAAGTAGTTGTCGGTCAGATCGTCATTGACCTGCGACACTTCGCCCACGATCACCGGACCCTTGCCCTCTTCGCCATAGAAGCGGTGGATCAGCGTACGCGGCAGGGTCACACTTTGACCCGGTTCCAGAACAACCTTGCCACCAGCGGGCAGGATGTTGAGTTTGCCGTCAGTGCGGACACGGACTTCGTTTTCGCGGTCCATCTGGCCATCTTCGGTCAGGTTGCACAGCTCGATCACCAGGTTGCCGCCGCCACGTACAATGATGTCTTCCATTTTGACCTTGTGGTAGTGCCACGGGCATTCCTGATTCTCGCCAACGATCATGATCTTTTCGGCATATGGCACTTCGCCCGGCTGGCGCAGGATACCGTTGCGCAGGCAAAACAGGATCAGGCCGCGCTTCTCAAAATTGCCTTCGCCGTAATCGGTGACATCCCAGCCCATCTGATGGTTGCGGCACCATTTTGCCAGATCAGGTTCGGCTTCCCATTGCGCCGGGCTGTAATGGGCCCATTCTGGCAGTTTGAATGCGATGGATGCATAAAGTTCCTTGGCATGCTCGATACAGGCATTGATTTCAGAACGCAGCATGGTTGACCTCTTGTGGCATTTGGCATGATTGATTGGGCCGGGTTTTACCACGCCCGAATGGTGAATGCGATAGTTTTTGAATGCATTCAATGCATTTCGATTTCACACTGCGGGTCTTGGCGGTTTCCATCACAAGCTGCCCCGCAATCGCCGTTTTTCAGCGCAATACAGTGAAAATCATACAGTGTGATATCATGTTTGCGATATCGCCCGAAACCGGACAGGGGAACTGCATCATGTCGCAATCATCGGGATTTGCCAAAGTTGTCGCGGCAATCGTTGTCGCCGGGGGGCTGACCGCATCGGGCTGGCTGGTCGGAACCGGCATTGAAAACATGCGTGCCCTTGATCGCTATGTCACGGTCAAGGGACTGGCCGAACGCGATGTAAAGGCCGACAAGGCCGTCTGGCCGATTACCTATGTCGCGACTGATGATGTGCTGCAAAATGCACAGGCCAAGATTGATGCCGACACCAACATGTTGTTTGAATTTCTTGCCAGCCACGGCATTGGTCGCGAAGCGACAGAGCTGCAAAACCTGCAGGTAACCGATCAACTTGCCCAGTCCTATCGGTCCGGGCCGATTGAAAGTCGCTATATCGTCAATCAGACCATTCAGGTCCGCACCGATGATGTTGATGCGGTGGTTGCCGCGTCACAGGATATCGGTAAACTTTTGCAGGGTGGTGTTGTTCTGGGCGGGCAGGGCTATAACCCCGGGCCGAGTTATCTGTTCACCGGTCTTAACGATATCAAACCGGAAATGATCGCGGCTGCCACCGCCAATGCCCGCGAAGCAGCCCAGCAATTTGCCGCGGATTCCGGCGGTGAGCTTGGCGGTATACGCCGTGCGACACAGGGCCTGTTTCAGATACTGGCCGCCGATGGCGCACCCAACATGATGGAAGCCAACCAGATCAACAAGACCGTGCGGGTGGTCACCACCATGGAATATCTCATCCGCGATTAGGGGCTGAACTGAGTTGACAGCCTCGTCAAAGCTGGTTTTATGCGCGCCATGGCGCAACTGATCCTGTTTAACAAACCCTATGGCGTTTTGACCCAGTTCACCGACCGTGAAAACGGTCGGGCGACCTTGGCCGACTATATCGATCTGCCCGGCGTTTATGCCGCCGGCAGGCTTGATCGTGATAGCGAGGGTTTGTTGCTTCTGACCGATAACGGGCCGCTGAACGCCCAGATCGCCCATCCGAAATTCAAGAAACCCAAAACATATCTGGTGCAGGTCGATGGCGAACCCACTGACGCCGCACTTGATGCCCTGCGCCGCGGGGTAGAGCTTAAAGACGGCATGACCTTGCCCGCCAAGGTCCGGCGGATCGATGAGCCGGCCGGGCTTTGGGAACGTGATCCGCCGGTGCGTTATCGCAAGGCGATCCCGACAAGCTGGATCGAACTGACTATTACCGAGGGCAAAAATCGCCAGGTACGCCGCATGACCGCCGCCGTCGGTTTTCCGACCTTGCGTCTGATCCGGCATGCCATCGGGGACTGGACGCTCGATGGTTTGGCGCCCGGCGAATGGAAGGTGATCGAGGTCGATGCACCGCCTGCCACCCATCGCAGGCTATCCCCCGGATCGGCCAAGCCGCCGCGCCGTAATCAGGTGCCCGATGTTACCAATGCGCCCAATACCGACGACAAAGCCAATATCGCGCGTGAAGGCGCAAAGGCGGGTAAAGGTCACCGCAAGGGCGGGTATAAACCTGCACGTCACCGTTCGCGCCCGAAGAAAGGATAGCCGCCATGCTAAGTTACCTGCACGGCTTCCATGCCGGGAATTTTGCCGACATGCACAAGCATGCGGCCCTTTGGCTGGTGCTTGAACATTTGCGCAATAAGAACAAACCGTTCTGCGTGATTGATACCCATGCCGGATCGGGCTGGTATGACCTTGGCAGTGAACAGGCCGCCAAAACCGGCGAGTGGAAAGACGGTTATGCGCGCGCCAAGGACGGTGCCAATGCACCCGAAATGCTGCAGCATTTCTTAAACTATGTCGCCGCGTTTGATCCGGTCGCCAAGGGTCGCGATTATGGGGTACGCGAAGGCGATGATTACCAAGGTCCGTTTTACCCGGGATCACCGTTTATTATCCGCGATATGCTGCGCGACGATGATGAACTGGTCCTTATGGAACTTCATCCGCGTGAACATGAAATGCTTCATCACAGGGTCAAGCGTGATGCACGCATTCATCTGCACAAACGCGATGGCTATGAGGGTGTTGTCGCCATGATGCCGCCCGCCATCCGCCGCGGACTGGTTCTGATGGATCCAAGCTATGATGTGAAGCAGGATTATCAAAAGGCCGCCAAGGCAATCCGCGAAGCCTGGGAAAAATGGCCAACCGCGACTTTCATGCTGTGGTACCCGATCCTGTTGGACGGGTTTGATGACGACCTTCGCAAATCGTTTTCCGCGATCAAGGCATCGGGTGGCGTTCTATGTGCCGAACTTGCTACTGATCAGGGTGGTGCCAAGGGTCGCATGCGTGGTACCGGCCTTCTGGTCATCAATCCACCGTGGCAGTTTGATCAGCAACTTGGCGATATCGGAAACTGGCTTGCGAAAACCTGCAAACTGCCTGGGCCCGCAAACCATCAGATGCGCTGGCTGATGCCCGCCGCATAGACCCGCTGCAAAGAAAAGAGGCCCCGAAGGCGTGTTGCCAGCGGGGCCTCGATGCGTTGGGACGCATTGGTAACGGGTATCAGATGCCAAAGAATGGCTGCAGCAATTTTGGCAGCAGACGGTTGAACTTCATTGGCGCATCGGTTGCGATCAAGCAGATGCATTCCTCGGCGGTATCAGCAATCGGTTGATGATCAACGTCATCATCAAGGTCTGCCACGTCACCGGCCCGGAACCGCCCGATCTCGTCGATATAGGATCCTTTGATCAACAGGGTCATTTCATGACCATGGTGCCCGTGATCGGGGATCGAAACACCCGGCGCGATCTTCATCAGGCGCACGGTGCCCTTGCTTTCGATGGATTTCAGCTGGAAATGCTTCACGCCCGGTGCAAGTGATTTCCAAGGAATATCATCAAGCGACATCACATCGTCAGGCAGCAAATCGGCAAGCGGTCTTGGCAGGGCGCTCATGGCGCTGCCGGTAATGCTTTCACCGACCGCAACGCGACGCAATGACGGCAATTCTTGCGCAACGATGTTTTCGTTCGCTGTTTCACGTTCAAGCATCGCCATGACGTGATCAAGCGAATGATCCGCCATCGACATGCTGTTCGTGGTTTCAAGCGCGGCACCGCCCATGGTTTCGTACCCACTGACCTTGTCCCGGCAATGCGGGCACACGGTCATGTGGGTTGCGACCAGAAGCTCCATCGCTTGCGACAGCGAACCACTGGCATATTCCATCAATGTCTGATCGGTTGGATGATGCTTAATGTTCATGCGACACCTTCCAGTCCGCCACGCAACTTGCCAAGCGCAAGCCGCAAACGGGACTTCACAGTTCCCAGCGGGATATCAAGACGCTCGGCAATTTCACTGTGTGAGCAATCTTCGAAAAACGACAATTCAACAACTACCTTTTGGTCGGCGGGTAATTCTTCCATTGCAGCTTTGACAAGGACGGCCTCCTGGTCGCGATTGACTACGTCATCTGCCAGCGGATCTTCGTCGACAATCAAAGTCGGGTCGGAATCATCTACCTCGATATGTTTGCGTTGCCGGAACCGGTCAATCCGAAGGTTCCTGGCGATGGTAAAAATCCACGTACTGGCGGCTGCCTTCGCAGGATCAAACAGGTGCGCTTTGCGCCAGACCTGCATCATTGCTTCCTGTGCCATTTCCTCGGCGGTCTCGGGATTACCGCCAAACCGGAACATGTAAGCTTTAACGCGCGGGGCAAAATGCGCAAACAATCGCGCAAATGCTTCCCGGTCGCGTGTCGCTGCGACGGAAACAATCCAATCGGCACATCTTTTCGCTTCGACCGGATCGGCTGGCCCGGTGCGTCGTGGTGTGGTGCCGCTCATTTTTGTTTCAGGTCCCTGTTGGGGCCGCGCCAGAATTGTGTTCATCATGCAATTCCTACGTCGGCCACGTTCATTCGGATCAAATAAAAATGTATGTTTCCTACCAGACACTTACAATCTGTTCAGGCAAACAAATCCAAAATAATCCGAGTGATCCGCGAATTACAGATCCGCGTACTCATATAAATAATGTCACACACTAACAGTAAGCGGGCCGCGCCGATATGAACATTGTCACCCCGGGAAAACTCAATATCGCCGTTGTCGGGTCTGGAATATCTGGCTTGTCTGCTGCCTGGCTGCTGAGCCAGTCACACAACGTGACGCTTTATGAAAAGGATGATCGCGCAGGCGGTCATTCCAACACGGTCGATGCCGGGCAAACCCCGGTCGATACCGGTTTCATTGTCTATAACACCCGATGCTACCCCAACCTTTGTGCGCTGTTTGATCATTTGGGCGTTGAAACAACCCCGACAGACATGTCCTTTGCGGCTTCAATGGATGAGGGCGGTCTGGAATACGGTGGTGGCGATCTTTCCGCTCTGTTTGCCCAAAAACGCAACCTGTTCCGTCCGCGCTTCTGGAAAATGGTGCGCGATATCCTGCGCTTCTATCGCGAAGCCCCAGCGGCCCTTGAAGATCGCACGGCTGAGCATATCAGCCTTGGCGATTACCTGCGCGACAATGGCTATTCCAAATCCTTTATCAATGACCATCTGCTGCCGATGGGCGCGGCTATTTGGTCGACGCCGGTCGATACCATGATGGCCTATCCACTGGCGGCGTTCGTTCGGTTTTGCCAGAACCACGGCCTGTTGCAGATCAAGGATCGCCCGCAATGGCGCACCGTGGTTGGTGGATCACGTGAATATGTGAAACGCATGACAGCACAGATTTCCGGCGGTGTGGTTCTTGACCGTGCCATTGCCAAGGTCGGCAAGACCGCATCCGGTGGCGCGTTTGTCGAGGACCGCTATGGCAAGCGTGAAGAATATGATCACGTCGTTCTGGCCTGCCATGGTGATCAGGCGCTGGCGTTGCAGGAAACACCCGACCCGCGCACTGCCGAACTGCTTTCGGCGTTCAAATACGAGCGCAATCTGGCGATCCTGCACAATGACGCCAGCCTGATGCCAAAAACCGAGAAGGTCTGGTCAAGCTGGAACTATTTGGCCGAAGATCATGACGGCGAACAGAAAGTCTGTGTGACCTACTGGATGAACCGCCTGCAGCATCTTGATCCGGGGCAGCCGCTTTTCGTGACCTTGAACCCGCCACGCCATCCGGCAGAGGGCAGTGTGATCAGATCCTTCCTGTATGATCATCCGCTGTTTGATGCGGGCGCAATGGCCGCACAAAAGGAACTCTGGTCGATCCAGGGAGTGGATAACCTTTGGTATTGCGGCAGTTACTTTGGCTATGGCTTCCATGAAGATGGCATTCAATCGGGCCTTGCGGTGGCCGAGGCCCTTGGCAATGTGCGACGCCCGTGGAATGTCGAAAATGAAAGCGGCCGTATCCATGTTGGCGAAACCGCCCGTTCGCAATCAAGCGAGGCTGCATGACACGTCCTGTTGCGACAAAACCGGCATCGGCCCTGTTTGAAGGGGTGGTCACGCATCATCGTTTGCGTCCGAAAAAGCACAAACTGCGCTATCGGGTGTTTTCCTTCCTGCTTGATCTCGACGAGATTGATGGTCTTGCCGCCAAATTGAAACTGTTCAGTCGCAATCGCTTTAACCTGTTTTCATTCCATGACCGCGATCACGCCGATGGGGGTGCCACCGATTTGCGCACCCGGTTGGAGGCAATTCTGAGTGATCACGGGCTTGGTGATTGCGCGGACAAAATACGGCTGTTGTGCTATCCGCGCTTGCTAGGTTTTGTGTTCAATCCGCTCTCGGTTTATTTCTGCCATCGTGCTGACGGATCGGTGGGCGCGGTTCTGTATGAGGTCTCGAACACCTTCGGGGATCGGCACAGTTACCTGATCCCGGTCAGCGAAGGCGCACTTGATGACAAGAACGTGCTGCGCCAGTCCTGTGCGAAGGGTTTTTACGTCTCACCCTTCATCGATATGGTCGCGGACTATCATTTCCGCATTCGCATGCCAGATGAAAATGTCGCGGTTGCCATTCGCGAAACCGACGCAAAAGGTCTGTTTTTGAATGCTGCCTTTGTTGGTGATCGAACCGAACTTTCCGACCGTAAACTTTTAGGAGCCTTCATTCGATACCCGCTGATGACCCTAAAGGTCGTGGCTGGTATCCACTGGGAGGCGCTCCATCTTTGGCGCAAGGGTATGACATTCCATAAACGACCAGCACCGCCAGAGCAGCCTGTAACCTATGTGCTGGAAGCCGGGACAGCAGCGGCCCAATCAGGGAAGAGATAAAAACAATGCCAAACCGCAATCGTAATGCATCCGTTTCCGCCTTTTCACTGCGTGACCGCATTCTGCCGATGCTGGGCAGCATGACCGGCAGCCGCAGCCTTCTAAAGGCGATGCTCAAGCGCGTTCTGGCGCATCTACATTACGGTCGTTTGACCATTGTTTTGCCCGATGACGACACCCTGCATTTTTCTGGCGAACACGAAACCAATCTGCGCGCGGCCATCCATATCCATGACTGGCAGGCGATCCGCAAACTGGCCACGGGCGGGGATGTTGCCTTTGCCGAGGCCTATATGGATGGCAGTTGGAGCAGCCCGGATCTGACGCATCTGATGCACTTTGCCATGCACAATGAAACGATCGTGCGGGCCCGTCTGGCGGCAGGATTTCTGGCACGCACGGTGGCGCGGATCGGACATCTGCGCAACGCCAATACGCTTGAAGGATCAAAGCGCAACATTGCCTATCACTATGACCTCGGCAATGATTTCTATCGTGCCTGGCTTGATCCCAGCATGACCTATTCGTCGGGCCTGTATACCGCGCCCGACATGTCCCTGGATGCGGCGCAATCTGCGAAATATGAACGTATTTGCGAACTTGCCGAACTGAAATCAGGCGAAGATGTGCTGGAAGTCGGATGCGGCTGGGGCGGCTTTGCCGAACTTGCAGCCGGCAAGTATCGTTGCAATGTCACCGGTCTGACCCTGTCGAATGAACAACACGCCTTTGCGCGCGAACGCCTTTTGATGCAGGGACTTATCGACCGAACCGAAATCGTTCTACGCGATTACCGCCATGAAGAAGGCCAGTACGACAAGATTGTCTCGATCGAAATGTTCGAGGCGGTCGGTGAAGAACATTGGCCAACCTATTTCGAGATGATCCGCAAACGCCTGAAGCCGGGCGGCAAGGCAGTATTGCAAATCATCACGATTGATGATGACCGGTTTGAAACCTATCGCCGCGGGGCGGATTTCATTCAACGCTACATCTTCCCGGGCGGCATGTTACCATCGCCAACTGCGCTTTCTGCGGCGGTTAATACCGCCGGGCTTGAACTGCGTCATTCGGAATTTTTCGGCAAATCCTATGCCCGCACACTCGCCGAATGGCAGCGCAGCTTCCAGCATGCATGGGATGGCATTGCCAAGCAGGGATTTGATCTGCGTTTCAAACGCATGTGGGAATACTACCTTGCCTACTGCGAAACCGGATTTGATCAGGGTTCCATCGATGTCGGGCTGTTCGTGATCGAACATCGCGAAAATGCGACAGGCTGAATACCCCACCCGTATTTCGGTTCTTTACGCGCTACCGGCGATGGCAGCAGCCGTACCGACCATTCCGGCCTATGTGTTGTTGCCAAGCTATTATGGCGATGACCTTGGCCTTGGGTTGGCGATCACGGGTGTTGTTTTGTTGCTGGTCCGCATGATCGATATGCTGACCGACCCCGTGGTTGGTTGGCTTTCCGACAAGACCGGCAATCGCAAAATCTGGACTGGTGCCGGGGCGGTGATTGCCGGTATCGGGCTTTGGTATCTGTTCAGCCCGCCATCCCAACCGAGCGCGTTATATCTCCTCATCTGGGCAAGTGTGCTGTTTCTCGGCTGGACGATGTTTCAGGTGCCCTATCTTGCTTGGGGGGCGGATCTTTCGGGCGATTATAAAAAACGCACAACGCTTACCGCCCTTCGTGAAGGGGCGGGCTTGATCGGGATTGTATTGGCCGGGGCCATTCCGGTGCTGATCAATGCGCCGGATCGCGCAGCCGAAATTCAAACCCTTGCCACCGTGACACTGACACTGGGGGCT
This sequence comes from Thalassospira sp. A40-3, assembly GCF_015871485.1. NCBI lineage: Bacteria > Pseudomonadati > Pseudomonadota > Alphaproteobacteria > Rhodospirillales > Thalassospiraceae > Thalassospira > Thalassospira sp. A40-3. Next base: position 256,175 of record NZ_CP065428.1, read on the forward strand.
GTATTTGTTGCCCTTCTGGTCTGGAAGGTACCCGATCCGGTTGCGCAACATAAACGCACAAGCCGATCCAGCTTTGGCAGAAGAAACCTTTGGGCAACTTTACGCCTTGGCGCCCGAAGCCTGCGTGACAATGGTCTTTTCATGCGCTTGCTTGCGGCATGGATGATCAATGGTCTGGCAGCCGGATTTCCGGCCGTGTGTTTTCCGTTGTTTGTGCGCTATTACCTCGAACTTGATCAGGACAGCGAAAATATTCTGATCCTGCTTTATTTTGCCGCGGCGATCATTGCCATTCCGCTTTGGGTTGTGATGGCCGGCCGCATTGGCAAGCACCGCGTCTGGTGTTTTGCCATGGTGATGGCGATTGTCGCCTTTGCCTTTGTGCCGATCCTTGATGCCGGGGATTTCGGTGCCTTTGCGGTCATATGCCTTGTTACCGGGGCGGCACTGGGCGCGGATCTGGCTTTGCCACCCGCCATTCAGGCCGATGTCGATGACTGGGATCGTTACCGGTTTGGGGTGCGCCGCACCGGGCTTTTATTTGCCCTTTGGAACATGACCAACAAGCTTGCCATGGCGCTAGCCGCCGGGATTGCCTTTCCGATATTAGGGGCATTTGGCCTGACCGACGGAGGAGGGGAAAAAACTGGCGCATTGGTTGTGCTGGTTTTGATCTATGCGGTGATCCCCATCGTATTGAAGGCAGGAGCAATCGGGATGATGTGGCGCTTTCCGTTGGACAGCACGCATCAGGTTGCCATTCGTCGGCGCCTTTCACGCCGCAATGATTGATCTTGGGATTGTCAGGACAGGAGAAAATCGATGCTGCGGAACTTCATGGCGCTGTGTGTTTTGGTACTATTAGCCGGATGTGGGTCGATGAAACCGCAGGATTTTGCGCAAAAAGAACCCCGCTTCGACGTGTTTGACTATTTCGAAGGCGACAGCCGGGCTTGGGGAATTTTCGAAGATCGTTTCGGAACCCTGCGTCGTCAGTTCACCGTCGAAATAACGGGAACCGTTGAAGATGGTGTTCTGACACTTGAAGAAGACTTTATCTATGACGACGGCGAAACAGACCGCCGTGTCTGGAAAATCAGCAAAACCGACGAACACAGCTATGAAGGGCTTGCGGACGATATCGTTGGCAAGGCGATTGGCAGTCAGTACGGCAATGCCCTGAACTGGTCTTATGACATGGATCTTAAGGTCGGTGATGGTGCCTGGCGGGTGACGTTCGACGACTGGATGTTCCTGCAACCCGATGGGGTTCTGGTCAACCGGGCACGGGTCAAGAAATGGGGCTTTGAGATCGGCGAAGTAACGCTGTTTTTCACAAAGACCCAACGCGTCGCGCAAGCCGCTGAATAAACCAGCGCAGTACCGGGATTTTGGCATAAAAGTTCTGGCCGGAATCCCAGTGGTCAAAATGCGATGCCAGGCGCGTGCCATCGTCGTTAAACGTCACCTCTGACATGCCGGTAAATTCCCAGTTGCCGATCACCTTTACCCGCGCACTAAAGCGCCAGCGTAAAAATCCGCGATCCCGATCGATCGCACGGTGGGTAACGATAAAGCGCGGATGCTCCGCATCGGTAAACGCCTTGGCAAGATAGGGACAAACGGCGTCTGGACCCCTAACGGTCGTGAACGGGTCGCAAAAGACGAAATCGTCTGTCACCAGTTCCTTTAACTGATCAACCGTCTCAAGCGACAGTTTCTCGTAATAGTCTGCGTAAGTCGCCAGCAACTGGCGCTTGGCGTCGGTGATGTTGTTCATGATCAGAGCAGCTTACGCATCAGTTTGAAGAAAATCGGATACGGCAGAATTTGCGTCAGCTTCAATTGCCGCACAAATGGGGGCGGGAAGGCAATCTCGAATTTGTCACTGCCGCAAAGCCCGCGATAGATGTAATCAGCGGCCTGTTCCGGTTCGAGCAGATAGGGCATTTCAAAATCGTTCTTGTCAGTCAGCCGCGTTTTTACAAATCCCGGATTGATCACACGCAGCAAAACGCCACTGCCGCTCAGTTCGGTATGCAGCGATTCACACAGATTGATCAGGGCAGCCTTTGTCGGGCCATAGGCCGCGGCATTGGGCAGGCCGCGATATCCTGCCACCGATGCCATAACGGCAATCTCGCCTGATTTGCGCGCGCGCATCTTGTTCAAAAGCGGCTCCAGGCAATTGACGATGCCCATGTAATTGGTATCGACGTGACTGCGGATGGTGGCGGCTGAAAACGCACTCAGCTTCATCGGGGAATAGATACCAGCTGCCAAAACAACCAGGTCAGGCAGGCCAAACTGCTTTTCAACCTTGGCAATTGCACCATTCACCGCATTTGTATCGGTAATATCGACCGGAACCGGGGTTAAACCTGGCATTTCAGCGGCAAGTTCATCGAGTTTGTCGGAATTTCGCGCCGAAATGATGATTTTTTGCGCGGGCGATGTCGGGTTTTCATGGAGTTTGCGTGCCAATGCGGCACCAATCCCTGAAGACGCCCCGATAATCCAGATGGTCTGGAAGTGCTTTTTCATTCCTCATCCTTTTGCGCGGTTTGCGTCGCGCAATTCATGCAACGATATGTGATCTGCGATCCGTCGCGTGCCGAGAAGGCAAGACCGACCCAGCGGCCGTCGGCATCATACCATGCGGTGGTTTCAAGTTCGCCGTCATAGGTGAAACGGGTGGCGCGCAACGTGCCGTTGGTTGTTTGCAGCGTTTCCGGCTCGTTTGCGCTGATTTCGACCGCGTTTGACTTGCCGGTAATGGTATTAAGAACCGCTTTGCTGCCCAAGACACCGCAATGCCAGTGATCGGTCGGGAAAATCCCGTTTGGCAATGCCTGATCCCCCTCTGGGCCACTGACAACGAGTGTGCCCTGCGCATCAGGTTTGGCGACCACCTCTGTCTTGTCACCATCATCATCTACCCGCACCGAAAGGGCGGCCAGGCGGTCACCCTGCCACAGGCTTTCGGATCGATAGTCAAAGCTGTAGGCATTAAACCCCAAGAAGCTGATATCGATATTGCTTTGGGCAACCACCTGCAGGCCATCACGTCCCTGATTGAACCGCACAACATGGCTCCCAACCGGGGAGTCATTGCGCCTGATCTGAAAGCGAAGCTCATTGCCATATCGCCGGATCGCATCAAATTCGCGGCACGTTTCCGGGCCATCGAACGCCTCGGAAAGGCGCGCTTGCTCGACGGGTGTGGCGTCGGGCTGCGTTGATGATTGTGGATCGGCTGCAAAGGCATTGGAAGACAGCGCGATACCGCCCGCGACGGCGCAGGCGCCAAACAGCGATTTGACCGGATATGCCATGGATGTCTTCATGATTGATACCAAAGCCAGGTTGAAAAACTAATACTCCCTTCTTGTTACGCACTGGCGTGATCTGCGGATCAAACGTCATGATCATTGCCCGCAAAGGTCTGATGGGGTAAGCAGGGGCTCACGGGCCAGGACCCGAAATGAAAGGCCACGCCATGCCCCATCCGATTGCAGACGACCTGATCGCGCATGTTCTGCACCGCGATTCAAACATCATTGTTCTGAACAAGCCACCCGGGCTGGCCTCGCATGGTGGGCCGAAAACCTATTTTCATGTTGATGCCTATCTGCCGGATCTGAAATTCGGCATTCAGCCTGAACCGACACTTGCACACCGTCTGGACCGGGACACCGCCGGCTGTCTGTTGCTGTGCCGTCATCCGAAATCGTCAAAAAAGATCACCCGCCTGTTCACCGAAAAGAAAATCGGCAAGTCCTATTGGGCGGTGGTCCGCGGTGCGATGGAAGATGATCATGGCTTTATTGATGCGCCGATTGGCAAGATCAATGATGAAAGCGGCTGGACCATGCTGGTGCATGAAGATGGTCAGCCGTCAAAAACTGAATATACCGTGCTGGGCCGTGGCAAGGATGCGGACGGCAAGGACATCACCTGGCTGGAGCTTGTCCCGCATACCGGGCGGACCCATCAGTTGCGTGTGCATCTTGATCATGTCGGGCACCCGGTGATTGGCGATCCGTTTTATGGCCGTGGCGATGAACCGCCGGTCTTTGGTGCGCCGCCGACCCTGATGTTGCTATCGCGCCAGATCATCGTTCCGTTCCATGCCGACCGCGATCCGGTGATTGTCGATGCCCCGCCGCCCGAACTGATGCGCCCGGGGCTCGAAGCGTGCGGTTACGTCGGCGAATACGCCGCGCATGCAAGCTCAATTGATGCTCAATACACCGGCGATGACAGCGACGCTGAAGGCGGAGAGTAACGTCTCCAGCGTGATGATCGATGCCATTGCTTCCGGGTCGCCATTGAGTTGGCGCGCCAGGATATAGGCATTGCCCGCACATGGCATGCCGGCATAAAGAACCCCCATCGCCAGAACCATGCCATCGACACCGGCAAGATACAGGCAGACGCCGGTGATAACCGGTAAAACCGCAAGCTTGATGGTGGTGGCAAGGGCAATCGCGCCCACGGCCTTTTTATCCATCACAAAGCGCAAACCCGCACCGACCGAAAGCAGGCTGAGCGGCAGGGCGGCTGTCTTGAACAGGGCGGCGGTATTTTCAATTGGCAACGGAACGTGAATATTACTCACATTCAGGATGGCGCCAGCCCCGGCGGCAATAATGATCGGGTTTTTCAGAACGCCTGCAATGATCCGCTTAAGGTTGCTTTTGCCACTGCTAAAGGCGCTTAGAACCACAACGCCCAGCATGTTGGTGGCAATCACCATCACCGCAACAAAGATGATGGCAAGCGCCAATCCCTCGGCCCCGTAAAGCGCATCGGCAACCGCCAGCAGGACATAACTGTTGTAACGTACCGAGCCCTGAAAGATGGATGTGAACAGCGGCGTGTCCCGCGTGATCACCGGACGCAGCAAAAGCAGGGCCGCTGAAAGCCCCAGTGTCGCAGCAAGTGTGACACCAACGGCGGTGCCTGCATGGCCGCTGGAAAAATCGGCGCGATAAATCTCGACGATCAGAAGCGATGGCAGCAAAAGATAATAGGTCAGCCGATCAATCCCGGCCCAGATATCGGCGGTTTTAATCAGGAAATGCTTTAAGGCCGCGCCAACCAGAATGGCGGCAAAGATCGGAAAGATCGCGGCGATGACATCATAGGCGAGCTGCATGGCGTGTGGGGCGCTCCGGCGCAGAAAACGTCTTGTTGGGCCGTTTGGGGTGGCGGCTAAACCTTACGGTTGCTGTAATCGGCAAAGACCTGTTCGGGGGAATGGTCGCGATATTGTTCGCAGATTTCCTCGAACTTCGGATTGCTGATTAAAAGGTCCGCCGTGCTTTGATTGCACGCAATCGGCACTTCATACATGTTGGCCAGCCGGATCAGGGCGCGGACATCGACATCGTGGGGTTGGGGTGTCATTGGGTCGGTAAAAAAGAACATGGCTTGTAATTCGCCGTGCGCAATCATCGAACCCAATTGCTGATCGCCGCCAAACGGGCCGCTTTTAAGCGGATGGACATCCAGTTCAGTAAACCGTTCCTGCAATACGCGACCGGTGGTGCCGGTGGCAAAGATGCGCATGTTGGCGAATACATCCTTGTGTTTTTCCAGCCAGTCAGCCATTTCGCGTTTGCGACGGTCGTGGGCAACAACGCCAACAGACAGCACCATTTTCATTCTCCGGGCCAGTAAACAGGTTTTGTCATACTAATCCCCAAAGACCCCCAGCGTCACCTGCCAAAAGTCTGACAATTCCACAAACTTCATAAAATGTAGGCACTTAGGCGTTTCTGGTGGCCAAAACAAAACGGCCGCCCCAAGTGAATGGGACGGCCGTTTGCAGATCAGAGAACTGATCAATTACATGTGGATTGCACGTTTGTCCGCGTCCAGCGCTGCTTCCTTGACGGACTCGCCAAGGGCAGGGTGGGCGTGGCAGGTGCGCGCGATGTCTTCGGCAGAAGCGCCGTATTCCATCGCCAGAACCACTTCGGCAATCAAATCGCCCGCCGCCGGGCCGACAATATGCGCGCCGACAACACGGTGCGTTTTCTTGTCTTCGATGATTTTGACAAAGCCCTCGGTGCTTTCCATTGCCTTGGCGCGACCGTTTGCGGTGAAGGGGAATTTGCCGACTTTGTAGTCTGCGCCTTCTTCCTTCAGCTGCTCTTCGGTTTTGCCAACAGCGGCAACTTCCGGCCAGGTGTAAACAACACCCGGGACCTTGCCGTAATCGACATGGCCTTCTTCGCCCGCCAACATTTCTGCCAGGGCAACGCCGTCTTCCTCAGCCTTGTGGGCCAGCATCGGACCGACGATGGTATCGCCAATCGCAAAGATGCCGCCAACATTGGTCTGGAAATGCTCGTCGGTTTTGACACGACCACGATCGTCGAGTTCAACACCGACAGCGTCCAGGCCAAGGCCCTTGGTGTACGGACGGCGACCAATCGCCACCAGAACCACATCGGCTTTGAGTTCTTCTGCATCGCCGCCCTTGGACGGTTCAACAGTCAGGGTCACGCCAGACTTGGTTGTCTTGGCACCGGTAACCTTGTGGCCGAGTTTGAATTCAAGACCCTGCTTGGCAAAGATGCGCTGGGTCTGTTTGACCAGCTCGCCATCCATGCCCGGCAGAATGCGGTCAAGATATTCAACAACGGTGACTTCGGCACCCAGACGACGCCAGACGGAACCCAGTTCCAGACCGATCACGCCCGCACCGATGACAACCATCTTTTTCGGCACTTTCGGAAGAACCAGTGCGCCGGTCGAGGAGACGATTTTTTCTTCGTCAATTTCAACACCCGGCAGCGGGGTGACTTCCGAACCCGTCGCGATGACGATGTTCTTGGCATTCAGGGTTTCTTCGCCGCCATCCAGAAGGGCAACCTTGACCGAGGTCGGCGAGGTGATTTCACCGGCACCTTTGACATAGGTAACCTTGTTCTTCTTGAACAGGAACTCGATGCCTTTGACATTGCTGTCAACGACCTTGTCCTTGCGGGCCATCATCTTTTCGATGTTGACCTTCGGCTTGGAGACTTCGATGCCGTGGGTATCGAAATGCTCGGTCGCTTCTTCGAACAGGTGCGAGGAATGCAGCAGGGCCTTGGACGGAATGCAGCCTACATTGAGGCAGGTACCGCCAAGTGCGCCGCGTTTTTCAACGCAGGCGACTTTAAGGCCAAGCTGTGCGGCGCGGATGGCGCAAACATAACCGCCAGGACCGCCACCGATCACGACAACGTCGTAGTTCTCACTCATGAGTTCTTTGATCCTTTTGTCTGATCAGATATCGAGCAGGATGCGTTCCGGGTTCTCGATGCATTCCTTAACGCGTACCAGGAAGGAAACGGCTTCGCGGCCGTCAATGATACGGTGGTCATAGGAAAGGGCGAGATACATCATCGGACGAATTTCGACTTTACCGTCGATTGCGACCGGACGCATCTGGGTCTTGTGCATGCCAAGAATACCGGACTGCGGCGCGTTCAGGATCGGGGATGACAGAAGGGAACCGAAGACACCACCGTTGGAGATGGTGAAGGAACCACCGGTCATTTCATCCATGCCCAGTTTGCCGTCACGTGCACGCTTGCCGAAATCGACAATGGTGCTTTCCAGATCCGCAAAGGTTTTTTCCTCTGCCGAACGGATGACCGGAACAACCAGACCCTGCGGGGTACCAACGGCAACGCCGATATCGCAGTAGTTTTTATAGATGAAGCTGTTGCCATCGATCTCGGCATTGACAGCCGGCCATTCTTTGAGCGCCGTGGTGCAGGCTTTGATGAAGAAGGACATGAAGCCAAGCTTCACACCGTGTTTCTTCTCGAAACCGTCTTTGTACTTGTTACGGCAAGCCAGAAGGTTGGTCATGTCCACTTCGTTATAAGTGGTCAGCATGGCCGCGGTGTTCTGGGCTTCTTTCAGGCGGCGCGCAATGGTCTGGCGCAGCTTGGACATTTTGACACGCTCTTCACCGTCACGCAGTTCACGTTCCGGTTTCGGTGCTGCCGGGGCGCTCGGTGCCGGGGCAGCAGCGCGCGAAGCAGATCCGCCGCCTTCAAGGAAGTTCAGAACATCGCCCTTGGTCAGGCGGCCGTCTTTGCCCGTTGCCGGGATTTTGGACGGATCAAGGTTCTTGTCTTCGACCAGTTTGCGAACAGCCGGTGCCAGCGGATGATCGCTGTTTGACGCGGTCGTTTCTGCCGGGGCAGCAGCCGGGGCTGCTTTCGGCTCTTCTTTCTTGGCCGGAGCTTCTTCTTTTTTCGCGGCCGGGGCTTCTTCCTTGGCCGGTTCATCAGAAGCAGCGGCGCCTTCGGCACCTTCGTTGATGTGCGCGATCAGCGCGCCAACTTCAACTTCGTCGCCTTCACCAACGACCAGCTCGGCAATCGCGCCAGCAACCGGGGAGTTGACTTCGACGGTGACCTTGTCGGTCTCAAGTTCGACAATTGGTTCATCGGCTGCAACAGCGTCACCGACTTTTTTGTACCATTTTGCCACCGTGGCTTCAGATACAGACTCGCCCAGTGCGGGAACTTTAACTTCAGTCGCCATTTTTTCCTCGACCGTTTTTTCAATCAGGCAGTGTGGGTCTGCCAGCATACGAATGAAATCTAAATGAACGTGGCGGACGGGCGATTTCTCGCCCGTCCGGTAAAGTTATTTTACGCTAAGTGCCGCGTCGACCAGCTCAGCCTGCTCGCGCAGGTGGGCTTTCAGAAGGCCCGTTGCCGGCGAAGCAGATGCTGCGCGACCGACATAAACCGGACGACCTGCCTTGTGCTTGATGCTGGCAAGCGTTGCCTCGATCCGGCGATCAACGAAGAACCAGGAACCCATGTTTTCCGATTCTTCCTGACACCAGACGACATCAGCATTCGGGTATTTGGCCAGTTCCGTTGCCAGTTCTTTTTCCGGCCACGGATAAAGCTGTTCGACACGCACAAGCGCAACATCTTCGATGCCACGGTTTTCGCGTTCGGCAAGCAGATCGTAATAGACCTTGCCCGACGACAGAACGACGCGTTTGACCTTCTTGTCGTCAACCAGCTTAGCGGTTTCGCTGATCACAGGCAGGAATGTTGTGCCCGTCGCAAAGTCGGACAGGTTCGACACGCACTGTTTGTGACGCAGAAGCGATTTCGGCGTCATCAGGATCAGCGGCTTACGGAATGAGCGACGGATCTGACGGCGCAGGATGTGGTAATAGTTTGCCGGCGTCGTGCAGTTCGCCACCTGCATGTTGTTTTCACCACAAAGCTGCAGGTAACGTTCCAGACGTGCGGAACTGTGTTCCGGACCCTGGCCTTCGTAACCGTGCGGCAGCAGCATTACCAGACCCGACATACGCAGCCATTTGGCTTCGCCCGAGCTGATGAACTGGTCAATGATGACCTGTGCACCGTTGGCAAAATCACCGAACTGGGCTTCCCAGAGAACCAGCGAATGCGGTTCTGCAAGGGTGATGCCATATTCGAAGCCAAGAACACCTGCTTCGGACAGGGGCGAGTTGAGAACTTCAAGCTCGGCCTGACCGGTACGGATGTTGTTGAGCGGGGTGTATTTTGCTTCGGTGGTCTGATCGATCAGCTTGGCATGACGCTGCGAGAACGTACCACGCTGGCAATCCTGACCCGACAGACGAACCGGTGTGCCTTCGCACATCAGGGTTCCGAATGCCAGGGCCTCGGCGGTTGCCCAATCAATCCCTTCGCCGGTTTCAAACATCTTGGCTTTGGCCTTCAACTGACGAAGGATTTTGCGGTTGATGTCAAAGTCACTCGGCGGGGTCGAAAGCGCTCGGCCGACTTCCTGCAGCAGGTCGTTTTCAACGCCGGTTTTACCGATCCAGTCGGCATCGTCACCATGAGAGGATGCAAGACCCGACCATTTGCCTTCAAGCCAGTCAGCTTTGTTCGGACGGTAGTTTTCCGATGCCTTGAACTCTTCATCAAGGTAGTCCTGGAACGACTTGTCCAGTTCCTTGATGCGTTCTTCGCTCAGAAGACCTTCCTTGACCAGCTGCTGGGCATAGATGTCCTTGGTGGTCGGGTGTTTGCCGATCACGTCGTACATCTTTGGCTGGGTGAATGCCGGCTCGTCGCTTTCGTTGTGGCCAAAGCGGCGATAGCAGAACATGTCGATAACGACGTCCTGCTTGAATTCCTGGCGGAATTCGGTCGCGATGCGGGCCGCATGAACCACAGCTTCGGGATCGTCGCCATTGACGTGCAGGATCGGAGCCTGAACGACCTTGGCAATGTCCGAGCAATAAGGCGAAGAACGGGAATCGGTCGGTTTGGTCGTGAAACCGATCTGGTTGTTGACCACAAAGTGGATCGTACCACCGGTACGGTAGCCTTTGAGGTGCGACAGATCGAAGGTTTCCGCCACAAGACCCTGACCGGCAAAGGCCGCATCACCGTGCAGGAGGATACCCATAACCTGCTCGCGATTGGTGTCTTTGCGCTGGGCCTGCTTGGCGCGGACCTTACCAAGAACAACCGTGTTCACTGCTTCGAGGTGCGACGGGTTTGCCGTCAGCGACAGGTGAACAACGTTGCCGTCAAATTCACGGTCGGCGGAGGTACCAAGGTGATATTTAACGTCACCCGAGCCCATCACGTCGTCCGGCTTGGACGGGTTGCCCATGAATTCCGAGAAGATCGCCTGGAACGGCTTGCTCATGACGTTGGCAAGAACGTTCAGACGACCACGGTGCGGCATGCCGAACACAACCTCGCGGATGCCAAGCTGGCTACCGCGTTTGAGGATCTGTTCAAGTGCCGGCATCAGGGCTTCGCCACCATCAATACCGAAACGCTTGGTGCCGACATATTTGGTGTGAAGATAGTTTTCGAAACCTTCGGCTTCGATCAGACGCTCAAGGATGGCTTCCTTGCCACGGGTGGTGAACTGCGTCTGGTTGCCGATGCTTTCGATACGCTGCTGAATCCAGGATTTCTGTTCAGGTTCCTGGATATGCATGAATTCGATACCGATCGACCCGCAATAGGTTTTGCGTGCCAGCGAGACGATCTGACGGATGGTCGCGGTTTCAAGGCCAAGAACATTGGCGATGAAGATCGGACGATCCATGTCGGCTTCGGTAAAGCCATAGGTCTTCGGATCAAGTTCCGGATGCGGTTCACGCGGTGCAAGGCCCAGCGGATCCAGGTTCGCTTCAAGATGGCCGCGTACCCGGAAGGAGCGGATCAGCATCAGAGCGCGAATGGAATCATTGGCGGCAGCGCGGATGGCATCAGAATTTACCTGACCAGCCGTGGGTGCTGCATGAGGTGCCGGTGCATAGCCCATCTGGGCCGGGCGTTCGGCATGCCCCTGTGAGACGTCGTATCCCTCCATGCCGCCAACAACCTTGGTTTCCCGTGGCTGCCAGCTCGGCCCGCGCATTTCTGCGAGGATTTCGGAGGCGTCGTCCTGCAACCCGTCAAAAAACTCAGCCCAGCTCTGGTCAACCGCAGACGGGCTTTCCAGATACCGGGCATAAAGTTCAGCGATGTAGGTTGCGTTCGACTCGTTCAGAATCGTGTCGAGATCTTGAGGTTTCATTTGTGGTCTTGGAAGGCATGGTCCCCAAGAAGGACCACGCCCCCCCTTGCCTTTCCTCTGACTACCCAGATTAGCCCTTCAAAGCCTTCAGCATGGTCGAGCCGAGGCTTGCCGGGGAATCGGCAACAAGAACGCCAGCACTGCGCATGGCTTCCATTTTCGCATCGGCCGTACCTTTGCCACCGGAAATGATCGCACCGGCATGGCCCATGCGTTTACCCGGAGGTGCGGTAACACCGGCGATGAAGCCGGCAACCGGTTTCTTGACTTTGGAAGCCTGCAGGAATTCACATGCTTCTTCCTCGGCCGAGCCGCCGATTTCACCGATCATGATGATGCCTTCGGTTTCCGGATCCTTCAGGAACAGGTCGAGGCAGTCGATGAAGTTGGTGCCGTTGACCGGGTCGCCACCAATACCGATACAGGTCGACTGACCAAGGCCAGCGGCCGTGGTCTGTGCAACTGCTTCGTAGGTGAGCGTACCGGAACGCGAAACGATACCGATTTTACCACGGCGGTGAATGTGACCCGGCATGATGCCGATCTTGCATTCGTCCGGGGTAATGATACCCGGGCAGTTCGGGCCGATCAGGCGGGTCGACGAACCGTCGAGTGCGCGCTTGACGCGGACCATGTCAGCAACCGGAATACCTTCGGTGATGCAGACAGCCAGCTCGACTTTGGCGTCGATGGCTTCAAGGATTGCATCTGCTGCGAAGGGCGGCGGAACATAGATAACCGAGGCATTGGCACCGGTGACATGTACCGCTTCTTCAACAGTGTTGAAAACCGGCAGGTCAAGGTGCTTGGTGCCGCCTTTACCCGGGGTAACACCGCCAACCATTTTGGTGCCGTATGCCAGTGCCTGTTCGCTGTGGAAAGTACCCTGCGAACCAGTGAAACCCTGGCAGATAACTTTGGTGTTTTTATCGACGAGAACAGCCATAGTTACGCGGCCTCCTTCACAGCTTTGACCACCTTCTCGGCGGCATCGGCAAGGTTGTCAGCCGAAACAATCGGCAGACCCGATTCTTCGAGGATCTTCTTGCCAAGTTCGACATTGGTACCTTCAAGGCGAACGACCAGCGGGACGTTCAGGCTGACTTCGCGGGCTGCTGCCACAACGCCGTCTGCAATCACGTCACAACGCATGATGCCACCAAAGATGTTGACCAGGATGCCTTCGACATTCGGATCCGACAGGATCAGCTTGAAGGCGGTGGTCACGCGTTCTTTGGTTGCGCCGCCACCAACGTCAAGGAAGTTAGCCGGTGCGCCACCATACAGCTTGATGATGTCCATGGTTGCCATGGCAAGGCCTGCGCCGTTAACCATGCAGCCGATGGTGCCATCGAGCTTGATGTAGTTGAGGCTGTGTTTTGCAGCTTCGAGTTCTGCCGGGTTTTCTTCGTCTTCGTCACGCAGCTCTTCGATGTCCGGATGACGGAACAGCGCGTTGTCGTCGAAGTTCATTTTGCAATCAAGCGCAATGATGTCGCCGTCGCCGGTAACAACCAGCGGGTTGATTTCAACCATGGCAGCATCGGTGTCGAGGAAACACTGGTACATCGCGGTCATGAATTTGACAGCTTTGGAAACCTGCTTGCCTTCGAGGCCGAGTGCAAACGCCAGTTTGCGACCGTGGAAGCCAGAGAAACCAGCAGCCGGATCGATCTCGACAGTGACGATCTTTTCCGGGGTTGCTTCTGCAACTTCTTCAATGTCCATGCCGCCTTCGGTCGACGCCATGAAGATCACGCGCGAGCAAGCGCGGTCGACGAGAACCGAAAGATACAGTTCGCGTGCGATATCGCAGCCTTCTTCGATGTAAACGCGTTTGACTTCTTTGCCATCCGGGCCGGTCTGGTGGGTAACCAGCGTGGAGCCGAGCATCTGTTCGGCATTGGTGCCGACTTCTTCCGGGCTCTTGACGACGCGAACGCCGCCTTTGTCACCTGCCTTGGCTTCCTTGAAGGTGCCTTTACCGCGGCCACCTGCATGGATCTGGGATTTTACCACGTAAACCGGGCCAGCCTGGGACTGGGCAGCTTCGATGGCTTCCTGAGCGGTATATGCAACCTTGCCGTTCGGCACGGTCACACCGTATTTGCGAAGAATTTCTTTCGCCTGGTACTCATGAATATTCATGTTCGGTCGCTTTCTTGCCTTCCGTACGATTTCCGGTGGGTCAGAAATCTGGATTTCAATGTCCCTGTAACGAGCGGGAGGGACTTTGTTAAGAGGCCGCGATCATTGAAGTTTGAATAACAACAATGATTGAAAAACGGGCCGGTCACTGACCAGCCCGTTTCGCGTTCTTAGAGCATGCCCTTTGCAGCTTCGACGAGGCCGCGAACAGCGTTCACGGAGTTGTCGAAGTTTGCTTTTTCGGACTCATCAAGATTGATCTCGACGATGCGTTCTACACCGTTGGCACCCAGAACAACCGGGACACCAACATAAAGACCGTCAACACCGTATTCGCCGCTCAGGTAAGCAGCAACCGGCATGACGCGCTTCTGGTCTTTGAGGTAGCTTTCCGCCATCGCGATTGCCGAAGCAGCCGGGGCGTAAAAAGCAGAACCGGTTTTCAGCAGGGCAACGATTTCGGCGCCACCGTCACGGGTGCGCTGCACGATCTCGTCGATCTTTTCCTGCGTGGTCCAGCCCATTTTGATCAGATCCGGAACCGGGATACCGGCAACGGTCGAATAACGGATCGACGGGACCATGGTATCGCCGTGGCCGCCAAGGACAAAGGCGGTAACGTCTTTGACCGAGACGTTGAATTCTTCTGCGAGGAAGTAACGGAAACGGGCCGAGTCCAGAACGCCAGCCATGCCGACAACTTTCTTCGGATCGAATCCGGTTGCCTGCTGCATCACCCAAACCATCGCATCAAGCGGGTTGGTAATGACGATGACGAACGCGTTCGGAGCGTGTTCCTTGATGCCCTGACCAACCTGGGTCATGACTTTGGTGTTGATACCAATCAGGTCATCGCGGCTCATGCCCGGCTTGCGAGCAACACCGGCGGTGACGATGACGACATCAGCGCCTGCGATGTCTTTGTAGTCACTGGTACCCTTGAGGTCGGCATCAAACATGTCGACGGGGGAGGATTCAGCAATGTCGAGCGACTTGCCCTGTGGCATGCCATCAACGATGTCGAAAAGGACGACGTCGCCAAGCTCTTTGAGACCGACGAGGTGAGCAAGCGTGCCACCAATATTGCCGGCACCGACGAGCGCGATCTTGTTGCGGGCCATTCCGTTACCTTCTTCCCTATTGCGCTTCCTGGGGGTCGAAACTCAACTTGGGAGCGCGATTGAAAATTTAAACCTGCGAACGCGAAATAATCGTTCGTAAACACCGAGTGTCGTAAACTGAATCGCCACGAATGACAAGGGGAAACCCCACTGTTTTTACGAGGAAAACCGCCGCTTCGCGGTTTATTGCAACTATGGTCTAAACGCTTAAAAACCATTCACGTTGCAGATGCGAACATGGGCTAGTGCGCAGCAAAACCAAAGCTGGTTTACGATTGCGGCCTGCCTAAATGAAAGGCAGTGCGCCCCTTTGCTGCGAATTCGTGCGTATGAACAGGATTACACTGGCGCAGCATTGCAGGAAACGGCCATCAGCCATGCGGTCGGGACGGGGGCGTGAAATCCAATATATGACGATTTTTGCGTGAAGCATCGTTTCCCCTGCGTCAAACGCAAGAATCGCGCGATGATAAGCGCTCATATGGCGAATAATTGCGACGATTTTAAAGTGACGTGTATGGAGTCGTTTTCCACAGGCTGCGCTGGCGCTGGCAGGGCGTCCGAAAACGGCACCACAAAGGTGGGATCACAACTGCCGTTATGATCCGCCATTCTGGCGTTTTGAAAGCCGTCAGGTCAGGTGCGCCATATCGAGATATTCCTGACTGCGCATTTCGGTCATGCGCGACACTGTGCGCTGGAATTCGAATGAGTAATCACCATCGGTATAGATCTCGGTCGGGTCACACTCAATCGCACAGATCAGCTTGGTTTTGTGTTCGTACATCGCATCAACAAGGGTCCCGAACCGTTTCGCCCAGTCGCGGCGCGAGTCCGGCAGTTTCGGGATGAAGTCGATGACGATTGTGTGGAAATGCGTCGCGAGCGCGATGTAATCCCCCGGGCCCAGCGGACGGGTGCACAGTTCTTCAAAGCTGAACTTGGCAACCCCGGCACCAGCAGCACTGATTTCGATCTTGCGTCCCTTGACGGTCAGGCTGTCGGGCGCGACGCGTGCGCCTTCGGTCAGGGTGGCAAACATCTCGTCAATCCGCTTGGATGCCTGTTCGCGGGATATCGGATACAGGAATACCTCGGCGGCCGTCAGATTGCGCATGCGGTAATCGGTCGGGCTCGCCAGTTCCAGCACATCAAGCTTCTGCTTGATCATGTCGATGAAGGGCAGGAAGTTCTGGCGTTGCAGGCCATCCTTATACAGATCATCCGGCACGCGGTTCGATGTGGTGACAATCACGACCCCATGATCAAACAACTGTTCAAACAGACGGCCGAGGATCATGGCATCGGTGATGTCGGTTACCTGCATCTCGTCAAAGCACAGCAACCAGGCATCGTTTGCAAGGTCTTTGGCAATCGGCGGGATCGGGTCGGCATCGTCCTTTTTCTTGGTCTGGCGATAGCGGTGCATGCGTTCATGCACATCCTGCATGAAGTCATGGAAATGAACGCGACGCTTTTTTTCAATGTCGATGGTTTCATAGAAGAGATCCATCAACATGGATTTGCCGCGACCAACCTCGCCGTAAATGTAAAGTCCTGATGGCGGGGTCGGTTCATCGCGCCGACGGGTCAGGCCAAACCGTTCGCGCCAGCCGCCTGTACCGGTCGACGGCTCATAGTTGATCAGCGCGTTTTTCAGGCTTTGGAGTTTTTCCGCACAGAGTTCCTGCATCGGATCGTGGGACAGCTCACCAGCAGTGATTTTCGCGCGATAACGTGAAAGCGGGCCGTCGGTCATCAACAAATCTCGAATGCAGTGAAAGGAATCAGGACTGTGAGATTGTCATAGCTCCAAG
The DNA here is from genome assembly GCF_015871485.1 of Thalassospira sp. A40-3. Lineage (NCBI taxonomy): Bacteria > Pseudomonadati > Pseudomonadota > Alphaproteobacteria > Rhodospirillales > Thalassospiraceae > Thalassospira > Thalassospira sp. A40-3. Next base: position 272,838 of record NZ_CP065428.1, read on the forward strand.
TTGCATCGCATTGCAACAAGACGGTTTGCATTGCTGCCATCAGATCAGGCGCATCTTTTTAAACAGCCAGATTTCAAACGCGGTTATTACCGCCAGAATGATCGACACCCCAAGGAACCCATACGGGCTGTCAGTTGCCGGAACACCGCCGACATTGATCCCCAAAAGGCCAGTGACGAAACTGATCGGCAGGAACAGACCGGCAATCACGGTAAGCCAATACATCGTGCGGTTCATCTGTTCGCTTTCGAGCGCCATCAGGTTTTCATTCACGATCTGAATGCGTTCGCGCAGGGAATCAAATTCCTCGACCAGACGGACGGTTTTATCGGTCAGTGCGCGGGCGCGGCGTTTGAACCGCTTGTCAGACCAGACCGGTTTTTGTTCGACATAATGCGCCAGCGCATCGCGTTGCGGTCCCAGATGCCGGCGCAGGCGCGACAGCCGATGGCGAATGTCCGATCCGCGTTTGCGCAGGGCAAGGGTTTTGCCCTCGGCCACGGTTTCCTGATCGTCCTCGATCGCCTCGACATCTTCTTCCATGCCGCGCACGACATTTTCGACCCGAAAGGCAAGCCGTTCGGCCACGGTCAAGACGAAATCATCAACGCTGTTGGGGGCCTTGTGGTCGGCAATGGCGGCCCGCATGTCATCAAACGCCTTAAGCGGCTGGTTGCGCAGCGTGATCACCATGTTGTTCGTGACCCAGAAACGCACCGAAATCATATCGGCCGGATCATTTTCCGCGTTCAGGTTCACTCCGCGCAGATTAAGCGAATAGCCCGGATCATAGAAAAACACCGCTGGACGCGTGCCGCGGGTCGAAAGCGTGTCGGTGATAGTTGCATCAATGCCGGCAACCGTAATCAGCCAGTCGCGCACCCCGTCGCCCATCCAGTCCAGATGCACCCAAAGATAATTTCCTTCTGCAATCGGCGGCAGGCCCGATTGCAGGGCGTCCCATCCAACCGGTTGTGCGGTGCCATCCGGGGCAATTTCAAAGGCATTGATCAGCGCGGTTTTGCTCATCGCAGGGCTCCTTGGCTGACTGCGGTCATGCAGGTCAGGGACGGGGTCATCATCACGTCACAATGACAACGGAACGAAACGTTAGATGATTCGTTACTGTTCTCAGTGTAGGGTTCGGTTCTGTGACCAAGTATCAGGCCAACCTGTTTACAAAACGCGAAAAACACTCAAGAAACGGAAGCCGGGCAGCGCTTCGGGCATCAATATGGATCATCAGGCATGACATCAGTTCGTCAGGTAATCGCAAGTCTTGCAATCTGTCTGTTTGCAATGACGGTCTCTTTCGGTTTGGCGGCACAACCAAACGAACCGCGCCCTGACTCTGTGCAGAAGATCGAACTGGAAAATGCACAGAACCGTATTGCGGACTGGGAAGCGACGCTTGATGCGATTGAAGAATCGATTTCCGGCGAAGAAATTTCCGGGCGCGTGATCTCCGATGGCCGCGACCGGATCGAAACCATCCAGCTTGCCATTAACGAGCTGCGCGGTCGGGCCGATGAACGCCTGCAGCGGTTTGAAGCCGCCCTTGGCAAACTTGGCGAGCCCCCGGCAGAGGGCGAGGAAGAAGTCCCCGAGGTCGCCCGTGAACGTGATCGGATCGGACAGGACATCGCGCGGGTTGGCGGTGTGCTCAAACAGCTTGAACTGGTCAATTTCCGCGCAAGCGAGCTGTCTGACCAGTTGTCTGGCTTGGCGCGTGAACGCTTTACCCGGCGTGTTTTGGGCCGGGTGGATGTGCCGTTTGATCCGGTTGTCTGGTTTGAAGCCTGGCGTGAAATCGTCAAGCTGCCCAGCATGGTGCAGGCACGCTATTCCAACCTTGAACTCGAAGGGGACGTCGCCGATCAGCTGTCCGAGGTGGCCCCCGGCCTTGTTTTCCTGACCTTCATCGTGATCGCCGCCCTGATTGGTGGCGAGGTGGTCGTGCTGCGCTATATGCCAGCACGTTGGAACACTGTGCCTGACGAAGACCGCGTATCACTGATATCGGGAACGCGGTTCCTGTTTACCGCCTTGGTGCCGGGCATCGCCCTTTTGATCGCCTATGGAATACTTGAATCGCGCGATGCGCTTCTGAGCGGTGCGATGGGTGATTTTGTTCTGCAATGCTTTGCGGCTGCCTTGTTCCTGTTGTTTGTCGGGGCCGCGGTGCGCAGTGTGCATTCACCGTTTGCGCCCACATTGCGACGCTCGGGTACAACGCCAAGGGGGGCGCGGGTTGTCGGGTTCTGTTCGCTGGCAGTGGCAGTGATTTTTGCCTTTGACATGGTGCTGTTGCAAGGGGCGACGACCCTTGGAACGTCGCTTGATATCGCGCTTGTGCAAAGCATCTCGAACGTGCTGGTGATTTCGGTTTTGCTGTTTGTCTGCTCGCTTGGGGTGTTCTGGCAACATGACGAACGCGACCGTCACGAAATCTGGTCAAAGATCGAACGCCGGTCGCGCCGTGGCCTTAAGGTTATCGCGATCATGATGCCGGTGCTGATGTTGCTGGGCTATGTCGCCCTGGCACGCTTCATCCTTGAAAACCTGATGATGGCGCTGGCGTTTTTGACCTGTTACTGGCTGCTGCGCGGTTATTGCCGGGCTTTGATGCATACCTACTTGGTGCGCCCGGAAAGCAGTGAGGACAGCAATGTCAGCGATGCGGTGCATGGAACGCTTTATTTCTGGCTGCGGGTTCTGATCGATGTGGTGATGTTTTCCATCGCCGTGCCGGTCGCGGTGATGATCTTTACCGACATTGCCTGGGCTGATCTTATTTTGGCGGTTCAGCAGGCCTTTATCGGCATTCAGGTCGGCGGCATTCATTTCTCGCTGCGCTCCATCATGCTGGCGGCCTTGATGTTTGTCATCGTGCTGGCGGTGATGCGCTTCTTCCAGCGCATGCTGAGCACGCGGGTGCTGCCCAACACCAAGCTTGATCAGGGGCTGCAACATTCGGTTTCGGCGATCTTTGGCTATGCCGGGATCTGTCTTGCCATCTTGCTTGCGGTTTCGGCCGCCGGGCTGGACTTGTCCAACCTTGCCATCATCGCCGGTGCCATTTCGGTTGGTATCGGTTTTGGCATGCAAAGCATTGTGAACAACTTTGTCTCCGGCCTGATCCTTTTGGTCGAACGCCCGATCAAGGTCGGCGACTGGATTGTCGTCGGCGCCGATCAGGGGTTTGTAAAGGACATCCGGGTGCGCGCGACCGAGATCGAAACCTTTGACCGGTCTTCGGTCGTCATCCCGAACTCCGAACTGATTTCCAACCGGGTTCTGAACTGGACGCTTAAGGAGCGTTCGGGCCGCGGCATCATCAAGATAGGTGTGTCTTACGGATCGGATGTCGACAAGGTTCGCGAGATCCTGTTGGAAATGGCCGACAAGCGCCGCGAGATTTTGACCTATCCGGCACCGCAGGTGGTGTTCATGGATTTCGGGGCCAGTTCGCTTGATTTCGAACTGCGTTATTTCCTGCGCGATATTGGCGATGTGATAGCGGTGGCAAGCTCGATCCGCTTTGAACTTGTCCAGCGCTTCCGCGATGAGGGCATCGAAATTCCGTTCCCGCAGCGTGACCTGAACCTGCGTGATATCGATAAGCTGACCGATGCCATCCGTGACGCTGGCAAAGGGGCGCCAAAGAAGGTCGAGAAGGCCGAGCCTGAGGAACCCGAAACGTCAGAAGACAAAGCAGAAGATACATCCCCGAACACCGACGATGGCGGAGCGGATCAAAAAGCTGCCCCGCCGTCTGCGACCAAGGATGTTTCGCGCGATCGCGATGCGCCTGGCCGTGAAATTCCCGATGCAGGCGGCAGTCCTGACGGGGATGCGCCGCGCTAGGGCGTGTGTTCAGTCTGCTGTTTTAATCTGCCTGTCTCTATTGGGCTTTGTGGGTTTGTCCGGTGAAAAATTCTTCAAGCTCGGCAAAGCCCATGGCCTGGTCGGAAAAACCGAATGTGCCCGTGTCGATCATTTCACGCGATGCTTTGACAAAGGCGCCATAGGCAAGGCGGGCAAGTGCTGATCCGACGCTGATCCTTTTTGCGCCCGCCTCCGCCAGTTCAGTCAGGCTGAACGTGTTTCCGGGCATGCCCATAACGACATTCACCGGTTTGCTCAGCGATGCGCAAACCGTGCGGATCGTTTCAAGATCATACAAGCCCGGCGCATAAAGAACATCCGCCCCCGCCTTTTCAAAGGCCTGAAGGCGCTTGATCGTGTCGTCAAGGTCAGGGCGTCCCCACAGGAAGTTCTCGCACCGTGCGGTCAGGACAAAATCATGGGGCAAGGCTGATCGGGCTTCGACAGCAGCCTGAATGCGTTCAACAGCAAGCGAAAAATCATAGATCGGGTTTGCCCGGTCCCCTGTGTGATCTTCAAGCGAACAGCCCGCCAGGCCGATTGACGCTGCGACCGAAATCGTTTCAGCCGCGCTTTCCGGACTATCGCCCATCCCTTTTTCAAGATCGGCCGTGACGGGAAGTGGTGTGGCCGAAACCAGTGCCTGGCAATGCTTGAACGTATTTTCGGGTGATGTCTTGCCCTCTGCAACGCCAAGGGAAAATGCCATGCCCGCACTTGTCGTTGCCAAGGCGCGAAAACCGAGTGCGGCAAGAATTCTGGCAGTTCCGATATCCCATGGATTGGGAATGATGAATGCACCGGGTTCTTCGTGAAGCGCCCGAAACAATGCCCCTTTGTCCTGCGTCATGTTCTGATCCCTTTGTGCAAAACCGCAAGTCATGCTTACCACAAAAGAATGGAACATAACAAGAACATTTGGAGCGATGGTCACAACCGCAAGGTACTGCCGGTTGGCAACATAGCGTTGATCAGATGATCAAATATCGAAAAGGGCAGCGGTGATCTTTTGCCCCATCGGGGCCATCAGGTGGCGTTCACGCGGCGACAGCCACCTGAGTTCGGCGATTTCGCGTTCGGGTGCAAGGGTTCCGCAATAATAGCCGGTAAAGCAGGTCATGCGCACAATCGCCCCTTCGGGCAGGTTGTGGCCCTGTCCGGCAAACGTGCCCAACTGGCGGAGCGTGCCGGGGATCAGATCGACGCCGAGTTCTTCCTTGATTTCGCGTTTGATGGCTTCGCGCGCGGTTTCGCCCGGATCAATCTTGCCGCCGGGCAAATAGAACCGGTCGCGGCCGTGGCTGCGGACCGACAGGATGTTTTCGCCGTCGCGCAAGATCCAGTTGGCGGTTTCGATCACCTTGATCAAGGCTGGGTCTGTGGTGCTATGACTGCTTGCGCGCATGGGGCCTCACAGGATTGCGACATCAAGTCCAATATCAACGGCCGGTGCGGATTGGGTAATCCGCCCGACGGAAACATAATCGACCCCGGTTGCGGCAATTGCACCGATGGTCTGGAGGTTTACACCCCCGGATGCCTCAGTCTTGCAGCGACCAGCGACAATGGCAACCGCTTCGCGCAACATATCCGGGCCCATGTTATCAAGCAGGATGATGTCTGCGCCAGCTTCGGTGGCTTCTTTGACCTGATCAAGTGTGTCACATTCGACCTCGATCTTTGGCAGGTTGGCGGCCCGGGCGGCCTCGACACATTTGGTGATCGATCCGACAACGCCAATATGGTTGTCCTTGATCATCACCCCGTCATAAAGACCCATGCGGTGGTTTTGCGCGCCACCCATGCGGGTTGCGTACTTTTCCAGTTTGCGCCAACCCGGCAGTGTCTTGCGGGTATCAAGCAGTTTGGCGTTTGTTTCGCCCATCGCCGCGACATAGCTGCGCGTGGTCGTGGCAATGCCTGAGAGATGTTGAAGCGTGTTAAGGGCTGTGCGTTCAGCCGTCAGGATGCCGCGCGCATTGCCTTCGACCACGGCCAGAATGTCTTTGGCCGCAATCGCATCCCCATCTTCGCAGCGCTTTTCGATCTTGGCATCCGGGACCAGCTTGCGAAAACAATCAAGGGCGATATCAAGCCCGGCGACAACGATATCCTCGCGCGTTTCAAGCGCGACGCGCAGGCGCGCATCGGCGGGGATGACATTGTCCGATGTGATGTCACCGGTGCCGATATCCTCGGCAAAGGAACGATCAATGAATTCCGCGATTTCGGCTTGGGTCAGGACGGTCATGATGGTGGGCTGCTTTGAATTCTGATGGGGGATGGCAAACAGCCCCGCAAAATTTGCGGGGCTGTGAGGTTGGCTGGCTTACGCCGCGTCGTCCTTTTTGACCGGAATGTTCTTTGACATTTCCAGCATGCGTTCAAGCGGCTTGACCGCTGCGACGCGCAGGTCTTCGGGCATGACAATCTGCGGGCCGTTATTGACCAGGCACAGATACAGCTTTTCAAGCGTATTAAGTTCCATGAACGGGCAGTTGTTGCACGCACATGACCCGTCCGCACCCGGCACCGGAATGAATTCCTTGTGCGGGGCTGCTTTTTCCATCTGGTGGATGATGTGCGGTTCGGTCGCGATCAGGTATTTCTGATCCGGGCCGTTAATTACATATTCCAGAATGGCCCGGGTTGAGCCGATGTGATCGGCATGTTTGAGAATACCGTCATGGCATTCCGGGTGGGCTGCGATCTTGGCATCCGGGTTCTGGGTCTTGAGGCGGATCAATTCACGCTCGGAAAACTGTTCATGCACAATGCACGAGCCATTCCAAAGCGTCATGTCACGACCGGTTTTTTTGGCAAGATAGGAACCAAGATGGCGGTCAGGCGCCCAAAGGATCGGCTTGTCGAGCGGGATCTGATCAATGATCTCGGCCGCATTCGACGAGGTCACGATAATGTCCGACGCTGCCTTCACCTCGGCCGAGCAGTTGATATAAGTGATCGACACGTGATCCGGGTGCTGTTCGCGGAATTTGCGGAACGGTTCGGGCTGACACGAATCTTCGAGCGAGCAACCGGCCTTGGAGTCCGGCAGCAAAACAGTCTTGTTCGGGCTGAGGATTTTGGCAACCTCAGCCATGAAGCGCACGCCACAGAACACGATGACATCGGCATCGGTTTCGGCTGCCTTGCGCGACAGGTCCAGACTATCGCCAACAAAGTCGGCAAGGTCCTGAATTTCCCCATCCTGATAGTAATGGGCCAGAATGATCGCGTTCTTTTCCTTTTTCAGGCGCTGAATCTCAGCTTCCAGATCAAGGGTGGGATCAATCTGCATTTCCGACATTGCGTCAGCAGAAGCCTCGGCAATGGTGATCATTTCATTCATGGCGTCGTCTCATCTCGCCTGTTTGCAAGCCGGAGATAAGTCGCGGGGCCCGGCATTGCAAGTTAATGACAGTTTGAAACCTGAATATCGCCATTGCGACGGGATGGCAAGGAATAGGCGGCATACGTCCGATATTGATTGGGGCTGACGGCTGCTGAGCCAGAAAATGGAACGGAATTATCTGAGTTACTAAATGAATCCGGTGTCTTTGATCGGTGAATTAAATTTCACCATTTTATTTGAACGTATAAATAAAAAATAATTACGTTGTAAATTAACCAAAAATATTCATATGCTTGACGCTGCAAATATTTTTTGATTCTCAAATTTCCAATATTTTATTGGCCTGGGCACTTTTGTCCGTTGTTAATCCGAAAACTTTGATCTGTCTGTAACCTGAGTCAGTGTCCGACGGCGGGAATGGTCCCGATCGTTTGGCCTGTCCAACGCGCATTCCGGCGCAAGGAGCCTTTTTTGACCAATCGTACCACTTCGAGAATTCTGAATTTCACACGTCCGTTCAGCATGCGTGGCCTTGCAGAAGTCCTTCCGGCCGGATCCTACAAGGTGATTACCGAAGAAACCCAGGATGAAAAGCTGACATACCCGACATGGCAGTGGGTTTCGACGCAGATTCACCTCAATACGAACTCAGACCGCCCGGACACTTCACGGGTCCTCAGTGTCGAGCCCCGCGATCTTGAAGTCGCATATCTCCGCGATCAGAAAACCATGGATGCCCGCCCGCAAGTGGCCTTCTCGGCGCGCAAATCAAACAACCGTGCAAAGCGCGCGTCCTAGCGCTGCACGCTGCCGATAGTCCTGGTCAGAGCAATCTGACCAGACGGCACTTACATCTGAAAACCCCATATATTCCCGTTTATTAGCCGATCTTGCCGGAGTGACCTTCTGTTTCATGACAGGGTTGCAGAATGGGAAGTTTGCCTTGGCCCCAGATGCGCCCATAACATCCATAACTGCTGCAAATGAAAGTCTTTGTTATGGATTGGGTTCCGATCGCCTTTGGCACGTTCAAGGTTGTCGCACTGCTGACCGCGATGTTCTTCGCCATCAAGTGGCATTACGACCAAGGTCAAAAGTACGGAAGACAGGCGGTCCTGCGCGCCAGCGCCAAGATCACCGGCGTCTTCGTGCTTGCACTCTTGGTCGTGGGGGGCATCACCCTGGCACTTAGTAACTTCCTTGGTTTGGACCTAAGTTACTGATCGCTGTCGCACCGCCCCCGCAGATAGGGGATCAGACGGAAAACCCGTAATATTCCCACTCTGCCGCCGAAACCTTCAGTGCCATCTGTTCGTATTCGGCCTGTTTGATTTTGGTGAATGCGGTGTGGAACCGATCGCCGAGCGTGCGCTTGTTGAACTCGGACGCGGCAAACTGATCAATCGCCTCAAGCCAATGACGCGGCAGATCGTTTGGTGCCTTTGCCTCGCCGATTTCATCTTCACATGGTTTGCCCGGATCCACTTTACCCTCGATCCCGTCAAGGGCAGCACCCAAGGTCACAGCCGCGACCAGATAAGGGTTGGCATCAACCCCGGCAATACGGTGTTCAAAATGGCGGGTTTTGCCCGGTGTGCCGGGCACACGCAAGGCCACAGTGCGGTTTTCAACACCCCAGTCATCAGAGGCCGGTGAATACATCGCCGATGCAAACCGCCGCCAGGAATTCATGAATGGGGCCAGCAACAGCATGGTTTCGCCAATCGTGCCGCGAATGCCGCCAATCGCGTTGAGCATCAAGGGGCTTAGTGATCCATCCGCCTGATCGGCAAACAGGTTATTGCCATCTTGGCCTGCAAGCGACAGGTGCAAATGCATGCCCGATCCGGCTTCGTTGCCGAACGGCTTGGGCATAAACACCGCTTCCTTGCCAAAACGCCGTGCCACGGTGCGGATCAGGCGTTTGGCGATGATGACGTCATCGGCCGCGCGCATCAGATCGCGATAGCGGATGGTCATTTCATACTGGCCCGGACCATATTCCGAAATCAGCGTTTCCAGCGTCAGGTCCAGATGCTTGGCACCCTCATAGACCGCATCAAAAAGCGGCGACATCTCGTCAATTTCATCGACCGACATGGTGTTGCGCAATTTGCTGCGCCGTTTGGTGATGGCATAGGATGCCGGGTGATACAGGCCCTGGGCATCCGGGGTCTGATCGACAAGATAAAATTCAAGTTCGAACGCACCCATCGGATAGAAGCCAAGATTTTCCGCCCGTTTGACCTGTGCGCCGAAAACATTGCGCGGATCAACGTCATGCGGCGCGCCGTCTTCTTCATACATGGCAATCAAAAGCTGCCCGCGGCCGGTATGGGGCAGATAGCCAAGCGTGCCCGGCACTGGCCAGCACCGGCAATCGCCGCCGCCGCCAGTCTGGACAAGGCCGCAATCATCAACATCCTCGCCACTGACATCCTGCCCGAACAAGGAGCTTGGCAAGCCGCGCCCGGATTTATAGATGCCTTCAAGTTCGTGACGGCGGATCGTCTTGCCCCGGCCAATGCCGTGAAAGTCGGTCAGGATGATGTCGATGGCTTCGACATCAGGATATTTGGCCAGAAAGTCCTGTGCTTCGGACAATTGACTTCCACTGGGCGATGGGGCGTTTGCGGTGGCCACGGCACGATTTCCTAAGATGCTGACAGGGCTCTGCGGGAACAGAACCAATTCCAAAACTGGGCGCGATATTAGCCCTGATAACGACGGAAGAAATAGCGATCTTTTGGAACGCCTTCGGGCAGCGGTTCGGCAATCGTGCCCGGCACATCGATTTTCTGGTCCGATGCCACAATGGCACCCTTGATCAAGGCTGGCGGCAGGGTTGATCCGATAAAGGACGCGATCTTGGCATTCAGCGCCTCGTCCCCGGTGCCGACATCGGAATGGACAAGCGCGACCTTGCCTTTGAAACGTTCGACCGCCTTGGGCAGGGTTTCAAAGATATCGCCAAGGAACAAATGGTCATCATCGGGGATGCATTTCGGGTGCGCGGCGATCTGCCGGTCAAAGACGAAAATCTCGCGGTCGGGCATAATTTCGCGCAGGTGATCAAACGTACGCCCGTTGCCAAGCCCGACTTCAAGCACGATGCCGTCATGATCCTTGATCATTTCTGCTGCCGCATTCAGGCAATCGCGTTGGGCTTGAAGGCGGCGAATAACGCTGTTCAGACGGGACATTGTGCAAAAGGCTCCGGGTTTTTTTTAGTGGCTAAGCACTTGATTTAAAAGCGTTGCCCTTTGGCGCAATCAGCATCGAGCCAAAGGGCATCAGTCTCAGGCGACAAACTTGGTGGCCTCAAAGGCCGGGACGCGTGCGTCAAAGGTTTCAAGCCACGCAACCAGCGTCGGATAGCTTTCACGCCATTTGCCCTCAAAGCGCAGATCAAGATAGCCCAGCGCACAGGCAATCGCGACATGGCCAATCGTCAGGTCACCTTCAAGTGACGGGGCATTGGCACTCAGATGATCAAGGGATCGTTTGACCTTGTCCGCCTGATAGGACAGCCAATCGCCATGGCGTTTTTCTTCCGGGCGCATGCGGCTTTCATAGACCTGCAGGATGGATGCATCGACAATGCCGTCGCCCAGCGCCTGAAACGTAAGGGCCTCCCAACGTGCGTCGCTTTCGGTGGGATGCAGGCTGGTGCCATCGACCTGCGCATCAAGATATTCACAGATCACGCGGCTATCGAAAATCTTGCGACCGTCCTCAAGGATCAGGATCGGAATTTTACCCAGCGGGTTTTGCTGGCGCAGGGTATCTGCCGGGTCGTTGGTGTTGGAATCTTCAACCGTCAGCTGGTCATAAATACCAAGCATCTTGGCAACGATTTTGACTTTCCGGCCAAACGGTGACGGGCCACTCGAACGCAATATCATGGTTTTCCTCCGGGCATATCAGGTGTTTGCCCGCAGTCTAATGGCGAAAGGTGATCGCTAGGAACCGAAATTTTGCGAAAAGATTTTCAAGACCCGGCGCGGTTGCCGGCATAACCCGGCTCAGCCCTATCGCGTTGCCCCTCGTCACCCAGTCCGGCCAGATGCAATTCACGGGCAAGCCGCACGGCAGGCCGACCGGCAAAGAACACCGATCCAATGATAAACAGCCACGTTCCCGCCTTGACCGTTGCATCATCAAGAAACAACACACTGCCTACGATAAACAGGACGGCCGCCAAAAGGTCGATGACCGAATAGGCAATTTCATAGGCGCTGTAAATCTGGCGATGGCGCGGGCTGGCGTCAAAGCGGCGGGATCGAAATAGCTTCATCACTGGATCTCTTTCGCGGAGCTGTGTCTGGGCATCCAACGCCTGAGCGCGCAAAACGGTTCCGATGCGTGTTCTGGCGGTGGGGTCTAGCGCCGGGCGCGCGGATGGGTGCCGTTATAGACCGCCATCAATTGTTCGGTATCCACGGCCGTATAGCGCTGGGTCGTTGAAAGCGATGCATGGCCGAGCAAGTCCTGAATGGTGCGCAAATCGCCACCCCCGGCCAAAAGGTGCGTCGCAAACGAATGGCGCAGCGCATGCGGGGTGGCGGTATCGGGCAGGTTCAGAAGTTCGCGGACCTTGCGCATTTCACGCTGGGCGACTTGTGCCACAAGCCGATTGCCGCGTGCGCCCAGAAACAGGGGATCATCACCATCGGGCGCAAACGGGCAGATGCGGACATAATCCTCGATCGCGTCGCGCACGATAGGCAGAACCGGCACGAGGCGCTGCTTGTTGCCTTTACCGGTGATCACCATCGAATCCCCGGTCGGGCGTTGATTGGCATTCAGATCAAGCGCCTCTGAAATACGCAGGCCGCAACCATACAGCAGGGTGAAAAGGGCGAGGTTACGTTTGCCAAGCCACGGCTCATCCTGCCAGGCATCAGCATTTTCGAGCACGGCCATGGCATCATCGGGGGCCAGCGGTTTGGGCGTTGATTGCGGCAGGCGGGGGTTGCGGATCGACTGCACGGCGGCGTTTTGACCGCGCCCGGATCGTTCAAGAAATCGGTAAAAATTACGAAGCGAGGATAGCGCACGCGCGGTCGACGTCTTGGCCATGCCATCCATGCTGCGGCGCGCCAGCCAGCTCCGAAAATCGCGCGGGTTCAGGCGCAAAAGATCCTTAAGCGTCGGTGTGTCACCCAGATGATCCTTGATGAAACCCAGAAAGGCATAAAGATCGGCCAGATAGTTGTCGGTCGTGTGGTTGGACGCGCGACGCTCATTGGCAAGCCAGCCACGCCAGTCGGCAATGGCGTCGCGTACATCCTGTGGCAGGGTGATGGCGGTCAGACCGTTTGGGTCAGCCATCGACGCACACCAAATTCGATAACTGATGCCAGGAACATGATCAGGTCATTGGCCTGTGCCGGGCTGAAATAATCCGGTTCCTTGACGCCAAAGGCAACAAGCCCGACCGGATCGCCATAAAATGGTGCCAGGCGCACAATTGCCGCAGACCGGATTTCAGATGCCTTCGGGCCAAAAATCGCTTCGTCACCGGCATCATCTGGCAACAGCCAGACATCGTGCTCGTCACCCAGAACCTGATCAACGGCACCGACAACAAGACGACGCACCCGGCCATCACAGCTTGGGACCGGGGCCTCTTTGCATTCTTCAAAGCACAGCGCAATGGCATCAAGATCAAGAAGCTCTGGCACAAGGTCCTGAAGTGCCTCGACAAAGGTTTCAAATCCGCGTGCATTCAAAAGTGCCAGAACCGCACGGTGGATGCGGCTTTGGGTTTCGAGATTGGATTTGGAAATATTGATCAGTTCGCTGGTCGCACCGCGCAGCTTTTCACGTTCATCGCGCAGGCGCGCAACGACATATTGCTGCATGTCGGCAACGCCATTGCCCAGTTCACGCATCGGCAAATCAAGACTTTCAAGCAAGTCCGGGCGCGTAGTGAAGAATTCAGGATGTTCGGCAAGGTAGTCCGCCACATCGTCGGCGCGCAAAGCTGTCTTTTCCATCGGTTCCGGCTTGAAAAGTGAGAAACAAAAAACCCGGCTGCCACAATGCGGGCTGCCGGGTTAAATGCATGTTAAAAACCACGCGCGATGCGGGTTTTTATATGTTTGTCGCGATCAGCGATCCAAAATCAGAGGATCGACTGGCCGGTTTTTTCCCAATCGGCGAGGAAGGCTTCAAGGCCCTTATCGGTCAGCGGGTGTTTGGTCAACTGACCAAGAACCTGCGGCGGGATGGTGACAACGTCAGCACCGAGACGGGCCGAGTCGACGACATGCTGCGGGCCACGTGCCGAAGCAACAAGCACTTCGGTCGTCCAGTTCGGGTAGTTGCCATAAACATCAACGATGTCGGCAATCAGCTGCATACCATCCGAGGAAATGTCATCCAGACGGCCAACGAACGGCGAAACATAGGTCGCACCTGCTTTGGCAGCCAGGATAGCCTGACCAACCGAGAAGCAAAGGGTTACGTTGGTCTGAATGCCTTCGTCGGTGAAGGTACGGCAAGCCTTGAGGCCATCAGCAGTCAGCGGTAGCTTCACGACGACATTGTCGGCGATTTTGGCAAGCTTGCGGCCTTCGGCAACCATGGTTTCGTAGTCGGTCGCAGCAACTTCTGCGCTGACCGGACCGTCAACAACTTCACAAATTTCCTTGATCAGTTCGAGAAACGGTCGGCCAGACTTTGCTACCAGCGAGGGGTTGGTGGTGACACCGTCCACGAGGCCGGACATGGCCAGTTCGCGGATTGCGTCGATGTCAGCGGTATCGATGAAAAACTTCATTGGAATTCCTGTTTAGGACCTGTTGTTCAATGATGCGGTTAGCTGCTAGGTTCTGGATCATCTGATGACGGAACCAGATCCTTGCTGTGGGACCGTTTGTTTCTGTGCCCATTGTCTGGCGTTCCTGAAACGGCTCGGTCTGATGGGCAACCTCACGGGGTTTATAATATATGCGTGCCGCAAAGGCCACCTCTGGAAATTTGTTTGCGAATGATCCGGCCTTTGAGGTAACCGCCCAGACCGTGAGCGTCCTGCCGCCGCTGCCTTTGGCCGGGCCATATGACTATCTGGTACCCGAGGGCGTCTCTGTTGCACCCGGCGATTTCGTTGAAATTCCCCTCGGCCGTCAAACCCAGCGCGGTGTCGTCTGGGGCGATGCCAAGGGCGATGTTGATCCCGCCAAGCTGCGCGAAATTTTCGGTGTTTTGCCCACCCCGCCAATGGCGGATGTCACCCGCAAATTCATTGATTGGGTTTCGGCCTATACCATGGCGCCGCAAGGGGCGGTGTTGCGCATGGCGATGAGCGTGCCAGATGCGCTTGAGGCCCCCAAACCGATCTTTCGATTTACCCTAAATCCGGAATTTGACGCGGCAAGCTTGCGCATGACGCCGCCGCGCAAACGCGTTCTGGCGTTTCTGGCCGATCATCCGCCGATGGAGCAGGGCGATATCCTGCGCGAAACCGGTGCCGGGGCGAGTGTGATCAAGGGGCTGGTCGACGCTGGCGCTGTGCAGCGCCTGATGGTCACACCGCCATCGCCGTTTGAGGCGCCTGATCTTGATATTCCGCGACCGGATTTGTCAGCCGAACAGAACGAGGCCGCTGACGCGCTCTGCGCGCGCCTTGATGACGGTGGTTTTTCCTGCACGCTTCTGGATGGTGTGACCGGGTCGGGCAAGACAGAAGTTTATTTTGAGCCGGTCCGTGCCGCACTGGCACAGGGCAAGCAGGTTGTGGTCCTGTTGCCGGAAATCGCACTTTCGGCCCAGTGGCTGCAACGTTTCCGCGACCGGTTCGGTGTTGAACCCGCCCTTTGGCATTCCGAAGTCGGGCAGGCCAGGCGTCGTGATACCTGGCGCGCAGTGGCCGATGGATCAGCCAAGCTGGTTGTCGGGGCCAGGTCGGCCCTTTTCCTGCCCTATCATGATCTCGGCCTGATCGTGGTCGACGAGGAACACGAACACGCGTTCAAGCAGGAAGATGGCGTGATGTATCATGCCCGCGACATGGCGGTAACGCGCGCGCATCTCGGCAACATTCCTATTGTTCTGGCGTCCGCGACCCCGTCGCTTGAAACTTTGGCCAATGTTGAAGCCGGGCGCTATCAGCATGTTCAACTTGGCAGTCGTCATGGTGTGGCGGTGTTGCCAAGTGTCGAGATCATCGATATCCGCCAGGACAAACCCCAACGCAATCGCTGGATCACGCCGACGCTCAAAAAACGGCTGGCAGAAACCTTTGCCAATGGCGAACAGGCGATGCTGTTCCTGAACCGGCGGGGTTATGCACCGCTTACCCTATGTCGGGCCTGTGGTCATCGGTTCCAGTGCCCGAACTGCACAGCCTGGCTGGTTGAACATCGGGCATGGGGCAAATTGCAATGCCATCATTGCGGCTATCAGGCCAAGGCCCCGGATGCCTGCCCGTCCTGCGGGGCGGAGGGCAAACTGGCCCCCTGTGGTCCGGGTGTAGAACGCCTGTATGAAGAGGCGGTTGAGACTTTTCCCGATATCCGGGTCGAGGTCGCGACATCCGATAACATCATGGGGCCCAAGGCCGCGGCACAGCTGATTGATCGCGTGCATAATCACGAAGTCGACCTTTTGATCGGCACGCAGATTTTGGCCAAGGGCTATCACTTCCCGATGCTGACACTTGTTGGGGTGGTTGACGCCGATCTTGGCTTGGCCGGCGGCGATTTACGTGCGGCGGAGCGCAGCTATCAATTGCTAACCCAGGTGGCGGGTCGTGCGGGCCGTGGTGATCGCCCCGGTACGGTGATGCTGCAAACCGCCGATCCGGCCAACCGCGTGATCAAGGCAATTGCCGCCGGTGATCGTGATGCCTTTAACGAGGTTGAGCTATCCCAACGTATGACCCATGGCATGCCACCACACGGTCGGCTGGCCGCCCTTATTATCAGTGGCAAAAAGGAAAGCGAGGTCGATGAGGCCGCCTGGCGCATTGGCCGGGTCGCGCCGCGCGGTGATGGGCTGATGGTTCTGGGCCCGGCACCCGCACCTTTGTCGCTTTTGCGCGGGCGTTATCGTCGACGCTTCATGATCCGGGCCGACAAGTCTGTTAAGATGCAGGCACTGATCCATGATTGGCTGTCAAAGGTCAAAACGCCGGGCAGTGTCCGCGTGCAGGTCGATATCGACCCCTACAGCTTTATGTAAGTCGGGATTGTTTTTTGTCGTGTCGCTTATTGCGAATATTGTGACTGCCACCAGTCATACCCGTCCGGTCCAAGGTATCGTTCAAAGATACGAAGCAACCGGCCATCTTCGCGCATTTCGCGGATGATTTCGTCATACCGGCTCAGGAACGCTTCCTTGTCGGGATAATCGGACGCCTTGGAAAACACATTATAATAGGGCGCACGACGCAGTGGTGGATACAGGAAGGCGATCTTGTTGCGATAGCGATTCTGCAGACTGTCATAAATGGTGTTGAGGTAATTGACCGGTACCGCGTCAAACCGGTTTTGCAGCAACATCGGGATCAGAAGGTCACTGCGGGCCACTGTCTGGATATCAAGACCCGAATTCCAGAAGGCGCTGGTATAGGAATAGTCGGCCGCCGCCCCGATCCGCACCCGTGCGAGATCGGAAAATTCCTCAAACCGGATTTTTTCTTTGTCCTCGGCCCGGATTGCAAATCGCCAATCCAGCAGCAGATGCGCCTCATTGGGATATAGCAGGAATTCGGCGCGCTCGTCATTCATCGAAAGCGTCAGGACGATGTCCGAGTTGCCGTTGCGGGCGTTGTGCAGCAAACGGCTGCCATTATCGACAAACCGGAACACATAATCCCGGATTCCCATGGTGCGCAGCACCTCGGTCATGATGTCGATATCGATGCCCATGGGGTCTTCATGGCCAACCCATTTTAGCGGGGCTTCTTCAAGACCCTCGATCACAAGGGTGCGGGCCGAAGGGCTTTTCCACGATAACAGGATCAGGCACACTGCTGCACAAAGGCAAATTCCCAGTTCAAGGAAGCTTTGTTTTCGTGCCGTTGGCGTCTTCATTGTCGTTCCTGTTGTCCTGAAAACGGCGCAGGTGCATCTGCTGTCATATTATATTTAAGGAGTTAATTTGATAATGCTTTGTGAAAGTAATAACGAATCATCTGAAAATCAGCGCAGCATGTGCGATTGGGCAGAGCAGACATTTGGCCCGGTCAGTGATCCGGCATCACTCGTAGACCGAGCCCTTCTGGAAATGCAGGAACTTGGCGAAGCAGTTCAGGATCGCGACATCAGCGAGATCGGCAAAGAAGCCGCCGATGTTCTGATTTTGCTGTATCGGCTGGCAGATCAGTTCGAACTCGATCTTGATCAGGAAGTTCAGGCCAAGATGGCGATCAATCGATCAAGAACCTGGGTATCAAAGGGCGATGGCACAGGATCACACGTCTGAAAACATCGATGTCACTTGATTTAATGTGATGATACCTCTCGATGATCCGGGAACCAGATGGCTCTACTGGGCCACCTCAAGTCTCGATCAGGTGTGAAGTTGGTTACAGTTTTGATCGGTTTATCCCGATAATCGCAGCCAGGATAAAAACCAACTCTGTGCAATTCGGGGATTCGTCGCGTGAATCAGGATTTCATTAACCTTGCGAGCTCATCCCCAACCAGAGGCATCTTATTAAATAGTTGTAAGCCTGCCTTAAAAATGGGCGATTTCGGGGTGTTTTGGCCGAACTTTGCCAAAGAATGGAAAAGAGGGCGCAATTGCGCTTGCGCGGGGGTTGCCCACTCAAAGGACATGTGATACCAAACGCTCGCTTCCCGGAAGGAAACCCTTTCGGGGGATCATTTTTTTATACGTATCCGAGTCGTTCTCATAACCAGAATTGAGGGCTTTCACCGGTGTCCCAAAATACTGCCGCGACCGGGCTCCAAGGGCGCTACGCCACAGCACTATTTGACTTGGCCAACTCGGCCAACCAGCTTGATGCTGTCAAAAGCGATCTTGAATTGCTCGACCAGGCCATCGCAACCAGCGATGACCTCCGGAATGTACTCCGCAGTCCCGTGATTTCCCGGGACGTGCAGGCCAAGGCGATGGCGGCTCTTCTGGACAAGCTTGGCGTTTCCGAGTTGACCAAGAAGACCGTAGGGCTTCTGTCTCAGAAGCGTCGTCTGTTTGCCCTGCCGGATGTCATTGATTCCTACCTTTCCATGCTCTCGGCTCACAAGGGCGAAGTTACCGCACAGGTGACCTCGGCTTCCGAGCTGAAAAAAGAGCAAATCGAAGCCGTTACCGGCGCTCTCAAAGAAGTTGTCGGCGCCACTGTAAAAGTGGACCTTAAAGTTGATCCGGCTGTTCTTGGCGGTCTTGTCGTCAAGGTCGGTTCCCGGGTTTTTGATGCCTCGCTTCGTACTAAACTGCAGAAGCTCGAGCTCGCTATGAAAGGGGTTGCGTGATGGAAATCCGCGCCGCGGAAATCTCCGCTATTCTTAAGGATCAGATTGCCAATTTTGGTGCTGAAGCCGAAGTTGCCGAAGTCGGTCAGGTTCTGTCTGTCGGTGACGGTATTGCCCGTGTTTACGGTCTGGACAACGTCCAGGCTGGTGAACTCGTTGACTTCCCGGGTGGCATTAAGGGCATGGCCCTTAACCTCGAAGAAGACAACGTTGGTGTCGTGATCTTCGGTTCTGACCGTTCGATCAAGGAAGGTGACCAGGTTAAACGTACTGGCGCCATCGTTGACGTTCCGGTTGGTAAAGAACTTCTTGGTCGCGTTGTTGACGGTCTGGGTAACCCGATCGACGGCAAAGGCGAACTGGGTGCAAAAGAACGTCGCCTTGCTGACGTCAAGGCACCGGGCATCATCCCGCGTAAATCGGTTCACGAGCCGGTACAGACCGGTATCAAGTCGATTGACTCGCTGATCCCGATTGGCCGTGGCCAGCGTGAGCTGATCATTGGTGACCGTCAGACCGGTAAAACCGCCATCATCGTTGACACCATTCTGAACCAGAAGCCGGTGAACGATGCAGCGAAATCCGACAGCGACAAGATGTTCTCCATCTATGTTGCCGTTGGTCAGAAACGTTCGACCGTTGCACAGGTTGTTAAGGTCCTTGAAGA
Organism: Thalassospira sp. A40-3; assembly: GCF_015871485.1. NCBI lineage: Bacteria > Pseudomonadati > Pseudomonadota > Alphaproteobacteria > Rhodospirillales > Thalassospiraceae > Thalassospira > Thalassospira sp. A40-3. Next base: position 292,198 of record NZ_CP065428.1, read on the forward strand.
GCGCGGCGCGATGGAAAACACCATCATTGTTGCTGCGACCGCATCCGACCCGGCACCGATGCAGTTCATCGCACCGTTCGTTGCTTGCGCAATGGGTGAGTACTTCCGTGACAACGGCATGCACGCAACCATCTTCTATGATGATCTGTCCAAGCAGGCTGTTGCTTATCGTCAGATGTCGCTGCTGCTTCGCCGCCCGCCGGGACGTGAAGCATTCCCGGGTGACGTCTTCTATCTGCACTCCCGTCTGCTGGAACGTGCGGCAAAGATGAATGACGAAAACGGCGCTGGCTCGCTGACCGCACTTCCGGTTATTGAAACCCAGGGTAACGACGTTTCGGCGTTTATTCCGACCAACGTGATCTCGATCACCGACGGTCAGATCTTCCTTGAAACCGACCTGTTCTACAAAGGCGTACGCCCGGCTGTGAACGTTGGTCTGTCGGTTTCGCGTGTTGGTTCGTCCGCACAGATCAAAGCGATGAAGCAGGTTGCTGGCTCGATCAAGCTGGAACTCGCTCAGTATCGTGAGATGGAAGCATTCGCACAGTTCGCATCGGATCTTGATCCGGCAACCCAGAAACTTCTGGCCCGTGGTGCACGTCTGACCGAGCTGCTCAAGCAGCCGCAGTACTCGCCGCTCAAGGTCGAAGAGCAGGTTGTTGTGATCTATGCTGGTGTTAAAGGCTATCTCGACAGCATTCCGGTGAACAAGGTTCGCGCCTTCGAAGAACAGTACCTGTCCGAAATTCGTTCGGCTGGCGCTGATATCCTCGATGCGATCCGCACCGAGAAAGTTCTGTCTGATGACAGCGAAGCCAAGCTTAAAGCGTTCCTCGACAAGTTCGCGAAAACCTTCGCGTAAGACTGAAACTTAGGCGAAGGAGGAAACGCAATGGCTAGTTTGAAGGATCTGCGCTCGCGCATTGCCAGCGTCAAATCGACGAGGAAGATTACCTCGGCGATGAAGATGGTGGCAGCCTCCAAGCTCCGTCGTGCACAGGATGCAGCGGAAGCAGCCCGTCCCTATGCTGAACGCATGGGGACGATGCTGGGCCGTCTTGCAACTGCCGTCGGCAGCAATGAAGGGGCGCCAAAGCTTCTGGCCGGTACCGGTAAGGATGATGTGCATCTGCTCGTCGTCTTCACCGCGGACCGTGGCCTTTGCGGTGGTTTTAACGCATCGATCGTCAAAGCAACCCGTCTGAAAGCCAAAGCCCTGCAGGCTGAAGGCAAGACGGTGAAGCTGATCTGTGTTGGCCGCAAGGGTGCAGATGCGCTCAAGCGTGAATTTGGTGACAATATTGTCGCCCGGTATACTGGCATCGAAGGCAAGAAGGGGATTGATTTCTCTTCGGCAACCGAGGTGGCAGACAAGGTTCTGGCGCTCTACGACGAAGGCGAATTCGACGTTTGCACGATCTTCTACAACAAGTTCGTGTCCGCGATTTCGCAGGTGGCAACCGCTCAGCAGCTGATCCCGTTCACGGGTGAAGAAGCAGACGAGCAGGAAGAAGCAACTGGTTCTTCTGCGGTTTACGAATACGAACCGTCCGAAGAAGCCATTCTGGCTGATTTGCTGCCGCGTAACGTTGGCGTCCAGATTTTCGGTGCAATGCTTGAAAGCAGCGCATCTGAACACGGTGCGCGTATGTCCGCGATGGATAACGCAACCCGCAATGCCGGCGATATGATCGACCGACTGAGCATCCAGTACAACCGCTCACGTCAGGCTCAGATCACCAATGAACTGATTGAAATCATTTCCGGCGCCGAGGCTTTGTAAGCGGGTCGCAGGAAGTTAACGGATAGCTTTGTCCGAGCAGGAGACAATAACTATGGCGAACAAGAAGGCGGGGAAAATTTCCCAGGTAATGGGCGCCGTCGTCGACGTTAAATTCGACGGCGATCTGCCTCCCATTCTGAATGCGCTGCATGTTGACAACAACGGTCAGCGTCTGGTTCTTGAAGTTGCACAGCACCTTGGTGAAAATGCGGTCCGTACGATCGCAATGGACACCACCGAAGGTCTGCAGCGCGGTCAGGAAGTCACCGACACCGGTGACGCGATCTCGGTTCCGGTTGGTCCGGAAACCCTTGGTCGTATTCTGAACGTTATCGGTGAGCCGGTTGACGAACGTGGTCCGGTTAATGCAGCCAAGACCTCTCCGATCCACCGTGAAGCACCTGACTTCATCGACCAGTCCACCGAAACCGAAATCCTTGTGACCGGCATTAAGGTTATCGACCTTATCGCGCCGTACACCAAGGGTGGTAAAATTGGTCTGTTCGGTGGTGCGGGCGTTGGTAAAACCGTCCTTATCATGGAACTGATCAACAACGTGGCAAAAGGCCACGGTGGTTACTCGGTCTTTGCTGGTGTTGGTGAACGTACCCGTGAAGGTAACGACCTCTATCACGAAATGATGGAATCGGGCGTTATCAACCCGGAAGGCGAATCCAAAGCTGCACTGGTCTATGGCCAGATGAACGAACCCCCGGGAGCACGTGCACGTGTTGCTCTGACCGGTCTGACCCTTGCGGAATACTTCCGTGATGAAGAAGGCCAGGACGTTCTGTTCTTCGTCGATAACATCTTCCGCTTTACCCAGGCTGGTTCGGAAGTGTCGGCACTTCTCGGTCGTATCCCGTCTGCTGTGGGTTATCAGCCGACGCTGGCAACCGACATGGGTGCGCTGCAGGAACGTATTACCTCGACCAAAAAAGGTTCCATTACCTCGGTTCAGGCAATTTACGTCCCGGCCGATGACTTGACTGACCCGGCACCGGCAACCTCGTTTGCCCACCTTGACGCAACCACCACGCTGAACCGTCAGATTGCCGAGCTCGGCATCTACCCGGCAGTTGACCCGCTCGACTCCACTTCGCGTGCTCTGGATCCGGGCGTCATTGGTCAGGAACACTACGAGACCGCGCGTGAAGTTCAGCGTGTTCTTCAGACCTACAAAGGTCTGCAGGACATCATCGCCATCCTCGGCATGGACGAGCTTTCGGAAGAAGACAAACTGGTTGTGGCACGTGCCCGTAAGATCCAGCGTTTCCTTTCGCAGCCGTTCCACGTTGCAGAAGTCTTCACCGGTACTCCGGGCGTGTTCGTTCAGCTCGAAGACACCATCAAGGCTTTCAAAGCGATCTGCGCTGGTGAATATGACCACATGCCGGAACAGGCATTCTACATGGTCGGCACCATCGAAGAAGCCATCGAAAAAGCCAAGAAGATGGCCGAAGCTGCCTAAGGCAGCTTTGGTCCCCCTCCGGCTAAGGAGCGAGGATTGTCATGACTGATACGACTGTACTGGAACTTGTTTCACCGTCTGCCCTGCTCAAATCCGAGCCGGTCGAGATGGTCGTTGTTCCGGGCACGGACGGGAATTTTGGTGTTCTGCCCAAGCATGCGCCGATGATCTCGACCATTCGTCCGGGTGTCATCGACATCTATGCAGGTGGTAAGGTTTCCGAACGTATCTTCGTTGCTGGCGGTGTTGCCGAGGTTAATCCCGAGCGTTGCACCATTCTGGCAGAAGAAGCGGTTCCGGTTTCCGATTTGAAAGCTGACGAAGCACAGGCCCGTCTTGAAGAGGCTCAGGCCGCTCTCAAGTCTGCCGAGACTGCACACGACAAAGCCAATGCCGAGCGCGCGCTCGACATTGCCCGTGCACAGATCCAGGCCCTGAGCAACTAAGCCTGCTTTCAGAAAATCATTTAAAAAAGGCCGTCCTGATGGGGCGGCCTTTTTTGTTGTCTGATCTGGCTTTGGGTCGTTTTGGGGCTTTCGGCATTCGGCCTAACCGCGCCAACCTGTCTGCGCGCGCAAACTTGCGGCCTGCAAAATCCAGCCACCACCAAACCCAAGCACCACGATCATACCAAATGCTGTTGCGATCATAGGTCCGGCGAGTGCCGCGACCTGTGCGAGATCAATCGTGCCGATGGCCTGTGCGGCGATAATTGCAATTCCGCTGCCTGCCATCAGCCCGACCAGTCCACTGATTGTAACCATCAGTCCGGTTTCAAGCGCCCCCGTTTGGGTGATTTGACGCGGCCGAATACCAAGGGCGCGCAGCATGGCTAGTGTCTCTGTCTGGCGCTGGCGCAGCGCAATCAGCCCGCAAATAATCACCAGAACCGCGCCAAGGGTGGCAAGGGTGGTGATCGCGAGCAGCCCTGCCGCCACGCCGTCAAACAAGCGGGTCAGTTTTGCCAGAACGTCGTTAACGAAAATCACCGGGATATCGCGATGGGTCTCAAGGATCGGGGCCATTGATGCCCTTGCATCCATCGTATCGTTAAGCTGCACAGCACTGATCACCCCATGGTCAAAGGCCGGCGACATTGGCGACAGCACAATCGGGAAATCAAGGTCAAGCCGTGTCCAGTCAATCTGACGCAGATTGGCAATGCGGACGTTATGGGGCTTTCCCATGATATTGACCGTCAGGCTGTCCGCCACCGCCGCACCGATTGCCTGTGCGACACCGGCGTCAAGGGATGCGAGCCCTTCGTTAACGCTCTCTGGGGACCACCACTGGCCATCTGTAAGCGTGCTTTGGCTCATGTTTGCTGTCGGACGATCCGTCCATGACATGCCCCGGTCGCCGCGCAGGAACCAATGATAGCGCCGTGGTACTTGGGCCTGCGTCAATGGCACGCCGTTCAGATGCGTGACCCGACCATGCAGAAACGGCATCTGGGTGATGCTTTGAACACCATCAGCGCGCAGGACATCTGCCTGAAAGGCGTCTTGTGCGGTTGGCGGGATATCGAAAAACACCACATTCGGGGTCTGGGACGGCAACACCGATTTCAAATGCTGACCCGCCAAGCTGCCAAACAGAATAACAGCGGTCAGACATGCCATCGCCAGACCAAAGGACGCGGTGATGGTCACGGTCGGCGCGGAAGGCCGGGCGATATTGCGCAATGCCAGACGAAGGGTGGGGGACAGGCGATGTGGTGTTGATAACCTTCCGGCGATGGCCCGGATTATCCGCCCGAGACCGACAAAAAGAACCTGGCACCCGACAAGAACCGCCAACAAGACAAGCGAAAACCAGCCAAGGTCAATCAGGGCACTGGCAATGCCAAGCAAGCAGCCTGCAATGAGGGCCTTTATGATTATGAGCTTGGTCCAACGGCGTTTTAAGGGGCTTTGCGTTTCACGTTGATCCTGATGGCGAAACAGGCAGGCCGGCGAAGCTTCACTGGCGTCGCGGATAGGGTTGATAGAAACAAGGGCAACAAAGCCGAAAACAAAGCCCGCAATCATGGGGATATTCTCGAAAGTTGGCCGTACGTCAAAGCCAAGCATTTCGGCGAACAACGGACCAAGCACCGCGCCCGCGATTACAGTCAAAACAACCGCGATCAGGATGGCGAAGCCAGTAATAAGTCCCATTTGCCAGATAATGCTGGCGGCAACTTCCTGTGGCCGGGCGCCCAGACTGCGCAGGGTCGCAAAGCGCGGACGTCGCGTGGCAAGGTCGGCTGTCAGGGCATTTCGGATGGCACTTGTCGCGATGGCAAAGATCGCAATTCCCATCAGGCTGACGAAGGCAGATGCGAAATCCCCGATGCGTTCGAGCCCGGGGACGCCGTCCGCGGCACTGACAATCCGCCATCCGCTATCTGGAAATCGGCCTTCGATGGCAGCAATAATCTGATCCGGCGATCGCGTGTTATTCGGTGGCAGTTTGATCCGCAAATACCAATAAACCTGCTTGCCCGGTGCCAAAAGTGGGCTGTTGCGATACGCGTTGAGCCCGACAATCACGCGGGGACCAAGCGAGAATAGCCTGAATTTGCGTTCGGGCTCAGCGGCGATGCGCGCGCGGATCTGATAAGGCTGACCCCCAAGATAAAGAGTATCGCCAACTCTGTACCCGCCCTCTTCAACCAGTTCGGGGCCAACAACAATGCCGGGAGTGCCATCGCTGGTGCCAAGGGCTTCCGAAAGGGGAATGTCTGGCGACAGTGCCAGATGACCAAAAAGCGGATAGGCGGCATCAACCGCCTTCAGTTCGGAAAGTACGGCCGTTTGATTATTGGATGGCTGGACCATCACCCTTTGTTCGATTGTCAGGCTGAGTGTGCCAAGCGTTTCAAGGAAAGCAATTTCATCAATCCTCGGTGCCCGGTGAAACAGGCGCAGCGAGATATCCCCGCCGATGGTCTGTTGTGCCGACTGGCGCAACCCATCGCGAACCGACTGGGTCAGACTGACGGTCAGGACCAGAATGGTCGCGGCAAAGACAAGGGTGGCAAACAGGGTGGCAATGCCGATACCGGGCTTGCGCAATTCACGCAGCGCAATCCTAAGGCTCGTCGGGATGGACTGGGATGCTAAAAGCAGAGATGTCGGGCGGCGCACGGCAGTCTCTCTGGCAGGGGGTTACGGCGTGGGGGTCAACGCCAGTCCCAGCCAGAAGGATTCGATCATTTTCATCAGTTCGATGAATTCTGTCACATCAACCGGTTTGCGCAAATAACAGTTTGCCCCGGCGGCATAGCACAGATCAACGTCGTGCTCGGCACCGGATGTTGTCAGAACGATTACCGGAATGGATGCGCAATTGGGATCATTGCGGATATCGCGCAACATTTCGCGGCCATCCTTGCGCGGCATATTGAGATCCAGAAGAATCAGGCGTGGGCGCGGTGAATTGCGATACGGACCATCTTGCTGCAAAAACTGCAGTGCGGTCATCGCATCCTTTACGTGATGCAATTCAACCGGTTGTTTGAATTCCCGAAGTGCTTCGCGCACCAGGCGCGCATCACCAGGATTATCTTCAATCAACAACAGGTTGTTTATTGAACCGTTCTTTTGATCCGGCATGCTGATCCGCTATCCTTAGGGATGAGCTTTTGGTGCGCATGGTCATCCCTGATCTTTTGTTTTGTGAGCCTGTCAATATATTGATCCTAAAGAAAAAGATGGCCCCCACCATCGAAAGGTATTCTTTGGAATCACATATATGATGTATTTCTTATCTATCCTTAAGTCTTAATTTCATACCTCAGCACGAAGTTCAATTCAATAAGACTTCAGTAAAGTTGCAGATATTATCCGACTGTATGGGATATAATGGTTCAAAAGTGCAGGGAAAAGAGTTTCTGCAAAACAATTTTTATCGGCAATATTACCGATAAATGCCTGCTCAGTTCGCCGAGATGCCGATTTCTTGTACCAGCGAGTCGAATCGGGCAATCAGCTCCGGCTGGTCGGCAAACACCGTGCTGGCCTTCTCGAACGCCGCCTTGGCATCGTCTTCCCGGCCCAGCACCATATAGGCCTGCATCAGGCGGGCCCACCCGTCGGGATTGTTCGGCTCAGCCTCCAGCCGTTCGGCCAATCCATTGACCATCGACATGATCATTTGCTGCTGCTCTTCAGGTGTCATTTCCTGCGCGGCGGCGATGTCTTCCTGACTTGGGCCGGGGGAGTTGTTTTCGGCAATGTTCAGGCGTCCTTCAATGTCGATCCCCTGGGCAAGGGCGGCTTCATTGATCCGGCCAACCACCATCGGCAACCACGGGGCATCGCCCGGGGCACCATTGGCAAGCGCGATCCAGCGATCAACCGCCGCACCGACATTGCCTTCCTGTGCATCGGCAAGGCCAAGATAAAACTGGATGCGCGGATCGGTACTGTCGGTTTTTTCGGCTTCGCGCAGCACGCCACGGGCTGCTGTGTTGATTTGGCCATTATTGCTGCGGATCAGGCTTTCGGCATACATGGCCAGATAGTCACCGTCGCGTCCCGACCGTTTGACGGTTTCAAGAAACGCGGTTTGCGCTTCTTCCGGGCGGCCAAGCGCCATCAGGCTGGCACCCAGCAATTCCCAAGCCCGCAGATCATCTGGATTTTCCAGAAGCCTTTGCGACAGATCGCTAACGGCACGATTAAGCACCGACTGGCGGTCTTCATCCGCGGTCTGGGCCATGCGCACGGCATTGATTTCATCGGTGCGGCTGGTGATCGGGCGGTCTGGCATGGTCGGATTGCCAAGATCAAGATAAAGCCCGAACCCGCCTGCAATGAACAGCACAATAAAACCGGCGGCAATGGCCCGGACGGGTTTGTTTGCCGATGTCTGCGCGATGGTGTCAGTGGGCTGTTGCTTTTTGATGCGCTGATCGGCCGCCAGAATACGACGCTGAACTTCGGTGCGCGTCGCATCGGCCTGCTCGGCGCTTAGAACCCCGCGTTCAATATCACGGTCAATCTCGGAAAGCTGATCACGATAAACCGCAAGGTCGCGCGAAAGCTCGTTTTCCGGGCTGCCATCTTCAAGCTCCGATGCGGACGGCGCATCGCTTGCCTCATCCGACGCCGCTTTACGACTGCCGCCAAAAATCGGCCACAGAATGAACCCCGCAAGCAGCAGGGTAATCGCGCCAAGAACAATCCAGATGGTCATTATTTAGGTATCCTGTCCTTGGCTTATTCTGCGGGCACTGCTTTGGCGGCAGTTTTGTGGGAACGGGTTGGTGCCCCGATGCGATAACGACGATCCGAAAGCGACATCAAACCGCCAAACACCATGACAAGCCCGCCAAACCACATCCATGGGATCAGCGGTTTGACGTAAAACCGCGTGATCCATTTGCCACTTTCATCCTGATCGCCGATGACGGCATAGATATCGCCGGTGAAGCTTGATTGAATGCCGGCCTCGGTGGTTGGCATGCCTTCGACCGTATAGACGCGTTTTTCCGGTGTCAGGACAACGGTGCGTTCGCCCGGTGTGGTGATGGTGATTTCCGCTTCGCGGGCGGCATAGTTCGGCCCCTGATATTCGCGGATGCCAGACAGGATAAAGGTATGCCCGGCAAGTTCGGTGCTTTCGCCGACGGCAAGTGACTGAACGGCTTCCTCGGTCCAGGCCTGTGATCCGGTGATACCGGCCACCACGATTGCCACACCGGCATGGGCCAGCATCGTGCCGTGGGCCGAGCGCGGCAGATTGCGCATGCGGCGCAGGCTGGTGCCAATTGGCTCGCGGAACAATTTGATCCGGCCCGACCATTCAAGGATCGATCCGACAAACAGCCAGGCTGCAAGCCCCATCCCGAACAGGGCAAAGGCCGGGCCACCCGAAAGCCAAAGTGTCACCAGCACGACAACGGCGGCAACCGCAAGGGCGATCTTGAGCTTGTTAAACACGCCCAGAAGGTCGGCACGTTTCCACGGCATCAATGGCCCAAAAGCCATCGCGACAATCACCGGCGTGATGATCGGAACGAAGGTCGCATTAAAGAACGGTGCCCCGACCGAGATTTTCTCGCCAGTCAGGGTTTCAAGCAGCAACGGATAAAGCGTGCCGAGCAACACCATGGCGGCGGCAATCGACAAAAGGACATTGTTAAAAATAAGCGCCCCTTCGCGCGAAATCGGCTGAAACAGCCCGCCGCCCTTCAATGTCGGTGCCCGCCAGGCATAAAGTGTTAGCGACCCGCCAACCGCAATGAACAGCAGGAACAGGATAAACACCCCGCGCGTCGGATCGGTGGCAAAGGCATGCACCGAGGTCAGAGCACCCGACCGCACAAGAAACGTCCCCAGAAGCGAGAAGGAAAACGCCAGGATCGCCAGAAAGATGGTCCAGCTTTTCAGTGCGTCACGCTTTTCCACTACGATGGCCGAATGCAAAAGCGCAGTCCCCGCAAGCCATGGCATGAAGGATGCGTTTTCGACCGGGTCCCAGAACCACCAGCCACCCCAGCCAAGCTCGTAATAGGCCCACCAGGAACCAAGCCCGATGCCAGCGGTCAAAAAGACCCAGGCTGCCAGTGTCCAGGGGCGCACCCAACGTGCCCAGGCCGGATCAACCCGGCCTTCAATAAGGGCTGCGACTGCAAAGGCAAAGGCGACTGAAAACCCGACATAGCCGAGATAAAGGAACGGCGGATGAATGGCGATGCCCGGGTCCTGCAACAGCGGGTTCATGCCTTCCCCATCCAGCGGCGGGTTCAAGACGCGCTCAAACGGGTTCGAGGTCAGAACAATAAACAGGATAAAGCCAGCCCCGATCAGCCCCATCACACCCAGCACACGGGCCAGCAGGGTAGGCGGAAGATTGCGGCCAAATGCCGCAACCGCGCCACCAAACAGGGTCAGGATCAGCACCCAAAGCAGCATCGATCCTTCGTGATTGGCCCAAACACCGGTGATCTTGTAGATCATCGGTTTGGAGGTGTGGCTGTTAGCCAGAACGTTAAGGACCGAGAAGTCGGAACTGACATAGGCATAGGTCAGCGCAAGGAAACTCGCCGCGACCAGTGCAAAGCATGCCAAAGCCAACCGTGGTGCGACGGCCAGAAGTGCGGCGTCACGCCGCGATGCCGCCAGAAACGGTACGGTGGATTGGGCCACTGCCATCACCAATGACAGTATCAGCGCGTAATGTCCGATCTCTACAATCATATTATCGTTTCTCGTCCCTAGCAGGCTTTACAGTATCAATTATGTGCCCGGATGCGACATATAATCCCTTTAAAAAGGCTTGGAAACCTTGCGGAATATCAAATATGCGCTATTTGCTGCCCTAGGACGGGCGAAAATATGGCAATAGACATTACATATTGTACGCAAACAGGCTATAAAACGGTGGTCAGTAAGCGTATTGGTAGGCCAGAGGTTGACAACTGATGAGTCAATGTCCCGTCATTGACATAGCACAGAAAGAGACTTGGGCGCGTCGTGCAACGACGGCCTCCATTGTCATTGCTGCGACACTGATCCTGATCAAGGCTGTCGGCTGGTTTCTGACCGATTCCGTCAGCCTTCTATCTTCGATGATTGATAGCATGCTTGACGTTGGTACCTCTGTGATCAACTTCATGGCGGTGCGGTCGGCCTGGCGTCCGGCGGATTACGATCACCGGTTTGGCCATGGCAAGGCAGAACCGCTTGCCGGTCTGTTCCAGTCTGCCTTCATGATTGGGGCTGCGATCCTGGTTCTGGCAGAGGCGGCATCGCGCATCACCGAACCCATGCCGATTTCCTTTGCCGTCGAAGGCCTTTGGATCATGGGCGTTTCGCTGATCATGACCATTGGCCTGGTTTTGCTTCAACGCAAGGCGGTGCGGATTTCAGGCTCCGCCGCAGTCGAGGCGGACTCGCTTCATTACAGCAGCGATATCCTGTCCAATCTGGCGGTGATGATTGCCCTGTTTGGCGGGATGTCGGGCCTTGCCTGGGCCGATCCGGCGATTGGTGGACTGGTTGCGATCTTCCTGCTGTATTCCGCGGTCAAGGTTGGTCGGACCTCGGTCAAGGTTTTGATGGATGCGGAACTACCCGAATCTGATAGCCAGCGCATCATCGAACTGACCATGAAAAACCCCGATGTCATCGGTATCCACCGTCTGCGGACCCGGTCATCGGGCGTGCATCGCTTTGCCGAGATCGAATTGATCATGGATGGCGGCATGCTGATGCGCGAATCGCACACCATCTGTCATCAGGTGATGGACAGCATCCGTGCCGAATATCCTGATCTCGATATCACCATCCATCCCGAACCGCCCGAAGACATCCATCTTGATGAATTCAGCGGCTATACCGAGGATCCGGAATTCTGGCACACCGGCCGCGCCAAACGTGCCGGGCAGCACGACATCCCGGTCAATAACAGTGGCGGCGAAGTCGCGGCCATGGGGCGCTAGGCGCCAGCCGGTTTCACAGATGACCACAAAAAATGGCGGACCCTTTCGGGCCCGCCTTTGTTTTATGCAGTGTTTTTGCAGTTTGCTGTGTTGAAACCTAAAGAACGGTCAACATACTTGCGACCAGCGGGTGACGGACGATGTCCTTGTCACGCAGCTGGACGCAGGCGACATCCTCGACATTTTCAAGACGTTCGGACATTTCCGAAAGACCCGACATTTCCGGCAGAAGGTCGGTCTGGTCCGGGTCGCCGGTCAGGATCATGGTGGAGTTCCAGCCAAGGCGGGTGACCAGCATCTTAAGCTGTCCGTATGTGCAGTTCTGCGCCTCGTCGATCACCACAAAGGCGTTGTTGAGCGTGCGACCCCGCATATAGCCGATCGGTGCAATTTCGATCGTGCCATCGGAGATATAAGTCTTAAGTCGCTTCGCCCCCAGACGATCGTTGAGCGCATCATAAAGCGGGCGCAGATACGGTGCCATTTTGGCTTCGACGTCGCCTGGCAGGAAGCCGATATTTTCCCCGGCCTCAACTGCCGGGCGGGCCAGAACAATGCGGGCGATGTCGCCGTTATCAAGGGCTTCGACCGCCTTGGAGACGGCGATATAGGTCTTGCCGGTGCCGGCCGGGCCAAGGGCCATGACCAGATTGTAATTGTCGATGGCATCCATCAGGGCTGCCTGGTTTTCACTTTTCGGGCGGATGTTGCGGCGGTAGCTTTGATCGCGTTGTCCTTTCTGTTCTGTTCCGGTCTGATCCGACCCGCCAAGCGGGTGCCAATCAGCATTGTTTTCATCAAACAGTTCATGAACATTGTTATTAGACTGCTGCGGACGGTTACGACGACGTGCTGCGCGCTTACCCATGACAATCACCTCAACAAAGTGGCCAAAAAAGCAAAACGCGCCATTCCGTTATGGAAAGGCGCGCATTCAATTTTCATCTCGCGATGGAAGTGGCGGTAGGAGTTTCCGCCGGTCACAGCATGTTGCATGTGCGATCCGGGGGGCGAAAATTCTCGGTTTAAGACGCTTTTTCGCGGCACTCGGGAACTCCTCCTGCGGTCCAGTTATTGACCGTTAATTGGAATCGTACCCCTATATGCAGTGCCTTGTCACGGCTTTTTGCGCGATTAAAGTTTCATGAATTCGCTTTATGAGTCTTTTCAGGTATTTATCCCGCATCTGCGAAGGAAGTTTTTTCCAATCAACCGTGCGTTGGTGTTGCTGAGCGCGATGGCAGGGCGCTACTGATCACCCAGGCGAGCGTTAAAAACGCGATTGATGTCACAAGGCATCCGACCAACCCGCCATAAAGATAGGCCACCCCCGAAAGCACCGTTCCGGTCAAACGCCCGATGGCGTTCGACATATAATAAAACCCGACATTCATAGCGACCTTGTCGCCCTCGGCATAGGCAAGGATCAGGTAGGAATGCAGCGATGAATTGATCGCAAAGACAATCCCGAACACCAGCAACCCACCCAGAACGGCAAGTTCCGGGGCGAAGTTCTGTGTGATGGCGATGGCAATAGCAGCAGACACGGCAATAAGGGCGGCGATCCAGATTTGCGCAGTTCGGCCATCGGGTTCACGGGTTTTCGCACGCAGCATCTTCGGTGCAATGGCCTGAATAAAGCCATATCCGATCACCCAAAGCGCCATGTAACTGCCGACCTCAATATGGCCCCAGCCAAGCTCTGACGCCAGAAACACCGGAAGGCCCACGACAAACCAGATATCGCGCGATCCAAACAAAAACAGCCGGGCGGCGGACAGCACATTGATCTTGCGATCACGCGAAAAGACATCGCGAAATTTCGGCTTCATCGCACCTGCCGGGCCTGCCATCGCAGAGCCGAGCGATATCGCAACCGCCACAAGTGTCAGCGCAAGGCCCGCTGCCATCGCCAGAAGCGCACCGGAAAAGCCAAGCCAGGACAGCAACGCACCACCCATGAAAAAGCCCACACCCTTAAGCGCGTTCTTCGATCCGGTCAAAAGTGCGACCCAGCGGAAAAGTGCCCCTTCGGCATGGGCCGGGACCAAAACCTTGATCGCCGATTTGCTCGACATCTTGGTCAGATCCTTGGCCACCCCCGATGCCGCCTGAAGCCCCATGACATAGGCGACCGAAATCGCCGGAAGCCAATCGGGGTTGGTAAATGATAGTGCGGTCAGCGATGCAATTTGCAATGCCAACCCGGCAAAAAGGGTAAAGCGCAATCCGCGTGCCTGGGCCAGCCATCCACCGACCAGATTGGTGACGATGCCTGCCACTTCGTACAGGATGAACAACAACGCGATTTCAAATGCCGAATAGCCCAGCGCATGAAAGTGCAACAGCACCAACATACGAAGCGCCCCGTCGGTCAGGGTAAAGCCCCAATAGGCCCCGGTGACCAGCGCATAGTTGCGGATTGCGGCCGACATTTTGCTATTTCCCCAACAGGTGTTGCGCGACTTTGGCCGCCAAATCCGCCATCCGGCAGACATATCCCCATTCATTGTCATACCAGGCCAGGATTTTGACCTGCCGCTTGTCGATCACCATCGTTGATCCGGCATCGATAATCGAAGACCGGCTGTCATTAAGGTAGTCGGCACTGACCAGCGGGCGTTCTTCATAGCCAAGAATACCGGCAAGATAGGTTTCAGATGCCTCGCGCATCAGGCGATTGACGGTCTCATTATCGGTGTCTTCTGCGACTTCAAAGACACAATCGGTCAGCGACGCATTCAGCAACGGGACACGCACGGCAATACCGTTCAGCTTGCCCTTGAGTTCCGGGTAAATCATCGTGATTGCGGTCGCCGAGCCGGTGCTGGTCGGGATAAGCGATTGCAGGCACGACCGCGCACGACGCAAATCCTTGTGCGGCAGATCAACAATCGTCTGGGTGTTGGTCACATCATGAATGGTGGTGATCGATCCATGCACGATGCCAAGTTTCTCATGCATGACCTTGACCACCGGTGCCAGACAGTTGGTCGTGCAGCTCGCCGCGGTCAAAAGGTGATGCTGCGTTGGGTCATAAAGATCATCATTCACGCCATAGACGATATTAAGCGCACCTTCTTTGACCGGGGCGGCAACGATGACCTTTTTAACCCCCTGATCAAAATAGGACTTCAATGTCTCGGGCGTTTTGAACTTGCCGGTGCATTCCAGAACAATGTCGCATCCCATGCCGACCCAATCGGTCTCGCCGGGGGTGGCATTTTCGCTAAAACTGATCTTGTGCGTCTGATCGATGACCACATAATCATCGATGCAGGCAACACCATTACCCCAGCGGCCATGGACCGAATCAAATTCCAGCAAGTGGGCCGCGGTAACCGCCCCGCCCTTGATTTCGTTGATATGGACAAATTCAAGGTCCGGGTGACCCCATCCTGCGCGCAGAACCAGACGGCCCATGCGGCCAAAACCATTGATGCCAATGCGGATTTTGCGGCTCATATCAGGGCTCCGTTAGTTTGCAATTTTTGATGGAGTGAACCAGCCACGGGTGCGGTTGGCAATGGCGACAAGCGACAGCATCACCGGCACTTCGACCAGCACACCAACCACGGTGGCAAGGGCCGCCCCCGATGAAAAGCCAAACAACCCGATGGCGGTCGCCACAGCCAGTTCAAAGAAGTTCGAGGCCCCGATCATCGAAGACGGGGCGGCGATTTTATGCTCCACACCCAGCACCTTGTTGGCGACATAGGCGATGGCGGCGATGAAGTAGGTCTGCAAAATGATCGGCACCGCCAGAAGGGCAATGATCATCGGCTGGGCAATGATCTGCTGCCCCTGAAAGGCAAACAGCAGAACCAGCGTGCTAAGCAACGCAATCATCGATACGGGTTTAAGCCTGGCATCAAAGCTATTGAATGCCGCGACCCCGCCTTTCATGACGCGGTTTCGGATGATCTGGCCGACAATCACTGGAATAACGATAAACGCCACAACCGAAATGGTCAGCGTTTCCCAAGGAATGGTGATCGCCGAAATGCCCAGCAACAAGGCCACAATCGGCGCAAAGGCAAAGATCATGATCGTGTCATTAAGTGCTACCTGGGTCAGCGTAAAGTTCGCATCCCCCTTGGTCAGGTGTGACCAGACAAACACCATCGCCGTGCAGGGGGCTGCCCCCAACAGGATAAGACCGGCGATATAGCTTTCGATTTGTGACTCGGGCAAAAGCGGGCGGAACAGAAAGCCGATAAACAACCAGCCAAGGGCTGCCATGGTAAACGGTTTGATCAGCCAATTCACACCAAGCGTGACACCGATCCCGCGCCATTGCCGACCGACTTCGAGAAGCGCACCAAAATCTACCTTCATCAACATTGGCACAATCATCAACCAGATCAGAACCGTCACCGGCAGATTGATCTCATAGACGGTCAGATTGCCAATCGCCTGAAACACGCCGGGGAACATCTCGCCCAAGACGATGCCGACCACGATGCTGACAGCAACCCAGATGGTCAGAAAACGTTCGAAAATACCCATCTAGCAGCATCCTTTTTTATCGACGGTGGCAGAACGGCTTGGCAGCCCGCACAGTTCGGGGTGCCCCTGACAGCAGTCATCTGCAAGAAACCCCAGAAGATCGCGCATGGCATCGGGAACGATCCGGTAAATGATCGACCGGCCTTCGCGGGTGCTGGTAATCAGCCCGGCCTGACTAAGTGTGGTCAGGTGTGATGACATGGTGTTGTGCGGAATGGATATCTGCCGGGCCAGTTCGCCCGCGGCAATACCGTCATTCCCGGCCCGGACCAGCAAGCGGAATGCTGCCAGTCTGTGTTCCTGTGCCAAGGCGCCAAGGGCGCTGATTGCGTGTTTTGTTTCCATATGTCGGGAAATATCGACATATATTGGCGCTGGCAAGTGACATTTGTATTGCAGTGGTGGTCATGCCCAAGTGCGACGTCAAAAAGGATATTTGAATCAGCCAGATGTGGGAGCTGCAGAAAATGTATTTAAATAACTAGAAATATAGTTATAATGACCGCATGAGTGAAAAAACCATTGCACCGGCCTTTGCCGCACTGGGCCACGAAGCCCGTCTGAAAATCTATCGTCTGCTGGTCAAGGCCGGGGACGAGGGGCTTAATATTGGCGATATCGGGCGGGTGCTTGGCCTTCCGGCATCAACCCTTTCCCATCATCTCGGCACCTTGGTTCAGGCTGGTCTGGTCAAACAGGAAAAACTGGGGCGCGAAACCCGTAATCGGGCTGATTTCGATGTTATGCGCGATCTTGTCGGCTTCATCACCGATGAATGTTGCAGCGGTGTCGATCTTGATGCCGCCCATCAAACGGAAAAGGCCTGCTAGGTCGGGCATTTTTTTTGGATCAATATAACTAATTTTCTAGGGATATAGATATGAGTGCCCTGACATTTCAATTGCGCCGCATCGGCACTTCTGCCCGACAAACAGACCGGGTTTTGCTGGCATCCTGCATCATCCTTGCTGCGATCTTTATCTTTGACGCGCCGCAATTTGTCCCAAGTTTGCAGTTCACGGCTGAGTCCTTTGTTAGCACGGCACCGTTTCTGGTGCTCTCAATCGGCATTGCCGCCTACGCGACGGCAACCGGGGCCGATAACCTGATTTCGCGCGCCTTTGCCGGGCGGCCTGTGCGGATGGTGTTTACCGCGGCCGCCTTCGGGGCACTGTCGCCCTTTTGCTCCTGCGGGGTGATCCCGCTGATTGCGGCCCTGCTTGCCATGGGGGTGCCGTTGGCACCGGTCATGGCATTTTGGCTGGCAAGTCCGGTGATTGACCCGGCGATGTTTGTTCTGACCGCGGGCACGCTTGGGACCGAATTCGCGGTGATTAAAATGATCTCGGCGATTGGTCTTGGTTTGATGGGCGGCTTTGTCACCCTATGGCTGGGCTCGCGGGGCTTCCTTTCTGATCCGTTGCGTGACGGGGTGGGAAATGGTGGCTGCGGCGGGGCCAAGGTCCGTTCACACAAGGCGGTTGTCTGGAAGTTCTGGCGCGATGATGAACGGATCAAAAAGTTCAGATCGTCCGCGATTGCCAACATGCTCTTTTTGGGCAAGTGGATCGCCTTTGCCTTCCTGCTTGAAAGCATCATGGTCGCCTATGTCCCGGCTGAAAGTGTCAGTGGATTGCTTGGTGGTGACGGGATTGGCCCGATTGCCATTGCCACCCTTGTCGGGGTTCCGGCCTATTTGAATGGCTATGCCGCCCTTCCGATCATGGAAGGCCTGATTGCGCAGGGCATGCAATCGGGGGCGGCGATGGCGTTTCTGGTGGCCGGCGGGGTATCGTCCATCCCGGCGGCGATTGCCGTTTTTGCGCTGGTCAAAAAGCCGGTCTTTGCGCTGTATCTGGTTTATGCGCTGGTCGGTTCGTTCGCAATTGGCGTTATTTCGCAAGCCTGGCTGGGTTAAACCGCCCGCTTCATGTCCGATATGATGATTTCACGGTGGCAATGACGTTAAAAATCGCTACATTGCGCGCCAAGAAATTCATATCGGATTAAAGTTGATAACCATGTCGATGATTGACAAGCAGGTATCGCGTCGCCGTACCTTCGCTATCATTGCCCACCCGGATGCGGGTAAAACCACCCTGACCGAAAAACTGCTTCTTTTCGGGGGTGCCATCCAGATGGCTGGTGCAGTGAAGGCGAAAAAGGAACAAAAGGGTGCCCGTTCGGACTTCATGAAGATCGAACAGGATCGCGGTATTTCCGTGTCCTCTGCGGTTATGACGTTCGAGTTCGAAGAAAATATCTTCAACCTGCTTGATACGCCGGGCCACGAAGACTTTTCCGAAGATACCTATCGCGTGCTGACCGCCGTTGACTCGGCTGTCATGGTGATTGACGGCGCGAAGGGCATCGAGGCCCAGACGCGCAAGCTGTTTGAGGTTTGCCGTCTGCGTGACGTGCCGATCACGACGTTCGTTAACAAGCTTGACCGCGAAGCACGGGATTCGTTCGAACTGATCGATCAGATCGAACAGGATCTTGCCCTTGATGTGTCGCCGGTTACCTGGCCGATTGGCTCGGGCCGTGATTTCCATGGTTGTTATGATCTGGTCAATGATCAGCTTCTGTTCATGGAAAAAGGCGGCAATGTCGTCAAGGAAGCCATTCCGATCAAGGGGCTTGATGATCCAAAGCTTGATGAACTGATCCCGGATTACCTTCTGGAAAAGCTGCGTGAAGAAGTCGAAATGGTGCGCGAAATCTGCCCGCCATTTGATTTGCAAAGCTACCGCGAAGGCCATCTGACCCCGGTCTTCTTTGGGTCGGCGGTCAATAACTTTGGCGTGCGTGAATTGTTGCGCGGCATTGGCGAAATCGCACCGACCCCGCGCCCGCAAGAAGCGGCAACGCGCCTAGTCGAAGCGGTGGAGCCAAAGGTCGCCGGCTTCGTGTTCAAGGTACAAGCCAACATCGACCCGAACCACCGTGACCGTATTGCGTTTATTCGTCTGTGCTCGGGCCATTTCAAACGCGGCATGAAGCTTAAGCATGTGCGTGCAGGCAAACTGATGGCCGTGCATAACCCGATGCTGTTCTTTGCCAATGAACGTGACATTGCCGAAGAAGCCTGGCCGGGCGATATCATCGGTATTCCAAACCACGGCACCTTGCGCATTGGCGATACCCTGACCGAGGGCGAAGATCTTCGCTTCCGTGGGGTTCCGGCCTTTGCACCGGAATTGCTCCAGAAAGTCCGCCTTGATGATCCGCTGAAGGGCAAGCACCTTCAGCGCGCGCTTGAACAGCTCGCCGAAGAAGGTGCATCCCAGGTCTTCAAGCCGATGATGGGTGCGGACTGGATCGTTGGCGTGGTCGGACAGCTTCAGTTCGAGGTTCTGAAAGAACGCATCTCGGCCGAATACGGCATCAAGGTGCATTTCGAACCGACGCCTGCCTATGCCGCCCGCTGGGTGGTGGGCGATGATCCGCTTGAAATCAAGAAATTCCGGGATGCCAACCAGTCCGCCCTGTTTGAAGACCATGACGAAACACTGGTCTTCATCGCGCGCAACGCCTGGCATCTTGAAACCACACAACGTGACTGGCCGAACCTCAAATTCGAAGCCACCCGCGAACAGAACCTGATTGCTGCGTAACTTTCGCACGCAGCCAAACGCAAAAAGCCGCCTTCATCCGAGGGCGGCTTTTTCTTTGTGTGTCTTCGGCGGTTGTCTAGTTGCCGATAAAATACCGGCCCACACCGACCAGAACCATACCAACCGCCATGGCAGCAAACAGGTTGCGCGCAAGCGCCATGGTAATCACGGTGGCCGCCGCCCCGGCAATGCCGATGGCCCCTGCCGAAAGCGCGCTTGGTACCCAGACGGAAATCAAAACCGCACCGGGCAGGCGTTCCAGCACATGCGCCCAGCGGCCATGTTGCGGCAAACGGTCCGCCATCAAAAGCCCGCCCAGACGCATGCCATAGGTCACAGCCGCCATGCCAAGGATGGTCAGAACGGCCTCAAGGCTGAAACTTGTCAGATCGGGGAATTGGGTCATTGGCCCGTCTCCATTGCAGTCTCCGTTGCAGGTTTGGCGGCGTTTGTGCCTTCGGGTGCGCCATAGGCATCCCGGCCTTCAACGGCAAATTCGACCTCAAGGCTGTCATCATCCATGTCTTCGCGCCAAGTCAGGGCGGCGACAAGGACACCGGCACCCGCACCGGCCAGGATCGACCAGGTACCGGGCAAAGTGTAATGGCCAATGACCGATCCGATCGCGGCGGCAATCCATGGCAAAAGGTCAACCTTGCCCTTCCACATGCCAATGGTCAGTGCGGCAAAGACGGCGGTAAAAGCGAAATCAAGCGCATAAACCTCCGGGTCGGGAATACCGCCGCCCAGAAGGTAGCCAACCGTATTGCCGGTAGCCCAGACCACGCCCAGGAAAATCCCCCCACCCAGCAAAAAGCCGGGATTGGCCAAATCCTTTTGCGTCATCGACACGGCCCAGTTTTCATCGGCCACCATATGCATGCCGGTCACCTTGACCCACAGCGGACGACCGCGAAACACCGGTCGCAGCGACGCCCCGATCAGGATATAGCGCATATTGATCACCGCCGTTGCGATGATGATGGTCGCACTCGGAATGGTTTCGCGCCAAAGATCGACCGACACGAACTGTGCCGATCCGGCAAATACAGCGAGGCTCATGAACAACAGCTCGCCAAGTGACAAGCCGCGCTGCGCGGCCAGCACACCAAGCACCGCACCAAAGATAATGGTGCTGGGCAAAAGCGGCAGGCAGGCAAGGGCACCGCGCCGGATGGTATCCGCGTCGAAATGCCCTGTATGGGACTGGTTTTGGGTCTGGTTCTCGGTCTGAATTTCGGTCTGCCCGGGGCGTGACATTTCCGACGTTTCCTGTGGTTGTTGGTGCCGGTTCGTTTTGGCGACCGGCACTTTCATGGGCGTAAACGGGTGGGCGAGGAGCCATCATTTCAGGCGCCATACTGCCCGATATCAAATAGGCGGTATTGGACGATATTGCTATCGGTTGTTGGTGTCGGTTTTGGGCCTGCGGCTCAGGCTCGTTCGGTGGCGAAATCGGCGATCAGCATATCAAGGAACAGCTTGGTGATCGGATCGGGTTGCTTGCTGTCATCAAGGCTTGCCTGAAAGGTGACTTTGACCTTCAACCGATCCGGCAGCACCATGCGCATGCGCCCGGCCTCGACAAACTGCTTGGCGTAATGTTCGGGCAAATAGCCCAAAAAGGCGCCAGACAGGATCAGGCGTGCCTCGGCCTCCATGTCCGAGACGGTCGCATGCGGGCGCGAAATCGCGAATTCCTTCAAATCCCGCCCCAGCCAGGATTTGCGGCCGATCAGGCGATAACGCCGGATTTCATCAATATCGATGTCCGCATCATCCAGCGCAAAAAGCGGATGGTCTGACCCGCAATAGAACCGGTGGATCTCGTCATAAAGCGGGATATAGCGCAGACCCAGCACGGTCTTTGGGAAGCTGCAAATACCGATCTGGATATTGTCGGTCACCACTTCGCGCAGCAGGTCATTGGGCGGATAAGTCACGACATTCAGTGTCACATCCGGCGCGCGTTCCATAAACCGCGCAATGGTTTTTTCGATCCGCCGTGCTCCCGGATCGGTGATGGTGTTGTCGGTCAGGCCAATGGTCAGTGTGCCGCTTAGCTTGTCACGCAGCGCCCGCATCTTGGTTTCATATTGCGCGACCGATTTGAACAGCCGGTGGGCTTCTTCAAACACCACCTGGCCTTCGCGTGTCAGGGCAAAACCACCCCGCCCGCGTTTGCAAAGCGTGAAGCCAAGCCGTGTTTCAAGGGCGGTGACATAGCTTGAAATTGTTGAAAGTGACAGATTGAGATCACTTTGCGCCGCGGCAAAACCCCCGGCCTCGACAATGGTCAGGAAGATACGCAAAAGCTTGAGATCGGCCTGTTCCGTGATCATCGGGCGGGGTCCATGGGTAAGGGGTCATTACTTTGAGGATTGCCAAAGTAAAGTTCAGAAATACGTGATTTTTAACTGCCGCGCAATTTGATCTGATCGGGCCAACAAAAACATCCGGCCATTGGTTCAGATTTTATCGAACCGATGTGCCACTTCAGGAGGTCCCATGTTCACCGACGACAAGCTTGCAAAACTGCGTGAAAAATACAGCAACGCCAAGGGTGCCGACATCTTTGATCCGCATTTCCGCGAAGTGGCGGCATCGCAGTTTTCCGAAAGTGGCGGGCGCAAATGGCCGTTTGCCGGGGTGCCGACTTTCCTTGATGCGCCGTTTTTTGCTGATGCCGAGCGCGAGAATTTTGCGGACCTCGACATCGCACTCGTCGGGGTGCCGATGGATCTTGGGGTGAGTAACCGTGCCGGTGCGCGTCTTGGCCCGCGGGCGGTGCGTAATATCGAACGCATCGGTCCGTATGAACATGTCCTTCGCATGGTGCCCGGTGCGATGGCGCGCATTGCCGATATTGGCGATGTCCCGTTCCGCAGCCGCTATTCGCTTGAAAGCTGCCACGAAGATATCGAGGCCTACTTCAGCAAGATTGTCGGCGCTGGCGTCATTCCGATTGCGGTCGGCGGTGATCATTCGATCAGCTATTCGATCCAGAAGGCGGTGGGCAAGGATCGCCCGGTTGGCATGATCCATCTTGATGCCCATTGCGACACCTGCGGTGCCTATGACGGTTCGCGCTTCCATCATGGCGGCCCGTTCCGTGAAGCGGTTATGGATGGCGTCCTTGATCCCGAACGCACCATCCAGATCGGTATTCGCGGTGCGTCAGAATATGTCTGGGAATTCTCCTATGACAGCGGCATGACCGTGATCCACGCCGAAGAAGTGCCGAAAATGGGCATTGATGCCGTAATCGCCAAGGCCCATGAAGTGGTCGGAGATGGCCCGGTTTATCTGTCCTTTGATGTTGATTGCCTCGATCCGTCCTTCGCACCAGGCACCGGCACGCCGGAAGTCGGTGGCCTTACCTCGCGCGAGGCATTGGCGATCCTGCGCGGGCTCAAGGGGCTTGATTTTGTCGGTGCGGATGTTGTCGAAGTCGCCCCGCAATATGATGCCACCACCAACACCGCCCATATCGCCGCACAGGTCCTGTTCGAAGAACTGTGTCTGGTGGTCGATGCGATGAAGCGCCGCGACGCTGGCGCGTAAATACAACTGATGTCGCCTGCCCAAGCTAAGCGTGTGACGGGCAGGCGATGTCGATTTTGTGCCCGATTAGGGATCAAGACTTGCGATAAACGCGCCGGGGCTGACACCCCACATGGCCTTGAAATGCCGGTTCAGGTGGCTTTGATCGGCAAAGCCGGTGGCCGCGGCCGCATCGGCAATGCTCGCCCCGTCAAACAGCAACCGCTTGGCACGCCGTAACCGCATATGATTGAAATAGGTATGCGGCGGAAGCCCGGTTGCCGCCCGGAACACGCGCAGCAAATGAAACCGGCTGAGCCCGGTAATCATCGCAAGATCATCAAGCGATATATTGGCATCCAGATGTGCCGCCATATAGTCAATCACCGCCCGAACACGTTTGTCCTCTGACCCCGGCTGATACAGATAGGGCGGGGCATCGGCATGGCGCAGCGCAAGCCGGGCGGCACTGTATAGAAGCTGACTGTCGCGTTCCAACAAGCTGTTGCTGCCGTTGCTGCCATCGTCATTCGGGCGAAACAGGCGGTGCAGCCCTTGCAGTTGCAAATGCAATTCCGGGTCGTTGACGACACAGGAGCCAAAAAACGGCAGGCCACTGTTTTTGGGCGAAAGCTCCGTCACCAGATCGCCAAACACCTTCGGGTCGATGAACATGATCTGGTATTGATAGCCATCATCGGATGCCGGGCTGCCATCATGCACTTGCATCGGGTTCATCATCAAAAGCTGCCCCCGCGCGGCGACATAATTTGTCCCGCGGGTCGTAAACCGCTCCGCCCCGTTCAGGACAGTGCCAAACGCGTAATAGTCGTGGCTGTGTTTTGGGAAAGAGAAATTCTTGTAATCGGCTTCGAACATATCAATGCCGTCGGCTGCCCGCCAGTGGCGGGCAATCTCGCGGGGGCGGCCGGTCGCCGGTCGCGATGACGTCTGGCGACGCTGGGCTGCCGTGTTCTGTCGCGCAGCACTGTTCATAAGGCCATTATAACGCCAAGGGCGGATGCCAGCTTGTACAATATTGTCATCGTGACATTTTAGTTGGCATCATTCCAAAAAAATCGCCGGAGGCCCGAGCAACCTTGCGGCGGAGGGTCGAGTCGCGGTTGATTTTTGGAAATCTGCCGCTTTGAAGCCCTTCGAAACGGATAATGACCTTCGGCCAATTGTATAATGCGATGTTCATATGAACATTTTCGGGTGGCCGGAATGTTGTTTTGCGCAGCGCAAATGACCATCCGGCACCTTGTTTGATCGACAAATGCGGGTTTCATCCAACTGTTACAAAACCGCGCCCTGCACACATGTATGAATCGCGCCAAACGTAAATTTTGCTGTTTGGATGTCCCATGTTTCTTGATCGCATTCGTATCGGATCGCGCATCTTCGCCGGTTTCTTTGTTCTGGTTGTTCTGCTGGTTGGCCTGTCTGCCCTGTCATCAACATATCTTCTGGGCTTTGGCGCACATGCAGACCGCATTGCCAAAAGTACTGGTCTGGTCGGGCTTGCCAATGACTATGCACTGCGTCTGGAACGTCTTTCCAACCAGGTTCTGTTGTTTGCCCAGACGGTTGATCCGCTTGACCGCGAAGGCATCACCACCATGCGCGAGGCGGCCGAGCAAAGCGGTGCCACCCTTGTCACCCAACTGCGTCAAAACGGCGATAGTGATCGCGCAGATGCACTTGAAAGCCTTAGTGCCGATTACATCGCAACGCTGGAGCCCCTTGTGCTGCGGGCTGAAAACCTGTCGGCGGCATCGGAAACCATGCTGCTTGGCGCCAATCAGCTTGGCAAATCCGCAAGCCAGCTTGAAGATTTCATCGCCAAACGCGATCCGGTGATCGCCGAGAAATATGCAGACAAGCTTGGCGCGGCCAACTTGGCTGCCATCGTCAATTCCCTGCAATTCCCGATCCTGCGTACCGCGGACTCACTTGATGCCGCCCGCACGCAGACCTCGGCCCTGACCGATCTTCAGGAAGAAATCAAAGCGTCCTTTGACGGTCTGACGCGCAACGAGAAAAAACTTTTCTCCTACGCGATCCGCGACAATGACTTGCTAAAACAGGGTGCCAACCAGCTCGAAGCCTCCATCGCCGGGTTCCGTCAATCGATGGATGACTTCAAATCGGCCGTCCGTGAAGTCCAGACCATCACTCAGAATATCCGAACAGACGCCATGACCAATCAAACTGCCCTGGTCGAGGCCGCCCATAATCAGTCGGAAAACTCGGCCCTGACCAACATCGTGGTTGCCGCCATCGGGGTTCTGATTGCCGTCGCCCTTGCCCTTGGCATCGCGATCAGCATCCTGCGTCCGCTGCGTCGGGTAAATGGTGACATGACGCGGCTCAGTGAAAACGACACCGATATCGCGCTTGCCGATATCAAGCGCCGCGATGAATTCGGGGCGATGTCACGGACCGTTGCGATCTTCCGCGAAAACGCGCTTAAGATCGAAAAAATGGCCGAGGAACGCATCACGCTTCAGCGCATCGAGGAAGAAAAACGACGTGCATCGCTTGGCGCGATGGCCGAAACGATTGAGGGCGAGACCACCGGTCTTGTCAAATCGGTCAATCATCAGGTGACCCGCATGCGCGAAGCCGTGGTCGAGGTCGCGGCCGCCGCCGAACGCGTCACCGGACAAACCGAAACCGCAACCAGTGCCGCACACGACAGCCAGTCGCATTCCAATGCCATCGGCGATGCTGCCAACCGTCTGCGCGAAGCCATCGTCTCGATCGCCAACCGCGTCGAACATCAACGTGAAATCGCGCAAAGTGCTGTCGGCTCGACCGAGGAATCGGCAAAGGCCGTCGATGACCTGCGCGAAGTTGCCACCAGCATCGAACAGATTGTCGACCTGATCCGGGGCATCGCCGGGCAAACCAACATGCTGGCTCTGAATGCCACCATCGAGGCCGCTCGTGCGGGGGATGCTGGCAAGGGCTTTGCCGTGGTCGCGGCAGAGGTCAAAAACCTTGCTAGCCAGACCGAACGCGCGACCGAACAGATCACCGAACATGTCAACGCCATGGGCGCTGTTACCGATCGCTGTGTTGCCTCGATGGAGGATGTCGGGGTCACGGTTCGTTCGATGATGTCGATTTCCGAAGAGGTCGCAGGCGATGTTGAACATCAACGCCGCGAGACCGAGGAAATTACCGGTGCCATCGCCCTTGCCGGCGATGCGGTGCGCAATGTTGCGACTGCCATCGGTGCAGTATCCGAAGATATCGAAGTCACCCGCAAGCTCAGCCTTGATCTTAATCGTCGTGCCGACGAGGTTGACCGCAATGTGACCGAGCTCACAGCATCCCTTGA
The DNA here is from genome assembly GCF_015871485.1 of Thalassospira sp. A40-3. Classification (NCBI taxonomy): domain Bacteria; kingdom Pseudomonadati; phylum Pseudomonadota; class Alphaproteobacteria; order Rhodospirillales; family Thalassospiraceae; genus Thalassospira; species Thalassospira sp. A40-3. Next base: position 318,907 of record NZ_CP065428.1, read on the forward strand.
CCGTGCGGTGGCGTCCGCGGCAGGCAACGAAGACGCAGATGCTGATGACGACAACGCCAACGACACCACCAGATGGCACGATGACAATCTGGTGGTCTTCCCGCAAACGCAACAGCGCGGTGCCGCCTGATTTGTCGGCATCAGCCCGCCGTTTCACTGCTAAAATTCAAAATTGAACAACAAAGGCCTGCACACCGTATAGAGGGTGTGCAGGCCTAATGCATTTGCTCAGTGCTATCGGCGCAAAACGCAGGATTTGTCAGCAGTTAAGATACAAACTGCGACGTTTCTGATACACTTTTTGTGTGGTTCTCACTGGCGGGTTGCAATATCGTTCGGGGCAACGGTATTTCATCAAAAGCATAAAGCCTACTATTCGGTACTGAATTGAAATACCGGCACTTTCCCGGCGCGGGAACAGTGTCATTTGCAGTAAGGTTGTTTGGTCAGCCCGACTTGGAAGTATCAATGTGATGGCGCGTAAATCAACGCTTCTGATCGCAGGTGTTGCACTGATTGTTGTTGCGGCCTCTGCCTATATCTTTGCCAAAGACGACATCACGGCGTTAATTGCGCCCGATGCGCAACCCGCAAGCACGGCACAGCGCGGCGGTGGCGGCGAACGCAGTCTTCCGGTCATTGCCGAATATGCCAGCCTGATGGATGAAAAGACCGTTGTCGAAGCGGTCGGCACGGGCAAATCGGCCCTGGGCGTTTCGATCTATCCAGCCGTGTCGGGCGAAGTTGCAGATGTGCTTGTACGCGCCGGTGACAAGGTGACCGAGGGACAGGTTCTTGTCATCCTGGACTCTGATCGCGAACGCCTTGCCCGCGATCTTGCTGCTGTTCAGGCCCGCGATGCCGAACAACTTCTTGCCCGCTATGAAAAGGCCCGTCCGCTGGGTGCCGTTGCCGAAAGCGAAGTCGACAGTGCCCGCACCGCCCTGGCCGAGGCCCGCATTGCCCTTGATCAGGCAGAGGTCAATCTGGCCGATCGGACCATTCTGGCCCCGTTTGATGGCATCGTCGGCATTCCGCAGGTTGAGGCTGGCGACCGTGTTGACAGCTCCACAGCCATCGTAACGCTTGATAATATCGATAGCATTCTGGTCGATTTCGAAGTTGCCGAAACACGGTTTGATAATGTCCGTCCCGGCCAGTCTGTCCGGGTCGAAACCTGGAGCCTGCCGGGCGAGGAATTCACCGGTGTGGTTGAGTCTATTGGCAGCCGTATCGATCCCGAAAGCCGCACCTTTGCCGTGCGCGCCCGGGTGCCAAACCCCAATAGTCGCCTGCTCGCCGGGATGTCCTTTGCGGTTTATGTCGACATCGAAGGCAAACAATACCCCGCTGTTGCCGAAATCTCGGTCCTGTGGGGTGATGAAGGCACCTATGTCTGGCGGATCGGCGATGAAGACAAGGTCTCGCGCGTTCCCGTCCGTGTTGTGAAACGGACCAATGGCCGGATCCTTCTGGATGGCGGGATTGAAGAGGGTGATCTGGTCGTGGTCGAGGGCGTCTTGCGTCTGCGTCCGGGCCGGACTGTTTCGGCAACCATTCGCGGTGATAACCCCGCGCCTGAAAATGCGCCGTCGGATGCGGGCGGCGTTGCCACCCGCGAAGGCGCTGGCGAGGGGTCCTGATCATGACGACAGGAACCGAAAATCACGATCATAACGATCTTGCGTCACTCAGTATCCGACGCCCTGTTCTGATCAGTGTGGTGTCCATGCTGATCATCCTGGCCGGTCTTGCCGCGATGCTGGGGGTCGAAATTCGCGAACTGCCCAATGTCGACCGCCCGACCATCACCGTGACCGCCGACTATGACGGGGCATCGCCGGAAACGGTCGATTCCGAAGTCACCGGGATCATCGAAAGTGCGGCATCGCGCGTCAGTGGCATCAAGGAAATCAGTTCGCAAAGCGAAGAAGCCAATGCCCGCATTCGCATCGAATTCTACCCAGATGTTGAAATCAACGATGCCGCCAGCGACATCCGCGAAGCCATCAGCCGTGCGGAACGCAGCCTGCCCGACGGGGTGGAAAACGTCCGCGTGGTCAAGGCCGATGCCGATGCCAGTGCGATCATGCGCATTGCGGTTGTCAGCAACAGCCTGACCGAGGAAGAACTCGCCAACATCGTCGAAGACCAGATCAGCCCGTCCTTGCTGTCTGTGCCCGGAGTGGCCGAGGTCGGGGTTAACGGGGATCGCGAACGCGTTTTGCATGTGCGCATCGACCCGCTCCGCATGGCAAGTTATGGCCTGTCGGTTCAGGATGTGGCCGACCTTCTGCGAACCGCCCAGTTTGATATTCCCGCCGGCAGTTTTGAATCATCCGATCAGAAATTGTTTGTTCGTGCCGATGCATCCGTTTGGGAGGTCGACAGACTGAACCAGATGCTGGTGCGCGACGGTGTCCAGATGGGCGACGTTGCCGATATCTATTACGGCCCGGACGATGCAACATCCTATGTGCGACTGAATGGTCGCACGGTGATCGGGCTGAGTATTACCCGTCAGGCACAATCCAACACGATTGCGATTTCCAATGGCGTGCGCGATGTCGTTGAACGCCTCAACGAGCAATATGACGATCTTGATGTGTTCGTGAACTCCGATGACGCGGTCTTTATCGAAGGCGCGCTGTGGGAAGTAATCTTTAGTCTCGGTCTTGCCATCGCGATTGTGATCGGGGTGCTTTATCTGTTCCTCAGATCCTTTACCGCGACGCTGATCCCGACCATCACCATTCCGATTGCCCTGATCGGTACGGTTGCCGCCATCTGGGCGATGGGCTTTTCGATCAACATCCTGACCCTTTTGGCGCTGGTTCTGGCAACCGGCATGATTGTCGATGACGCGATTGTTGTGCTTGAAAACATTCAACGCCGCCGTCATCAGGGGCTTGGGTCGATGGCCGCGGCAGTGCTCGGCTCGCGCCAAGTGTTCTTTGCCGTGATCGCCACCACGCTGACACTGATTTCGGTGTTCGTTCCGATTTCTTTCCTGCCAAGCACGGCGGGGCGTCTGTTCCGTGAATTCGGTTTTGTGCTGGCCTTTGCGGTGGTGGTGTCATCCTTTGTCGCACTGTCGCTGTGTCCGATGCTGGCATCGCGCCTGAAACATATCGATCCGCATGATGGCAAGGCCGACGACGCCCCCAACATGCTGGAGCGTTTCGGCTTCTTCTGCGCCGGGATTTATCGCCGCATTCTCGAAGCCGCCCTTGGCAGCCCGATCATTACCGTAATGATTTGTGTCGTTGCCGGTGGGCTTGCCTTTGGCGTCTATACCAACGTTACGCAGGAATTGCTGCCCGATGAGGATCGCGGACGTATTCTTGTTTCCATGCGGGGTCCGGACGGGGTCGGCATCGACTATATGGACCGTCAGGTCGAGGCGGTTGAAGACATCCTGCGCCCGGTGGTCGAGGCGGGGGATGCCTATAACATCTACACCATTGTTGGCCTGTGGGATCCGAACCGCGCCCTTGTGATCGCCCCGCTAAAACCGTGGGAAGAACGGTCCCGCTCGCAGCAGGAAATTACCGCGTCGATCCGCGGGGATCTGAATGCCCTTCCGGGTGTGCAGGCCTATGTCTGGCAGCCCAACAGTCTGGGTTTGCGCGGCGGTACGGGCGAGGGACTTGAATTTGCCCTGACCGGGACAAGCTATCGCACGCTGGCCGAAAATGCCCGCGTCATGCAGCAGGAGATCGAGGCGAACTATCCCGGCCTCACCGGCCTTCGGGTATCCTATCAAACCACCCAGCCGCAGCTTCTGGTCAATATTGATCGCAAGCGCGCCTTTGATCTCGGTATCCCGATCGAAGAACTTGATACCACGCTGCGTGCGATGATCGAAGGATACGAAGTCACCGAAATCAATGTCGATGACCAGAACGTCCCGATCAAGCTGCGCAGTGCGTTGGGCAGCATCAATGACCCGTCGGACCTTGAAAATCTGTTTGTCACCGGCACCAATGGTCGCATCCTGCCGCTGTCTTCTGTCATCACCTTGACCGAAGAAGCCGTCGCCTCCGAACTTGAACGCGAAGGGCAGCAACGCGCCGTCACCATTTCGGCCAATCTGGCACCGGGCTATACCCTGGCCGAGGCGGTCGCGGATGTGAACACGGTTGGCGATCAGTTGCTGCCACCCGGTGTCGGCATCCTGTTCCTTGGCAATGCCGCCGCCCTTGGTGAAACCGCCAATGATGTACAGATCACCTTCCTGATTGCCGTCCTTGTCGTGTTGTTGGTTCTGGCCGCCCAGTTCGAAAGCTTTACCTCCGCGCTTGTAGTGGTGTTGACCGTGCCGTTTGGTTTGGCGGCGGCGATCTATGCGCTGGAGCTGAGTGGCACCTCAATCAATATCTACAGCCAGATCGGGCTTGTGATGCTGGTCGGGTTGATGGCCAAGAACGGGATTCTGGTTGTCGAATTCGCCGATCAGCTCCGTGATGCCGGTAAATCCGTGCGCGATGCCGTGCATGATGCCGCAATGGTCCGTCTGCGCCCGATCATGATGACCATGATTTCCACTGTTCTGGGCGGCTTGCCGCTCGTCCTTGGCACTGGTGCCGGGGCAGAGGCACGTGCAGCCATCGGCTGGGTGGTGTTTGGCGGTCTTGGCTTTGCCACGGTCTTTACATTGTTCCTGACCCCGGTGCTTTATCTGTTGTTGGCCCCCTTGGTGTCGGCCCGTGCCGATGGTGGCAAGAAACTGCAATCGCAACTGCGCGCTGCCGAAGCCATTCCCGATCATGGCGAGGCGGCATCACATGTCGCGGCGGAGCCCGGAAGTGGCGGTCTTCAAGGAAGTGCGAAATAATATGAATAATCCTCACATTTCTGCGATTTCGGGAATTGCCCTTCTGCTCGCACTGGCCGGGTGTCAGTCTGTCGGGCCGGATTATACCGCGCCGAATTTCGATCTTGTCGGCGCCTATACCCCGGAAATCCCGGTGATTGCCGCCAATCAAAGCAAACAGGACCGCTGGTGGGAAAGCACCACCGACCCGGTTTTAAATGGTCTGATTAATGAAGGGGTCGAAAACAATATCGATCTTCAGATCGCAATCAGTCGCATCCGTGCGGCTGCGGCGACTGCACGTGGCGTTGCCGGGGCGAATGGGCCGCAGGTTGGCGCATCGGTCAACGGATCGGCCAGCCGGTCGACCTCCAGCCGCGCCAATGGTGATCAGGTGACCGATATGGGCTATGGTGCTGGCATTGATTTGTCCTGGACCGCCGATATCTGGGGCGGTCAAACCCGCGAGGAAGAAGTCGCCGAGGCGGATTACCTGCAGCAGGTCTATCTGCGTGAAGACGTCTATCGCACCATGATCGCCGACATTATCCGAAACTATATCGAACTGCGCGGGGCGCAGCGGCGTCTCGCCCTTTTGCGGGACTCGCTTGATCTGCAACGCCAGACCAGCAACATCGTGCAGGTCCGTTTACAAACCGGCCTCGGGTCCGAGCTTGATCTGTCACGGGCACGCGCCGAGGTCGCCGATCTTGAGGCAACAGTTCCGATCCTGCAAACCACGATTGACCGGTCGATCAACGCGATTTCCATTCTGGTTGGCGCACAGCCGGGCACCCATCGCGACCTGTTGCTTGATGCATCACCACTGCCCGAATTTCAAAGCAGCCCGCCAATTGGCATCCCGGCCGATTTGCTGCGCCGCCGGCCAGATGTCCGTGCGGCCGAGCTGGCGCTGATTTCCGCGACCTCGCAAATCGGGGTGGAAACCGCAACGCTGTATCCGGAATTGACCCTTGATGGGTCCTTGGCGCTTGGTGTGACCGGCTATGGTACCGGCCCGATCGTCCGCACCGCCATGGCGGCCATCGGCGCTTTGATTGATGCGACCCTTTATGATGGCGGCGAACGGCGTGCGAATATCACCGTTGCCGAGGAAGAGGCAGAACAAGCTTTCCTCACCTATCGCCAAACACTTCTGAGCGCGATTGAGGAAGTCGAAAGTGCGATTTACGGCTATGTCGGGGCGGTGGCACAGCGCGATTCCCTGATCGCATCGGTGCAATATCACCGCGATGCCTTTGAACAGTCACGCGTGCGCTACGTACAGGGCCTGTCGGACTTCCTCGATGTACTCGATTCCCAGCGCAGCCTGACCACTTCGCTGCAATCATTGGCCGATTCCGAAACCGATCTGGAACTTGAAACCATCAATCTCTATAGCGCGGCGGGCTTAAGTGTTGAGGATGTCGAACGCTATGCCAACGAGGCTGGCGTGACCTTGGTAAACGGCTAGAACCTGTTGCGGCAAATCACATATCAGCAAACTGTGGCTTGAGTTTCGGCGCCGTTCATCCTAGGTCTTTGGCAATCTGCATTCCGGGGAAAACCATGACCGGCGATCTGTTTGCCAATGAACCACCACGCAACCTTTTGCCCTTTGATGGCGAAGTGTTGTTGCTGCGTGACATCATGGATGTTGATGAAGCCGACAAAACCTTTGCCCGGCTGCAAAGCAACATCGTCTGGCAACAGGAAATCGCCAAACTCCACGGCAAGGAAATCCCGGTCCCGCGTCTGACCGCCTGGTATGGCGAAGTCGCCTATCGCTATAGCGGGGTGTATCACCCGGCTAGCCCGTTTCCCTCTATCGTTGCCCCTTTGCGCAGCTTGGCCGAAGAACTGGCAGGGGCGCACTTTAACACCGTGTTGCTCAACCAGTATCGCGATGGGCGCGATAGCGTTTCCTGGCACGCCGATGACGAGGAAGTGCTCGGCGAAAACCCGGTGATTGCCAGCCTGACCTTCGGGCAGGAACGCCGGTTTCATTTCCGCCACAAGAAAACCGGTGATCGCCTCAGCATTGATCTGCCGCATAACTCGGCTCTGATCATGTCAGGTGCGACACAGCATTGCTGGCTGCATCAATTGCCCAAAACCGCCCGGCAGGTCGGCCCGCGGATCAACCTGACCTTCCGCAATACCCGCCCCGAAAGCCGATAAACGATCATATCCTGACGCGGTAATGCGTTCTGGTAGTATCGTGCTGGTTCTGGCTATAGTGTCGGCAATTCAACTGGGTAAAGATCACACACGACAGTTTCGGGGATAAGGCACGCATGGCAAAACGCGTAAAACTTCTGGATGTCGCCAAGGCGGCCGGGGTTTCGCAAGGGACAGCCTCCAATGCGTTTGGCAAGCCTGATCTGGTCCGCCCGGAAGTCCGCGAACGCATCTTTGAAGCCGCGCGCGAACTGGGTTATCGCGGGCCGCATGTCATGGCGCGCATGCTCCGCACCGGCAAGGCGGGGGCGCTTGGTGTCGTGTTTCCCGACAATCTTGAATATGCCTTTACCGATCCGGTGGCGATTGAATTGCTGCGCGGGATCGGGCGCGAATGCGCGCGCCACGGCGTCAATGTCATGATCATTTCGGCCGAAAACCCCGAACAGGCGATTGCCGCGGTCAATAATGCCGCGGTCGATGCCTTTCTGGTGCATTGCTATTCCGATAATAACGACATCATCGCGGCCATCCAGCGCCGCAACCAGCCGCTGATCAGCATCGATACCGACATTGCCGGTGCAGCGGGGACTGTGGTGCTTGATGACTTCGCGGCGGCGAAAAATGCGGCCCGGCATTTGCTTGATTGCGGCGCCTCGAAATTCGCCATTCTGTCGCTGCAGGCAACCGAGCACGATCATTTCGGCCCGATGAGCCCCAACCGTCTGGGGGCCGCCAGCCACCGGGTGGTGCGCGAACGGCTGGCGGGGTATCACGCGGCGCTTGAAGCGGCCGGCATTGCGGCCAGTGATGTTGTGCATATCGAATGCGACAACCAGTCCGAACAAAGCGCGCAAATGACGACAGCGCTCCTGTCAAACCATCCCGAAATCAACGGCATTCTCGCCATGTCGGACGTGATTGCCATCGGCGCAATTGACGCTGCGCGTGCCATCGGGCGCAACGTGCCGGGCGATCTTAAGGTCATTGGCATTGATGGTATTGTCGCTGGCGAACGCACCGACCCGCCACTCACCACCATGCATCAGGATTCGGTGGAAAAAGGAAGGCTTGCTGCCGAAATGGCGCTGTCCGATGAACCGGGCAAAACCATCACCCTGCAAACCAGCCTGTTGCTGCGCGGGTCTACTCAGGAAAGCTCGGGGTAACGGTAACAGTCGGTGGTGTGGTCCATCACGATGCCGGTGGCTTGCAGGAAGGAATAGATGATCGTGGTGCCGACGAACTTCATGCCGCGTTTTTTCAGATCCTTCGAGATTTTGTCACTAAGGTCGGTCGAGACTGGTACGTCTGACATGCTTGTCCAGTGATTGATCACAGGCATTCCTCCTACAAATGACCAGATGTAGGAATCGAAGCTTTCGAACTCTTTTTGGATCGCGATGAATGTTTGCGCATTTTGAATAGACGCCGCGACTTTTAATTTATTTCGAATAATCCCGGGATCGGTCAGAAGGGCTTCCTGCTTGGCCGCGTCATAGGCCGCGACCTTGTTCACATCGAAATTGTCATAAGCCGCGCGATAGGTATCCCGCCTTGCCAGAATGGTCAGCCAGCTCAAACCCGCCTGCGCCCCTTCAAGGATCAGCATTTCAAAGAAATGTCGATCATCATGCACCGGCACACCCCATTCCGTGTCGTGATACTCGACATAGAACGGCTTGTCGGCATGGCTCAGGGCCCAGCCGCAGCGCGGGTGGTGCTGGTGGCGCAGGTGATCTTGGTTCTGCATGCTAAATCCTCCTTGTGGCGTGCGCATTCTGGCCGTGGAGCATGCGAACCCGCAAGGTGTAATCGGGGTGCGCCTGACATCTCCTGACAGTTTCTGGCAGGCGTTTTGGCAAGCCGGTTGGTGAGCATGATCACAAAGCGATGAAAACTTCCCCTCATTTGCGGCAAAATCAACGCTGTGTGCTTGCGTTGGGGGCAATTGCCGACTAGGTTTTGCTGCGTGCAAACATCTTTCCGGGCCCAAAGCATCCGTGCGCCCGGCGATTGTAAGGAGCGGCGATGCTGGCGATTTTTTGGCTTATTGACACTGTGGTGGGTATCTACATTTTCATGCTGATTGCATCTGCAATCCTGTCATGGCTTGTGGCGTTCAACGTGATCAATACCAGCAACCGGTTTGTTTATTTGGTTGGTGATTTCCTCTATCGGGTTACCGAACCGGTATTGCGCCCGATCCGGCGGATCATGCCCGATCTTGGCGGCATTGATATCTCGCCGATCATCCTGATCCTGATTTTGCAGTTCGCCAACATGCTGATCCAGACCGATGTCCGGATGGCGCTTGTCGGCTATTGATGTCTCATTTCGCCTAGTAAAATGTCTCATTTAGACAATGTCTGATCCCTCGCCCGTGTTACGGTCCGAGCCATCAGGGGTTCGGCTGTTTGTTCGGTTAACACCAAAAGCATCGCGGAACGCGATTGGCGATGTGGTGGCCGACGCTGACGGGCAGCAGTGGCTTAAGGTATCGGTGACGGCCGTGCCGGAAAACGGCAAGGCTAATCAGGCGCTGATAAAACTTTTGGCAAAAGCGGCCAAATGTCCTAAATCGTCGGTCAGGATTGTTTCCGGGCAAACTGATCGCACCAAAACGCTGCTGATCGACGGAAATCCCGAAGAGCTGATGGCGAAAATATCCCAACTCACGGGGCGGACAGACATATGAGTGACGCGAAAATCATCGACGGCAAGGCATTCGCAGCCAAACTGCGCACTGACATCACAGCCGAAGTATCAAAGCTTAAATCCGAACATGGCGTAACACCGGGTCTGGCCGTCATTCTGGTCGGCGAAGACCCCGCCAGTCAGGTTTATGTGCGCAACAAGGGCAAACAGACCCTTGAATGCGGCATGAATTCCTATGAGCACAAGCTTCCGGCGGAAACCAGCGAGGCAGACCTTCTGGCGCTGATCGCCAAGCTGAATGCCGATGAAAATGTCCATGGCATTCTCTGTCAGCTTCCCGTGCCCAAGCACATCAACGAGCAGGCCATTCTGGCCGCCATCGACCCGGCCAAGGATGTTGACGGCTTCCACGTTGTGAATGCCGGCGCACTGGCGACGGGCGGCGAAGGTTTCGCGCCTTGCACGCCGTATGGCTGCCTGATGTTGCTCAAAGATACCCTTGGGGATTTGTCGGGCAAACGTGCCGTCGTGGTGGGCCGTTCAAACATCGTTGGCAAGCCGATGGCGCAGCTTTTACTCAAGGAAAGCTGCACGGTCACCATCGCGCATTCGCGCACCCGCGACCTTCCCGAAGAAGTCCGTCGTGCTGATATCGTGGTTGCCGCCGTTGGCCGCCCGAACATGGTCAAGGGCGACTGGATCGCCCCGGGTGCCACCGTGATTGATGTTGGCATCAACCGCGTTGAAGGTGCTGAAGGCAAAATGAAGCTGGTCGGTGATGTCGAGTTTGAAACCGCCTCCAAGGTCGCCGGTGCCATCACCCCGGTCCCGGGCGGTGTCGGCCCGATGACCATTGCGTGTCTTCTGAACAACACCCTGATTTCTGCTTGCCGTGCCAACGGCCTTGATGTGCCGAACCTTGGCTTTGATAGCTAAGCGACAGGCGTCAGCAACATTACAGAGGGCAGCCATTGGCTGCCCTTTTATTTTGACTTAAAGCGGCCAGACCCACAGCAGCATCGGCACGCCAACTGCAACCACGATGATTTCAATCGGTAGGCCGAGGCGCCAGTAGTCGCTAAAGCGGAAGCCGCCGGGGCCGAGGATGAGGGTGTTGTTCTGATGGCCGATGGGGGTCAGGAACGCACAGGAGGCGCCAATCGCGACTGCCATCAGGAACGGGTCGGAGCTGGCATCGAGTTGGGCGGCGCTGCCAATTGCAATCGGGCACATGACGGCGGCGGTGGCGGCATTGTTCATGAAGTCCGAGAGCGTCATGGTGACAATAAGGATCAGGGCAAGGGCAACTGGCGCGCTTCCTTGTGCGACGGTATCGAGCAGGAAGCGCGCAATCAGATCGGCACTGCCAGTACTTTCCATGGCGTTGGCGACCGGGATCAGGGCGGCCAGCAACACCACCACCGGCCAGTCGACCGCATCATAAAGGGTGCGCGGCGAGACCACCCCCATCAGCAAAGTGGCAAGTACGCCCAGTGCGAAGGAAATGGCAGCGGGCAGAATGCCAAAGGCCGCAAGCGCAATGGCAACGGCCATGATGGCGGTGGCCTTGAAGGCCTGTGTCTTGTCGCCAAGGTTGAGCGACCGTTCGGCCAGTGGGGCGCAGCCCAGGCGATTGCCGAATTCGTTAATGGCCGCAGGCGTGCCTTGCATCAAAAGCACGTCCCCGGCCTGCATTTTCATGGTGCGCAAGCGTGACATCGAACGGTGTCCCTGACGGGACAGGGCCAGCAAGTTGATGCCATAGCGGCTGCGGATGCGGATATCGGCCGCAGATCGCCCGATGAAGGAGGCGTTCGGCAGGACCACGACCTCGATCAGGGAGATATCGTCTGACTGAAGGGCCGTTTTCTTTGTATCAGAGTCCTTTTTCTCCGATTTGGAGGTGTCATCCTTTTCGGCGTCAGCCTTTGGTGCGTCACCAGATTTTTCGGCTGCCTTTTGCGCCTTTTGGGCTCGGACCTGTTCCTTGGCTTCTTCCTTTTGTTCGGCGTTGGCTTCTTCGCTGCGCAGTTCGGCTTCCAGGGTCAGCTCAAGACCAGACAGGGCACTTGCCAGTCCTTCGGGTTCGGCTTCGATCAGCAGAATGTCGTCCTGTTGCAGTTCACGATAGGGGCTTGGTGCCGGAATGCGGCGTTCGTTGCGGATCAGGCCAATCACCTGCGCGTCCGACTTTTCAAGCTCGTCATTGATGTCGCGCATGAACATGCCGATGGCCTTGCTGCCCTCGGTAATGCGGGCCTCGGTCAAATAGGATCCGGTCTCGAACCCTTCGGCCCCGGCGCGTTGGCGGGTCGGCACCAGAAAACGGCCCAACAGAATAACAAACAGCAGTCCGGCAAGGGCGATGGCAACGCCGACCGGGCTGTAATCAAACATCGAAAATCCTGCCCCGTTTACTTCGGCCCGAAAGCCCGAAACGATCAGGTTGGGGGGCGTGCCGATAAGTGTTGTCATGCCGCCAAGGATCGAGCCAAATGCCAGCGGCATGAGGATTTTGCCCGGTGGCAGGTCCTGTTTGTTGGCGATTTGCAGGGCAATCGGCATCAAAAGGGCCAGTGCCCCGACATTGTTCATGAAGGCTGAGAGGATGGCGGCCAGAAGGCTGAGCGCTGCCATGGTGACAAACGGCCCGGCCGATTGCGGCAGGACGGTACGCGACAGGGTATCAACCGCCCCCGACCTTTGCAGGGCGGAAGACAAGATCAGGATACAGGCGACCGTGATCACGGCCGGATGGCCAAATCCGACAAAGGCCCCGTCGGTCGGAACCAAACCCAGAACCACACAAACCAGAAGGGATGCCATGGCCACCATATCATGGCGCCAGCGCCCCCATAAAAACAGCACGACGGTGCCAAGCAGCACGGCCAGAATCATGATTTGCGGGGTGCTCATTCGGGCTGTCCTGTTTGTTGGGGCGCTTTTGTCGCGATCAGGATTGAAGCCTATGAGGGCGGCGATGCGCGGTCAAGTTCGTCCGCGCGAACGACCGCAAAATCATCCTGCCAGAATTGTCAGGAGCATGTGTTAGCATGCACCTGTTTTTATTTGATTTTCCAAGTGTGTCCTGATGCCGATTGACAGTGCTGCCACCCCGTCCCCGACCGTTTCGATATCAGCCAAACAGGCGCGTAATCTGGCCCTTGTCGGGCAAGGATTTTCCGCCAATCCCGACCGGGATGTGACCAAGCGCCAGATCCTTAGAACCATCCGGGCGACCAACATGTTGCAGGTCGACAGTGTCAATGTCCTGACACGGGCGCATTACATGCCGATCTTTTCGCGGTTGGGCGTTTATGACCCGAAGATGCTTGATGAAATGGTCTGGGGGACGGCGCGCCAGCGCAAGCTGTTTGAATATTGGGGCCATGAAGCATCGATGATCCCGGTTGAGGATTATCCGCTTTATCGTTGGCGGATGCGCGATGCCGAGCGGGGCATGGGCACGTGGGGACGGATCGCACGGGTTCAACGCGAACAACCCGACCTGATTGACAACATCCTGCGCCATATTGACCAAGAGGGCGCGGTCGCGGCCAGTTCCCTTGAGACCGAGGGGCGTAGTAGCGAGAAATGGTGGGGTTGGTCGAATACCAAAACCGCGATGGAATATCTGTTCTGGAGCGGGCAGGTGATGGCGCGCAAACGGCGTAGCAGTTTTGAGCGCGAATATGATTTGCCGCATCGGATCATTGGCGATGCGGCAAATGAACCCGACCGCGATCGGCAGGATGCGATGTGCGATCTTATCTGTCAGGGGATTGCCGCCATGGGGGTTGCCGCCGAGATTGATCTGCGTAAATATTTCCGTCTGCCAACCGATGAAACCAAGGCCTGTCTGGCGCGACTGGTCGAAGAGGGCCGGTTGTTGCAGGCCGACGTCGAAGACTGGAAACAGCCGGGCTATCTGTGCCCGAAGGTCAATCCGCGGTCACGTGCCAAGCCGACATGCCTGATGGTGCCGTTTGATCCGGTGATGTGGGAACGTGATCGGGTGGAGCGGATATTTGGCTTTAACTACCGGATCGAGATTTATGTTCCGGCCGAGAAACGCCAGTACGGCTATTACGTTTTGCCATTCATGTTAAATGGCGAATTTGTAGCCCGGGTGGATTTGAAATCAGATCGGCAGGCCGGGGTGCTTAGGGTGCAGAGTGCGCATCTTGAAGACCATGTGAGGGCCTCCGATGTTGCCGGACCGTTGATGGAAAACCTGCACCGCTTGGCCGTCTTTCTGGGACTGGGCGGGGTCGAAGTGATGCCCGCAAATGACTTTTCAAAGTATCTAGGCTCAGTGCCCTACCAGTTTGCGTAAAAGGTAAACGGGGCGCAGGTCCCACATCCGCGCCCCGTTTATCCGTCGAACTGGCTGACCACAAAAGCTTCAGGACAATGTGGTCATATTGTTTCACCTGGCCTTACCAGCAGGTGTAACCCCCATCTGCCAGAACGATGGACCCGGTCATCAGGCTGGAAGCATCAGATGCAAGGAACAGGACAACCGATCCGATTTCTTCGGTCAGGCCAAGACGGGCCATCGGAGTGCCGTTGATCCATGCGTCATACATTTCCGGCTTGGATTTTACGAATTCGTTGAGCGGGGTTGCGATATAGGTCGGTGCGACGGCATTGACGCGCACGCCACGGTTGCCCCATTCGGCCGCCAGCGACTTGGTCAGGTGATGGACCGCTGCCTTGGAGGCGTTGTAATAGGCCTGTTCCTGCGGCTTGTTGACGATGAAGCCGGACATGGAACCGACATTGACGATGACGCCGTTTTTCTTTTCAAGCATCTGCTTGCCGAATTCACGGCAGCACCAGAAGGTGCCGTTCAGGTTGACGTCAATGACATTGAGCCAATGTTCATCGGTGACGGTTTCTGCCGGGGTTTCCGAACGTGCGATACCGGCATTGTTGACCAGGATATCAACGCCGCCCTGCTTGGCCATCTTTTCGGCACTTGCACGGACCTGATCGGTGTTGGTGACATCCATGATGTCGATATCAGCCGAATAACCTTTGGATTTCAGGTAATCGCGGCCTTCTTCGGCAACACCTTCGCTGATGTCACCGATGATGACATGGGCGCCGGCCTCTGCCAGAGCTTCGCAGCAGGACAGGCCGATGGCACGACCGCCGCCAGTGACATAGGCCCGACGGCCCGTAAGATCGAACTTTTTCAGATACATTTTGGACTCACAAGTGGCTTGGTTGGTAAGACGGGATCGCAATGTTTGTGGGACATCGCGATCCGGTTTTTGCACGTATCAGGATTTGGCCAGCGCCAGCCCTTGGGCATCAAAGCGGTGGATGCGATCCTGTTCCGGGGTCAGGAAAATCTTGTCATGTTCGCCAAGCGGGATTTCCCCGGTGGCACGGACCGTCATCGGACCGAGACCGTCGGCTTCGACATGAAGATATGTTTCGGCACCAAGGTGTTCGGCGATCTTGACTGTTGCCGGGATTTCACCCTTTTCGGTGCTGACCGCGAAGTGTTCCGGGCGAATGCCGATTTCGTGGCAATCGTATTTTTTAGCAAGCTCCCCGCCCAGGAAGTTCATCTTCGGTGACCCGATAAAGCCTGCGACAAACTTGTTTGTCGGGTTGTTGTAAAGTTCCATCGGCTTGCCGACCTGTTCAACACGGCCCGCCTGAAGGACCACGATCTTGTCGGCCATGGTCATGGCTTCGACCTGATCGTGGGTCACGTAGATCATGGTGGTTTTCAGTTCCTGATGCAGACCTGTGATTTCAAGCCGCATGTTCACACGAAGCGCCGCATCAAGGTTGGAAAGCGGTTCGTCAAACAGGAAGGCTGCCGGGTTACGGACAATCGCACGCCCAATGGCAACACGTTGACGTTGACCACCCGAAAGTGCGCCCGGGCGACGTTCAAGATAGTCGGTCAGGTTCAGGATCTTGGCCGCAGACTGGACTTTCTCTTCGATAACTTCCTTGCTTTCGCCTGCCATTTTCAGGCCAAAGGCAATGTTGTTATAGACGGTCATATGCGGGTAAAGCGCATAGGACTGAAAGACCATGGACAGGCCGCGTTTGGCCGGGGCCTCGTTGGCGACATCGGTTCCGTTGATCAGGATTTTGCCATCGGTGACGTCTTCAAGGCCTGCAATCAGTCGCAGAAGCGTTGATTTGCCACAGCCCGACGGACCGACGAAAACCACGAATTCACCGTCATTGATATCAAGATCGACACCGGGAATAACATCGAGTGTGCCGAAGGTTTTCTTGACTTTTTCCAGTCGGATAGCACCCATTTTGGTGTTCCTTCTTTCCAGATTGCTATCAGGCTGCGGTTACTTGACCGCGCCGAATGTCAGACCACGAACCAGCTGTTTCTGAGAGAACCAGCCAATCACGAGAATTGGGGCAACCGCGAGCGTCGATGCGGCTGAAAGCTTCGCCCAGAACAGGCCCTCGGGGCTTGAATAGGAGGCGATGAAGGCTGTCAGGGGGGCTGCATCGGACGTTGTCAGGTTGAGCGTCCAGAAGGCTTCGTTCCATGCCAGAATGATGTTTAGCAGCATGGTCGATGCGATGCCGGGAACCGCCATGGGCAACAGCACAAAGATGATTTCCTTGGGCAGGGTTGCGCCATCCATGCGGGCCGCTTCGAGGATGTCGGTCGGGATTTCCTTAAAGTAGGTGTAGAGCATCCAGACCATGATCGGCAGGTTCATCAAGAACAGAACCATGATCAGACCAAAGCGGGTATCGAGCAGTCCCCAATCGCGGAACACCAGATAGATCGGGACCAGAACGCCGACCGGCGGCATCATCTTGGTCGACAGCATCCACAAAAGGGCGTCCTTGGTCCGCTTGGTCGGGTTAAAGGCCATTGCCCATGCGCAGGTCACGGCAAAGACCAGACCCACCAGGGTGGAGCCGACAGCCAAGATCACCGAGTTCATGGCGAACTTGAAATAGTTCGAGCGTTGCTGGACCTCGGCATAGTTTTCCAGTGTCCAGTCGAACGAGATGAAGCTCGGCGGGATGGAGACCGCTTCGAGTTCGGTCTTGAAGCTGGTCAGCACCATCCAGAAGATCGGGAAGAAGATCAGAAGACCCACGATCCACGCGAAGACCGAGAAGCTGACATAGCCAAGGGGTGTTTGTTTGCTTTCCATGTCGTGCCCCTATTTGTCCAGGTTCTTGCCGATGAGGCGGATCAGGAAGATCGCCACGATATTGGCCAGAATGACCGCGACAATGCCGCCGGCAGATGCGCCACCAACATCGAACTGCAACAGCGCCTGCGTATAAACGAGGAAGGCGATGTTGGTCGTTGCCAGGCCCGGACCACCACCAGTGGTGACAAAGATCTCGGCAAAGACGGTAAGCAGGAAGATGGTTTCGATCAGAACGACCACCGTGATCGCACGGCTAAGATGCGGCAGGGTGATATAGAAGAAGATCGCGACCGGACCGGCACCGTCCATCTGGGCGGCTTCTTTTTGATCGCGGTCAAGCGATTGCAGGGCAGTCAACAGGATCAAAACGGCAAAGGGCAACCATTGCCAGGACACCATGATGATGATCGAGGTCAGCGGTGCATTGGTAAACCAGTCAATCGCGGGCAGCCCGAACAGGCTGGCGATCCAGGCAAACATGCCTGACACCGGATCCATCAAAAGGTTCTTCCAGACCAGCGCATTCACGGTCGGCATGATGAAGAACGGTGCAATCACCAGCAGGCGCAAGACACCGCGCCCGAAGATCGGCTGATCAAGCATGAGACCCAGAAGGATGCCACCCACCACCGTGATGACCAGAACAGACCCGACCAGCAAAAGAGTGTTGGTAAGGGACGCGAAGAATGCCGGATCTGTCAGGAAGAATTCGTAGTTAAGTGTACCGATCCACTCTTCCATTCCTGGCGACAACAGGTTGTAGCGCAGGAAGGAGAAGTAAATCGTCATGCCCAGCGGGACGGCCATCCACAAGAACAGGACGATGATCGACGGTGCGGACATGATACGCCCGGTAAGGGTCGAGGCCCGTGTCGACATGATGTGCTCCCCGAAATTGTCGTTTCGATCCGTGACTTTAAGGGAAAAAAAGGGTGGTGTGTTTTGCAACCACCACCCAAGTTTCTCTCAGGTCAAGGAGGTTCAGACCGGACGTCGCATCAAGGACGGAAGTCCGGTCTGGGTAGTGTATCAGTAGTAACCGGCCTTGCGCATGGTGCGATCAGTGCTGGACTGAGCGGCCGAAAGGGCCTCTTCAACACTCATCTGACCTGCAAGGGCTGCGGAGAACTGCTGACCGACCGTGGTGCCGATACCCTGGAATTCAGGGATTGCAGCGAACTGAACACCAACATACGGCTTCGGTTCCAGGGTCGAGTTGATCGGGTCTGCGCTGTCGATCGCCAGAAGGGTCTCGTCTGCGAACGGTGCCGCTTCAAGATATTTCGGGTTCTGATAAAGCGACATACGGGTGCCCGGCGGTACGTTTGCCCAACCTTCTTTGGAGGCAACCAGTTCCAGATAGGCTTTCGAGGTCGCCCAGGAGATGAACTTCTGAGCTGCTTCTACTTTCTGGGAACCCATCGGAATGCCAAGGTTCCAAGCCCAGAGCCAGTTGGCGCCGGTGCAGGTTACAGCGCACGGAGCTTCGGTGAAGCCGACCTTGTCTGCAACTTTGGATTCTTTGGGGTTGGTCACGAAGGATGCTGCAACGGTGGCGTCAATCCACATGCCGCATTTGCCGGAGTTGAACAGCGAAAGGTTTTCGTTAAAGCCGTTCGAGGTCGCACCGGGAGGACCGTAGTTACCAAGGACGTTGGTATACATGTCGAGGGCATTTTTCCACTCGGCACTGTCGAAGGTCGGGTTCCAGTTCTCGTCGAACAGGCGTGCACCAAAGGCATTGCCCATGGTGGTGATCAGCGCCATGTTTTCACCCCAGCCGGCCTTGCCACGCAGGCAGATGCCATAGACACCTTCGTCAGGCTTGTGGAGTTTCTTGGCGATTTCAAGGGTCTGGTCCCAGGTCAGGCGGCCGTTGATTTCGATACCGGCAGCTTCGAACAGGTCGGTGCGGTACATCATCATCGAGCTTTCGCCGTAGAACGGTGCAGCATAAAGCTGGCCATCGTTGGAAACGGCAGAGCGGATCGCAGGCATCAGGTCATCGACGTCATAGTCGGAACCAAGATTATCGAGCGGTGCGAGCCAGCCTTTTTCAGCCCAGATCGGCACTTCGTAGGTCCCAATGGTCATGACGTCATACTGACCGCCTTTGGTGGCGATGTCAGTGGTAACGCGCTGACGCAGGGTGTTTTCCTCAAGCGTGACCCACTCAAGGGAAATGTCAGGATTCTTGGAGGTGAAATCATCCGTCAGCTTCTGCATGCGGATCATGTCACCGTTGTTGACGGTAGCGATGGTCAGTTTCGTTTCGGCATTGGCGTGTGCAACACCGCCTGCCAGCAGCGCACAAAGCGCTACTCCCATTACGCGTTTCATATTTCCTCCCAAAGGACTATTTACCCGCTGAGCAACTTCGGTTGCCCACATTGATCATTTGTTCAGGTAATGAGCATTCACTCAATTTCGCCATTGCTTGTCAAACAAAATCGTTTTTGCGGCGCACAAAGAAACGCCCTGCCGATATGGGTGGCAGGGCGCAGAACTATTTGCTGTGTGGGTGAAAAATGCCGCGTGCTAGCGCAGCAAACTTTCCGCAGTGGCTTCGTCGGTGATCAGCGTTGAAATCAATTGACCCCGCATCGCACCGCGAATCGCGGCAACCTTTTTCGCACCCTTGGCGACCGCAATGGTGTTGGTTGCGGGCTGGACAGCCGGCGCGCTGGTGACACAGTGGTTGACCGGGTGATCAAGGATATTGCCGTCCTGATCAAACGACCAACTGATCACTTCGCCGATGCCACCACTTTCGCGCAGCGACACCAGCTCGTCTTTCGAGATAAAGCCGTCAATATGCAGCGGTGCATCATCGCCCAGATGCCCGACCCCGATAAAGCGGATGTCGGCCTCGCGCGCGAGCTTGAGGATATTGTCCATCGG
Organism: Thalassospira sp. A40-3; assembly: GCF_015871485.1. NCBI lineage: Bacteria > Pseudomonadati > Pseudomonadota > Alphaproteobacteria > Rhodospirillales > Thalassospiraceae > Thalassospira > Thalassospira sp. A40-3. Next base: position 338,632 of record NZ_CP065428.1, read on the forward strand.
GGGCTGTTGCTGCATGCGTTCGCGCATCTGTGGATCGGCGATGATCACCGGGATCGGCAGCGGGTAATGCGGCGCACGGGTGCGGTCGGCAAGATCGGTCACCGCATCATAGAAACTCGCCGCCCCGTCATGGGCGATGGTGCCGACCAAGGAGACGATCTTGTGATGATAGGCATCAATACGCCCGATTTCATCGACCATGGCGCGCATGGCGCGCCCGGTACCAAGCGCAATGATCTTTGGTTCGGTGGAATGAAGCGCACGTTCGAGATAGTTTGCCGCCGCCTGCGCCATGCCAAACATCGCATCGGGTGCCGCCGGATCGGTTGGCACCACATCGCAACCGGCAATGCCATAGGTCTCGCAGATCGCCTTGCCCAGTTCCATGCAACGCGCAATCGGGTGATCAAGGCGAACCTTTACCAGCCCCTCACTGACGGCAGCAGACACCAGACGCTGTGCGGTCGGGCGTGACACGCCAAGCTTCTGGGCGATTTCATCTTGCGTGTTGCCAGCACAGTAATAAAGCCAGCCGGCGCGGGCTGCTTCATCGAGGCGGGCCGCTTCCTTGCGGGTGCGTTTGACCATCTCATTCCCCGGACTTTTTGATCCGTTGCCAAAAGGCGAACAGGTATTTTTTGCTTTTGAAAATTTGTCTTCTTTTTCCCTAGCGCCTTTTTTTGCCTCTGACCAGCATCTTGCCGGGATATGGAACGACAAAACCCGCCCATGACAGGCGGGTTTTGGTTGAAATCTGTCGCGGATCCAAGGGATCGGTTATTTCTTTGGCAGGAATTCTGCGACCAGTTTCTCGGCAATCTGAACCGCGTTCAGGGCTGCACCCTTACGCAGGTTGTCGCCAACACACCAAAGCGACAGGCCGTTTGCGACGGTCGGGTCCTTGCGCACGCGCGAGACAAAGACATTGTCCTCGCCCTGGACTTCCTGCGGGGTGACATAGCCTTCGTCCTGACGGTAATCGACAACCGAAACGCCAGGGAAGTTCTTCATCGCCTTGCGGGCTTCTTCGACCGTGATCGGGTTTTCAAACTCGATATTGACCGCTTCGCCATGGCCGACAAAGACCGGGACGCGCACGCAGGTGGCGTGGACTGCGATTTCCGGCGCAAGGATTTTGCGGGTCTCGACCGACATTTTCCATTCTTCGCGGGTTGCGCCATCATCCATGAAATTGTCGATATGCGGGATGACGTTAAAGGCGATCTGTTTGGTGAATTCCTCCTTCTTGGGCGGATCATTCACATAGATGCCTTTGGTCTGGTTAAACAGCTCGTCCATCGCGGCACGACCGGCACCCGACACCGACTGATAGGTCGCAACAACGATACGTTTGATCGTGGCAATGTCATGAAGCGGCTTAAGGGCCAGAACCATCTGAATGGTTGAGCAGTTCGGGTTGGCGATGATGTTCTTTTTGGCGTATCCGGCCAGCGCATCGCCATTGACCTCGGGCACGACCAGCGGAACGCCCGGTTCCATGCGCCAATAGCTGGAATTGTCGATGACAACGCAGCCTGCTTCGGCGGCCTTCGGCGCTAGTTTCTTGGCGGTTTCACCACCGGCCGAGAACAGGGCGATATCGGCCTTTGAAAAATCAAAGGTTGCGGCATCGAGAACACTGATCTCGTCATCTTCGCCATAGCCCACGGTGCGCCCGATGGATTTCGACGATGCCAGCGCAAAGATTTCGTCTGCCGGGAATTTGCGTTCGGCAAGGGTGTTAAGCATCTCGCGCCCGACATTTCCGGTCGCGCCGACAACGGCGATTTTGTAGCCCATCAGGGTGCCTCTTTCAGTCTTGTCGGCATGGTGGTCACAACGGTGCCGAAACGGGAAAACCCCGTGCGACAACGGATGACGCAGCGACCATGCCTTTGGGTAATGTCTGATAATCTGCGGCGAGATGTAAGGGTTTCTCGGCGATTGCGCAAGCATGTCGTTGCCAATGTGATCATGATTACTACTTGAGATCGCAGAAAAATCTGGCAGAATTACCAAAGGGGTTCATGTAGCGAACCTGAAATCAGAAACGTTTTGCATCTTGCCAGGTTGATTTCTGAATTTCTGCCTGGTTGGCGTCCACGCCACCGATGTGACCACCTGACGATCCTCCGGACGGCCAGACAAAACGATCCTGATCACGGGTTCATTACAGATATGCGGTGTTGCCGCATATGGGGCGATCACTAGGGTCAGGACCCATTAATTTGGTTTGAATGGTTTACCGGATTTGTGCGGATACGCGGAGGAAAACCGCAGGACGATATACATCCTTCAAGGTTTTACGACAAAGTAGCCCGTGCAAATCCGGTTAATCCGAAGGACAGACGTTATATATGCAAACTCCGGCGTCAAATCCCTTGCGCGGGATGCCAACCCGCTCTGCGGCATTTTCCTTGGATTTCACAAATATAACGTCTGCCATTCAAATCAAATTAATGGGTCCTGGCCCTATCCCGACTTTTGAAAAAAGGACGGCCAATGACGTACCCGATGAGTTTGGATTGGACACAGAAAAAGGTTCTCGATTTCTTTCGGGAACATGTTACGCGCGGGACTTTGGTATTCCGTGTGGATGACAAGCACGAAATCGTGCTGGGAGATGGGTCAGAACCGCGGGCGGGTATGACCGTCCCGGATTGGACCAACACACTTAAAATGGCGCTGAGCCCGGACCCGGGCTTTGGCGAGGCCTTCATGCATGGCGGGTTCGACCTTGTGAACTGCGAGATGGAGGACCTGATCAAGGTGCTGCGTCTTAATTTCGAAGGCGGACATTCGACCAGCGGGTTTGGCAGCTTTATTGAGAAGCTGCAGGCGCTGAAATTCCAGATCGGACAGTTCACGTCGGTCCGGGCCGCGTCGCACCGCGTGCGCCATCACTATGATATCGGCAATGATCTTTACACCCGGTTCCTTGATCCGGAGATGCAATATTCATGTGCGTTCTGGGATGATGGGGCCCAGACCCTTGAAGAAGCCCAGCATCGCAAAATGAGCCTGACCACCCAGCGCCTCAAGATCAATGAGCCGGGCCTGCGCGTGGTCGATATCGGGTGTGGCTGGGGCGGGTTAAGCCGCTTTATCCACCGTGAAACCGGGGCGGAAGTGCATGGCATCACGCTTTCGACCGAACAATATAACTGGGCGCAGGAAAAACGTTCCGAGATGGGCGGCAATATGAAGGCGGGACTTGATTACCACCTGCTGGATTATCGGCTGTTTGCCGATGCCAACGCCGGGAAGTATGACCGGGTGGTATCGGTCGGCATGTTTGAGCATGTCGGTCGTCATCAGTTCAAAACCTATTTCGAAAAGGTCAGTGAGCTGCTTAAGGCTGGTGGGCGGGCTGTGATCCATACCATCATCAAACCGCGGGCTGAGTTTACATCGCCATGGATTGATAAATATATCTTCCCGGGCGGGTACATTCCGGCGGTACACGAAGTGATCGAGGCCGCCGAACATGCCAACCTGACGGTAGAGGCCTCAAACTTCCATGCCGGTCGCAACTATGCCCAGACGCTGATTGCGTGGCGCGATCGGTTCCGTAAAGTCGCCGATGAACTTGATCCGGAAAAGTACGACGAAGAATTCAAACGTATGTGGGAGTTTTATCTGGCCGGATGCATCAATGCCTTTGACGCGGGCGAGGGCGGAGGCGGCATGCGGGTCGGCCAGTTCGTCTTTACCAAGCCGGGCTTTGAATATGCCTGAGGGTCGCAATGATAGAGGGCGGGGAGCGATGGTTTCCCGCCCTGTTTGTTTTCTGCCTGCTGCTTCCCATATTCAATAAAGAGCCGTGCGACCCTGTTGCGGTGAAATGCACCGCATGACTGCAAATCAAAATCAAAACAAAGAAGATCAAAGACGTGCCTTCAAACCAAGCCACATCGCGTGATGGACCGGCACGACAGATGTGAAAAGCGACATACCGGTCATTCTGTCGGGAGGAAACGACATGTTTGAAATGATCAGCCGGGATGACGCCAATCATCAGACGCAAAAGGATAGCGCGCCGCATATCGGACGGCCAGAGGACTATGTCCGGGCCCTGGCCGAAATTGAAATGTCGAGCTGCGAACGAGATATGCTGCGCGCGCACGCCAAAGCGCCGGGGCGCACAATTACCGGGCTGAAGCTGGCCGAGACGGTCGGGCATTTCGGATGCCGCATCGGGAATAAGAAGTATGGCCGGCTTGCCGCCAAGATCGCGGCCGCAGCAGACCTTCCGATGTGCAAGAGTGATGTCAGTGATTATCTGGCGGCGATATTCACCCTTGCCGAGGGAACGCAAAGTGATGGTGAGGACTGGACATGGGTGATGCATGACAATGTCGCCCGCGCACTTGAGGATGCGGGCATCGTCTGAAATCCCAGATTGCTGATTTCATAAATTTCGAATTTTAAGGGCGTGTCGTGTAACGCGGGCCGCCCGTGTTTCGTCCTTGTGGGCAGAGGGGGATTTTTCCCCGTTATTCCTCGTGTCACCAAGGAGAATTGCCATGTCCCGCTTTGCCTTTCATGAAGTCAGCCCGAAACTGTTCCAGGCCCAATTTGACCTTGCCACCAAGCTTGGCGAAAACCCGCTGATTGCGCCGGTGCTGCGTGATCTTATTGAATGTCGGGTATCGCAGATCAATGGCTGTGCCTATTGCGTTCGGATGCATTCGGACAGCTTTGCCAAACATGGCGGCGATCCGGTCAAGCTTGCGATGTTGCCGGTTTGGCAGAGTGCCGAAGGGTTCAGCGCGGCAGAGCGTGCGGCACTGGCATGGGCCGAATGCCTGACCCGGGCGGAATGCCAAGTCACGATTTCGAAATGTCATCGCGTGCTTCTTGATCATTTCGAGGAAGCCGAGATTTCGGAGCTGACCTGCATCATTGCCACGATGAATGCATGGAACCGGTTGGGCATTGCGCAGCATGAATTTGCGTGATCGTCGCAAGCTTCCTGACGGAGGCGTAAAAACCCCTTACAATCGGAGACACACAGCGATACGGGATTTCCCCTTACCGCTTCACGCGTTTGGTGGGACATCTGTGGCAGATCGGATTTTTGAACAACACAGGGCACGGTTGACCGCGTTGGCTTATCGTATGCTGGGCAGTCACGCCGATGCCGAAGATGCGGTTCAGGATGTCTGGTTGCGGTGGCGCAATCAGGATCATGAGACGATCAATGACGCCACCGGCTGGCTTGTCCGGGTGTGCAGCAATATCTGCCTCGATGTTTTGAAATCAGCCCGCCGCCAGCGCGAAAACTATGTCGGTCACTGGCTGCCTGAACCGTGGTTGCCGCCCGAACAACCCAAAGCCGAAACCCAGCTGATCGAACAGGACGGCCTTGGGCAGGCTTATATGTTGATGCTTGAACGCTTGGCCCCGGTGGAGCGTGTTGCGCTTGTGCTGCATGAAGTTTTTGATTGGATGCATGACGATATCGCCCCCCTGATCGAACGCACCCCGAATAATACCCGTCAGATCCTGTTCCGCGCCCGACGCAAGATGCAGCGCGACAGTGATCGCGATGCGACGCCCGAACCGAATGCAACGGCCTGTGATCGGGATCGTCTGAATGCGTTTGTCACTGCCATCGGGACGAGTGACGTTGGCCGGTTGCTAGATCTTCTGGCACCTGATGTGATTTTGCATTCCGATGGTGGCGGCAAGGCGTTGGCGACGGCCAATCCGCTGTTTGGTGCAGATCATGTGTCGCGGTTCTTTCTTGGTGTCTGGGGCAAGCGCAGCCCGGGTGAGCGTATCTTTGGCGTCACGATCAAGGATCAATGCTGGATCCTTCTGGCCGAAGACGGTGTTGTGGCAACCGCACTCTGCGCGACCGAACGTGATGGGAAGATTGTTGATCTGTTTGTTCATCGAAACCCGGACAAACTGGCGCTGTTTTCCGGCATTCTTGCCGACGCCGTCGAGATTGCCCATTAATGCAAAAAGGCCGGATCAATATCCGGCCTTTTTAATATCGGGATCGCTTGAAACGATCAGACGAGCTTGTCGAGTTCGCTGATCAGCGACTCACCCATAACCGTGGTCGAAACCTTGGCCATGCCCGGCTGCATGATGTCTGCAGTACGCAGGCCGCCCTTAAGGACGTTCTGTACCGCGTCTTCGATCAGGGTGGCATCGTCGCCCATATCAAACGAATAACGCAGCATCATGGCGAAGGACAGGATGGTTGCCAGCGGGTTGGCGATGTCCTGACCAGCGATGTCCGGGGCGGAGCCGTGTACCGGCTCGTAAAGGGCCTTGCGCGCACCGTTTGCGTCGGCCGCACCAAGGGACGCAGACGGCAACATGCCAAGCGATCCGGTCAGCATGGCGGCACAATCGGAAAGAATGTCGCCAAACATGTTGGTGGTGACCATCACGTCAAACTGTTTCGGGTTACGCACAAGCTGCATGGCGGCGTTATCGACATACATGTGGCTCAGTTCGACTTCCGGGAAGTCCTTGGCAACACGTTCGACAACTTCGCGCCACAGAACGGTGGATTCCAGAACGTTGGCCTTATCGACAGAGCACAGGCGCTTGTTACGTTTCATCGCCATGTCAAAGGCGACGCGCGCGATGCGTTCGACTTCCGGCTCGGAATAGACCAGCGTGTTGAAGCCGTGACGGACACCGTCGCGTTCTTCGATGCCGCGCGGCTGACCGAAATAGATGCCACCGGTCAGTTCACGCAGGATCATGATATCAAGACCCTTAACGACGTCTTCCTTGAGCGTTGATGCACCAACAAGGGCGTCAAACACCAGCGCCGGACGCAGGTTGGCAAACAGGCCCATTTCCTTACGGATTTTGAGCAAGCCACGTTCCGGTTTGATGTCGAACGGCATGTCGTCCCATTTCGGACCACCAACAGCACCCAGCAGAACAGCGTCGGCTGCCATGGCATCCGCAAGCGTTTCGTCGGTCAGCGGGTTTTTATGGGCATCAATGGATGCGCCGCCGATCAGACCTTCGGTGATTTCGAAATTCACGCTGCGCTTTTTCGCCATCCAGTCCATGACGCGCTGAACCTGACGCATGACTTCCGGGCCAATTCCATCGCCCGGCAGCATCAGTACTTTTTTGGTGGTGCTCATAAATGCTTCCTTCCCAGATTTTTGGGGCCGCTCACCCCGTAACGATCAGAAAACGGGCGGCAAACCGATGTTTGCCGCCCGTTTTTGCAATTACAGCGACAGCCAGGGCTGCGATGCAGCGCGCGTGGCTTCGAAATCGTTGATGGCATCGGCCTTCTGCAGGGTCAGGCCAATGTCGTCGAGACCATTCAGCAGGCAATGCTTGCGGAATTCTTCGACTTCAAACTTGATACAGCCGCCGTCCGGACCGGTGATTTCCTGATTTTCAAGATCAACCGTGACGGTGGCATTGGCACCGCGTTCGGCATCGGCCATCAGTTTGTCGACATCTTCCTGCGGCAGACGGATCGGAAGGATGCCGTTCTTAAAGCAGTTGTTATAGAAAATGTCGGCAAAGCTTGGTGCGATCACGCAGCGAATGCCGAAATCAAGCAGCGACCAGGGTGCATGTTCACGCGACGAGCCACAGCCGAAATTGTCACCCGATACGAGGATTTTGGCATTGCGATAGGCCGGTTTGTTCAGAACGAAATCCGGAATTTCGTTACCGTTATCGTCGTAACGCATTTCATCAAACAGGTTCTTGCCAAGGCCCGAACGTTTGATGGTTTTGAGGAACTGTTTGGGAATGATCATGTCGGTATCGACATTGATCATCGGCAGCGGTGCTGCAACACCGGTGAGCTTGGTGAATTTTTCCATTATCTTATCCCTTGCTTCCAGTTTCCCAGGCCAGACCGAGTGCTTCGATCAATTCTTCGGTCGCGTCGAGTTCCTGGGCCACGAAGTCCGGCAGGTTGATGCCGGTCAGTTGCGGCAGGAGGTGCTCAAGCACCGGTGCGCGGCCCAGACGAGGGGCACTTTCGCGGAAATTGATCAATGTGTGATCGGCCATGGGGAACCTTCCTTAACCGAGTTTGCGAATGTCGGTCAGATGACCGGTGATCGCAGCCGCAGCTGCCATGGCCGGGCTGACGAGGTGGGTACGACCACCACGGCCCTGACGGCCTTCGAAGTTACGGTTCGAGGTCGAAGCGCAACGCTCGCCCGGGGCCAGACGGTCCGGGTTCATCGCCAGACACATCGAGCAGCCCGGCTCGCGCCAGTCAAAGCCTGCTTCGATGAAGATCTCATGCAGGCCTTCTGCCTCTGCCTGTTCTTTCACAAGTCCGGAACCCGGAACGATCATGGCATTGACGGTTTCGGCAACCTTGCGGCCCTTGGCGACTTCGGCAACAGCACGCAGGTCTTCGATGCGACCGTTGGTGCACGAACCGATAAAGACGCGGTCGATCTTGATTTCCTCGATCGGGGTGCCGGCGGTCAGGCCCATATATTCCAGCGAACGGGCAATGGCCTTTTGCTTGCCGGCATCCTTGCCGTCAGAGGGGAACGGAACGGTGCCGGTAACCGGAACGACGTCTTCCGGGCTGGTGCCCCAAGTCACCTGCGGGACGATTTCGGCGGCATCGATTTCGACAATCTTGTCGTAATGTGCGCCTTCGTCAGACGGCAGGGTCTTCCAGTATTCAACAGCCTGCTCGAACGCGGCACCTTTCGGGGCCATCGGGCGGCCCTTGATATATTCAAAGGTTTTTTCGTCCGGGGCGATCAGGCCAGCGCGTGCGCCGCCTTCGATCGACATGTTGCAGACCGTCATGCGGCCTTCAACCGACAGCGAACGGATGGCCGAGCCAGCATATTCGATGACATAGCCGGTACCGCCAGCAGTGCCGATACGACCGATGATCGCAAGGGTGATGTCCTTGGCGGTCACACCCGGATGCAGATCGCCTTCGACCTTGACCAGCATGTTTTTGGCCGGTTTCTGAACCAGCGTCTGGGTGGCCAGCACGTGTTCAACTTCGGACGTACCGATACCAAATGCCAGCGCGCCAAATGCGCCGTGGGTCGAGGTGTGGCTGTCACCGCAAACCATGGTCACGCCAGGAAGGGTAAAGCCTTCTTCCGGGCCGACGATGTGCACGATGCCCTGACGGAGATCGTTCATCGGGAAATAGTGAATGCCGGTGTCTTTGGCGTTCTGGTCAAGGGTTTCAACCTGAATGCGGCTGTCTTCTTCCTTGATGCCTTCGGAACGGTCAGAGGTCGGAACGTTGTGATCCGGCACAGCGAGCGTCAATTCCGGATGGCGCACTTTGCGGCCCGAATTGCGCAGACCTTCGAAGGCCTGCGGGCTGGTCACTTCGTGGACGAGATGACGGTCAATATAAAGCAGGCAGGTACCATCATCCTGCGTGTCGACCACATGGCTTTCCCAAATCTTGTCAAAAAGGGTTTTAGGTTGACCCATCTCGACCTCCTCATAATACATCGATCTTTTGAGCAGCAACGATCAAGCCGCTGGGTGCGGTTCTGAATGGGACGAAGATTGCTGCGATACCTGCTTTTGACGGCGGGTGGGGCTTGGCGTTTCTCCGGCGCAACCGGCTTTATCCGGTTTGCGAAATTTTATTATCCAGAACCACGCGGGTTTGTTCGTTTTTGCCGCGGGAGTGCCTTTATACACGCCGCCTTCCAAATCGCAAGGTATCGGGCGCGTGTTTTTGGATGGTGCACGCTTTTAAATAGAGTACGTCATTTTACAGCATCCTATAGTAGCCAAATCAGCGTTTAACAATGTAGGTAAGGGATATCTGATATAATGAAAGCTGATAAATTTATCGTCGGATTTCTGCGGGACTGCATTGTTTGAGGTTAAATCCGGCGATTCGCTATAATGCAACCAATGAGTGTATTACGCTGTTTGTGGTCTCGCTGCGGCCGAGGAACTGAAACGAAAACGGGCCCACCCGAAGGTGAGCCCGTCTTTGTTCTGATGCTGAAAACAGCGAAGAATTACTTCTTCTTGCGTTCTTCGGCGGTCAGTTTGCCTTTGTGGCCGGTGGTCTGCTCGGCGATACGTGCAGATTTACCGGTACGGCCACGAAGGTAGTAGAGTTTCGCGCGACGTACGTCACCGCGGCGAACGACTTCGATTTTGTCGATGGCCGGGGAGTACGACTGGAAGATACGCTCAACGCCTTCGCCCGATGCGATTTTACGCACGGTGAAGGAAGAGTTCAGGCCGCGGTTCTTACGCGCAATGCATACGCCTTCGAACTGCTGGATACGCTCACGGGTACCTTCAACGACTTTCAGGTGTACACGGACGGTATCACCTGCATCGAATTCCGGAACTTCGCGCTGCGCAACGATTTTGTCGAGCTGCTCTTTCTCGAGCTGCTGGATGATGTTGGTCATGGTTTAACCCTCTTTGATGTTCCCGTTTGCCACGTACCGGTCCCAAAGGTCCGGGCGTCGCGCGCGGGTAATTTCTTCTGCCTGAGCATGCCGCCAGGCTTGTACCTTGGCATGATGTCCGGAAAGCAAGATCTCCGGCACTTCACGCCCGTTCCAGTTGGCCGGGCGCGTGTAATGCGGATATTCAAGCAACCCGGTTTCAAAGCTTTCCTCGTCGACAGACTCGGTCTTGTTGACCGTTCCCTCGATGAGGCGAATGCACGATTCAATCAGGACCATGGCCGGCAGTTCGCCGCCCATGAGGATGTAATCACCGATGCTGATTTCCTCGGCCTCGTGTTCATCCAGAACCCGTTGGTCGATACCTTCGTAACGACCGCAAAGCAGGATGGCACCCGGGCCTGCTGCCAATTCGCGGCAGCGTTTCTGGTTCAGCACTTTTCCCCGCGGGCTGAGATAAATCAGCGGCAACTGCGGTGCAGAGCCACGCAATTCACGCAGGGCGGCGTCGACAATATCCGGGCGCATGACCATGCCGGCCCCGCCCCCGAAGGGATTGTCGTCTACAGTGCGGTGGCGGTCGGTTGCATGATCGCGGATGTCTTTGACATCAAGCGACCAGATCCCGTTTTCAAGCGCCTTGCCAGCCAAAGACTGACCAAGCACACCCGGAAACATTTCCGGGAACAGGGTTGCAACTTTTGCCTGCCACACAGACATCGATCAGGCCTCCTTCCCGCTGCCGGTCGCGGTTTCCGCGCCTACTGCATCGGCAGTAACGGCATCAGAATCGCGGTCGGCCTGAGAGTCCTTGCGGGGTTTGTTCGGACGACGGTTACGATTACCGGGTCCGTCCTCATCCTGCAGTAGCCCCTCGGGCGGATTTACCACCATCTTGCGTTCCGAAAGAATGACCTCGGGCACGACTTCCTTGGTGAAGGGAAGAACAACAACCTTGTTCTTGGCTTCTTCGAGCGCGACTTCGATTACGTCGCCAGCGCCAAAATCAGCCACACCCCGTACGGTGCCAAAAACCGAACCATCAATGTGGAACGCTTTCAGACCGACAAGGTCAGCAAGGTAGAATTCATCTTCTTCAACCGTGTCAGGCAGTGCAGCACGCGGTACATGCAGCTTGGTGCCCCGCAGCCGTTCGGCAGCGTCCCGGTCGTCCACACCTTCGATCTTGGCGATCAGCTGGTCGCGGACATGTCCGACAGGAGACAGCTTGTATTTCACGCGTCCCTTGGCGTCGAACAACGGGCCGTAACCGACAAGGTTATCCGGATCGACGGTATAGCTTTTGACGCGCACGGCACCACGCACCCCGTGCGGGGCGGTGATCATGCCGACGCAGACATAAGCTTCGTCGTTTTTGGATTTGCGGGTATCAGCCATTTCGGTTCACAAGTTTCCGGTATCTGATCAAAGCGTGCCTTCAGCGATTACTCGCCTGCAGCTTCTTCTTCAGCAGGTGCTGCTGCTTCGGCAGCGGCTTCCGCAGCAGCGGCAGCAGCAGCTTCGGCTTTCTCAGCTTTCTCACGAAGACGTTCCTGAGCTTTCGCTTTCGGAGCAGACTTCTGCGGCTGTTCGGTCGGTTTGAACGCGTCAGCCAGGCCAGCTTTGCCCAGGAAACGTGCAACACGATCGGTCGGCTGTGCGCCAACGGACAGCCAGTATTTGATGCGCTCTTCTTTGAAGGTAACGCGGTTGTCAGCATCCTTCGGGAGCATCGGGTCGTAGGTACCGACGCGCTCGATGAAGCTGCCGTCACGCGGGGCACGAACGTCAGCAACTACGATACGGTAGTACGGACGCTTCTTGGCACCGCCACGGGAAAGACGAATCTTGACAGCCATTCGGATAAGTTCCTTTCAGCTTGGGTTTGTAGTCTTCTAAATCATGACCCCGAGGGGCCTATTCACTTGGTCTTTGATCCGGCTTTGTGGGCCGGTTTTGGTTCCTAAGAGGAATTCTTGAAGAACCCATTTCAGAACCGGGGGCTTGGCTATTTCTTTTTGCCGAACCCCGGGAATCCCGGAGGCAAGCCACCGCCGCCTCCCAATCCCGGCAACCCGGGCGGCAAACCGCCCCCGCCACCGGTAAATCCTTTTGGCAAGTTGTTGAGGTCGGGCATATCGCCGCCCTCAAGCATTGCCGGGTCCATTTTCGGCATGCCGCCAAACAGACCCTTTTTGCCCATCTTGCCCATCTTTTTGATCATGGTGGACATGGTCTGGTACTGCTTCAGAAGCTTGTTCACGTCCTGAACGCTCAGACCACAGCCCGCGGCAATACGCTTTTTGCGCGATGCCTTGATCAGGGCCGGGTTTTCACGTTCTTTCGGCGTCATCGACAGGATGATCGCTTCCTGGTGGGTCAGAAGTTTGGGATCAAGCTTGGTCTGCGACATCTGTTTTTTCAGCGCGCCCATGCCCGGCAGCATCCCCATGATGCCGGAAAGATCACCCATTTTCTGAAGCTGTTTGAGCTGTGCCAGAAGATCGTTCAGGTCAAACTGACCCTTGCGCAGCTTCTTGGCCATTTTCTCGGCGTCTTCGGCCTTGATGTTTTCGGCAGCCTTTTCAACCAGGCTGACAACATCGCCCATGCCAAGAATACGGTTGGCGATACGATCGGGATGGAAGGCTTCCATCTCGTCGATTTTTTCGCCGATACCGATCATCTTGATCGGGCAGCCGGTGATCTGACGCATCGAAAGGGCGGCACCACCGCGCGCATCACCATCAACACGGGTCAGAACGATACCGGTGATGCCGACCTTGTCGGCAAATTCCTTGGCAACGTTGACCGAGTCCTGACCGGTCATCGCATCGGTAACCAGAAGGGTCTCTACCGGGTTGACGGCATCACGGATCTGGGCGACTTCGCTCATCAGTTCCATGTCGATATGCAGACGACCGGCGGTATCAAGGATGACCGCGTCATAGCCTTCCTTGCGGCCGGTATCCATCGCACGTTTGGCAATCGAAACTGGTTTTTCGCCCATGACGATCGGCAGAATGCCAAGACCGTTATCGTCGGCCAGCACTTTCAGCTGCTGCTGGGCGGCCGGACGATAGATATCAAGCGATGCCAGAAGGACTTTCTTGTTGCGCTTTTTGGTCAGGTTCAGCGCGATCTTGGCGGAACTGGTGGTTTTACCTGAACCCTGCAGACCGACCATCAGGATCGGAACCGGCGGGGTGGAAGCGAGATTGATTTCCTCGCCTTCGCCCAGCATGTTTTTCAGTTCGTCATGGACGATCTTAACGACCATCTGGCCCGGCGTGACCGAACGCAGAACATCGGCACCAACTGCACGTTCGGTGGCGTTGGAAATAAAGGTTTTAACGACCGGAAGTGCCACGTCCGCCTCAAGCAGGGCGACGCGTACTTCGCGCATGGCCTCCTTGACGTCGGATTCTTTCAGCGCGCCACGTTTGCGCAGCTTATCGAGAACCCCGCCAAGGCGATCGCTTAGTCCTTCAAACATTCCAAATCCCGTCTGTGTTGCTGGTGTTTCCACCGTGTGCGCACAAAAAACTAAAACCCAGTGCTCGAAACTCGAGGACTGGGGGAGTCACCTCTTGGGCGACCTTTGGTGGGGAGGGTTTATTGGATCAGGGGGTGGGAGTCAAGCGCAATCGGGCGCAAAAGCGCGTTATTCTGCGCTTTTCATCCAGTTTGCTGCGCAATCGGCGATTCCGCCACTCTGCCCGGGTGTTTAACCGGCAGTCATGCCCGGATCATGCCCAGAATTACGCAGGCTCAATCGCGTGATTGTCAATCAGACGTGCCTTGCCCAGCCGGGCAGCAACAAAGATTCGGGCCGGTTTTGTTACCGTATCGCTGATCAGTTCCAGCGTTTCGGCATCGCGGACTTCAAGGTAATCAATCGGATCAAACCCGGCAGAAAGGATATCTTCGCGCCCCTTGGCCAGAAGCGGGCCAAGTTCGGCACCTCTGGCGGCCTTGGCAGTGATGTCGCCCAATACCTTGTTGAGTGTCGGGGCAATCGCACGTTCGTCAGGTGTCAGGTAGCGGTTGCGCGATGACATCGCCAGACCGTCATCTTCGCGCAGGATTTTGGCGCCGATAATCTCGACCGGGATGTTCAGATCTGCGCTGAAACGCCGGATGACCATCAGTTGCTGGTAGTCTTTCTGTCCGAAAATCGCACAATCGGGCAGGGCCTGAAGCAGTAGTTTGGTAACAACCTGTGCCACGCCATCAAAGTGGCCGGGGCGGGCCGCCCCACACAGCACATTGGTCATCGCACCATCGACAGAAACCTTGGTGGCAAAGCCGTCGGGATACATTTCCTCGACCGAGGGGGCAAAGCACAGCTCGACCCCGGCGTCACCCAGCAGTTTCTGATCGGCGGGCAGGGTGCGGGGATAGGCGCCGAAATCCTCGTTGGGCGCAAACTGGGTCGGATTGACGAAGATCGAAACGATCACCCGGTCTGCGTGTTCACGGGCAAGGTGTGTCAGGCTGATATGGCCATCATGAAGCGCGCCCATGGTCGGAACCAGGGCGACACGCAGGCCTTCGGCGCGCCAGTTGGCAACAGTCGCGCGCAGATCAGCGACAGTGTGAACAGTCGTAAGGGACATCGTTTTCGTCGTATCGAAGATTGCAGAAAATCGCGGCGGTCTGGATCAGACCGCGCGCAACTTACCTTTTTTCGCTAACCCAAAGCAATGTTCATCCGTCGGGAACTGACGGGTGCGCACTTCGTCGGCATATTGGCCGACGGCCTCGGATACCGCATCGCCAAGATTGGCGTAGCGTTTGACGAATTTCGGCGTGAAGTCGGAAAACAGACCAAGGATGTCTTCGGTGACCAGAACCTGCCCATCGCAGGCGACCGAGGCACCAATGCCGATGGTCGGGATGTCGATGGCCTCGGTGATCTGCCGTGCAACCGGCTCAACTGTGCCTTCGACGACAACCGAAAAGGCGCCGGCCTTGGCAACCGCCTTGGCATCTGCAAGGGTTTTGCGTGCGGTTTCTTCGTCACGGCCTTGGCTTTTGAAGCCACCCATGGTGTTGACCTGCTGGGGCATCAGGCCGATATGGGCCATGACCGGCACGCCGCGCATGGTCAGAAATTCGATGGTTTCGGCAAGTTCGGCACCGCCTTCAAGCTTAACAGCGGCACAGCCGGTTTCAGCCAGAATGTGGGATGCCGTGCGAAATGCCTGTTCCTTGGATTCCTGATAGCTGCCAAAGGGCAGGTCAACAACAACGCAGGCATTCTTTGACCCGCGCATCACGGCCTTGCCATGGTTGACCATCATATCGACGGTCACGGCAAGCGTGCTTTCCATGCCATAAACAACCATGCCCAGTGAATCGCCGACCAGAAGCAGGTCGCAATGTTCATCAAGGCGTTGCGCCATCGGCGCGGTATAGGCCGTCAGGCAGACAATCGGATCTTTGCCCTTGCGGGCACGGAGTTCAGGGACGGAGGTCCGGCCCATCTTTTTGCTGGTGGCACTCATGACGTTTCTCCCCCGGTACAACCGGATTTCGCTGCCCGATCTTTGTCGAGCGTGCGGTCATGTTTACAATATCATGACCGTGATCGGGAAACCTTTTTTGCAATCGCGAAATAGGCAATTCGGCCAATAATCGGGATTCCGGGCGTGGTTTGGCGGATCGTTCGAAGGATCTGCACCATAAAATGCTATTGGCCGATTACAGGCACGCAGAAATCACAGACCTTCGGCAAGATCTTCAAGCATGTCTAGACCGACCGTCTCGATATGGCGGTTATCCTTGAGTGTAATCGTTGCTTCCTTGCGCAACTGGGTCAGAGTGCGTGACACGGTTTCAATGGTCAGACCCAGATAGTCGGCAATGTCGGAACGGCTCATGGGCACGTTGATGGTCTCGCTGCTTTCGCCGCGATGTTCCTGACGGCGGGCCAGCATCAACAGGAAGGATGCGACCTTTTCCTTGGCGGTTTTGCGGCCAAGCAGAAGCATCTGATCCTGGGCTGCGGCCAGTTCATCGACCGCCATGCCCAGCATGCGTTTTTCAAGATGCGGAAACTTGTCGAACAGTTTTTCCAGCTTCTGGCGCGGGAACCGACATGCGGTTACCGGTTCAATCGCCTCGGCGGTGTAGCTGTAATTGGCATTCAGTGCGAGGCCAAGAAAATCCCCTGCAAACAGGAAACCTGTGATCTGGCGGCGGCCATCGCCAAGCAATTTATACAGCTTTACAGAGCCGGATGTGACGTTGAAGACGTAGTCTGCGTCTTCTGCCTCGTGGAAAATCGTCGTGTGCGGGTCATAATGCGCATGCGTAAGCAATTGACGCAGCTGATCATGTTCATCGCCATGCAATGCGGAGCAAAAAGTTAAGTCCTTGATAGAACAGGCGTCGCAGATTTGGGGGCGGACTGCCATCGCAGACTCCGATGCTGGTGACCCGGTAGGCGAATTGAAAACAAATCTATCCGATGAGATAGCCCTGTTTCAAGCAGTTCTAACGTTTGCCTTGCTGGAACTTCTTTGAGTCCCCCGGAGGCGTGACTTCGTCGTCATCAAACAAAATACGATTTGCCGCACCTTCCATATCGTCAAACTGCCCGGAACGCAACGACCACAAGAAGGCCCCAAGGCCCAGAAGACCCAGAAACAATGCAATCGGGATCAGGAGAAGGAGGTTGCTCATGGCATTATATCCCTGCCTGCTGCGACAACGTGGTCGCGGGTTTGACGCCGACCCCGTCAGACTTGCCTGATTTTGCGTGTAAACGCAAGGCATTGGCGATCACAATCAGGGATGAGGATGACATGGCGATTGCCGCAAAAAGCGGGGTGACAAACCCTGATACCGCCAGTGGAATGGTGATCACGTTATAGGCAAAGGACAGGGCAAAATTTTGACGCACAAGTCGATCAGCCTTGCGCGCGACATCAATTGCCTCGATCACGGCGCCAAGCCGATCACCCTGAAACACGATATCGGCCGCATTCTGCGAAATTTCAGCAGCCGTCGCCGGGGACATTGATGCATGGGCGGCGGCAAGGGCCGGTGCGTCGTTGATGCCATCGCCGACCATCAAATCATGGTTGCCGCGATCAGCGCGGGCCTGAATATGGTTGGCCTTTTCGGTTGGCGACATCCGTGCCATCCAGCTGGTAATGCCAAGTGTTTCGGCAAGCTGGCGCACGGTGCTTTCGCGGTCACCCGACAACAGGGTCATTTCAAAGCCACGCGTGCGCAGGGTGTCGATCACTTCGGGTGCGTCGCTGCGCATCGTATCGCGGAAGACAAACCGGGTCGGGGCAATGCCGGGTTCAGACAGCCACAATTCCGGTCCGGTAATATCGGACGGCACATCGGCGTTTTCAGCAACATTGCAGAAGGCACGACAGCCAAGCCGGATCGGACCGGCGGGACCCTGCATCATCAGGCCAAGGCCCGCTTGTTCGGTAACATTGGTTTGCGGGGTCACGTTTCCGGCGGCACGCACCAATGCGCGGGACAACGGATGGTTACTGTTGGCTGCCATGCCAGCGGCAAGCATCAGTTTGTCTTGCTGTGGTTCGCCGACCAGTTCGGGTTTGCCCGTGGTCAGTGTGCCGGTTTTATCGAAAATGATGCCGGTAATCTTGGTCAGTCGTTCAAGGGCGGTTGCCGATTTGACAAGAATACCCGCACGCAACAGACGCCCTGTCGCAATCACCTGAACCACCGGAACCGCAAGCGCCAGCGCGCAAGGGCAGGTAATGATCAGAACGGCGATGGCGTTCATCAGTGCATCCTGCCAGCCAATCCCGCCAATCAGCCACCAGCCGATAAAGGTCGCCAGCGACAAGGTATGCACAACCGGCGCGTAGGCCTTTGCCACCCGATCAGCAATGGCGACATATCTGGCACGGCCCTGTTCGGCATTTTCCATCAGGCGCACGATTTCGGACAGCAACGTATTGCCACCGGTTGCGGTGACTTCGATACGAAGCGGGGCGGAAATATTGGTGGTTCCTGCAAATACGGTGGTGCTAGGACGGGTCAGAACGGGGATGCTTTCACCGGTGATGATGCTGGTATCGACATCGGATTGGCCGTCGATCACCTTGCCGTCGATGCCGATCCGCTCACCGGCCGCAGCCAGAACGATCATGCCCGGTGTGGCCTTTTGCGGTGCGATCAGACGCCGCGTGCCATCAGGTTCAATCACGGTGATCGAGCGGGCATTCAGCGACAGAAGATGTTCAGCCGCCGAGCGTGCCTGTCCACGTGCGCGACCATCAAGGTACCGTCCGATCAGCAGGAAGAAC
Organism: Thalassospira sp. A40-3; assembly: GCF_015871485.1. NCBI lineage: Bacteria > Pseudomonadati > Pseudomonadota > Alphaproteobacteria > Rhodospirillales > Thalassospiraceae > Thalassospira > Thalassospira sp. A40-3. Next base: position 357,326 of record NZ_CP065428.1, read on the forward strand.
AAAAGGGTAATCGCACTGTCGAAATAGGCATGCGGTTCGCCGCGAACGGTTTGTGCCAAACTCATACCCAGCGCCAGAATGACGCCCAGACTGATCGGCACATCCATATTGACCCGGCGATTGCGAATGGCGCCAAGGGCGGATCGATAAAACGGCAATCCGGCATAGGCCGCGGCTGGCAGCGCGATCAGGGCCGATATCCAGTGAAACAGATCGCGGGTCGCCCCGCCCATGCCCTGAAAATATCCGGCCCAGACCGAGACCGACAGCAACATCACGTTGCCTGCTGCAAACCCGGCAACCGCCAGACAGCGCAGCAATTCCTTGTTGCGTGATGTTGTTGCCTGTTCAAGGGCGGTCGGATCAAACGGGATCAGGCGATAGCCCATCTGCATCACGGGGCGAATGATGTCTTCGATATCGGAAACATCGCCCTGCCAGCTCAGGCGCAGGCGGCGTGTCGTCATGTTGACGCGGGCCTGCAATACGGCACTGTTTCGCTGCAGCAGGGTTTCGATCAGCCAGACACAGGCCGCACAATGGATGCCATCGACCATCAGGTTCAGATGATGATGACCGTCGGTATCGGTGCTGGCCAGTTCGGTGAAATCAAAGCTTGCGATTTCGTCTTCGTCCGGGCGAAGGGCCCGGACCTTGGGATCGATTGCGCGCCGGTTGTAATAGGATGTCAGCCCCATTTCGCCCAATAGCTCATAGGCGCCAGAACACCCGGCACAACAAAAGTCTGGTGCGGCAGGTGACATGGCTGTCACCGGCTCGCCACAATGGCGACAGGGCTGAAGGGCGACGTTCATGGATTTACGACGACATACTCGACAGTTTGATAATCATCGCCCATCGCGTTGGCGATGGTGCGCAATTGCCAACGACCATAAACCGGGAAGGCAGCACTTGCACGATATTCACCCGGTGCTATTTCGGCCATCGCGATGGTGGTATCCAGATCGTCACGGTCTGCCCGCGACATCACAATGGACATTTTCGCCCCGGTGATCGGGTTGGAATCTTTGTCGCGGAACAGGACGGTGATGGTGCCGTTTTGATCAATGACACCATCGACGCTAAGCTTGCTGCGCCAGCCCAGTTCTTCCTGACGGGCAGCACCGGAAATGGCCGCGTTATAATTGTTGCCCTCTTCGAAGGCATGCTTGGTCACAAGGCCATTCCAGCTGGTCATCGAAAACGTGATCAGCGAAATGTTGGCAATCAGCATGATGGCGAAGCCGCCGACAAAATACCACGGAATCCAGCGATCCGACTTGCGCGGGCCATTCTGATCTGTGGAAGGTGATGTCATCTGCATTGCCATATCTTGTCTCCTGAACTGAAACGCTTTTGCGATCAGCGGTCGTTTTCCGGACCGGCGAACACTGTATCATATGTTTCGGTGTTACCGGTTTCCTTATCGGTCACCGTGAATTCAAATGGTGTCGATTTACCATCAAGTGTTTGAGGATCCGCTGCCACAAAGACACGGAAACTGCCGACCCGGTCCGGGGCCACATCAAGATCATAGGTGCCGTCCTGGTTCGGGGTCAGGCCGATGATCTGGAAATCAGTTGCGTCAATTCCGTCAAGCGACAGAACATAGGTTTTTTCGGCCTGTTCCTTGTTGAGAACCTTAAGGGTATAGCCGTTGCGCACGTCACCATCAGACAGGGCAACGAACAGCGGGTTACGGTCGCGCAGGACATTGAGCTCAAGCACCGAACGGTTGGCCAGACCAAACATCATCACGGATGCGACGAGCACCAGAAGCACCGCATAGAATATCGTTCTGGGGCGAATGATGCGCACACGTGTGGCTTTGCCCTGGGCGCGAAGCTGACTGTTCTGGACCGAGTCGAAGCGAACCAGATCGCGCGGGAAGCCGACCTTGTCCATCATCTCGTTGCAGGCATCGATGCACAGCCCACAGCCAATGCACTCCATTTGCAAGCCATCGCGGATATCAATGCCGGTCGGGCAAACATTCACGCAGGCGTGGCAGTCGATGCAGTGGCCGGTTTCGGGCACTTCGCCGCGCATAAGGTTTTTACGTTTGATCGGACCACGTGTTTCACCGCGCCAGCTTTCATAGGTGACGATCATGCTTTCATCATCAAGCATGGCGGACTGGAAGCGTGGCCAAGGGCACATATAGGTGCAAACCTGTTCACGTGCCCAGCCTGCCAGAAGGTAGGTCGAGCCCGTCAGAAATGCGATGGTGACATAGGTTCCAAAGGTGGCATTGGCGGTGAAGATATCGACCATCACGGTCGGGGCATCGTGGAAATAAAGGACAAATGCACCACCGGTCGCCATGGAAATGACGATCCAGGCCAGATGCGTTGCACTGATTTTCCAGATTTTTTCCAGCGTCCATTTCGATTTGTCGAGGCGGACACGCGCATTGCGGTCGCCCTGGATATAGCGTTCAACCAGCATGAACAGATCCGTCCACACCGTTTGCGGGCAGGCATAGCCGCACCAGATACGCCCAAACAGCGACGTTGCAAGGAACAAGCCGACAGCGGCCATGATCAGGATGCCGGTGATGTAATAGACTTCCTGTGGCCAGATTTCGATGAAGAAGAAATAGGCACGCCCCAGATCCATATCGATCAGAACGGCCTGATCCGGTGCACTCGGCCCACGGTCCCAGCGCAGCCATGGCACGACCCAGTAAATGCCCAAAAGTGCAATCAGCGCAAACCACTTCAGGTTCCGGAAACGTCCTGAGACGCGCTTCGGATAGACTTTGTCGCGCTTTTTATAAAGCGGGACTTCATCATAATCGCCTTCGTCGACGATGTGCGGGACGTTTTTGGGTTCGATATCTGGTTGCTGCAAAGTGGACATGGCCATGTTCGCTACCTGGTTGTTGCTCTGAACCTTGCGACTGCTCTCTGTGCGGGGCGAACCCGCCAGTCGCTTTGAAGGTTGGTCTGTCAGGAGAACGTGGGTTTCTGGCAGCTTTACAGAGCAAACTCTAATTATTCAAATCTCAGGCAGAAAATACGAGAGACCCGGCTTGCACACCATGACACATGTCAATTTGTTAGCCGATATTGGTATGAATTGTTGTGGGTGAGCTGCCCGGCAAAGAAAAAGGCCCGCGATTACAAATCACGGGCCTTTTTGAAAAAGTTGTATTTGAACGCGGACTTACTGGCCGCCACCGAGCGAGTGGACATAAACCGTCAGCATTTTGATGGTTTCTTCGTCCAGACGGCCTTCCCATGCCGGCATGACGCCGCGACGGGAATTCATGACCGTTTCGGTGATGGTTTCTTTCGAACCACCATAGAGCCAGATGGCGTCTGTCAGGTTCGGTGCACCGAGATCCTGAATGCCTTTGGCATCGTCACCGTGGCAAGAAGCGCAGTTTTCCTCAAAGACCACCGCACCGCGATCAGCCGCAGCGGCGTCAGTTGCACGGTCCGTGAAGGACAGAACATATTGAACCACATCTTCGATCTGGTCGCGTTCAAGCAGTTCGTCACGCCCAAATGCCGGCATATCATTGAAGCGGGTATCTTCATTGGCATCCCAGCGCACACCGACATGCAGTGTCTGGTTGATGGCATCAAGCGTCCCGCCCCAAAGCCACGCATCGTCCTGAAGCGACGGGAAGCCCGGGTTACCCGAACCACCGGTGCCATGGCACGGTGCGCAGTTATCGGCGAAAACGGCCTTGCCGCCAGCCATGGAGAAGTTCAGAAGTTCGCTGTCATTGGCGATTTCCGATACATCCAGGGCAGCCAGACGTTCCATGTAAGGTGCACGTTCGGCCGCAACACTGGCCATGGTTTCGTGCAGTTCGGTACGGTTGGTGGTGCCAAACATACCTTTGAGATAGTCATTGGCAGTCGGCCAGGACGGGTAAACCACCCAGTAACCAACAGACCAGATGACGGTGATCCAGAAGACATAGACCCACCAGGACGGCAGCGGAGTATTCAGTTCCTTGATGCCATCCCATTCATGACCGGTGGTATCTGTGCCGGATACCTGATCTTTCTCGACTTTTGTCGACATTGCTCTGTTCTCCCCTCAATCCTGATCCCGGAAGGGGATCTGCGCATGCGATTCCATGTCCTTGTTGCGCTTTTTGCTTGGCCACATGACCCAGGCAATAATCGCGCCGAACAGCAGCATCAGCCACAGACCCCACAGAGGGCGGAAAAAGTCAGCGAGTTGCGTAAAGAATTCCATGACGATCCCCTTGCATTAGCGCAGGTTCATCTGCGGGTTGTAGGTGGTGAAGTCGACCATCCGGCCCAGGACCTGCAGGTACGCAACAAGCGCATCCATTTCGGTCAATTCTGCCGGGTTGCCGTCAAAGTCACCTGTTGCCGCATTCGGATAGCGCGCGAGGAAATCATCGTCATAGGCCGCATCCTCGCTGGCCTGCAGATACAGGTCTGCCTTGGCTGCCTCGATCATCTCGTCTGTGTAGGGGACACCTACCATCTTGAGGGTCTCGAGATGTGCCTGAGCGTCATCGAAATTCAGTTTGCGTTCCGCCAGGAACGGATAACCCGGCATGATCGATTCCGGCACAACAGCGCGCGGGTCAATCAGGTGGGCCACATGCCATGCGTTGGAATATTTTCCGCCGACACGTGCCAGATCCGGACCGGTTCGTTTTGACCCCCACTGGAACGGATGGTCATACATCGATTCTGCTGCAAGGCTGTAATGGCCATAACGTTCGACCTCGTCACGGAACGGACGGATCTGCTGGGAATGGCAATTATAGCAACCTTCACGGAGATAGATGTTACGACCGGCCTGTTCGAGTGGCGAATAGGGACGGACACCTTCCACTTTCTCAATGGTCTGTTCCATCGTGAACAACGGTACAATTTCAACGATACCGCCGATGATGATGGTCAGGAAAATACCAAGGATCAGAAAGAAGACGTTCTTTTCTACGATATGGTGTTTTTTAAGAAGCATCTCTGGTTCCCCCCTTATTCGGCTGCAACGGGTGCAGGTGTGCCGATTGGTGCTTCGTTACGGAGGTCACCCTTGATGGTCTTGTAGATGTTCCAGACCATCAGCAGCGAACCCAGCAAGAACAGCAGGCCACCGGTTGCACGAATGATGTAGTAGGGATGCATTGCCTCGACAGTTTCGATGAAGGAATACTGCAGGAAGCCAAGGTCGTCATAGGCGCGCCACATCAGGCCCTGCATGATCCCCGAAACCCACATCGAGGTGATGTAAAGAACGATCCCGATGGTACCGAGCCAGAAGTGATGAGCCACAAGGCGCATCGAATACAGGCGTTCACGGTGCCAAAGGACCGGGATCAGGAAGTAGATCGCACCGAACGATACGAAGGCAACCCAGCCAAGCGCACCGGAATGCACGTGACCAATGGTCCAGTCGGTATAGTGCGACAGGCCGTTGACCGCCTTGATCGACATGACCGGGCCTTCGAAGGTCGACATGCCGTAGAAACCGACAGCCGCCACCATGAAGCGCAGAACCGGATCCGTGCGCAGTTTGTCCCAGGCGCCCGAAAGCGTCATCAGACCGTTGATCATCCCGCCCCATGACGGCATCCACAGCATGATCGAGAAGGTCATGCCAAGGGTCTGTGCCCAATCCGGAAGTGCGGTGTAGTGCAGGTGGTGCGGACCAGCCCAGATATACAGGAAGATCAGCGCCCAGAAGTGGATGATCGACAGGCGATAGGAATAAACCGGACGTTCGGCACGTTTCGGAATGAAGTAGTACATCATGCCGAGGAAGCCAGCCGTCAGGAAGAAGCCCACAGCGTTATGGCCGTACCACCACTGGGTCAATGCATCCTGTACGCCCGAGAACATCGAATAGGACTTCGTGCCCATGAACGAGACCGGAATGGCAAGGTTGTTGCCAAGATGGAGCATCGCAATGGTCACGATAAAGGCCAGATAGAACCAGTTCGCGACATAAATGTGCGGCTCGGTACGTTTCAAAAGGGTGCCGACAAACATTGCCAGATAGCAAACCCAGACGATCGTGATCCAGATATCAACGAACCATTCCGGTTCGGCATATTCACGACCCTGGGTCACACCGGTAACATAACCGATGGCCGCCATCACGATGAACAGCTGGTACCCCCAGAACACGAACGCCGGAAGTGCGCGACCGCCATAAAGCGGTGCGCGGCAGGTGCGCTGCACGACATAGAATGACGTTGCCAGAAGCGCGTTACCGCCAAAGGCAAAGATCACTGCCGAGGTGTGCAGCGGACGCAGGCGTCCGAAGTTCAGAAATTCTGTATCAAAATTGAGAACCGGAAATGCGAGCTGCCATGCAATGACATCGCCCACCAAAAATCCGACTACTCCCCAAAATACGGTCGCAAGTGCGGCCCAGCGCACAACGTCCATATTATAATTGACAGCAACTGAAGGCGATGCTGCCTGTGCCATGCTCCCCTGGCTCATGCTTGACTCCCGTTCAAGGTGGTCGGGTGAACTGCCCAAAACCCTCTCGGGCAGTTTCAAAAGTCCCGATGAACCGACGACCTTCTTGATCTTCGGTCCACCTGCACAAAAAGCCCCACCCAAAATGCACCTTGTCTGAAAGTCAGGGCGCGTTATTCCGGGCGAGGTTTCCCAATTCGTTCGGCGAGTATGCGGACAGTTCATCCAAAAGCCATTGACCTACGTCAATCTCGGCTTGCAAACCCGTCAGAAATTCAATCGGCGGAAACGTATTGGCCCTTCGGCTGGGTACTTCTGTACTGGCTGTGTTTATGCGCGCCAAACCCTCAAAAGGTGTTGATGCACATCAAGGTGGGGCCGATTTATTTGCGGCATGATCTGCTAAATTCCAGAGGGCAGGATCATGTCAGAAGCCTACAAGTCACTTCCACTTACAGCACAGACAGCGGATATGACATATCCGCTGGTTCAGATGTTGAAAGTCGACATGTCTTTTGACCGTTGGCGTGCATTCGTCGATCAGTATTGCATGCCGGTTAACAAGGAGTCAGTTGGTGCAGGCACCGACGGTGATGACATCCTCTGGCAACGTGAGCGCGGCATCATCGTGATCGCCAACGAGCGCGGCTATATCCACGGACTGTTTTCGTATTATGTCCGTGATGACATGACCGATGGCGTTGTCTTGCATGTCGACAATGTGATGGCGGTTGAAATCGTATCCGGCGACTATGTCCTTGATGCGATGCGCGATGCCATGAGCCGTTTGGCGCGGGTGCATGATTGCCGCAACGTCTATGTTTCGCTTGGTGAACTTGATGAACGTCTGAGGGGATATTTTTCCCGGGCCGGATATGCACCAAGCAAGGTGCGCTATTGCGCACCAGCAAGCCCGCGCTTGACGGCCTAGAGTTCAATCCAAGTCTGACCTTTTCCGATTTGATAAAACGCCCGCTCTGTCGGGAATTCCAACTGTGGACGCCTTGCGCAATCAGGATTATAAGGCGGGTATGAACGGTATTCCTTTTGTCAAAATGCATGGTTTGGGAAATGATTTCGTTGTCCTTGACGGACGACGTGATCCTGCTGTGCTTGATCTTGATGACGCGACCGCTGCCCGTATTGCCGATCGCAAGACCGGGGTTGGTTGCGATCAGTTGATCGTCATCGAACCGGCCCGGGATGATCTGGCCGATGCCTTCATGCGCATCCGTAACAATGATGGCGGCGAGGTACAGGCGTGTGGCAATGCGACCCGCTGTGTGGCCAATATCGTCATGGGCGAACTTGGCCGCAAAGACGTGATCATTGAAACCGTTGTCGGTTTGCTGGATGCCAATGGTCTGGCTGATGGCCGTGTCACGGTTGATATGGGGCAGGTCAAACTCGATTGGCGTGACATTCCGCTGGCCGAGGCGGTCGATACCAACCATATTCCGCTTTCACTCGGTCCGCTTTCAGATGCGGTGGGTGTCAATGTTGGTAATCCGCATGGTGTTTTCTTTGTTGATGATGCCGAGTCCATTGATATCGAAAAATTCGGCCCGGTGCTTGAACATCATGAAATGTTCCCGGAACGCGCCAATATCGAAGTTTGCAGCATCATTGATGAAAACAAGATCCGCATGCGCGTTTGGGAACGCGGTGTCGGCGTGACCCGTGCATGCGGGACGGGCGCCTGTGCGGCTGGTGTTGCGGCGGCACGCCGCGGCCTGACTGGTCGCAAGGTCGAAGTGATCCTTGATGGCGGGCCACTGACCATTGAATGGCTGCCCGATGATCATGTATTGATGACCGGCCCGGTCGCGACAAGTTTTTCTGGCTTTTTGCACGCGTCCCTTCTGGGAAACCATTGATCAGGTTTTCCTGATTGGTCTTTTGACCGGTTTGATCTGGCCTTGCGTCGGATGAGGTGATCGGGCAAAACAAGGCGCATCAGGATTTGGTTCAATCCATGTCGGGACACCCAATCCCGTCTTTTGTGAAACTCAAAAGCAGGTTCAGATAATGGCTGACTTCAATACGCTTGACGGTGTCAATGTCGCTGGCAAGCGCGTTTTGCTGCGCGCTGATCTTAACGTTCCGATGAAGGATGGTGTTGTTGGCGATACGACTCGTATCGACCGCACCGTACCGGGCCTGATCGAACTGGCGGATGCCGGGGCGAAACTGGTTGTGATTACGCATTTCGGTCGACCCAAAGGTGCGCGCGTCCCGGAAATGAGCCTGAAACCGGTTGCCGATGCCCTTGCCAAGCAGCTTGGCCGTCCGGTGAAGTTTGCGGATGACTGCATCGGTGACGCGGCGGCAAGCGTGGTCAACAGCCTGAAAGATGGCGAAATCGCCCTTCTTGAAAACCTGCGTTACCACGCCGAAGAAGAAAAGAACGACCCGGCCTTTGTCACTGAGTTGGCAAAGCTTGGCGATATGTATGTCAATGACGCGTTTTCCTGTGCGCACCGTGCGCACGCCTCGACCGAGGGTCTGGCACGCGCGCTTCCGGCCTATGCCGGTCGTTTGATGCAGGCTGAACTCGAAGCGCTTGGCAATGCGCTGGAGGCACCAAAACATCCGGTGATGGCGATTGTTGGCGGTGCAAAGATTTCCACCAAGCTTGATCTTCTGGGTAACCTTGTTGCCAAGGTCGATCAACTGGTGATTGGCGGTGGCATGGCCAACACCTTCCTGGCAGCAAAGGGTGTCAATGTTGGCAAGTCACTGTGCGAGCATGACCTGCTTGATACCGCGCGCGAGATTTTCAAAAAGGCCGAAGCTGCCGATTGCGAAATCGTCCTGCCGGTCGATGGTCTGGTGGCGAAGGAATTTGCCGCCAATGCGCCGCATGATGTTTGTGACATCAACGACGTCGCTGCCGATGGCATGATCCTTGATGCCGGTCCGGCAACCATCGAAGACCTGAACAAGCGTCTCGAGACTTGTGAAACGCTGGTCTGGAACGGCCCGTTGGGTGCGTTTGAAATTACCCCGTTTGACACCGCAACCGTTTCGGTCGCCCAGCATGCAGCAGAACTGACCAAGGCTGGCAAGCTTCTGTCGGTTGCAGGCGGTGGCGACACTGTCGCGGCCCTGCGTCATGCCGATTCTGATCAGGCATTTTCATATGTCTCGACCGCAGGTGGTGCGTTCCTGGAATGGCTAGAAGGCAAAACCCTTCCGGGTGTGGCGGCCCTTCGTGCCAGCTAAGCCATTTGATTTTGGCACAAAACAACAAACCCCGCCAACTTGGCGGGGTTTTCTTTTGCGGCGCGTTTAGGAAGCCTAGTCCTTTTTGACGTCAGGCAGGCTGTTTTGGGCCGTGCTTTGCATGATTTCATCGCGTTCGGTCAGGAAGCCTGCATAGCCGTTTTCCATCATGGCTCCGCCCAGTTCGATATAGACGGTGAACAGGCGCGACAAGGTATCGGCCTCGTCCGTATCCAGAACCGACAACAATTCACCCGATCTGGCTTGCCCGGTTTCGAAATGCTCCCAGGCATGTTCGAGCAGGATTTTACCGAGATAATCGAGATCACCATATTTGCCCTGACCGATGGCATTACGGATTTCACCAAGGGTGATGTCGGCAGCGATCAGGACTTCTGCGGGGATGGTGACAAGGCGGTCGGGGCCTTTGATGTCTTCGGGCAGGTCGCGCAGAATGTGGATGATATAGCAAAAGATCGCCATGTCCCGCGCGTGATACAGCGGTGGGTTGGTCAGTGGCGAGGTATAGCCGATCTCTGCGTCATACCGGGCGGACAACAGATAGACAAAAATCGATGCCGGTGCCGCGGTTGCCCCTTCGCAATAGGCGATAAAATCTTCCCATTCGTCCATCGGTTCTTCGGCGATGTCACGATGAAGCGCGTCTGCCAATTCGATCCATGGATCTGCGGGAAGGTCGCTGCGTCCCAACGTCAGGCGCAGGGCCTGATAGACCTCAGCCGACAAAGGGCCGTTTTCGGGCAGCGGATTATCCAGATCTGCCTTGGCGGCGATGACCTGTGCTTGCCATTGATGAATGGTTTGCAGGACAAATTCGCGTTGGGCATCGCGCTCGGCATCAGGAAGTTCAAGGAAACCGTCATCGACGATATCGTCGATCACACGCATCGAAGCATAGGCTGCCAGAAAGAAACGCTGCCGTTCGGGCGAAAGGCGCATTGCGGCACGATACAGATTGGCATTCTTTGCGGCTGCCAGTTCGTTGCAGGCATCGAATGGTGGTCCAAGTACAGCGTGTTCAGGAGGGAGCGAATGGCTCATGCGTGTCTGGATGTCCCGTTGGTTTGCTTTCAAACAGTCATACAGCACTGCCAGCGCTGCGCAACATCCGAATTGGGAATTGTCAGGGGCACTGGCATACGGGTGCGCAACCGCATGATCAGAACTGGATCCGGTATCTGGCCGTCAGCCCCAACATGGCATCAATGCCATCAAGTAGACCGTCACTGGGGCTCGTTGTGGTCAAATCACGTGAAACCGAGCCATGCAGGCCGATCCAGATATCTTCGAGCGGCATGTAAGACAGTGAGCCGGCAAGTCCGGCATCGTTGGTCAAGCCTGTGCCGGTAAAGCCGAACCTTGGACGCGCACGATGTTGCATACCGAATGCATCGGTCTGGTAAACACCAAAATTGCCCGGTGTCGCGGCATCAAGATCAACGAACGGTCCGACGGTAAAACCAACATCAGGGGACGGTGAATAGCCAAAGCCGATTTGGGCATTCATGCCGTGATCAGAACGCGGCGTACCACCGAATTCAAGCCAGTACTGTGCCGGATTGTGAGGATCTGTTGCATCGGGACCAAGTGTCAGGCCATAGCGTGCCGACGGGGTAAAGCTGCGATCAAAGCCGGTTGGGTTTGAGGATGAAATACCGCCGGGGCCAAATGCGCTGCCGCCCGGGATCAACGTAACGCCGGTTTGCGATGTTGGTTCAGTTTGGAGCGATTGGGCAAAAGCCGAGGGGTTCTGAACCAGACCCGCATGCAGCAAAGCCGTCAGAAATATCCATATCCGGTGTCTTTTTGCCCAATTTGGCCAATGCAGCTTTTTCATGTCGCCTGTGCCCACAGGTGATCAAACAACCACAGCAATCGAGGCAACAGCCAGACTGCGTCCTTTGCCGGACGCTTGAATGGTTTGATTTTGTCGGTCCCAACCAACAACCGTTGAACCCTTGCTGCGTTCTTGGCGCGTAGCAAACTTCATCGGGTTCTTGACGGACGGGGTTTTCCGGCGTGACTTGATCCTGCGATTTACCGGGGATTGCCGGTCAGGATGTGCTCGTGCTCAGAAAGTCCCGAATTGCGTCGATTTGCGCTTTATCATTTAAGTGGGGTGCGTGCCCGCAGTTCGCCACTGCAAAAACCGGCATTTGTGGTTTTTTCTGTTTCATTTTATCGACGATGGATTTCGGAATCAGATCGGACTGTTCGCCACTGATCAGCATGACGGGACAGGGCAGGGCTTCAAATTCGGCCCAGGCATCAAAGTTATCAATATGTTCGGCAAAAACCCGCATCACTTGCGGGTCGTAATGCATCATGAAATTGCCATTGGGCAGGCGACGTACGGAACGTGATGCCAAAAAGGCCCATGTCGCATCATCGGCCACGCCGAAGGAGGCATAAACCAGACGAACAAGCTGTTCGACCTCGTTGATGGTTTCAAATTCCGGGGATGCCCCGACATAGGATTTGATGCGCGCAACCGCGGCAGGATCAAGTTCGGGGCCAATGTCGTTAAGCACCAGCCGTTCGATGCGTCCGGCGACTTCGGTTGTGGCATAAAGGCCAATCAACCCACCCATGGATGTGCCGATCCAGTCGCAGGTATCAATGTTGAAATGATCGAGCAGTTCAAACATCTGGGCGACATAGAAGGGCACGGTGTATTCCGTGTCCGGATCGCTGGCCCAACCGGAAAATCCCCGCCCGATCATTGATGGGCAAAGAACATAGTATTTGTCGGTAAAATGCGGTGCGACATGGTCAAAGTCATCAGCCAGACGCGCCAGCCCGTGCATCATTAGAAGCGGTCGATTGGCCGGATTTCCCCAAGCCCTGACATGGACTTCATAGCCACAGCATTTGACGAAATGTTCGCGAAAATCGGCCATGGTATGCTCCTTGTCAGGGATGTGTTGTTCGGATCGTCAGGCGGACTTCTTGCGGGCGATCATGAACAGGCGATTGAAAGGAAACAGGGTACGTCCGTCATCGCGTGACGGATAGACCTGATTAAGCCGTTCCTTGTATTTCGCAGTGAATTTTGCGCGCGCTTCATCATCGGGCAGGGCATCCATGACGGGACGCAGGATGGTTGAACTGGTCCAGTTATAGACCGCATCTGGCCCGGTCAGCACGTGGCAATATTGCGTTTGCCAAAGGTCGACTTCATCACATGCAGGTGTCAACACATCGAAATAATCACCCGGGCGCATGATGCGGGCCGCATGCATCGCGGTTGCCACTTCCTTGCGCCAGTCCATCCCGGCTTCGCCAATCAACTGGTGGCTGGGTGCCAGGAAATTGTTGGGCACCTGAATGGCGATAATGCCGCCGGGGCGAAGATGTTCGAGAAGGCGCGGAAACAGCTTTGAGTGATCGGGTACCCAGTGCAGGGCCGCATTGGAAAACAGCAGATCAACCGGCGCGTCCGGTTGCCAGTCGGCGATGTCGGCCTTTTGCCAGGTGATGTTTTCATCCCGCTTGCGCGCGGTTTCAAGCATCTCGTCTGACGAATCAACACCTGTGATACGCGGTCCGTCAGGATCGCTTGAACCATATGCATCGGCAAGTATGGCTGTTACTGAACCCGGGCCACAGCCAAGGTCGACAATATGACGGGGTGAAAACCCGCTTGCCGGTTTGGGCAAACGCGAAATCAGATCGATGGCAGGTCGCAGGCGTTCATTGCCAAACAAACCGTAACGGGCAGGATCCCAGTGTGTATTGCTCATGGGAAAGTCTTATCGCGTTTCGGATGTCATTTGAAGCATCGAGGAGAGGTGCCGACAAAAACAAGCGCCCCAGACCAGAGGTTGGGGCGCAGAAATCCGATGATACATCAAAAGCAGCGATCAGTGATCGGACGCTTCAAGCTGGTCATAATGGCCCTTGATCAGATGGAACATGAACAGCACGGCACCAATGAACATCGCAAGCCCGACGAAGTAGGAATAACCGTCCTGCGAACCTGACGCGTAAAACAGGCCGAAAAGACCGACCACGATGGTCAGAACACCAAAGATCAACCGATCCATACCCATGTTGGAACTCCTCTAAGCCGAATGTTTGTTATTCAAATTTATCGAAAACTGTACTGCGATCAAACCGCAAACATCGTCTTATGCCTGACCCTTTTCCCGAATTCTTTGCGGTATGTCATGAAACTCGGCAGCAATTTGTAAATAAACCGGCCTTTTGAACGGCACAATAAGGTCCGGCAGGGTTGCCAGATCGTTCCAGCGCCAACTGTCAAATTCCGGATCCGGGACATCAATATTGATGTGTTTGTCCTTGCCGGTAAAGCGCATGGCGAACCATTTCTGTTTCTGGCCGCGATACTTACCCTTGAAGGCCTTGCCGATCAGGTGTTCGGGCAGGTCATAGGTCAGCCAGTTAGGCGTTTCGGAAATGATTTCAGCCTTGTCGGTGCCGATTTCTTCCTTGAGTTCGCGCATGGCGGCTTCAATCGGCGTTTCGCCGTCATCAATGCCGCCTTGCGGCAGTTGCCAAGCGCCTTCAAACCCGAAACGGTTGCCCATCCAGACCAATCCGTCTGCGTTAAACAGGGCAATACCGACGCATGGCCGATAAGGAAGATCATCTGCCGTGACTTTGTCTGCGTTCGGGGTGTCGGACTTCTTTGCCATGACTGCTCCTGACTGACAGGGCCGGGGTACCGGCATCTGTCATTAGTTCTCGATTGTGTTGGCGGGTTCGTCGGGCTCCGCCAGATCGGCAGGTTCCGAAAGTGCTTCTTCCTGCTCTGCCTGTTCTGCCATGACCTCACGTTCGCGTTCCTCGGCTTCAAGGCGGGCGGCCTCTGCCTCGTCGGCAGATTGCGGCGTGACCTGCTGGCCTGATACGGCACTGACCGGGACCAGAACAACGCCCTGACGTTTCAGGCGGAAGGCCCAGTTGCGCAGTCGCTGGATCGTCACCGGATAGGATTGCGCAATCCCGACGGCTACGCCATTGCGTTTGGCGATCTCGACCAGTTCGGCCAGCCGCCTGTCGATGTGGCGGCGGCTTGGCGTGTCATCAATGATGACATTGCTGATCGCATTCGGTGTTCCGTCATTTGCTGCCAGTTGCGCGCCATAACTGGCGACACCGCTTCCGGTGCCTTCGACATACATAAGGCCAGTACGCGAAATGAATTCGATCACCGGGCGAATGGCACTATCTAGGCTACCAAATTTCGATCCCTGACGACTGACCAGGCCGGCATAGCCCGGGAAACGTGCCAGCAACCATTCCAGACGGACAAGGTTCTCTCCCTCTGACAGGGATGTCAAAAGTGCGCGCGGTCCGGGATCTGACAGCGGGAAGTCAGCAGGTTCCATCGGAAGTTCAAGGAAGACCTCGTGGCCCATGGCGCGTGCTTCGCGGGCAACTGTTTGCAGATCGCGGGCATAGGGCGAAATCGCCAGTGAAATGTTAAGCGGCAGATCATTGATGGCCGCGTCGGTGCGTTCTTCGTTCAGGCCAACACCGGTCAGCATAACCGCGACAACCGGGGTTCCTTCGGGCAGTTCGAACGGGCGTTTGTAGGCTTCAAACGGTGTGGTGCCATCATCGCCGATGCGCGGGATACGGCCAAAACTGCCTTCCTCGTCAAGACCGGGCAGCGGGGCCGGGCGTAAGGGATCGGGTTCGATCGGTTCGTCAAACGATCCTTCTTCCTCGATCAGGGCGGCGAGTTCTTCGGGTGTCGGGGCACCATCACCGGTGCCATCGGTTGCCCCCGGTGTTCCGATCAGGTCGGAAACGCCATCAAGGTTGCCGGCAATGTCTTCGGCCGACTGGCCTTGGCCATTTGCACCGTTGGCAGCCTCCATCGCGGCGCGATCGCGATCCTGAATGTCCTTAACACCGCGCGCGATTTCTTCTTGCAGTTCGCGTTCGGTGCCCGGAACCGTGATCGTGGCTTCCGGCCCGCCAGCATGAAACAGCCGCCAGCCGGTTTCCGGATCAAGTACCGGGATCATCGCGACCGCTGTTGCGCAAAACGGCGACAGGAACAGGGTAATGATCAGCAGTTTAGAAAGCCAGCTACGCCGGGATTTCGGCCGCTTTGGCATTCGTTTGAACTGGACTTCGATCGGCAGTTCATTAAAGGGCAAGTCATCGAGATTGACGTTGTCTTCACCGTCGTCGGCGTCAGTCATCCCGTCGCCAAGGTCGTCGGCCAAATCACTGACCATGTCCTCGTCGATGTAACCGTTCTTTTTCTTTCGGAACGGCAGGGAATTTAGGATTTTCCTGAACACGCGCAACTAGTCTCTCACGATGCCGGGTCCAACCTTACCCATTCGGACGCGGGCCAAACAGCGAAATACCCCGGATCATGTCAAGCGCACGCGACAGCTGATAATCATCAATCGCCAGCTGTTCGGCCTCGTCACGGCGGGAATTTGCATCCTGTTCCGCATCTGTGATGCCTTCGTCCTCGTTACGAAGGGCGCCACTAAGCGATGCTTCGGAGCGACGGGTATCCGCCTCGATGCTTTCGACACGTGCCTGCGGAACGATGATGTCCGGCACAATGCCGACTTCCTGAATGGACTTGCCTGACGGCGTGTAATACCGCGCCGTGGTCAGACGAAGTGCCACGTTTCCGGGCATCGGAAGGATGGTCTGGACCGACCCCTTGCCGAAGCTTCGCGTACCCATAATGACCGCACGGCGATGATCCTGAAGGGCGCCTGCGACAATTTCGGATGCCGAGGCAGAACCATCATTGATCAGAACCACAATCGGCAAACCTTCGCTGAGGTCACCGCTACGTGCATTGTAACGTTCGGTGTTTTCGGTATCACGCGGACGGGTCGATACGATTTCACCCTTATCAAGGAAGGCATCGGAAACCGAGATCGCCTGATCAAGCAAACCGCCCGGGTTGTTGCGCAGGTCGATCACCAGTCCCTTGATTTCCGGGCCGATTTCTTCGCGCATGTCAGCAATGGCGCGCTGCAGGCCGCTGGCGGTCTGTTCGTTGAATTTGGTGATACGGATATAGCCGATATCGTCTTTCGGTTCGGCGCGGACCGACTGGATCTTAATCACCGCACGGGTCAGGGTGACATCGAACGGTGCCTGTTCACCCTTGCGGATGATGGTCAGGACGATGTCGGTATTGACCTTGCCGCGCATCATCTCGACCGCATCATTCAGCGTCATGCCGCGAATGGCGGTGCCATCGATATGCGTAATGAAGTCGCCCGGCTGAAGGCCAGCCTTTTCGGCGGGTGTGTCATAGATCGGCGCGATGACTTTGACAAAGCCGTCTTCCATGGTGACTTCGATGCCAAGGCCACCGAATTCGCCGCGGGTATCAACCTGCATTTCCTCGAAATTATCCATATTCAGATATGAGGAATGCGGATCAAGCGATGTCAGCATGCCGTTAATGGCCGCTTCAATCAGTTTTTTGTCATCGACGTCTTCGACATATTTGCTTTTGACCTGTTCGAACACATCGCCAAACAGGTTGAGCAGCCGATAGGTCTCAGCCGAGGAGGTTGAAGATTGCGCCAAAACTGGCGACGCAAGGCCGATAGTCATGCCGGTCGCGAGTGCGAGTACTGCCAATCGTGAGGTTTTCATCCACTTACCTTGCCGTTTTTCGAGGCCAGCCATGGAAGCGGATTGATTGCTTCCCCGTTCTGGCGCATCTCCAGATATAGTTTTGGCGAAGTTTCACCCATAATACCAACAGGTTCGCCCGCCAATAGATATTGTCCTACCACACTGTCCAGCCGATCAAAACCGGCGATAAGGCTATGGTATCCTTCGCCGTGTTCGATAATCAAGAGCCGGCCATACCCGCGGAAGGGGCCGGCAAAGACAACTTTGCCGTCAAAAGGTGAGACAACCTGCGCATTTGCGCGTGTGCTGATCTCAATTCCCTTGGACCTGTTTACGGTCAAACCATCCGGGCCGCGTGATTTTTCACCAAAAAGTGTAACCACTTTACCACTGGCGGGCATGCGGAGGTTGCCCTGTGCCAGTGTGATCGAACTGCCAACAGCGAATTCTTCGTCACTTGTGTCAGTACCACCGGTATTCCCCGCATCAGATTTGCTTTCGGGCGGCGGTGGCGGTGTGTTTTTGGCAATTGTTGTCGCACCAAGCGTGTCTGCATCCGGTTCGGTACGTGTCGCAACACGAACTTCCGGGCGGGCGCGCGGGCGTGGCAGCCCTTCAGCACGATTTTCCAGATTGCGCAAAAGCTCGCCCAGCGATTTGGCTTCATCGGCAAGTGCACTTACCGCCTTGGCGGCTTCTTCGGCCTCGGCCTCTGTCTGGGCGCGCAGGCGGCGCTTTTCATCCAGAAGGGCGGCAAGGGATGCGCGTTCTTGTTGCAATTCCTGGGTGGCAGCGGCCAATTCGCTACGACGATTGCGAATATCTTCGCGCAGCGTGGCAATCTCGCCTAGTTCCTTGCGCAGATCGCGGGCGTGCTGTTCGACACCGGGCAGGGCGGCCTTAAGCAATACCGCCGAACGCAACGTATCCTGCGGCGATGTTGGCAGGGCAATGACCGCTTCGGGCGGGGTGGTCGACAGGCGCTGCAGGGCCATCAGGATGCGGGCATATTGCCCGGCCTTGTCTTCAAGGCTGGTGGCGGCGACCTTTTCACGTGCTTCAAGCGTTTCGAGCTGATCTTCCAGTTCGGTCAGCGTCGTTTCAAGGCGCTGGGTGCGTCTGGCGACAGATATCGCCTCGGACTGAAGGGCTTGTTCCTCGGTCCAGAGTTCCCGTGATTTGCGTGACAGGAACTCTTCCTGTTTTTGCTGTTCGGAAAGCTGGTTTTCAAGTTGATCAAGTTGCTGATCAACCTTTTGCAGCGATTGGGCAAAAGAAGGCGCAGCCCCGCCTGCAGCAAAAACCGCAAAAGCGATCAGCGCAGGCAGGGCGATCTCATAAGCTAACTTAGCTCGCAAGAAGCGCGTCATTCTGTTTCAGGCCCTTAAGCAAGGGTTTACCAGTCATTTCTGCCGGTTGCGGCACGCCAAGCAATTGCAGCAAGGTCGGTGCGACATCGGCCAAACGACCATCTTCCAATGTTACCCCTTCCGGACCGTTAACAAGGATGGTCGGAACGAGATTAAGTGTATGTGCCGTGTGCGGTTCGCCGGTTTCCGGATCGACCATCACTTCGCAGTTGCCGTGATCAGCGGTGACAAAGGCAACGCCACCGACCGACTTGATCGCGTCAATCACTTTGCCAAGGCAGGTATCAACCGCCTCTGCGGCCTTCATCGCGGCTTCAAGGATGCCGCTATGGCCGACCATGTCCGGGTTGGCAAAGTTCAGGATGATGGTGTCGTATTTTTCCGACTTGATGGCAGCGACCAGTTTTTCGGTCACTTCCGGTGCCGACATTTCCGGCTGCAGGTCATAGGTCGCGACTTTGGGGGAGGCGACCAGAATGCGGTCCTCGCCCTCGAATACCTGTTCTTCGCCGCCGTTAAAGAAGAACGAAACATGCGGGTATTTTTCGGTCTCGGCGATGCGAAGCTGCTTCATGCCGGCCTTGGATACCACTTCGCCAAAGATGTTTGGCAGGGTCTGCGGCGGATAGATCGCATCCATGTATTTGGCATGTTCGGACGAATATTCGACCATCCCGGCCTGAACGGCGAACTTGATCGGCGTGCCGCGATCAAAGCCGTCAAATTCCGGTGCGCAGAGGGCGGCAAGGATTTCACGTGCGCGGTCCGCCCGGAAATTAGTCATCAGAAGGCCGTCGCCGTCCTTGATGCCATCATAATCGCCAATCACGGTCGGCAGAACAAATTCATCGGTCGTACCGGCTTCATAGGCGTTGGCAATCGCGGCCTCCGCACTTTCTGCGCTGCGGCCATCGGCGTAATTCTTGCCCTGAACCATCGTGAAATAGGCCTGGCTTACGCGTTCCCAACGGTTGTCGCGGTCCATGGCGTAATAACGGCCGGTGACTGTGGCGATTTCAACATTGGCATCACCGATCAGGGCGCGGAATTTCTCAAGGAACTTGGCGGCACTTTTCGGTGCGGTATCACGGCCATCAAGATAGGCGTGAATTTTTACCGGCACACCGGCACCTGCAATGATCTTGGCCAGGGCCGCCATGTGGGCCTGATGGGAATGCACCCCGCCTTCGGACAGAAGACCCGCGATATGGCAAACGCCATTGGAATCGGAAAGTTTGGCGATGATCTTTTTGACGGTGTCGGTATTGGCGATGGTGCCGGTTTTGACGGCCTCGTCAATTTTGGGCAGTTCCTGCATGACCACACGGCCAGCACCGAGGTTCATGTGACCGACTTCCGAGTTGCCCATCTGACCTTCGGGCAGGCCAACATCCAGACCGCAGGCCTTAAGAAACCCGGTCGGATTGTTGGCGTAAAGGTCATCCCAGACAGGCGTGTTGGCAAGGGCGACAGCGTTGTCCTTGCTTTCTTCGCGATAACCCCAGCCGTCCAGAATGCACAGCACCACAGGGCGCGGGCGCTTTACGGAATTCGATACAGTCACGTTCATAAACCCCACAGATAAAGGAAAAGGCTGAATGTCCCGTAAATATGGTGACTTACGGGCTCTTTCGCCATCAATCCCGCCATGCGGACAGGGTGGGTCAGTCTTCGCGCACGACGGGTACATCAATTACCCGGGCAATTTAGCACGATTACCGTTGCTTAACAGCATCTGCCGCAGAAAATTTTGCAGATGCAAACCAGTTCTTTTGACAGTGTCTAAAGACGCAGATAGTGTTCAATCTGACGGTGAACCT
Organism: Thalassospira sp. A40-3; assembly: GCF_015871485.1. Lineage (NCBI taxonomy): Bacteria > Pseudomonadati > Pseudomonadota > Alphaproteobacteria > Rhodospirillales > Thalassospiraceae > Thalassospira > Thalassospira sp. A40-3. Next base: position 377,792 of record NZ_CP065428.1, read on the forward strand.
CTGAGGTGGCAGAAATGTTATCTCGCACCGTGACGGGAGAGTTCGGATATCACGCGATTTGCATGATGTGCGGCGCCGAAGGAGCAATGCCTCATAAACACTCTCAGGCAGATGGACCGTCACGGAAGAGGCTCTGGAGAGAGAAACCAAAAAGCGCCTGGGAGAAAGCGCTGGTCAGGTTTCCACCGAAGGATGAACGCCCCAAGCCGATCTTGATCGGGCAGGGCGGATAATCTCAGGTCAAGGGACAGAGGGGGCAAAAACACCGGTTCGTAAACAGCGCGAAAACAAGCGCGTTATTGAGCCGTGAAGGAGGCCCTTGATGACAAATCCCGCGACCGATCCCTCTTCGGGATCGCAAAAGAAATCCCAACATGACGTCAACCTGTCGGTTGTTGACCTTTACACAATCGGTATCGGTCCTTCGAGTTCGCATACGGTTGGCCCGATGCGCGCGGGATATCGTTTCTGCCTTGAGCTTGAGGCGCGCAATCTTTTACAAAAGTCCGGCAGTGTCGTGGTTGATCTTTATGGATCGCTTGCCCTGACCGGCAAGGGGCACGCAACCGATACCGCGGTGATCATGGGCCTGAATGGAAAGCGCCCGCGCAATATCGATCCTGATGATATTGTGCCGACTGTGAAGGCGATTGATGAAACCAGCCAGTTGCAGCTTTACGGGCAGTATCCGGTTGCCTTTAACCGCGATACCAATCTGGTGTTTCATTTCACCGAAACCCTGCCGCAGCATCCCAATGGCATGCGCATTACCGCCTTTGACCGCGATGGCGTGAAAATCCATACCCAGGAATATTTCTCGGTCGGGGGTGGCTTTATCGTATCCAGTGACGATCACGGTGCGGAATATTCCGGCGATAACATCACCTTGCCATTTCCGTTTTCGTCCGCCGACGAACTGATGGAAATCTGCAAGCGCGAAGGGCGCTCCATCGCGGAAATCATGATGGAGAATGAACAAAGCTGGCGCAGCTCCGATGAAACCATCGCCTTTGTTGATCGCGTTCATGACGCGATGATGAGCTGCATTGACCGTGGCATCCGCACTGACGGTATCTTGCCCGGTGGCCTGAATGTCAAACGTCGGGCATCGAACCTTTACAAGGAACTGACCGAAAAGCCCGAAGCTGGCCTGCGTGATCCGCTGACGGTGATTGACTGGGTCAATCTTTATGCCCTTGCCGTGAACGAAGAAAATGCCGCAGGCGGTCGGGTTGTGACCGCACCGACCAACGGGGCCGCAGGCGTTATTCCCGCCGTTCTGCGTTATTACGAAAAGTTCGGTGCCAACGCCAATCAGCACAAAATTCGTGAATTCCTTTTAACTGCGGCGGCCATCGGGTCGATCTATAAAAAGCGCGCCTCAATCTCGGCGGCCGAAGTTGGCTGTCAGGGCGAGGTCGGGGTTGCCTGTTCAATGGCGGCTGGCGCGCTGTGTGCCGTGCTGGGCGGAACGCCCGAACAGGTCGAAAACGCCGCCGAGATCGGTATGGAACATAACCTTGGCCTGACCTGCGATCCGATTGGCGGTCTGGTGCAGGTGCCCTGCATCGAACGCAACACCATGGGTGCGGTCAAGGCGATCAATGCTGCACGTCTGGCATTGCGCGGTGACGGCCAGCATACCGTTTCGCTTGATAAGGTGATCGAGACCATGCGCCAGACGGGACTCGACATGCAAAGCAAGTACAAGGAAACCAGCCAGGGCGGTCTTGCGGTCAATGTCAACGTGGTGGAGTGCTGATCCCAACTCTTAAGAATAGGGCAGAAAACCGGGCTTTCTGGCATCTGCAATGTAAATTAGACGGTTTTCTGCTTTTGTTTCTTGCGACTTGCGGTTGGTGTTTTGCTATGATTTGCCGACTAAAAATAGGGGCAAAGACCCCAATATCGGTTGGACATAGACATGAGCAAAAAACTGTTCCGCATTTACATCGCGGTCAGTCTGGATGGCTTCATTGCGCGTGCTAATGGTGCGGTGGACTGGTTGGGGGAATATGACCCGGCCGAGTTCGGCTTTGACGACTTTCTGGACTCCGTCGGTACGCTGATCATCGGGCGAAACACCTTTGATCAGGTGATGGAATTTGGCGACTGGCCCTATGAGGCCCGCCGCACAATCGTTTTGACTTCCCGCGATCTGCCCAAAGATCGGCCTGCCAATACCGAGGCCTATGGCGGGAGTATCATCGAACTGGTCGATCAATTGCGCGACCGGCGGTCGGCGGATGGTGACATCTGGGTCGTCGGCGGGGGCAGTGTGGTGACACAGTTCCTGTTTGGCGGGTTTGCCGATCAGCTTGATATCTTTACGATCCCGGAAGTGCTGGGGTCCGGCATTTCATTGTTCGGGCGCGATGCCGGGGGGATCAAACCCCGTCTTCTGGCGTCCGAGCGCTACAATTCCGGTGTCGTGCGCAGCCAGTACGGTTTGGCCTAAACCCGAAAAAAAACCAAAGCCCGCATCTGGTGAACCGGATGCGGGCTTTGTCGTTCTATGCCGTTTTGCGCGGGGTGAGGGCTCAGATCTCTTCAAGTGCCTCAAGCGATTCCGGCAGGATCTGACCGCCATCGACCACGATCTGCTGGCCGGTGATATAGGCCGCTTCATCGGATGCAAAGAACAGGGCGGCATTGGCGATATCCTCGACACTGCCCAGACGTTTCAGCGGGATCGAGTTCGCCATCGAGCTCAGATAATCCTCACCAAGATCGGCCAGGCCCTCTGTCATGATATTGCCGGGCATGACGGCATTGATGGTCGTGTTATAGCGCGACAGTTCCATGGCTGCGGTTTTGATAAAGCCAAGCTGGCCGGCCTTTGAAGCGCCGTAATGTGACCAGCCCGGATAGCCCGTCACCGGCCCGGTAATCGAGGATGTAATCACCACGCGCCCCTTGCCGGATTTTTCGAAATTGGAGATGCAGGCCTTTACGCACAGGAAGCTGCTTTTAAGGTTGGTTGACATCACCTGATCCCAGTCATCAGCCGTCATATCGATCATCTTGATCTGCGGAAAGATACCGGCATTGGCACAAAGGATATCAATCCCGCCAAAGGTTTTGGCCGTGTATTCCGCCAGTGCAGAGACCTGATCAAAATCCGAAACATCACACAGGAACATGTCGGCGGTGCCGCCGGTAGCCTCGATTTCATCGACGGTGGTTGCCGCGTCCTTTTCGGTGCGGGCCGCGATCATGACCTTTGCCCCCTTGCTAGCAAATACCTTGGCGATGCCCTTGCCAATGCCCTTGGAGCCACCGGTGACGATGACGCTTTTGCCTGAAATCGAAGTCAGCATGGTTGATCCTTTCGTGAAGTCATGGGGTAATGCGCCTGCACCAGCTTTATTCTGCGCTGCGGATTGCCGGTTCCCTGATTGTGCGCTGCGTTATGTTTTCTTGATGATTGGTCGAAATATTCCGTGATGCAACAAAAAATGTTGCAAGTTACACATTTTGTGCCGCATTATTCACAAAATGGCACCGAGGCCGCCCGGAAACGGCGCTAATACCCGTTTCGGGCGGTCATGAGAAAGCGACAGGAGGCATCGGTTGGGCGGCATTTACGATGACAACATGATTGATGTCCTGAAAGAGGGCGCGGTTTCGGTCCTGCCGGGTTGGGGCATGGGCGAAGACAACGATGTGTCGCTTCTGACCGTTTCGGAAAATGCGACCTTTCTGGCAACTGATCCCGACAGTGGTGCGAAGCTGATCTTGCGGGTGCATCGGCCGGACTATCACACGCGGGCGGAAATTGAATCCGAACTGGCCTGGATCAATGCCCTGCGGGCTAGTGATATCGTCGATACCCCCAAGCCGCGCCTGCGCAGTGACGGATCATTGGTCGCCGAATTTGATCACGGCGGGGTTAGTCGTCATGTGGTCGCCTTCGATTTCATGAGCGGCGAGGAACCCTCTGCCGACGAGGCATTGGTCGATGGGTTCTTCAAACTTGGGGCGATCAGTGCGCGTCTGCATGGACATGCCCGGCAATGGACGCGTTCGGTCAATTTCGTGCGCAAAAGCTGGACGTTTGATACCACCCTGGGGGCCAACCCGCATTGGGGCGACTGGCGCGCGGCCCCCGGGCTTGATGCCAATGGTTTGGCCTTGCTGGAACGGCTTTGTGTGCATCTTGATCAGAAGCTGGCAGCCTTTGGCATGGGCAATGATTGCTATGGCCTGATCCATGCGGATCTGCGTTTGGCAAATCTTCTGGTCGATGGTGACCGGTTGGGGGTGATCGATTTCGATGATTGTGGCTTTGGCTGGTTTGGCTATGACTTTGCCGCCGCCATCAGCTTTATCGAGCTTGATCCGATTGTCCCGGCACTCAAGGAAGCCTGGATTGAAGGGTACCGAACTGTCGCGCCGTTTTCGGTCAGCGATGCGGCGATGCTTGATAGCTTTGTGATGCTGCGTCGCCTGCTTTTGACAGCATGGATTGCGAGCCACCCGGAAACACCGACCGCGCAGGAAATGGGCACGGGCTTTACCGCAGGCACCCTGCAAATGGCGCAGGATTATCTGACAGCCGAGGGCGCGAAATGAAGCCTGTGCGCCCCATCCTTGATATGAACGCCTATGACGGCAAAACCTCCTTTGGCCGACCCCCAGCCGGCGATGATCTTTTGTCGCGGCGGACCCGGAACTTTGGGGCGGCATCGGTGCTGTTTTACCGTGATCCGATTGAAATGGTGTCGGGTTCTGGCTGCTGGATGACGGCGGCGGACGGAACGAGCTATCTTGATTTTTATAACAATGTGCCCTCGGTCGGGCATTGCCATCCGCGCGTGGTCTCGGCCATGGCTGATCAGGCCGCGAAGCTTAATATCAACAGTCGTTATCTGCATCAGACGACCGAGGAATATCTTGATCGGCTCAAGGCGACATTCCCCGATTACCTTGAAAATATCGTTCTGACCTGCAGCGGCAGTGAAGCCAATGATCTTGCGCTGCGCATTGCCGAGCGGGCAACAGGTGCCAGCGGCTTTATCGTGACCGAGTCCGCCTATCACGGCAATACGCGTGCTGTGACAGACATTTCACCATCAGCACTCAAACGCGGCAATCTGCCCGATCATGTCATTGCCGTTCCGGCCCCAAGCAAGTTGATTTATGGCGATGATGTTGCCGCCGGTTTTGCCGACGAGGTCAACAAGGCAGCCCTTGTTTTGCAGGATCGCGGTTACGGGGTCGCGGCCCTGATTGCGGACAGCATTTTTTCAAGCGACGGCGTGTTTTCCAATCCGCGCGGGTTTTTGCGGTTGGCGGTGGCGGTTGTCCATCGTGCTGGCGGGCTGTTTATCGCTGATGAAGTGCAGCCGGGCTTTGCGCGCACCGGTGATGCCTTTTGGGGTTTTGCCCGCCATGATGTCGAACCCGATATCGTCAGCATGGGCAAACCGATGGGCAATGGTTTCCCGATGGCGGGCATTGCGGTACGCCCGGAATTGCTCAGCGCGTTTTGCGATGATGTCGGTTATTTCAACACCTTTGCCGCAAGCCCGGTGGCCTCGGCAACGGGATTGGCCGTTTTGAATGTCATTCGTGATGAAGAGTTGCAGGCCAACGCCGCCCTTTGTGGCAAGTCATTGCGCGAAGGTTTGCTACATCTGGCCGATATTGATGACCGGATCACGGATGTGCGTGGTGCCGGCTTGTTCATCGGTGTAGATCTGTCCCCCGATGGTGATCCTGCCAACCCTAGCGGGCAACTGGTCAGTGACATCATCAATGCCATGCGCGAGAACCGGGTTCTGATCGGGGCGGCCGGGAAATTCGGCCAGACATTGAAAATCCGCCCGCCGCTTTGCCTGAAATCGTCCGAGGTCGATTTCTTTATCGAGGCACTGGCGAAGTCGCTGCGCGCCTGTCGCTAAGCGCCTGGACTGCGATTTCGGGATCAGTTACGCGTCGCGGCCTTGATCATACAGCCACCGGCACGGATGGTTTCATCAAGAACCCCCATCGGGCTCTCATCAGTGACCAGAACATCGACCGACGTCCAGTCGCAATAGCGCGCCGGGAAGGCCTGATTGAACTTGGTGTGATCGGCAACGATCATGCTCCGCGTCGCGCGTTCCATCATGACGGAATAGACATCCGCCGCCTCGATCAGGGCATCACTTGCCCCGTCACCGTCAAGGCCACTGGCACCCAATATGGCCCATTCCACCCGATAGTTTTCAAGAAAACGCACGGTCTGCGCGCCATGCATCGCACCTTCCTGTGCGTGATAAAGGCCGGGCGCCATGATCACCCGGATTGTCGGGTTGATGGCAAGCACGGTGGCAACGCCAAACGAATGGGTGATGACGGTGAGATCCGTCATGGTTACCGCCAATCGTTTGGCGACATGAACCGTCGTGGCCCCGGATCCGATCATGATATGGCGCGCGCCGGCCAGAACCGGCACGGATTGTTTGGCGATGCTTTCGCGTTCGGCAATGTGAAGCTGATGGCGTTCATTCAGGCCCGGCTCGCTGGCCTGACGGCGGACAGCACCGCCATAGGTGCGATTAATCAGCCCTTGCGACGTCAATTCGTCAAAGTCGCGTCGAATGGTTTCATTCGAGACATTCAAACGTTCGGCCAGATCCGCGATCCGCAATGACGGTTCGAGGTCCAGTTCGCCAAGAATGCGTTGTTGTCGAAGGGATTTCTTGTTTGCTGCCATGACGCGATGATAGTGCCCGGACCATCATCGCGCCAGCCGTTTTAAGCAATCCGTCAATCGGAATTAAGCCCGTATTTACGGCAATGGGCGTGGTAGCTGCTGGCAAGTTCATCGGCCCCGATCAGATTACCGGCTTCGTCCTTGTAGGTCAGATGATGTTCAATCGGCTGACCCTGCCAGAGCTTTTCGATCTCGGCCCGTTTGGGCGTCTTGCGGAAATCGGCAATGAAGTCGTTGATCGCACAAAGCAACGGATAGGACGCCGGTTCGGCTGCGACCGCTGCAACATAGAAGAACGGGTGCGGCAGGATCGGTTTGGGCAGGACTTCCAGACGGCCATGCCAAGGGCTTTGCGGGTTTTTCGACGCCCAGTAAAACACCGGATGGTCGCCGGCAAAGGCATCAATCGCCCCGTCTGCAACAGCGTCATGCACGCGCGAAATATCGCCATAGGCGATCATGTTCGAAAGCTTGGCAATGCCGCCGGGCTTGTTTTCATTATCCGCCCAGCGAAGACCGACATCTTCCAGTACGGCAAGGGCAGCGGGGTCATTAACCGTGCCCAGTACCTTGCCGTCAAGATCGGCAATCGTATTGATTGATGTGTTGTCCGGACGGCGGATCAGCGAAAAGTTCAGATAGGTGTAGGTATCTGAAAACGCGACACCCTTATAGAAATCACTTGGTGGCAAGGCGCACCAGACAACATCGGCGGGCGGTTGTCCGGCCTTTTTGCCAACAAACAGAAGCTCGGTCAAAAGATCCCACGGATGTTCAATGAACTCGCACTCAACGCCGATGGATTTGGCAAAGGCCTCGGCATAGTCGATATCAATGCCATGCAGCGGGCCACCTTTTTGCGGGCGGAACGATGCCCCGACCAGTGCCGGGTCAATGGCGATACGGATTTTACCGCGCGCCTTGATGTCGGCAAGGCGGTCATAGGCCGGATCTTCGGGAATGTAACTGGCGGCCAGAAACTGCGAAAGCTTGGTCGATACGTTTGCTGTATCGGTGGTGCAGTTTGAAAGTTTGGCGATTTCGCCGGATGCCCAGCTTACTTTGCTGCGTGTGCGGGCCGATGAGTCTTTGCTGGCATCGAGCAGTTCAAACACGACCTGGTTATGGCCGCTGATATGTTCAAGGCGTCCCGACATCTGGGCAAAGCGATCCTTGAGCCCGCCCAGCGCCTCTTCGATTTCACCGCCTAGGCTATCAAGGTCATTGCCGATATTGCCCATGCTTTCGCGCAAGGATTTGGTGACATCGGACAGATCAATCAGATCTACGGCCTCGTTCGTGCGCTGCATGGTGCTTTGCGCCAGATTACCAACTTCCTTGGCCACCACGGCAAAGCCGCGGCCATGGTCACCGGCGCGGGCGGCCTCGATCGTGGCGTTAAGGGCGAGCAACTTGATCCCCTTGCCGATATCTTCAATTGCACTCAGAACCTTTGCCGCACCTTCGGCCTTGGTTTCCAGATCCTGACTGATCTTTTCAAGATCGCCACGAATGGCATCGGTTTTCGACGAGACCGTTGCACGCGTGCTTTCCTGTACGTCGTTGGCGGTATGGGTGCTTTCTTCGATTTCGCGGCGCGTTTGGTCAAGGCCGGTGCGCAGATTGTTGGATCGCACATCGATCTCGCGCATCAGGCTGTCTTGGGTTTCACCCGCCGTATTGGCGAATTTCAGAAGATTTTCAATGTAATCAAGGGCCGTGGAAATACCGCGCATCAGCCCGTCAAGTTGGTCGGCTTGTGGTGGTGGGGTATCCGCCTGCATGGGCTGAATGTCTGATGATTGTTGCGGCTCGTCCTGATCGACCAGGTCCGCACGCGGCGCCAAGATGGTTTCTTCCATTTTTCAAAGCCTCACCACTGCCACTGAATTTTGTGAATTTTTATTTCTTACAAGGAAAATCTATCGTCGGGTGGAAAATGTTGCAAGGCAGCATATTATGAAAGTTGATAACAGGTGCTGTGATGCCTTGAAGTTGCAATGCTTTTCAAATCTTGCAGGGCGCCTTGCACAGGCACACCAGAATTTTGTGTTGCGTTGCAATGCCTAGTGCTCAGCAATGCCGAACTTGCGGCAATGAGCGTGATACAGGGTTGCCAATTCATCGGCCCCGATCAGGTTTCCGGCCTCGTCCTTGTAGGTCAGGTGATGTTCAAGCGCCTGGCCCTGCCACAGTTTTTCGATGTCGGCGCGCGCAGACGTGCCACGGAATTCGGCAATGAATGCGTTGATCGCACACAGCAATTTCCAGGATGCCGGTTCGGCGGCCACGGCGGCAGTATAGTAATAAGGCAATGGCAGGATATTACCCGGCAGGACTTCAATACGGCCATGCCATGGGCTTTCCGGGTTATTTGCCGCCCAGTGGAAGATCGGCTGATCAACCGCAAAGGCATCAACAGCCCCGTCGGCCAAGGCATCATGCAGGCGTGTCTGGTCGCTGTAGGCAATCAGGTTGGAAAGCTTGGCGATGCCGCCCGGCTTGCTTTCATTATCCGCCCAGCGCAGCCCCTGTTCTTCAAGAACCTGAAACGCCACCGGATCGTTGATGATGCCCAACACCTTGCCATCAAGATCAGAAAGGCGATTGGTCGCCGTATTTCCGGCCCGCCGACAAAGCGCGAAGTTGAGATACGTGTAGGTATCAGAATAAGCGACACCCTTGTAAAAGTCGCTGGGGGGCAGGGCGCTCCAGACCACATCGGCGGTCGGTGCGCCGGGCTTTGCGCCCACAAAAAGAAGCTCTGTCAGAAGATCCCAGGGATGTTCAACAAATTCACATTCAACGCCCAGCCACTTGGCAAGTGCCCTTGCGTAATCGGCATCAAGGCCACGCAGCGGATCATTTGGCTTCAGGCGGAATGACAGCCCGACAAAGGCCGGTTCAATGGCAATGCGGATTTTGCCGCGCGCCTTGATATCGGCCAGTCGGTCATATGTCGGATCATCATGCAGGTGATGGGACTTCAAAAACTGTGCAAGGTTGTCTTGCGCCAGTGCCGCATCCGAAAGGCTTGTGCTCAGCGCCTTGGTGTCATTATGGGCCCAGGTGACCTTGCCGCGTGTGCGGGCCGATGCATCCTTGCTGCCCGCCAGCAATTCAAACACCACCTGATTGTGCTCGGAAATATCAGATAGCCGTTCTGACATGTTGGCAAAGCGTTCCTGAAGGGTGGTAAGCGACCCTTCGATTTCATTGCCAAGGCTATCAAGGTCATTACCGATACTGGCCATGCTTTCGCGCAGCGCCTTGGTGACATCCGAAAGATCAATCAGATCGACCGCCTCGTGGGTGCGCTGCATGGTGCTTTGCGCAAGGTTGCCGACTTCCTTGGCAACAACGGCAAATCCACGGCCATGATCACCGGCACGCGCGGCCTCGATCGCGGCGTTAAGGGCCAAAAGCTTGATTCCCTTGCCGATATCCTCAATCGCGCTCAGGACCTTGTTCGCACCTTCGGCCTTGGTTTCCAGTTCGGCGCTGATGCGTTCAAGGTCGGTTCGGATGGCGTCGGTCTTTGCGGCCACCGTGGCGCGGGTGGCTTCCTGAACATCATGGGCAACAGATGTGCTGTTTTCGATCTCACGCCCGGTATCATCCAGACCGGCACGCAGATTGTTTGACCGCACGTCGATTTCGCGCATCAGGCTGTCTTGGGTTTCGCCCGCCGTATTGGCAAATTCCAGAAGATGCTGGATGTAATCCAGTGCGGTGGAGATCCCGCGCATCAGGTCTTCGATGCCAGCATTGGTTTGGGCGACCTTGCGCGCAGTTTCGCCGTCCTGCGTAGCCAAAACAGTTTGTTCCATATTCAACGCCTTACCATTACCCAAGAGTCATTTTTTGATTTTGGGAATATTTTTTTCTTGTGGGGAATGTTAGCGACGCTGTTTGTATGTTGCAAGGCAGCATGGGCTAAAACGAGAAAATATCTTTATTTTCTCGGGCATAAGCTGAGCAACGGTATAGGGTGCCTTGCACTGCAGGTAGGGTCTGTCCCTATCTTTATGCCGCGATGCGGTATTACTCGCGGTGATAGGGATGGTTGGTCTGAATGGCGTGGGCGCGAAACAGCTGTTCGGCAATTAGGGCGCGGACCAGCATATGGGGCCATGTGGCCTTGCCCAGCGACCAAAGCGTATTGGCCCGTGATTTCAGGGCTGCGCCATGCCCGTCCGCCCCGCCAATGGCAAAGGCGATATTGCCGGCATATTGATCCATCCAGCCTTCAAGCTTTTGCGAAAACTCGATCGATCCATATTCCTTGCCGCGCTCATCGAGCGCGATCAGGAAGGCATTTTCCGGAATGACGCCAAGCAGGAGATCCGCTTCGCGGTCTTTAAGCTGATTGGGGGGGAGTTTCTTTTTTTCTTCGACTTCGCGCAGCACGAAGGGCCAGCGCAGTCGGGCAGCGTAATGGTCAAAAAGATCTTTCTCGGGGCCGGCTTTCATCCGTCCCACCGCAGCAAGGGTGATTTGCATGTCGTCGATCCAGACCGTTACGCAAGATACCTGTTTGGCGCCGTTACCCGCCTTGGGCAGGCGCCAAACAGCGCGGGCTGTTAGTACAGCCGCGCTGCCTGCTGTTTCAGAGCCGGGTTTTCAACGCCCCACATCTCTTCGATGTTGTAAAAGGCACGAACTTCCGGACGGAAAAGATGAACGATGACATCGCCCGTATCGACCAGAACCCAGTCACCCTGTTCCTTGCCTTCGGCCAATGCACGGCCCTGACCGGCATCCTTGATGGCTTCGACAAGGTGTTCAGCCATGGATGCGACCCGGCGCGATGACGAGCCGGTTGCGATGATCATGTGATCGGCAAGGGAGGTTTTATCGGTCAGATCAATGGTAACAAGGTCTTCGGCCTTGTCATCTTCGAGCGTTCTCTGGATCAGCGAAAGCATTTCGCCGGAGGTCAGAGTCTGTTTTGCGGTACCTATGGTCGCCACCTTAATGTTTCGCGCGAAGGCCGGACTTTACCGGCCAAATACATCGCTGCGATGCTTACACCTGCCATCTGCCTTCGGCGCGAATTGCGGTCGAAGAGGCCGGATGGCGCTTGATTGGCAGGTATACCCAGGCCGGAACATCCAGATCGGCCAGCAAACCCGCCCTGTCCATGGGAATGCGCCAGCGTTCCATACGGCGCGCGGCGGTCCCGGACAATGCCTTGTTAGAATACCCTTCACGGTCGAGAACCGCAATGGGAGCACGTAAAATCAACCTTTCCCACCATTTCCATTTATGGAACTGGGCCAGGTTGTCTGCTCCCATCAGCCAAACGAACTTTGTTCGGGTAAAACGGCGTTGCAAGGCTGCAAGAGTGTCGGCCGTATAGCGGGTTCCAAGCTCGGTTTCAATTGCAGAAACAACAATGCGGGGATGCTTTGCCATCATCAGTGCCGAATCAAAGCGGTCGGCAAGGTCCGCCATGCCGGTCGATGACTTAAGCGGGTTTTGCGGCGACACCAGCCACCAGACCGCATCAAGCTGTAGGCGTTTCAACGCTTCGAGCGATATATGAAGGTGACCTTCATGGGCGGGATTGAACGACCCGCCCAACAGGCCGACCCGTGGTGGGGCCGCATGTGATCTGGGGGCAGATGACGTCATGGACGGGTCTGACCGTTACCACGAACAATGTATTTATAGCTGGTCAGCTGTTCGACTCCGACCGGGCCACGTGCATGCAGCTTGCCGGTCGAAATGCCGATCTCGGCCCCCATGCCAAATTCGCCACCATCTGCAAACTGGGTCGATGCGTTAACGATGACGATCCCGGAATCCACCCCATTGAGGAAGGTGGCCGATGCGGTGGCGTTTTCGGCAACGATGGCATCGGTATGGTGCGATCCAAACGTGTTGATGTGATCAACCGCCTCTTGCACGCCCGACACAACCTTGATCGACACAATCGCATCAAGATATTCGGTGACCCAATCGTCGGCCGTGGCCGGTTTGATGCGGCCATCAATCGCCTGCGCGGTTTCATCCCCGCGAAGTTCGCATCCCTTGGCAACCAGTGCCTCGGAAATGCGGGGCAACAGACGGCCTGCGACCGAACTATCGATCAGGATGGTTTCCGTCGCGCCACAAATCCCGACGCGGCGCATCTTGGCATTGACGACAATGTCGACCGCCTTTTGCGGATCGGCACTGGCATGGACATAGGTGTGGCAAAGCCCTTCCAGATGCTTGAACAGCGGAATACGGCTCTCATCCGTGATGCGCGCAATCAGCGACTTACCTCCGCGCGGGACGATGACATCGATGTAATCCGACAGTTTCAGCATCTCGCCAACTGCGGCACGATCCGTTACCGGGATCATCTGAAGGGCATTTTCGGGAAGGCCTGCTTCCCGGATGCCAGCCACCATGCAGTCAAAGATCGCACGCGATGAGTGGAAGCTTTCAGACCCACCACGGAGGATGGCGGCATTACCCGATTTGATGCACATCGCACCGGCATCGGCCGTCACGTTCGGGCGGCTTTCATAAATGATGCCAATCACGCCAAGCGGGACGGATACGCGCGCGATATCAAGGCCGTTATGTTCCGGGCTCCAACGCGCCAGCTCACGACCGACAGGATCGGGCAGCTCGGCAACGGCCTCAATACCCTTGGCAATACCTTCGATGCGATCAGAATCCAGTGCCAGACGGTCCAGCAAGGCTGCCGTCAGGCCCTTGGCGCGACCGGCTTCCATGTCCTTTGCGTTGGCGGCAAGGATGGTATCTGCGTTTTCGCGCAGTTTGGCGGCTGCGGCCTTAAGGGCAGCTTCCTTTGGCTCGGCCGGGACCTGTGCGAGTTCGAGTGCCGCCTTGCGGGCCTTGATTCCCATATCGCGCATCAGTGCTGCGATATCCTGGCTTTCGATACTGGCAAGCGCCGTCATGGTCCTGGTTCCGTTCCTGTCATTCTGGCCAGTGCAAAACGCACTTGGCCAATTGTTCTGAGATTTTATCAACAAATTGGCAAAATAGACATCAAACCGGCTATCTGCAATGTCCTTGAATGGACAAAGCGCGCTGAATGCTTGCCAAATAGTGCGTAGCGGTCCATCTGTTGATGACACAAAGAGATGACATGCCGTGCACATACCGCAATGCTGCCCGGTTGCTGATTGGGGATAAGGTTTTGAAAAATATGGGTTCCGATCAACCGACTGCGCGTGCAGAGTTCGGCGTTGTGAAGACGTTCCTACCCTATTTGTGGCCGCGCGGCGAGTTTGAGCTCAAGGTACGTGTTGTTCTGGCTCTGCTTTTTCTGGTCGGGGCCAAGGTGGCAAACGTCTATATCCCGGTGCTGTACAAATACGCGGTCGATGCGCTTGGTGGTGGCGACAAGGCTGGTGATGCGGCGGCAAACGCTGCCCAGTCGGGATCAACAGATACCACAGCCCTGATTGTTGTGCCGGTAGCATTGATCGTCGGCTATGGGCTTGTGCGGATTCTGGTTTCGGCCTTTGGCGAGATGCGCGATGCGGTCTTTGCCAAGGTGGCCCAGCGCGCCATTCGCAGATCCGCGCTGAGCGTTTTTGAGCACCTGCATGGATTATCCCTGCGCTTCCATCTGGATCGTCAGATGGGCGGGCTTTCGCGCGCGATTGAACGTGGGGTGAAGGGCATTGAATTTCTTTTGTCCTTCATGCTGTTTAACATCCTGCCGACTTTGCTTGAGATATTCATGGTCTCGATCATCCTGTGGGCGCTTTATGATGTCTGGTTTGCGCTGATCACCTTTACCACCATCGTGATCTATATCGTCTTCACACTGGTGGTGACCGAATGGCGCATGAAGTTCCGGCGCGAAATGAACAAGCGCGATGACGAGGCCAATACCAAGGCCATCGACAGTCTGATCAACTACGAAACCGTCAAATATTTCAACAACGAAGCCCATGAATCCACCCGGTATGACAAGGCGCTGCGGGGCTATGAAGTTGCGGCTGTGCAGTCGCAAGTCTCGCTTTCCAAGCTCAATGTCGGGCAGGGTGCGATCATTGCCGTCGGCCTTGTTCTGAACATGCTGCTGGCCGCCCAAGGGGTTAAGGACGGCACCATGACGGTCGGTGACTTCGTTCTGGTGAATACCTATTTGCTGCAACTTTACATGCCGCTCAACTTCCTTGGGTTTGTCTATCGCCAGATCAAGCAGTCGCTGACCGATATGGAACGCATGTTCTCGCTTCTCGATGTCGAAAAGGAAGTCGAAGACAAGGCGGGTGCCAAAAGCCTTGCCTGTGATGCGGCAACCGTCCGGTTTGAAGATGTGCATTTCTCCTATAACCCGGATCGCAAGATCCTTAAGGGGGTCAGCTTTGAAGTGCCAGCTGGCAAAACCGTTGCCGTGGTCGGGCCAAGCGGGGCGGGCAAATCGACCCTGACGCGGCTGATGTTCCGGTTTTATGATGTGTCGGGTGGCAAGATCACGATTGATGGTCAGGATATCCGTGACGTCACACAGAATTCGCTTCGTCGCGAAATTGGCATCGTACCGCAGGATACCGTCCTGTTTAACGATACCATTGCCTACAACATTTCCTATGGCCGTCCCGGTTCGGAACAGGGCGAGATCGAAAATGTCGCCAAGCTTGCCAGCATCGACGGATTTATCGCAGGCCTTCCCGAAGGCTTCAAAACCATGGTTGGCGAACGTGGCCTGAAACTTTCGGGCGGTGAAAAGCAACGCGTGTCGATTGCGCGCATGTTGCTCAAACGTCCGAAAATCATGATCTTTGACGAAGCCACGTCCGCCCTTGATACCCGCACCGAAAAGGATATCCAGCAGGCGCTTCGTGAAGTGTCGCGCGGGCACACGACCCTGATTATTGCGCACCGACTGTCCACCGTGATTGACGCCGATGAAATCATCGTGCTGCGCGATGGACAGGTGGCCGAACGTGGCCGCCATCAGGAATTGCTGGATCGTGATGGCCTGTATGCCGAGATGTGGGCCCAGCAACAGGAAATCCGCCAGGCCGAGGAAATCCTCGCCCACGCGGGTGAAATTCCAGGCTGATTTTTCTGGGGGCAGATTTGAAGCTGTGGTTTCGGGCGGTTGCCTAAGGCAATGGCCCGAATACCGCGGTGCTATCAAGCAACCAAAGCGCCGTGCTGATGGTGATAAAGGACAGCGATGTGGCTGCCATCAGGGATGCCGCGCCCATTGCTTCGTGCCCGTAGCGCTGACAATAGATCGGGTAGACGCTCAACATCGGTGCACAGGCATAACCGACAGCAGCGATCTTCATCACCGGATCAAGATCGGGGACAAGTCCCAGCAAAAGGAAAATGATCAACGGGTGCAGCACAAGTTTGCCAAACACGATGCGCGCCATGTCAAACCGCAAACCGCGCAGTTTGAGCCCAACAAGCCCGCCACCGATGACAAACAGCGCCACTGGCCCAGAGGCCGATGCCAGCATATCAATCACCGAAAAGATCGGACCGGGCAACGTGATCCCGGAGATCGAAAAGCTCATCCCGATCACAATGGCGACAATGATTGGATTGCGTGCAAGCCGGGTAAAGGTCTTGCGCAGAATTTGCCAACGACTGGTGCCCTCAGCCTCGGCACTATCGCCCAGGATCAGGGTCAGTGGCGTGATCACCAGATTTTCGATGATAAAGCAAAGTGCCAGTGCAATACCCGCCGTCGGACCAAGCAGCTGCAGAACAATCGGATAGCCGATAAAGCCGCTGTTGGACATCGACATGCCCATACCCTGCAGGGCGGCATTCTGTTGGCTTTTCTTGGCGATCAATCGGGCAAAGAAATAGCCCAGCGCGAACACGATCAAGGACCCGCTGCCATATGCCGCCAGATAGTTGGTGTCGAACACCTTATTGATGTCATGGGCAATCAACGTGCGGATCAAAAGGCACGGCAAGGCAAAGTTGATCACAAATGCCCCCATGCCACGTGCGACCGTTTGCGCAACGATGTTGCGATAGACAGCGATATAGCCAATGGCGATGATCAGGAATATCGGCAATGTAACGGCAAGGATATCAAGCATCTGGGCCAGAGGCTTTCATTGTGGTAAGGCCTTCATCAGCTAGCCCCCTATTGGCCCAAGGTCAAGAAACAGAATGATTTCAAAAAAGAACCATACGGTAATGGATTGGCCAGAAGGACTGGATGGCAATAGCTTTTCCGGGGTGACCCGGCTTGCGAATGCGTCTCCACGTGGCGCACGCGCGGCCGAAATTCTTGACCGTCACCGGCTACTTGATTGTTTGGCGGTGTATGAGCCCGAGGTTGTCGGGACCTTGCCGCTTGCGATTGATACGCTGGATTCTGACATTGATATCCTGTGCAACGCCCCTGATTTGACGGCGTTCTCTGAACTCTCAGACCGGGTGTTTGGTCATTTTGACGGTTATCGTCTTCACAAGCGTCCTGCAACCCGCCATGTCGCGGCAGCATCGGTTGTCCGATTTGAGTGTGACGGACTGCCTGTCGAAATCTTTGCCACCGATTGTCCGACACGCTCGCAATACGGTTTTGTCCATATGCTGTTCGAGGCGAGGATACTATGTGTGATGGGCGATGAATTTGCCCGCGAGGTCAGGGCGCTGAAGCAGTCAGGCATCAAGACCGAACCGGCCTTTGCCAGACTTCTGGGATTGTCCGGCGACCCGTATATTGAACTGGCTGAACTTGTCAGCCTTTCGCCACCACAGCTTTGCCAACTACTTGGTGTTGGTGGAAACTAGGTGTTCTCAGTCACCGGATCACCGACGGTCATTGTGCCACCCGTGATCACGCGACAGGTCACACCACCCCGCCAGTCTGGTCTCAAAGCTTCTTGCAGTCCCATGGCAACCGCATCCATGCGATTGCACGGGTCTGTTTCGCCGGTAATTTCAAACACCACGTCACCGATTGAGAGTTTGCTGCCTTTGCTGCGTGGCAAGGCAATCCCGCGGACAAAAAGGTTGGCGCGGCGTTCGGTCCAGTGAATGTCATCTCGACCGATTTCGTGGCATGCCGTCTGCCAGTCTTCTTCGGCCAGAATGGTGACCTGACGTCGGCGCAGCTTGCCGCGAAAATCTCCGTCGATACCAAGTTCGGTTGTGACTGCGACGCTTT
The DNA here is from genome assembly GCF_015871485.1 of Thalassospira sp. A40-3. Lineage (NCBI taxonomy): Bacteria > Pseudomonadati > Pseudomonadota > Alphaproteobacteria > Rhodospirillales > Thalassospiraceae > Thalassospira > Thalassospira sp. A40-3. Next base: position 395,617 of record NZ_CP065428.1, read on the forward strand.
CAAGGCTTTCCATCGGGGCGCGCGGGCGTGCCTTGCGCGCGATACCTACAAGTTCGGCTTTATCGACCATTCAGGTTTTCCATTGACCGGAGATCACCCAGCGACCTGCGAAGTTTTCCGGCACCAGAATGGTCTGGCGCGGCGTGCCACTTTCATCAAGATCAGGGTAATCGGTGGTGTAATGCAGCCCCCGACTTTCGCGCCGCCACAGGGCAGATTGAATGATCAGCTTGGCAACGACCGACAGGTTACGCAGTTCCAGAAGGTCATTGGTGACACGGAAATTGCCGTAATATTCATCGATTTCCGATAACAGCAAATCCACCCGGTGCTGGGCGCGTTGCATGCGCTTGGTGGTGCGGACAATGCCGACAAAGTCCCACATCACGTTGCGCAGCTGTTCCCAGTTATGGGCAACAATGACTTCTTCGTCTGAATCGGTGATGCCGGTTTCATCCCAGTCCGGGATCGGTTTGAAAAGATCCTCGACCGGCAGGGCTTCGATAATGTCCTTTGCCGCGGCCTCGCCAAACACAAGGCATTCCAGAAGCGAGTTCGATGCCAGTCGGTTTGCACCATGCAAACCGGTGCCTGCACATTCACCAATGGCATAAAGCCCGGTCAGATCGGTACGCCCGCGCAGATCGGTCAGAACCCCGCCACAGGTATAATGGGCTGCCGGAACAACCGGGATCGGTTGTTGGGTCATATCGATGCCGTAGCTCAGGCAATTTTCATAGATGGTCGGGAAGTGTTCCTTGATGAAATCTGTCCCCTTGTGGGTGATATCAAGGTAAACACAATCTGCACCAAGACGTTTGAGTTCATGGTCAATCGCGCGTGCAACGATATCACGCGGGGCCAGTTCGCCACGTTCATCAAACCGGTCCATGAAGCGTGTGCCATCAGGCAGCAAAAGCTTGCCGCCTTCACCACGTACGGCTTCGGAAATCAGGAAGGATTTGGCTTGCGGATGATACAGGCACGTCGGATGGAACTGGCTGAATTCCATGTTCATCACACGGCAACCGGCACGCCATGCCATGGCAATACCATCGCCCGTTGACCCGTCCGGGTTTGAGGTAAACCGGTAAACCTTGCTCGCCCCGCCGGTGGCAAGGATCACGGTGCGCGCATTGAATGACTTGACCTTTCCGGTGCCAAGATCAAGCGCATAGGCCCCGATGCAGCGGCGACCTTCGCCACCGAACTTGCGATCAGTCACCAGATCAATCGCCAGATAGTTTTCAAAAACATCAATGTTCGGATGATTGACCGCCTGCCCCTGAAGCGTCGTCTGAACCGCACGCCCGGTGGCATCTGCCGCGTGCACAATGCGGCGATGACTGTGACCGCCTTCGCGGGTCAGGTGGAACGGCTGATTGTTATCGCCATTGGGGTCGCGGGTCAGTTGAATGCCAAGTTCATCAAGCCAGGCAATTGCCTTTGGCGCATTGGTGGCGACGAATTCGACGGTTTCGCGTTTGCAAAGGTCGGCGCCTGCCACCAGCGTATCACGAACGTGGTTTTCGATGCTGTCGGCGGCATCAAGCACAGCGGCAATACCGCCTTGTGCCCAGTTGGTCGATCCATCATCGATCTTTCCCTTGGAAAGAACGGCAACTTTTACATGCGGGGCAAGTTTGAGTGCCGTGGACAAACCGGCAGCACCACTACCGATAATAAGCACATCATACTGGAAAGAGTTTTCGGACATTTTTTCCCATCGCTTTCGGGCGGTGCCAGATGGCGGAAACTGGCGCGGTGGCGTCAACATCGGGCTCCGAACAGAGGCGCAGAATAGGACTGCTTTTAGCCAATCTCAAACATATTTGTCTGAAATGGTGTGATGATTTCTGTCTGCCTGTGTCAGATTTATTGCGCGTTGCTTGCAAATGGCCGCCAACCAGACAGATTAAGAAGGACCACCCAACACCAACTAGGGGAGTTTGCTGTGGGCAATTCTGCGCACAAGGAGACGGTTTATCGCGGTGGATGTCATTGCGGCGATGTCCGTTATGAAGTTCACGGGCCGGTTGACGATGCGGTGATGTGTCACTGCGAACTGTGTCGCAAGCTGCACGGACATGTCAGCTCTTATGCCCGCTTTGACCGCCATCATCTGAAACTGGCCAAGGATGACGGGCTGCGGTGGTATCGCATGTCCGATAAAACCGATCGCGGATTTTGCAAGGAATGCGGCACCGCCCTGTTCTGGCGCCCTGTGCGCAACGACAATATGGCACTGATGCCCGGAACTCTTGATGATACAAAGGGTATGACCACAGTCGGGCAGATTTATTGCGCAGATAAAGGGGATTATTATCCGCTTGATCCGGCAATTCCCCAACATGATCAATCAGACAAGGCCGACAATGCTGCCGTTGCCGATCAATCCTGATCGGTAACGCCGGGCACCTTCATCCAGGTCAGTTCGTGCTTGTTGTTATACAGATGCACGACCTTTGATCCGGGGATATCGGCAAACTCGGTGATTGCGGAATAGTCCGTATCGCCCTGCAATTTGATGGTGCAGATGAAATTGGTCGCCATCCCGGCATCCATCCACTGATTGACCAGTGTAAACAGTCGATCCGGATAGCAAATGACGTCCGAGCACAGCCAGTCAATATAGCCGATTTCTTCCGGGTTGAGGCCAAAGGCACTTTCCTGACGGAAATCCACACGCGGCAGATTGGCGATCTTGGCATCAAGACGCGCCTTGTCGATGGAAATGACGTCGGTACCAAATTCATGCAAAACCCAGGTCCAGCCGCCCGGGCTTCCGCCCAGATCCATGGTGCGATCACCGGCCTGCGGATAGGCGCCAACCCGGGTGAATGCCTCCCACAGTTTAAGGTAGGCACGGTTGGGTGGGGTGACCTTGTCTTCTTCAAACTCGACCTCGCCGTTTTTCCACGGGCTGGAACAATCGGCCGATGCAATGATGGTATCGGGATCAATCAGAGTCCATGAACCAAGCGGTGCGGTCGGGGCGGGTTCACCAAACACCTGACGCTTGGCAGACACATGGGGCAGATGCCCTTCGATCAGCTTGGCGCGCGAAAAATGGTCAAACTTGAACAGGGCCCAGTTGCGCTGATTGAATTTCAGGATTTTGGCCGCACCCTTGATCGACGGGATGGCAATGCGCACCGGATTGCGCCAGACATTCTGCGCCCAGAATACGCGCCGTTCCGGACCGGGGGCGAACATCAACCGGTCATGGCGTTCACTGACGTCACCAAGTTCGGCTTCAAGTTGATCCTCAAAGCCGACAGGGGCGAGGTAGCCGGTGGCATCCATTGGCTCGATTACGGCATCAACGCCGTCCGGGGTATCGAATGTCTGTGTGTTTTCCATCATGGGCCTGCTTTTACGCGGTTTTGACCCAATAAAAAAGCGGGAAAGCTGCATGACAGCTTTCCCGCCTGTGATTGTCGAGAAGTAAGACGACAGATCAGAATTTGTCAGCCTGAACCAGACCGTCGATCAGGATAACCTTGGTCGGATCGCCCTTGATGCCAAAGTCATTGTCGTTGATCATCGCAAGTGCACCGTCGCCCATGATGGCAAGGCCTTCAAGCTTGTTCGGGGCTTCCGGGTAGTCCGCGCTGTCAAAACGAAGCGTCTTGGAAACCGGGGTGAGATTGATGCTGTCAAGATCGTTTTGCTGTTCCAAAGTCGGACTGGTCGACATGTCATCCCATCGGGTGGCAAGGATGTTGGTTGCCCCTTCAAGTTCGACTTCATGCAGCTTCGTGGTCTTGTCAGTGCGTTCAAGCACCAGAAGACGGTCATTGCCAAGGGCGAGAACTTCGGAAATGCGCGGTGCGTTCTGTTTCTTGGACGGATCATTTCGGAAGCTCTGCGGGTCATCCAGCTGATAGATATATTCCCCGCGCAGTTTGGACGCTGCGCGATCATAAACGAACAGGCGGGTGTTCTTGGCCGCCTTGTAGGCATCGGCATTCGGGTTGGCCAGCGGATTCTGAACCATGAAGTAAAGCTTGGTTTCGTCCGGTGATACCGCCATGGATTCAATGCCGCGGTTGGTCTGACGCTTGACCAGAATGGCCGGAAGGCCACCGGTGACTTTATAAGCCGAACCTTCGAAATCCTTTTCCGAACCGGCCGGAACGATACGTTCGATAACGGTGCCATCCGCTGCCGCATGCAGGATCGACGGACCGTTTTCTTCACCAATCCAGTAGGACCCGTCAGATAGACGAATAATACCCTCGGCATCGATCGAGGAGACCGACTGTTCAAGCGGATGGCCATTGGCATCGACCGGCTTTTCGGTTTTGGCGACGGTCAGCTTGTTGGTCAGGCCGGTTAAAGGCACACCATTCTGATCCTTAAGCGTAATGACGTCCTTGACGTCAAAGCTGCCATCATCATTCAGGAAGATGGTATAGATCGAAGGCGAGTAATCCGGGGTCGGATAAACGCGGACTTTCTGCCCCTTGCAGACCTGATCGGCAGAAACACCAAGGACGGCTTCAACATCGCCACAGACAAAGTTCGGGCCACGGTCAGAAACGGCATAGAACATGTTGGCCGGATCGCCCGGGCGGCGGTATGCGCCAGAACCAAAGCCGACGGTAAGCGGGCGTGCCTTGCCTCCGTCAACCATGACGGTTGAAAGGTTGTTGATCGCACTTTTGGTTTCAAAAACCTTGGCTTCGCCTGCCATGGCAGAACCCGCCATCAGCATGGCGGTAACACCGAAAAGACCGGCTGCAAACGTCCGTTTCATCACTGGGAATTCCCCGAAAAATTTCACAAAAACACTTAGGCTCAAGCCCGCAATGTTCGGGCGAACTGTGTTCCTGTTCACATTAAGGGTTCTGTGTGACAGTTTGTTTGCACTTGAGCGTCGCTTTGATGAAACAAATCAGACGCTTGGCCAGGTTTGGGATGTACTACTTCCTGAAATCCTCGCGGCGGACCGTGAAGGTTTCCGAAACGCTGGCATATTCCTGATAGCCAAGCCGCGCGAGCGGCTCAAACAGTGTGATATCAACCATGCCATCGCGAATGATGTCATCATCGATATGCAGGCCAACGACGGTTCCAATCACCATCGCACACGGGCGTTCCGGATTGGCGCTTGGCAGGTCGACAATCTGGAACACTTCACATTCCATATGGATCGGCACACCCTTGATCAGATGCGGTTTGACGCATTTTGCCGGCAGCTTTTCCAGCCCGGCATATTCAAACTCATCTTCGCCCGGCGGCAGCGGGGCCGAGGAAAAATTAAGTTCTTTCAGCATCGCCTTCGGCGCAACGCCAACAACAAACTCGCCGGTATCGCGCGCATTGCGCAAACTGTCGACCGACCCGCCCGACGAAAACATTACCATCGGCGGATTGCCATGCACCGCATTGAAAAAGGAATAAGGCGCAAGGTTGGCCCGGCCTTCCTTGTCGAGTGTCGATACCCAGCCAATCGGACGCGGCGCCACACAGGCCTTGAACGGGTCATGTGGAAGATTGTGGGCGGTTTTTCCGGGCTCGTAAAACATCGGGACGTCCGTTCTGGTTGGCGGTGTCTTTTATCCGACTGCAAAAAGCAATCAGATCACTTGATCATGCGTCATATTTCATTGTCCCGGCGCGTATTCGTGTTCGCGTACATGATCCGGGCGGTCGGACAGATGCAGGCGTGTCTGCGCCATTGGCGTTTCGGCGATGATCTTGCCCCGGCGGATAACGAACAGGCGGTTGGCGCGCATGCGGATGGCCTCGATGGTGTCGCGGGCCTGCAGGATGACGAAATCGGCATTGTTGCCAACTTCAATCCCATACCCTTCAAGTCCCATGATCTTGGCGGGTTCTGTCGTGACCGCATCAAAGCAGGCGCGGATATCATCGCGTGACGTCATCTGGGCGACATGCAGCCCCATGGATGCGACTTCAAGCATGTCGCCAGAACCCATCGAATACCAGGGATCCATGACGCAATCATGACCGAAGGCCACCGTGAGCCCGGCCTTGCGCAATTCCGGCACACGGGTCATGCCGCGCCGCTTCGGATAGGTGTCATGACGGCCCTGAAGGGTGATGTTGATCAGCGGATTGGCAATGGCGGAAACCTCTGCCTCGGCCATCAGGGCGATCAGCTTGGAGACATAGTAATTATCCATCGAGTGCATGGATGTCAGGTGTGAGCCGGTCACCCGGCCCTGAAGCCCCAAACGCTGGGTTTCATAGGTCAGCATTTCGATATGACGCGATAGCGGATCATCAGATTCATCGCAATGCATATCGACCATAAGCCCGCGGTCCGCCGCCATTTCGCAAAGTTCTTTGATGCTTTGTGCACCATCGGCCATGGTGCGTTCGAAATGCGGAATGCCGCCCACAACATCGACACCCTTGTCCAGCGCACGGATGGTGTTTTCCTTGGCGGTCGGGCTGCGCAAATAACCATCCTGCGGGAAGGCCACCAGTTGCAGATCGATATAGGGTGCGACCTGTTTCTTGACTTCCAGCAACGCATCAACCGCCAGCAACCGGTCATCGCAAACATCGACATGGGTGCGGATGGCAAGCAGTCCTTTGGAGACCGCCAGATCGCAATATTTAAGCGCGCGCTCAATCACCGCTTCGGGGGTCAGAAGCGGTTTAAGCTCCCCCCACAGTGCGATGCCTTCAAGCAACGTGCCCGACTCATTCATGCGCGGCAGACCGAGTGACAGGGTCGCGTCCATGTGGAAATGGCTGTCGACAAAGGGCGGGCTGACCAGCATGTCACCACAATCAAGCACCTCAACCGAGGGCACATCGATATGTTCGGCAATCTCGATGATTTTGCCGTTCTGACACGCGATATCCACACCGGTTGGGCCATTGGCGATATTGGCGTTTTTCAGGATCAGATCGGGTTGCATGATGTCATCCTTGGTCTGGTGGTGGCAGTCATAGTTGTGGTGCTGTGCTTAACGCTGGCCCTTGAACCATGGCACAAGAAGCGCCTTGGGGTAATCGGCTTTGCGGGCGACAACAATAAGCGCAATGATCGACAGGATATAGGGCATCATCAGGAATACCTGCGATGGCAGGAATGCGCCGACCTCGGTCTGCAGGCGTACCTGAAACGCGTCAAATGCCCCAAACAGCAAAGCCCCGATCAATGCCTTGCCCGGTCGCCAGCTGGCAAACACGGTCAGCGCGATACAGACCCAGCCACGGCCATTGATCATGCCAAAGAAGAACGCATCAAAGGCCGACATGGTCAGGAAAGCCCCGCCCAATGCCATCAGTGATGATCCGACAACGACCGCACCAATGCGAAGGCCATAAACCGAAAGCCCCTGTGCCTCTACCGAGGACGGGTTGTCGCCAACCGCCCGGATCGCAAGACCAAGTGGCGTGCGATACAAAACCCAGCCAGTGACGAACACCAGCACAAGGGCCAGCATCGTCATCGCCGTTTGCGAAAACAGTGCCTGACCGATGAAGGGTAGGTCTGAAAGAAACGGGATATCAAGCGGACGGAACGGTTCGATGCGCGGCGGGGACGAAACATCGGGCAATGCCGTGCGATAGGTGAAATAGGACAGGCTGGTCGCAAGCAACGTCACCCCGATGCCTGACACATGCTGGCTGAGCCCCAGCGGCACAGTCAGGATCGCATGGATCAGGCCAAAGAAGCCACCCGCAAGGGCTGCAACCAATACACCGCCCCAAAGACCGGCACCTAGCCATACAGCCATCCAGCCCGCCATGGCACCGGCGGTAAAGATGCCCTCGATCCCAAGGTTAAGCACACCGGCGCGTTCGCAAATCAATGCGCCCAACACGCCAAAGATCAGCGGGGTCGCAATGCGAATGGCGGCTTCCCAGAAGCTGGCGGCAAGAAGAATATCAATGATTTCCATGGTCTTTCCCCTTAGCCCTGCGCCGATTTGCGATCAAAGTGAACCCTAAACCGGGTCAAGAACCCGCCGATCAAAACGCACAGCAACGCCATGGCAACGATCAGATCGGCGAGATAGCTTGAAACGCCAATTGCACGGCTCATGGAATCTGCACCGACAAAGACCGATGCAACAAACAACGCCGATGCAATTACGCCGATGGGTGACAGACGGGCAAGCATAGCGACCACAATTCCGGCATAGCCATATCCGGGCGACAGGTCAGTTGCGAGGTAACCACGCGTGCCAGCCACTTCCGATACCCCGGCAAGACCGGCCAAACCACCCGACAGGGCGGCAACAAGGATCATGGTTTTGGTCACCGAAATGCCGGAAAATTTGGCAGCTGCGGCATTTTCCCCCACTGCACGAATTTCAAAGCCCCATACCGTGCGTTTGACGAAAATCGCCAGCGCAATGGCCGAAACAAGTGCGATGAGAAGCCCGATATGTACCCGCATGCGTTCCAGAAGGGCCGGGAATGCTGCACTATCAATGATCGGTTCAGACTGCGGCCAGCCCATCGACATCGGGTCTTTAAGCGCCCCTTCGAGCATCATCTGGACGAACAGCAACACGATGAAATTCAAAAGCAGGGTGGTGACCACTTCATCGACGCCAAGGCGGGTTTTCAAAAGCGTCGGGCCAATCAGCATCAGCGCACCTGCAATCATGCCTGCGATGATCACAACCGGGATCATCACCCAGCTTGGCCCATCAATCACACCCGAACCAACGGCAACGGCGGCCATGGCCCCCATGTAGAGCTGGCCTTCAGCACCGATATTCCAAAGCTTGGCCCGGAATGCGATGGCGGCCGCAAGCCCAGTCAGGATCAGGGGCGTTGCGCGGGTCAGCATTTCCGAGGTCGAGAACACGGAGCCAAAGGCACCGCTGATCATAAGGCCATAGGCCTCAATGATCGGCGCACCGGCAAGGGCAAGCGGAATGGCGGCCAGAAGAATGGCAATCGTCGCGGCCAGAACCGGGACGCCATAAACCAGAAACGGGCCGGGATTGCTGCGGGGTTCAAAGCGGATCATGCCGTTTCTCCCGGATTGGTGGTCGTCGTGGCAGGAGGGGCATCGGGGGCATGCGAGGCGGCTTTTTGTCCGGCCATCATCAGGCCAAGTTCGGACCGATCAATGCTATCGGTTGGCATGGCGGGTGTAATATGCCCGGCATGGATCACCGCGATTTGGTCGGAAATGGTCAGAAGTTCATCAAGGTCTTCGGAAATCAGGATCACTGCGGCCCCGCCCTGGCGGGCTTCCAGCAATCGACGATGGACTTCGGATTGCGCGCCGACGTCAAGGCCGCGTGACGGCTGATTGGCAAGGATCAGCTTGGGCGACTTTTCCAGAACACGCGCCAGGATCAGTTTCTGGATATTGCCGCCGGACAACAGGCGCGCCGGGGCATCCGGGCCCGGGCAGCGCACATCATAATCGGCAATCGCATGTTCCGCACGTTTGCGGATGGCCTCGAAATCAAGGAAACCGAGTTTCTGGTATTCCGCGCTTCGGACATCCTCGATTGCGATGTTTTCAGCCACCGTCATTGATCCGACCATGCCGTCATGATGGCGGTCTTCCGGAATGCGTGCGATGCCGTTCTGCGCGAAGGTGTGGGCGTCGAATTTGGTGACTTTTTCGCCAAATATTTCGACTGTGCCGCGATCGGGTTTATCAAGCCCGGCGATAAGTTGCGCCAGCGCCGCCTGCCCATTGCCCGATACCCCGGCAATGCCAAGAATTTCGCCTTCCCGGGCGGTGACATTCACCCCATGCAGGGACCGGCGGGAATCACCGCGATCAATGGTCACATCGACAAGTGTGATGACGGGCTTTCCGGGCGCGCGCGGTGTACGGCGGCTGGCGGGAACTTCGCGACCGACCATCAGTTCGGCGATGGATTTATGGTTCGCATCGCTGGTTTTCATTTCGCCAACCTTGGCACCGCCGCGCAGGACCGCAATCCGGTGCGAAACAGCAAGAACTTCGGCCAGCTTGTGGGCGATGATGATCACCGCAAGGCCGGTTGCGGCAAGTTTGCGCAGGATGGCAAACAGGCTGTCGGCTTCTTGCGGTGTCAGAACGGCGGTGGGTTCATCAAGAACCAAAAGCCGCGCATTGCGATAAAGCGCCTTGAGGATTTCAACGCGCTGCTTTTCACCGACGGTCAATTTGTGCACTGGCTGATCAAGATCGACATTAAGCCCCGATCCGGCCATCAGTTCACCAAGCTTTGCGCGTGCGCTGCTGCGATCACGACGGAGCCTGAAAATAGGTTCGGTCCCAAGGACAATGTTATCAAGCCCGGTCAGGTTTTCGGCCAATGTGAAATGCTGGTGAACCATGCCGATCCCGGCATCAAGGGCAGCCTGCGGGGCGCCCGGTTCAAGCTGTTCAAGGTTACCATCGCGACCAGCGACCGTAACGGTGCCTTCGTCTGCGACATAGTGACCGAACAGAATATTCATCAAGGTGGTTTTACCCGCACCGTTTTCACCAAGAAGGGCAACGATTTCGCCCTTGTGAACGGTCAGGTCGATGGCGTTATTGGCAACGAGTGGGCCAAATCTTTTGGTGACACCTGCCAGCGACAGCAGCAGGTCTTGCGACGTTTCGGATGATGTGTGCGCAGCAGATGACATTCGGGTAATCCGTTTTGTTTTTATGCGTCACGCTGTGGGGCAGTGGGCGGCTTTGTGGTGGGTATGATGTCGTAAATGACAAAGGGCAGTTCGATTGTTTAACCGAACTGCCCAGTGATTTCAGCGAAATCTTACATTGATGATTTCGGTTCTTCGTCGTTTACGTCAACCGTGAAGGACCCATCAAGGATTTCAGCCTGTTTGACTTCGACTTCTTCAACCGTGCCGTCCGGCAGCAGTGCCGGATCGAGAACGACAGAACCGCCGCCATATTCCATGTAGCTGAACTTGCCGTAATCTTCGGCCTTGAATTCACCGGCTTTGACCGCCTCGATGGCATGGTCAATGGTGGCTTCCATGTGCCACAGGGCCGAACCCAGAATGGTGCCCGGATAATCAGCCGCGGTGTCGATCACGTTGCCAACGGCCAGAATGCCGCGTTCCTTGGCGGCATCGGAAACGCCAAAGCGTTCGGCATACATGATGTCCGCACCGCTATCAATCATGGCAAAGGCTGCTTCTTTGGCCTTGGGCGGGTCATACCAGCTGTTGATGAAGGTCACCATGAATTCGACATCCGGATTGACCGATTTGGCACCTGCCATGAAGGCATGCATCAGACGGTTCACTTCCGGGATGGCAAAACCGCCAACCATGCCGATCTTGTTGGTTTCGGTCGCCTTACCAGCCGCCATGCCGACAAGGTAGCTCGGCTCGTGGATGAAGTTATCAAAGACCGAGAAGTTTTCCCCGTCCGGGGCAAAGCTTGACCCCATCAGGAACGCGGTTTCCGGATAGTCGGCCGCAACCTTGCGCGCAGCACGTTCGACACCGAACACTTCACCAACGATCAGGTCTGAACCGTTTTCGGCATATTCGCGCATGACGCGCTCATAGTCGGTGTTGGCGACGTTTTCGGAAAACTCATAGGAAATATCGCCACGTGCTTCGGCGGCATTAAGCGCCTTGTGAATGCGCGATACCCACTGCTGTTCGACCGGAACGGTGTAGATTGCCGAAACCTTAAGCGGATCGGCGGCCTCGGCCGGTGCACCAAAGCCAAACGATACGACGGCGGCTGCGCCAGCGATGGCCGACAGCATGGCACGACGCGTTAGGCGGAAAGTACCAGACTTCATTTTTGTCCCCCTGCGGATTTATTGCCGTTATGCGAAACTCAACCTTTTGCATAGATTGTGGGCAGATTGTATACGCGATCACAAAAGAGGCAAAGCACCTTCTGTCCAAATGGTCAGTTTTCCACTCTTTGGTGTAAGTATTTGGGAATGCACGGGGTTTGGGGTGAATTAACGCGTGCAAATGGCAGGTTTCTGCGCAGCCAAAAGGTGATCGGTGGATATTCCGGTGCCGATTGGTGCTGTTTCGCGCAGGCCCGATACCCGAGTCCGGGCTGTATCAACCGTATTTGTGACCATGCGGTAGCAGGGGCAAAATCTTCCGGTTTTTCGGGCATAGCGGTTAAGATTGTCTAAACAGGTGACGCACTTTCTAACACAATGCGAATCCTTGAAAAATTTCGGAGTCGGTTAACTCTTTCATTAACTATTTCGGTTGATGCTTTCATCAAGATTTCAAGGGGGAACCTAGAAGGCATCATGACAAAAAAGACATCTTTACCACTTGATCAGGTGATGGTTGGCGATTGCATCGAGCTGATGAACAGCCTGCCGGAAAAATCCGTCGATCTGATTTTTGCCGATCCGCCCTATAACCTTCAGCTTGGTGGCGATCTTCTGCGCCCGAACAATTCCAAGGTCGACGCTGTTGACGATCATTGGGATCAGTTCGACAGCTTCCGTCACTATGACGAGTTCACCCGTGACTGGCTGACGGCGGCGCGCCGCGTGCTTAAGGACACCGGTGCGATCTGGGTGATCGGTTCGTATCACAACATTTATCGTGTTGGTAACATGCTCCAGGATATCGGGTATTGGATCCTCAATGATATCGTCTGGCGCAAAACCAACCCGATGCCGAACTTCCGCGGCAAGCGTTTCTGCAACGCGCACGAGACCCTTTTGTGGTGTTCCAAAAGCGAAGAGCAAAAGGCCATCACCTTTAACTACGAAGCGATGAAGCAGCTCAATGAAGGCCTGCAGATGCGCTCTGACTGGTTGATGCCGATTTGCTCTGGCTCGGAACGTCTTAAGGACGACAAGGGCAAGAAGGTCCATCCGACCCAGAAGCCCGAAGCATTGCTTCAGCGTGTTCTGATGGCGACCACCCGTCAGGGTGATGTGGTGCTTGATCCGTTCTTTGGCACCGGCACCACTGGTGCAGCCGCACGTCGTTTGGGCCGTCACTTCATCGGTCTGGAACGCGAAGAAAGCTATGCCGAGGCCGCGCGCGAACGCATTTCCAAGGTTCAGATGCTGGATGGCGACAGCCTTGAGCTGACCGAGTCGAAGCGTTCCCTGCCGCGTATCCCGTTTGGTGCGGTGATCGAACGTGGCCTGCTTTCGCCGGGCGACAAGATCTATGACAACCGGGGCAATGTTGCCGCCATGGTGCGTGCTGACGGCTCGATCAGTCATAAGGACAATGCCGGTTCGATCCACCAGATCGGTGCCCACGTTCAGGGCGCACAGGCTTGTAATGGTTGGACTTATTGGCATTATAAGTGCGATGGCCGACTGGTTTCGATCGACAATCTGCGCAGTCAGCTGCGTAAGGAAATGGGTCAGGTCCCCGCCTGATCCAAGCCGCAAAACTTCGGCTAAATCCTTGATGCCTAAAAGAACCGGCGTGGTTGCAAAACCCGCCGGTTTTGCTTTTGGGCAAAAATCTTGCTATATTCCGATCATCAAACTTATCCGCAAGGATAGATGGAGAAGAATATGCAAGCAGGTGCAGTAGGGGGTGCAGCATACGCACCCAACCCGGTACAAATTCAGCAGGCAGCCGCGCCAATTGCTGAAACGGGTAACAACGACCTGAATTCACCGCCGGCACAGCGGATCGAGCAAGCAGCAGAAACCGAAACGTCGCAGCAGGCAGCCCCGACCCCGGCAGAGGGCCGTGGACAGGTGATCGATATTTACGCCTGATCGCGCCGCGCGAGGTTCAAAAACAAAAAGGCCCGTGGTTCCGACCACGGGCCTTTTTAAATTGCGGTGCTTTCATTCGGCACAGCTATTTACTTCAGGCGGGCCCGTATTTCAGGGCATGACGGACGATCTTTTTCATGATGGTCGGCAGGGCAAAATCCGAAAGCCCGTCAATGGTTGTCCAACTACCGTCAAGTTTATCGGCCTGATCGCCAGGCAAGGTCGTGGCCAGCACGCTGACATTGAGATGAAAATGCGTGAAGGTATGACCAACCTTACCGTCAAGTTCCGACCAATTGGCGGATACCGGTGCTTCGGAAAGCATGACTTCATCGGGCGCGTCAATCGCGCGCCAGTCACTTCCGGGCACTTCATACAGGCCCCCCAGCAATCCCTTTTCCGGGCGGCGGCGCACCAGGATGCGGCCATCATCTTCGCGCCGGATCCAAAACGCATAGCCAACCCGGGTTGGTTTGGGTTCTTTTTTGCGTTTCTTGGGAAGGTCGGGCGCGATGCCTGATTTGCGACCTTCACAATCGGCTTGCCATGGGCAAATGCCGCATGCGGGATTGCGCGGTGTACAGACCGTCGCCCCAAGATCCATCAATGCCTGTGCATAATCGCCCGGGCGGTCGGATGGGGTCAGAGCAGCCGACTTTTCCTTGATTTCCGGTTTGACGTCGGGCAACGGCGTTTCCAGCGCAAACAGGCGTGAAATCACCCGTTCGATATTGCCATCCACCGGGCTTGCATGGCGGTTAAAGGCGATGGCGGCAACCGCGCAGGCGGTATAGGGGCCAATACCGGGCAGTTTCAGCAACCCTTCCTCGGTATCGGGAAAAACGCCGTCATATTCCGATGCGACAACCTTGGCGCATTTATGCAGGTTGCGCGCCCGTGCGTAATATCCCAGTCCCTGCCAGGCATGCAAAACATCATCAAGTTCGGCATTGGCAAGATCGGTCACGGTTGGCCAGCGTTTCAAGAACGCAGCAAAATACGGTCCCACCGTTTGCACAGTGGTTTGTTGCAGCATGATTTCGCTGAGCCAGACATGATAGGGATCTGGCGTATCGCCTGGTTCTGATCGCCAGGGCAGGGTGCGGTGATGGCGGTCGTACCACTCCAGCATGCTTGCTGCTAGGCGTTGGGTATCCTGATGGGTGAAATGCACGTCGATCCCGTGTTATGTTGTTTTGCGGACACAGACTTTTGGTCCGAAGGTATGCAGACCCTACGAAAGAAGCGGGCGTGAGCAAGAAAAAAGATAGTGTTGGTACGAAAAGTGGCTCGGTGATGGATCAGGCATCCAAATCCGTTGCGCCCAAAAAGAAGCAGGGCTTTGTCCCGCTGGGTAGCTCGGAACGTCGGATGGGCCTGCGTAATGTTGCACCGCTTGTTGGCAACCTGACCCGGCCGCTGGTGCGCAAGCGCGGCTTTTTCCAAACGGAAATCATCCTGCATTGGGCCGAGATCGTCGGACGTGATCTTGAACAATATACCATGCCGCTGAAATACAGCCCGCCGCCCAAGGAAAGCATGGCCGGTGGTACGTTGCTGATCCGGGTTGTCGGGCCGGTCGCCCTTGAGCTGCAACACCGCATGCCGCAGATCATCGAACGGGTGAACAGTTATTTTGGCTATCGCGCGATCAACAAGATCACGATGCTTCAGGGTGATATTTCACGGCCCGAACGTACCGTTCACCGCCCGACCGAGGTGCCCGAAGCCGACATCAGCCCAACCAGTCAGGCCGACCTCGAAAAGATCGAAGATCCGCATCTTCGCGAAGTTCTGACCCGCCTTGGTCGTCACATCGCTGGTGCAAGCGGCGGTTTGCGTCCGAAAACAGGCAAGAAATAACGCCCGAACGACCGTAACCCTGGGCGTTTGATAACTTGCCCAGCGGTCACGATCTGTTGTCTTGCGCGTCGTCGATAATCGAATCAGTTTCATGAAATGAACGATCACGGAGTTGCCGCAATTGCGCACCACTTTGGCGACTCGTTGGTGGCATAGCCGTTTTCGGGGGTGTGTTGACTCGCGCGCTGCAACAGGCTTGTAATCACAAAACTTTGTTTTAACGGAGGTTTCCTTGCTAAAGGCAGTTAAGTTTCTTGCTTGTGCGTTTTTGATGATGGTTGGGGTCGCAAGCACCCAACAGGCACAGGCAGTTGAATGGAAAGAGCATGTGCTGGGCGACGAAAATGCGCCGGTCGCGATGATTGAATATGCATCTTTGACCTGCCCGCATTGTGCGTCCTTCCACACCGAGGTTCTGCCTGAGATCAAGGAAAAGCTGATTGATACCGGCAAACTGAAACTGATCTTCCGCGACTATCCGCTGGATGGTGTTGCGCTGCGTGCGGCTGCAATCGCACAGTGCGCGGGCGAAGATCGTTATTTCGGTGTGCTTGGCATGCTGTTCAAATCGCAGATGACCTGGGCGCGTTCGCAGGACCCGATTGACAGCATCAAGGAAGTTGTCCGCTTTGCCGGCATGACCGGTGATGCGGTTGATGCCTGCATGGCCGATCAGGAACTGATTGACGGTATTGTCGGCTCACGCATGCGCGGCGAACAGGAATTCAACGTTAATTCCACGCCAAGCTTCGTTCTTGATGGCGACACCATTGCCGGTTCGCGTGATGCGGAATTCTTTATCGAAAAAGTCGAAGACCTTATCGACTAAATAAAACAATTCTGCCGGACACCGCATGCGTGGTGTCCGGCAACAAGGGACAGGGTCGGACCGGGGGACATGATTGGTCCAGTTTAAATCGCTAAAGCTGACGGGGTTCAAATCCTTCGTCGATTCAACAGATTTATTGGTTGAAGACGGGCTGACCGGTGTTGTCGGCCCGAACGGCTGTGGCAAATCCAATCTTGTCGAAGCATTGCGTTGGGTGATGGGCGAAACATCAGCCAAGCAGATGCGTGGCTCGGACATGTCCGACGTGATTTTTGGCGGCACATCAAGCCGTCCTGCTCGCAACGTCGCCGAAGTATCCGTCACCCTTGATAACAGCGAGCGCAAGGCGCCCGCGATGTTCAATGACTTTGACATGCTTGAAGTCACGCGCCGCATTGAACGTGGCGGTGGCTCGAACTATCGCGTCAATGGCAAGGATGTGCGTGCGCGTGATGTGCAATTGCTGTTTGCCGATGCCGCGACCGGTGCGCGGTCAAATGCCATGGTTTCCCAAGGTAAAATTGGTGCATTGATCGGGGCCAAACCGATCCAGCGTCGCCTGATCCTTGAAGAGGCCGCCGGCATTACCGGCCTGCATTCACGCCGCCACGAGGCGGAATTGCGCCTTAAGAACGCCGAACAAAATATGGAACGTCTTGAAGACGTTCTTTTGCAGCTTGATGGCCAGATTGCTTCCCTGCAAAAACAGGCAAGACAGGCCGAACGGTATCGCAAACTTTCCGAAAGTGTCCGCGAGACCGAGGCGCTGCTGTTTCACATCCGCTGGTCCGAAGCCCAAAAACGCCAGGAAGACGCACGTGAATTACTGGTCGCGGGCGAAAGTGCGGTACGTGATCTGACCTCGTCGGTGACCGAGGCGACCACGGTTCAGGCCCATGTGGCCGCAAGCCTGCCCGATCTTCGCAAAAAAGAGGCCGAGGCCGCCGCCGCCCTTCAACGTCTTTTGATCGAGCGCGAAGGTCTTGATAAGGACAAGGCCCAGATCGAAACCCAGATGGGCCAATTACGTGCCCGTATTCAGCAAATCGATGCCGACCTTGCGCGTGAGGCCGAATTGGCAAGTGATGCGCAAGGCGCGCTTGAAAAGCTCAAGAACGAGCGTGAAGAACTCCGCGAGGCCCAAGGCGGCGAAGATGACGCACTTGATGAAGCCCGCGAAATGGCATCCGAAAAGGCGTTGCGCGTCGAAGAACTGGAAGCCGATGTTGATCAAATGACCAACAAGGTCGCCGAGGAAGAGGCACGCCTCAAATCGGTGCAACAGCGTCTCAGTGAACTGAATGCCCGCCGTGCGCGCCTGACCGAACGCCATGACGAGGCTGTCGCCAAGCTTGATGATATCCGCATTGAGGCCGACTTTTCCGAGGCGCTTGAAGAAGCAAGTATGCATCTTGAAGAGTGTGAGGAACTGGTTGAACAGCGCAAACTGGCCGTCGAAGAAGCAGAGATGCGCTTGGCTGAAATGCGTGACCGTGAAGATGGTCTGAAAACCGCCGAAAGCGATGCGCGCGATGCATTGCGTGATGCCGAAAGCCGCAAGGCGCGCCTGACTGCCGAGATCGACGCACTTGAAAGCCTGCTGCGCGGCGGTGACGATGATAAATATCCCGGTGTGATCGAAAACATCACGGTTCAAAGCGGCTTTGAACTTGCGATGGCAGCCGCCCTTGGTGAGGACCTTGATGCGCCGGATGCAACCGATGCCGCAATGCATTGGGCCGCCATTGACCCGGCGACCGATGACCCGGCCCTGCCCGATGGGGTGTCGGCCCTTGCCAAATATGTTGAGGCACCCGCACTTTTGAACCGGCGTCTGTGGCAGATCGGCATTGTTGAAGACGAAGCAACCGGCAACTTCCTTGCCAAAAACCTCAAGGTTGGTCAGCGCCTTGTGTCGCGCGAAGGGGCGCTATGGCGTTGGGATGGCTATCGTATTCTGGCTGGGGCGGAACTGCCCGCCGCGGTCCGTCTGCGCCAGCGTAACCGACTTGATGAATTGCGCGGCGAGCTCGAAGAAGCCGATGCGGTGGTCGAAGCCGCAAGCGAGCGCGCCGAAATCGCCAGCGAAAATGTCGAACGCCTCGATGAAGAAATCGAGGCGGCCCGAACGGCCGAACAGGAAGCACACCGCGCGGTGCGCGATGCTGAAAACGCGGCCTCATCTGCACGTGAAGAAATCGCCAATATCAAACGCGATGCCAGCGCTATTGAAAGCCGCCTTCAGAACGCCGAAGAGGCCGAAAAACGCGCCAAGCAGGACCTTGATGAACTGATTGCTGAACAGGAAGAACTCGCCGCCCTGCCAGAGGAAAGCAGCGAGGGCCTGATGGAAATCAAGGCCGAACTGATCGAAAAACGCGCCAATTTGGCCGATGCGCGTGCGGACCATATGGAAGCCCGCAGTCAGCTTGAACGCATGCAAAGCACCATGTCGGGCCGGCGCAAGCGCCTTGAATTCGTTGAAAACGAAATTGCCACCTGGAATGAACGTGCATCGGGTGCCGGTGAACGGGTTGCCGAATTGCGCGAACGCCAGGAAGAGGCACGCATGGAGATCGAGGAGCTTGAACTCAAGCCCGAAGAGATCGAAGAACGCCGTGCCATTCTTTCTGACCGGATCGAACTTTCCGATCAAACCCGCAAAGATGCGGCTGATGAATTGCAGCGCGCCGAAAATGCCCAGCGCGAAGCGGATATCAACCTGCGCGAAGCCGAACAGAAACTGGCCGAAGCCCGTGAGGGTCGCGTGCGCTGTGAAGCGCTGCTTGAGCAGGCCGAACAGCATCGTCGCGATTTGATCGAACGTATCCGCGAACGTGTCAATGCGACGCCGGATCAGTTGGTTGAGCTTGGCAAGATTGACCTGACCAAGGACCTGCCAAGCGAAGGCGACATCGAAGCCCGTCTGCAACGCCAGACCCGCGAACGTGAAAACCTTGGTGCGGTTAACCTGCGTGCCGAGGTCGAACTGGCCGAGATGCAGGAACAGAAAGACACCATGGTGTCTGAACGCGATGATTTGATTGCTGCCATTGAAAAACTGCGCAATGGCATCAATCAGCTCAACCGCGAAGCCCGTGCGCGTTTGAAAGCGGCCTTTGACGAGGTGGACAAGCACTTCCAGCAATTGTTTGTCCGCCTGTTTGGTGGCGGCGGTGCGCACCTGATGCTGACTGATGCAGATGATCCGCTTGAAGCCGGACTTGAAATCATGGCATCCCCGCCGGGTAAAAAGCTTCAGCATCTGTCGCTTCTGTCAGGTGGGGAACAGGCGCTGACTGCTGTGGCGCTTCTATTTGCGGTCTTCCTGACCAATCCGGCCCCGATCTGCGTCCTTGACGAGGTCGATGCCCCGCTTGATGACGCCAACGTTGACCGCTTCTGCAAGCTGTTGGAGGCCATTGGCCGTCATGCTAATACCCGCTTCCTGGTCATCACCCACCACCGTATGACCATGGCCCGCATGAACCGTCTGTTTGGGGTGACCATGGCCGAGCGCGGTGTGTCTTCGCTGGTATCGGTCGACCTGCATCAGGCAGAAGTCTATTCCAAAAAAGAACAGACCGAGCTCGATTTCACCAGCTAATCCGTGCCGCTTATTAAGCATTCCATTAATAAACTGATAGGGCACGCGATGTTACACATCATTGAAACTCAATGATGGTGAAGGCCGAATGTCCCAGAAAGTGCGCGAGCTTTACGAACAGTTTCCCTATCCGTTGCGCGATCCAGGGCAGGAGAAAGACCGCCTGTTAATGCCGCCGATCGATACCCTGTCACGGGTCAATCATTACTGCTTTGGCGGCACAAAGGAATTTGATGCTACCTTCCGTGCGCTGGTTGCCGGTGGTGGCACCGGGGATTCGATGATCTGGCTGGCGGAACAGTTGCGCGATGTCGGTGGATCGGTGACCTATCTCGAACCGTCCGCGGCCAGTACCAAGGTCGCCCGTGCCCGGGCCGAGGCACGCAGTCTTTCAAATGTCACTTACGTCAATCAGACCATCTCTGAATTTGCCAAATCCAAGCCTGAGCCATTTGACTACATCAATTGTGCAGGTGTCCTGCACCATCTTGAAGACCCGAAAGAAGGCCTTCGCGATTTGACGTCGGTGCTTAAGGCCGACGGTGCGATGGGCATCATGGTGTATGGCGAACATGGGCGCCTTGCCGTGACCGAGTGGCGCAAAATGATCGAGCCATTGCTGGAAGGCAAAGACCTGCAGCAACAGTTGGCCATGACGCGAACATTGCTATCGGCCCTGCCCGAAGACAACATGCTGCTTAAAATGGGCGGTGGCCCGGGCTTCATCAAAGGGTTGCTCGAAAACGATCCGGAAATTGTTGATTTGCTGCTTCATCCCGTCGAATGCGCATATGACGTCCACGGGGTATATGGTTTCGCCTCTTCCGCGGGCCTTCATGTTGCGGCCTTTACCGGTTTCTTCGGGTTTGGAGGAACCGGCAAGGCGCATTACAAGATCGATAATCTGGTGCGTGATCCGTCCATTCTGCGCGAATTGGCGGCCAAGCCGCTTCGCGATCAGCAGGCCTTTTGCGAACGGTTCAGTGGCGCGATGCCGCTTCATGCATTCTATCTGACCCGTGAAGACAAGGGCCAAACTGCCGAAATGCTGCCCGACGCAGAACTGGCACCTTACTTCTTCGTCCCGCCCAACAAGACCTTCTTTGATGATCTGGTGGCACTCGCCGGCCAACCTGTTCTGATCGAAGACGGCAGTGGCAATGCGGTCGACCTGACCGGTGGGCCGGATCTGGTCCGCTTGCTGGCGGTCTTTGATGGCAAGAAGACGGTTGCAGAACTTGTCGCCATTCTGCGCGATGAAATTCTTGATACCCAGCCGATTGATATGAACTCGATTGCGATCAATACATTGGGGGCTGTGTGGGCGCTGTTTCACAAGTTCGATTGGATGTTGTCATCGAAGCCTGGTGGCTGGCAAAAAACCGACGGTGAGAGAACACTTAGCGTGCGCAAGATCTGATTGGTTTACGGGGGTAGTGCCCCTGCAAGCGTCATTCGGTGACCGCGGGTGAATCGGGAATGCCCACTGTCTTTAATCCACCGATATTTCATGGTTTTGGGCAAAAACGCTCCTGATTTTGGCAAATTGCCGGGGCCCGGTGAAAAACACCAAATTTGTCATCTGTGGTGTCAAAGGGGATAAAACCGGCAGGAACCAAGGAAAACCGCCGGTTGCAGGCCAGTGGCGCAGATCACTGTCAATTCTTTTGACTGCGACTATTGCCTAACTCTAAAAGTGTTTTCCTTCACATTTAAGGGGTTAAGTGACTGAAATAATTATTATTATTTCGGTTTTCAAAGGTCCGGGGAGACGGGGTTTTACAGCTTGACAGCCCATGGGGTGCTAAGTATGTTGCCCGCGCATTTCCTTGCGACGTTTGCAGGGCTGCCAAAGCGGGGTTCACGACAATGAGCGATGATAAAGATCGCGCTTCATTAGCAGAGCTTGAGAGCAAACTGGCAGCCGTAGCAGGCAAGCGAGAAGAACTGCACAGCCCGAACCGGGCGACCGGCAAACCATCTCAAGGGATGGCGCTTGGCATGAGGATTTCGGCGGAAATGATCGCTGCGGTTCTTGTCGGCTTGCTGATTGGCTGGGCGCTGGATCGGGTGCTTGATACGACACCTTGGCTGCTTGTTCTGTTTGTTTTTCTCGGAGCAGGTGCCGGAGGTTTGAACGCTTATCGCGTTGCCAAGGGTTTTGACAGTGCTGTCGGACTTGGTCGTGCGATGGGGGAGCGCAAGCAGGGGAACGGGGACAAATCCGAACCCTGATAATATTGAGCGAGGATTACGGTGGCTGGACCGCTAGAGCAGTTTGAAATCAAGCCCTTGGCCGAACTTTCGGTTGCCGGCATTGATATTTCCTTCACCAACTCCGCACTTTGGATGGTGATCGCAGCCGTTCTCGTAACGGGCTTCATGACGCTTTCGATGCGTCGCGGCGCGCTGGTTCCGGGCCGCTGGCAGGGATCTGCCGAGGTGATGTACGAATTCGTCGCCAATATGCTCAAGGACAACGTGGGAAGCGCAGGTCGCAAATATTTCCCGTTCGTCTTTACGCTGTTTATGTTTGTTCTGTTCGGGAACCTGCTTGGCATGATCCCGCACAGCTTTACCTTTACGAGCCACATCGCTGTTACCTTTGCGATGGCTCTGGTGATCTTCCTCGGTGTGACGGTCATCGGCTTCATGCGTCATGGTACGCATTACCTTCGGATGTTCTTCCCTGAAGGTGCGCCGATTGCGACCGCGATCATTCTGATCCCGATCGAAATCATCTCCTATTTCTCTCGTCCGTTCAGCCTGGCGATCCGACTGTTTGCGAACATGACCGTCGGCCACATCATGCTGAAAGTTATCGGTGGGTTCGTCGGCCTGATTGGCATTCTCGGCGTGCTTCCCTTTGCTTTGCTGACGGGGATTACTGTTCTGGAGTTTGGCATTGCTGCGCTTCAGGCTTACGTCTACACAATTCTCACCTGCATCTATCTCCATGATGCAATCCACATGCACTGATGTGTGTGGTTTGGTGTGATCTCTTCTGATTGCCTTTAAGAAATTCGAAAGGGTGAAGTTATGGAACTCGATGCTGCTAAGATGATCGGTGCTGGCCTGGCTGCTATTGGCATGATTGGTGCCGGTATCGGTGTTGGTAACATCTGGTCGAGCCTGATTGCGACTGTTGGCCGTAACCCGGCTGCAAAAGGCGACGTTGAACTGTATGGCTGGATCGGCTTTGCTGTTACCGAAGCTATTGCACTGTTCGCACTCGTCGTTGCGCTGATCGTTCTGTTCGGCTAATCGGCGCCTTTTGCGCGAATACACGGCCCGGCGAGGCACTCCCTCGCCGGCGTCGTTGAATTCGGGAGTAGGCTATGCCGCAGTTTGATATTGCGACGTTCTCGGAACAGATCTTCTGGCTGTTCGTCATTTTCGCCATCTTGTATTTCCTGATGTCGAGAATTGCGCTGCCGAAGGTTGGTGAAGTTCTTGAACGCCGTCAAAAAACCATCGAAGACAACCTTGGCAAGGCTCGGGCGTTGAAAGACGAAACCGATGCCGCCATCGCGAAATACGAGGCTGCTCTGGCAGAAGCTCGTGAAGCCGCTCAGGCTGACATTCGCGAAGCATCGGAAAAGGCTGCTGCAGAGCAAGCCAAGAAAACCGAAGCTATGGTCAAGAAGCTGTCTAAAAAGACATCTGATGCCGAGAAGGCAATTGCGGACGCCAAAGCGGATGCAATGACGGGTGTTGCAGAAGCAGCATCGGAAATTGCCCGTGAAGCAACCGACAAACTTATCGGTGTCAAGGTTCAGGCCAAAACTGCCGACAAGGCTGTTTCGGCAATCGTAGGAGAGTAAGACAATGGCAACCCAAGAGGTTACTTTCCTTACCGATCCATACACCTGGACCACGCTTTCTTTCGTGCTGGTCGTCGGTTTTGGCGGTTTCAAAGCCGTCAAAGGGATCTCGAGCGCACTTGATAAACGTGCACAGAAGATTTCCGACGAACTGGACGAAGCACAGCGTCTTCGCGAAGAAGCCCAGGAGCTTCTGGCCAATTATCAGGCCAAACAGCGTGAAGCGCTTAAGGAAGCTGACGAAATCCGTGCGCATGCCAAGGTGGAAGCCGACCGTATGCTCGAGAACGCCCAGGCAGAACTGAAAGCGGCGCTTAAACGTCGTGAACAGCAAGCTCTGGACCGTATCTCCAACCTCGAAAGCCAGGCTATTGCCGAAGTTCGTGCACATGTTGCCGAAATCGCAGCCAAGGCCACCATGGCCCTTGTCAGTGACAAGGTTTCTGGTGCAAAGGCAGACGAGTTGGTTGATAGCGCGATCGCGGAACTCAAAGGTCGTCTGAACTGATTTTTTCCGGTTTCCGGAAACTGAAAACCCCGCAGCGATGCTGCGGGGTTTTTTTATTGTTCGACAGTCCGGCTGAGGATCAGGACAAGTGTTCGCGGCCATGCGGTTCATCAAGGTCCAGAACCGGGCCCAACGGGACCACACCGGACGGATTGATCGTCGGGTGGCTTTCGTAATAGTGGCCCTTGATATGGTCCATAAAGACTGTCTCTTTGATCCCCGGGTGTTGATACAGATCGCGGGTATAGGCCCAAAGATTGGGATACTCATTCAGCTTGCGCAGGTTGCATTTGAAATGGCCGTGATAGACCGGATCAAAGCGCAACAAGGTTGTGAACAGGCGCCAGTCGGCTTCGGTAAGCCGGTTGCCAACAAGGTAGCGTTGCTTTGAAAGGCGTTCCTCAAGCCAGTCCAGCGCATCAAACAGCGTGGTGACGGCTTCTTCATAGGCAGACTGCGTGGTGGCAAAGCCGGATT
This sequence comes from Thalassospira sp. A40-3, assembly GCF_015871485.1. Classification (NCBI taxonomy): domain Bacteria; kingdom Pseudomonadati; phylum Pseudomonadota; class Alphaproteobacteria; order Rhodospirillales; family Thalassospiraceae; genus Thalassospira; species Thalassospira sp. A40-3. The sequence continues at coordinate 420,380 of NZ_CP065428.1, forward strand.
TGTAAACGCCGTTATTCACATCGTGATAAACGCGTTCGTTCACTTCATCGATTTCACCGCGCAAATCTTCGGGATAGAAATCGACCGTCGTTGCACCAAGATCGTCAAACGCGCTGTTAAGCATGCGGATGATTTCAGCCGACTCATTGCTGACCAGCTTGTTGGTCTTCCTGTCCCAAAGCACCGGCACGGTGACGCGACCGGTGTAATCAGACATCGCATCGGTATAGACCTGATGCATGAAGTCACGGTCTTCGAGATGGTCCGGAAGGCCCGCGTCGCGATCAAACTTCCAGCCGTTCTCACCCATGTGCCAATGCACGACCGATACGCTGATCATGTCTTCCAGTCCCTTCAGGGCACGGAAGATCAGCGTGCGATGTGCCCAGGGACAGGCGTAGGATACATACAGATGGTAGCGGCCCTTTTCGGCCGGGAATTCGGCATCCTGATCGGCAGAGACCCAGTTGCGAAAAGCTGAAACCTGGCGTTTGAATTTTCCGCCGTTGCTTTTGGTGTCATACCATTTGTCGTGCCAGACTCCGTCGACAAGTAATCCCATGTCCGTTTCCCAAATTTTGTTAATCGGTTCTGGCAGGCATTCTGCCGCGGTTAAGCTTTATTGTGCTTATTTGCGCGTTGAAGACAATCCGTTGATGTGACATTAATTTGTTTCCAATCGCGCAACAGTACCCCGCTCAGGAGCCGCATAATGCTGATCGGAAATCTTGACGGCATGACCGTCTTTGCCCGTGTCGTCGAGGAACGCAGTTTTTCCGGTGCGGCGCGCAAGCTTGGCATGTCCAAATCCGCCGTCAGCAAACATGTAACCAAGCTTGAAGATAATCTTGGTATCCGGCTTCTGAACCGCACCACCCGTCGTCTTAGCCTGACAGATGCCGGGTCGACCTTCTATCAGCACTGCGCGCGTGTGGTTGAAGAAATCGAAACAGCCGAACATGCGCTGACCGATTTGCGCGGCACGCCGCGCGGCACATTGCGTATTTCAGCCCCGCTGACCTTTGGGCAGATGTATCTGCCGCAATTGGTGACCGAGTTCATGGATAAGTATCCCGGGCTGCATGTCGATATCCATCTGGCCGATCATATGGTCGATCTGGTGGCCGAGGGGATTGATATGGCGATACGTATTACCCGGCTTAAGGATTCCAGCCTGATCGCCCGCAAACTGGCCGATTTTACCGGCCATGTGGTGGCCTCACCGGGTTATCTGGAACAGTATGGCGAACCCAAAACGCCACAGGAACTGGCCGAGCATCGAACGATTTCCTACACCAACGTGCCAAGCCCCAATATCTGGGACTTTGACGGGCCTGATGGTCAGGTCTCAGTCCGGGTCAATCCGGTGATGTCATGCAACAATGGTGAATTCACGTCTGTCGCGGCTATTCGCGGCCTTGGTATTGCCCGTGAACCGGAATTCATCGTTGCGGAGGCACTTAGCGAAGGGCGTCTTGTCCGCATCCTGCATGATTACGATCCGCTTAGCAGTGGTGGTATTTACGCGGTTTATCCCGAACGCCGCCACCTGCCCAGCAAGGTGCGTGTCTTCATCGATTTTCTAGTCGAAAAGTTCAAAGGCGGATTGTGCAACTTCCATCAGGAAGCCTGTGCGGAATATCGTGAAGGACGCGGCCGTCAAAGACCACGGCCCTAATCACTTGCTTTCGACCCGCCAGCCCAGCAAACAGATCGCCCCGATCAAAAGCGCGACAAACGGGATCGGCAGCAAGTTTGTAATGCCGCCAATCACGGTCTTGAAACTGTCGGTCTGAAGGAACCCGGCCCAGTTGCTGCCATGCCAGATACGGTCATCGGGCACATGGCGGAAATCGGGCAAACCATCTTCGATCCGGCCGATATAGCCATCATTTTCCGCCACCAGCCCGGCCAACAGATCCGGGGTGGAGTTGGTGTTTCGGGTTTCGGCGGTCAGGACATCACGATCGACATGCAACGCGGTTTGACTGCGATCATCCTGATCACGTACCCGAACCCGGATCAAACCGCGGGTTTCAATCGGAACAGTCGCCTGCCAGGATTGATCGGGCAGTTGTTCGAAGGCGGCATTGATCTGTTCGCCGGTTTCCGGATTGATCACGCTGGCTGCTTCGGGGGCCGCGCCGATCTTGCGCCAATTCAGGATAAGGCTCTCGCCATCCGGGCTGCGTTCGGTCAGCACGGTGTTTTCATCAAGGGCCGGTTCCTTCATCAGCCAGTGCGATAAACGCCGCAGCAATTCTGCCACAGGGCCGCCGCCATCATGGCCGCGCTGCCAAAGCCACATCTGATCGGAACTCAGCATTGCCACACGGCCTTCCTCGACCCGCTGCATGGTCAGAAGTGGCAGGTCATCCACACCGGTCAGAAGCGTCATGGCATCGGGATCAGAAATACGCGTTTCGATCTGACGATACCATTGTCCCCATTTCGGGGGCGTGTTGGGGGATCCGGCAATGGCAGTTGTAACCGGGTGCAGGCGGCCGGCCTGATTAACACGGGGGACAAAGGCCTGCTCGATAATCCGTCCGGTCGGGGCTGCCGGCATCAGATCATTCAACGCCGTGCTGGCAAGCCCGTCCGGGCCGACATATTCCGGCCCGGCGACGACCAGTGCCGCGCCACCCCATTTTACGAAATCAACCACCTTTTCCAGATAGTGCGGCGGCAAGACGCCGCGCATCTGGTAGCGGTCAAAAATGATCAGATCAAATTGACGCAGGCGCACTTCGAACAGATCACGGATCGGAAACGGGATCAGTGCCAGTTCATTGATCGGCGTGTCGTCGCCCTTTTCTGGCGGGCGCAAAATAGTGAAATGCACAAGATCCACCCCCGGATCAGCCCGCAAAAGGTTACGCCACGCCCGCTCGCCCGGGTGGGGTTCGCCAGATAACAACAACACGCGCAACCGATCACGCACACCGGTGGTCTCAAGGATCAGCCGGTTGTTGGATTTGTCGGTTTCTTCCTCAAGCGTATCCATACGCAATTCGGCAAGAACCGATCCGGCATGTGGCACCGGGATGCTGACCCGGCGTTGTTCGTTGGCGGGCAGGGCAATTTCGCGTTCCGTACCATCTTCAAGCAGCATCCGTACCGGGATCGCCGTGCCGGGCGGCAATTGCGGATCGACCGCCTCGATCATGAATTCGGCGTCCTTGCCGACAATGCCGTAATCTGCACTTTGGCGAATGACCAACCGGCGATCACGTTCATCGCGTCCGCCACTGATCAAAACATGCAAGGGTGCGTTCAGATCAAGGCTGCTTGGCACGTCATGAACCTGCCCGTCGGTAATCATCATGACCCCACCCAACCGTTCGCGCGGCAAGCCGCCCAGCAACCGGTCAAGGACGGCAAACATGCGGGTATCGGTATCGCCCGGAACATCTTCAAAGCGAAGCTCCACCGATGGATCATCGGCAAAGCGATCTTGCAATTCGGCAATTGCCGCATCGGTTTGTGCCGCACGGTTTGCGATATCCTGGCTTGCCGACCGGTCAACAAGGACCAGTATGATATCGCTAAGTTTTTCGCTTTCACGGTCGGTAAATTGCGGTGCCAGAAGGGCCAGAAGAACCAGCACCATCACCAACCCGCGCCAGACCGTGCCACGCAGCCGGAAGATCGTGAACACAATGACCGCAACCAAACACAGAATAGCCAACCCTTGCAGGATGGTTATGTCGAGAAGCGGGGAAATCTGAAGGTTCTGCCATCCCTGGTTCATCGGCCCAACCTTTCCAGAATGGCAGGGATATGGACCTGATCGCCCTTGTAACTCCCCGTCAGGGCATACATCACCAGATTAACACCAAACCGATAGGCCATTTCGCGTTGCCGGGGGGATATGTCTTCGCTGCGCAGTTCATCGCGGCCTTCGGGAATGATCCAGGCCGATGCCCAGTCATTGCCCCCAAACAGAACCGACGCCACCCCATCCAGGCGTTGACTGGGACGCGCATCAAGCCATAGCGGTTCGGAAAACCGGCCAAAGGCATGGTCAAGCAGATAGAAACTGCGAAACAGAATGTGATCACTTGGCGCACGATCCAAAAGCGGGACTTCCAACCCGGCCAAAAGACGCCGCAAGCGCGCTGGTTGGACTTCGCGGTCCCGGCTGTCGATCAGGATCATGCCACCATTGTTCAGATAACGGTTCAATCGTTCCTGTGCGCGTTCGGAAAACGGTTCCTGCCCGTCAACCAGCGGCCAATAGATCAGCGGATAGAAACTAAGCTCGTCGGTCTCCGGATTAACGCCATCGACGGTGTTGAGGTCTGCCGCACTACGTCGGCGTAAAATTTCGGTCAGGCCGGTCATCCCGGCACGGCTCAGGCGATCTACCGGCGCATTGCCGGTCTCAAGATAAGCCAGACGCGGTTGCAGGGCGGCCTCGGGCAGTGTTGCCGCCATGGATGCTGCGGGCATCATCACGCTTGCGGTGGCCACACCGGTCAGGACGGCGGCCAGCAAAAGCGATGTCAGGGCATTGCTGCGTCGACTGCGCCGCAGCGACACGTTGTTCAGCACCAGCAAGATCGCGGCATCAAACAAGATCAGGATAAAGGCGGCCAACAGGCAAAGGGCGGCAAGGTCAACCTGGCTTTGATCGGTGATTTCGCGTGTGCTGATGCCCGATGGCCAAACCACATCGCGGCCGATATCGGAAAGTGACGGACCAAGGTTCAGCGCAACCGCCTGTCCGTTTTCACCGTAAATGCCCGGCGGATGGCGCGGATTGGGTGTCGGAAGCGGGGTTTGAACCGGCAGGATCAAGGCATCTGGCTGATGCGGTCGGCCAAAGCCATCCAGAATGGTCTGGGCAGGCAGGCTGCTTTGCAGTTCGGCATCGCTGCGATTGCTCGGACTGGCAAGGGGAAGAAGCCGCTGCCACAGCTCGACAAACAGGCCCGACATCGGCAGGTTCGACCAATCTGCCCACGGTGTGACATGGAAAAGAACAATCCGCCCGGCATTGCGCGGTGTGCTGGTGATCAGGGGCGTCCCATCGGTCAGACGTGCCCAAGTCTTGCTGACAATGTCCGGGTCGGGTTCGGCCAGCAATTGTCGGGTGACCGTGATGTCGTCAGGCACTTCGACCCCGTGAAACGGACTGTTGTCCGGAAAGTCGAGCAACCTTTTGGGCTTTTCCCACGACATTGACCCGCCAAAGTCGCGGTTGCCAAGTCGAAGCGTGACGGGCAGGAAATCGTTGCCAATCTGCGACGAACTGTCGCCCGCAAACCGCACCAGCATGCCGCCTTCATTGACCCAGCGTTCAAGTGCGTCAAACTGGCTGCCCAGCCCTGAAATCGGCCCGGCGGAAACCAGAACATCGACCTTGTCTTCAAGCAACGTTCCAAGCGGCGCATAAGTCACATCGGCATAGGGCGAAAGCGCCCGATCAAGGAAGAAATACTGATCAGACAACACCCCCGGACCATCGCCAGAACTGACCACGACGCCAACCCGGCGTTGTTGCCAGCGGGCACCGGTCTGAAACACCGATGCGGCACTTTCGACCCCCTCAATGCCAACGGATTGAATGGCGTTGGAAATATCACGCGGCAACAGAATGGCGACATCGCTTTGATCGCTGTCTGGTGTTATTTCCACCGTATGGCGCAGGATCACATTGCCGCGTTCGCCGCGGGCCAGCAGATTAATCTCACGCGGTTGATCGTCGCGATTATGGGCCAATGTTGCCAACATGCCGGTACCTGACCGGCTAAGCGACCGGATGGCGATACGGTCGGTAAAAGTCGGTGAAATCGTTGTGATCGGTGCGATATCAAGCAGTTCGGATGCGATTTTGGCCTTGCCGGGGCTGTCCATCTCGCTGGTTAGCCACAAGATGCTACCAACAGCCCGGTTCATTTCCGGGCGTTCGGAAATCAAATCCGAAAGGGCGGTATAATCCGAGGGCCAAGGACGTGGCTGCAAGCGATCAAACAGGTTTTTGGTATCGTTGGGCGATACCGGACCGACAATGTCTGGAAGTTTCCATGTGGTCGCGCCTGCTGCCTCGGGCGCGGTTTGGGCAATATAGACCGTTTGCAACTCGAACCGGGCCTGATTGGCGATCTGTTGCAATGCCGTGCGGTATTGCCGCCAGTTAGCGGCACTGTCCCAGCCGTTATCGGCAATGATCAATATCGCGCCATCATTGGCGGCAAAATCATTGCGGTTCATCACCGGGCGGGCAGCGGCAACAATCAGAAGCGTCAGGATCAAACAGCGCAGAATGGTTTGCCAGATCGGCGCGCGCTGAATATCGCGGCGTTTGCTTTTAAGGCCGCGCAAAATACGCGCAGCCGGGAAGATAACGGTTTTGGGTGACCGTGGTGCCGATCTGATCAAAAGCCAGACAATCGGCAATGCCAGCAACCCGGCCAGCATCGCAGGATACAGGAATGTGATGGCCGACAGGCTCATGACATCTCCTGCGTGTTATGGCGATGCAGGTTAGGACGACCGCGCCCGTTCGATCCGCTTTGATTTTGTCGTTCGCTCAGATGCTGATACAGGGCCAGCAATGTCGGGCTGGCACTTTCGGATGTGACATGCCGGTCATAAAGCCAGTCATTCTGGCGCGCAGCATCGCGGACCAATGCCCGCCATTTCTGGGCGCGAAGTTTATAGCCCTCCGTAAGGTCTTCGAACTTTTCGCTGCGAAAGATCATCTGATCATCGGTATCAAACAGATCAACCCGCCCCTGAAACGGCGGGGCGATTTCCGCAGGATCAAGAATTTGCACCAGCGCGCCGTCATTTTGATACTGGCCCAAACGGCGTACCGTGCGTGCCGACTGTTCGCTTTGATCCGCAAATTCAAGGAAGTCGCCAAGGATCAGCACCGAATGTTTGCGGCCGGGGTGAATGTTTGTCGCTTGGCCTGCGATGCTTTGCGGACTTGCCAGCATCGCGTGACCCAGTTTTTCAAGATGCTCTGCCGATGTGATGCGCGTACGTTCGCCATCAAAGGTGCCAACGGTTTCGCCGTTGCGGATCAAAAGGTCGGCCAATGCGATGGATATGATCAGGGTGCGTTCCGCCTTTGACGGCAGCTTGTCACTTGATGCCCAATAGGTCGACGGCGAAAGTACCGGCCAGATCCAGTAATTATGGCTGGCCTGCCATTCTGTCTGGCGGATGAAGGTATGTTCGCTGCGCGCAGATCGGCGCCAGTCAATCTGGTTGGTTGGATCGCCAGGAACATAAGGGCGAAATTGCCAGAAATCACTGCCCGGTCCGACCTTGCGATTGCCATGCAGGCCACTGCGCAGACTGATGGCCGTTCGGCGCGACTCATCAATCAGCTGTGGCAGTTTCGCCGCAAGGGCGCGGGCAGCGGCAACATGATCCTGCACGGGGGCGGTGACCAATTAGTTTTTCTCCTGCAGGTGGGCAAGCGCATCGGTAATCAGCCCCTTGGCGGTAAAGCCTTCGGCGCGTGCGCCATAGGTCAGGCCAAAACGATGGCGCAAAACAGGAACGGCAAGTTCTTCGATATCCTCGATCGAGGGGGCAAAGCGCCCAAACAGCATCGCACGCGCCCGGCACGCCAGTGACAGGGCCTGTGCCGCACGTGTACCGGGGCCCCAGGCAACATTTTCACGAATATCGGCAAGTGATGTGCTTTCCGGGCGGCATTCGCGACACAGGGCAATGATGGTATCAAGAACGCGGTCCGGCATCGGCAGGCGACGGACAAAGTCCTGTGCCTCCACCAGATCATCGGTTTGAAGAACCTGTCGCGGGCGGGCCGGATACCGGCCGGTGGTTTCGGTCACGATCTTGCGTTCTTCATCGGCATCGGGATAGCCTAGCCGGACTTCAAGCAGGAAACGGTCAAGCTGTGCTTCGGGCAGGGGATAGGTGCCTTCCTGCTCCAACGGGTTCTGGGTAGCCAGAACATGGAACGGTTCGGGCAGTTTGTGGCTGTAACCGGCAACCGAAACCTCGCGTTCCTGCATCGCCTGCAACAGGGCGGACTGTGTACGCGGGCTGGCACGGTTGATTTCATCGGCCAAAAGCAACTGGCAAAATACCGGTCCCTTGATAAAGCGAAACGCGCGTTTGCCGTCTGCTCCTTCTTCAAGAACTTCGGAACCCAGAATATCGGCGGGCATAAGATCGGGTGTGAACTGAACACGCTTGTCAAGCAGGCCAAGAACCTTGCCCAGCGTGTGCGCCAGAAGCGACTTGCCAAGGCCCGGCGCACCGACCATCAGCACATGTCCACCGGATAAAATGCCGATAAGTGTTTGCTCTACGGCATCATTCTGCCCAAATATAATACTGGAAATCATTTTGCGGGCTTCGGCCAGCCGTGCGACACACTCGTCCAGACGGGCTGCATCGCGTTCAAGACTGCTTTCCTGGGAGAAACCCATTTCTTCGGGGAATTGTGGCGCGTTTGTCATGGCGGTTGACTGTGCTTCCTATGTTGCAGTGCAGGCGTTGGCAGGCCAGAGAACGCAGATGAAATCGCATAAGTATAACGGGAAAACGTCTGGTTCAGGATCAACTCTACAGCATGAATGAAAACCAAAAAACCATCGATCTCGCCGAGAAGTTGTGGACGCGCTTGCGCGGGCAGAAGCCCGACACCGGGCGGCACCCACAAATCTGTGGCGATATCCCTATGTCTATAGGTCGGGATGGAACCTGGTTCTATCAAGGTGGTCCGATTGGCCGAATTGAGCTGGTGAAGCTTTTTTCTTCCGTGTTGCAGCGTGATGAGGAAGGCGGGCACTGGTTGGTGACCCCGGCCGAGATGGCCCGGATCGAGGTCGAGGACGTCGCCTTCATCGCAGTTGAAATGCAAAACGAAGGCGAAGGCAAAGATCAGAATATCCGTTTTCGGACCAATATCGACCAGTGGGTGGAACTTGATGATGATCATCCCCTGCGCGTTGAACACGACCCCGAAACCGATGAACCATCGCCTTATGTCGGGTTGGAGCGCGGCCTTGAAGCGCGCCTGAACCGGGCGGTATTCTATGAATTGGTCGAATTGGCCGAAGAAATTAGTGACCCTGACCACAACATGATACGTATCGGTGTTTACAGTCATGGGAAGTTTTTTGAGATCGGTCGGATGGAGGCCACGGAATGACACCCGATGACATCGTTGCCGCCTTGCGCGCGCCAACTGGCGATGTTTTGCAGCGCCGTGGCGACCATGCGGTGGACTTTCCGGGTTCGAAATCGCGCGCACGTGCATTTGCCGACGGGGAACTGATTTCGCGTCCGGCAGCCGTTCTGGTGCCGCTGGTCAAACGTGATGCGGGTTTGCATGTGATCCTGACAAGGCGTACTGATCATCTCAGCGACCACGCAGGTCAAATCAGCTTCCCCGGTGGGCGGCAGGAAGAATTCGACACCACCCTTGAAGAAACCGCGCTCCGCGAGACGGAGGAAGAAATTGGTCTTGCCCGCCGTCACATCGATCTGGTGGGGCGGATTGATGATTATTACACCGTGACCGGCTATCAGGTGACCCCGGTCGTCGGTCTGATTACACCGCCATTCGATCTTAAGCCCGATGACCACGAAGTGGCCGAAGTGTTTGAAGTGCCACTCAGTTTCATTCTTGATCCGCGAAATCAGAAACTGCAAACCGTGACGTTCGAGGGCACCCGCAGGCGGTATTTTGCGATCCCGTATCGCGAATATTACATCTGGGGCGCGACCGCCGGGATGCTTGTCAACTTCTCTGAAGTCATCCGGGCCAATGCGCCATCGCTTAACCGTTAATCCGAATATTAGGACAGAGCTTTATGTTGCGACAAATCATCCAGATCGGTCTTCCTCTGATCCTGCCCTTTGTGATTTACGGGCTGTGGCTGAAATGGGCCCGCGCCAAGGCCATCCGTGAAGGTCATGACATCATCCCGCCATGGAACAAGGGGCCGTGGCTGATGCTGTTTGGTTTGGGCGTGTTGCTGACCGCCGCAATCCTGATTTTCACTGCACTTGGGACTGGTGCGCCGCCCGATTCCATTTATCATGCGCCGGTATTGCGTGACGGCGTGGTCGAGCCGGGCTATTTCGAACCCAAGGAATAGAACAGCCCAGCCACCGTCGTGGCACTTGATATGACAGGTGGCAACAAGGCAGCGATGACAGCACTCGAAGTAACCGGCAGATTGCGGCCATACGGGATCATGGTCGCCGATGATACCGCCCGCGTGTTTGATGCCATTGCGCAGCAAGGTGGCTGTGCGCGCTTTGTTGGTGGTGTCGTGCGCGATGCGTTGCTGAAACGTGATCTGGTCGATGTCGATATCGCCTGTGATCTCGCGCCCGAGGAAACGCAGGCCGCGCTGGAAAAGGCGGGTATTCGTGTCATCCCCACCGGCCTGAAGCACGGGACTGTCACCGCAATTACCGATGCCGGTGCCTATGAAATTACGACGTTGCGTGTCGATGTCCTGACCGATGGCCGCCACGCGGAGGTCGCCTTTACCGACAGCTGGCTTGAAGATGCCAAGCGCCGTGATTTTACCTTCAACGCCATTTACTGCGACCTTGATGGCACGATCTATGACCCGTTTGATGGCGAAACCGATTTGCGCGACGGGCGGGTGCGATTTATCGGAGTGGCCGAAAACCGCATTGCCGAGGATTTCCTGCGCATCTTGCGGTTCTTCCGGTTTCAGGCCTGGTTTGGCCGCCCGCCGATTGATCCCGTCGGGGCAGAGGCCTGCCGCAAGGCGGTAAACGGCCTTCATGATATTTCGGTCGAACGTATTCGCGACGAGATGTTCAAGCTTCTGCGCTCGCGCAGTCCTGCTGGCACGATCAATGACATGATCGGGTTTGGCATTTTGCCGGCCATTCTGCCCAAACTGATCCACACCGACTGCCTGCGCATCATGCAGTGGCTTGATAGCACCGCCCTTGCCGATCCGGCGATCCAGCCCGATCCGTTGCGCCGTCTTGCAGCACTGTTTGCGCCGGGGGGCGATCGACGTAACAGCGATGATGACGAAGACAATCTGGCAGCAGCCGAACGCTTTGCGCGTGATTTGCGACTGTCGAACGAAGAAACCGACCGTTTTGCTGAAATGGTTGCGCATGCACCGTTGATTGATCCGAAACTGCGGCCTGAAATCGTGTGTCGCGATCTGTACCGGATGGGTGCACCCGCATTTCGTGATGCCGTGCTCTTGGCATGGAGCACGCGCGCTGCGGTGCCACCACGTTGCACACGCGCAGAAAATGACGAATGGAAAGCCCTGATTGAGGCCGCAGCAAACTGGCAACCCGTGAAATTACCAATACAGGGCCGCGATATCCTAAAAGCGGGCCTTGCACCTGCGGGGCCGCGTGTCGGGGCGCTTTTAAGACAGGCCGAGGAATACTGGATCGATCACGATTTCCAGCCCGGTCGGGACGAATTGATGGACTATATTGCCCGCCAGGTCACGGCAGGCGATGAGGAGAAAGAATGACTACAGGCGCAATTGGACATCGGATTTGCTGTTTTGGCGACAGTCTGGTCAATGGTGTTCGCGATGGTGAAAAGGGCGGCTGGCCGATGCGTTTGGCCCGGCGTCTTTTGGACGAGGCCGGGCGTGACGTCACGATCTATAACCTTGGTATTCGCGCGGAAACGTCCGAGGGGCTCAAGTCCCGCTGGCAGGGTGAAGCCAGCCTTCGCATGGTTGAAGAATTCCCGACGGTCCTGATCTTCAGTTTTGGGGTGAATGACGCCAATCACGCCGAAGACCGGGGCGAGGAAACCACCATGCGGGTTTCGCCGGCAAAGTCGGCGGCCAATGCCGCCGAGATCATCGGGGAGGCTTCCAAACTGGCACCGACCCTTTGGGTCGGACCGCAGGCCGTGATTAACGGCAGCAAATCCAGTCAGGAAATTAACCAGCGCCTCGAAGGCCTGAACCAGATTTATCTCGAAACCGCGCGCGGGTTCGATGTGCCCTATCTTGATCTGCTTGCCACGACGCTTGAAGACGATACATGGCAACGCGCATTACGGCGCGGCGATGGCTATCACCCCGACAAGTTCGGTTATGATCGGCTGGCAGATTTGATCTGGGAATGGGGTGCTGTGCAAAAGACCATTGGTCTTTCAGCGTCAGACGACTAAGGGCCGGTCAACCAATCAGGTCAGAATATCGAAATACTGACCACGACCGCCGGCACCGGCGGTCAGGTTGTTCAACGGATCGCCAGATGCGCTGTATGTCGGTGACGAGATCTTTTCGACATAGCTGTCTGAAATAGTTTTCTGTTCGCCGTCTTTCAGGAACTGCTTTTGTTCACTGCGGTCACGCTGATAGGACTGAACAGCGCGCTCGATCTCCTGATCCGATGTCAGGACAGAGGCGCGTGTCCCATCAATAATCCGGCTTTGCTCGGCAAAACGTTGCTCATCGCCACGTTGCTGGGCGATGGGGCTGGTCTGGCGGACGGGATTGGACAGCGAAAGATCAGAAAAAGGCGCGATATTTACCATTGACGGAACTGCTCGTTTGAACCGATTGGCGTTTTTAATTCGGCCGGAATATTACTCAGAGTGACTCGGATTTGAAGCCCTAATTTGCGCTTCAGAGCGACAAAAATGACAAGTCTTTGAAAAAGCGATCAAAGAAGTTTTGGTTCGCTGGCGTTGTTGCTGTCCGGGTCATAAATACCTGCCGCGAATCGGCGTGGACTGGTCTTTGCAAGCGCCTTGAGTTTTGCCGCTTCGACCGAAATATGATCAAGGGTGATGTCGGTGCGTTCTGCCGGAATCCGGATCAGCGCGGCACTGACACTCATCAGATCAAACCGTGCAGGTTGGCCATCGCGACCCTTGCCGGTCAGGTATCCACTTTCACGTGTTTCCGGGTCATAGAAACTCTTGATCTGGGCATCAAACATGGCCTGAACGCGTTGGACAGCCGCGACCGCATCCTCAAAATCAATCGATTGTACATAGGCAAAGAAATCATCACCGCCGATATGGCCAACAAACCAGTCATTCTGGCTCAGGACCTTACCCAGGATATCCTTGAAAAGCAGGATCGCGCGGTCACCCTGGCGGAACCCGTATTGATCGTTGAACGGTTTGAAATTGTCGAAATCGAAATAGACCGCAAACCGGCGTCGGCGCGGCTCCGCCAGGGCGCGTGCGGCATAACGGTAAATCGCACTATTGCCCGGCAGGCGGGTCAACGGGTTTTCATCGCGTGCATTCAGGGTATTGCGTTCATTGACCGCACGCAAAAGTGCACTTTGATCCAGAACACCCAGATACTGGTCATTTTCCGTCAGGATCACCCCGTCCAGCGCCTCGGTCGCGACAAAGGTTTCCAGAAGCTCCGACAGACTGGTGCGGATATCGGCAACCGGACAACGGCGCAAAAAGCGTTTTATATTGGCCCGGTTTGCCGGGTTTTGCAGCAATTCACGGCCAAACGGCGTGTAGATAAACGCCTTGAATTCTGAGTCCCGGACAATGCCCAACGGCTTGCCGTCATGGTCGACGACCGGCACCAGCGAGATATCCGGATTTTGTTGGAAGTAGCTCAGGATATCGACCGGATTGATATCAATCGGCAGGGCCGGTGTTTCCAGCAAGTAGGATCTGACAACATCATCATCGCGATCCGACTGGCGGCGCGAATCTGCAGCGATGTCGGCTGCTGAGGACACAATATCGGTCTGTTCGGGGATGTCGAGTGAGGGGCGCGCGATAAAGAAACCCTGCACCAGATCACAACCCAAACGCCGACAGCACAGGAACTCCTCACGGGTTTCGACACCTTCGGCGACCACCTGTGCCGCGATCATGTGGGCGAACGCCGTTATTTGCGTAACAAACAGTTCCTTGCGACGGTCGCGGTCGATGCCATCAATAAAGAACCGGTCGATCTTGATGATGTCAGGTTCGCATTCGTAAAGCGCACGCAACTGGGCAAAGCCGCTGCCGTAATCATCAATGGCAATCTTGAAGCCCTGACTGCGGTAGCGCACCAGAATGTCTTTGAGGTACCCGGCATTGCTGATGTCGTGGCGTTCGGAAATCTCAAGGAAGATGGTATCGCGTTCAAGTCCGGCGTCGCTCAGCAGGGCGGCAGTCTGACCGGGTTGGTAATCCTCGGTTTTCACAACGCGATTGTCGAAATTGTAAAACAGCTTGAGCCGCTTGGCGCCCGGAAAACGTGCGAACTTCTCAATCGCCTTGGCGCGCAGCATCATATCGACACTGTGCAGGTTGCCAGTATCCCATGCGGTATCAAACAGGGCCTGAATGGATGTAAATCCGGCTTCTTCCCAGCGCCGCAAAAGCGCCTCATAGCCGAAAACATGACCGGTGTGCGGACTGACAATGGGCTGAAAGGCGAAGTCGACTTTTTCGACGACCTGCTGCCAGTTACGGAGCATGACCGGTTGGGTCATGGGTCGGTCGGATATCCACTGTTCATCTGCATCAAAGGTCAAATGCAGTACCCCGATCTTCAAAATGGTCGGCTTTCCCGGAAGTTGTGAGAATTAGAAGTTCCGAGGTTTGCTGTTATCCCAGATATGACAACAAGTTCATGACAGTGGGGTTACGAATATGTGACATCCGCAGAAAACATCCGCTTTTTTATCAAGAAACGGCGGGATATCTATACAAAGGGGTTAGACAAATCGGCGAACCCGATACTGCTTCGACTAACCAATTGCCCGTGTTGCCAGCGGATGATGTTCCTGAACCAGTCCGCGCAGCCGTGACTCGAGAACATGGGTATAAATCTGGGTGGTCGAGATATCTGAATGACCCAACATCTTTTGCAGGCTCCGCAAATCTGCACCATTGGCCAGAAGGTGACTGGCAAAGGAATGGCGCAAGACGTGCGGCGATACCTTTGATGGCGGGACACCGGCCTCAATCGCCAGATCCTTGATTATTTTCAAAAACATCTGACGGGTCAAATGCCCGGTTTTCCCGCGTGACGGGAAAAGGTATGAGGATTGCCCGGGGCGATCAGCATGGCCGTTTGATTTGTCTGATGGAATGAAGGCATCGCGCACTTCAAGGTAATCACGCAGCGCATCGCGCGCCGGATCGGAAAGCGGCACCAGCCGTTCCTTGCTGCCCTTGCCACGCACAATCAGCATCTGCGGATCACGCGCCGCTGCGGCAAAGGGGAGCTCGACCAGCTCCGAAACGCGCATGCCGGTGGCATACATCAGCTCCACCATCGCAAGTAACCGCTTGCCCTTGATACCCGGATGATTGGTGGCGGCGATGATCAGACGATCAATTTCCTCAATCGACAGGAATTTCGGCAGGGTCTGGCCCTGTTGCGGACTATCGATATTCGATGACGGGTCATCATTGCGATACCCGTCGGAATAAAGGAACTTGTGAAACTGCCGCAAGGCCGACAGGCGCCGCGCCTGCGTACGCGGGGCAAGCCCGGCAGACCCCAGTTCGGCCATATAGCGTCTGACATCCGCATCGCTTGCCGATACCGGATCAGCCTTGCCCGCAGTCAGTGATGACGCATAATCTTCAAGATCACGCCGATAGGCATCAAGCGTATGCACACTGGCCCCGCGTTCAGCCGCCATCATTTCCAGAAAGGCCGATATCAACGAGCTTGTCAGTGCCTTGGCCATGACCGGTCCTGCCAGTGATTAAAGAGCCTACTGATTAAACGACATCAGCAGTTCTGTCGCCAGACGCCGTGCGTCATTTTCCTGCCCGATGACCAGAAGCGACGTCACAGTATCGCTCAGGACCTTGGGGTCGGCATTGTCGACAGCCGCGACCTGTTGGGCCTGAATGGCCAATGCCGCGGTTTTCGCCTTTTGCCGCGCAGCCGCAGCTGCGTTGAGTTGATGCGATACAGCACTGCTGGTTGTCATGCGTTGTTCGGCATAGGGGGCGGTCAGGATGCTGTCCCACAACGTATTGGGGACTTCGATGCCGAAACCTTCAAACAGGTTGAAAATCAGTTCGCTATAACGTCTTGCCGCGGCCTGATCGCCGCGCGCAGCCTGCATTTCCTGCCATTCGACCATACGTGCACGATGGCGGGCAAGGGCGGCTGCGCGATCAGATGCACTTTGCACATCCTCTG
The DNA here is from genome assembly GCF_015871485.1 of Thalassospira sp. A40-3. Classification (NCBI taxonomy): domain Bacteria; kingdom Pseudomonadati; phylum Pseudomonadota; class Alphaproteobacteria; order Rhodospirillales; family Thalassospiraceae; genus Thalassospira; species Thalassospira sp. A40-3. Next base: position 436,495 of record NZ_CP065428.1, read on the forward strand.
CCGAGGCCGAGTTGGGCATGACGGTTGCCGACGCCATGCCGCCACTTGATGTCGGTGCACCCGGCACGACGGCACCGCCAAGACCGAAGGTTTGCGTCGGACCGGATTGCGGATCAGCCCCAAAACTCTGCGAAGAACTTCCATCCGTTGCCATGGCTGTCGGTCGAACGGCGCCTGTTTCTTCAAGGCCGGAAATCGCCAGAACCGGATAAAGCAGGCTCAGGCGTGATGAAATGTCATTCGATGCATTGGCCGATGATTTGGCAACCTGAAGCCAGTTTTCTGCCCGCTCGAAATTGTTTGCGGCAATTGATGCCCGAAGGGCAGGAACAGCAAACCACGAAAAGTCGCCATTCACCGGAATGTCGGTCATCAGCGGCGCTGCCAGCCTTGCGACCTGCATGAAATCGCCTTCAAAATCCGCGGCGTCAAACAGGGCAGCCAGAATTTCGGCCCGTGCGGCGGCAACATCACTTTGTGCTGCGGCCTGATAAAGCTTGGCATACTGGCGCGCCTGAATGCCTTCGCTGGCATCATCAAGAACGCTTTCCAATGCCGCCGGTTCGAAATTCACCGACTGATAAACATCAGCCAGCTTTTCCGGGCTGATCAGGCCAAGATTTTCAGCCTTGCGGGCGGCCTCAAGGCGAACATCGGTCGCAGTCGCATCGGCAGTGGTAATGCCGATGATGGCGGCTGGATTTTCGGTTTCAAGCTGGCTGGTCGGGATCGATTGTTTGGCAACCGCCAGAAGTGCCAGATCGATCGGGCGCAAATCATTTAGCAGGTCGGCATCGGCAGTACTGCCACTGCGGATTGCGGAAACCAGACCAAAGAAGGTGGCATCGCTTTCGCCACCCATTTCACGCACAAGATCGACGGTGAAGGCCGCAGAAGTCGGGTCATTGGCGTAAAACGCGCACATCGCCGCCGCCTTAAGCCAGAAAAGCTCCTCGTAACTTGCGCCGTAACCTTCAATCGCGTCACACGCCGCATCAATTCTGGAGCCAATCAGAAGGGCGTTGACCTCTGCCTGCGCCAGCATGGAGCCGCGCGATCCTTGCGGGGCGGCGCGGACAAGTTCGATGGCGTCATCAAGCGCGCCCATTTCGATCAGCTTTGCAACACGCGCTTCAAGCAGGCTGATATCAGCCGAGCCCTGAGGCAGGGCGGCTGCGGACAGAAGCAGGCGTTTTTGCAAGTCACGCGCAGCATGGGTCGCCGGGGTCGCGGGCAATTCTGAAATCAGTTGTGCCGCAGACCGGCGGGTGGTGCCGTTCCACATATCGGCGCCAAGGCCACCGCGCGATTGATCAATGGTCCCGACGGCCTCGGCGTCGACTGCGCCAAGTGACAGCGATTGCACCGCGTTCGGATCCGACGGGAATGCATCAGTCTCGCTGGTGCCAGATGACGTATTGCCAAAGCTGCCTGATCGCGGGGCCGATGTGGCCCCCGGATTGGTCGGGCTTGGGGCAACCTGGCGTTCCGCGTCCTGTTCTGCTTCCTGTTTTAAAAACAACGGCACGGGGGCCGAGTTTTGCGCGTTTGCAGGGGCGGAACCCAGTCCCGTTCCCGTCATCATGGCCAGTACACAGGTCTGCATTAACAGGCGGGAACGCAATGTCATCTTAGTTAAACCTCGAATTCGGGATGGTTTCTTCGATTTGGGCGGTCGGGGCAGGAATGTCCCAGGTCACCAGGAAAGTGGCACCGCCGGCAATCACGGCGATAACCAGCAACAGGATGATGCGCGATAAAATTCTCATTTTAATCCAGACTTCGAAGCGTTTAAGCGATGGACGCGAATACCAGTATGCGGACGAAAATCAAAGATGCAAGAACCGCAACCGCCAATCATTCTGGCGATCCGTCCAAGTATCTTGAACCTGTCATCGCAATGGGGTGGTCGCACTCCAATTCGGCAACTTAAAGGCAGTATAAGTGCCTGTTACTCACAGAGAGTTAATGCCATCGCGCAGAACAACATTGGGCAAAACGATGCATAGGCATGCCTAAAGTGACTGAAAGGGGCAATTTGGCGCAGTATTTTTGTCGTGTTTTCTGTCCGGTTTGCTTGCGTTCGGGGGCAAGCTGGCCTAAAGATTTGGGTAATTTGTATCTCAATGATTGAACCACAGGACTGCAAACCGAACATGGACAGCAACATTGCCGAGTCGGGTTTGCACGAAGACGTGATCGCCAAAATTCGGGACGGCCTGAAAGGCCGGACATTGGTGTTCATTGGACTGATGGGTGCAGGAAAAAGCTGCATCGGCCGTATGGTCGCCAAGGAACTCAAACTGGATTTTGTCGATGCCGACCGCGAAATTGAAGAAGCCGCTGGCTGCTCGATCGCCGATATCTTCAAGCTGTATGGCGAAGAGGCGTTTCGCGACGGCGAGGAACGTGTAATTGCCCGTTTGCTTGATGGCGAACAGATCGTGTTGGCCACAGGCGGTGGTGCGTTCATTCGCGAACGTACCCGACAATTAATCCTCGAAAAATCCGTATCGGTCTGGCTTCGTGCCGACCTTGATCTGCTGATGCACCGCACCAGCGGGCGGACCCATCGTCCGTTGCTTAATAACGGTGATCCCAGACAAATTCTCGCGGATCTGATCGAGACGCGTTACCCGGTCTATGCCGGGGCAGACATTATTTTCGACTGTGATGAATCCTCAAAGGAAGCCACCCGCGATGCGGTTCTTGAACTGCTTGCCGATTCCTTTGATGACGATGGTCAATTGATCAAGACAGGAACCTGACAGAGTGAGCAATCACGACACCCTTCGCGTCGACCTTGGTGCGCGCAGCTATGACATCCTTGTTGGCAGCAACCTTTTGGCCGATACCGCCAAATATATTGCCCCGTTCGTCAAGAAGGCCGGTGTGGTCGTGATCAGCGATGCGGCACTGTCGGACAATCATTTACCGACCGTGCTGGCATCGCTTGACGGGGCGGGCATTCCTCACCGCGAAGTCGTCGTGCCGTCTGGTGAAAAGTCCAAAAGCTTTGCCATGTTCGAAAACGTCGTCGAACAGATTTTGGCGATGGGGATCGAACGGTCCACCCTGATCATTGCCCTCGGTGGCGGTGTCGTTGGCGATCTTGCCGGGTTTGTTGCGGCGTCTTTGTTGCGTGGTCTTGATTTCGTTCAGATCCCGACCACTTTGCTGTCGCAAGTCGATAGTTCCGTTGGTGGCAAGACCGGGATCAATTCCAAGTCGGGCAAGAATCTGATTGGTGCGTTTCATCAGCCGCGTCTGGTTCTGGCCGATACATCCGTTCTTGATACCTTGCCGGCACGTGAATTGCGGTCGGGTTATGCCGAGGTCGCCAAATACGGCCTGATCGATGATCCGGAATTCTTTGCCTGGCTTGAAGAAAACGGGCAGGCGGTTCTTGATAAAGATGGATCTGAGCGCCGTCAGGCCGTGATAAAAAGCTGTGCGGCGAAGGCCCGCATCGTGTCCGAGGATGAACGCGAAGGCGGCAAGCGTGCACTTTTGAACCTTGGTCATACCTTTGGTCACGCGCTTGAAGCCGAAACCGGATATGGCGAAAAGCTTTTGCATGGCGAAGCGGTTGCCATGGGTATGGTCATTGCCCATGACGTTTGCGGTGCCATGGGTATGGCACCTGCGGGCGAGAAAGACCGGATTGTTGCCCATCTGAAATCGGTGGGTCTTCCGGTGACGGCATCCGAGGTCACGGGCATGCATTGGGATATCGACAAGGTGATCAGCCACATGTCACGCGACAAAAAAGTCCGCGACGGCGAGATCACCTTTGTCATGACCCGCGGGATCGGCAAGGCGTTTACATCCAAGGCAATGGATGTTGAAAAAATGCGTGCCGCGATCACCCGATCCTGTCGGGGTTGATCAATATTATACTGATTCACAATGCGTGTGGGTCGACGGACGTGCATGGTGGCGGTCACTTCGCGGTGGTGACTTTGCCGCCAATGTGTTGTTGTTAACTTGTTTAACGGCATTTGACCTTATAGATGAACACAGAACAAACTTGCTCTGTTGCAATCACCGCTTGGAGACGGCCCTGAATGACGATCACGATTGTCGTGATTTTTTTGCTGCTGATGCTTTCGGCATTCTTTTCTGGCTCGGAAACCGCGCTGACGGCGGCGTCGCGTCCGGTCATGCATCACAAGGAACAGGATGGTGACATTCGGGCCGCAATCGTCAACAGGTTGCGGCGGTATCAGGAACGGTTGCTGGGCGCGATCCTGCTTGGCAACAACATGGTCAACATTCTGGCCTCTGCCCTTGCAACATCGGTGATGATCGAACTGTTTGGTGAAAACGGTGTCGTGTATGCGACGGCGGTGATGACCGCGCTTGTTCTGATTTTCTCGGAAATTCTGCCAAAGACCTACGCGCTTCAGCATGCCGATACCATGGCGCTGCGCGTCGCGCGCCCGATGAGCATCCTTGTCGTTCTGTTCGCGCCGATCACCCAGACCATTCAGGTCCTGGTGCAGGCGACCCTGCGCCTGTTTGGCAGTGGCGAGGGCCCCGGTCTTGATAGCGAACGCGAATTGCGTGGTGCCATCGAACTGCATGCCGATGACGTGGTTGTCGGTAACCACCATGCCGAACGCACGATGTTGCACGGGGTGCTTGATCTTGAAGATGTCGGCGTTTGGGAAATCATGGTGCACCGTCGCAAGGTGCAAATGATCGACATTTCCCGCCCGATGGAAGAAATCCTTGATACGGTTCTGGCAAGTCCGCACACCCGTATTCCGATCTACGAAAAGGACCCGGACAACATTGTCGGTGTTCTGCATGCGCGTGAAGTTCTCAAGGCGATTGTACGCGGGGCCAAGCCCGCCAGTGCCGAGGATGTCCGCGAACTGAGCTCTGAACCCTGGTTCATCCCGGATTCAACCACCCTTGCCGACCAGCTTAAGGCGTTCAAGGAACGGCACGAACATTTTGCCATCGTGGTTGACGAATATGGCGCGTTCGAAGGCGTTGTGTCGCTTGAAGACATTCTGGAAGAAATCGTTGGCGATATTGCCGATGAAACCGACGTCGAAGTGGTTGGTGTCCAGCCGCAGGCTGACGGATCGGTCATTGTGCGCGGCGATGTCACCATTCGCGACCTGAACCGTCGTTTCGGCTGGCGTCTGCCAGATGAAGAAGCCGCCACCGTGGCCGGTCTTTTGCTGTATGAAACCCGGCGTATTCCCGATGTCGGGCAACAGTTCCGTTTCCACGGTTTTGAGTTTGAAGTGCTGCGGCGTATTCGCAACCAGATCACCCGTGTGCGTCTGCGCGCGGTGACGGATCCGGCCGGGGAAGAACAGGAATAAACCTTCTTCCCCGCTTTACCGGTGTGTTGCCGACAAACCACTATAGCGTAAAAAATTTCAGCTTTATCTACTTATGGGTTAAACTCTTGTTTCAGGGTCTTGACCCAAAGGATTGCAGGGCCACTTGCAAATAAGGGCCCGTCACACTGTGTCATCCAGTGACGTCATTTCTATGTGACGTCAGTCAGTGTGAAACCAGATGATCTGATCGGGTTTGGGCATGTGGCAACAGCAACCTGCAGAGAGAGATGCATGGATACGAAAATTGTACCGGGTGTGGTCCAGGAACAATCCATCGCGACACTCAACCCCGCCGATTCCGTGATGGACGCCGTCACCATGATGACGGAGCGCAAGATTGGCGCTGTCATCATCGTTGATAACAACGCCAGACTGGCTGGAATTTTTACCGAGCGTGACCTTGTCAACCGTGTGGTGGCAAAGGGGCTGGATGCGGCATCTGTGCCGCTTTCCAAAGTCATGACCGCTGATCCCGATACGCTTGGTCCGAATGATTCCGCCATGAGTGCGCTTGATCTGATGAGTGCACGGCGATACCGCCACCTGCCGGTTGTCGATGGCGACAAGGTTGTTGGCATGGTGTCGATCCGTGACCTGTTTAATGTGGTCAAACGCCAACTCGAAGAAGATGTGCGGGAACGCGAAAAGTTCATCTTCGGATCGGACTACGGCGTGGCCTGAAGCCACCGGTTTTCTGGAAGCAGCATATGGCGTCGGTCTGACGGGGAATTCCCCGTCAGGCCTTTGCAACGTGATGAATTCCGATGAGTTTCCCGAAATTCCGGTGACCGTCTTTTGCCGCGAGGCTTGGGCGGCGGGAATGACGGAAAATGCGTTTGCGACTTGACAGCCCGCAGGTGAACGTCTTTACGTTTACGTAAAGGAGAAATTCCGATGCCACTGTCCCGCCCCGCAGAACGCGAACACATCCATACCCGCACCGTGACCTGTCAGGGGTTCCGGCGCAAAGACGGCCTTTGGGATATCGAAGGTCACATCACGGATGTCAAAACCTATGGTTTTTCCAATCATGATCGTGGTGAAATCCCCGCCGGCGAGCCAGTCCACGGGATGTGGATACGCGTTACCATTGGCGATGATCTTGTGATCCGCGAGGTCGAGGCCGTAACCGACTATGCCCCGTTTTCGGCCTGCGATGCGATTGCCCCGAATTACGAAAAGCTGGTCGGTTTGAAGCTTGGCCCGGGCCTGCGCAAACAGATCCGCGACCGGGTGGGTGGCGTTCATGGCTGTACGCATCTGAATGAATTGATGGGCCCGGTTGCGACCACGGCGTTTCAGACAGTCTTCCCGATATTGGCCAAGGAATCCCTGCAGGCACGCGATGAAACCGATGACAAACCGCCACGACGCAATCCGCTGATCAATACCTGCCATGGCTGGCGCAGTGACGGGCCCGCCGTCAAACGGATATCCCCGGAACTCTATACCGGTGGAGATTAACCGGGGCGTCTTGCAAGTGCATCTGCCCGGTCCAATATCCAAATGGTCCGTAACGTGTAATTGTCAGGTGGCGTGTGTTCATGTTGCGTAGGTGTGGAAACGCCAATAACAAGAAAGATTGCAAAGGCTTCTTGCACCCGTTTGAAATGGCGGTGTTCTATTGTTGCGTGACTGCCATATTACTTCTGACGGCATCCATCGCGAAGGCACATGATCTTGCATCGCCACAGGCAGAAGCCGGACAAGCCAATCTTGATGAACAGGATGGCTTCCTGATCTTGCAGACCAACCTGCACCCCCCCTATCAGGAACTTCATAACGGCATACTCAGCGGATATTCGGTTTCGATCCTGAACTGTGTGTTTGATCGGCTTGATATTGGCTATGGGCTGGCGATTGCACCCCGCCAACGCAACCGCGAAATGGTGCGCACCGGCAAGGCCGACGGGTTCTTTTTGGCCCGCATCAGCGACGCGATGGACGAATACGCCGTGGCGTCAAATCCGTTGGCGCTTGAAAAATGGGTTTGGGTATCACCCGCGATCAAGTCGGATGATCCCCGTGTCAGTCGGCGGCCTAAGCCCGGTGATTTTTCTACAGTCGGGGCGATACTGGGATCGAACGAGGCCGAGTGGTTGCTTGAACAGGGCTACACCGATGTCATGCGTGTACCTTCGATTGCGTCACTGGTCGCGCAAGTCGCAGCAGGTCGGGTCGAATATGCCCTTGTCGATAAGCACAGTTTTGAATTCGCCCGTAAGGAACTGCAACTGACAGCCGATAAGTTCCGGATGCAGTTCGAACGCTATGTGCCACTGGTTGTGTATTTTTCCAAACATTACGTTGCGACTTTCCCGCGGCTGCTTGATGACCTCAATGCCGTTTTGGAATTTTGTGAAACCCGCCCGATGCATTTGGAAGCCTGGGAACGCGAAGCAATCCAGAATGTTCAACTACCCGGCATTCGCCAGTTTGCAAGTTCCCCGGAACTTTTGGGCTATGTTTTTAACCAGTTGGATGAGACAGAAATACAGAGTGCCGATCAGAAACTTCTGACGGATCAAGAATGGATCACGCTGGCGCGCGAAGGTGCCGCCAGTGCAATCGCGACGGAAATCCTTGGCAATGATTTGTCAAAATACCTTCGCACGTTTCAGGCCAGTATTGGCGAACAAGTGGCAGAGGCATTCGTTTTTGACACCCATGGTCAGATCATCGGCATGAGCCGCCTGACATCGGATTTTGATCAGAGTGACGAAGCCCAGTTTCAGATGATCGATAGCCTTAATCGTGAAAAGGCACTGATCACTGATATTTGGTATGACGCCTCGACCCGTGCGTTCCTGTCGCAAATCACGGTGCCGATCATTGACCCGGATAGTGGTCAGACACTTGCCGCCCTGACCGTAGGCCTGAACGTTTCCGCAGCACTGCGTCCGGAAAGCTGAGATCACGTAACGGTAAATCGTCCGGATTACTTGCCGGGCGGCTCGGAAATTTCAATCGCGATATTACTGTACCAGTCCGCCGCGGCTTGCATCTCCGCATCCGTCAGGTCCTTGGCAATCGGTGTCATGACGTCATGAACCCGCTTGCCGGTGCGAAATGCCTTGAGTTGCGTTTCGATATATATATTGGTTTCGCCTGCCAGATTGGGGGCGTCTTCCAGTGTTGAAATGCCATTCGCGCTATGACAGCCAACGCAAAGCTCGGGTGCATCATCTTCGGATGTGTCGGCGGGCAGGGTGCCTGATACCTCGAAATGGCTGAACCAAAGCGCAACCTTGCTGATCTGATCATCAGACAGTCCGCTTGCGACCACGGTCATCATTTCATGTTCACGGGTGCCGGTCTTGAAGGCGTTTAGCTGGGCGATCAGATAATCGACCGGCTCGCCCCCGATATGCGGGGCAATCGGAATGCGCGCCAGCCCATCAAGCCCATGACAGGTGCGACACATTCCGGCAACCTTGCGGCCATCCTGAAGGGCGTCCGCATCAGGCGTGGACTTATCTTGGGCCGCCACATTGGACACGCCCCCGGCGGACAAAAGCCCGCCGAGGAGTGCGATCATAAATCTGCGCATCAATTGCCCTCATACCAGATGCGATACAGCGCACCGGCCAGATCATCGGAAACAAGGATCGAGCCGTCGCGCAATTGGGCAACATCAACCGGACGGCCAAGATATTCCTCGTTCTCGTCAATCCAGCCTTCGGCAAACGGTTCGATGGTGGCGTTTCCTTCATCGTCAATGAAGGTCACCATCACCCGCGCGCCCACCGGGGTTGTGCGGTTCCACGACCCATGCTGGGCCGAAAATATCGCGTTCTTGTATTTGGCCGGGAACATGTTGCCGGTATAGAAGCTCATGCCAAGGTCGGCGGCATGCGCCACGGTTTCAACCGCAGGCATGACCACATCATAGGGCACTTCCTGACCGGCATATTCATTGGTGCGGACATCACCGCCGCCATACCACGGATGGCCAAAATGTTGGCCTGCGGCGGTTTGATGGTTGATCTCGCCGGGCGGGATATCATCGCCCATGCCATCGACCTGGTTATCGGTCCACCACAGTTCACCGGTGACCGGATGGAAGTCATGCCCGACGGAGTTGCGCACCCCGTATGTGTAGACTTCGCGGCCGGTGCCATCGGTATTGATGCGGATGATGCCACCAATTCCCCACTCGCGATAAAGATCCAGCTTGTCTTCCGGCGCCACGTTAAACGGCTGACCAAGCGAGATATAAAGCTTTCCATCCGGGCCGATTTTGCAAACGCGCGCGGTGTGGTTATAGCTTTCCTCGGCGGGTGGGATCAGATCACCCTGCTTGACCACGTTGAACGCGGCAACGTCCGGGCTTTCATAGAAAAACTCGGCCGCCGGGAACACCAGAACACGGTTCTGTTCGGCGATATAAAGGAACCCGTCCGACGAGAAGCACGGACCGTTCGGGATGCTAAATCGAAGCGACGGGGCGAAGTCCTTGACCTCGTCGGCGACACGGTCCTTGTTGCGGTCGGTGACCGACCAAACCTTGTCCTTGCGCGTGCCAACAAAGGTCACAACCCCCTGTGGCCCGACGGCAATATGGCGGGCATCGGGGACAATGGCATAAAGACCGATCTTGAAACCATCAGGAAGCTTGATGCGCTCAAGGGTCTTTTTGATCCCTTCGGCGTAATCACCACCCTGTTCGATGACGGTGAATTCTGTCGTTCCGGTTGATTGGAAGTTGGAGAGTTTTTCAAGATTGTCCGGCGCAGGTGCTTGCGCGTAGGCGGTTCCGGACATGGCAAGCGCAATGCTCGCCATTAGAAGGCGTTTCGTCATTACGTAGTCCTCCCGATTGTCGCGGATGCCATTGACCGGCATCCGTGCCGCGCGAATTTCACCATTCGCACGGCTTGTGTATAAGCATTGCGCCTAATCGGTATGAACGTCTAGGTTGATTTCACTATGTGGAATTATTCTTAATTGTTTTTGTTGCCCAAGGCGATTTCGTATTCTGCTGGTGTCATGGTTTTGAGTGCCAGCGCGTGCACGCGATCCTTCAGCAACGCATCAAGCGCGCCATATACAAGGCGCTGGCGATTGACACGGTTTTCGCCTTCGAATTTTTCGGAAACCACAAGAACGGAAAAATGGGACTCGCCACGCGGGTCTGCACCGGCGTGACCGGCATGTTTGGACGAATCATCATTGATCTGTAGTTCGACCGGGCTGAATTGTTCGGTCAGGATGTCACGGATCTGGTTGGCGACCTGCATGGTAAGGGCCTCTGTTTTCTGGTGATGTTTGCAGATTGCTGCAAAAACGTTTCTTTACGTCACGTTCTGTCATGCGGTGACCGTTTTTCAAGCCTTTTATCGCATTTAAAGCGCCCGTATGATATTGCGCGCATCGAATTTTCAGAACATATAGACGCAAATGAACCGAGGACACCGCAACAAGCGCAAGACGCTTTACCATGAAGAACCCGTTCTGCCGGAATGTGACTGGCCGGAATGTGACGGGCATGGGGAATTCCGTGCGCCCAAGGATCGCAAGTTGCGCGACTATTACAAGTTCTGCCTGGAACATGTCCGCGAATACAACAAATCCTGGAACTATTATGCCGGCATGAAGGCCGAGGATATCGAAAACGACATGCGTCGCGATACCCACTGGCAACGCCCGACATGGCAGTTCGGTCATATCCGCGGATCAAAAAAACCGTTCAATTTCAAATTCAAGGACGGGTTCGGCTTCTTTAACGAAGACGGCGACCAGACCCATCATGGCCCCGGCGCCGAAGCCAGGGCCAATGCCGAACGCAAACGCAAAAGCGAAGAAGCCCAGCGTCGCGCTGGCGCCATGGGCATGCCTGCCGAACAGCAAGAGGCCATGGCGACCCTTGATCTTGGATGGCCGTTCACCCGCGATGAACTCAAGACGAAATACAAGGCACTTTCCAAAAAGTACCACCCTGATGCCAATGGCGGCGACAAGGCGGCCGAGGAACGGTTCAAGCGGATCAGCGCGGCCTATACGTCACTCACGCGCTATATCCGCGATCTTGAAGCGCGTGTGACACTTTAGCTTTCTGGCTAATTTTCTGCGAAATTTGGTCAAAACCGGTCTATCTGGTTGCAGTTTGCGTATCTGGAAGGTCTTATCGACCAAACCTTTTGCGATAATAGATATTTTTTGCGCATCTTCCCTTTGTGTGATGCGTCATAACCGCTATTAATGAGCAAGTTTAACGAAACGACCGCGTCACCAGCGCCGGTCCGAAAAACGCGCGAGTACTTATGAGCCAAGGTTACGAAGCGAGCGGTGCAGCGGCAGAACATCCGCTTGATACACCCGACATCACCATTTCCGTCCGTGAAACGTTCGGGATCGATATCGATATGGAAGTCCCGGCATTCAGTCAGGGCAGCGAACATGTGCCGGCGATTGATCCGACCTATCGTTTTGATCGCGATACCACGATGGCGATCCTGGCGGGTTTTGCCCATAACCGCCGCGTGATGATCCAGGGTTATCACGGCACCGGTAAGTCGACCCATATCGAACAGGTGGCAGCGCGTCTGAACTGGCCGTGCGTGCGCGTGAACCTTGATAGCCATATCAGCCGTATCGACCTGATCGGTAAGGACGCGATTGTTCTGCGTGATGGCAAACAGATCACCGAATTCCGCGAAGGCATTTTGCCTTGGGCGCTCAAACGCCCTGTTGCGATGGTGTTTGATGAATATGATGCCGGTCGCCCCGATGTGATGTTCGTGATCCAGCGTGTGCTTGAAGTCGATGGCAAGCTGACCCTTCTTGATCAGAACAAGGTCATCCACCCGCATTCGCATTTCCGCCTGTTCGCAACCTCGAACACGGTCGGTCTTGGCGATACCACGGGCCTTTACCACGGTACTCAGCAGATCAACCAGGCACAGATGGACCGTTGGTCGATCATTGCGACGCTGAATTATCTGTCGGTCGAAGACGAAACCAACATCGTCACCGCCAAGGTTCCGGCATTTGATACTGCCGAAGGCCGCCAGAAGATCGAGGCAATGGTTGCCCTTGCCAATCTGACGCGTCAGGGCTTTGTGGCTGGTGATATCTCGACCGTCATGAGCCCGCGTACCGTGATCACGCTTGCAGAAAACGCCAAGATTTTTGGCGACGTTTCCTATGCCTTCCGCGTAACGTTCCTTAACCGTTGCGATGAAGTCGAACGTCCGATTTTGGCGGAATATTACCAGCGTTGCTTTGGTGAAGAACTGCCTGAGGAAGCCATTAATGTAATGGTCCGCTAAGGCGTGGCTCTTAAGCAGATTGGCGAACTGGTTCCACAAGCGAGTAGTGCGATGAAGAATGATGAGGCTCTTTCCGGCTTCTTGCGCGGCACGGCAGCGACGTTTCGTGCGCTTGCCGGGCGCAATGATCTGGAAGTCGGCTTTGTCAAAGGCGGGCGTCCGGGCGGCTATGGTGAACATGTGCGTTTGCCGATGCCCAAACAGTCTATGCCCAAGGATGAAGTCGCCGATCTGCGCGGTGTTGCCGATGGCTGGGCGCTTAAGATGCGCCACCATGATGCCACCCTGCACGCCAAACGCATGCCCGAAACGGCCGAGGCACAGGCTGTTTACGATGCGCTTGAAACTGCACGTGTCGAAGCAGTGGGTTCGCGGTATTTCCCCGGTGTGCGCAAAAACCTTCGCGAACATGCCGAACAGGATTGCCATGCCAAGAACTATCACCGTGTGACATCGCGCGACGATGCCCCGTTTGCCGATGCGATCGGGATGCTGGCGCGTGAAGTCTTTACCGGTGAAAAGGCCCCTGAATCTGCCGGTCCGCTGATTGATCTGTGGCGTTCACATATCGAAGAAAATGCCGGTTCAGACCTGAGCAACCTGCGTGATCTGCTGGACGATCAGGATGCCTTTGCACGCGGCATGCGCAAATTGCTTGATCACCTTTCGCTTGAAGACGACCTCGACGATGCCCCGCCCGAACAGGAAGGCGAGGATGACGAGCAAAAAGACGGCGAAAATGATCCCGATCAGGAAGACATGGAAAGTCAGGGCGGCCAGCAGGGCCAGAATGACGATTCCGAACCTGATGGCAGCGATGATCAAACCGACGCCGGTTCCGAAGAAGCCGAAGCCGGTGAAGGCGACATCGATGATCAGCAGCTTGAAGCCATGTCGCAGGAAGAAAAGCCTGCCGGACCGGGCGAGCAGCCGGAATTTGATGGCCGCAACGAGCCAGTTGAACGTGGCTATGAGCCGTTTACCCGCGAATTTGACGAGGTCGTCACCGCAGATGATCTGTGTGAAAACCTCGAACTGTCGCGCCTGCGCGCCATGCTTGATAAGCAGCTGGCCAACCTTCAGAACGTGGTTTCCAAGCTTGCCAACCGTCTGCAACGCCGCCTGATGGCGCAGCAGAACCGTGGTTGGGACTTCGACCTTGAAGAAGGCATTCTTGATGCCGCCAAGCTGGCCCGCATCGTCTCGACCCCGTCGACGTCGCTGTCGTTCAAGCAGGAACAGGATACCGACTTCCGCGATACGGTTGTCACCCTTCTGATCGATAATTCCGGCTCCATGCGGGGCCGTCCGATCACGATTGCCGCCCTGTCGGCTGATATTCTGGCCCGCACACTGGAACGTTGTGGCGTTAAGGTCGAAATCCTTGGTTTCACCACCCGTCAGTGGAAAGGTGGCCAGTCGCGCGAAAGCTGGGTCGAGGCCGGAAAACCGCCGAAACCCGGTCGTCTGAACGATCTGCGGCACATCATCTACAAGGCTGCCGATACGCCATGGCGTCGGGCACGCAAGAACCTTGGTCTGATGCTGCGCGAAGGGCTGCTTAAGGAAAACATCGACGGCGAAGCACTGCTTTGGGCGCATGAACGTCTTCTGGGTCGCACCGAACAACGCCGGATCATGATGGTGATTTCCGATGGTGCGCCGGTGGATGACTCGACCCTTTCGGTCAATTCCGGGAATTATCTGGAACGTCATCTGCGCGAAGTGATCGAATGGATCGAAACCAGATCTCCGGTCGAACTTCTGGCGATCGGGATCGGTCATGACGTCACGCGTTATTATCGCCGGGCGGTCACGATCAACGATCCGGAAGAACTCGGTGGCACCATGCTGCGTGAATTGTCCGATCTGTTTGACGAGCAGGGCGCGCGCCAGCCCAAACGTCCGATGCGCCATGTGCCCGCCGATAACGCGCAGGCCCGCGATCATGCCACAGGCGATCGCGACCGCTGGTAAGGGCAGGGGTGCTTGAAGGATGACCACGATCACCCGCTTTGCACCAAGCCCGACCGGATATCTTCATCTCGGCCATGCGGCCTCAGCCTTGTTTTCTGCAAAACAGGCCGGGCCGGATGGCCGTTTTCTTTTGCGGATCGAAGATATCGACCAGACCCGGTGTCGTCCGGAATATCTGGATGCGATCTATGAAGACCTCGCCTGGCTTGGCCTTGAATGGGAAAAACCGGTTCGGGTGCAGTCCGATCACTTTGCCGATTATCAGGCGGTGCTGGATCGCTTGTTCGACATGGAACTTCTTTATCCGTGCTTTTGCACCCGCAAGGACATTCAGGCGGAAATCGCCCGCATCGGCAACGCACCACACGGCCCGGATGGCGCGCTTTATCCCGGGACCTGCCGACAGTGTTCGCCAACCGAACGCAAGAATCGCATTGCAGCCGGTGAAAGCTATGCACTTCGCCTTGATATGTGGGCTGCGATCAAACGGGTGGGCAAGGAACTGACATGGTTTGATCGCTCGGCAGGCAAACAGATCGCCACCCCGGAAATCTTTGGCGATGTGGTTCTGGCACGCAAGGATACCCCGACCAGCTATCATATCTCGGTTACCCATGATGATGATCTGCAGGGCATAACCCTCGTCACTCGTGGTGAGGACTTGTTTTTTGCCAGCCACCTGCATCGTTTGTTGCAGGAATTGCTGGGCTATGACGTGGCGGAATATCACCATCACGGGCTTTTGACCGGGCCTGATGGCAAACGCTTTGCCAAGCGTGACAAATCCAAGACGCTCAGATCCATGCGCGAAGAGGGGATGTTGCCCGCCGACGTGATCAAGCTGGCGGATCATTTCTGATTGACCGGGGCTGGTCGGTGATCCCTTAGTAAGCCGTAATATTTTGTGTTTTTCATATTCCCGTTGTCGTTGATTATTACCTCCGTATAGGATGTTTTGATCGAACGATGATGTCGGGGGCACAAGACCAGATGAAAAAAGATGCTGGCTTGGTTAGGGGAATTGCGAAGCGCATTCTCGACCCGGGCATAGAAATAAGTGCCGGGGAAGAGTTGAACGGAAAGGTTCAGCGCGACCTTCTTGATCTGGCCTATCGCAACAATTGGGCAAACATTTTGGTCAACCTTGCTGCGGGCGGCAGTTTGGTTGTGATGCTCTGGCTGCTGGGCGATCTTGCACCGATCACTGTGGTCTGGTTGATGGTCGTGACGGTGGTCTGTTTTGTGCGCTTCTGGGGTGGGTATCTGTACCGGATGGAGCGTGAAAACGTCAGTAACCTGTCCGATGCCTTGTTGCGCAAGTGGCGATTTCGCTACCAGACTGGTGTGGTTGTAACCGGGCTTCTTTGGTCAATGGTCGGAGTGATCGAAATTCCGACGGTCCATGGTGAAAGCCAGTTTCTCACCATGATTATCATCGCTGGTATGGCCGGCGGCGCCACGGGAATTCTGGCGCCCGTCTTTTGGGTCGGGCGCATTTACCTTTGCGCCCTGTTGCTTCCGCCGGCGGTCATTCTCTCGCTGATGCCAGAATCGAACTACATCCTGTCGGCATTGGGGCTGGTGTTCCTTATGGTGATGCTGGTGACGCACCGGAACAACCATGCTGTCCTTTTCCGATCCTTCGTCCTGAAGCATCAGAACCATGGGCTGGTCGAAGACCTCAGGCAGAAAAACCGGATTACCGAAAACTGGAATGCCACCCTCGAAGCGCGGGTCGAACAGCGCACAGAGGAGCTGCGCAATCTGGTCGAACACGATGCCCTGACCGGTATCCTGAACCGTGACGGGATTGTCGCATGGTTCGAACATAAAAAGAGATCGGACGCGCTTCTGGATTACGCTGTGCTGTTTATCGATCTCGACCGGTTCAAACAGATCAATGATGGCTTAAGCCACGCGATTGGTGATGAAGTTCTGCGTGCTGTCAGTATGCGACTTCGGGAATGTGTTGATGACCGCCATGCGTTGGGCCGTTGGGGCGGGGATGAGTTTCTGATCGTTCTGGCCGCCCCGCATGAAGAGCTTCACCCACTGGTCGAAACCACGGTTGAACTGGCGCAGCGTGCGGTTAATCAGCCGATCAATATTGTCGGTCATACATTGCATGTCGGGTTCAGTACTGGCGTTGCCTTTTCGTCCGGACGTAATCCGTCGATATCCGAACTGATCCACTGGGCGGATCTGGCCGCGGCCGAGGTCAAGCGATCCGGCCGGGGCAGTGTGCATAACTACGACAAGATGCTGCTGACGGAGCAGGAACGCCGCCTGAGCGTGACACAGGCGCTGCGCCGGGCACTGAGTGCTGATGAGTTTTATATCGAGTACCAGCCGGTCATTGATGCAACCCGTTGCGAAATAATCGCCTACGAGGCGCTTTTGCGCTGGAATAGCGCGGTGCTTGGCACTGTGCCACCCGATGAATTCATTCCAATTGCCGAGGAAAGCGCGCTCATCGTTGATATCGGGGAATGGTGCATGCGGCGCGCCTGCCAGACCCTGCATGACAATACCGAGATTCCGGTCACCACGAAAATTGCCATCAACGTTTCGATCCGTCAGATCGTGATGCCGAATTTTCCCGATATGGTTTCGCGCATCCTGACGGAAACCGGTCTTGCATCCAGTCGGTTGGTTTTGGAAGTCACGGAATCGATCTTTGAAAAACGCCAGACGTCGCAGATTTCCGCCGTGCTTGATCATCTGCACGCGATGGAAGTTGGTATTCATATCGATGATTTCGGGACCGGGTATTCATCCTTGTCGCGCCTGCATGAAATTCATGTCGATGCGGTCAAGATCGACAAATCCTTTGTCTTGTCGATGGATGAAAATGCCCGCGTGGTGATCGAGGCGGCAATTCTGATCGCTCATCGCTTTGGTCTTAAGGTCATTGCCGAGGGGATCGAGACCCCGCAACAGCGCGCGGAACTCCGCGCGATGGGGGTAGATGCCTATCAGGGGTACTTCTTTGCCCGTCCGGGACAACTTCCGTGTCGTGACATTCACTGGAAAACTGATCCGGATTTGCCGACCTGAGGCTGTTTCTTTGGAACTGGCGCAAAAAAAAAACGGCCTGCCGCAAGTGTGGCAAGCCGTTCACAGTCCTGTTCTGCTGGGGGACAGAATCAGCGGCTAAAATCAATCAGAACAAGGAAGCTGACCGGCACAAGCGCCAGTGCGACATAAATCCAGAAGGACGCGATCGGAACGCCGAACGCGGCAAGAACATAACCGGCAAGGTAAAGTGCCAAGCCAATTACAGCGACCAGCAGAATGCCCAAAAGCGGCAGAGAAACTTTGCTATCTGATTTCATGTCCCGTCATGCTCCCGAAACGGATTTCTTAACTCATGGTGTTGAACCTACCATGCTGTGCGCGTAGGCGTTTTGATCCGTATCAATAAACGCGACAGTTTGAATCCAAAGGCCTTTGCAGGCATGAAGCAGGGTACTCTTATTATATAAACACAGAGAATCGATTGTTCGCACTGTCTCAGGATGGCGCAATTGCCTGTAAATGGGGTCTTTGTTATTGTCGCCCCGGTTTGGAAAATATCAGATTCCGTGCGGTTGAGTTGGGCAAATACCGGCACAAACCAAGGATTATCGTCAAAACAGCTCTGATAAGCGTTTTTGTCGCGGTTTTCGGTTGATGAAGGCTTGACGGCATGGGTTAGAGGCGGTAATAACCCGCTTCCAAGCGCGGGCCTGCATGTTCAGGCCAAGCGTCCTTTTGCGAATTTATAGACCAGGAGATCAGGTCATGGCACGTCGCTGCCCGGTATCCGGCAAAGGCGTTTTGGTCGGCATGAATGTGAGCCACGCCCACAATCGTACCAAACGTCGTTTCCTCCCGAACCTGCAGCCGACCTCGCTGCTTAGTGAGTCGCTCGGTCGTTCGGTGCGTCTGCGTCTGACCACCAATGCTGTCCGCACCATCGAAAAACGTGGTGGTCTGGATGCGTATCTGCTCAGCACTGCAAATGCAAAGCTGCCGGCAGATTTGGTGAAAATCAAACGCCAGGTCGCCAAAGCTGTTGAAGCAAAAGCTGCCTAATTAAGGCTTCTGCTTTACAGACAGAATTTACGAAGGCTCGCTTTTTAGCGGGCCTTTCGTTTTTTTCGGCTCTGGGCTTGGCCATCCGATGCATCGGTTCAGGTGCACCAGACAGGCTGCCAGACATCGTCGGGCGGCTTTTTTTGTGCCGTGCCGCACTGGCAGTTATCCAAGGGTTTCTTGGGCTACGCAAGGGTGCAGTCTCAATAAACGCGACTCGGCAGAACACGAGCTTTGCGCTTTTGGAAATTTGCTCTATACTTTGCTCTATCAGTGGTTTACGTCGCCGTGTCGCCCGGTTTGGTGAAACGTCATGATATGTTCATCAACAGCGATTCCCGGACCTGCTAAATAAGGCAAGCGACTCGGTAAACACGGTGGAGCGGATGGTATGCATTTATCGCCCAATGCGTGTCCGGCACTTGTTCTTAACGCCGATTTTCGGCCGTTGAGCTACTTCCCGCTATCTCTTTGGTCATGGCAGGATACGCTCAAGGCAGTCTTTCTTGAACGCGTCGATGTTCTTTCCGAATACGATCGCGAAGTACGCTCTCCTTCCTTTAAAATGCGCCTGCCCAGCGTCATCTCGCTCAAGGAATATGTCCCGCTTAAAAGCAGCCCGGCCTTTACCCGGTTTAACGTCTTCCTGCGCGATGAATTTTCCTGTCAGTATTGCGGCGACCGCCTGCCGACAAATGAACTGACCTTTGATCATGTCATCCCGCGTGCGCGCGGAGGGCGAACCAATTGGGAAAACATCGTCACGGCCTGTTCTGACTGCAACCTGTTTAAAGGCAGTCGATCGGTGCGCGAGGCTGGCCTGCGACTACGCAGGACGCCGGGACAGCCCTCGATGCACGAACTCCAGACCACAGGACGCCGTTTCCCGCCAAACTATCTTCACGAAAGTTGGCGGGATTTTTTATACTGGGATACCGAACTGGAATACGACTTCTAGTCGACACCAAAACTTTTACAAAGTTCAGCTTGGCAACGAAAAAGCCGACGGCAGGACCGTCGGTTTTTTTGTATTCGCTGGTTCAAGAAAACTTACAGATCGAGGGTAAGCTTTAGAAGTGCCGTACGTCCTTCGCCATAGCCGCAGGCCGTGGCTGAACTGCAACCTGCGACATATTCCTTGTCAAACAGGTTGCTGACATTGAGGCTGAGGTTCCACTGGTTCTCAAC
Organism: Thalassospira sp. A40-3; assembly: GCF_015871485.1. Lineage (NCBI taxonomy): Bacteria > Pseudomonadati > Pseudomonadota > Alphaproteobacteria > Rhodospirillales > Thalassospiraceae > Thalassospira > Thalassospira sp. A40-3. The sequence continues at coordinate 456,371 of NZ_CP065428.1, forward strand.
GCCGTAGCCAAGGCCAGCGTCAAACAATGTTGCTGCCGGTACTTCGTACTGGTTGGCCTCGTCCGCATAGGATGCGCCTTGATAACGTACACCACCACCTAGGCGAAGGCCGCTGAGCGTGCCCTGACGGATGGTGTAATCGAGACCAAGGGTCGCCATCTCGGTCGGGACGGTGACCGGTTGCTTACCAATCACACTTGCGTCTTCGTCCTTGGTAACTTCAAGGTCGTAGGCAGTTGCGCTAGCACTGAGCAGCAGGTTCTCAGTGATGTTCGCCTTGGCCTCAAACTCGATACCCTGTGAGTTAACTTCACCAAGCTGACGCTCGTTCTGGAAGGTGCCGGTAATCACGTTCTGACGGGTCAGGTCAAATACAGCAACCGTGAAAAGGCCATCGAAGCTATTGGGGACGTATTTCAGGCCTGCTTCATACTGGCTGCCGGTTTCCGGTTCATACACCCCTTGGGAGCTTGAACCGAGAACCGGGTTAAAGAACGTTGCAGCGCTTACATACGGGGTCAGACCATTGTCGAAGGTATATGCCAAGCCAGCGCGACCGCTCCACTCACCTGTGGTTTCGCTATAGTTGTTGTACCGGGAAATCGGATCGTCGCCATCGGTTTTGACATAATCATAACGACCATTCAGCGTCGTGATCCAGCCGTCACCAAATCGGATTTGATCCTGAGCATATACACCGATCTGGTTCATGACAATGTCCTGATCGAGATAGGCAGATCGTGCGACCTGTGCGGTGCCATGTACGGGATTCAGCGGATCAATATCGGTACCTGCGCCGGAATATTCTTTGCGCGACATATCAAACCGCTTTAGGTCGATGCCACCAAGCAATGTGTGATCAAGTGCACCGGTCTCAAAGCGCTGTTCGAGCTGGTTATCAAGACCGATGGATGTGATCTGGGTGCGGTGTTCGAACCCCCAGCGATCAAGGTCGTAATTGGTGGTTGTTGGTGATGTTCCACCGGTGGCATAGCCACTTGGGTAGTAGTAAATCTCATGAATGTCCGCATGTCCGATCCGCGCATTCTGGCGGAAGGTTAGGTCGTCATTGAGATCGTGTTCAAGTTCGTAACCGACCATAACCTGACGGCGCAGGTTTTTATCAAGGTCGGGTTCAGAGAAGTTGGTTTCCGGATCAATCTTGCCATAAGGCGCATCTTTGGCAGTGCCGAAATAGGGCAGGAAACCAAGGCCACCATTATGCTTGCCGTCCACGAAGGTAAAGCTGCTAAGCAGGGTCAGGCTGGTGTCTTCGTTCGGCGTCCAGGCTAAGCTTGGTGCAACCGTCCCCTGGAATCCTTCATTGTCGTCGGCCTGTTCGTCGCCATTGGTAAAGTTACCGGTCAGGCGGTATGCTGCAACGTCACTAAGCTTGTCGCTGAAATCGATGCCTGTGCCATATTTCCCCGTCTCGGTGACGGAAAACTCAAGACGGCGCAGTGGCACATCGGTCGGGCGTTTGCTGACATAGTTTACCATGCCGCCGGGATTGGTGCTGCCATACAGGACAGAGGCGGCACCGCGAAGGACCTCTACCCTTTCAAGAGTGTAATCATTGACCAAGAATGCGCCAAAGCCATAGGCGTAGTTTTGCAAGCCATCAAGATAAGCTCCGCTCTGGGTTGCTTCAAAGCCACGAATGAAGAACCAGTTGGTATCCGTGTCGGAGCCATAAGGCTGGGTGAATACGCCAGCGGTATATCGCAATGCTTCATCGACTTTGTCGACACCGCGGCTGTCCATCTCTTTGCGGCCGATAACGGATACGGATTGCGGGATTTCCTCAATGGCGGTGCCGGTTTTTGAGCCGGTTGCACTGTGTGTAGCAACATATCCGTTTACAGGAGCATGTGCAGGCTCTGCTTCGGACTCAATGATCAGAGGTTTAAGGGTAGTGCTTTCGCCGTCACGTTCTGTCGCGTCATCTGAAGACTGCGCAAGCGCAAAATCGGGTGCGGCAAAAACCAATGCAAGTGCCGTACCCAGCAAAAGGGTTGAAGACAATTTCTGTCCTGTAAAACGCATTTGGGATTCCCTGTATCGGTTGTCTTTGACGACGACCTGTCGGGCGGGAACCGGCGGGTCATCTGTGATGATGGCCTTTTCGATATCACGCGTTGGGGGATGGGATATTGAACCGGATTTCGGCGTATTGAACGGAATTTGGCTTAAGTTACGCGATCTGTTCCTTGCGCCATGCACCCGGCGTGGTGCCAACGATTTTGCGGAACACGCGGGTCAAATGCGCCTGATCGGCAAAGCCGACCCGAAGGGCGACCGACGCTAGCGGTGTCTCGGCATCTTTAAGCAGGGTTTTGGCGCGCTCCACCCGGGCTTTCATCTGCCACTGTTGCGGCGGCATGCCGGTACTTTCGCGGAAGGCCGAGCAGAAATAGGATTGCGAGAGCCCGGTCAACTGTGCCAGTTCATCAAGGCGGATGGTGCGTCCGCAATTCTGTTCGATATAATCGACCGACTTGCGCAAATGGTACGGTGCCAGTTTGCCGCGTTTGCGTTGCGGTTCACTTGCCGCGCGCGGTTGCAGCAGGGCCGCGGTCAACGCGCTGATCAAACCTTCGCCATAGATCTGCGGGCTTTGGTGTTCGCTTTGCAGGTCGTCGGCCAGCAACCGAACCAACGTATTGATGCGCGGATCACAAAAACCGATGCGGGGTGTTTCTAGGGTCGCGAGGTCAAGTGGGGCGCCCATGCTGTTTTCAAGCGCGTCGACATCAAGATGGATATCAAGATGGCGCAGACGACACGCGCCGAAGACCTCGGATGAGACCTCCATCCCGGCCGGGATATAGGACAGGCATCCTTTGCCGCGACGTTGCTGATCTGCCGCGTCATCTGAGGAACGGACGTTGATACGCCCATCGCCCACGCAATCAATGATCGCTACCAGACGCGGGGCTTGCGAAACATAGGTTCCCCCGGCCTCCGCTTCACATTCCACATGCCATAAATCGGAAATGGCGGTGTTCCAGCGACGGAACCGCAGGTCATCAAGAAGGGAAATACCTTCGATGTGGCTGGTCATATGCGGATGGAATGCCATGGCGCTCACGACAATGGGGTCCTTTGTGCAGTCGGAACTTATGGTGCGAATGGGTCTCAATATAACCGGGAATTTTCTGCAAACAATAACAATTCTCATTATCAGGCGAAGAATTGTCAGATTTCTGAGCAATTGTTCGCGCAAAAGGCGGCCTTTGGAAATGCAAAAACCCGCCTGACGTGTCAGACGGGTTTTGTGAGGCTTGGCTTCAGCAGCGTCGAAGGTGTTCGCGGTTATTTCTTCATCCAGCGCGACGATGCGATCAGGCAGAAAACAGTGAGTGCTGACGAGAAGAACACGTTGACCGTCGGCATGGTGATGCCAAACAGGGTCCAGTCGATCTTGTCACAGCGAATGATCGGTTGTGCCATAAGCTGCGCTTTGAGGTCTGCCACGGATGCGGCGCCGCTTTGCACGCCCCCACACATGGCGGGCCCTTCCCACCACAATTCCTGAACACCAACGTGGTAAAATGCAATCGCCGTTCCGACGGCAAAGGTCGCAGCACACAGATAAACCACCGCTCGTGCGGCGGCAGGAAAGCGGATCAGCAACAGCGCGACGATCGAAAGACCGGCAACCATATAAAATGGCACACGTTGATAAAGACACAGCACACAGGGAAGCAGCTTCTGGACATATTGCGCGTAAAAGGCAAAGCCAATGCTGCCCGCTGAAACCAGCAGCAGGGCAAGGGGTGGAAAGGCCGGGATGAAGCGTGGGCGCAGCAAATTGAACATCAGTTGGTCCGTTTATTGGCGTGCATCAGAATTTGGCGTCGGGTCAACCATGCGGGATCAGCTTTATCGCGGCAAACCCGCCGACAAGAACCACGATAAATATGGTGAAAACGAGGCCCAGTCGACGTTCGATGAAGTCGCGGATGACAGGGCCGAATTTCCAGATCAGGGCAGCAATGACAAAGAACCGCAATCCGCGCGCCAGGATCGATGCCAGCGTAAAGACAACCGGGTCAAGTGCGGTCACACCCGACAGGATGGTGATTACCTTGTAGGGGAATGGCGTTACACCGGCAATGAACACCGCCCAGGCACCCCATTCATTATAATAGTCGCGGAACTGATCAAACTTGTCGGCATAGCCATAAAGCTCAAGCACGGGCTGTCCGACCGTTTCAAACAGGAAGAAACCGATACCGTATCCGACAAGCCCGCCAAGGACAGACCCGACGAGGCAAATCAGCGCATAGCGCCAGGCGCGCGTCGGGGCGGCAATGATCATCGGGATCAGCAAAATGTCAGGCGGGATCGGAAAGACAGAGCTTTCAATCGCTGCAATGAAAAACAGGGCCCAGCCGGCATGGCGGTGGCCGGCAAGGTTCATGGTCCAGTCATAGAGGCTGCGGATCACGGCAATAGCGCCTTGTCATGTTGTCTGCGATTTGGGAGCGGCGCTTGGCCTTGAAAACAGGCCAGATCAAACCGCATTTTGCCGGCAATCGCAATGGCGCAGTTTATCCGTATCTACGCAGACGTATTTTTGCACAAAGCCCCATTGACCCGGCGAAATTTACGGCTATTATCCCGCCCGTTGATGGAGGGTGCGCACACGCACCCGAATTGCCTGCCCCTGTGGCGGAATTGGTAGACGCGGCAGACTCAAAATCTGTTTCACTTAGTGAGTGGGAGTTCGATTCTCCCCGGGGGCACCATCGCTTTTCCAAACCCAGCCGTAATCGGTTGGGTTTTGCTCTTTTAGCTTCCCACATCTTTTCCAGACGCTGCGTATTAATCGATATGTGCCACGTTGAGATACGGGGTGCTTAAAGGCAGTGTTGGCAATGGTGATGGAACATTGCGTTATCAGTCGGTTTTCTTCGGGGTTGTACTTGCGCGGACAACAAGCTCTGCGCCGACCTGAACCTTGACCGCAGGCAGGGAGCCCTCTGCATTTAAGAGTTCATCAAGTACCGTAACAGCCATGCTTCCGATTTTGCGTTTCGAAACATCTATCGTCGTTAAGGACGGGTCAAGAGTGGCGCTCATTGGAAGGTTATCAAACCCGACGATCGAGATGTCCTGTGGAATCTTATATCCTTTTTCTTTCAGGGCTTTGGTAAATCCATATGCCATGATGTCGTTCGCGCAAAAATAAGCTTCAGCAAGGCTGTCGTGATTGGAAAGCGCCTTGAAGCTATCTTCATATGCCGAGGCGATGGTGGAACCGATTGACAGGATGTGACTGCTGTTCACTGTCAGTCCGAGATGGTGCATGTTTTTCAGGAAGGCTTTCTTGCGCAGAGCAAAGTTTCGGGTCTGAGTTTCACTGCCGACAAAGCCAATTTTACTAAAACCAAGATCTTTTAAGTGCGAAAGCACGGTGTAAACCGCATCGCCATTGTTCATGTCGACGAAATTTGCATCAATGAGATCATAAAAAGAATCAATAAAAACAGTTGGTAATCTGAAGTCCTGGATTTTCTGAATATCTTCACGCGTTAGCTCGGTGCCAAGTATGATGGCGGCCGTTGCATCCGAATTTGCCAGGATGTCTGTGATGTCACTTGCTGTGACATTTTCATAGCTTAAAACCTGCAGCTTATAACCACGACTGGTTGCCTCTGATGACATACCGTCAATGTAATCAGAAATGAAATGGCTATGGTCACGGTTCACAGTATGACCGTGTTTGGCGATCTTGAGAAACTTGATGGTTTTCGCCGTTTTTTCGCGATTTTTGGGAGCGCGCGGCAGGTAGTTCAACGAAGAAACAACTTCAAGGACCCGTGAACGGGTAACGCCGGAAATTTCACCCTTGCCATTCAGAACAAGCGACACCGTAGAAGGGGAGACACCCGCCTGTTCGGCAATCTGTTTGATCGTCGGTTTGTTATTTTTTTTCATGTACTTAACCTTGGTGCTCTTCCCTGATTCTTCATTGTTTATGTTTTTTAGTAAACATCCTGCCGGATATCAATGCAACTGTGATGTAACAGTTTGTGTCAAACAGATGCTTGCCAACATAAAAATGAATTGATAGTTTTTAGTCAATAAACATAAAAATTTACTAAAAGTATGGGGAGGATCCATGCGCTTTTTTGACGGGCACCTGACCGTTCTAATCGGGCTGATCGTCACGTTGATGACGGCGGGCGCGATTGTTTCTGATGGAAACTATCTTTCGCTGTTTAATCTTCAGTCGATGGCGGGCCAAGTGCCTGAAATCGGGTTGTTGGCGATCGGTGTTTTGCTGGCGATGTGTGTCGGGAATGGCGGCATCGAATTGTCGGGGATCGCGTTGGCCAATCTTTCGGGCGTCGTCGCTGCGACCATTGCTGTAAGTTTTTTCTCTGCCTCTCAGGACCCGGAGATTTTCTCGCTCATCTTTATCGTGGTGGCATTGGCAACCGGGTTTCTTGGCGGTTTGCTGAACGGCCTGTTGATTGCCTATCTTAAAATCACGGCGATCCTTTGCACGCTGGGCACGCAAATGCTGTTTATCGGGCTTGCCGTTGCGATTTCCGATGGTCGTTCGGTAAGGGTTGGTGCACCGGGCCCGCTTTATGAAATCGGCAACGGATTGTTGTTTGAAATCCCGATCAGTTTCCTTTTGTTCATCGGGGTTGCCTGCATCATCGGTTTTGTTCTGCGCTATACGCCGTTTGGCATGTGGCTGATGCTCAATGGGTCAAACCCCAAGGCCGCTGAGTATGCCGGGTTTCCAAAAAACAAAGTGATCATTTCGACCTATACCGTAAGCGGCATCCTGTCGTCGCTTGCCGGGATCATAATTGCCGCGCGGACCATCAACGTGAAGTGGGATTACGGCACATCCTACCTTCTGGTGGCGATCCTGATTGCGGTGATGGCCGGTGTTAAACCCGAAGGCGGTTATGGGCGGGTGATCTGTGTTGTTCTGTCGGCAATCACGCTGCAGATGATGTCGAGCATGCTCAACTTCATGGGCCTTTCAAACTTTATTCGTGATTTCGCTTGGGGGGCCCTGTTGCTTGGGTTCCTCGCGATCGGGCGGTTCAGATTGCTTGATCTGATTAACCTGCAAAAACATGCGATCTCTGCCTCTGTGCGCAGCCCTCACGCACAGAAGTAATCAAAAATCAGAGGGAAACATCTGGCCAAACAGAATATTTCCAATTGGGAGGAAACATTATGAAAATTGCCAACCTTATGAAAACCACAGCTTTCGCACTGGCTGCGATGTCTGTTCTTGGTTTTGCTGCTCCGTCCTCGGCGCAGGACACAAAATCCATTACGACTGTCGTTAAAATTAGCGGTATTCCATGGTTTGATCGTATGGAAACCGGTGTTACCAAGTTTGCCGAACAAAACCCCGAAATGGATATTCGTCAGGTCGGTCCGGCAACGGCGGATTCCGCCCAGCAGCTTCAGATCGTCAATGATCTTGTGGCAACTGGCGTAGACGCACTGGCTGTTGTGCCGATGGATCCAGATATTCTCGAAGGTATCCTTGGCCGCGCGATGGACCGCGGCACAATCGTTGTGACGCACGAAGCCGATAACCAGACCAACACCCATGCCGATATCGAAGCATTCGATAACAGCGATTATGGTGCGGCCCTGAACGAACGTTTGGCGCAGTGCATGGGCGAAAAAGGCAAGTGGACAACGTTTGTTGGATCGCTGGGAAGCCGTACGCACATGCAGTGGGTTGGTGCCGGCGAAGAAAATGCCAAAAAATATCCGGGTATGGAATTGGTCGACCCGAACAATGAATCGTTCGATGATGCCAATGGTACCTATGAAAAAGCCAAGGAAATCCTCCGCAAACATCCTGACATCAAGGGCTTCCAGACTTCGGCTGGCAACGATGTTCTTGGTGTCGGACGTGCGATCGAAGAAGCTGGTCTTGCCGGCAAGGTCTGCCTGGTTGGTACCGGTCTTCCGAACCCGTCAACGGCCTATCTGGAATCTGGTGCGATCACCGCAATTGGTTTCTGGGATCCGCAGAAAGCTGGCATGGCAATGAATGCCGTTGCCAAGCTGATGCTTGAAGGCAAAGAAGTTACCGATGGCATGGACCTTGGTGTTGAAGGCTACGAAAGCGTGACCGTCACACCAGGCGCAGGCAAAGGTCTTCTGATTGTTGGCAATGGCATGGTCCTTGTCGATAAGGAAACCTACAAAGATTACCTTTTCTAAGCGAACCCGGTTGAGGCAGCCCGGAATGTGTCTTGGCATGTTTCGGGCCGCCCGGCCTCGTCAAAGGCCGGGACATGTCAGCAGGAAAGGGTCTGACTGGTGACGCAAAACACGCAGAAAAATCGCTGTTTTCTTGAACTAAGAAACATTCACAAACGTTTTGGCGGTGTCCATGCCCTGCGCGGTGTTGACCTGTCACTTGAAGCCGGGGAGGTATACCACCTGCTGGGCGAAAACGGTTGTGGCAAAAGCACCGTGATCAAGATCATGGCCGGGGCGCATCCGCCCAGCGAAGGCCAGATTGTTCTTGATGGCGAGGTGTTTAACGAACTTACCCCCATTCAATCTCTCGATTTCGGGATTGAGACCGTCTATCAGGACCTGTCTTTGATCCCCAATCTGAGCGTAATGGAAAATGTTGCCCTTGGGGAGCAACTGGTCGAAGGCCACGGCAGGCTTCTGCGCCGTATTGACCGGGCGCGGATGCAGCAAACGGCGACCAAAGCCCTGTCGCAAGTGGGCCTGGACGTAACACCCGAACTGATGTCGACGATTGTCTCGGAACTGCCTTTGGCAACACGTCAGCTTGTGGCAATTGCCCGTGCGATTGCCTGTGAAGCACGCCTTGTCATCATGGATGAACCGACGACGTCGCTGACCCGTCGCGAGGTGGAAAACCTTATTGATGTGGTCTCACGTCTGCGGTCGCAAAATGTCGCGGTGCTGTTTGTCACCCACAAACTCGAAGAATGCTATCGTATTGGCGGGCATGCGATCGTATTTCGTGACGGGCAATGCGTGGCACAAGGACCGATTGAAAGTTATAGCAGGGCCGATTTGGCCGAACTGATGACAGGTCGTCAAATCAGCGAAAAGCGATACCGCGAAGGTAGCCCTTTGGAAGATACGCTGATGTCGCTTTCGAACTTCAGCATGCCGGGCCGTTTCAACGATGTCGGATTTGATCTTCGCAAAGGCGAGGTACTTGGCATTACCGGGCTGTCGGATTCTGGGCGAAATGAACTTGCTTTGGCAATAGCCGGTATCCGGCCTGCGGCAAGTGGCACGATCTCTATCAATGACAAGAACATCCGCATTGCAACAGCATCGGATTCAATTGATGCCGGCATTGCCTATGTCCCGGAAGATCGTCTGTCCGAAGGCCTGTTTTTAAGCAAATCTATCTATCAGAACGAAGTGGCTCTGATCCTGCGTAAACTTGCGGGGTTCATGGGCATTCTCGACATGAAGAAGGGTAAGGAAATTGCCCGCGAAATTTCGGCCGACATGCGTCTGAACACCGCAGATATCGAATTGCCGGTTTCATCGCTTTCGGGTGGGAACCAGCAACGCGTTCTGATTGGTCGCTGGTTAAGCATCACTCCGGAAATTCTCGTGCTGCATGGTCCAACTGTTGGTGTCGATGTCGGGTCAAAGGACGCGATCTATCAGACAATTCAGAAAATGGCTGAAGACGGTATGGGGCTGATCATCGTCAGCGACGATTTGCCTGAACTTCTTCAAAACTGTGACCGCATACTTGTGATGAATGCCGGCGAGGTCGTCTCAGACCTCAATGGGGCATCCGCAAGTGAAGACGATATTTACCAGGCGATGCTTGGTTCAGTACAGGAAGGTGCAGCATGAGTTCGGCTGGAACCTCAAACAAACCTGCTCCGGGCCATGTATCGGCATCCGGGCAATTGCAGCAGCGCCGGGGATTGGGTGATCTGATTGCCAAGAAACCGGAATTGGTGACCTTGGGTCTTCTTATTGCCATTTGTATCGCTGTCGCCATTGCAAACCCGGCCTTTTTGCAGCCATCCACCCTGATTGATATTGGTCGTGCCAGTGTCGTGACCGGCCTGTTTGCATTGGGTGTTTTTGTGATCCTGGCGGCAGGCGGCATTGATGTGTCATTTACGGCCATCGCAGCACTGACGATGTATTCGATCACACTTCTGGCAATCAACCATGCACCGAACATGCCGATCTATGTCGTGTTCCTGATCGCGGTTGCCGGTGGCATTGCACTGGGCGTTCTCAATGGCTTTCTGGTTTATACGCTGCGTGTGCCGTCTCTGATTGTCACGATTGGGACGCAGTACCTGTTTCGGGGCGGCTTGCTGGCTTTTGTCGGCACGACCTGGATCATGGAGTTGCCCGGTCAGATGGGCACGTTCGGGCGTATTTCCCTGCTAGAATTTGAAACGGCAAATGGCGCAACGGTCAGTTTGCCTGTTTACTTCCTGATCCTGCCAGCAGCAGCGATCCTGACCTGGTGGATCATGCGCCGTACCCTGATGGGACGCGCCATCTTCTCGCTTGGTGGAAGTCCGGATGTCACCGCCCGTCTGGGGTACAACGTCAAGATCGTCCATCTTTTCGTGTTTGGTTATGCTGGTGCTTTGGCCGGCCTGGCAGGCATCGTTCATGTGACGGCCAACCGTTTGGCGAACCCGTTTGATCTTGTCGGAACCGAAATTGCGGTGATTGCAGCGGTTGTTCTGGGCGGGGCCCGGATCACCGGCGGAACCGGGTCGGTGATTGGCACCATGCTGGGCGTTTTGCTTGTCGTTGTGGTCGATAATGTTCTTGTGATGGTTGGAATTCCAAGCACATGGCAACGGGTGTTCGTCGGCGCGTTCATTCTGCTTGCCGCGGCGTTCTTCGTAACCCGTCAGCGCAAATTCAAACCTGCGAAATAAAGAGAAAATCATGAAAAAATTTATGAATGATCCGAAGAATTTCGTCGATGAAATGCTTGAAGGCATCTATCTGGCGAACAAAGAGGTCACCTATGTTGCCGATGACAAGCGCTGCTATGTCAAGGCCGAGCCGGTCAAAGGCAAGGTTGGCATTGCCACCGGTGGTGGTTCGGGGCATTTGCCGCTGTTTCTGGGTTATGTCGGCAAAGGCATGCTCGATGGTGCGGCTGTTGGCGGCGTGTTTCAGTCACCCAGTGCCGAACAGATGCTTGAAGTGACCAAGCATATCGATCAGGGGGCTGGTGTCCTTTACATTTACGGCAATTATACCGGGGATATCATCAATTTCGATATGGCGACCGAGCTGGCCGACCTTGAAGACATCAAGGTGATGTCGGTTGTCGGCAATGATGATGTGGCGTCCTCTGTCGTTGGTGAAGAACACAAGCGCCGTGGCGTTGCCGGGATATTCTTCCTTTATAAAGCTGCCGGTGCGGCCGCACAGGAAGGCATGTCACTTGAAGAGGTCGTTCGCGTTGCCGAAAAGGCCAAAGATCGCACACGCACCATCGGTGTCGCGCTGAGCAGCTGCATCATTCCCGAAGTTGGCAAACCATCCTTTGAAATCGGCGATGACGAGATGGAAATCGGCATGGGGATCCATGGCGAAAACGGTATTACCCGTAAAAAACTGACTGCTGCTGATCCGCTCGTCGACGAGATGATGGAGAAAATCTTCGCCGAGCAGGATTACAAGAAAGGCGACGATGTTGCCATTCTGGTTAACGGTCTTGGCGCGACACCGCTTGAAGAACTTTACATCATGTTCCGTCGTGTTTCCCAATTGATGAGCGAGCGCGAGATCAACGTGAAGCATGTTTGGGTCGGTGAATTTGCGACTTCGATGGAAATGGCCGGTGCATCTGTTTCGGTTCTGCATCTTGACGAAGAACTTGACCGCTTGATGGCCGCCAAAGCCGACACGCCATTCTTCAAACATTTCGCAAAGTAATCGGAGGCTAGGATGGAGACGATTAATACCGGCAATATTGCCGCCCTGTTCGAAGCCTTTCATGAGACGTTTCGCGACAAGCGTGATGAGCTGATCGCCCTGGATGCAAAGGTCGGTGACAGTGATCTTGGCATAACAATGAATTCTGCGTTTGAGGCTGCCTCTAAAACGGTCTCTGACATGGATGGCGAACCACTGGGCAAGCAGTTCAAAATGGCTGGTGCGGCAATGGCAAAGGCAGCGCCCTCGACAATGGGGACGTTGACAGCAACCGGATTTATGCGCGGAGGCAAGGCTGTTGACGATGCTGCCGCGATTGGTACCAAGGAAATGACGGCCTTCTGGCGGGCGTATACCGACGGGATTGCCGAACGCGGCAAAGCCAAACTTGGCGATAAAACTGTCTTGGATGTGCTTGAGCCCATCGCCCGGAGCCTTGAACAATCTGCCGACCAAAACCACCCGTTGGTCGATGCGGTTGCAGACGCCGCACGTGCCGGACAGGCAGCGCTGGTAGCAACCAAGGATATGGTCGCCCAGCACGGCAAGGCTGCGGCGTTTGCCGATAAAAGCAAAGGTCTTCAGGATGCGGGGGGCACGGTTGCCTTCCTGTTGATTGAAACGCTCGCACGCTTTGTAAAAGGCTGACTTTCTAAGTCTCAGCATGATTGCGCCGTGCTTGGGCGGCATGCTGAGACCTTTTCCTCCTTGCACCACACTGCAATGACTTGCATCGAAAGGACCGGGTTATGGAATATAGAACACTAGGCAGATCAGGGTTGAAAGTCTCAGCCCTTTCGATGGGGACATTTACGTTTGGCGGCGACGGCCCGTTCGCAATGGTCGGTTCGCAACAGGTGCCCGAAGCACGCCGTCTTGTTGATTGCTGCATCGATCACGGGGTGAACCTGTTTGATACCGCCAATATGTATTCAACTGGTCTGTCCGAGCAAATCCTTGGCGAAGTTCTTGATGGCCGACGTGATCAGGTTCTTGTCACATCCAAGGCCCGCATGCGGATTGGCGATGGCCCGAATGATGAAGGGGTAAGTCGCTATCACCTGATCCGGGAATGCGAAAAGACGCTCAAGAATCTTCGCACCGATCACATCGACATCTATTACATGCACGAATGGGATGGCGTCACCCCGGTCGAAGAAAAGATGGCCGCTCTTGATACTTTGGTCACACAGGGCAAGGTGCGCTATGTCGGCTGCTCAAACTATTCGGGCTGGCACATCATGAAATCTTTGCAGGCATCCGAACGGGATCGCCGTGTGCGGTTCGTCACACAGCAAATTCATTACACCCTTGAGGCCCGCGAAGCAGAATATGAACTTCTGCCGATTTCGGTGGACCAAGGGCTTGGAGTTTTGGTCTGGAGCCCATTGGCGGCGGGATTGCTCTCGGGCAAGCATCGCCGTAGTCAGCCTGTTGCGGAAGGGTCCCGGCAGGCTGCGGGCTGGACCGAACCACCCATCCGGGATCAGGATCGTTTGTGGGACATAGTTGACGTCCTGATCTCGGTGGGTGAAAAACATGGCGTTGAGGCCGCCCAGATTGCACTGGCTTGGTTGTTAACCCGCCCCGCAGTTTCATCGCTTGTAATTGGGGGCAGCAATATCGATCAGTTCAAAGCTAATTTCCGTGCGTTTGATGTCAAGCTTGATCCAGATGATCTTAAACGTCTTGATGAGGTCAGTGCTCCGCCGTTGATTTATCCTTACTGGCATCAGGGACAATTTGCACATGACCGTTTTTCCGAAGGTGATTGGGCCTTGCATGCTAGGCCGGGTAAATAGCTGGCCCTCTCGGAAACTATCGTCCATGAGTTAAGCCTGATTTTCTTTTCAATTAGAATGAACGTGTCTTGTTGAGCAAGCTGTGATGCGTGGCCCTCGTTTCCAATTTTGGGGGCGTAAAAGTTGAATGTGCCCATCAAATGAAAGGGACTTTCGTTTGAGAAAGCCCCGAGTTCTTCTGCGCGCGGTCATCTTCGCCTATCGATTTTTCATAGCCTCGCTGAACGGCAGGTTGAATAATCATGTTGTTTCAGCTTTGGAGTTGACAGCAATCTGAGCCGAGAAATCTTAAGTACTGCGTGGTCAGCGGATATGATGAAATCCATTCCGTAAATTCATTCACGAAGTACAAGATACAAGCTCCGAAATGCTGCCTGTATTTTGGAAATGTACTGATTTCATTGAGTTTTCTCCGCCCTCAAAATCTGTTTCACCTAGTGAGTGGGAGTTCGATTCTCCCCGGGGGCACCATCACTTTTCCCAAAAGATAGAATGACAAAAATTGCGAGCTTGGTGAGACAGGCTGATCGCCTGCATGTTTTGCCGGAGCGATAACCGATCATGTCAGGTGTTCGATTGATCGGTTGCCGCTCAAATTTCTTTTAATGATCGCCGTTTTGAGCCATTTTTTTGTTGGCATTGTAATTGCTGCTCCCTGAGTCCTTATCAACTTAGGGAGGAAAAAATGCAAAAAGCAAAAATGCTTGTCTCTGCATCCATGATGCTTGGTCTTATCGGCGCAATCGGTACCGCTTCGGCCGATGACCGGTTTACATCACCGTTTGGACCAGATGATCAAATCGGGGCAGCGAACTATCTCACTTCGGACGTAACACTTGCAGCCAGTAAGCTGATTTCCGAAGGCAAGGTCTATTCACTGGGGATGGAAATTTCACGTGATACGCCGGCCTTTGCACCACGTGGTGTCGCTGTGACGGTTTTCTCGCCTGGACAAAGCGGTAACAAAACAATCGGCAGCAATGCAGGAACCTATAACGATGACATGTTCACCGGCTGGCTCGGTGTCGGGACACAGATTGATGGTCTGGGCCATCTTGGTGATCATCATACCTATTATAACAATAACCACGCCGAAGACATGGTCGCAGCCACCGGCCTGACCAAGCTGGGCATCGAACATGTGCCGCCGATGGCAACACGTGGTGTCTTGCTTGACGTTGCTGCGATCAAGGGGACTGATCGTCTTGAAGGTGGCTATGTCATCACCCTTGAGGACATCTTGGCGGCCCAAAAAGCTGCGGGTACCGAAATTCGCAAGGGAGATGTGGCTCTGATCCATACCGGATGGCTTGATTTGGTCGGGAAGGACAATGAGCTTTACGGAACGACCGAACCGGGCCTTGGTCTGGAAGCAGCGGAATGGTTGGCAAATCAGGGGGTTGTGGCCGTTGGTGCCGATACATGGGGGCTTGAAGCTGTTCCCCATGAAGATCCCAGTGCTTTCTTCCCGGTCCATGTGAAGCTTCTGGCAGAAAACGGTGTCTATATTCTTGAAAACATCGTCACCCGGGACCTGGCCGCAGACCGGGCGCACGAGTTCCTGTTCGTTCTTGGACAGGCCAAGCTTAAGGGCGCTGTACAGATGATCATCAACCCGGTTGCCATTCGCTAAGCCGGTCTGATCATCTTGATAACTTTAGAACCGGCGGCCAAGCGACCAAACAGGCCGCCGGTTCTTGTGCCACGATACAAACCGAAGTTTGCAAACGGGCAAATCAATAAACGCCGCGATAAATCGCCTCGATCTCCTTGGCGGTCATGTCGCGCGGATTGCTGTCGATCAGGCGATGGATCTTGGTAAAGACTTCCTCGGCCATTTCCGGCAGGGACTCTTCGGTGACGCCAAGATCGCGCAGGCGGATTTCAAGACCGCTGGCCGGGACCATTTCCTCGATCCGTTTGACGAACGCCTCGGCGGCGGCGTCTTCGCTGTCGAAATCGACCCCTTCGATCAGGCACGGAGCGAGTTCGGCATACAGCTTTTTCGCGGCTGGCAGGTTAAAGCGAATCACCTGCGCCATGACCAGCGCATTGGCATGACCATGCGGGATGTGGAAACGTGCGCCCAGCGGATAGGCCAATCCATGAATGGCGGCAACCGATGCATTGGCAAAGGCCATCCCGGCAATCAGCGATCCCTGCAACATGGCAGAGCGTGCTTCCTTGTCACCCGGATTTTCAATCACCTTCATCAGGTTCTTGCCAAGCAGCGAAAGGGCGGTGACCGCCATGCCATCGGCAATCGGGTTTTTGCGTGTGCGGCTGGTATAGCCTTCGATCGCATGGACCATGGCATCAAGGCCCGTGGCCGCTGTGACCTTTTGCGGCAGGCCATAGGTCAGTTCCGCATCAAGAAGGGCGATATCGGGCATCAGTTGCGGGGTGTAGACAACCTGTTTCAGGTGGTCGTTATCGGTAATCACCGACACCCATGTAACTTCCGATCCGGTCCCGGCGGTGGTCGGGATCTGGATCAACGGCAGTCGATCACCGGTTGCCTTGTCCACCCCATAGATCTCTTCGATGGTCTGATCGCTGTTGGCAAGCAATGCAACCAGCTTGGCACTATCAAGCGAGCTGCCGCCGCCAAGGCCGATTACGCCATCCGCCTTCCAGTCACGCGCCCCCGAAATGGCGGCTTCGACAATTTTCTGGGGCGGGTCGGCCTCGACCTCGGAAAAGACCTGAACCGCGATACCGGCGGCCTCAAGTGCATCTTGCGTCTTTTGCGCAAAGCCCAGTTCGACGATGCCCGGATCGCAGACAATGGTGACACGGCTGGCGCCGAGTTCCTTGATCAGGCTGCCGGTCTTGGCAATGCCACCGGCTTCGCAGACGATGCGCGGCACGCTTCGGAACATGAAACTCATGATGTGTCTCCTTATCCGGGATCAGTTGGCATTCCCGGCGAGACCGCCGAGGCACATATATTTAATCTCGACGAAATCATCGACGCCGTATTTCGACCCTTCGCGGCCGATGCCGGATTCCTTGACCCCGCCAAACGGGGCTGATTCGGTCGAAATGATGCCTTCGTTGATGCCAACGATGCCGTATTCAAGCGCCTCGCCAACCCGCCAGATGCGGCCGATATCACGGGCATAGAAATAAGCCGCCAGACCAAATGGCGTGTCATTGGCCATGCGAATGGCGTCTTCTTCGCTGCTGAACTTGAACAGTGGTGCAACCGGACCAAAGATTTCCTCGGAGAAAATCCGCATATCCGACGTAACCCCGGTCAGAATGGTCGGGGTAAAGAAATTGCTGTCGGGCTTGGCGCGATCACCACCCAGAACAGCCTTTGCCCCACGAGAAACCGCGTCTTCGACCAGTGCTTCGACTTTTTCAATCGCCTTGGCATTGATCAGCGGGCCCTGGGTGATGCCTTCTTCGGTGCCCAAACCGACACGCAATTTGCCAACGGCCTCGGCCAGTTTGGCGGCAAAGGCGTCATAGACACCTTCCTGAACCAGAATGCGGTTGGCACAAACACAGGTCTGACCGGCATTGCGGTATTTCGAGGCAATCGCGCCTGCAACGGCCGCATCCAGATCGGCGTCGTCAAAGACAATAAACGGCGCATTGCCGCCAAGCTCCAGGCTGACTTTCTTGACGGTATCAGAACACTGACGCATCAAAAGTTTGCCGACCTGGGTAGAGCCGGTGAAGGACAGCTTGCGCACGATCGGGTTGGCAGTCAGTTCACCACCGATTTCCGCCCCGTGTGATGCCGTGACGATATTGATCACGCCATCGGGGAACCCGGCGCGTTTGGCCAGTTCAACCAGTGCAAGCGCGGTCAGCGGGGTATCTTCCGCCGGTTTGATGACGACAGTGCAACCCGCGGCAAGGGCCGGGGCACATTTGCGCGTGATCATTGCCATCGGGAAGTTCCACGGCGTGATTGCGGCAACAACACCAATCGGCTGTTTGACGGTGATGATGCGTTTGTCCGCCCCATGCGACGGGATAACATCGCCATAAATGCGTTTGCCTTCTTCGGCAAACCATTCAAGGAAAGACGCGCCATAGGCCACTTCGCCGGATGCCTCGGCCAGGGGTTTGCCCTGTTCGCGGGTCATCAGCAATGCAAGGTCGGCCTGTGCCGCCATGCAGAGGTCAAACCATTTGCGCAATACATTTGCACGTTCCTTGGCGGTTTTGGCCCGCCAAGTTGGAAGGGCGGCATTGGCGGCATCAATCGCACGATTGGTTTCGGCCGCGCCCATATCGGGCACATCGGCAAGATGTTCGTCGGTGGCCGGGTCAACAACCGCAAAGGTTTTGCCGCTGTCGGATGCAACCCATTTGCCGTCGATATGCCCCTGGGTTTGCCAAAGGCCAGTATCATTTAGCTGGATGGTCATGGTGGCTATTCCTTTTCGTTACAGCACGGCGGCATAGATCGCGCGTGCGGCGTCGAACGTCATTTCACGCGGATTGTTGATCAAAAGGCGTTCGACCTTCATCGCATCGGTCGCCAGCATGTCGAGATCGCTTTCCGCCACGCCGACTTCGCGCAAGGTGCGGCTGAACGGCATGCGCTCGACCATGTCGGTCATGAAAGCAATGAAGCGATCACAGGCAGCATCGTCATTTGCGAACTTTTCACCCGGCAGAATGGCGCGGGCGAGTTCGGCATATTGCGATACGGCTGCATCCCGGTTGAATTTCAAAACCTCGATCAGGACCAGCGCATTGCTGTGTCCATGCGGGACATGGAAATGCCCGCCCAGTGGATAGGCAAGGGCATGAACCGCTGCGACCGGGGCATTGGCAAAGGCCATTCCGGCCAGCATGGACCCCTGAAGCATGGCTTCACGCGCTTCGCGTGACGGGCTGGCAGAAACCGCATCATCGATATGGGCGGTCATCAGCTGCATCGCGCGGATGGCAAGTCCGTCCGACAGGGCATTTTTCTTGTGCTTGGTGGTGTAGGCCTCGATGGCGTGCACCATGGCATCAATGCCGGTCATGCCCGTGATCGGGGCCGGAAGACCCATGGTCAGTTTGGCATCAAGCAGTGCGACATCGGGATAAAGCAGGCTGGATACCACGCCCTTTTTTTCGTGCTTCGGCGTGGTGACGATCGAAATCGGCGTGACTTCCGAACCGGTGCCCGCCGTGGTTGGCACCTGAATAAGCGGCAGGCGCGGACCGGTTGCCAGACCGATGCCATAGATCTCGTCAAGTTTCTGATCCTTGCCACACAGAAGGGCGACCAGTTTTGCGGTATCAAGCGATGAACCGCCGCCAAGGCCGATGACGATATCGGCCTTGAAGTCACGGGCACCCTTGACCGCGGCAAGAATGCTTTCCTCGGGCGGGTCTGCCTGAACATCGGTCCAGAGCAGGGTTTCAATCCCGGCTTCTTTAAGGGCTGCATAAGGGGCGTCGATCAGGCCAACCTTCTGCAAGCCCGGATCGGACAGAAGAACGGCGCGTTTCGCGCCGAACTCCTTGCACAGGGTGCCGAGTTGCAAGGCACCGTCGAACTCGCAGATGACGCGAGGGGTGGTTTCAAACACAAAGTCTGACATGGGGACCTCGTCTTTTGACATGTCTGTTGTCGGGGCTGTCGTCGGAATTAGGCGGTTTCCAGTTCAGCCTTGGAAACGGTGCCACGTTCGATGCGATAACTGCCCGCCACCAGATCGGCGGAGTGGCTGTCATCAGACTCAGAGATCAGAACGCACAGCCCGCTGCTGCCAAGATCGGAAATGACTTCCGACAGGCGGCGTGACAGGACAGGTGCGACCCCTTCGAACGGTTCATCGAGCAACAAAAGATTGCGACCGGGCATCAATGCGCGCCCGAGCGAGACCAGTTTCTGCTGACCACCGGAAAGCTGCAGCGCACGGCGATCCCGGAACTGAGCGATTTCCGGCAGCAGGTCATAGACCCATTTCAACCGTTCCGCGGCGTCCGCAATACCGTTGGTCCAGGCCGGAAGAAGAATGTTTTCCTCGACCGTCAGGGACGGGATCAGACGGCGATCTTCGGGCATATAGCTGATGCCGGCTTTGGCACGCGCAAAGTCAGCCATCTTGCGCAGGTCCTGCCCATCAAAGGTGATGGTGCCCTGATCTGCGTCCAGAAGGCCCATGATGGCGCGCATCAGCGTGGTCTTGCCCGCCCCGTTATGGCCAATCAGGCCAAACATCTTGCCGGACGGCACCGAAAGCGAGACATCGCGCAGGATCGGAATATTGCCGATCGATACATCGAGATTACTGATTTCCAGGGTCATGATGCGCCATTCCCTTGTTTGGTGGTGGGACGATGGCCGGTTACAAGATCGCGGACCTGCTGATCGGCCAGAACAGCCGCAGGTTCGCCATCAGCAATGATTTCGCCGCTATAGAATGCCAGAACGCGCGAGACATAGCGTTCGACCACATCCATGTCATGTTCGACAAACAGCACGGTCACGCCATGCTGACGCACGGCATTCATGACCGTATCCATCAGGTCGGTTTTTTCATCCACGCTGACACCACTGGTCGGTTCATCAAGCAGCAGCATCTGAGGATTGCCGATCAACGCCATGGCGATATCAACCAGTTTACGCGCACCCTGCGGAACGGCGGTTACCAGTGAATCGCGATAGTTTTCGACACCGAATTCCTTAAGGATTTCCTCAGCCCTGGCGATGCGGGCATCGCTGCGAAGGGGGCTTAGGAAACTCGGACGGGCGCTTTCGGCCGCAGCCAGCGCGACAATCAGGTTGTCGATCACGGTCATTTCCGGGAACAGCTGGGCAACCTGGAAGGAACGCGCCATGCCGGCCCGCGTGATCGCACGCGGGGAATGGCCCATGATCGACTTGCCTTTAAACAGGATCTCGCCGCGCGTCGGCTTGAGATAGCCCGTCACCATGTTGATGAAGGTCGTTTTACCAGCCCCGTTGGAGCCAATCACACCAACCACTTCACCCTTGTTGATCTGAACGTTCAAATCCTTTGCGGCGATGACCGCGCCGAATTCCTTGTTCAGCGAACGTGTTTCAAGAATGCAGGTCATGCCCGTTCTCCTGTTTTTTCACGGCTGACCAGGCTCCACAGCCCTTTGGGCAGGAAGATAATGACCGCAAGCAGTGTGAAACCGAGGATCATCTGCCAGGTATGGGGAACGAATTCGATGGCGTAGGTCCGCACGAACGAGAACACGATGGCCGCAATAAACGGTGCCGCCACGTGGCCCAAACCACCCAAAAGCGCGATAAAGACAAATTCGCCTGATGTGGTCCAATAGGCCATCTCCGGATCAACGTGGCCGGTGGCCAGCGCCGTCAGACCGCCACCAAGGGCCGATACCGCTGCCGCAGCGACATAGTTGCCATAAAGCAACCAGCGCGGTGACAGACCAAGATATTCAACACGGACTTCATTTTCGCGAACAGCCTCGCAAATGACGCCAATGCCTGCCTTGGTGTACCGATGGATCAGAACAGCAACGATCAGACCTGAGACCACAGTCATGGTAAAGACGGTGTGCTGGCTGCCAGCGCCCGCTTCGGGGGCCCAGCCAAACAGGGTCCAGTCATGAACGTTAAAGCCGTCCGTGCTGCCCAGTTCCTGACTTTTGACAAGGATGCCAAACAGGATCATCGAAAATGCCAGCGACAGCATGGCAAAGAAGATTTCGCGATAGCGCGTCAGCAACAGACCCAACAGCATGGCAACAACGATTGCGACAAACATGCCAAGTGACAGGGCGGCAATCGCATCATGAATGCCAAAGAACTGGCCGCCCATGCCAACGGTGTAACCACCGATGCAATAGAACAGGCCCTGGCCAAAGGATACGAGGCCGGAACGCATCTGCATGACGACGCCCTGGACGACAAGTGCCTTGGCCAGTGCGATGGTCAAAAGGAAGATCAGCCAACCCGGCGAAACGAAGCCGAACAGAACGCAGGCAAGCGCAATCAGTCCGAGCGAGATTTCAGTTTTATCAAGACGCATGTCAGATTTTCCTCGCCAAAGTACGGCCAAACAGGCCTTCGGGACGGAACGCCAGAACCAGTGACATCACGCCATAAATGACGAACAGTTCGAATTCAGGGGCATAGTGAACAGCGGCTGCACGGCTTAACCCGACCAAAAGGGCACCAACAGCGGCCCCCCCGATGCTGCCAAGGCCACCGATAACCACCACGGCAAAGGCCAGAACGATCACTTCGATGCCGATCCCCGGCACGACAGAGATCGCAGGCGCAGTCAGCGCACCGGCAAGTGCGCCCAGTGTGGTGCCCAGAACGAAGGTGATGGTGAACATCAGTTTCACGTTCACGCCCATGGCAACCGCGATTTCGCGGTCATGGATCACTGCACGCAGGACCTTGCCCTGGTTGGTGCGTTCAAGCCACGCCCACAGGCCAAGCCCAAGCAATGCGGATACCCCGACCAGGGCGACGTCGTAATTGGAAACCTTAAGCAAGCCGAGCGATGTTCGCCCAAGCTCGGAATAAGGCTGATAGGCGAAATAGGGGCTGACACCCCAGACGATTTTCATACCGTCTTCAAGGATCAGAAGAAGGGCATAGGTAATGATCACCATCAGGATTTCGTCGCGGCCATACATGAGGCGCAGCAATCCGCGTTCGACGATCACACCGACAATCAGACCGGCAACCAGCGCGGCACCAACCAGCAACAAATAGCTGACCCATGCCGGGCCCATGCCGTTGTTGAAATACCAGCCAACCAGTGACGCTGCCGAATAGGCGCCAATGGCATAAAAGCTGCCATGCGCCATGTTCAGGATGCGCATCACCCCGTAAATCACGGTCAGGCCGGCAGCCACAAGAAACAGCCACGATGCATAGATCGAGCCATCAATCAGGACGGCAAGAAGACTTGTCATCACAAATATCCAGTGTGCAGGGAAAGGGGCGGACACCCCAAGGGAGACGGGATGTCCGCAGGATCAGGAAGCTCTGTAAAACAGAGCGGGCAACTTAGTTACACTTCGCGCCCGGGAAGCCGTCTGCGATCCAGTCCGCAGCAGCAACACCTTCCGGGGGTGTTACGCATTCGCCATCAAACGAAACAGCGTTCTTGATCGAGGCAACGCCATCTTCGTAGTGGTATTCACCATAGGTGATACCCTGCATGGCCTGATGACCATTGGCGCGTGCCATTTCAACCGTGCCCGAAACCGACTCAAAGGTTGCACCTTTCATCGCAGCAGCAAGTTGCTCTGCCGACGGGATTTCCTTATCGGCGACACCGGCATTCTCGGCGGCATATTTCAGGCCAAGGATCGCCTGGGCCATCTTGGTTGCCGGATAGACCGGCTCAAGGTCATAGGCGTTCTGATAGACACCCTCAAACCAGGTGTTCAGTTCGTTGTCCGGGGCAAACTGGCCAAACGGGCCACGTGCACCGATGATCATGCCGTTCGGGGCCTGATCCTTGTAGGTGGCAAAGGATGCCTCGCCGCAGGTCAGAAGACCGGTTGCATCTTCAAGCAGGCCACGTGCGTTTGCCTGCAGAACCAGTGCTTCCATGTCACCACCCCAGAAGGAGCTGTGAACGATTTCCGGGCGCTTCACGGACAGGGCAGAGATTTCTGCACCGTACTGACCCTGATAGATTTTCGGGAATTGCTCTTCGACGATTTCTGCTTCGGGCATCAGGACCGATGCAGCCGCAGTGAAGTCAGCCCAGCTGTCCTGACCCCAGGAATAGTTCTGCTGGATACCGGCAAGACGGGTAACGTCCGGGCGGGTTGCCGCAAGGTAGCGAACAGCACCGATGTTATCGACAGATGCGTCAAGGCCGGTACGGAACATGTAGGCCGCGTCCGGGTTATCAGCAAACAGGCGGGGAGTACCGCAATCATATGCGATGGTGAAGGTTTTCAGTTCTTCGGCAACCGGCGCAATTGCCAGGCAGTCGCCCGAAGAAACATAGCCGATGACGGCATCGACTTTCTGACGCTGAACAAGGTTGCGATATTCTTCAACCTGCTTGGTTGCACCACCGGCTTCGTCGATGATCACGGCTTCGATTTCAGCACCATTGATGCCGATCTTGTCGTATGGTGCGGGCAGGTTGCCCTTGTTCAGCTCTTCAACAAGAACCTTGGCGGCATTTGCCGACGGAACACCGAACGGACCAGCTGCCGGACCGGACAGGAAGGTCACGATCCCGACGCGGAATTTGCCGTTCTCAGCAGCCGATGCAGAACCGGCTGCGCCAGCTGCAAGGGCAAGCGCTGCGACGCCCGATACAAGGTATTTGCTGAATTTTGATTTATTGTTCTTCACTATTTCCTCCCTTGGGAAAGGTCATGGAGTTGGCGGTGGAACTGCCTCCGACCCGCCGGCCACGGCATCGCGGCGACGTTTGACCATCTCTTTTGATGGTTTGAGGTCTTCGGCATCGTAGATCGCCCAGTTCCCCACCATCAGTTTCGATGGCGGAAAGTCTTCGTTGTGGACGACCGTGCCCACGGCTTGCGCCTGGACAATCTGGTGAGTTTCGGGATCGATATAGGATGCAAATCCCGGCGGATCTTCGGGCAGGGCCAGTTGCAATCCTTCAAGTGCGGTGATGAGCGCGCGGTCATCGTCAACGCCGCCAGCCTTTTCAATGGCGCGTGCAATGGCGATGATCCCGGTATAGGCGCCTTCGGCCGCATAGGTCGGATAACGCCCGGTCATGTCGTGAAACTGTTTGACGAACCGCTTGTTACGTCCGGTGTCGGGCCAGTTATTGTGATGGCGCGCCGACAGGATCAAACCCGGATAGGGCTGATCACCAAGAGCCATCATCACATCGTAATTTGCACCGGTATCGAAATTGGCCAGACGGGTGGTTTCAAAGAAACGGGTTGATGCCGCCTGTTTGATAAAGGCGATGAAGTCCCCGCCCCAAAGGGCGGTTACGACCACGTCGGCCTTCGCCGATTGCAGGGCGTTGATATAGATCGAATAATCCGGCTCATAAAGCTTCGGCCACAAATCGCCGACGGTCTCATATTCGACACCCAGTTCATCAAGGGCGAGTTGCAGATCCGTCCAGGAAACATGGCCGTAATCATAATCCGGTCCGACAAAGGCAAGGCGTTTCCAGCCGGTTTCTTTTTGCAGATCGCGTAAATAACGCGCACCGGCGGCCATCGACGTCCAGCTGTCATTGGTGACGCGGAAGTAATAATCGTGGCCGGCCTCGATGCTGAGCCGCGATGACGCATGATCGGTACCGACCATGATGATCTTTTCGTTCTTGGCGAGATCGCTTACGGCGTGGGCCACACCCGATGACACGATGCCGCAGAAGAACTTGGCATTGTCATTGGTGATGAAATCCTGTGCCAGACGGACCGCATAGGATGCCTTTGATCGCGGGTCATCGGCGATGACGCGTAGATTGGGCACATCCAGGCCGGATTTTGCTTCGGCTTCGAGGTCCTGAAGGGCGATCTTGATGCCGGAAATACTGTCGCGGCCATAGGTGGCCGACCGTCCGGTCATCGGGTACAAACAGCCGATGACTGCATCTGCGTTCTGTGCAGGTGCGCCCAGCTCAAAACGTTCTGCCTGTGCGGTATTGGCCGCAAACAGTGCGAACGTGGCTACAATAATGGTGATGCACCCGGAAACCGGGTGTTTGAGCATCTCCATGACTTTCCTCCCTGCGAATGGTTGTTCCATCCGCGTTTGTACCTTTGTCTCGCTATTCCGCAAAGGCTGTGCCAGTTGCGAAATTTCGGTGCAAAGTCAGGAAAGCCGCGCGATTGACCATTTTGGGCCAAAACCATGGAGCGGTCTTGAGCGCGAATTTGAGCGTTAGGCGCTCAAACAGCAAAACACCCTTGAGCGGAAACCGCTCAAGAGTGCATCGGAAATGCTTCGGGTTGGGGATAGGTTATTGCAGGCCCAGCCTTTGTAGTCGGCGTTTCAGGGCATGACGTGAAATACCAAGTATTTCTGCCGCACGGCCTTTGTGACCGTCGGCCTGATCAAGCGCATCTTGCACCAGATGACGCTCGGTGTTGTCCATGCGGTCCTGCAATTGCGCATTGCCATCCGAAACTCCGCCATGCCGATCATCCGGGTTATCATCCGTTACGTGGAATTCAGCCGGCAGCAGATCCGTTGAAATCTGTTTGGACGGATAAAGAATGGTCAGACGCTCAATCAGGTTTTTAAGTTCGCGCACATTGCCGCGCCAGCGATGATGGCGCAGCAGATCAAGGGTTGCATCGTCAAAATGGATCGGATGGCATCCTTCGGCCTTTGCCTGATGATCGGCGAAATGGTCGACCAGTTTGATAATGTCCTCGCCGCGGTGGCGCAGTGCCGGGATATCAATGGTGATGACGTTCAGGCGGTAAAACAGGTCTTCACGGAAATTGCCCAGACGAACTTCCTCGGCAAGGTCGCGGTTGGTCGCGGCAATTACGCGGACATCGGCCGATGCGGAATGTTCGCTCCCGACCGGGCGATAGTCGCCGTTTTCAAGGAAGTGCAAAAACTTCGCCTGCAGCGCCAGCGGCAATTCGCCGATTTCATCCAGAAACAGACTGCCGCCATCAGCAAGACGGACAAGGCCGGTGCGTTTCTGATGCGCACCGGTGTAGGAGCCCTTTTCGGCGCCAAACAGTTCGCTTTCGATCAGCTGTTCCGGCAGGGCGGCACAGTTGACTTCGATAAAGGCGTTGGAAGCACGCGGGCTTTGGCCGTGAATGGCACGCGCAACCAGCGCCTTGCCGGTCCCGGACTCCCCTTGCAACAGGATGCGGCTGGCACTGCTTTGTGCGACACGGTCGATCGTTGTGCGCAATTCGCGCATCGGCGCGCATTCGCCAATCAGACCGTTGGTCGGGACATTGCGCTTGCGGTGGTAATCAAGCTCAAGTGCGGTGCGGTTCTGATCAAGGGTGGTGTTGATCGTGTGGATCAGCTCATCAAGTTCGAACGGCTTGCTAAGGTAATCGGCCGCACCGAGTTTGACGGCCTTCACCGCTGCACGCGTGTCACCATGGGCCGAAATCATGATGACGGGCACGTCGATATCAAGTTTGCGGATGCTATCAAGGACCTCCATGCCATCGGCACCGGGCAGGCGCAGATCAAGCAGGATGATATCGAACTTGTTTTCACGGACTTGCAAAAACGCATCTTCACCGGAATGGACGCCGGTGACATCCATGCCTTCGGTACGAAGCGCAAAGCTTAGCGATCGGACGAATGATTCCTCATCATCAACGATCAGAATCCTGATCTGGCGGGGCATTTCTCGATGTTTCCTCCTTTGAAGTTTCCGATTTCGTTGCCGGGAACTTCAATGTGATGATCGTGCCCTCTTGCGGGGCACTTTCAATATTGATTGAACCGTTATTTGACTCGACCAGTTGTTGGCTGATTGTCAGGCCAAGTCCGGTTCCTTTGCTTTTCATGGTAAAAAATGGCTGCACGACGTCAAGCAAATGCTCTTTGGGGATGCCCGAACCATCATCGGTGACGCGGATCTCTACCTGATCCTGATGGCGCTCTGCGCGCAGGCTCACTGTGCCGCCGGGCTGACAGGCCTGAATGGCATTGATCCCGATATTCAGCAGGATCTGCAGCACCTGATCGGGGTCGACAAAGATCGTCAGGCGGGAATCGCCGCTGGTGTAAAACCGCACCTGGGCCTCTTCGGCGACCGGCGTCAGGACGCGCGATGACTGTCGGAACAGATCCCGTATTTCGGTTTCCTGCGGGCAGGCTTCACCGGGTCGGCCATAAGCCAGAAGATCATTGACCACGCGTGACAGACGATCAATCTGGTGGCCCATATCATCCAAAAGTGTTTTGCGCTCACCATCGGGTTCCTTGCGCACAAGGGCCTGAACGGTGGTTTTCATCGTCGCCAGCGGATTGCGGACCTCATGCGCGACACCGGTGGCAAACTGGCCCAGAACGGCAAGCTTTTCGGCGCGCACTGTACGATCAATCAGGTCTTTAAGCTGCCAGGCCATGGTGTTGAAGGCCTTGGCAACCGTGCTGATTTCATCGCGACGGCGACCTTCGGGCAGGCGGTAATACAGATCGCCCGATGCAATACTGTGTGCCCCCTGAACAAGTGTATCGACCCGTCGGCGCAGGCTGCGCGACAGGGCAAAAAAGATCGCCAGAATAACCACAATGATGACGGCGGCTGTCACCGTCAGCCAAAAGCGCGTTTCATCAATCGGCTGCAGGATGGTGCCCGGTCGAACACTCATCACAAGGTTCCATCCCGGAAGGATGCTGGGACCTTCGATCAGTTCGCCAGTGACCTCGGTCGGGCGCCCGGTGGCATCAAGAACAATACCGCCCGGCGTGCGCAAAAGCGGATCGATCACACCCGATACCCCGGCACTTGCCAGAAGCTCGGTCAGGGATGCCAGACGCACATGCAGAGCGACAGACGTGTTCTGCCCCAAGCCGGTATCGCGGATGTGTGCCCGCATTAAAATCCAGCCGGAATTGCCATTTTCAGGCAATTTGGGGCCAATAAACTCAATACCTTCATGCTCTACACGCGGCAGGCCGGAAATATCCCAGCCGTTTTTCGACCAATAAGGCGGGCCGGATGCGGCTTGGCCTGCAACCAACCGATCAAGATTGTCGTACCAGTCAAAAAACAGTACACCATAAAGGTCAGGCGAATCTGCCTCCACCCGAAGCAGCGTCAGAGCCTCTTCCGCCTGTGGGGAGTTCGGCGCTTCAATAAAGGCCGGCAGGGCCGGGTGGTTTGACAGGGTGACCAACTGATAGATGCGCGCATCTAGAAAGGCAGAAAGTTTGTTTGACGTCGCCGCGACCTGCGCGCTGAGCCGCTCACCTGTCAGACGGTCAATCAGTTCATTGGAAAAGCGCTGATAAAAGAAACTGAGTGCCAGAAGCGCGCACACGACAACACCGACCGATAACAAGGTATATCGGCCAACAAGGCTTAGTCGTTGATTTCGGGACCAATGAAATCCGGCCAAAAGCGTTCCCTTGAATTAGGACTCGGTACTCGAACTATAAATTGGCCCACGTGCCAAAGAAATCTCTTTAATTTAAATGCTCGAGTTTGACGGCGAGGAGGCATCCAGAGATTTAGCGATGCGCCATGCTTGCGGTGCTGCAGGCGAGTGTCACAGCACCCCATTCCATTACCTGCGCCAGGCATTTCTCATAGCGGCTGGTTTGATCGGCTGAAAGTCGATCGGCCAGTTCTGTCCAAAGTGCCACGCCATAGGTCGCCGCGCTGATCTGCATATAATCGTGGGCGAATTTTGCAGGCGTGTCGCTGGCGATGATTTCTGATGTCATCTGTTGCCAGTATGCCAAAAGCTTCTTTGCCAGCTCCGTATCACCGCGGGTGCCCACGATCAGGTCGCTGATCAGGGCCTCGAACGCCTTGGCACTTGTGCCGTCCTTGTGCCGGGTCAAACGACCGGCAAGGGTCAGGGCATGAATGCCGTTTGTGCCTTCATAAATCTGGCAGATGCGCGCATCGCGCAGTGTTTGCTCGACCCGGTATTCGCGCAAATAGCCATAGCCGCCAAGAACCTGTATGCCGATCTGGGCGGCTTCAACCCCGGCATCGGTGCAGAACGATTTGCAAATCGGGGTCAGGAATTCGATCAGATCGGAATTTATACCCGTCTCCATCAACGCAAAGGTCTTATAGGCCATCAAGCGGCCGGTCGTCGCCAGCATGTCCTGACGGGCCAGCATGCGCGCAACGTCGTGATGCTGATCGATGGAAATCGGTTGACCGGTATTTCGGTCGCGGCCCTGCTTGCGCTCCGCGGCGTAGCCTTGGGCGATGTGATGGGCACGCGTGGCATGTGCCACCCCCTGCAAGGCGACATCAAGTCGGGCATGGTTCATCATGGTAAACATGCACATCAACCCCTTGCCAACCGGGCCAATCGGGGTGGCGGTTGCGCCGTCAAACGCCAGTTGGCAGGTGGGTGAGGCATGCAAACCCATCTTTTCTTCGATCCGGGTGACCGTGACGGCGTTGCGTTCCGTCTCGCCAATATCGGACGGGCACAGAAACAGCGTCAGCCCCCGAACCCCGTCTTCGCGGGTACCGGTCCGCGCCAGCACCAGATGAACGATTTCATCACTCAGATCCTGATCCCCACCGGAAATAAAGATCTTCTCCCCGGTCAGAACCCAACTGCCGTCTTGTTGCTGGCTTGCGACCGTGCGGATATCCGAAAGGTCTGAGCCTGCTTGCGGTTCGGTCAGGCACATGGTGGCAAGATGGCTGCCCGATGCCAGCTCGGGAAGCCAAGTCTGGCGTTGGTCATCGGTGCCAAATTGCGCAATCAGTCTGGCTGCACCAGGGACAAGTCCGGTGACCATCTGAAAGGAATGACAGGCCCCGGCCAGTATTTCGCTGATCGCGCCACAGACGGTGGCCGGGGCACCCTGACCACCAAATTCCTCGGCCAGTGAAATCGATTGCCATCCCTGTTCGACATAGCTCTGATAGGCCGTGCGAAACCCGGACGGCATCAGGACCCGGCCATTTTCGATTTTGCAGCCTTCCTGATCGCCCGGCTCGTCAATCGGGGCGATGACGTCTTCGGCAAAGCGGGCAAAATGATCCAGAATTTCGCGGGTGATTTCCGTATCAAAGCCGTGATCTGCGGCGCGGTTTTCATCGCCGGTCACTGACAGGGCAAACAGAATATCGTCAATCGGCGCTTTGAAGGGGATCACGACGGCGTCTCTTAAGCTTGCGTTTCCTGATGGAGTGTCAGGCGGATAACCTTGTCTTCTGACAAGGCAGCCTTGACCGTATCAGGCACGGGAACAGCAACCAGACTTGCCGGGTTGTCCGGGTTGGCCCGCCCCCAGACGCGGGTTTGCGATCC
Organism: Thalassospira sp. A40-3; assembly: GCF_015871485.1. Taxonomy (NCBI): domain Bacteria; kingdom Pseudomonadati; phylum Pseudomonadota; class Alphaproteobacteria; order Rhodospirillales; family Thalassospiraceae; genus Thalassospira; species Thalassospira sp. A40-3. Next base: position 487,000 of record NZ_CP065428.1, read on the forward strand.
TTCAAGCAAGGTGGTTTCACCCAGCGTAAAGCGATGGGAAAGGTCGAACGATTTGCCGCCCCAGCGTGATACTTCGACGTGATGCACGATCAAATCCCCGACCCGGGCAGGCGCCATAAAGCTGGCATCACCACGCACCAGCGGCGTTCCGCGAAAATCGCCATCCTTTGCGATCATCGTGGCAAGATCGAACCCGGCAACTGACAACAAGGCCAGAAGGCCGCCTTCCATCCAGTCATAGAAGTTCGGGTTATAGACAATCCGGGCCGGGTCACAGTGACCCCATTCAACACGGATTTCACGGGACAGTCGCAACATGGAACCTTACCTGATCTAAGCGTTATTTTACCTGCTGAATACGGATCAGCATCTCTACAAGGTGTGCGCGTTCGTCGGGATCAAACCCTTCCAGAAGCTTGTCTTCGTGCTTTTGAACCGCACGGCTGGCCTCAAGGAAAAGCTCGATCCCCTTTGCGGTGGTGCGCAGCGCATAGACACGACGATCGGTTGGCACCTTGTTGCGCACGATTAATCCGCGCGCCTGAAGTTCATCGACCATGACGACAATGTTCGACCGTTCCATGGCAAGCGACCGCGCCAGATCGGTCTGACTGATGTCTGGGTTTTCATTGATGATGGCAAGCGCGCTATAGGTCGTCGGCTTCAGATCAAGATGCGTCAGGCTGGCGACAAAATCGCTATGGATCGACATATAGGCACGCTTGAGGTTATAGCCGACAAAGCCGCGCAGCGGACTGTCGGGCGACAATCCCGCAATACCGGTATCCGTATCGTTTTTCTTCTTTTTGTTTGCTTGCAACGGTGTCTCCATCTTTTTGGACGCGGCTATCCTGTGACGATATCCACCAGCCAGAATGTCAGTACCGGGAACGCGACAATGATCGCGATGCGCAGGCACTCGACCAGCAGGAACGGCACCGCCCCGCGGAAAATCTTGCGGGTCGGAATATCGGGTGCCATCGCCGATATCATAAACAGATTAAGCCCGACCGGGGGTGTGATCATCCCCAGTTCAACAACAATCAGGGTGATGATACCAAACCACAGCGCCTGATGGGTCGGGTCCATCCCGAAATCCATCGCCATAAAGGCCGGGAAAAATACCGGCACGGTCAAAAGGATCATCGACAGGCTGTCCATGATGCACCCCATGACGATGTAAAACAGGATCACCACCATCAGAACCGTCATCGGCGCGATCCCGGCCGTGCCGACCCACTCGGCGGCCATGGTCGGTACGCGGGTCAGGGCAAGCGCGACATTAAAAAGATCTGCGCCAAAAATGATGGCAAAGATCATTGCCGTGGTTCCGGCAGTCTCGATCACGCATTCAAAGAGGCCCTTCACCGACAGGCTGCGCATCAGGAAACCGGTCAGCGCAATCAGAACCACCCCAACAGATGCCCCTTCGGCCGGCGTAAAGACACCGCCATAAATCCCGCCCAGAACAGCAATGAAAACAAGCGCAACATGCCAGATCCCGCCAAGCGACCTGATGCGTTCGCGCATCGGGAGTCCGGCATGGGCCGGGCCTTCTTCGGGAAACAGGCGAACGTAAACGCCAATCGCCAGGATAAAGCCAAGCACGGCCAGAAGCCCCGGAATGGTCGCGGCGAGGAACAGTTTGACGATGTTCTGTTCAGTCAGAAGCGCATAAATGATCAAAACCACCGATGGCGGGATCAGAATGCCAAGCGTGCCGCCCGCGGCAAGTGTTCCGGCCCCAAGTGCGCCGGAATATCCGTGGCGCCGCATTTCGGGCAAGGCAACGCGTCCCATGGTGGTTGCGGTCGCAATCGAGGACCCGCAAATCGATCCGAACGCCGCACAGCCGGCAACCGATGCCATGGCAAGTCCACCCCGCCAATGACCAAGCCAGGCATTGGATGCGGTAAAGATTGCGCGGCTGATGCCCGTCCGGGTGGCGATCTGCCCCATCAGGATAAACAGCGGAATGACGGCAAGGTCATAGGAAATGTACTTATCGACAATTGCGGTCTTGAGATAAGCCGACAGCGGCAACCATCCCGACAGGACCACATATCCGCCCGCCCCGACAACGGCCATTGCCAATGCAATCGGCATGCGCAGGAAAATAAGCGCCAGCAGGACGACGACCATAATGATGCTGATTTCAACCGGGCTCATTGTGGGGCATCCGTTTGCGATGAGGTGGTTGGGCGAACAAACTGTTCGATCACGTTCGACAAGGCGGTCAGGGCTGAAAGCCCAAGCCCGAACAGTGCGAAGCCGTAGATAATCCAGGTGGGCATTCTCAAAAGCATGCTGCGGTCGTTATAATCAAACATATCAATCAGGCCGTAAGCGACCCGCCAGGAAATAATCACCCAGCCACAACAGAACAGGATCTCCCAGAGTTGATCCAGAATGGTGCGGGTGCGTTGGGGGAAGGCCATGCTGAAAATGTCGACCATGACATGGTTGCCCTTGCGTTGGCACAACGGCAAAAACAGAAATGCGGCAATCCCGCATCCCATTTCGACAATTTCAAAGTCACCACGAATGCCGCCAATGCCGATATATCGCATCGTCACGGACAGCGTTACCGTGACGGCGACAGCAAGCATGACGGCACCCGCAACGGCAGCGGATGCAATGCAGGCACGATCAACAAACTGACCAAGAAAATGAATGGGCGCAGCGCGATTGCCGCGCCCATTGTGATCACGGGTGGCGCCTGACATGTCAGGCGGTCTCGGCGTCGATCAGCTGATTAAGGCGATCAATCATCGCCTTGCCATCATGTCCGGCATCATTGAGGGTCTCGATCCACTCATCGACGACCGGCTGGGTCGCAGACTGCCAACGTTCGATTTCGTCTTTGGGAATCTCGACGAACTTGTTGCCGCGATCGGCACACATTTTGTAGCCAACCGATTCAAAGCTATCGAACTGTTTGCCAATCTGGCGTGACAGATCGATACCGGAATTGGCATCAATCACTGCTTTCAGATCATCGGGCATACTGTCATAGGCATTGCCCGCCATCAAAAGCGCAAACGAGTTGGCATAAAGACCGCGTCCGCCTTCTGCCGGGGCGCAATGCACGGATGTCAGTTCATGCAGTTTGAAGGCCGGAACCACTTCATAGGGCAGGCAGGTGCCATCAATCACGCCATTGGCAAGACCGACGGCCATTTCCGTAACCGGGAAGAAGATCGGCTCGGCGCCCAGAATGGACAGGGCCTTACCAACATTCTGGTTCGGGGCGCGGATTTGCAGGCCGTCAAGATCAGCCTGATTTTCAATCGCCTTGTCGCGCATGTGGAACTTGCCACCGGCATGAACATGATAGGCCAATGGCTTCATGCCACGGTATTCGTCCTGACCAAACTCATCCATGAACTTGTGCATGGCAACCGATGTTGCCTCGGCCGTTGTCACCATGAAGGGCAGGCTCAGCGTTTCGGAAATCGGATAACGACCCGGGGTGTAGACGGTTAGCGTCCAGGCGATATCCACAACGTTGTTTGCCACCTGTTCGGCAAGCTGCGGCGGTTTGCCGCCAAGCTGCATGGCCGGGAAAATCTGAATATCGATACGGCCATCGGACTGTTCGCGGATGGTCTTGGACCACGGTTCGAAGAACGCCTTGTGCATCGGTGCAACCGGCGGCAACATATGATGCAGACGAAGGGTCACTTCGGCTGCGCGTGCCTTGCCAATGATTGCAGGCGCTGCAAGTGCGCCGCCCATGATGCCGAGCATCTGGCGGCGATTAACGGAAAATCCTGACATCGAACGTCTCCTCACATTATGGGCGCACCGGTTTTTTGGGTGGCCCTGTTCCTTCCTGATTGTTCTGGCGTCCGCTTTGTGCGGTTTCTTGCCGATCCTTGATCTTATGGTATGCGATCTGATGGCCGCAATTATCTGCGGCTCTGTTATAGGCGGTTACTTGAAATTCGGTGCACGTTTTTCAAGGAACGCCTTCAATCCTTCCTGTGCATCTTCGCTGGTTTGCGTCAGGGCGGCACACAGGCTTTCGGTAAACAGGCCATCGGTTTTTGCCATGTCTTCGATCCGTGACAGGGCCTGGATCATGACATAGTTCGAAAGCTGCGCATTTTCGGCAACCGTATTGGCAAGCTCGATGGCCTTTTCTTCGGCGGCTTCCTCGCTGTCACAAACATAATGCGTCAGGCCAAGGCGAAGGCCGTCTTCGGCGTTGTATTTGCGCCCGGTCAGCATCATCTCGATCATGCGATCCGCACCCAGAATCCGGCCGACCCGGACCGATGCACCGCCGCCAACGAAAATGCCACGGCGCCCTTCGGGAAGCTGGAAAAAGGCGGTTTCATCGGCAATACGAATATGGGTCGCACTGGCCAGTTCAAGGCCGCCACCGATGACCGCCCCCTTAAGCAAGGAAATCACCGGCAATCCACCATACTGGATCATATCCATGATGCGGTGCCAGTTGCGTGAATGGCGCATCGTATCGGCGGCATTGCGCGCAACATGTTCGGCCAAATCAAGCCCGGCTGAAAAATGCCCGCCTTCACCAGCCAGGATAACAACCCGCACCCCTTCTGGCGGATTGGCAAAAAACGCCTCAAATGCTGCCATCAAAGTATCGCTGACCGCGTTACGCTTTTCAGGTCGCGTGATGGTCAAACGGGCAATCGATCCGTTGATTGCGACGTTCAATACGTCATTCGCGCCGTTGGTCATGTTCTTGTTCCTTACGTAAAGCAATCTGGTCTTTATTTTGCCTGCAGGCGAACCGCGCCGTCGATCCGGACGACGGTACCATTCAGCATGGTATTTTCGACGATATGGCGGGCAAGGTCGGCATATTCCTGTGCCTTGCCCAGCCGCTTGGGAAACGGAATGTTGGCTTCAATCGCCTGACGGGCTTCTTCGGGCAGGGTGTCGGTCATTGCGGTGGAAAAAAGACCCGGTGCAATCGCCATCACCCGCACACCGATCCGCGCCAACTCGCGCGCGGCTGGCAACGTCATTGACGCAATCCCGCCCTTTGATGCCGCATAGGCGCACTGGCCGATCTGCCCGTCTTCATACCCGACCGATGATGTGTTGATGATCACGCCGCGTTCGCCATCGTCATTTACCGGGGTTGCTTCCGACAGCAACTGCGCGGCATAGCTCATGGTGATGTAGCTGCCGGTCAGATTGACGTTCAGTGTTTTGACAAAATCATCAATCGGAAGGCTGCCATCGCGTGGCAAGATGCGGTTGGCGGTGCCAATGCCAGCGCAATTCACAAGGATGCGCGGCAGGCCAAGATTTTGTTTCACGGTCTTGAATGCAGCTTCGACCGAGCTTCGGTCTGACACATCGACTTCCAGACCAATTCCGCCAGTTTCACTGGCGACTCGTTTGGCGGCATCGCCGTTGCGATCAAACACCGCGACCTTCGCGCCCGCAACCGCAAATGTGCGTGCGGTGGCGGCACCAAGGCCGCTGCCGCCGCCGGTAATGATGGCGGGAACCTGATTGAGCTGCATTTCCTTACCCAAAGTTTGTTATGTTTTATAACAATTATGTTTACACAGTAAAAGAGCGGCGTCAATCGTCATTAGTCAACTGAAATCGCATCAAAATTCGCCCCCCTCGCGCGCGAGCATAATTATACTCAAGGTCAAATTGTTGGGTCCACGTACACGCATAAAGATATTGCGCTTGATGTGATGAATTATGATTGTTATGAATTATAACAAATAAGAAAATGAAAACTGGAGGTTTCGTCTCATGCCTATGATTGCTGAACCCGGACTCCGTCCGGTTCGCATGGGAGATACACGTGTCTCGATGTCCAAAAAGGACAACGGCACGATCTATATCCGATCAACGGAAACGCCGGATGACTATCCGCGCACCATCACTGACAAGCTTGACCATTGGGCGCAACATACACCCGATCATCTGTTTCTGGCCGACCGTGACAAAACCGGCGGCTGGCAAAAACGAAGCTTCCTTGAAACCCGAAACGAGGTCCGCAGTCTTGCGCAGTACCTCATCGAACAGGACCTGTCCGAAGATCGCCCGGTCCTGATCCTGTCGGGCAACAGTCTTGAACACGGGCTTCTTGCATTGGCATCGATGTATGCCGGTATTCCCTATGCGCCGGTGTCACCAGCCTATTCGCTGGTGTCGTCCGATTTCGCCAAGCTGCGCCATATCTGTGATCTTTTGAACCCCGGTCTGATCTTTGTGGATGATGGTGCCAAATATGCCAAGGCACTGGCCGCCGTCATGCCAAAGGATGCCCGTCTGCTGGTTCTGGAAAACCCGCTGTCGCAATATGACTGCGATGTTTTCAATGATGTTCGTCAGACCACACCGACCGATGCGGTCGATGCCGCCAATGGCAAAATCACCGAAGACACGATTGCCAAGTTCCTGTTCACGTCCGGCTCCACCGGGATGCCAAAGGCCGTGATCAATACCCAGCGGATGCTGTGTTTTAACCAGATGATGCTGCGTCACGCGTTGGCATTCCTGCAGGATGAACCACCGGTGATGGTTGACTGGTTGCCCTGGAACCACACCGCAGGCGGCAACCATAATTTCGGCATCGCGCTTTATAACGGCGGCAGTTTCTATATCGATCAGGGCAAACCGACCCCGGACGGTATTCATGAAACCGTGCGCAATCTTTGCGAAGTATCGCCCAACATCTATTTCAACGTTCCCAAGGGGTACGAGGCACTTGTCCATCATCTGCGCGAAAACAAAACACTGCGCGAGATGTTCTTTGCCAAGCTCAAACTCATGCAATACGCCGGTGCCGGTTTGTCGCAATATGTCTGGGACAATCTGGAAAAGATCGCCGAGGACACGGTTGGCGAAAAGATCGTCATCGTCACCGGCTATGGCTCCACCGAAACGGCCCCCTTTGCCTTTACCACCACTTGGGCGGTTGATCAGGCGGGCAGTGTCGGCCTTCCGGCCGTCGGGCTTGATATCAAGCTGGTGCCCAATGCCGAAAAGCTCGAAGTCCGTCTTAAGGGACCGAGCATTACACCGGGATATTGGAAGCAACCTGATAAAACCCGCGAGTCTTTTGACGATGAAGGCTATTACCTGATTGGTGATGCCCTGAAATTTGTTGATCCGGATAATATCGAACGCGGCTTCCTGTTTGATGGCAGGGTTTGCGAAGATTTCAAACTCTCGACCGGGACGTGGGTGCATGTCGCCGCTATCCGGACGGCCATTGCCCAGACCTTTGCGCCCTATGTGCGTGATGCGGTGCTGACCGGTTTGAACGAAGGCTATGTCGGTGCGCTGATCTTTGCCGATTTCACCGCCTGCAAAAAGCTTTGCCCGGATCTGCCCGCCAACGCGTCGGAGCGCGATATCGCAACCCATCCGGCCGTGCAGGCGCATTTCCAGAAATGCCTCAATGAGCTGGCGACCAAATCGACCGGCAGTTCGAACTTTGTCGCGCGCGCGATCCTGCTGGAAAGTTCGCCGGAACTTGATGCGCACGAAGTCACCGACAAGGGCTCGATCAATCAGCGCGCGGTTCTGACCAAACGCGCTGACAAGGTCGCCGAACTTTATACCGACCCGTCACCCGCCGGGGTCATGATTGCCAAAAAGGGATAAGCAGAATGACTGCGAACGCCAAAGGTCTTCGGACCGAATTTGAAGATGTCTGGCTGCTGGGCGGAAAACGCACACCGTTTGTCGATTATACCGGGGCGTTCGGGCTGGTCTCCCCGATTGATCTTGGCATCAAGGCCGCCCGCGCGGCCATCGAGGACGCCGGGGTGAATGCGAACGATATCGATTTCACCGTCGCCGGATCGATGGCCCAGGCATCCTATGATGCCTATATGACGCCTCGCCATATCGGGATTTACGCCGGGGTGCCGGTGGATCGCCCCGCCCATCTTGTGCAGCGGATCTGTGGTACCGGGATCGAAGTCATCCTGCAGGCCGCTGATCATATTTCACTTGGTCGTGGGGATCTGGCACTTTGTGTTGGCACTGAATCCATGAGCCGCAATCCGATTGCCGCCTACACCCATCGCAGTGGTTTTCGCATGGGGCAGGTCGAATTCAAGGACTTCCTGTGGGAAGCGCTTCTGGATCCGGCGGTGAGTTGCACCATGGGCGACACGGCCGAAAATCTTGCCAAGAAATATAACATCACCCGCGAAGAAGTGGATCGCTTTGCCGAACGCAGTTTTGCCCGTGCCGTTGCTGCGCACGAAAACGGCTTCCTTGCCGGTGAAATTGCCACAGTAACCAACGAAACCTTTGAATTTGCCGATGGTAATCCGCGCTCCATCCGCCTGCCGCGCAAGATCGATCAGGTCGACCGCGACAGCCACATCCGGCCATCGCCCTATGACATTCTGGCAAAGCTGCGCCCTGCCTTTGGCGGGGTCCAGACGGGCGGCAATTCATCAGCCGTGGTGGATGGCGCGGCGGGCGTTGTTCTGGGCAGTTCCGATTATGCCCGCAAACACGGCCTGACACCGCGTGCCCGCATCATCGCTGGCGCAGCTGTCGGTGTGCCGCCGGAAATCATGGGTATTGGCCCAGTCCCGGCCATCGAAGCCGTTCTCGATCAAACCGGTATGACCCTTGATCAGATTGACCGGATCGAAATCAACGAAGCCTTCGGCGCGCAGATACTGGCCTGCATCCGCGAACTTGGCCTTGATGAAGACAAGGTCAATGTCAATGGCGGCGCGATTGCAATTGGTCATCCGCTGGGTGCGACCGGAGTTCGGATCACCAATACGCTGGCGCGCGAACTGGTCAAATCCGGCGGTCGCTATGGCATCGCATCGGCGTGCATTGGTGGCGGGCAGGGCATTGCTGTTCTGATCGAAAACACGAAATTGGCATAGGCACGATCCAGGGCGCCATCAACTGCGCCGGGTCGCGACAAACGGAGACGTTATTTTTAGCCGGGACATTGGTTTTGGGCCCGGTTTGGCGATCAGCCCAACCCATGGGGTAAAGGCTTCCAAGGGTGGTCTGATCAAATCGAGGAGCCGACAGACAAGGTAACAAAAACAAAATTGCCGGTGTCGGTTTTCTCAGGGAGGAAACAATGAAACGACTTAAACTTGGTTCAGTGATTGCCTTGGCGTCAGTTGCCGCCATGTCTGCCATTTCCGGTGCGTCTGCCCAGGAAGTGAATTTCCGTCTGGCCCACTGGTTGCCGCCAACCCATCCGGTACAAACCATGGGGCTTGAAGAATGGACAAACTCCATCCGCGAGGCATCCGGCGGCAACATCGACTTCACGATTTTCCCGGCCCAGCAACTGGGCTCCGCACCGGATCACTATGACATGACCCGCGATGGCATTGCCGATATCGGCTATATCAATCCGGGTTATCAGGCCGGGCGTTTCCCGATCTATGGCCTGACCGAGGTGCCCTTCAATGTGAAGGATGCGGTCAATGGATCGGTCGCCCTTCACAAGTGGTATGCGAACTACGCCGAACAGGAAATGCCGGAAGTCAAACTCTGTCTGGTCAACCCGCATGACCCCGGCACCATCCATTCAAAAATGCCGGTCCGCGTGCCGGAAGATATCAACGGCCATGCGGTACGTCCGGCGCACGCGACCATGGCACGGTTTGTAAACCTGCTGGGTGGGGCAAGTGTTCAGGTCCCTGCACCCGAGGCCCGCGAAGCCATCGCCAAGGGCACGGCAGATGCGATCACCTTCCCGTGGAACTCGATCTATATCTTCGGGATTGATCAGGAAACCAAATATCACCTTGATATGCCGTTCTATGTCTCTTCGCAGATCCTTGTGATCAACCGTGGTGTCTATGACGGGTTGTCGGCCGAAAACCGCAAAGTCATGGATGATCACTGCACGCCGGAATGGTCCGGTCGTTTTTCCAAGGGTTGGGCCGAGAACGAGGCATCGGGCCGTGACAAGATGATGGCATCGGGTGATCACGAACTGTATCAGCCGACCGCCGATGAACTGCAACAATGGCGCGATGCCGCCGAACCGCTTGTTGCTCAATGGCGCGAGAGTGTTACGGCCAAGGGCGGTGATGCCGATGCCATTTACAAGGCCTTCATCGACGCGCTCGAAGCCGAGAACGCCAAATATTGATGACACTCCCTGTATCGGCGGCATCGCATCTCGGTGCTGCCGATACCTCTGAAAGTGCATAAATCATGCGGGTTCTTCATCGCTCCCTGACATATCTCGAAGCCTTTTCGCGCAAGGTCGAAATGGTCTCGGCCATTTTGCTTGCGGTGATTACGTTGCTGGTTCTGGCCTCTGCAATTGGTCGCTACCTGTTTGCATGGCCGATCCCCGATGCATTTGATTTTTCGCGCCTGTTTCTGGGCGTGGTCATCATGTGGGGCTTTGCCTGCGTGGGCTATCGCGGATCGCACATCAAGGTCGATCTGTTTGCCCTGATGCTGCCCGCGCGTGTTCGCCGATGGACGGATTTCTTTGCCTGGATGGTCTTGCTGGGTTTCACCGGCTTGCTGTGCTGGAAGATGCTGGCGCGTGTCACCAGCGCCTATAACAGTGGTGAGACGACATTTGATCTGCAAGTACCCGTCTGGCCGGTCATGGGGCTGATCTGGCTTGGCGTTGCGGTCAGCATGCTGACCATTCTGGCGCGCGCCTTGATGATCGCGCTGACCAATGCGGGTCTGGATGATTTTGAACCCGCCGAGTCAGAGCCGCATATTGCCTCCGACCCGCAAAAACAAAAGCAAACTGGTGGTTCAGGGGGAACTGATGACTGAAGCCGATTTTGTCGCACTTGGCGGGTTTGTTGCGCTGTTTGCCCTGATGCTGCTTCGGGTTCCAATCGGCATTGCGATGGGGATTGTCGGTGTCGGCGGCTTTGCCGCAATCGTTGGCCCGACGCCTGCACTCAACCTTCTGGCGCAATCGCCGATCCGCACCATCACCGACTTTAACCTTAGCCTCATTCCGTTCTTTATTCTGATGGGCGTTCTTGCCACCAATTCCGGCATGTCGCGCGAACTGTTTCGCGCAGGGCAGGCGTGGCTGGGATCATTTCGGGGCGGCATGGCGCTTTCGACCATCGCGTCCTGTGCGGGGTTTGCCGCCATATCGGGATCATCGGTCGCAACGGCGGCAACCATGACCAAGGTCGCATTGCCGGAAATGCAGCGCAGTGGCTATCGCGATCATGTGGCGACCGGGGTGATTGCCGCGGGCGGAACGCTCGGCATCCTGATCCCGCCATCGGTTGTTTTGGCGGTGTATGGCTTTATCACCGAACAGGATGTCGGCAAGCTTTTCATTGCCGGGATCATCCCGGGCCTTTTGGCGATTGTGATGTATATGCTGGCCTTTCGGGTGACCTATGCCCGTGGATTGCCGGCGGGCGAACCGTTTGATTTACGCAACGCCATTCGGTCCTTGCGCGATGTCTGGGCGGTTCTGGCCCTGTTCATCGCCATTATCGGCAGCATCTATTTAGGTGTTGTCACCGCAACAGAGGCCGCGGCGGTTGGCTCTGTCCTGACCGCCCTGATCGGGGTGATCCGGGGGCGGCTTGGCTGGCGTAGCATTCTTGATAGTCTGGTCGAGGCCCTGCGCACCTCGGTTGCGATCTATACCATTCTGATCGGTGCGATCCTGTTTGGCTATTTCCTGGCCATCACCCAGACCCCGCAAAAGATCACCGCGTGGCTGGTCGGGCTCGATATCGGGGCCTATCCGACACTTGCCCTGATCCTTGTGTTTTTCCTGTTGCTGGGCTGCATCCTTGATGCCATGGCGATGATCATTCTTCTGGTGCCCATCGTGTTTCCGGTGGTCACCCAGTTGGGGTTTGATCCGATCTGGTTTGGCATCATTGTTGTCATGACGGTCGAACTTGGCCTGATCACACCGCCTGTCGGGATGAACGTGTTTGTCATCAATTCGATTGCCCGCGAAGTGCCCCTGCAAAAGGTGTTTCAGGGTGTCATCCCGTTTGTTGCGGTCGACATCATTCGCCTGATCCTGTTGGTGTTGGTGCCTTCCATCGTTCTTTTCCTGCCGACGACCATGAATTAAAGAGGCCGATATGAAGCTTGAACTTGAACATTTTTGCGATCTGACGGTCGAGCTGGAAGCCCCGATGGAGCTTGGCAATTCGATGCGCGGCACACGCCGGATCATTCCGATCATTGGTGGGCATGTCGAAGGCAAATCGTTGAACGGCCGCGTTCTGGCATTGGGCGCGGACTGGCAAACCGTTTTTGACAACGGAGTGGCCGAACTTGATACCCGATATTGCATCGAAACCCATGACGGGGCGCTGATTGATATCCGCAATTTCGGGTTCCGGCATGGGCCCAAGGATGTTCTGGACGCGCTTGCACGCGGTGAACATGTCGATCCGTCGAAATATTACATGCGCACCCAGCCCCGGTTCGAAACCGGCGATGAACGCTATAGCTGGCTTAATCACCGGATCTTTGTCGGATCCGGACAGCGTGAAAAAAGCACGGTCTATGTCTCGGTCTACGAAGTCCTGTAATAGCCGCTTTGGGGACTTAAAGCGCAGCCCCAAACAAAAACGCCCCCAATAAATCGGGGGCGTTTTTTCATTTTGAGTTCTTTGCCTAGAACACCACGCTTGGCAGCCAGTTGGCCAGTGACGGCCAAAGCCAGATCACGAAAATGCCAAACAGCTGAAGCGCGATAAACGGCACCACACCCTGATAAATCTGGCCGGTGGTGATTTCCGGCGGGGCGGCACTGCGCAGATAAAACAGCGAGAAGCCGAATGGTGGCGTTAAGAACGATGTCTGCAGGTTGATCGCAATCAGGATCGCAAGCCACACCGGATCATGGCCCATCATGATCAGCCCCGGCGCAATCAGCGGCAGCAGGATCACCGTGATTTCCACGAAATCAAGGAAGAAGCCCAGCACAAAGATCAACGCCATGCAGAAGATCAGCGCCCCAGTCGGACCACCGGGCATCGATTCAAGGATTTCCTCCACATGGTCTTCACCGCCCAGCCCGATAAACACCAGCGAGAACATGCTGGCTGTCAGGATCGTAGCAAAGATCATCGAACTGACCGTCATGGTCGATGTCAGGGCCGATTTCAGAATGTCGGCTTTCCATGCCTGACGCAGGCAGGCGAGGATCGCGATAATCCCGATAACAGCCAGCGCCACATAACCAGCGCCCAGGGCATAATCAACACCGGTCAGGTCACTGCGCTGGAAACGCACCGGCGCGACACCTGCCATGATCGCCAGGATCAAAAGTGCGACGGTCCCGGTCAGAACCAGATTGCGGTTCGCCCCCTGACGGACACCCGCCATCAGGATCGCACCGATTGCACCGACTGATGCCGCCTCGGTCGGGGTGGCAACCCCGCCCAGAATGGCACCCAGCACGGCAATGATCAGAAGCACAGGCGGCAAAACCGCACCCACCACTTCGCCCGCACTGGGGCGGCCATCATCGCTTTGAACCGGTGGCATATCGGCCGGGCGTATCAGCCCGCGCAGAAGGATATAGATGATATAAATCGCCACCAGCGTCAGACCCGGGATCAGCGCACCGGCAAAAATCTGCCCGACCGAAATGGTTTCGATGGTGAACTTGCCCTGTTCATATTGCGCCTGCTGATAGGCCGATGACATCACATCCGACAGAATGATCAAAAGCGTCGAGGGCGGGATAATCTGGCCCAATGTGCCCGCGGTGCAAACAAGGCCCGATGCCATTTTCGGGTTATAGCCAGTGCGCAACATGGTCGGAAGCGCGATCATGCCCATGGCAATCACCGTGGCGCCAACGATGCCGGTTGAGGCCGCGAGCAACGCCCCCACCAGCACCACCGAAATCCCCAAACCGCCGCGCAACTGCCCGAACAGTCGCCCCATGGTATGGAGCAAATCTTCAGCAATGCGGGATCGTTCAAGGACGACACCCATGACGACAAACAGTGGAATGGCGATCAGGACATCATTGGTCAGCGTGCCAAACACGCGCTGCCCGAACGCCCCCATCAGGCCGATATTCATCGTGTCGGTGACCCAGCCGAGATAGCCGAAAATCACTGCCGTTCCGGCAATCGAAAACGACACCGGAAAACCCAAAAGGATGCAGCCCATCAGGGCGGCAAACATCAAAAGATCAAGATATTCCATCACTTCGCACCGCCTTGATCTTCAACATTGCCGCGCAGCAAAACCACCTGCCTCAGAAGACAGGCGACGGACTGGATAATCAACAGAATACAAAAGGCCGGGATCAGGGATTTCAAAAACCAGACGGCCGGAATGCCCCCCACCGAAATCGCCCCTTCCATCATCGAGATCGAATTGATCACCGATGGCCAGGTCCAATACAGCAGTGCTGCCATCGACGGGATTGCCAGAACCACATAGCCAAACGCATCGATCCGCGCCTTGGTCTTGTCGGTGGCTGCGGCATAAAAAATGTCCACCCGGACATGGCCATCAACCAACAGCGTATAGCCCGCCCCCAACATGAACAAAGCGGCATGCAGATACAGAACGCTTTCATTCAGCGCAATTGAACTGAACCCGAAAACATAGCGCAGCAAGACCACGGTAAACTGCAGCAGAACCATCAGAAGTGCGAACCAGCGCACGGTCATCCCGGTCCAGTGATTTATCTGGTCAAGTGCATCAGCAAGGCGTTGCATGACATCTCCCCGTGAAAGGCACGCCTGAAAAAAGAAACCGGTGCCGAATATTTCCGGCACCGGTCATAACGTCTATCAGAAGCCAAGCGCTTTGGCGCGTGCATTCATCTGACCGTTATCGGCATAGGTCATGTAACCGCCGATCAGGTCACGATATGCAACAAAGCTTTCGGTGACTTTTTTGGTCAGTGCATCGTCGCTTTCGCGAAGCTCAGCAATCACCTCGGCACCGGCTTTGGCCATGGCTTCAACAACCTCGTCCGGAAGCTTGCGAACCTTCACATCCTGTTCTGCAACAAGCTGTTTAAGGGCCATGGCATGCTTGGTCTCGTACTCGGTCCAGACTTCGTTATAAAGGCTGTCTGCCGCGAACTTGACGACGGCTTTCAGATCATCAGGAAGATCGGCATAGGCCTTGGCGTTCACCGCGCATTCCTCGGCCGAGGACGGCTCGCCAACACCCGGCCAGTAGTAGTTTTTGGCAACCTGATAGAAGCCAAGCGCACTGTCGCTCCACGGGCCGATGAATTCACCGGCATCAAGCGCACCAGACTGAAGTGCCTGGAACATGTCACGACCGCCCATGGCCTGAACCGCCATACCAAGTTTCGAGCACATCTCCGATGCCAGACCGGTGGTGCGGAACTTCAGCCCCTTAAGGTCATCGACCGAGTTGATTTCGTTACGGAACCAACCTGCCCACTGCGGGCCGGAGTTACCGCACAGGAACGGCTTCAGTCCGAACTGACCATAGATTTCGTCATACAGTTCCTGACCGCCACCATAGTTCAGCCAGCCAACCTGTTCATCGGCGCGCAGGCCAAACGGCTGCGACCCGAACAGAAGGATACCTTTGGATTTCGAACCCCAGTATGCCGGAACCGCGTGATAGATCTCGGCCGTTCCTTCGGCAACGGCGTCAAACACACCATTGCCCGGAACCAGTTCGCCCGCGGCATGAAGTTTCACTTCAAGACGACCGCCCGAAAGTGTGGTGATACGGTCTGCCAGTTTCTGCGCAGCCACACCCGGCCCAGGCAGGTTTTTCGGCCATGCGGTGACCATGTTCCACTGGCGCTTGTCCTGTGCGATGGCAGGGGTTGCGAATGTTGCAGCGGCCGCTGCACCTGCACCGGCAACACCGGCGGTCAGAAATTCACGTCTTTTCATGTTAAGAAGCCTCCTTGATTGTACCCTGATAGGGCGATGCAGGGGCAGTCGTCACTGCCCCCACGCGTGAGTTTTAATTACTTGCCGAGAATCCCGGGCAGGTTCAGCCCGTGTTCCCGGGCGCAATCCAGTGCGATGTCATATCCTGCATCCGCATGACGCATCACACCGGTTGCCGGATCGTTCCAAAGGACGCGTTCGACCCTGCGTGCGGCATCTTCTGTGCCGTCACAACAAATCACCATGCCGGAATGCTGCGAGAAGCCCATTCCGACACCGCCGCCATGATGCAGCGATACCCAGGTTGCCCCGGACGCCGTATTGAGCAGCGCATTAAGCAACGGCCAGTCACTGACCGCATCCGAGCCATCTTTCATGGCCTCGGTTTCGCGGTTCGGGCTTGCAACCGAACCGCTGTCAAGATGGTCACGCCCGATGACGACCGGGGCTTTCAGTTCACCATTCTTGACCATTTCGTTGAACGCCATACCCAGACGGTGGCGCTGTCCCAGACCGACCCAGCAAATACGCGCCGGCAAGCCCTGGAAGGAAATGCGCTCGCGCGCCATATCCAGCCAGTTATGCAGGTGCGGGTCATCGGGGATCAGTTCCTTGACCTTCTGGTCGGTCTTGTAGATGTCCTCGGGATCACCCGAAAGGGCCGCCCAGCGGAACGGACCAATGCCCTTGCAGAACAGCGGGCGGATATAGGCCGGAACAAACCCCGGGAAAGCGAAGGCGTTCTCGAACCCTTCCTCAAGCGCCATCTGACGGATGTTGTTGCCGTAATCGACCGTCGGGACACCCGCCTCGTGGAAGGCAACCATGGCTTCGACCTGAACGCGCATCGATGCACGCGCCGCCTTGGAAACAGCCTTGGGATCGGATTCCTGTTTTTCGCGCCATTCGGCCACGGTCCAACCCTGCGGCAGGTATCCATGTACCGGATCATGCGCGGATGTCTGATCGGTGACGATGTCCGGGCGAACGCCGCGCTTGACCAGTTCCGGGAAGACATCGGCCGCATTGCCGATCAGGGCAACGGACTTGGCTTCGCCTGCCTTGGTCCAACGCTCGATCATCTCAAGCGCTTCGTCCAGCGAATGGGTTTTCTCGTCGACATAACGCGTACGCAGGCGGAAGTCCGCACGGGTTTCATCGCACTCAACTGCCAAACAGCACGCACCGGCCATCACAGCCGCCAACGGCTGTGCGCCACCCATGCCGCCAAGGCCACCGGTCAGAATCCACTTGCCCGTAAGGTCGCCGTCATAATGCTGGCGGCCGGCCTCGACAAAGGTTTCATAGGTGCCCTGAACGATGCCCTGTGACCCGATATAGATCCACGAGCCCGCCGTCATCTGGCCATACATCGCCAGACCCTTTTTATCGAGTTCGTTGAAATGGTCCCAGTTGGCCCAATGCGGCACAAGGTTGGAGTTCGCGATCAGAACACGCGGCGCATCCTTGTGCGTGCGGAATACGCCAACCGGCTTGCCCGACTGCACCAGAAGGGTCTGGTCATCTTCAAGTTCCTTCAGGCTGGCAACGATCTGATCGAAATCCTTCCAGGTGCGCGCAGCCCGGCCAATGCCACCATAGACAACCAGCTCATGCGGGTTTTCGGCAACATCGGGATGCAGGTTGTTCATCAACATGCGCATCGGTGCTTCGGTCAGCCAGCTTTTCGCCGAAATCTTGCTCCCGGTGTCGGGATAAATATCACGCTGGTTGTGACGCGGATTGTTGGTCATGACTTGCCTCTTAGTGCTGGGGCCAAATCGGCCAGTGTCTTCAGGATTTCAGTAAGATGCGTGCGCAATTTTGCTGCACGGCTTTCGTCATAGGACCAAGGGGCTTCCTCGGCCGTTAGATAGGTGGATTGCGCCAGTTCCATCTGGATGGCGTGTTGATTGATCTCCGGGCGGCCATAATGGCGGGTGGTCCAGCCGCCTTTGAAACGACCGTTCAGAACCGCACTGTATCCTTGGGCCTGCGAACAGATTTCCGACGTCAGCGTCTCGATCATCGGATCGCATGTCGCGCCCAGATTGGTGCCGATATTGAAGTCCGGCAGGGTCCCGTCAAACAGGAACGGAATGTTTGAGCGGATCGAATGGCAATCATAGAGGATCGCCACACCGTGTTTGGCGCGCACCCGTTCAAGCTCGGCCGCCAGTGCCTGATGATAGGGCGCGTGGAAGGTTGCGGCCCGATAGGCGATGTCATCCTCGGTCGGGGCAACGTCCCAGATATTCTCGCCGTCAAAATCGGTCAGCGGCACAAGGGTGGTGGTGTTCTGACCGGGATAAAGGCTGACACCTTCGGGGTCGCGGTTGGCATCAATCGCATAACGATGAAACGTCGCACGCACCGTCGTCACACCATCGAGCAACCCGTCATAAAGGGTATGGATATGCCAGTCGGTATCAGCCAGTTCACAGCCACGATCATTCAGTTTCGCCGCTATGTCGTCCGGTACATAAGTGCCGGTATGGGGCAGGCCCAGAACAATCGGGCTATCGCCACGTTTGATTTCAACCGGATCGGTCATGGTTATGCTGCCTCCCCAACGACAAAGCCCGAAAGCTTGGCCGCAGCCACAAGGCTGCCACCCGTCACAAGTTCGGCGGCCTTCGCCAGATCCGGCGCCATGTAACGGTCTTCCTTGACGGTCGGGATGTCGGCACGAACGGATTTCAGAACATTGAGCAGACCCGGGCTGGTCTTAAGCGGCGCACGGAATTCAACACCCTGTGCGGCACAGATCAGCTCGACACCAAGGATGTAGGAAAGGTTGGCATTCATCCGTGCCAGTCGGCGCGCACCGTGCGCGGCCATCGACACATGGTCTTCCTGATTGGCGCTGGTCGGCGTGCTATCGGTCGAGCACGGGTTGGCCAGATGTTTGTTTTCACTCATCAGCGCTGCCGTCGTCACCTCGGCAATCATCAGACCGGAATTCAGGCCCGGTTCCGGCGTCAGGAATGGTGGCAGATCGTGCGACAGGGTCGGATCGACCATCAGCGCGACACGGCGCTGGGCAATCGCGCCGATCTCGGCAACGGCAAGCGCGATCTGATCGGCGGCAAAGGCCACGGGTTCGGCGTGGAAGTTGCCGCCTGAAACAATGCGGCCGTCTTCTTTGAGAACCAGCGGGTTGTCGGTCACGGCATTGGCTTCGATCTCAAGCGTCTGACCGGCAAAGCGCAGCAAATCCATCGCCGCCCCGGTGACTTGCGGTTGGCAGCGGATGCAATAGGGGTCCTGAACGCGGGTATCGCCTTCGCGGTGGCTTTCGCGGATTTCCGACCCATTCATCAGATCGCGCATCGCACGCGCGACATTGATCTGGCCCGGATGACCGCGAAGCGTATGGATTTCATCGACCAGCGGCGCGGTCGATCCCATGATCGCATCGGTCGAAAGCGACGATGTCACAATCGAACTCGCCGCATTGCGCCAGGCCGAAAACAGGCCGACCAGCGCGCAGGCGGTGGAAAACTGCGTACCGTTAATCAGCGCCAGGCCTTCTTTCGGACCCAGCACCACCGGCGTCAGGCCAGCCTTGGCAAGTGCCTCGCCACCCGGAAGCGTCGTGCCTTCATAGATGGCATCGCCCGCACCAATCATGACGGCTGCCATGTGCGCCAGCGGGGCCAGATCGCCCGATGCGCCAACCGATCCTTGCGATGGAACGACGGGGGTAACACCCTTGGCCAGCATGCCTTCGATCAGTTCGATCAGATCCCAGCGCACACCAGATGCACCGCGCCCCAGCGACAGCAATTTCAACGCCATCATCAAACGGGTGGTCGCGATATCAAGCGGCTCACCCACGCCGCAGCAATGGCTCAGGATCAGGTTGCGTTGCAGGGTTTCGGTATCTTCCGGGGCAATCTTGACCGAGGCCAGTTTGCCAAAGCCGGTATTCACGCCATATACCGCATCGCTGCCGTCGGCAGCCTTGCGCACCATTGCGTGCGCCGCTTCAACACCATCGCGGGCTGCGGGGTCGAGTTTGACTGCGACCTGATCACGCCAGATGCGTTCAAGCTCTGCCAGTTTGACCGAAGCGGGGATAAGGGTGACCGTCATAATCTATCCTTAAGGGCATATGTTGATGCGGTGGCGCGGTTATCTTTGGGCTCAGGCGGCGGTGCTTTCACCGCCAACAATGCGTTCGAACAGCGGGTTGAACCCGATGCGGTATGCAAGCTCGGCCGGGTGTTTGGCATTCCAGATGGCAAGATCAGCCCGCAGTCCCGGTTTGATCCGACCGGTATCAGAAAGGCCAAGCGCGCGCGCCGCATGGGCGGTTGCGCCAACAAGCGCCTCTTCGGGCGTCAGGCGGAACAGCGTGCAGGACATGTTCATGGTTAAAAGGATTGATGCCAGTGGCGACGAGCCGGGATTGCAATCGGTCGCAATCGCCATCGGCACGCCGTGCTTGCGGAATGCGTCAATCGGCGGCAGCTGGGTTTCATGCAGGGTATAAAACGCACCGGGCAGAAGTACCGCGACCGAACCTGCCTTGGCCATGGCAATCGCGTCTTCTTCGGTGGCGTATTCAATATGATCGACCGACATCGCCCCATATTCGGCGGCCAGTTTGGTGCCGCCGATATTCGATAGCTGTTCGGCATGGAGTTTGACCGGAATGCCAAGCGCGCGGGCAACGTCAAACACGCGTTTGATCTGGTCGGTGTTAAAGGCAATGCCTTCGCAGAATCCATCAACCGCATCGACTAACCCTTCAGCGTGGGCGGCTTTCAGGGCCGGGATGCAGACATCATCAATATAGCCGTCCGGGTTATATTTATATTCAACCGGCACCGCATGGGCGCCAAGGAAGGTGGTTTTGATCCGTACATTACGATGATCGGCAATTTGCCGGGCTGCGCGCAGCATATTAAGCTCGGTCTCGCGATCAAGGCCGTAACCCGACTTGACCTCGATCACCGACACGCCCTCTGCCAGCAGCGCATCCACGCGAGGCAGGGCGGATGCCAGAAGATCCTCTATTGATGCTTCGCGGGTCGCCTTAACGGTCGAAACAATTCCGCCGCCCGCACGCGCAACTTCTTCATAGCTTGCACCCTTCAGGCGCATTTCAAACTCAACCGCACGGTCTCCACCATGGACAACATGGGTGTGGCAATCAATCAGGGCCGGGGTGATCAGGCGACCTTCAAGGTCCCGCGCTGGACCGTCAAGATACTCGGCCGGGATGGCGTCATCGGCACCGACCCAATCGATCAGGCCGTCCTTGATGGCAATCGCGCCGCACTCGATCAGGCCATAACTGTCCTGATCCTCAATCGTGACGATTTTTGCGTTTCGAAGCAGCATCGCGAAGCATCACCCCTTGATAAGTTTGTTATTAAAGATAATATGTACGTACATAATATTTCTGTCAAGACGGGTAGAGGCAATGAAGGTTCTTTGGGCAAATCAGGCACTTACGACATCAGGCTGGCAGCGCAATGTCCGGATCGAGATCGATGAGAATGGCAGAATTGCTGCGATTCAGGCCGATTCTGCTGCGCCATCCGATGCCACCAGCAAAACCGATATTCTTCTTCCGGCGATTTCAAATCTGCACAGCCATGCGTTCCAGCGCTCCATGGCTGGCTTGACGGAACGGCGCGGCCCCGACCCGCGCGATACCTTCTGGACCTGGCGGCAATTGATGTTCCGCTTCCTCGATCAGCTGACCCCGGACCATGTCGAAGCGATCGCGGCCTTCGTTCAGATGGAAATGCTGGAAGCCGGCTATGCCAACAATACAGAGTTCCATTACCTGCATCACCGCCCCGGTGGGCATTTGTATGACAATATCGCCGAGATGGCCGAACGTATTGCGGCGGCCACCGAAATCACCGGCATCGGCCTGACGCTTCTGCCCGTGCATTATCAATATGGCGGCTGTGACAAGCGCCCGCTCGGTCCCGGTCAAATCCGTTTTGGCAATGATCCCGACCAGTTCACCAAGTTGTATGAGGAATCCGTTCGCGCGATCAAAAACCTTCCCGCCGATACGGTGATGGGGGTTGCGCCGCATTCCCTGCGTGCCGTTGGTCGCGAAGATTTGCTTGCTACAAGCCTGCTGTCGAAAGATGGCCCGATCCACATGCATCTCGCCGAACAACTGGCCGAGGTGGATGAAGTGCGCGACAGCTGGGGCAAGCGCCCGACAGAATGGCTGCTTGAAAATGCCGATGTGAATGCAAACTGGTGCCTGATCCACTGTACCCAGATGGAAGAGCATGAAACGCTTGAGTTGGCTAAAACCGGTGCGGTGGCAGGCCTTTGCCCGATCACCGAAAGCAGTCTGGGCGATGGTATCTTTGATGGCGTGCGCTATCTCAATGCCGGTGGCGTGATTGGTGTGGGATCGGATTCCAATATTCGTATTTCGCTCTCGGAAGAATTGCGAACTCTGGAATACAGCCAGCGCCTGCGCGATAACTCCCGCGCGGCTTTGGCGACCGAACAAAAATCGACCGCACGTCGTATCTATGACGCGGCCGCCAAGGGTGGCGCACAGGCCGCCGGGCGCGATGCGGGCCGGATTGAAGTTGGCGCGCTGGCCGATTTGATGGCGCTGGATGGTTCGGCGGTTGACCTGATCGGTCGGACAAGCGATACGATCCTCGACACATATATCTTTGCCGGAGATGATCGCATGGTGCGTGATGTCTGGTCGGCCGGTCGCCATGTTGTGACCGAGGGCCGCCACATCGCCCATGACGCGATCACCAACCGGTATCGCAAGGTGATGGAACAACTCAAGGAAGCAGTGTGAACAGCCTGGAACAGCAAAGCTGGCAATCCGTCCATGACGAGGTTTTGCGCCGCATTCATACCCGTGAGTGGAAGCCCGGCGACCTGATCCCCAAGGAAGTCGAGCTGGCCGAGCAACTTGGCTGTGCGCGGGCCACCGTGAACCGTGCACTGCGTGAGCTGGCATCCGAAGGTTTCCTGGATCGCAGGCGCAAGGCCGGTACGCGCGTCGCGGCCCACCCGGTGCGGCGCGCCAAGCTTGATATTCCGGTCATCCGGCTTGAGATCGAAGGACGCGGACAGAAATATGCCTACGCACTGCTGTTTAGCGAACGGCGTACACCGCCACCGGAAATCTGCGCCAATCTGGGTGTCACGGCCGAAAGTGACATGTTGCATATCACCTCGCTTCATCTGGCCGATGGCAAACCGTTCATGTTTGAAGATCGCTGGGTGTCGATTGCCGCAACGCCGACGATCCTTGATGCCGATCTTGAAAAAATCAGTGCCAATGAATGGCTGGTGTTGCATGCGCCCTACACCCGCGGCGACATCTATTTTTCCGCGGTCAATGCCAGCGCGGCAGAGGCCAAGGTGCTGCGCACCGACCCCGGCACATCGCTTTTCCTGATGGAACGTACCACCTGGGAAAATAACACTGGCATCACATCGGCCAGACTTCTGTTTGCGCCGGGCTATCGCAAACATTCTGCGATCTGATTTTCAATCCAAAAAGGGCTAGCCGGGTTGTCGTGAAACACGTCCGGCTAGCCCTTTTATGTAGATTAAAGGCAAAATGCTTTAGGACAGGTATTTGTTGAACCAGTCAATGGTGCGTTGCCATGCCAGTTCGGCTGCATCCTTGTCATAACGTGGTGTGGAATCATTATGGAAGCCATGGTTGGCGCCCGGATAGATATAGGCCTCATAGACCTTGTCATTGGCCTTTAATGCCTTTTCGTAGGCAGGCCATCCGGCATTGATACGCTCATCAAGTTCACCGTATTGCAACAGGATCGGTGCCTGAATACGGGGGACATCCTCGACCGCGGGCTGACGTCCATAGAACGGAACGGCGGCCCCCAATTCCGGATAGGCAACCGCGGCGGCATTGGCGACACCGCCACCATAGCAAAAGCCAGTGATGCCGGTTTTATCCGTGGTGGCCTCGTGGGCGGTAAGGAATTCGATGGCGGCAAAAAAGTCGTTCATCAGCTTGGTGGGGTCGACTGTGCGTTGTAATTCGCGGCCCTTGTCGTCATTGCCGGGGTAGCCTCCAACCGATGTCAATCCATCCGGGGCAAGTGCGACAAAGCCTGCCTTGGCTACACGCCGCGCGACATCTTCGATATAGGGGTTCAGACCCCGGTTTTCATGCACGACCACAACACCGGGTACCTTGCTGCTCACATTGGCCGGTTTGACCAGATAGCCACGCACTTCCCCGTGACCGTTGGGCGACGGGTACATGATGTATTCAGCAACAATATCGGGATCGGTAAAGTCGACCTGATGAGCCATGGCATAGTTTGGGCTCATGGCGTTAAGGATCGCAAGGGCGGTCATTCCACCAACCGCATATCGGCCCGCACGATCAAGAAACTCACGGCGATCAATCATGCCGTGGGCATAGAAATCATAAAGTTCGAGAAGTTCCGGAGAAAAATCCTTGGCAGTCAAACGTTCCATCATGCGATCCTTGTGAAATTACACATCAGATTTTGGGGCTTGCTGGTGACGAATATCTGATTATCCGGATTGAACTGTCAGCCTGAATCAGGGGGGCTGAATGTCGCTCTGCATCCTGATTTGCATCTGATTTCTATTTTCAACGAAGTTGGAGAATTCGCAAATCACAAACGTGCTACCTGCGAGATTGGCGTTACCAGGATCACATATGTCGCTGTCTTTCCAAGTCATCTCTCGGGCGTCTGGCGGTGGCTGGTTTTGCCATGTCATCGAGCCCCTTTGAACTTGGAAAATTGTTAAATGCGCTTCTTAAGGCGCGATAACCCGGATCGGTTTGCCGTTTTGCCAGGCCAAAATGGCCTCGACCGTCTGGCCGTAAAACACGTTCCAGGTATTGCGGGTGACATAGCCAAGATGCGGGCTTAGCAACAGGCCATCACAATGGCGCAGCGGATGCGATACGGGCAGTGGTTCCTTGTCGTAAACATCGAGTGCCGCACCGGCAATCTCGCCACTGTTGAGCGCGTCAATCAGGGCAGTATCATCAACGATCGGGCCGCGTGATGTGTTGATCAGATAGGCGGTTGGCTTCATCTGTTTGAGCTCATTCGTACCAATCAGGCCAAGGGTGCGATCAGACAGGCGTTGATGGATGGTGACGAAATCTGACGCACGCAGCAAATCTTCCTTGGTTGCCATATGGGTCACGCCCAATTCGTCGCAGCGCTCCTGCGTCAGGTTGGCACTCCAGGCGCAGACATTCATGTCAAAGGCCTGCGCCATTTTCGCGACCTTTGCGCCCAACCGTCCAAGCCCGATAATCCCCAAGGTCGATCCTGCAAGATCCTGACCGATTCCGACTTGCCAGCCGCCGGCGCGCATCGATGCGTTTTCCGCCATGAGATTGCGGGCCAATGCCAGCATCAGGGCAAAGGTCAGTTCGGGCGTTGCCGTCGATGGGGATTCTGTGCCGCAAACCGTGATGCCCAGTTCACTTGCGGTTGCGACGTCAATGGCGTCATTGCGTTTGCCGGTGGTCACGATCAGCCGCAGGTTCGGAAGCGCACGCAAAATGTCACCTGTAAGAGCTGTGCGTTCACGCATGACACACAGGACGTCAAACGGCTCAAGGCGGCTGATCAGATCGCCTGTATTGCAAACATGATCGTCAAATACGGTGATCTCGCCGTGAGTCTGGACGTCTGTCCAGTCGGCCGACTGCAGGGCGATGTTTTGATAGTCATCAAGAATGGCAATACGCATCTGGGCTGTGTTTCCAATGGGTCAGGGCTGGGGGTCTGTCGCGTCAGTCTGCGATATGAAGGGCAAGAAATTCGGCTGTGCGGGCATGGGCAACTTTGGCCGCCGCTTCGACATGGGCGGATGGACGTGCTTCGTTGGCAAAGGCATGGCCGGCTTCATACATATGCACTTCCATGCCGGGTAGCGCTGCCTTGGCGTCTTCGATCATCTCCACCGGGACGTGACCATCAGACAGGCCGAAATGCGCCAGAAATGGCGTGTGCAGGGGCTTATCCAGATATTGGTCGATGCGCGTGCCATAAAATGAAACACCTGCCGCGATATCAAGACATTGGGCGCTGCGCAGTGCCAATCCACCGCCCCAGCAAAAACCGATCACGCCAACCTTGCCGCCCTTGGCAGACAGGGCGCGGGCGGCAGCATCGACATCGATCAGGGTGTTTGGCAACTCAGACGCCATCATCAGCGCACGCGCCCGATCAAAATCGTTGAAGTCCACAACCGCACCACGCTCAATCCGGTCAAACAGGGCAGGGATGGCAACCTCGTAACCCAGGGCGGCATATTTGCGCGCAACCCCCCTGAGCTGCTCGGTGACGCCAAAGATTTCCTGCAGGATTACAATCGCGCCGCGTCTTGTGCCAACGGGTGGTTCAAGCCAACAATCAAGCTTGTGCCCGTCAGCTGCGGTAAGGGTCTCCATCATGTCCTGTCGTTTCCTTTCTCGGCGCAATGGTCTTTTCGGTGATGATATCGAATTACCGGGCGAGAACAATCATCATGGTCACAGCGGATAATGTATCCTCAATTGGCTTGCCCTTTGGGATGATGATGTGACATCACTAAGGTATGAGGAATAAATCGTTCTTTTTGCAGGACTTGGCTTGGTCCAGGACGCAAAAAGAACCCGCGTGACGATATCAGGAGAGAGAATTCATGAAGCTTTTGCGCTATGGCCCGGTCGGGGCGGAGAAACCGGGGCTTTGTGATGCGGATGGCGTCATCCGCGATCTTTCCAGCGTGATTGATGATCTTGATCCAACCACGATTTCCGATGAAACCTTTGCACGTATTGCGGCACTTGATCCGGAAAGCCTGCCGGTCGTGTCGGGTGATCCGCGCATTGGCGCCTGTGTCGGGCGCCCGGGCAAATTTATCTGCATCGGTTTGAACTATTCCGATCATGCGCAAGAAGCCGGTATGGAACTGCCGCCAGAACCGATCATTTTCCTTAAGGCAACATCGGCGGTTTGTGGCCCGAATGACACGATTGAAATTCCGCGCGGTTCGACCAAAACCGATTGGGAAGTCGAACTGGGCGTGGTGATCGGCAAGCACACCAAATATGTCGACGAGGCCGATGCGCTTGATCATGTCGCAGGTTATTGCCTGATCAATGATGTTTCCGAGCGCGCGTTTCAGCTCGAACATTCTGGCCAGTGGGTAAAGGGCAAAAGTGCCGATACCTTCGGCCCGATTGGTCCGTGGCTTGTCACACGCGATCAGGTTGCCGATCCACAAAACCTTTCCATGTGGCTTGATGTGAATGGCAAGCGTTATCAGGACGGCAGTACGAAAACCATGGCCTATGGTGTCGCATTCGTCGTCAGCTATCTTTCGCGCTTCATGAGCCTGCAACCCGGTGACATCATCTCGACCGGCACCCCGCCGGGTGTGGGTATGGGGCAAAACCCGCCGGTGTACCTCAAATCCGGTGACGTAATGGAGCTGGGAATCGATGGCTTGGGCGCGCAGCGTCAGGAAGTCGTTCAGGGCTAGGCAACGCTGCCATGCAAATATCGGGATGCAGCAATCGAGATCACGTCACAGCAATGTGATCTCGGCTGCATTCCTCTGTTAAATAACGATTTTTCGCGATGATCTGCGTGATCTGGCGGATCGTCACGCCAATATTTCAGAAATTTTTGCCGACAGACTTGCGCTTTGCCCGATTCAGGACATTTTTGTCAGGACAAAGTGCATTGACGTTCTTCTGTGATGTGCGATAAATGACTAGTAGTCATTATTGTTCAGTGCTTAAGCAATGTGAAATGCGTGTCCAAGGGGTATGGGGATACCGTGCGCATAAAGCGCCCTTACAGGATTGGTGATGCACATGTCTAATCTGGCGATCAAAGTGAACGAGTCTTGGCCGGTTTCGGTCAATCCGATGGATGTTTCAGTTGATGAGGCTGGCCCTGTGTCTCGGACTTCAAAGGCACAGGATGGTGTCGGTAGCTTTGCGTTTGCAGATATCTATTTGCGCGGCGCGCCTTGCTTTCTCAAGGGAATGATGCTGCAAGCCCGTGGCGAAGACGTCAAGGGAACCCTGCGCAAACCCGATGCTGGTGTACTGGCATTTGAAAATGGTGCGTGCGAGTTGACGGCGACGCCGCTGTTTCTGACAGTTGCGATGTCTGCGGCCGATGAGCACAGCCTTGCGGACATGCAGGCTTATTTCGAAAACAAGCTGCGGACCCTCTCGCCCCAGACCAAAATCGAAATTGACTGGCGAAATAAATGACCAGTCGTCACTTCTTTGTGATCAAAAAGCCCGTTCAGGATTGAGCGGGCTTTTGTTTTGTTTGCCTGGTCGCAACGGGTATGTGATCGCGATCCGCTTTGCGCATTCAGGCCCTTGCCGTTGACGGTAATTGTGTGTTCTCAGCTCATGATAAATCGATCACGAGCCCCGCGCACGACGCGCGTTATATGCTCGACAATTGCCGCGACACTTCGCGTATCCTTGGTGTCCGGGTGCTGAAGCATCCAGTAGTTTCGGGTGAAACGGATTTCGGGCAGCAGGCGAACGAGGTCGGGGATGCCTTCGGTGGCGTAGTCGTGCAGGATACCGATGCCGTATCCGTTCCGCACCGCCTCCATCTGGGCCACCACACTGCCGCATTCAAATCGGCGCTTCATCAACTTGCCAAGGCGGGCGGCGTAATCCAGTGCGCGACTGTAAATCAGATCCTCGATATGGGTGACAAACAGGCGGTCTGTCAGATCGGCCTCGGTTTTGACCGCACCAAAACGTTCGATGTAGGATTTGCTGGCATAGACACTGAGCGTATAGTCGGTGAGTTTGCTGATCACCAGGCGCCCTTGTTTCGGTCGGTCGAGCGTGATGGCGATATCGGCTTCGCGTTGAGACAGTGAAAAAGTGCGTGGCAACGGGACAAGCTGGATCACAAGATCCGGGTGATTTGACGCAAAGTGAGCCAACTCACTTGCCAAAAAATAATTGCCCAATCCATCGGGGACGCCGACGCGAACCGTGCCGCTGATCAGCTCTGACTGGTTGGAAACGGCGGTGCCCGCACGCAAAAAAGCCGACTCTGCGGCCTCTGCTGCCTGCATCAATTCCCGTCCCGCCGGGGTCAGGTCCGATCCGGTGGTGCGCCGTTCGATCAGTTTGGTACCAAGTTCCTGTTCAAGCGCGGTCAGCTGGCGGCCCACCGTTGCGTGGTTCAGGCCAAGCTGCCGGGCAGCGGCAAGGATCTGGCCTTGGCGGGCAACGGCCAGAAAGATGCGGAAGCGATCCCAATCCATGATGGGTGTGATCCTGTCGTGACTTTAATTTTTGCACATCGAATTTGCGGAAATGATAATTGATGTGCATCCCTGTGCATAGCCATAATGGATGCAGGATATTAAGGGGGAAGACCCCCACTTATATTAAGATCGTCCCACTGATCATCAGGTTTATCGGGAGAAACCCAATGGCAACCCAACTTACCCATTACATCAACGGCAAACGCGTTGCCGGTAACTCCGGCCGCTCAGTACCGGTTTTCAATCCGGCAACTGGCGCACAGAGTGCGACGGTTGATCTGGCATCGAAGGCCGAGGTCCGCGCCGCTGTTGAATCCGCGTCTGCCGTTGCCGCCGAATGGGCCGCAACCACGCCGCTGCGCCGTGCACGTATTTTGAACAAGTTCCTCGGCATCCTCGAAGATCGTTCCGAAGAACTGGCAGCCGCCATCACGGCCGAGCATGGCAAGGTTCTGTCCGATGCGCTGGGCGAAGTCACCCGCGGGATCGAGGTTGTTGAGTTTGCCACCGGCGCGCCGCAGCTGCTTAAGGGCGAGTTCACCGAAAATGTCGGCACCAAGGTTGATAGCCATTCCATCCGTCAGCCGCTTGGTATCGTTGCCGGTATCACACCGTTCAACTTCCCGGCCATGGTGCCGATGTGGATGTTCCCGGTCGCCCTTGCCTGCGGTAACTGCTTTATCCTCAAGCCGTCAGAGCGTGACCCGTCCGCGTCGCTTCTGCTGGCCGAATGGCTGACCGAAGCGGGTCTTCCCGATGGCGTGTTCAACGTTGTTCAGGGCGACAAGGAAGCGGTTGATGCGCTTCTGTTTGATCCGGATGTTTCGGCCATCAGCTTCGTCGGCTCGACCCCGATTGCCAAATACATCTATGAAACTGCAACCGCGCAGGGCAAGCGTTGCCAGGCCCTTGGTGGGGCGAAGAACCACATGATCATTATGCCCGATGCCGACATGGATCAGGCGGTCGATGCCCTGATGGGCGCTGCTTACGGATCGGCCGGCGAGCGTTGCATGGCAATTTCGGTTGCGGTGCCGGTCGGCAAGGAAACGGCAGATACCCTGATCGAAAAACTGGTTCCGCGCATCAATGAACTGCGCGTGGCACCGGGTATTGATCCGGCGGCCGAAATGGGCCCGCTTGTGACCGCAGCCCACCGTGACAAGGTTGTCGGCTATATCAACAAGGGTGTCGAAGAAGGTGCCAAGCTGGTGGTGGACGGCCGTGACATCAAGCTGCAGGGCTATGAAGATGGTTACTTCGTTGGTGGTACGCTCTTTGATGACGTCACCCCGGATATGAGCATCTACAAGGAAGAGATCTTTGGCCCGGTTCTGTCGGTTGTGCGTACCGATGATTTCGAGACCGCTGCCAACCTTGTTGATGATCATGAATATGGCAATGGTACCGCGATCTTCACCCGCGATGGCGACACCGCCCGTGAATTTGCTGCACGCACCCAGACCGGCATGGTTGGCATCAACGTGCCGATCCCGGTTCCGATGGCCTTCCATTCGTTCGGTGGCTGGAAAGCTTCGCTGTTTGGCGACCATCACATGCATGGCCCGGAGGGTGTGCGGTTCTATACCAAGCTGAAAACCATCACCACGCGCTGGCCGACCGGCATTCGCAAGGGCGCTGAGTTCGTCATGCCCACCATGAAATAAGTATTGCACTCATCGCAGTATCAAAGGGCGCGCAAAGCCAAATTTGCGCGCCCTTATTGGTTCGGGGGTGTTAGCTGCCAAAGGATGCCGGTTTGGCGGGCTTGATGGCCTCCATGATGGTGCCAGGGATGAAAACGCGGAAGGTTGCCCCGCGTCCTGCGGGACTTTCAGCCCATATCTTGCCCTGACAATGTTCGACAACATGCTTGGCGATCGCAAGGCCAAGACCTGAGCCGGATGGTTTGGGTTTGTCATCAGCGTATTTGCCGCCGCGCGAAAACTTGTCAAAGATGATTTCAAGCTCGTTCGGGGCAACGCCCTTGCCGTTATCGGTGATCGAAACCAGATAGCCGCCATCCATGGCTTCCCCGCGCACCGATACTTCGGGGTGATCCGGCGCAGAGAACTTGGCAGCGTTCGACAACAGATTGATGAAGACCTGCGTCAGGCGGTCGCGGTCAACATGCAACAAAGCCGAATTGCGCGAATATTCCTTGGTCAGAACAACACCCTTGGCATCAAACAGGCCTTTGACCGCATCAATACTTTCATCAAGCACCGTGCGTGGATCGACTTCGACCGCGCGCCAGTCGGAATGACCGGCTTCAAGACGGGCAAGGTCAAGATGATCGTCAATCAGGCGGGTCAGGCGTTCGCTTTCGCGGACAATGATTTCAAGGAAGTGATCGGCTTGTTTCGGGTCGAGGTTCGGGGAGTCGACCAGAATTTCCGAAAATGAGCGGATCGAGGTCAGCGGCGTTCTGAATTCATGGCTGACCATGGTCAGGAATTCATCCTTAAGCCGGTCCAGTTCCTTGAGCCGTTCGTTGGCGGCACGCAGTTCGGCAGCGGCTTTTTCAAGTTCGCGCGACTTGGTTTCAAGGCGCTGGGAATATTCGATAACGTGAGAGGTTTCTTCGAGGATCTCAAGCACTTCATCAAGGCTGACCATCTCGCCCTTGGCAACAGATGACACCATCACACGGGCCGATGCCGCCCCGATGGAGCCCGCCAGAAGTCGTTCGGTAAAGGCAATCATATCGGCATCGGCTTCACCCTTGCCCCGCCAGGATGGATCGATGCTTTGATCAAACTGGCGGAACGACTGATAGGCGCGATCCCGGCCCAAAAACCGTTCGACCAGTTCATAAAGATCATTGGCCGAGGCCGATGACCGCCAGATCACGGTGTCCTGCCCCTTGCGGGAAAAGGCATCGACAAACAGGGTGGCCTGAATGCGTTCAAGTGCGCTTGGTTCGGTAAACAGACTGATCAGAACATAGGCCGCTGTATTGAGTGAAATCGACCAGATCAGCGCATGGGTCAGGGGTGCAAAATCCGTCAGACCAAACAGGCTTTCGGGGCGCAACCACGGATGACCAAACGCGCCATTGAGAATAAGCGACGGATCCATCCAGCCGCTATCGGCAAGCGATGGCAGCAAAAGGGTATAGCCCCAAACGGCAAAGCCGAGGGTCAGTGCCACCTGCGCGCCGGTGCGTGTGCCACCTTTCCAGTAAAGCCCGCCAATCATGATCGGAATGAACTGGGCAATGGCGGCAAAGGAAATCAGCCCGATTTCGGCCAGCGCATCACTGGCTCCGGCAGACCGGTAATAGGCAAAGCCCATAAACACCACGACGACGATGGAGGCACGCCGGATAAAGATCAGAAGCCCGGTCAGATCATCACGTTCAGTCAGGCGCAGCGGGCGAATGCGCAAGAGTGCGGGGACGATCAGGTCGTTACAAACCATGGTCGAAAGCGCGATGGTCGCAACAATCACCATGCTGGTACTGGCCGACAGGCCGCCGACATAGGCGAGTAACGCCAGCATCGATTGGTCTTCAAACAGCGGCACGGAAATCACAAAGAAGTCCGGGTCCGACCAGACCGGAAGGGCGCCAAGCCCGGCCAGTGCAATCGGCAGAACAAACAGGTTCATCGCAAGAAGATAAAGCGGGAAGGCCCAGCTTGCGGTGGCAAGGTGACGTTCATCAACATTTTCAACAATGATCACCTGAAACTGGCGCGGCAGGCATAGGATGGCCGCCATCGACAGCATCATAAGCGTGAGCCAGCGCGAACTGCCCCCTTCGGGCAGCATCAGAAGCTTTGCCGTGTCGGCGTTTTCGGCTGATTGGGCAAACAGGTCGCCAAGCCCGTCATACATGACAAACGAGACAAAGAAGCCAACGGCCAGAAGAGCAAACAGCTTGACCAGACTTTCAAAGGCGATTGCGGCCACCATGCCTTCGTGATGTTCATCAGCATCAATGAAGCGCGTGCCAAACAGAATGCCAAACAGCGTCAGGCCAACGGCGGCCCAAAAGCCGCTATCGGAAAAGATGCTGACCGTTTCGCGGACCGGTTCGACCATGCCAAATTCCCAGCCGGTCAGCACGGTGTAGCTGGTGGCAATCGCCTTGAGCTGAAGCGCGATATAGGGCGTGGTGCCGATCACCGCGATCAGGGTCACAAGGACCGAAAGCTGGGTGCTTTTGCCATAGCGTGACGAGATAAAGTCGGCAATCGAGGTAATGCGATGGGCCTTGGAAATGCGCAGCATCTTGCGCAGCAAAAACCACCAGCCCAGAAAGATCACGGTCGGGCCAAGGTAAATCGTCAGATACTCAAGTCCGTTGCGCGCAGCTGTTCCGACCGCGCCATAAAACGTCCATGACGTGCAATATACCGCGATGGATAAGGTATAGACCGTCGGGTTGCGGACCCAGGAATGACCATCACGCGCACGCTTGTCGCCCCACCATGCAATCGAATAAAGCAGGCCGACATAAATCAGCGAAACAAGGATAACCAGTTCCGAGGATAGCATGGGCTATTTCCTCTCGATCTGGGCGGCACTGCGCAGCGCACGTGTCAGAACCGCGCACAGCGCAATCAGGATGGCCCATCCGGCAAAGAAATAGACAAACAGGATCGGCAGGCCAAGGATCGTGCCATCAAGCGAAAACATCCCCACAATCGGCGGCAGCCAGATAAACAGCGCCACCAGCATCAGAACAAGTGCGCGTTCGGTAAGTTTGCGTGGTGGTGTGATGGAGGCCTCCTGCGCATTGATGGGGAACGCAAACGCGCGTGTCAGTTTTCCGCACGTTCCAGCAGGGCTTTGACCCGGGACACGACATCGCGTGTGGAAAACGGCTTGGTGACAAAGTCGTCCACGCCAAGTTCAAGCCCCTTGCGGCGATCCACTTCGCGGGTTTTGGCAGTCAGCATCATGATGGGCATTTGTCGGGTGTTGGGATCGTTACGCGCTGCGCGCACGACTTCAAACCCGTCGCAAACGGGCATCATGACATCAAGTAAAACCATGTCCGGAATATCGCGCGCAATCATCGAAATCGCCGTACGGCCATCCGTTGCAACACTGACGTCATAGCCTTCCTTTTCCATCAGAAAGCTGAGTGATTCGACAATGGTTTCCTCGTCTTCGGCAATCAAGACCTTTGGTCTCTCATTCAAGGACGTTCTCCCCGATTTTTTGGATTTTTATATTCCCAATCCTAACGACTTACGGGCTGAATGATAATGCTACTTTGGGGTGGTATACATAAGACGTTGCTTGAAAGCTCTCATCGGATCATTTTTTGGCGGTTTTTGGCGTGCCATCGGCCATTTCATAGGCGCGTTGTGCGCAATCATCGCGCGGGCACTGGCGACATGAAATCCCGACCGGCACCGCCGACTCAGGACGATCAAGCGACAATCGGTCGCCATAAACCACATCATTTGAAAAGGCCGTGTCGCAACCGATCATCACCGAATGAACCGAGCGCGGAACGCCATATCCCCCGGCCCCGGACCGCAAGGCGCGTGCAACAAACAGAAATTCACTGCCATCGGGCAGGCGGACAAATTGCGGGATGACGCGTTCGGGCGCGGTATAGGCTTCGTGCACCACCCAGCGCGGGCAGGCCCCGCCGTAACGTGGCAATTGCAGACCCGATGCCGAGAACCGTTTGGAAATGTTTCCGGCGATGTCGGTGCGCACCAAGTGGAACGGAATGCCCTCGGCGCCTGGGCGGCGCAGCGTTGTCAGGCGATGGCAGATTTGCTCCCAGCTTGCCGCGTAGCGTTGCTGCAAAAGTTCGATGTCATGGCGCATGCTGCGTGCGTCATCCAAAAACAGGTCATAGGGAAACAGCAGTGCGGCGGCGGTATAGGATATCAATGCCTCGGTTGCGCGAACCCGTCCGGCTTTGCTGCCAATCTGGGCGCGATCCAATATCTCATTGATCGGGTCGGCGGCTTCAAGTCGGCAAATTGTGCGCGCTGCCTGAAAGCGCGCAGAGGTGATCGGAAGCGCACGTGAAATGCGCAGGGTATTGTTCTTGGCATCCCACTGATAACCGCTTGTCAGGAAGTCCTCGGACGGGCGGCGTTCGATCCGGGTGTTGTGGGTGTCTTCCAGATAATTGATCAGATCGGTCAGATAGAGCCCGCCATCAGGATCAATCACCGGGCGCATCGTGTTGGCGTGGTCTTCAAGGGCGGGGAAGTGGTTGGCATTGTCATATAGCAGATCATCAACTTCCTCGGCCGGGCTGGCGGCCGGGCGGCCAGCCTCGCCGCGTTCGAGAAAGTTGAAAATTTCGGTCGCCGATTCTGCCAGGCGCTGGGATTCGCGCACCAGTGTCGCGTTAAAGCGTGCGCGCTGGTCACGTGACAGATCATCATAATCATCGAAAATCTCGGCCACTGTGCGGATCGAGGTAATCCGGGTCAGGATCGAATGGCTGGCCTCGGTCAGGAACGGGTCATGGCTGAGCCGTTCGGACAGCGCGTCAATATCATCAAGACCACTGCGATAGGCGCGATATAGCGACAAGAACGCTGTGATCATGCCCGGTGAGGCCGCAATCATGGCGGGGAATTCGCGGCTTTCGACCGGGGTGGTGCGAAAGACCGGGTCGGAAGCAACTTCGGCCAGATCCGAAAGCAACCGGCTTTCCTCGGAGCCTGACAGGCTGTGAGGATGAATTTCCAGTGCCTCGGCAATCCGCATCAACAATCCACCGCCGATCGAGCGGCGGTTATGTTCAATCAGATTAAGGTAGGACGCCGAGATACCCGCAGCCTTCGCCAGGGCATTCTGGGTCATCCCGATGTCTTTTCGCCGTCCGCGAATGCGGTGTCCGATGGGGGCCTGACGCGCCATACTAAAGTCTTACCTGTTGACAGAATTTACTAATTTTCACAAAGCTCATCTATATATTTACAAAAAAGTTCTTTTATATCAACTAGGTGTTGATTCATTTTCAGATGATCCTCATTGTTTTGTCAGGTCGATAAAAAAACGAACCAAAAACAGGCCTCAGATTTCTCTGAAACAGATCCCAAGACATTGGGGAGGAAAACCATGTCGGAGACTAAGCTTATCGGAAATGTATCTCGTCGTACGATCCTGAAGGGATCCGCGGCAACCACGGGTGCAGCCCTCATCGGCGGCACTTTCCCGATGCATTTCATCAAGAACGCGCATGCCCAGACCTTCCGGGGTGATCCGGGCAGTGCTGCCAGCGTCAAACTCGGTTTCAACGTGCCACAGACCGGCCCGTATGCCGATGAGGGTGCTGACGAATTGCGTGCCTATCAGCTTGCGGTCAAGCACCTTAATGGCGAAGGCGATGGCGGTATGCTCAATACCATCAAGCCGCTTGAGCTCAAGGGTAACGGCATCCTCGGCAAGAAAGTCGAGTTCGTGACCGGTGATACCCAGACCAAGTCCGATGCTGCGCGTGCTTCTGCCAAGCGTATGATTGAAAAAGACAATGTGGCAATGATCACCGGTGGTTCGTCCTCTGGTGTGGCTGTTGCCGTGCAGGGTCTTTGCCAGGAAATGGGCGTCATCTTCATGGCGGGTCTGACCCACTCGAACGACACCACCGGTAAAGACAAAAAGCGTTATGGCTTCCGCCACTTCTTCAACGCTTACATGTCCGGTCAGGCGATCGCGCCGGTTTTGCTCGACGAGTATGGCGCAGAACGCCGCGCCTATCACCTGACGGCCGATTACACCTGGGGCTGGACCCAGGAAGAATCGATCAAGGCCGCGACCGAAAATATCGGTTGGGAAACTGTGAACACCGTTCGTACCCCGGTGGGTGCGGGTGACTTCTCCCAGTACATCACCCCGGTTCTGAACTCTGGCGCAGATGTCCTGATCCTGAACCACTACGGTAAGGACATGGTCAACTCCCTGACCCAGGCCGTTCAGTTCGGTCTGCGTGACAAACAGGTGAATGGCAAGAACTTCGAAATCGTTGTTCCGCTGTATTCCCGCCTGATGGCACAGGGTGCTGGCGATGCAGCCAAGGGTATCCTTGGGACCACCAACTGGCACTGGTCGCTTCAGGATGCCGGTTCGCAGGCCTTCGTGAAATCGTTCGGTCAGGAATACGGCTTCCCGCCGTCCCAGGCTGCACATACCTGCTACGTCCAGACGCTGCTTTATGCAAACGCCTGCGAAATGGCCGGTACGTTCGCACCTTGGGAAGTCATCAAACAGCTCGAAGGCTTCGAGTTCGATGGCGCCGGCAATGGCCCGACCTTGTACCGTGCAGAAGACCATCAGTGCTTCAAGGATGTTCTGGTTGTGCGTGGTAAAGAAAACCCGCAGTCCAACTTCGACCTTCTTGAAGTCGTCAAGGAAGTGCCGCGTGCACAGGTCGAGTATCCGGCCGACATGTTCGGCGGTGAACTGGGTCCGTATCAAGTCTGATGCACCCAAATTGATGCAAGCAGGGCCGGCCATCTCCCAATGGTCGGCCCGTTTGCCCTCTGGCCTCGGCCTGTACGACTTTTGATTAAGTCCCTTACGAATACGCGGCGGATATCTGATGGACGCTATATTTCTTCAAATCCTGAATGGTCTGGACAAGGGCGGTGCCTATGCACTGATTGCGCTTGGCCTGACCCTGGTGTTCGGCACGCTTGGCGTGGTGAACTTCGCGCATGGTGCCATCTTCATGATGGGCGCATTTTGCGCGGTAACTCTCGAAAAACTTTTGACCCTTTCGGTCAAGGTCAAGGATGAGTCGGTCACCTTCTTTGACGCCTACAAGGAAACGCCCTACCTCGAACTGTGGTTTGGCGATACCGGCACGGCAATCATTGACTGGTCTGTACCGCTGTCGATCATTCTGGCGATACCGGTGATGTTGCTCATTGGCATTGTCATGGAACGCTCCCTCATCCGGCATTTCTACAAGCGTCCTCACGCCGAACAGATTCTTGTGACTTTTGGTCTGGCCATCGTGCTTCAGGAACTGGTCAAGGCCGCCTTTGGCGCAAACCCGATCCCGCAGGGCGCACCGGATATCGTTTCCGGATCTGCCGCCGTTGGTGCGATCTTTGGTCTGGGCGAAGCGGTGGTTTATCCTTGGTGGCGTCTGATTTATCTGGCGTTCTCGCTGATCACCATTGGTCTTGTGTTCTCGTTCCTGCATTTCACCACCTACGGGATGGTGGTGCGCGCCGGGATGGCCGACCGCGAAACGGTCGAACTTCTGGGCATCAATATTGAACGTCGCTTTACGATTGTGTTTGGCATCGCGGCAGTGGTCGCGGGTCTGGCAGGCGTGATGTACACGCCGGTTCTGCCCCCGGATTACCATCTGGGTATGGACTTCCTGGTGCTGTCATTTGTCGTGGTTGTTGTGGGTGGCATGGGCTCCTTGCCCGGTGCGGTGGCCGCTGGCTTCCTGCTGGGGATCTTGCAGTCCTTCTCGTCCATGACCGAGGTAAAAGACATCTTCCCGGGCATTGACCAGATCATCATCTACCTTGTTGCCGTCGTCATTCTGCTGACCCGTCCGCGTGGTCTGCTGGGACGCCGGGGCGTGATGGAGAGCTAATAATGTCAAATACAAAAATCGTCTCGCCCAAGAAAGATATGATCTTTATGGCCATCCTGACGGTCGTGGTTCTGACCATGCCGATTTGGTTGCAACCCTTCGGGGCGGCCTATCCTGACCTGATGCAGAAGTTCATGATCTTTGGCATCTTTGCCATCGGCTATAACATCCTGTTTGGTCTGACTGGCTATCTGTCCTTTGGTCACGCAGCCTTCCTGGGTGTGGGGTCCTATACCGCCGTCTGGTCGTTCAAGCTGCTGTCAATGAACGTTATTCCGGCCATGATCTTTGGCACGGTGCTGTCGGGGCTGTTTGCGCTCGCGATCGGCTTTGTGTCCTTGCGTCGTTCGGGGATTTATTTCTCGATCCTGACACTGGCCTTTGCACAGATGTCCTATAACCTTGCCTATTCGGTTCTGACCCCGATCACCAATGGTGAAACCGGTCTGCAACTTGCACAGTCCGATCCGCGCATTCTTGATCACATGTCAGGCATCGTTGCCGACGGATCGCTGCCGACCCCGAACCTATTCGGGATCGAGGGGATCGGTTATTCCGGCTTCTATATCTGTGCCGCCCTGATGCTGATATCGTTCTTCATATATCTGCGCATCTTCCGCTCACCGTTCGGGCTTAAGCTGCGTGCGATCAAGTCGAACCAGAACCGCATGGGCTATACCGGGTTCAGCACCCGTCCGTACCTGATGACCGCCTTTGTCATCTCGGGCATGTATGCCGGTCTTGCCGGTTCGCTTCTGGCGGTCACCGATCCGCTGGCCGGGGCCGAGCGCATGCAATGGACCGCATCGGGCGAGGTCGTTCTGATCACCATCCTTGGTGGTGTCGGGACCCTGATTGGTCCGCTTCTGGGCGCTGGTATCATCAAGTATTTCGAGAACATCTTCTCGGCCTTTAACGATGACGTGCTGCTGAATGCGTTCTCCTTCCTGCCCGATTGGCTGGCCCATCCGGTGGCATCCGTGGTCGGCCTATTTGTCGGCGAAGGCTGGCACCTGACCCTTGGTCTTGTCTTCATGCTGATCGTGATCTTCCTGCCCGGTGGCATCATGGAAGGTATCACGCGCCTGACGCGCCTGGTTACCAAACGTGACAAGGCCGAGCCGAAGTCCGAAGCCCACGAAACCAAAGAAAAAGAACAAACATCGGCGGGGGAGGTCTGATCCATGTCCGAATACATTCTTGACGTCACCGACGTCGACAAGAACTTTGGCGGTCTGCAGGCGCTTTCCGATATCAACCTTCGGGTCAAGGAAGGCACCGTGCACGCGATCATCGGGCCAAACGGGGCTGGCAAATCGACATTGCTGAACGTGATTGTCGGACGTCTGGCACCAAGCCGCGGTCGTGTGTTGCTTGGCGATCAGGTTCTGACCGGCAAGGAACCGCACGAGATCAATCAGCTTGGTGTCGCGCGTGTTTTCCAGACGCCGGAAATCTTTCCGGAACTGTCGCTTTTGCAAAACGTGATGGTTCCGGCCTTTGCCAAGCGCGAAGGCATTTTCAAGATGAACTTCCTCAGCAGCCTGTTTGCGGAAAAAGAAGTCCGCGAACATGCCGAACACCTTCTTGAAGATGT
This sequence comes from Thalassospira sp. A40-3, assembly GCF_015871485.1. Classification (NCBI taxonomy): domain Bacteria; kingdom Pseudomonadati; phylum Pseudomonadota; class Alphaproteobacteria; order Rhodospirillales; family Thalassospiraceae; genus Thalassospira; species Thalassospira sp. A40-3. The sequence continues at coordinate 527,279 of NZ_CP065428.1, forward strand.
CGGCTTGCTTCAGCACAAGGATCATCTTGCCGGTTCGATGTCGCGTGGTGACAAACGTCGTCTTGAACTTGCCATGTGCCTTGGGCAACAGCCGAAACTGTTCCTGCTGGATGAACCGACAGCTGGCATGTCGCGCCATGACACCAACCGCACGATTGATCTGCTCAAACGGATCAAGGAACGCGGCATGACCAAGGTGATCATTGAACACGACATGCATGTTGTCTTCAGTCTGGCCGATCGCATCAGCGTCTTGGCCCAGGGTGCCATCATTTGTGAAGGCACGCCGGAAGAAGTACGTAACGACCCACGGGTCAAGGAAGCCTATCTCGGAGGGGAAACGGTATGAACGCTTTGCCAAAACAGGAACCCGTCCGTAAACAGGGTGGAGATCCGGCGTTTTTCTCGGTCTATGACATCCATGCCTATTACGGCGAAAGCTATATCGTTCAGGGGCTGTCCTTTGATGTCCGCGAGGGCGAAATTCTGGCCCTTCTCGGTCGTAACGGGGCGGGCAAGACGTCCACACTCCGCACGCTTGCGCGCATGGGCGACCCGGAACTCAAACACGGTGAAATCTGGCTTGATCACCAGCCGTTGCACGAAATGAAGGCATGGCAGGCCGCCCGTCTGGGTCTGCAACTTGTGCCCGAAGATCGGCGCATCATTCCGGGCATGACGGTTCAGCAAAACCTTGAACTGGCCCAGATTGCCGAGCCGCATGGCTGGTCGATCCAGCGCATCTATGAACTGTTCCCGCGTCTTGGTGAAAGGGCGGAACAGGAAGCCATCACGCTTTCCGGTGGCGAACAACAGATGCTGGCGATCGGGCGTGCACTTGCCCGTGACATCAAGCTTTTGCTGCTCGATGAACCCTATGAAGGCCTGGCGCCGGTCATTGTTCAGGAAATTGAAAAGACCCTGCAAAACGTCAAGAAGCTCGGCATTACGACGATTATTGTCGAGCAGAATGCAATTGCAGCCCTTAAACTGGCCGACCGCGCGATTATCATGGATAGCGGCGAGATCGTCTTTGACGGGACCGCGCAGGCTGTTCTCGATAACGAGGAACTGCGCGACCAGTACCTTGCCATCTAAAGACAGGGGGGCGTCACCGAAACTTTTTTGTAAGGGGAGTTTCGGGACAGGTAAGGCCGTGCCTTCGGGGCGCGGCCTTTTCCCTTTTTATGGCTTAAAGATCCGGATCGACGGCAAGCCCCTCGAAATCCTTCAGCACATTCAGCACAATCGATGTCTTCACATGCTGGACCGAGTCATGGGGCAACAGCACCTCATTGACGAAATGCGAAAGTGCTGCCAGATCCTTGGTTGCGACCTTAAGGTGGTAATCCATCTCCCCGGTCAGCGAAAACGCCTCCAACACTTCGGGCAGATCGGCCAACAGTCTGGCAAACCGTTTGGCATTGTCGCGGTTATGGGTGGCAAGTGTCACCGAAATCACCACCAGCAACCCCATGCCCATCTTTTGCCGGTCAATATCGGCACGGTATCCGCGAATGACCTTGTCGTCTTCAAGGCGGGCACGGCGGCGTGAACATTGTGACGCCGAAAGGCCGATGCGTTCTGACAAATCATTGTTTGTCAGACGGCCATCCTTTTGCAGTTCCGCCAGCAGTTTAAGGTCCAGTCGGTCCAGTTGCATGTTTCACGCGCCAAATGATTGTTTAATGCATGATGTATGCAAAGAATTCCGAAAAGCAAGCGTAAATGCACGCACGTTGCACGCGGTTTGGCGCACGATTGGGACATAACAAGAATTCGAATAATTCCAATCATTCGAATGTTCCAATCAAAGGAGACTTCCGATGGGTCCGTTCCCGCATGATGCCCCGCGCGCAACCATTAGCGATGAAAACCCGGCCGGAACCGACGGGTTCGAGTTCGTTGAATTCGCCCATGAAGACGCCGACAAACTGGAAACCCTGTTTGCCCGCATGGGATACAGCCCGGTTGCCAAGCACAAGACCAAAAACATCACTGTCTGGCGTCAGGGCGATATCAACTACATCCTCAATGCGGAGCCATCATCGCATGGCATGAAATTCGTTGAAAAGCACGGCCCCTGCGCACCGTCCATGGCATGGCGCGTGGTGGATGCCAAGCATGCCTTTGATCATGCGGTGTCAAAGGGGGCAGAGCCCTACACCGGGGATGACAAGACGCTTGATGTCCCGGCCATCGTCGGCATTGGCGGGTCGTTGCTGTATTTCGTCGATAAATATGGTGAAACCGGTTCGGCCTATGACGCGGAATTTGACTGGCTGGGCGAACGCGATCCGAAACCCGAAGGGGTTGGTTTCTATTACCTTGATCACCTGACCCATAACGTCTATCGCGGCAATATGGATAAATGGTGGGACTTCTATCGCGATCTGTTTGGTTTCAAGCAAATCCACTTCTTTGACATTGCCGGTAAAATCACTGGTCTGGTCAGCCGCGCGATCACGTCCCCCTGTGGCAAGATCCGCATTCCGCTTAATGAATCGACTGATGACAAAAGCCAGATCGAAGAATACCTGCGCAAATACAAGGGCGAAGGCATTCAGCATATCGCGGTCGGCACCGATGGCATCTATGACGCCACCGACAAGCTTGCCGCCAATGATCTGAAATTCATGCCCGGGCCCCCGGAAACCTATTACGAAAAATCGCATGAACGCGTGCACGGCCATGACGAGCCGATTGAACGCATGAAGCAGCACGGCATCCTGATCGATGGCGAAGGTGTGGTTGATGGCGGCACGACCAAGATTTTGCTTCAGATCTTCTCGAAAACCGTGATCGGCCCGATCTTCTTTGAGTTTATTCAGCGCAAAGGCGACGAAGGCTTTGGCGAGGGCAACTTCCGCGCCCTGTTTGAGAGCATCGAAGAAGACCAGATCCGCCGTGGCGTGCTGAAGGTGGATGCCGCCGAATGATCATCGGCGATGGATCTTACAAAAGCCCGGATGACATCAATCCGGGCTTTTGCTTTTGGGGCCGCTAAGCGGACAGCGTCTTTTCAAAATAAACGCGCTTAAAACCGTCTTCCGTGCGTCGGTCTGTTTCAACATAACCAAGATGCGGATAAATCGATAAATTCGCCGACATCTTTTCATTGGTATAAAGACGGACACGCGAAAACCCTTGCTGCCGTGCGGTGTCCTCGCAGACGGCCATCAGGCGTTTGCCAATGCCACGCCCATTTAGCGCGGGCGTAACCGCGATGTTTTCAAGCATCATGGTCGTGTCGTCATCCGGGTAAAAAACAACAAAACCAACAGGCCGGTCGTCGTCATCGGTCGCGACATGAATATGTCCGGCGCTGATTTGTGCCGCAAAATCGGCGGTCATCGGGGCCGGCTTTCGCCCGATCACGGCAATATATTGCTGATAAGCCGAGATGGCGCACTCGCGGATGGCAGTTTCATCGCTGGGTTTTGCGGGGCGGATCATGTGCTTTCCAATCAGTTACGCCACCATAATTTCTTATGGTGGCGTTTGGGAATCAATGTGTTTTGATCGTTTCAGCTTGCTGTGCTGAAATCAAGTTGCCGTCGCTAGTAGGCACCAAATCCCAGCAAATGCGGCAACCACAGAACCAGCCCCGGGATTGCAATCATCAGGATCACCCGCACAAAGTCAGCCGCCAGAAATGGCAGGATACCGCGTGCAAGGGTCGTGATCTTCATGTCCGGTGAAACGCCCTGAATGATAAACAGGTTCATGCCAATCGGCGGGGTAATCAGGCCGATTTCAACAACCGATACCAGAACAACACCAAACCAGATCGGGTCATAGCCGACGCCGGTAATCACGCCATAGGCCGGAACCATGGTCAGAAGAATCATAGACAGGCTATCCATGAAGCACCCGAGAACGACATAAAACACCAGAAGCGCGATCAAAACGACAAGTGGCGAATAGCCCTGTGTGGTGATCCAGTCGACCAAGGTCTGGGTCAGTCCGCTGGTTTCAATGAAGAAATTGAAAAGTGCCGCGCCCACCAGAATAAGGAAAATCATCCCGGTCATGCCGGCGGTTTCGCGAATGCCGGTGCGCAAAACAGTCCAGGTCAGGCGTTTGCGCATAAAGGCAAACAGCAACGCTGCCCCCGCGCCAACAGCCGCGGCCTCGGTCGGGGAAAACAGGCCGGCATAAATGCCGCCAATCACCAAGGCGATCAAAAGGACCGCATCCCACATTTGCAGCAATGCGCCCCACCGTTGCGACCAGGGCACATAGGTGCTGACCGGCGCAAGCGATGGATCGCGCATCACCTGAATACGGATGGAGGCGATATAAAGAACCGTCGCCAAAAGACCCGGGATCATCGCACCGGCAAACAGCGCGCCAATCGACTGTTCGGTCATCAGCGCGTAAATCACCAGCAGGATCGATGGCGGAATGAGAACGCCCAGTGTGCCGCCCGCCGCAATCGATGCCCCGGCAAGACTTTTGGCATAGCCGCGTTGACGCATTTCAGGCAGCGCCACGCGCCCCATGGTCGCACAGGTCGCAAGCGACGATCCGCAAATCGCCCCAAACACCGCACTGGCCCCGATGCTTGATGCGGCAAGTCCGCCTGGACGATGGCCGGAAAAGGCCGTGATACCGCGAAACAGGTTGCTTGAAAGGCCGGAGTGCGATGCGAACACGCCCATGAAAATGAACAGTGGCACCACCGAAAGGCCATAGGGGAAGATCGCCTCAAACGGCAGGCTTGCCATGACATAGCTTGCCGACATCCAGTCGGTCAAAAGCAGCGTTCCGATAATACCAACCACCGCCATCGCGACAGCAACCGGTACGCGCAACAGGGCCAGTGCCAGTGCTGCAGCAAACCCGATCAATCCCGCCCATTCCGTCGCCATCAGTTATTCTCGTTCGTTAAAAGCATTTTCAGAAAATGGACAAGACAGACCAGTGTCGATATCGCCATGCCGCTGAGAAGGAAGCCCCAGAACAGGATCATCGGAATCTCAAGGTTCTGCGACACGTCGCCATAGCTCCATTGTTCCATCGCCCGTCCCCATGACAGATAAAACAGGAACGCCATCAACCCGGCACACAGAAGCGGGATTAGGGTGTCGATGATGCGAAACAGGAAGCGAAGATGGTTCTTGCCGACCAGGTCGACCGTGACGTGGGCATGGGCGCTAAACGCATAGGGGATCGCCCAGGATGCCGCCGCCATGACACAAAACTGGGTCAGGTCAACCGCGCCCACCATCGATTGGCCGCCAATGCGGCGCCAGATGATATCGATAACCACAATGGCAATCGCACCGATCAGGGCGGCCATACCGACAAAAGCCAGAATGTCGGTCAGTCTGTTCATAAAGCGGTCAGTGCGGTGAACCGCGGCATAAAGCCGCGATCCACCGAAGTTTTCAGTCGGCTGGGTCATTTGTCGCCAGCGTGATATTTGGCATCAAATTCCGCGATAAGTTCCTGCGCACGCTGATAGACGGCCTCGGGGTCCGAGACGCCCTTTTCCTTCAGGCTGGCAAGGTATTCCTTGATCATCGGCTGGGATGCTTCCTGCCATTCCGCACGGGTGGCGTCATCAATCGTGATGATTTCATTGCCGTGTTTTTCCGCATCAGCCTTGCCAACGGCTTCCCATTTGTCCCACCAGTCGCCGAATTTCCCGACAAGGACATCGCCAGAAATTTCGTCAATTGCGGCCCGCACGTCGTCGGGCAGGCTGTCATATTTTTTCTGATTCATGACGAAATAGAAGCCGGCGGTATAGGCCGCGGCATCGGTGTGATATTTCAAAAGTTCATTGGCCTTGACCGCATTGACCAGATCCCAGGTGGCAACCAGACCTTCGATATTGCCTTTTTCAAGGTTTTCGTAAATTGCCGAGGGCGGCAGTCCGACCGGGGATGCCCCAAAGGATTCCAGCATTGCTGAAATCGCCGGGCTTGGTGTGCGAAGACGCAGGCCCTTGAGGTCGTCAAGCGATCTGACCGGTGTATCAAGGGTGTGGATCAGTCCACCCGGATGGGTAAACAGGCCAAGGACCTTGAAGTCCTGATAGTCACTGCCAAGAAGGCCTTCCTTGTAAAGCTGCCACAGGGTTTCCGACCCGGAATCGGCATATTTCACCAGAAACGGCAGTTCAATCACCGAGGCAGCCGGATAACGGTCACGCGGAATGCCATTCAGGCCCACGGCCATATCCATAACGCCCGCGCGTACCTGATCGGCCTGACGGTCGATTTTGCCAAAGGCCGACGTGGCGTCATAGATCTCGACTTCGACTTTGCCGCCGGTTTTTTCCGACAGTTGCTGTCCCCAGCTTTCAAGGAAGTCCTTCTGGAAACCATGACTTGGCGGCAGATAGTGGCTGACTTTAAGGGTGATGTCGGCCGCATGCGCGATACCGGCACCGGCAAGAATGGTTGCGCCGGTCATAAGACCAAGCAGCGTTTTACGAAGATTAGGATGTTTCACGGATGTCTCCCTGTTTTTTTTAAGTCGTTCATTTGGTCTTGCGTCTGACCAGCTTCGGGCCAAGCGATTGCTGTGCAGTTGCCATCAGCCTGTGCATGTCCGGGATGGCAGTCTGGGATCGCGCCTGGAATGCTGTTTTTTCTTTGAATTGGAATTATGATATATATAATCAATTACGCAATATGAAATTTATGCAGGTAAATTTTGACCAAAGCCTCGCCCAAAAATATCCCGGATAGCGAAACCGAACATGACACCGCCGACGTGGTTGATGCCGCTGACAAGCGCAAAGGCATTCAGTCGGTCGAAGTCAGTGGCGTCATTATTGCCGCCTTGTGCGATTTCAAATTCCCGGTTCCGCTAAAGGACCTTGCAGACGCGGTTTCTATGCCCGCGGCAAAGGTCCATCGCTACCTTGCCAGTCTGGTGCGCATCGGCCTTGCCTGGCAGGATGACCAGACGGGGCTGTATGGCCTTGGCCCGATGGCGTTGCGCATGGGTGTTTCGGCGATTGAACGCAATGATGTTGTGATGCGCGCCGGTCGGCTGTTGCGCAATCTGGCGATTGAGTTGCGATCATCGGGGCATCTGGCGATCTGGGGTGAACGTGGCCCGGTTCTGATCCGCACCGAACATGGCGGCCCGCCGATCATATCGACCATGGGGCTTGGCACGGTGATGCCGCTTTTGCGCTCTGCAACCGGGCAGGCCTTTTTGACCAGCATGCCGCGCAGCGCAATCGAACATGTCATTTCGGCCGAACAGGAAATCCTGCATTGGGATGATGCCACGGTGGACCGGCTGATTGCCGACACCAAGCAACGCGGCGCAGCCGTGATTGAAGGCGATATCGTGCCCGGTTTATCCGCAATCAGTGCGCCGGTTTATAATCTCGACGGGGCGGTGGCCTGTTGCGTCACGCTGATGAACCCCAATGCCAATTACTTTCAGCCGGGACAGGCGGCGTTCGATGTGTTTACCCGTGCCATTGCCGATTTCACGCAAAGTTGGGGTGGCACGCCGCGCACGGAATCTGATCAGGCTTAGGGTGCCGGGATCACAGGTCGTTAAACCGTTTCAGGAGGTCAGAAAGACGTTTGAATTCATCTTTGCCCAGAAAGTCGCGCACTTTCCGGTCATAGGCGACGCCCGCCTCACACAGTGACGTGAAGGCCGATTTTCCCTGCGCAGTCAGGTCAAGGCGATGTACACGGCGATCATTTTCATCCTGAAACCGTTTCAACCAACGCCGTTTCTCGATGGAAAAGACAGCCCGTGAAACCTTGGTTTTGTGCAGTCCGGTATGGGTCACGATTTCGGTCGCGGTTAAGGCACCATACTGGCCGAGTGTCGCCAGAACCCGCCATTCGGACCGCGTCATCCGGTATCGGTCGCGATAGATATCGCGAAAGCCAAGGCTGAGCTTTTCGCTGGCGTGATGCATCAGAAACGGCAGGAAACTGTGAAGATCGAATTCGGATTTCATTGGCTTCAAAAGGCTGTTTGATAGTTACAAAAATTACAGTTACGAATGTAACTATATCAAAGATTGGGAGGAAAAAGGCAATGACGGATCACAACGAGCAGACCAAAAATGCCGAAAAAGGCGGTGCCAACGATCTGCGTTACATGCCCGGTTTCGGCAATGATTTTGAAACCGAAAGTCTTCCGGGTGCGTTGCCGCAAGGGCAAAACAGCCCGCAAAAATGCGCCTATGGGCTTTATGCCGAACAGCTTTCAGGATCGCCTTTCACCGCCCCGCGCGGCACCAATGAACGGTCCTGGCTGTATCGCATTCGCCCGAGTGTCAAACATAACGGGCGCTTCGCCGCCCTTGATCGACCGTTTTGGAAAACAGCGCCGTGCCTGAATGATCACAGCCTTGCGCTGGGTCAGTTGCGCTGGGATCCGGTGCCGATGCCCAAGGACGCAGTTGATTTCATATCGGGCATGCGCACGGTCACGACTGCGGGCGATGCCATGACCCAGACCGGCATGGCAAGCCATGTCTATGTCTGTAACACTGACATGGTCGATGACTATTTCTTCAATGCTGATGGCGAACTTCTGATCGTGCCGGAAAGCGGCACGCTTCGCATCTTCACCGAACTTGGCATGATGGATGTCGCCCCGCTTGAAATAGCACTTATTCCGCGCGGCATGCTGTTTAAGGTCAGCATCCTTGAGACCGGGGTTGATGGCGGCGCACGCGGCTATGTCTGCGAGAACTATGGGGCCAAATTCACCCTGCCCGAACGCGGGCCGATCGGGGCCAACTGCCTTGCCAATCCGCGTGATTTCAAAACACCCGTGGCCGCCTATGAGGATAAGGAAACCCCGTGTCGGGTGTTGGTCAAATGGTGCGGGCAGTTCCATGTCACTGAAATCGGCCATTCGCCGCTTGATGTCGTCGCATGGCATGGCAACTACACACCGTTCAAATATGATCTTCGGACCTTCTCGCCAGTCGGCGCGATCCTGTTTGATCATCCCGATCCGTCGATCTTTACCGTGCTGACCGCGCCAATCGACGAGGCCGGCACCGCCAATGTTGATTTCGTCATCTTCCCGCCGCGCTGGATGGTGGCTGAAAACACTTTCCGCCCGCCTTGGTATCACCGCAACATCATGTCGGAATTCATGGGCCTGATTTGCGGCCAATATGACGCCAAGGAAGAGGGCTTTGTCCCCGGCGGCATGAGCCTGCATAACATGATGCTGGCCCATGGGCCGGATGCCTACGGGTTTGACAAGGCATCGAACGCCGAACTTGGGCCGCAAAAACTCGATGGCACCATGGCCTTCATGTTCGAGACCCGCTATCCGCAACAACTGACAAAATTCGCCGCCGAACTGGAAACGCTTCAGGACGATTATCTTGATTGCTGGTCGGGGCTGGAACGCAAGTTCGATGGCACCCCCGAAGGTCGCCCGTAACCGCGACCCCAAAAAGCAATCACTCAGGACTTAACGAAAAGAATGCCGGAGGCACAAAAACAATGAAACTCGCCACCCTTAAAAATGGTACCCGCGACGGCCAGCTGGTGCTGGTTTCCAAGGACCTGTCGGAATATGTCGATGCCAGCGCGATTGCGCCAACCCTTCAGGCAGCCCTTGATAACTGGGCCGATATTGCCCCGCGTCTCAAGGATCTGGCAGGCGATGTCGAAGCCGGATCAGGTCCGGCGAAACGCGTTGCATTTGATCAGACCAAGGCACATTCACCTTTGCCACGCGCATTCCAGTGGGCCGATGGATCGGCCTATGTCAATCACGTCGAACTGGTCCGCAAAGCCCGCGGTGCCGAGATGCCGCAAAGTTTCTGGACCGATCCGCTGATGTATCAGGGCGGCTCGGACAGCTTCCTTGGTCCGCGTGATGACATCCTGATGGGCGATACCGCCTGGGGCATCGACATGGAAGGCGAAATTGCCGTCATCACCGATGATGTCCCGATGGGCGCAACCCTTGATCAGGCGCGTGATGCCATTCGCTTGATCATGCTGGTCAATGACGTGTCGCTGCGTGGTCTTATCCCCGGCGAACTGGCCAAGGGATTTGGTTTCTTCCAGTCCAAGCCGTCTTCGGCCTTTTCCCCGGTTGCCGTGACCCCGGATGAACTGGGCGATGCGTGGGATGGTGGCAAACTTCACCTGCCGCTTTGTGTTGATCTTAATGGCAAGCCGTTCGGGCGTGCCAATGCCGGGATCGATATGACCTTTGACTTTGCCCAGCTTGTGGCCCACGCCGCACGCACCCGTCCGCTCTGTGCCGGGTCGATCATCGGGTCGGGCACGGTATCGAACAAGCTGGATGGTGGACCGGGCAAACCGGTTGCCGCGGGCGGTGCGGGTTATTCCTGCATTGCTGAAATCCGCATGATCGAAACCATTGAAAATGGCTCGGCGGTAACGCCCTTCCTGCAATTTGGCGACAGCGTCAAAATCGAAATGCGCGATGCCAAGGGCCAATCAATCTTTGGCGCGATTGAACAAACTGTTCGCCAATACAAACCATAAGGCCCCACTATGAGCGAGATCATGAGCGAGATCGTTTTATATGACTATTGGCGATCCTCGGCGAGTTATCGCGTGCGGATTGCACTGGGGTTGCTCAATCTTCCCTACCGAACGGTGCCGGTTGATCTGCTGGCTGGCAGTCACAAAATCGGCGAACACCTGGTGCGCAATCCGCAAGGCCTCGTCCCCGCCCTTGAAATCGACGGGGTCATGATGACCCAGTCGGTTTCGATCATCGAATATCTTGATGAAACCCGGCCGGGGCAGGGGCTTTTGCCGACCGAAACGCTGGCCCGCCAACGGGTGCGGGCGCTGTCGCATGCGATTGCCATGGATACCCATCCGGTCTGTAATCTGGGTGTGGTGCGCCATGTGATGGATATTGCCGAGGCGCATGGTGATGACGCCGACGCCGCACGACAGGAATGGATGACGAAATATATCGGATCGGGCTTGGCCGGGTTTGAAGCCATGCTGGCCGGTGACGGGGACGGCACCAACGGCGATTTCTGCCACGGTGACCGCCCATCCATGGCCGATATCTGTCTGATCCCGCAGCTTTATAACGCACGCCGCTGGAATGTGAGCTTTTCTCACCTTCCACGAATTTGCGCGATAGAACAAAGCTGTAACGCGATCGCGGCCTTCGCCAACGCCCACCCGGACCGGTGCCCGCGCTAGGCCAAGCGAACGAAGACTTTAAACGCCAATCGCCTTGCCGTCACTGCGCGGATCATGCGCACCTTCGACAAAGCCGTCGTCGTCAATGCGAATGATCCCGGCCTGACCAGCCAGCGCACTTTGCGGTTCAATGGCGCGCAGGATGTGGCCGCGTGCAGCCAGTTCGTCAAACACGTCATCCCCGGCATCGACTTCAAGTTTCAGGCTGTCATTGGTGTCTGAAAACGTTTTGCCAAGCAGGAAGCGCGGTTTGGCGAGTGCGTCCGTCGGCGACAGGCCGAAATCAAGCATCCGGGTGAGCAGCATGGCAAGGGTTTGTGGCTGTCCATCGGCCCCTTGCGTCCCATAAAGCAGATGCGGTTTGCCACCCTTAAGCGCCATACCGGGATTAAGCGTATAGAACGGAAGCTTGCCCGGTGCGAAGGCATTCGGGTGAGCTGGATCGGTGCTGAATGCGGCCCCGCGGTTTTGCCAGACAATGCCGGTATCGCCCGCGACAACGCCGCTGCCCCAATCGAAATAGGTGCTTTGCAACACACTGGCGCAATTGCCATTGGCATCCTTGGCGGCCAGAAACACCGTATCGCCATGCCGGAACGGATGCGGCCAATCAAGTGCCTTGGTGGGCGAGATGTCCTTGGCGTCTGCGGCCAGACCGGCGTGATCCAGAAGAGTGGCAAAATCAGTGCTGGTGAAAGCGGGATCGGCGATCTGATCGCGCTTCAGGAATGCGCGTTTGATGGCCTCGACCACCAGATGGTAATGATCCGCCGTTCCCTCTGCCCAGTCCTTTTGCCCCAGTTCACGCAACACCCCCATGGTCATAAGTGTCGCCAATCCTTGCGTGGGCGCGGGCGGGGCAAACAGGGTGACGTCACCATAATCAAGCGATACGGCATCGACCGTGCGGGTCCGGGTTTTTGCTAAATCCGCCTTGGTGATCGGCGATCCAACGGCCGACAGGCCTTTGACAATCTGATCGGCAAGCCCGCCTTCATAGAAATCGCGCGCGCCATATTCGGCAATGCGTTTCAGGCTTTGCGCCAAGTGCGGCTGATGGAAGGTTTCACCGACATGCGGCATTCGCGCATTCGGGGTGAAGACATCCATGAAGCCCGGCCAATTGGCGATTTCCTCTTTACGGAAATCAAGCCAGAAACATTGTGACGGACTGATCGCAAAGCCGTTTTCCGCAAGCGCAATCGCAGGCGTGATCAAGTCCTTAAGGCTTTTGGTCCCGCCCCAGTTCTTTGCCGAATGATCAAGCGCATGTTGCCATGAATCCACCGTGCAGGCGGTGGTCAGGGTCGAGCCCGGACCGCGTAGCGGAATGGGCGTGCCGGGCGTGATTGTATCGGCGCCTTTTTCGGCGGCCTGACCAATACCCAGGAAAGACTGCACCTTGCCCGTGTTGTCTGAAACCATCCAGACCGCATCGCCGCCAATACCGCAGAAATGCGGGTATGTTACCGCCAACACCGCCGCGGTGGCGACGACGGCCTCAATCGCGGTGCCGCCATCGCGCAAGACTTGCGCACCGGCTTCGCTGGCCGCCGTGCTGGGGCTTGTGACCATGGCGCGATGTTCGGGGGCGGTTTGATGGTCGGTCATGGGCTTGGTTCTTTCAGCCAAAAGGATTGATTTCAAACAGGTTAGCGTTATGCGTGCATCGGTTGTGGCGAAATTGAATGCAATCCTTTATACAGGCGCAGGCAATAAAGTGATCGAAACAAGAAACTTGGCGGATCGGGATGAAAGCAGCGGACAAGGCAAAGCATCGCACAGACATGATCAGTTCGGCATTGCGTTCGGCAATCCTCGAACGTGTTCTGATGCCTGGCATGAAGCTGCCCGAAGATTCCCTTGGCGAACGTTTCGGCGTCAGCCGCACCCTTATTCGCCAGTCGCTTGAACGGCTTGCCGCCGAAGGGCTGGTCGAGCTTCGTCGCAACAAGGGCGCTGCGGTTGCCAAGCCCAGTCTTGAAGAAGCCCGCGATCTGTTTGAACTGCGCACCCAGATCGAAGACCTTGTCATCAGTCGGGTGATCAAGAATATGAGCCCGGAAATTCTGGGCGAACTTGAAGCCCACCTTGCCAAGGAAGTCGAAGCCGAAAACGCGTCCGAACCGATTTCGATCCGTCTTGCCACCGAATTCCACATCCTGCTGGCCCGCCTTGCCGGAAGCCCGGTCTTGCTGCGCTATGTCGAGGAAATCGGCTATCGCTGTGGCCTGACATTGTCGCTTTATGCCCGCCCGCATTCGACCGATTGCGGCATTCAGGAGCACCGCCAGATTATCGAGGCCCTTGCCAAGGGAGACGAAGATGCGGCGCGCAAACTGATGCGCCATCATCTGACGGCGGTTGCCGACCGCGCCCTGTTCACGACCAAGGAAAGCGGGCCGCTTTTGTATCTTGATGCGCTGGAACCCTATGCCAAGAAGGTGCGTGACGGCACCAGCTAAACCCGCGCGCACCACTGCCGCATCAACAGCCGCACGCGGGACCTCGCGCGTGACGTGCGGATGGCAGATGATTGGTGCGGGCTGCATCATTCGGGTTCCGGTCTGGCTCAGGCCTTGATGCCCTTGCGGATCAGAATGCGTTCCGCACTTTCATTCCAGACATCCATTTTGATGATCTTGCCGTTTTCAATCACGAAACGGTCGACATAACGGTTGCCTTCAAACGGGGTGCCGTCGGGCCATTCGCCGTAAAGCCAACCGGTGCTGTAAACAACAGTCTGGCCATTGGTATGGGCGACATCAAACTGGCCAAACTTCTTTTTCACCCATTTATAACGCGCGGCGTTAAACGCCGTTGTGCCCGACGGATGATCGTATTTCTGACCATCGGTAAAGGTGATGACAACATCATCGGACATGAATGTCGCCGCCAGTTCCGGGTCGGGCTTCATGGATGCATCCAGAAAATCACGCACCGTCTGCGCCTCTGGCGGCAGGGTATCGAGCACATTTTCCACGGTTTGGTCACTCATTTCGAAGGCCTCTGTTTTCGGGAATTGATCTGGCATCAGCATAAACGCTGTGCAGAAATTTTGCATGCACTAATTTTATGCAAAAATTGCATGCAATTTGCGTATACATGAGGCAATTCTGTTTTCCGAAGCGGTGGGAAAACGCCTAAGTCCCTGATTTTGAATGATTGTGATTCTTGGCATGTCGCTTGCTGCAATGCGGTGACGATTTGGTGCGCATGCCCAATTTGCGACGCCGGACGACGCAGACACATAATCAGGGAGTCTCACATGCCTATTTCTTCGCCTTTCCGGAAAATAACGCGGCGTGCCGCCCTTCTCGGGGCTGCTGCTGCGCTGATGTTCGCCACCACCCTGCCTGCCCATGATGCCCGTGCAGAAGACACTGTGAAGCTTGGCCTTGTTGCCGCACTCAGCGGACAGTCGGCCAAATCGGGCGAAGCCATTACGCGTGGCATCACCCTTGCGATTGACAAGATCAATGCCGAGGGCGGCGTTCTTGGCAAGCCGCTTGAACTTGTATCGCGTGATGATGAAAGCAACCCGGGCAAGGGTCTGGTCGCGGCCCGTGAACTGGCCCAGCGCGAAGGCGTTGCGGCGATCATTGGCGGCCTTGATACGCCGGTATCCTTTGCCATCGTGCCGTATGTGAACCAGCAGAAAATCCCGTTCATTGGCCCGTGGGCTGCCGGAACCGGGATCACCAAAAACGGTGCCGAGGAAAACTATGTCTTCCGCGTTTCGGCCGTTGATGAATATGTCGACGAAGCCATCACGGAATATCTGATCGCCAATTACGGTGCCAAGAAACCGGGCATGATCCTGATCAACAACCCGTGGGGGGAGTCGAATGAAAAGGGCTTGCTCAAGGCACTTGAAAAGCGTGGCATGGAACATGCCGGGATCGAAAAGTTTGAATCAAACGATGTCGATGTTGTCCCGCAGCTGACCCGTCTTAAGGAAAACGGCGCGGATTCCCTGTTTGTGGTTGCCAACGTTGCCCCGACCGCACAGGTGATCAAGTCGCTTGATCGCATGGGCTGGGATGTTCCGATTTCCTCGCATTGGGGTCCGGCTGGTGGCCGCTTCACCGAACTGGCGGGCAAGTCGGGCGAGAAAGTCCACTTCATCCAGACCTATCTGTTTACCGATCCGGCCAATCCGATGTTCGTCAAACTTCAGGAAAAGTTCCCGGAGATCGAAACCCTTGCCGACGTGACCCCGGCAACCGGCATTGCCAACGCCTATGACGCAACCCTTCTGATTGCAGCGGCGATTGAAAAGGCCGGTTCGACCGAAGGTCCGGCCATCCGCGAAGCCATGTACGAAATCAGCGGTGTCGAAGGCATGATCAAAACCTATGACAAGCCGTTCACCCCGGACGATCAGGATGCGCTTGGTCCGGAAGACTACACCTTCGCGCATTTCGTCGAAGGTCAGATCATTCCGATCAAATAAGCAACTTATCCAACCCTGTCGGCGTGTTCCCCAATGCACGCCGACGGGGGATTTATTCATTTTAAATGATGCACTTATGTGCACGGCATAAGCAGGCGGCTGGCAATGACACTCTTAATCGCAGCTCTGATAACCGGGATCGGTCTGGGCAGTATGTACGGGCTGATCGCACTTGGTTTCCAGATCACCTATTCGGTGTCCTCCAAGGTCAATTTCGCACAAGGATCGATGGTGATGCTGGGCGCTGTTCTGGGCTTTGTATTCTGCGAACGATACGGTTTTCCGGTCATTGTTGGCTATCCGCTGGCCATTTTGTGCTGTGGGCTTGCCGGTATCATGGTCGAATTTTTCCTTGTTCGTCCGTTTGCCGTTCGCAATTCCGAAGCCTGGCTGATGGCGACTGTCGCGGGCGGCATTTTGCTTGATAACGCCGTCCTGTTTACCTTTGGCAACGAACCGCGCACCCTGCCATCCGCCCTTGTTGGTGAAAGCTGGAATGTCTTTGGCACCGGCGTTTACCCGCAACAGATCCTGATCCCGGTGGCGGCCATTGGTGTCGCACTCGCACTCCATGCCCTGTTCCGTCATACCCGTCAGGGCCGCGCCCTTTTGGCCGTCGTGCAGAACCTTCAGGCAGCCAAGCTGATGGGGATCAACACCACCTTGATGGTGACCGGATCCTTTGCCATTTCATCGATGCTGGCCGGGTGTGCCGGGCTTTTGATTGCGCCGCTGTTCTCGGTGCATTCCGATATGGGAACGCTTTTTGGTCTCAAGGCCTTTGCGGTTGCCATTCTGGGCGGCATGACATCGGCCTATAGCGTGATGTTGGCCGGCTTTATCTATGGCCTGGTTGAGGCCGGTGTGACCACCTATCTCGGATCGTCCTACACCTTCATCGTCGTCTTCGCGCTTGTGATCGCGGTTCTGACCGTCAAACCAAGCGGCCTGTTTGGCCGTGCTGCGATCAAGAAGGTCTGATGATGAAACGCGAAATCAAATTCAAAAATCCGATGCCCAAGCTCAATAAATCCATCGCCCTTGATGCTACCATTCTGGCCGCCATCATCGCCGGTTTGATCGGTGTGACGATCACGGGCGGCTATACCCAGTTCGTCATCGGCCTTGTCGCCATCACCACCGTTTTGTGCGTGGGGCTCAACGTTTTATATGGCCTGACCGGGCTGGTGTCGCTTGGGCAGGTCGGGTTCTTTGCCATCGGCGCCTATGCCAGTGCCATTCTGACCCTGGCCGGGCTTAATTTCTGGATGGCGCTGATTGCATCGACCGTGATCGCCGGGTTGGCGGGCTGTGTCCTGGCCCTTTCGGCTGTGCGGATGGCCGGGCCGTTCCTTGCCATGGTGACGATTGCCTTTGCCTTTATTGTCGAACATGGCGCGATTGAATGGCGGGCGCTGACCGGCGGGCAAAACGGCCTGATGGGTTTCCCGATGCCCGACCTGTTTGGCTATATGTTTAGCGAACGCGATCTTGTGATGCTGTGTGTCGTTCTGGCCGGGGTTGCGCTTTTTGCCTTCCGTCGTCTGGCGACAAGTGGCTGGGGCATGGCGATGACCAGCATGCGTGATGCCGAAATTGCCGCAAGTTCGCTTGGCTATAACGCCTTTGCCGTCAAGGCGACCGGCTTTGCCATTGCGGCTGCCATGGCGGGGCTTGCCGGTGCGCTTTTCGCGCCGCTTATGATGTTTATCGCACCGTCAAACTTCCCGCTCAGCCAGTCGATCCTGTATCTGTTTGCCGTCATTCTTGGCGGTGCGGGCACGGTTCTGGGGCCGCTGGTCGGCGCATCGGTTTCGGTCTTGTTGCCCGAAATGCTGGCCGATTTTGCCGAATATCGCCTGCTGATTTTTGGCGGCCTTTTGATTGTCGTGTTGCTGATTGCACCGCGCGGCATTGTCGGCGTGATCGAACGGTTCATTCCGCTGACCAAACGCGGTGTCACCGCCACCCCGGCGGACGAGATCGAGGCCGGGCTTAAGGAGTACGCCAAATCCGATGGTCTGGTGGTTGAAAACCTGTCCATCGCCTTTGGCGGGGTGAAGGCGGTCAATGCCGTTTCCTTCACCGCCAAGCCGGGCGATGTCACATCTATCATCGGACCGAACGGGGCAGGTAAAACCACACTTTTGAACATCATCAGCGGCTTTTACAAACCGACCGAAGGTGTGGTGCGCATCGGTGATCAGGATATTGCGGGCAAGCCCACCGATTTTGCTGCGCGTAATGGTATTGCGCGCACCTATCAGGCGACCCGTTTGTTTGAAAACATGTCGGTGATCGACAACGTGATTGCCGGTCTTCCGGTCGGTCGCTTTGGCAAGCCGTTCAGTGCGATTGCATCGGATGCCAACCGCAACCATGCCGCCGGTCTTCTGGCCTTTTGTGGCTATCATGGTGATATCGATGCCCGTGCCGGTGACCTGCCGCATGTCGATCGCAGGCTGGTTGAAATCGCCCGGTCGCTGGCGACCAAGCCCGGTGTGTTGTTGCTCGATGAACCGGCTGCTGGTTTGATGCATGCCGATAAGGTGTCACTGGCGAAATTGCTGCGCCAACTGGCCGATGCCGGGATTACGGTGGTGCTGGTCGAACATGACATGGAAATGGTCATGGGCATTTCCGATCAGATTTTGGCCGTGGATGCCGGAACCCCGATCATCTTTGACACCCCGCAGGCCGTGCAAAACGACCCGCAGGTCATCGCGGCCTACCTTGGTGACGGCGAAATGAAGGCTCGCCCGCGGCCGATCCCGTTTGAGGCCGGGGACTCTCCGGTGATTGAAACCCTGCGCCTGACAGCCGGGTATGGCGCCGCACCGGTTCTGCATTCCATTGATCTTAAGGTCCGGCAGGGCGAAATGGTTGCGCTTCTGGGGGCAAACGGTGCGGGCAAGTCGACCTTCCTGACTGCACTGGCCGGGTTGCTCCGCCCCGTGGATGGCAAGATCGTTCTCAATAACGAATATATCCATGATCTTGCCCCGCATCAGATCGTCGAACAGGGCTTGGTTCTGGTGCCCGAAGGCCGTCAGGTCTTCCCGGAACTGACCGTGCGCGAAAACATCGAACTGGGGGCCTATAAGCAACCCAAACCTGTCAGTTCGGATGAACTTGAAGCCATCCTCAATCGCTTCCCGCGTCTGCGCGATCGTATCAACAGCCCGGCTGGATTGTTGTCAGGTGGCGAACAGCAAATGATGGCAATTGCCCGTGGACTGGTGGCCAAGCCAAAGGCGTTGTTGCTTGATGAGCCATCTCTTGGTCTGGCCCCGGCCATGGTCGAGGAACTCTATGCCATTCTCGGCGAATTGCGTGACGAAGGGGTGACCATTCTTCTGGTCGATCAGATGGCGACCATGGCGCTTTCGGTAGCTGATTATGCTTATGTCCTTGAACAGGGGCAGGTGGTTGCCAAGGGCAAGGCATCCGAGCTGAGAAAAGATGAACGCCTGATTGCTGCCTATTTGGGTGGCTCTGAACAAGGCGATAAGAAACCAAAACAGGAAACACACGAGAATGCTTGATTATCTGGTGAGGAACGCCTGCCTGAATGGCGAGAATGCGCTTGTCGATCTTGCCGTGGCGGATGGAAAAATTGTTGAAATTGCCCAGTCGATTACGGGTGATGCGCCAAGCTTTGATGCAGCGGGCCAGCTGATCAGCTGCGGCTTTGTGGAAAGCCACATTCACCTTGATAAGGCCTGCATTCTTGACCGGGCCAAAAACGAAACCGGCACGTTAAAGGGCGCGATCAGTGCCGTCGCCAACGCCAAAAGCGGCTTTACCGAGGATGACATTTACGCCCGCGGTGCCCGCGTGATTGAAAAGGCAATTACCGAGGGCACCAATGCGGTCCGCACCCATGTCGAAATCGATCCGGGCATTGGCTTGGCCGGTTTTAATGCCATCAAGCGGCTCAAGGCCGACTATGCCTGGGCAATGGATATCGAGATTTGCGTTTTCCCGCAGGAAGGCCTGTTCAACTATCCCGGCACCGAGGAGCTGTTGCGCGCAGCATTGGATAACGGTGCCGATCTGCTGGGCGGCTGTCCCTATATGGATACCGATCCACATGGCCAGATCCTGCGTCTGTTTGAAATGGCGCGCGACTATGATGTTGATCTGGATTTCCATCTTGATTTCGATCTTGATGCCAGCTGGCGCCATCTGGATGAAGTTGCCAAACAATCCACCGCCTTTGGCTGGCAGGGCCGCGTGATGATCGGGCATGTGACCAAACTGTCGGTTTTGCCCAAACCCGAACTTGAAGACACGATTGCCATCATGCGCGATGCCGGGATCGGCCTGACCGTGTTGCCCGCAACCGACCTTTTCCTGACCGGGCGCGATCATGACCATTCAGTCCCCTGTGGTGTCGCGCCCGCACACAAGCTCGCCGCCCATGGTGTGTGTTGCACGATTGCGACCAACAATGTGCTGAATCCGTTTACGCCTTATGGTGATTGTTCGCTGTCGCGCATGGCAAATCTTTATGCCAATGTCAGTCAGCTTGCGACCGAGGCCGAACTTGAAAACTGCTTTGCCATGGTGTCCGACGCCCCGGCCAAACTTCTCGGCCGATCCAGCAAGATCGCGGTCGGCAAAGCCGCAAGCTTCATCGTCCTGCCCGCCCAAAGCCGCGCACAAGTGGTCTCCGAAATCAGTCGCCCGATCTGGGGCATGAAGGATGGTCGGGTAACGTTCGAACATCCGGCGGCAAGGCTGTTTCGGCCATAAGTCAGACCAATAAAGAAGGGCAGCGGATGGGCTGCCCTTTCTGTCTGATGATTGGATTTTTTGGCTTAACCGTGCGCGATCATGATGTGACGGGCGGCGGTGTAATCCTCCAGCGCGTAATGCGACATATCCTTACCATAGCCGGACTGTTTCAGACCGCCATGGGGCATTTCATTGACCAGCATGAAGTGGGTATTGATCCAGGTGCAGCCATAACGAAGGCGGGCACTTGTTTGCATGGCGCGCGAAATATCCTTGGTCCAGATCGAAGATGCCAGACCGTAATCGGAATCATTGGCCCATGCGACGGCCTCATCCACATCTGTAAAGCGGGTGATCGACGCCACCGGACCAAACACTTCGCGCCGGACGATTTCATCAGATTGAAGCGCACCGGCAATCACGGTCGGCTGATAGAAGAAGCCAGGTCCATCATGCAGCTTGCCACCGGTGGTAATTTCCATGTGTTTTTGTTCGGACGCACGCGCGACGAAGCTTGCCACACGGTCACGCTGGCGTTCGGAAATCAGCGGGCCGATTTCGTTTTCGCTGTCGTCCGCACGGGCATAGGCGATGCTGGAAACCGCAGATGACAGGTCCGCCACCAGCTTGTCATGGATTTTCGGGCCAGCATAAATCCGGCATGCCGCCGTGCAGTCCTGACCGGCGTTATAGTAGCTGAATGCCCGCAATCCTTCGACAACGGCATCGACATCGGCATCATCAAAGACAATCACCGGTGCCTTGCCACCCAGTTCGAGGTGCGTGCGTTTGACTGATTTCGCCGCAGCCTGAAGAACCTTCTTGCCCGTCGCGACATCACCCGTGATCGACACCATATCGACCTTGGGATGATTGATCAGGGCATTGCCCACCGTGGCGCCACGACCAAGAACAATATTGACCACACCTTCGGGCAGGATATCTGCCAGAATGGTCGCCATCTTAAGCGCGGTCAGTGGCGTTTGTTCAGATGGCTTGAAAACGACCGTGTTGCCCCCGGCAATCGCCGGGGCCAGTTTCCAGGCCATCATCATCATCGGATAGTTCCACGGCGCGATAGAACCGACCACCCCGATCGGATCGCGGCGGATCATCGAGGTATGGCCCGCCATATATTCCCCGGCAATCGATCCCTGCATGCAGCGCACGGCACCGGCAAAGAAGCGATAGCAATCGACAATGGCCGGAATTTCATCATCGCGGACCGCATTGATCGGTTTGCCGCAATTAAGCGATTCCAGTTTGACGAACTCTTCGGCCTCGGCTTCGATCCGATCAGCAATTTTCAGAAGGTAGTTTGACCGTTCTGCCGGGGTTGTGCGCGACCATGACTGGAAGGCGTGCTCGGCCGCGCTGACCGCACGGTCGATCTGTTCCATCGATGCTTCGGGCAGCATCATGATGGTTTCGCCGGTCTTGGGATTGATGATGTTTTCTTCGGCCTCAATGCCCATTTCAAGGCTGCTGCCGATCAGCATCTTGGTATCCATAATAAGCTCTCCCGTTGGTAGCGTTATCGCGTGCTGTTATTTTCCCGATCCGGCCACCTGATCGCCATCGCGTGTCAGGTAATAGGCAGCCAGGATCGGCAGGACCGTGACCAGAACCACCACCATCGCCACCACATTGGTGACCGGACGCTGGCGGGGTCGGACAAGTTCTTCAAGCATCCAGATCGGCAGGGTCGACTGCTGTCCGGCGGTAAAGGTCGTGACGATCACTTCGTCAAAGGACAGGGCAAAGGCCAGCATGCCACCGGCCAGAAGCGCCGTGCCAATATTGGGTAAAATGACATGCCGGAAAGTCTGGAAACTGTTGGCCCCCAGATCCATCGAGGCTTCGACCAGCGACCCCGAGGTCCGTCTGAACCGCGCAACCGCGTTGTTATAGACAACCACCACACAAAAGGTCGCGTGACCCAGAATGATCGTCCAGATCGAGAACGGAATGTCGGCAATACTAAATGCCGAACGAAGCGCAATACCGGTAATGATACCCGGCAACGCAATCGGCAGGATCACCAGAAGCGAGATGGTTTCACGGCCAAAAAATTTGGTGCGTGATACCGCCGCCGCACAAAGTGTTCCCAGAACCATCGCGATCAGGGTCGAAATGGTTGCGGTCTGCAGCGACAGTTTCAACGCCTCCCAGACATCCGGGCGGTTCCACGTCACCTCAAGCCATTTCAGGGTAAAGCCGGGCGGTGGCCACTGATAGGATTTATCTTCTGTCGTGAAGGCATAGACAAAAATCAGCGCAATCGGCAAATGCATGAAGGCAAGGCCAAGACCGGCGGCAAGTTTCAGGCCCCAAGGAGCGCGTTGTTTCCCATCAGAGCGCATCGAAAGCCCCCATCCGTTTGGCACCCCAAAGATAGAAGCCCATGATAACCATCGGCACGACCGTAAAGGCAGCCGCCAGCGGAATGTTGCCCGCCGTGCCCTGTTGGGCATAGACCGCCTGACCGATAAACAGCCGTGAGGAGCCGACAATCTGCGGAATGATGTAATCGCCCAGCGTGAGTGAGAAGGTAAAGATCGAGCCGGCAACAATGCCCGGCAAGGCCAGCGGGAAAATCACGTGACGGAATGTTTGGCCTGGCGTCGCACCAAGGTCGCCCGATGCCTCGATAAAGCTGCCGGGGACGCGTTCAAGTGCTGCTTGCACCGGCAAAACCATAAAAGGCAACCAGACATAGAGGAAAACAAGGAAAGTCCCGGTATAGCTGACCGACAGCGAATAACCGCCAATGATCGGGATCGCCAGCCAGGCTTCAAGCAGCCAGGTCAGGTGCAGCTTGGTGAAAATCCAGGTCAGGATGCCTTCCTTGGCCAGGATTAGTTTCCAGGCATAGACCTTGACCAGATAGCTTGACCAAAGCGGCAACATCACGCCGATGTAAAACAACGCCTTCCACTTGCCGCGTGCATAGCGCGCAGCGAAATAGCCAATCGGAAATGCAACACAGGCCGCGGCAAGTGTCACGATGGCTGCCATCGAAACCGTGCGGATGATGATGTCGAGATTGGCGGGGCGGAACAGTTCGCCATACGTTTTCAGCGTCAGTTCATATTGAACCAAGCCGGAAAATTCATCGATCGAGAAAAAGCTTTGCGCGAGCAACGCAAAAAGCGAACCAAGATAGATGATGCCAAGCCAAAGGGCCGGCGGGGTCAGCATCAGGATCAAAAGAAGCTTCGGATTGCGCCAGAACTTGTCAGACAAGGCGCCGGTGATCCCACCCTCTCCGGGCAGAACAGCACTTTCGCTTTGAACCGTTGTGGCATTGGATGCGCTGGTGGCGCTGGTGGCGCTGGTGGCTCTGGTGGCGGTCATTGCGCCCCCTCCATCAGATGCAGGTCATTTTCCTGCCAGCTGATTTGAACGGTGGTGCCGTTCTCCGGCACGGCCTGATCGGCCGGGATCAGCGCGCCGATCCGCATATCGCCAAGTGCAAGGCTGATGCGCGTGGTGCCACCAAGATAACTGCTGCCGGTGACTTTGGCGCTATGGCCATCGGCGGAAACGATGCGGATCGCCTCGGGCCGCAGGCTGGCATAGCTTTCCCTGCCGGTCAGCTGTTTGACAAAACCCGGTTCAAGCACATTCGACGAGCCAACGAAATCGGCGACAAAGCGGCTTTCCGGACGTTGATAGATGTCTTGCGGGCTTCCGATCTGCTGGATTTTACCGTCGTTGAAAACCGCGACCCGATCCGCCATCGAAAGGGCTTCACCCTGATCATGGGTGACGAAAACAAAGGTAATGCCAAGTTTGCGTTGCAGGATTTTGAGCTCTTCCTGCATCTGTTCGCGCAGTTTGAGGTCCAGCGCGCCAAGCGGCTCGTCAAGCAACAGCACCTTGGGTTTGTTGACCAATGCGCGGGCAAGCGCCACGCGTTGGCGCTGACCGCCGGAAAGCTGCCCCGGGCGACGTTCGCCGTAACCCGGCAGGGCAACCAGTTCGAGCGCCTCGTTGGCAGCCGCATGACGATCGGTTTTGTTCATGCCGCGGATCATCAGGCCATAGGCGACGTTGTCGATGATGTTCATGTGCGGGAACAGGGCATAGTCCTGAAACACCGTGTTCACGTTGCGGCGATAGGGCGGCACATGTTCGACGGTGGTGCCGAAAATCTCGATATGGCCGCTGGTGGGTTGTTCAAACCCGGCAATAAGGCGCAGACAGGTGGTTTTGCCTGATCCTGACGGGCCGAGCATGGCGAAAAATTCGCCCTCGGCAATCGACAGGTCGACATTATCCACAGCGCGAACCGCGCCGAAATGTCTTGAAACCTTTGCGAAGGAAACTGCAGTCGTCATGGGTCAACCAGTTGTTTGAAACCCGCACATAAGTCGGATTTCGTTTCGTAAGGAATGGTGGCGGGTGTGGTGTATTTGGCGTTGGCGGTTGATCAGCGGCAATGACACCTTTCGGGTCCCCCGGAGCCCGGAAGTGCCGTGACATTGCCGCCGATCAGAATGGGGTGCGCATTTCGTGCCGGGTGTGACAACACGCCATGCGCATCCCCTTGCCCGATCAGGTTCACAAGGGTGGGGAACCTGATCGCAGGATCGCTTAGCGGCCGCCAATCACGCCGATATAGTCGGAAACCCAACGATAATAAGGCACGCATTCACCCTGGCTTTCGCATTTCGAAACCGGGGTCTGCCAGAAGCTGACACGGTCGAAATCATCAAAGCCGTTGGTGGCGCAACCTTCATCGCCCAACAGGGCATTGCCGGTGCAGGCTGCCGGAACAGCCGGGTTGGAACCAAACCATGCCGCAAGGTCGCCCTGAACTTTCGGAGACAGGGAATGTTCCATCCAGAGATAGGCACAGGTCGGGTTTTCAGCTTCGGCATGGAGCATGGTGGTATCAGCCCAGCCGGTAACCCCTTCTTCGGGGATCGTCGATGCAATCGGAAGGCCTTCCGATTTCAGAAGGTTGACCTGGAACGGCCAGGAACCGGATGCGACAACGCCTTCGTTCTTGAAATCATCCATCTGGATGAAGGCATCATGCCAGTACCGTGACACCAGTTCACGCTGCCCGCGCAGCAGATCAAGTGCTGCGGCATATTGATCGGCATTCAGCTCATAGGGGCTTTTGATGCCAAGTTCGGGGTTGTGCGCCATCAGATATTGCGCGGCGTCGGCGATGTGGATCGGTCCGTCATAGGCCTGAACGCGACCCTTGTTCGATTTGCCATCAGCAAGGGTCATTTCCTCGAACACGACATTCCAGCTTTTCGGTGCTTCGGCGAAGGCGTCGGTATTGTACATCAGAACGTTCGGACCCCACTGATAGGGCGTCCCGTAATGCACGCCGTCAACCGTGTGCCATGGCGCGCTTTTCAGGCGGTCATCGACGGTGTTCCAGCTTGGGATCAGGTCGGTATTGATCGGCTGAACGCGTTTGCCGGCAATCATGCGCAGCGACGCATCGCCCGATGCGGTGACAAGATCAAAGCCGCCTTCGTTCATCAGCGCGACCATTTCATCGGATGTGTTGGCGGTTTTGACATTCACCGCGCATCCGGTTTCCTTTTCAAAGGCGGTTACCCAGTCAAAATTGGCATCCGTTTCGCCGCGCTCGATATAGCCCGGCCAGGCAACGATATTCACGGAACCTTCCGGTGTGCCAAGTTCGGTCATCATGTCAGCGGCAGCCGCCTGACTGGCGGCAAAGGCAAGCACGACCATCACGGACGTGCCTGATTTCAATAGTGATTTCATTGTGATGTCTCCCAGTTGCAGGACGTCAGTTCGCGTGACTTTTATTTCCCGACGGCAAGCCTACGCTGATCTGGAGCATTCACAATTTCATTTAACAGAAATACGTTATCGGATTTTCCGATATCTGTTGCGGCGCAGCGTAACGGTCTGTTACATGGCGATTTTCTTGTTTCACTGGTGATGATATGTGCGTGTTTAACGCAGGCGGGTGGCGCGATGGGCCTGTGCCAGACCGATAAAATCACGTGCCGCCTGGGACAACGGGGAGCCTTTTCGCCAGACAACGCCGACCTGAACCATTGGAAGCGTACCCGATACATCGCGGCTTTCAATCCGGTCGCCCTCAAGCGACCAGGGGCGATAGACCAGATCAGGCAAAAGCGACAATCCGGCCCCGGTGGCAACAAGGCTTCGCACCGCCTCAACCGACCTTGTCCGGAAGGCAACACGGGGACGAGTGCCAAGCGCACCCAGCAATTTGCCGGTTGCTTCCTCGATCTCGTCGATGGTCAGCATGATCAGCGGCTCGGATGTGACATCATCAAGCGTGATGCTTTGTGCGGTGGCCAGTTTGTGACCCAGCGGCAGCCAAAGCCGATAGGGCGAAACTTCAAGAATTTCAGATTGCAATGCCAGACGATCCCGCAGGTTGGAAATCACCATCACGGCAACATCGATCTCGCCGCCAATCAGAAGGTGTTCAAGATAATCGCCATTATCCTCGGTCGCACTTACCGTTATCTGCGGATAGGCACGGCGATAGCGTGCCAGAATGTCAGAAAGCACATAACCCGCGACCAGCGATGTAACGCCCAGATGCAATTCGCCCTTTTGGGTTTGAGCGGTTTCCTCAAAGGCCTGTTTGGCGTCTGAAACATTGGCAAGGATGGTCGTGGCATGGCGCAGGAACTGATGGCCGTTATGGGTGATGTTAAGCCCGCGCGAATGACGATCAAACAGCGCGACCCCCAGATCGGCTTCAAGTTCCTTGATCGCCTCTGTCACGGCCGATTGCGAAATCGACAGAATATGCGCCGCCCCCGATACAGTTCCCTGTTCGGCCACGGCGACGAAATACTGAAGCTGTCGAATGGTAAAAGCCATGATGCCATCACGATAGGTGATAGCAAAACGCTTGTCGCGGTTTTTTCGATAACAGGTTTGGCAATAACCTGTTTGCTTAGACCAGTTCGGGTTCAGGTTTAACCAATGTTGCTGTGCCCGGATCCAGGCAAACCGACATGCCGCCATTGGGCAGATGCGTAAGTGTGCAGGTCCAGTCAAGACGTTCACAAATACGCCGGACGAGTTGCAGGCCAATGCCTTCGCCCTGAGGCATCGTGCATTGACCATTGCAGGTCAGGATGGCGTTTTCGACGCAGATCTGCGTGCCGGAAAGCGTGATCTTGACTTCGCCTTTTGGGGTGTGCTGGAACGCATTTCGGATCAGGTTGGACACCACAATCATCAGTGCCGCGCGCGAGGTCGCGATCTCGGTTTCGCGGCTGTCAGGTTCAAACGTGCAGGTAACGTGTTTGCCCTCCATCAGATAGGAAAGATCACTGATTTCCTGTTCGATGAACGCGTTGATGTTAATCGTTTCGGTTTGACCAAGCGGTGCATTGTCACGGCCCAGCCACAACAGCGTTTCAAGCAATTGCTGCATATTGCGGTTGGCGCGTTTGATGCGGGCCATAACGCGTGCCTGCGTTGCGTTGAGCGGGCTTTTTTCCAGAAGTTCGACATTGCCCGAAACGATGGTAACGGGCGTGCGCAGCTCGTGGCTGGCCTGACGGAGGAATTCACGTTCACGGGCAACGAATTTGTCGATCTGGTCAACTGATCGATGCAGTTCGTGGGCAACGTCATTAAGCTCTTCAAACCCGAAATCCGGGATCGGTTCGCGCAGGTTATCTGCCGTCAGATTGTTGGCCCAGTTCTGAAGGTTCTCGGATGGCTTGGTCAGACGTTTGCCAATCACCCACAGGAACCAGGCAA
Organism: Thalassospira sp. A40-3; assembly: GCF_015871485.1. NCBI lineage: Bacteria > Pseudomonadati > Pseudomonadota > Alphaproteobacteria > Rhodospirillales > Thalassospiraceae > Thalassospira > Thalassospira sp. A40-3. The sequence continues at coordinate 555,398 of NZ_CP065428.1, forward strand.
AGATGCCTACCACCGCCATGGCAAACGGGATCGACAGCAGGGCCAGCTTATGCAGGCGCACGAAATAGATGCTGTCTTCATCCCCGGCGTGATAGGTCTGCAGGATCAGGATGTCATCCCCATTGCGCAGCTGATAGGGGAAGACCAGAAAAACCGGATTTTCCGGGTTTTCTTCGGCGGCATATTTGTCGGTGTTGATATAGAAAAGCTCGCCAATCTCAAGATCGTCCGGTGTTGCGTGCGCGCGCAATTCTGCCGGCAGCTGATCAAACCCGGTGAAGGTTTCAATATTGAAACCCTTGGGCAAGGGGGCTTCGGGATTTTCGGCCAGTTCATTGTCATATTGTTCGGCAATGACTTGAAGCTGGAAGGACGCCACCATCCACTTGCCATACAGCATGTAAAAATTGACGACCACCGTATAAAGCACGAGCGTAATCACCAGACCCAGCAGCACGTAATTGCGCACAAAGCGGGAAAAGGATCGGGTCTTGGGTGCGCAACATGTGCTCATAGCGGCTACTCGCGAAGGGCCACGCCCTGGCCCGGAATGGTGTGAATCAGATTTTGCTCAAACGGTTTGTCGATCCGATGGCGCAGTTTGTAAAGATGTGTCTTCAGCGCATTGGTATCAGGTGGATCACCTTGCCAGAGCGCCATCGACAAACGAGAACGGGTTACAACCTGCGGACTGTTTTGCGCGAGAACCTCCAAAATGGTCCAACCCGTTGGCGATACACTGATATTCTGGCCAGCTCGCACCACGGAACGGTTTTCAAAATCAATAAGCAGGTCACCAAGCGAGAAACGCCTGACCTCGCCACTGCGCCGACGAGATAGAACACGTGTGCGCAAAAGAAGCTCTTCAAGCTCAAACGGTTTGACCAGATAATCGTCCGCCCCGGCGTGGAAACCTTCGATCTTGTCATCAAGTGTATCGCGCGCGGTCAACATAAGAACCGGGGTGTCCACCCCTTCGTCGCGCAGCGCCTTGCAGATGCTGATGCCGTCGCGGAATGGCAACATCAGATCAAGCAGGATGACGTCATACTCGCCGGTCAGCGCCATCTGATAGGCGGTTTCACCATCATAGGCATGGTCGCATTCAACGCCTTCAATCGTCAGATAGTCACTGACGGTGGCGGCGATATCCATGTTGTCCTCGACCAAAAGGACCATGATGTGGGCGGTTGCTTTCATTCACGTCATCTCGTTTTTCAAGACATGCAAGCATGCCGCAATTCAGCCGACGGGTCAGCAGGAAACACCCCGCAGCCCTGTTTGCCACATAAGGCCGGTTAGTCTCTCACTTGCTTCAGATCATCTTGGGTATCGATATCAAGTGCGGCATTTGCAAGTGATAGGGCTGTTACTTTATCGGCATGTCTGTCGATGATTTTGCGCGCGCCAATCGGCCCGACAAGGCTTTGCAAATCATCAAAGACAGACTTTGGGAAAATGGCAGGCACGCCCAGCCCATCTTGATGTCGGGTTGCGACAATCTGTTTGCCGTCAAAGGCCGTGATCAATCGGGTGTAATCCTCGCTGGTCAGATTGACCTGATCACACAGGGCAATCAAAACACCATCATACCCGCCGTTGGTCGCGATTTTCGTCATGCCGCACGCAATGGAGCTTCCCATTCCCGTGGCCCAATTGTCATTGGTGATAAGGATCACGCCGTTATCAAGGCGCGGCGCGATTTCATCGCCATAGGCACCAAGAACCACAAAGGTGTCAGATGTTGGCATCCCCGACAGGGCATCAAGCGCATGTTCGATCATGGGTTTGCCATTGATATCGGCAAGCTGCTTACGCCCGCCAAAGCGCGCACTTTCCCCGGCCGCCAGAAGAAGCGTGGCCAGTTTCGGTTTCGGGATGTCTGGGCGTGGCGTCATCATCATGGTCGCATTATTCGGCGGCTTGTGCCAAGGCCGGGGCCGCTGATTGCTTGAACAGGGCGGCATGAATGCCTGACAACATCGAAAGAGCAATGCTTTCAGGAAGTTGCCCGCCGATATCGAGACCCGCCGGACTTGAAACATCAAATGCCAGATCATTCCGCGAAATGCCAGCTTCGTTCAAAACATCGCGAAACCGATGGCGTGGACCAAGGGCGGACAGATGTTTGATCGGTGCATCGCAAAGCACCGCAAGGGCCGCGGCATCGATGCTAACACTATGGGCCATCAGAATAACTGCATCGACTTTGTGATCGGTCACATAGGTTGCCAAGTCACGATCAATCTTGCGCAGGATTGTGCCTGCCGCCCGGAAATGCTCGGCCCGGGCATTTGCCGGGCGAGGATCGACCAGTGTTGTTTGCCAGCCCATCTGATGGGCAATGCCAATCACCGGGCGAGCATCAAGGCCACCGCCCACGACAAGAACATGGGGTTCAGGCTGGATCGGTGTCACCAGCCAATTGCCGTCTTCACGGTTTTCGATATGGGCCGGGCGTTGTCCATAAAGCAAACCAGCCTCGAAATAGCCTTCGACAGCATCGATTTTCTGGAAATAGAGGCCGCTTTGACGTTTTTGCAGGGCTTCATATAAATCGCCAAGGCCCAGATCATTCGCGGAGCCAAGTGGCTGGAGCATGATATAGACCGTGCCGCCACATCCCACGCCAAGTTTGAATGACAGATCATCTTCGTCAGTGCCGTCATAGGTCAACATCACAGGCTTGCCGGTCACCATGGCCCGGCGCGCATTGCGGATAATGTCGGCCTCAAGGCAGCCACCACTGAGCAGTCCCAACTGTTGCCCGTGGCCGTTGATCAGCATCATGGCACCGGCCTTGCGATAGGCAGATCCCTCGGTGCGATAAACCGTTCCCAGCACCCATTCAGTGCTGTCGCGGTTTTCCTGCCAGGTGCCAAGCATTGCAGAAAGTTGATTGGTCATATTCCTCGCCCTTTCAGCAAAAGGGTAACTGCCCGGGAAACCACGGGGTGGGGGATGGGGGAAAAATGATTTCCCGAGCAGTTATCTCTTACACGAAGTCGAAACCAGCCTTGGTCATGGGAAGATCCAGAATCCGCTTGCCAGTTTGCGCAAAGATCGCATTGGCAACGGCCGGCCCGGTCGGGGGCAGACCCGGTTCGCCAACACCGGTCGGTGCACCGTTCGATGGAACGATGGCGACCTCGACTTCGGGCATTTCGGGATTACGAAGCAATTCGTAATCCGGGAAGTTGTACTGATCGACTTCACCGTCGGTCAGGGTGATCTGGTTGCGCAAGATCGCTGTCAGGCCGTAGCCGGCCCCGCCTTCCATCTGCGCGCGAATGACATCGGGGTTTACAGCCACACCGCATTCAACCGCCATGAACAGCTTGTTGACATGCACGCTGGTGTCATCGACCGAGACATCCGCCACAACCGCGACGCAGGTATTGAACGAGAAGTGGCAGGCAAAGCCGCGCTTATCGCCTTCTTTCCATCCGGAAATTTCACGCACGTGCTTGATGGCTTCAATCATGCGGGCCTGGTTGGGCTGCGCTGCGTCCAGCATGGCCAGACGTAGCGCGATCGGGTCCTGACCGTTTTCGGTTGCGACCATATCCATCAGGGTTTCCATGGCATAAGCGGTGTGGGTATGTCCCACCGAACGCCACCAAAGAACCGGCACCGGGTTATGGAAATCCGTCAGACCGATTGCCTGGTTCGGGATGGCATAAAGGCTTTCGGATACGCCTTCGACAGAGGTCGCATCAACCCCGTCACGGACCATCATGCCTTCAAAGCTTGTGCCTTTCATGATCGACTTGATCGCAAGGCGATGGTCCCATCCGACGATCTTGCCATCCGCATCCAGACCAATCTTTGCCCGGTGTGCCGACATGGCGCGGTAATAGCCGCCCTTCATGTCGTCTTCGCGGCTCCAGACCAGTTTGACCGGGACTTTCTTACCCGACACGGCAAAGGCCATGGCAGCCTCGGCATTGTAGTCGGCGGTCGGGTTGGCGCGACGGCCAAACGAACCACCGGCATATAGCGTCTTGATTTCGACCTGTTCGGGCTTAAGCCCAAGGATCGCCGCAACCGTCGGCCGCGTGATGGTCGGGAACTGACACCCGTCATGAACACGCACACCAAAATCGGTTGGTTCAATCGTGCAGTTCAGAGATTCCATTGACGCATGCGCCAGATACGGGAAGGTGAAGTCAGCCTCGATGGTTTTTGACGCACCTTCGATCAAGGGTGCAACATTCTCGGTTGTGATTTCGTGGCCGATTTCGAATTCCGGTTTTTCATCAAGCAGGGCTTGATGGGCCGCGATCAGGGCATCGGTGCTGCGGGTTTCAGCAACGCTGAAATCCCATTCAACCGAAAGCGCATCACGGGCCTGGAATGCCGACCAGGTGTTTTTGCCAAAGGCAACCACACCCGCCTTGTTTGGCAGGACCTGTGCGGCGATGAAACCACCGACATCCTTTGCCGCACTGTCATCGAACGATACAACGGTGCCACCGAATTTCGGGCTGTGCATGATCGCGGCATAGATCATGCCGGGCAGATTGACATCCATGGCAAAGATCGCGGTTCCGGTGGTCTTGCCGTGATTGTCCTTGCGGTGGAGCTTTTCGTTGCCGATCAGCTTGAACTGATCCGGGGTTTTGATTGTCGGTTTTTCAACGGCGTCAAGGGTTGCTGCGATCGCAACGAATTCGCCAAAGTGACCGGAATTGCCCCCTGATGAAATGACGCCGTTCTCAACAGAGATGGTCGATGCATCTACACCCCAGCTTTGGGCCGCGGCACGGACAAGCAAGTCACGCGCGGCAGCACCAGCTTCGCGGTACTGCATGAATGAATTGGCAATCGAGGTCGAACCACCGGTCCCCTGCGCGCCAAAGAACAGGTTCTTGTAGCGGACATCATCGGCCGGTGCGAAATCGGTTTTGACACTGTCCCAGTTGGCATCGATTTCTTCGGCGACGAGCGTGGTCAGGCCGGTGGTCGTACCCTGACCCATTTCGAAATGTTTGATGATGACGGTGACAACACCGTCGGCATCAATTTTGACAAACGGGTTCAGGTCGGTATTTGCAGTGACCGAGCTTCCGGCAGCCAGAACACCCTTGGCATTCACACCGACGAAAAGGGCTGTGGCGCCTGCGGCCGATCCCTTAAGGAAGCCGCGACGGGATACACTGATGTTCATGGCTTAGGCCTCCAGCTTTTCAGATGCGAGCTTGATGGCTTCGTTGATGCGGACATAGGTCACACAGCGGCAGGCATTGCCGTACATGTAATCCTTGATTTCCTCATCCGTCGGATTGGGGTTTTCGGTCAGAAGGCCGATGGCCGACATGATCTGACCGGACTGACACCAGCCGCACTGCACGACATCTTTTTCCTGCCAGGCGGCCTGAACCGCCTTGGCGATCTTGTCAGTTGCCCCTTCAATGGTGGTGATTTCGCTATCGACCGCATCCTCGACAAAGGTCTGGCAGGAACGGGTCGGGTAACCGTCGACATGCACAGTGCAGGCACCACAATAGGCAACGCCGCAACCAAATTTAGTGCCGGTAAGTTCCAGTTCGTCGCGCAGAACCCAAAGCAGCGGGGTGCCCGGTTCGACATCAACGGTACGGGATTCTCCATTGATCTTAAGCTGATATTGCATGACCGCCTCATCTCTCTCTTTTGGCTTGTTATGCCTGATCATCGCGTGGGGGCAGGTAACCAAGCGGTAAACGCCCGGAATGCGTTATCTGGTAGCGATGGGATGGCGATCTCCGGCCATCAGATCGGCTGGTCGCAGGGCAATACAGGCAGTCTACCAAGGGATTTAAGGCGGATGGCGCGGGCCGTCGGAGAGGAAAAAATGATGAAAACAAAAAGCCCGCCAGTGCATGGGACACTGACAGGCTTTTCAAGCTGGTCCGTCAGGTGGGGCGCCTGATGACCGTTAATGAGGGAGTTCGTTATCTCGGCAGGTGGCCATGTTCGCAGACGAACGCAACGTCATTGCGGGCAATGCCGATGTCTTCAAGCACTTCGCGCGGGGCATTGCGAAGCATTTCCGCATCACGGGCGACCTTGTAGGCTTGTGCCCATTTGCGGGGGAAAAGGACGAGCCAGCGCCAGATGGTTACGCCTGATACCGGCGCGACATTGGTGGTGGCGACGAGGGATCCATTTGTAAACTGTGCTGGCATGATGCTGGCTCGCTAGTTTGTTTGCTAATAAGGGGACAAAGTTTCCTTCGGACCCACAAACAATTTACGTCTGGATTATGTGAAACGGCGCGCAAAGTTCGCAAATCCGTGCGAGATTTTCGCAAAGAATTTGTAAAAACGATTTTCTTTCGCTGGCTGCTTCGGTCATGTTTATCCGAAGGATGTTACAGCGTCGTTTGGGATATTGGACCTTGGCGGAACTCGATAAATTTGACTATCGCCTGCTGGAATTGTTGCAGGAAAACAGTCGCTTAACAGGTAATGAGCTGTCCGCGAAAGTTGGTCTTTCATCGGCGGCCTGTTTGCGCCGGGTGCAGCGCCTGCGCGAAACCGGGGTGATTGAGCGCGACGTCGCGATTGTGTCGCCCAAGGTGTTTGGCAAGAAGATGATGGTGATCGTGCTTCTGACCATGGAGCGCGACCGACCGGATCGGTATATGCTGATGCGTGAAGAATTTGGCAGAATGCCTGAGGTTGTGCAGTGTCATCACGTTACGGGCGCGCATGATTTTGTGCTGCGGATTCAGGTCAGCGACATGGAAGAATACAGCGCATTTGTCGACCGGGTGTTTCATGAACCCTATATCAAACGCTATGAAAGTCTGGCGGTTCTGGGGTCGCTGAAATAGCGCAAAAAGGGGCTTTTTCGGTATTCACTTAAAATGAATAACCAGCCCCATTATTCAATATTGGTGAAAAATCAGACAGCAGGCTGACAGCCCGATATTGGACGTCATTTTAATCCTCATACAATTACAATGACGCCCAATTCGGAAATCCGGCATGCGGGTTTCGTCATGCCGGGATGGTTTTTTCCGATGCGTCGAACAGATGCACATCGCCGGATGCAAAATGCAGCCCGACGGTGTCGCCCACGACCGCGTCGGAATGACCGACGATGCGCACGGTGAACAGGCCGACATCGGGGACATTGACATAGGCGAAGCTGTCGGAGCCGAGATGTTCCATGACATCGATTTGACCGGTCAGGATGGCCTTTGAGGCATCACCGGCATCGCCCGCGTCACAAAGCGCCATATGTTCGGGGCGAATGCCCATCTTGGTGGCACCTTCGGTATTGCGGGCAATATCGGATGTGTTGCCATTGCCAAAGGTAAGCTGCATGCCCGTGCCCTTGCAGTCGACCACATTCATTTTTGGCGAGCCGATAAACTGGGCGACAAACAGGTTGCCCGGATGGCGATAGAGATCAAGCGGGGTGCCGATCTGTTCGATCTGGCCAGCCTGCAGAACGACGATCTTGTCGGCAAGCGTCATGGCCTCGACCTGGTCATGGGTGACATAGACCATGGTGGCACCGAGTTTCTGGTGCAGGCGGGCGATTTCAAGACGCATTTCAACGCGCAAAGCCGCATCAAGGTTTGAGAGCGGTTCGTCAAACAGGAAGGCGCGCGGTTCGCGGACAATTGCGCGGCCAATGGCGACGCGTTGACGTTGGCCGCCTGACAGTGCCTTGGGTTTGCGATCCAGATAGTCTTCGAGTTTGAGGGTGGCGGCGGCTTCATCGACCTTTTGGGTGATTTCGGCTTTGGGCATGCCGGCAACGGTCAGGGCAAAGCCCATATTTTCACGCACCGATTTGTGCGGATAAAGGGCATAGGACTGAAACACCATCGAAAGCTCGCGCTCGGCCGGTGGCTTGCCGGTGACGTCATCGCCATCAATCAGGATCTGGCCATCGGATGCTTCGACAAGGCCCGAAATCAGGCGCAGCAATGTCGATTTGCCACAGCCGGACGGGCCGACAAAAATCACCAGCTCACCCTCATTGATCTGAAGATCGATGCCCTTGATGACATCAATCCCGCCGAATGATTTGCGGATGCCTTTAAGTTCGATCTGGCCCATTTTATGTGTTCTCCTGATCTGCGGTGCCCGTTGGTGAGGCTGATTGGGAAAGGTGTGGGGTGATGGGCAACGTTTCGGGACGGGCCGCCCAATAAAGCGACATCGATGCCGTCCATGAAAAGTCCGTGCCACCGCCACCACGGCCGGTCACCGGGCAGAAATATTCACGAAAATCGGATTGGTCGATAAGGGACTGCGTATCGCGCCGGATGCGATCGGCAAGATCGGTTTCGCCATGTTCGATCAATCCGGTGGCGATCATCCAGTTGACCATGGCCCAGACCGGGCCGCGCCAATAACGGATGGAATCAAACAGTTCATGGTTGGGATCAAAGCTTGGAACGCCGTGTTTGACCTGTGATAGCCAGTGGGTGAGGGTTGCCGCCATCTTGCCCGCCCGGGTCGGTTCGACAGGCCCGGCAAACATCGCAAGCCAGCTTCCCGATGTGAGCCCGGTGGCGTGTTCATCGCGTCTGAGATCAAGTGTGACATAGCCACCAACCTTTTCAGACCACAGCAACTCAAACCCGGCATCAAGGCGGGCAAGGCGGGCGGTGGCGCGGGCGGCAATGTCGTCCTGGCCCAGAAGCCTTGCCATCGTGATCAGGTCGCGTTCGGCCCGGCGCAGGATGGCATTCATGCCCGGTTCAGCGACCCAGAACGGGCAATCGCGGGCAATGATTTCTGTATCCCAATTGCAATCACGACCAAACCTGACCAGCGCCATATAGTGATCGTAGTCGTTGTTTTTCGGGCGTTCGTCTTCGTTGACGATATCGGTGTCGCGGCGGTGATAGGTGCCAACCCCGGTGGTATCGATAAAGGATAATGGGCGATCCCAGTCGGGCAAATTATCGCGGCCACTTTCCCACGGATGCATGATGGCGACTACGCCACGGCCATCCGGGTCACGGGCATCGAGAAACCATTGATGCCAGCGATCAAGTTTGGGCAGAAGTTTTGCCGCGCGATCGCGATGGGCAGCAATATCTTCGGCCAGAAGCCGTTCGATCACGGTTGCCGCAACGGGCGGCTGGGTGATGCCCGATGTTGGCGGGCTTTTGGCAATGTCGGTCGTGCCCCATTGTTCCGGTCCGGGGAAGTAGCTTTTTTCCTCTTTCCAGAAAATGATGTGCGGCACCATGCCGTTGTCCCATTGCGCGGAAAGCAGGCTTTCGACTTCCTGCCAGGCGCGATCAGAATCAAACACCGAAAAGCCAAGGGCAACCAGCGCACTGTCCCAGTTCCACTGGAACGGATAGAGCTTGGCACTGGGCACGGTATAGCCGCCGCGATCATTGCCGATAAGGATGTCGGCCGCACGTCTGTTGGTGCCGGTAAGCTGATCGAGGGATAGGCGCATCTGGCGCATCTGGCTCATCTGGCTCATCTGGCTCATCCTTTGACACTCCCGGCGGTCAGGCCCTGAACAAGGAAGCGTTCAAACCACAGGAAGATGACCAGGATCGGAACCGTTGCGATCACCGCACCGGCCATCAGATGTTGACGCGGGACTTCGGATGAATTGAGCGACACGACCCCGCGCGACAGGGTGAAGATATCGGGATCATCGAGGAACATGAAGGCAAACAGGAACTCGTTCCAGGCGATCATGAAGACATAAAGCGACACCGATGCAAGGGCCGGCAAGGCAAGTGGCAGGGTGATTTTCCAGATCACGCCAAAGCGCGACAAACCATCCATCAGACCGGCTTCTTCCAGTTCGGCCGGAAGACCGCGGAAATAGCCCTGAAGCATGTAAAGGGCCACGGGGACCGTGGTGGCCGGATAGACGATCAGAAGGCCAACCACCGTATTGCGCAGGCCAAGTTGGCTGAAGACGGCATAAAGCGGGATGACCAGAACGATCATCGGCACGAGATAGATCAGCAGGATCGAGCTTGAAAGTACGGTCTGTCCGGGGAATTTCAAACGTGCCACCGCATAGGCGCCGGGGATCGAAAAGGCCAGCGTGATCAAAACAGTGCAGACCGACACGATGGTCGAAATCAGAAGGAAGCGGCCAAAATTGAACTTGGTGAACAGTTCGACATAGCTGTCAAACAGGCTGGCAGCGCCCTGTGTCAGATCAATCGACAGATCCAGCGGGTTCAGGAACAGATCCTGCTGGTTCTTAAGACTGGTCATCACCATCACATAAAATGGCAGGATGACGATCACGCTAAAGAACACAAAGCCAAAGCCCTTAAGGGTTCGGACAATCACCAGATCAATTTTGTAGCGTTTGAGCATGCCAGACTGAATGTCGATCAGGACCGCCCGGTTGGCAAAGGTCACGGCAAGCGCGATCAACCCGACGCCAAACGCCTGAATAAGCGAACTTTCAGAGAAGGCCAGACTGAACGGTGCACCAAAGGAGACCAGCATCATGGTTATGATGACGCCGGCAAAGGCGACAAGATAAAGCCCCGGTGTGCGGTCTGCGGGGGCGCGCAGCATGATGATGGCGGCATTGACCGCCCCGCCAAGCGCACCTGCCGATATGATCGGCGTTGCCGGAAGGCCGGTGATCAGGGTCAGTGAAATGCCGGTGAGGGCAACCGCAATCGTGCCCCAAAGCAAGCCAGTCAGAAGACCCAGAAGAAGACCCGTACCGATACGCATTACGAATCCTCCCGATGGACGAATTTGAAATAGAACACGGCAAACACCAGAAGCAGGATAAAGATGGCCACCGCCACCGCCGCCCCGGCGCCAAGGTTGGACAGGGCAAAGCCCTGTTCATAGACATCGACCGTGAGTGTGCGCGTGCCTGCCGCCCCGCCGGTCAGCAGGAAGATGTCGTCAAACTTGTTGAACGTCCAAATGAAGCGCAACAGGAACAAGGTGGACAGAATGCCCAGAAGTTGCGGCAGGGAAATGTGCCAGAATTGCTGGAGCGGGGTGGCACCATCGACCTCGGCGGCCTCGTACATGTCAGATGAAATCGACTGCATCCGGGCCAGAATGAACAGGAAGGACAGCGGGAAATAGCGCCAGGCTTCAAAGGCAATCACCGTTGCCAAGGCCAGCGGGAAATCGATGGTGAGCCCGAAAACATCAATGGGAATGTCGCGCTGACCAAAGAAGTTTACGCCCTCGTCGGCGATGTTCATGCGCTGCAAGATGGCGTTGAATGTGCCGTTGAAGGGATCAAGCAGGATCACCCAGGTAAAGGCGACCGCGATCACCGGTGCCACATAGGGAAACAGGAAAAGCCCGCGAATGATCGACCGCCCGGCAAAGGGTTTGTTGAGCATTTGTGCGGCAAACAGGCCCAGAACCAATGCGCCCAAAGTACCAAAGACGGTATAGGTGATCGTCACCCACAGCACCGACCAGAATTCGTGGGAATCAAAAATCCGCGCGAAGTTATCAAGGGTGAATTCACTGTTGGTCAGGATGTTGTCGGAGGTGCCGGTAACGGTGGGTTCGCTATCGCGCGGGGAAACCGGATTGGCGGCAAAGCTTTCATCCGAAACAGCCGTCATTTTAAGACGGGTGCGTTCGCCAGCCGGAAGGCCATCAAGCGCACAGCGGACCTCGGCCCCCGTGACCGTACAGACATCCCCCGGATCAATAACCGTAATGCCCGCGGGCAATGTATCGGTCAGGACGACGTCGGTAATATCGCCGTCGCGCGATGAATTGCGCAGGCGGTACTGGATTTCAAATTCCTGCCCGGCGATGTCAAAATCGCCCCGGACCCGTTCGGACACCACCGGGGTTGGCGGGCGCAAATCCGATAGTGTGACCGGCTTGACCGAAATCCAGAAATTGGCCAGCAACGGAAACAGGACAATGCCCATGACAATCAGAAATGTCGGGGCCAGCATCCAAAGGGCAAGCCGTGCTTCGCGCCGGGCCATCGGGCCCAGTTTGCCTTTGCGCGGCGGCGTGGTGGTTGCCGGAGGTTGAGCGGTTGAGTTGGAAGGGGCCATCGTCTTGAAATCCGTTGTGAAAATCGGAAATCCGGGGCGCGGCGAAAAAGCTACGCCCCGGATCAAGATCGCTTATTCGATGTTGCTGACTTCTTCGTTGATCAGATCAGCAGTTGCATCGGCATCACGTTCGCCATCGATGAATTCGCGCACACGGCGGTTGATGACCTGACTGTTGATGATGCGCGATGCCTTGGCCAGCTGACCTTCGGCAACACCCCAACGGTTTGCGGTTTCAAGACCGGAAACGATGTCGGTGATGACGGCCGGGTCATACAGCTCTGACAGCGGCTTTTTGCGATCCACACCGACCGGAAGCGTAGCCCATGCCTTAACAAATTCATCCGGATTGTCGGCGGTGCCATGACGGACCGGGAATTTGCCTTCGGGTGCGATGGAAAGCGTGCTGGTGTAACCTTCACCGAGCGAGAATTTGACAAATTCCTCGGCCGGGTCGGTATCGGCATCATTGGTGATACCGAAATAGCGAATGTCACCCCAGGCGGCACCATTCGGATTGGACGGGCCCATCAGACGGGTGACAACACCGGTTTTCGAGGCGAGCTCGCCCGAGGTCGGGTCATTATTGATGGTGGGCGGCGCGCTGTCGCGAAGGCCCGCCAGTTCATCAAGGATGAAGGGCGACCAGATGATCATTGCTGCTTTGCCCGCGAAGTAAACCTCGCGCGACTGTTTCCAGTACAGATCACCGGGGGGCGATGCATCGGCGAGTTTTTTATAAAACTCAAGCGCCTCGATCAGTTTTGCCTTGTCAAAACCGACCGAGCCATCGGCGGCCACCGGGGTTGCGCCATTTGCCAGGAAGACATGTTCGAGCACCTGGCTCATGAAGTTTTCATCGATCTTGGTCGCGGCGACAAAGCCATACATTTCAGGCGGGTTGTGCAGGGCTTCGATCGCCTTGACGATATTGGCGTAGGTGTTGGGGGCTTCCAGGCCCGCCTCGTCAAACAGGTCCTTGCGATAAAGCACCATCTGGGTCCAGCCATCAGAGGGGACCGCGGCAACTTCGCCGTCGAAATCAGCCATGCTGAGTGCGGCCGGGGCGAAGGTATCCTTGCCCAACTGGTTGACGACTTCGTTGTTGGCTTCGGTATCAAGGATGCCGGCCTCGGACCAGGGCAGGACATATTGCAGCGTCAGGTAAATGACGTCTGGCAAGTCACCGGCGGCGTAGGCCGCGGTGGCACGCGTGCCAAGTTCGGTTTCAGTGACCGGAATGACTTCGACAGAGGTGCCGGTTTTGGCTTCGAACTCCTTGGCCATTTCTTCTTGTTTGGCCAGGCGTTCGGGTTGTTCTTCGGTGGTCCAGAACCGCAGTTGCGCACTGGCGATGCTGGTGGAAACCAGCAGACCAGCGGCAGCAAGCGTTAAAGCACGCGTAAACCTTGTTTTCATGAGATGCCTCCCTTGGCATTTGCGGCCAGCTTCAATGCTGGCGGGTTGGCTGACCCACGGACGGTCAGCGATGCTTCCCACAGGATTTGGGAAAATTCGGATGCAGGCGACTTTGCCTTGTTTGCCTGCGCAACAACGATCCGGCCGACTTCACGGCCGATCTGATAGCTGGCCTGGCTCATGGTGGTCAGGCCGGGATGGATGGCCTCGCCCATCGGCAGGCCATCAAAACCAATCACGGACATTTCCGATCCGACATCGATACCGGCATGGGCCAGCGCATGGATCGCGCCGATGGCAACCGCATCGGTGACACACAAAATGGCGGTCGGATGATCGGGGAGTTTGAGAATTTCCAAAACGGCTTCGCGGGCGGCCAGTTCGTTGGTGATGCCGTCATGCATATAGCCGGGCAGAATGTCGCAACCCTTGGCCTTGGTCGCGGCAAGATAACCGGCGCGCCGTTGCCATGCGTAATTAAGTTCGGGATCGCCGCCGAGAAACGCGATCTTGCGATGGCCGAGGCCGACCAGGTAATTCACCGCATCGACAAAGGCCTTTTCATTGTCGATATCAAGCCATGCATAGTCGTCGCAGTTCTCTGTCCGGCCTTGGGCCACAAACGGGATGTGAGATGTGCGCAGGAAATCGATGCGCGGGTCATGGCGTTTGGTGCGGGCAACAACAAATCCGCCAACCTTGGCTGAGCGGATCAGGCGGTCCATGACTTCGACCTCGTCATGACCATCAGGGACGGCGGAGACCAGCAAGTCCCAGTCAGACAGGGCCAGTTCGGTGGCAAGACCGTCGAGAATTTCGGCCAGAAACGGATCAATCTGATGACCATCACGGGCCGGCAGGACAAAGCCGATGGTTTCAACAACACCACGGGCAAGACGCCGTGCGGTGGTTGACGGGCGATAGCCCAGTTCATCGGCGGCCTTACGCACACGGGCGACGGTTTTTTCGGCGATGTCTGGATAATTGTTAAGCGCGCGCGAAACGGTTCCCTCGGACAAACCAAGATGTTTGGCCAGCCGGGCAATCGACATGGTTTCGTTTTGCTTCCGAACGCGCGGCACGGAACCTCCCTGAGTGTCTTCGTTAGAGCCTGTTGCATCAAATTTGCCTCACTTTGCCGAGGACATCCTTCTGTCCGGCAAAGAAAGGTCCGGTGTGCGTAGCGGGGCTACGGTTCAAGGACCTTGACGCTGCGGGGCGGAAGAATGTCCCGGCCCACAGGGTTCGTTTTTGGCGGCGTTTCGCGGCGTTACACCGTTTGACCGATGCGCCGCATCGCTCTGCACGCTGTGCCTTGCCAAACGACACGCCAAAAACAAACAAAGCGAAGCAAATTTAATGCAACAGGCTCTACTGCTTTTCACCGCCTTTTTGACGGTGTTTGGTGTTCCGAAACCGCTTTCGGAACAGGGAAACGCTATCCGAAACCGCTTTCGGTTGTCAAACAGTTGATTTTGAACGATTTATTTTGCAACGCGGCAGCGGGGTCAGGCTACCCGCAAGGGTGGGGTGAAATCGCGTGTAATTCATGCACGCCAAGCCTTCTGCGCAAATTCATCAACCAAAGGTATAGAATTCGCCGCGTGCCGTATTTTGCGGCGCAAACCTTTGTATCGCCGCGGGTGGGCGCTGTGTTTTGGCCTTGTTGGGCGGTGACTCGCGCGGCTGCTTTATCGAAGATGGTGCGTGATGCCGTCATCGGCAATCTGGTCGGGGATGGTCCCGTTACTGAGCGGACTTTGTTTTTATCTGCTAAGTACTGAATTTCCTTGCCTAAAACCGGGCAAATCATATCACATGGCGTGATGACAGACCAAAATGCCGAGATAAATCCGAATGCCATTGTGCAAGTAAAGGTTCTGGCCCTGCTTGGCGCGGTGTTGCTTGTCGGGTCGAATTCGTTTGTTTTAAGCCCGATCCTGTCAGAAGTGGCGGCCGGGCTTTCGACGCAGACCTATCATGTGGCCTGGGCGATTTCGGCGTTCGGGGCGGCGACGGCCCTATCGGCGCTGACTCTGGCCGGGATGATTGACCGGATGTCGGTCGGGCGTGTTTTGGGCGGTGCGGCCCTTTTACTGGCGGTGGCGCAGGTTTCAAGCGCGCTCAGCCAGCATTGGGTTTGGCTGTGCCTGTCGCAGGCGCTGGCCGGGGTGGCCGTTGGTGTGTTGTTGCCGGGATCCTATGCCACGGTCACCGCCACAGCCCCCAAGGGGCGGGAGGCAGCACGGCTTGGTGTGGTTCTGACCGGGTGGGCGTTATCATTGGTGGTGGCAGTCCCCGCCGCAGCGTTCATTACCGAGCAATTTGGCTGGCGGATGGTTTATTTCCTGATGGCCGGGTTGTCGGTGCTGGTGGCCGGTATTCTGGTGATGTTGCTGTCGGATGTGCGTGGCGGGATGAGCACGCGGACATCGCCCTTGCGCGCATTTCGGCTGCCGGGTGTTTGGCAGTTACTGGCGGTGATGCTGGTTTATATGACCGCGTTTTACGGCTGTTTTGCGTTTTTCGGGGTGGGTGTGCGCACGGCCTTTGACCTGTCAGCGCAGGGCAGCGGTATGTTTGTTATGGCCTATGGCGTGGGGTTTGGCGTCATGGGATTTGTGTTGGGCGTGATATCGCCCAAAATTACCCGGGGGTATTTGTGTCTGGTGTTGATCGCGATTGCGACAAGCTATGCCACCTGGGGATTGACCCTGCAAAGCCAGATCAGCGCCATGGCCGGAACCGCCATTTGGGGGATGCTTAATCAGCTTGGCCTGAATGCGATGGTGGTGTCGTTGAACCGTCAGGCGTCTGATGCGCGCGGGGCGGTGATGGGGCTGAATAGTGCGGTGACCTATTCGGCGGTGTTTGCCGGGCCAATGATCATGGGACCGATTTATGCCGCGTTCGGCTTTGCCGCCGTGGCAGGATTTGGAGCCGTTTTGGTGATGTGCGGTGTGATTGTCAGTTGGCGACGCGCTTGAGATCTGGAATCCATAGCTGTTCGAATGACGGTCTGATCAAAAACGCAAAATGGCGGGTCGAAACCCGCCATTTGCATTTGTTTGTTGTCCGGTGCGCTTAGGAGAAGTCGAGCGCGCGGTCGCCGTTGGCGTCCTTGATGCGGGTCGGAAGACCCATGCCGTTGAGCAAATTCAGGAACGGTTTGGATGGCAGTTCTTCGACGTTTGCCATCTTTTTCACGTCCCACTCGCCAGTTGCGATCAGCATTGCAGCCGCGACGGGCGGCACACCGGCAGTATAGGAAATGCCCTGGCTTCCGACTTCGTTATAGGCGTCCTTGTGGTCCGCCACGTTATAGATCAGGACTTCGGTTTCCTGGCCGTCCTTGGTCCCCTTGACCAGATCACCGATGCAGGTCTTGCCGGTATAGTTCGGTGCCAAGGAGCTTGGGTCCGGCAGGCAGGCCTTGACGACCTTGAGCGGCACAACTTCGAGGCCCTCGGCCGTGGTGACCGGTTTTTCGGACAGAAGGCCGATGTTTTTCAGAACCGTGAAGACATTGACGTAGTGATCGCCAAAGCCCATCCAGAAGCGGACGTTTGGCACGTCAAGGTTCTGGGACAGGGAATGGACTTCGTCATGGCCGGTCATGAAGGTCTGGCTTTCGCCGACAACCGGCATGTCCCAGATCTTTTTGACTTCGAACATCTTGTTCGACTGCCATTTGCTGTCCTGCCAGGAATAGACTGTGCCGGTGAATTCGCGGAAGTTGATTTCCGGATCGAAGTTGGTGGCAAAGTATTTGCCATGGCTGCCGGCATTGATGTCGATGATGTCGATCGACTCAATCTTATCAAAGTAATCTTCGACGGCCAGTTTGGCATAGGCATTCACCACACCCGGATCGAAGCCGACACCAAGAATGGCGGTTACGCCAGCGGCCTCGCACTCGGCACGGCGCTTCCATTCATAGTTGGCATACCATGGCGGGGTTTCGCAGATTTTGTCCTGCTCTTCATGGATGGCGGTATCGAGGTAGGCGACACCGGTTTTGATGCAGGCCGACATGACCGGCATGTTGATAAAGGCAGAGCCGACATTAATGACGATCTGGCAGCCGGTTTTTTCGATCAGGGCCGCGGTCGCATCAACGTCGGTTGCATCCAGGGCGTGACCTTCAAGAACGCCGGGGTTCTTAAGGTTTTTCTTTTCGTGGATGCTGTCGATGATGGACTGGCACTTTGATGCCGTGCGCGATGCGATATGAATATCGCCAAGCACGTCATTATGCTGTGCGCATTTATGTGCAACGACCTGGGCGACGCCACCTGCGCCGATAATCAGAACATTCTTTTTCATGTCGGGCCAAAAACTCCCCTGTTTTGAGAGGTGGGGAAACACTTCCCCGGTTCGCTATGAAAACTGCGCTTTCGTGTTTTACGAAAGGCTCGAAACGTAGTCGTCAAAACCGAACTCACGCACAACGCGCTCTGTTCCGTCGAGTTCCCGGATCACGATGGACGGCATGCCGACCCCGTTAAACCAGTTCTTTTTCACCATGGTGTAGCCGGCCGCATCCTGAATGGAGATACGGTCCCCGACCTTGATCTCGTTTTCGAAATCAAATTCGCCAAATACGTCGCCGGCAAGGCAGGACTTGCCGCAAATCATGTATGGGTGATCGCCCGTGTTCGGCAGGACCTTGGCATTTTCGCGATAGATCAGAAGATCGAGCATGTGGGCTTCGATCGAGCTATCGACGATGGCAAGGTTTTTGCCGTTAAACAGGGTATCAAGCACGGTGACCTCAAGGGTGGTGCTTTTGGTGATCGATGCTTCGCCGGGTTCAAGATAGACCTGCACGCCGAATTTCTCGGAGAATGCCTTGAGCCGCGCGCAGAATTTATCAAGCGGGTAATCTTCGCCGGTGAAATGGATGCCGCCACCGAGGCTGACCCATTCAACACGCGCGAGAAGCGATCCAAACTTTTCCTCGATATTACCCAGCATCTGATCAAACAGATCAAAGTCGGCATTTTCGCAGTTATTGTGGATCATGAAGCCGGAAATGCGGTCCATCACCGCTTCGACCTTGGCGACGTCCCATTCACCCAGACGCGAGAACGGGCGGGCCGGGTCGGCCAGATCGAAGCTTGAGGTCGAGACCTGCGGGTTCAGACGAAGACCACGAACGATGCCCGATGCCTGATCGGCAAAGCGGGTCAGCTGGCTGATGGAATTGAAGATGATCTTGTCGGCATTCTCAATGACTTCGCCGATTTCATCATCGGAATAGGCGACACTATAGGCATGCGTCTCCTTGCCGAATTTCTGGCGGCCCAGCTTGACTTCATAGAGCGACGAAGACGTTGTGCCGTCCATATAGTCCGACATGAAGTCAAACACCGACCAGGTCGCAAAGCATTTCAGCGCAAGCAACGCCTTGGCACCGGAATGTTCGCGCACATAGGCGATCTTTTCCATGTTGCGTTTAAGCTTGGACTTGTCGATCAGATAATAGGGCGTTGCGGGCATGGACGGCTCTCTACAACTATGTCACGGGGAATGCGGGTGAACTCGGAACGCGCGATCACGCTGTCAGGTTCCGGGTTTGGGCAAAATCACCAAATTGGTGGGGGCAACCGGCTTTTCTAGTGGTCAGCCTGACGGTGCGTCATCCAATAGACGGAGACAGATAAACTGTATTCATTCATCAGATGCCTCCATCCTTCGGGTTTGCCAAATGCGTTTTGCTGCGTCCCAATAGCAGCGGGGGCAGGGGCGGTCAATACTGCAATGTCGCCTTTATTAGGCGATTTCGCGCGTCTCTGCATGTTGTGGTTTCATGACGGTTTGATCAAGGGGCAATCGCATTGATTTCGAAGGGTCATTGCCCCATCTGTTGATCATGGGGCGCATTCATGATTACCATCATGTTGTCGCGCCCGTAACACGGATACATTCAGACGGAGGAGGCCCCATGTCACCTGCACCTGTAAGTGTCGACCATCTTGCATTTCCGACCCGCGATCTTGAGGCGACCGACCATTTTTATTCCAAAGTGGTGGGCGCAACACTGGTCCACGCGGAAAGTGGCTATAGCCCGTCGTGGAAATCCGATTATTTGTTGATTACCTATGCGCTGCCCGATGGCACGCGCCTGTCCTTCTTTGACTGGCCGGCCGATACCGGGCCTTATCCGGACGATCCAAACATGCCCGATGACGTGTTTCATATCGGGTTGCGCTGTTCTGCCCCGCGCGATGTGATCGCCTGGCAGAACCATCTGTTCCAGCACAAGGTGGTCTATCACAGCGAGGATGACGGCAAGTCGCGCCGGTTATTTATGCGCGATCCCAATGGTATCCGGTTTGAAATCTTTGCCTCTGAAATTGCCAAATCCGGCGAGGATCATGAAGGAAACGCGCGTTCCGTCATGGGCGAGTGGCAAAAGATTGCCAGTGCCTGAGATTAGAGGTGCCTGAGTTTGCAGGGCCTAAGACGGTCCGCTAGCTGGGGCAGGGGCCGGTACTTTGGCGAACGATCAGTTCCGTCGGGATGATTACCGGCCCGGTTTCGCCGTGCGA
Organism: Thalassospira sp. A40-3; assembly: GCF_015871485.1. Lineage (NCBI taxonomy): Bacteria > Pseudomonadati > Pseudomonadota > Alphaproteobacteria > Rhodospirillales > Thalassospiraceae > Thalassospira > Thalassospira sp. A40-3. Next base: position 575,372 of record NZ_CP065428.1, read on the forward strand.
CGGCGGTGTTTTTGACCCCAGACGATCCAGAAGCAAGGCAATTGCCTGTTCGCCCAGACGGCGGCGGGGTTGGCGGACGGTTGTGATCGGTGGATCATAGGCCGCGGCATGCGGAATATCGTCAAAGCCGACAACTGATAGATCATGCGGGATGCGAAGCCCGACTTCCTTGGCAGCCACAATCACCCCGATCGCCATGCCGTCACTGGCGCAACACACGGCCGTTGGTCGGGTCTTGGGATCAGCCAGAAGCGCACGCCCGGCGGCAATACCGGAATCGATGGAAAAATCGCCGCGATAAATCAGGCCTGGTTCGTGGGTGATGCCCGCCGATTTCAGGGCGCGGCGATATCCGGTCACACGGTCCGTGGTCAGGATATTACCCGTCGGGCCGCTGACATGGGCGATGCGGGTATGGCCGAGATCAATCAGATGGTTGGTCGCAACAAAGGATGCCTCGTCATTATCAATGATGACGGTTGGCAAGGCACATCCCGGAATGCGTTCGCAGGCAATCACCACCGGTGGTGTGGCGTTTGCCGGGGCCTTGGCAAGCGGTGCCGGGAGCCTGCCATTGAGCAGGATCATGGCATCGGCCTGATTGCTGCGCAGATAGGCGGCATAGGTTGCTTCGCGTTCGGGATCGTTTTGCGTGTCACCAATCAAGACGTTATAGCCCGCCTGACTGGCACCCTTTTCAATGCCGGACAGAATCGCCGAAAAGAAAGGGTTTCCGATATCGGGCACCAGCAAAAGAATCATCCCCGAACGGTTCAGGCGCAGGTTCCGGGCCATGACATTGGCGGTGTAACCGGTCGCGGCGATGGCAGTTTGCACTCTTTCGCGTGTGGTTTCGGAAACCACATTGGGTTTGTGCAAGGCCCGGCTGACAGTGGCAATAGACACCCCTGCCTGGCGGGCAACATCTTCAATCGTCGCGATTTTTTCAGTCATTCTTCTTCCTACTCCGCCGGTTGCAGGCTGTCCAGCGGCATTCGACGCCCGGATCGGCAGGTGATTTTGATCACTCCGAGCAAAATGTAAAGGTTTACATCGAAAATGAAAACGTTTACACAGAGCTTAATCAAGAGTTGATCGCAAAAAATGCGACGCTAGGGAGGATATATTCATGACGGATGCGGCTGTTCACGCCGTTAATCCCGATCAGCAGGCGCGCGTGCGGCTGTCCGGTCGGGAGATTTGCAAGTCATTTGGCCCGGCACAGGTGCTTTTCGATGTTTCCATCGATCTGCATGCGGGGGAAGTGCATGCGCTTTTGGGCGAAAATGGTGCGGGCAAATCGACGTTAGTGAAAATCCTGTCTGGCTATCATCAGCCGACCAGTGGCGCACTTAGTCTTGATCAGACTGAAGTCACGTTTGAAGACAGTGAAGTTGCCGAAAATCACGGTGTCATCCTGATCCATCAGGAACTGAACCTGGCCGAGCAACTGACCGTCGAAGAAAACATTTTCCTTGGCCGCGAGATCAAGCGGGGCTGGTTCCTTGATAAGGCCGCGATGCGCGCGGAAGCCAAAAAGCTTCTCGATCAGTTGCAATGCGATGTCGATCCGCGCACACGCATCAAGGATCTTGCGGTTTCCGACCGTCAGATGGTCGAAATTGCCAAGGCACTTTCCAAAAACGCCGATATTCTTATCCTTGATGAACCGACCGCGGTCTTGACCGGGCGCGAGGTTGATATCCTGTTTGATCAGATCCGGCGCCTGCGCGAACAGGGTGTCGCGATCCTTTACATTTCCCACAAGCTGGACGAGATCAAGGCGATTGCCGACCGCGTCACGGTTCTGCGCGACGGGCGCCTGATCACGACCGAGCCGGTGACTGATGTTGAAAAAGACGACATGGCGCGCCTGATGGTCGGCCGGGATATCAAACAGATGTTCCCCGACCGCGCGCCGGTTGAGGCCCATGATGTGGCCATGTCTGTTCGCAATGTATCGGTTGACGGGCAGGTGCGCGACGCCAGCTTTGATCTGCGTCGCGGTGAGGTTCTGGGCTTTGCCGGGATTGTCGGCGCCGGGCGGACAGCCTTGATGGAGGCGATCATTGGCCTGCGTGACAGATCATCTGGCGAGATCGAACGCAATGGCGAGCCGGTTTCGATCCGCAGCCTGCAGGATGCCAAGAAATGCGGCATTGCCTATCTGACCAAGGATCGCAAGGGCAGCGGGTTGTTGCTGAATATGGATATGCGGCCCAACCTGACTTTGCTGGCACTTGAAAAATTCGGGACCGTGATCCTTAATCGCAAGGCCGAAGAAGCCGCACTGGCAAACGCGATCGAGGCCTTTGACATTCGCGCGGCCGATCCAAAAGCCAAGGTCGGTGATTTTTCCGGCGGCAATCAGCAGAAGCTGTTGCTAGCCAAGGTCATGGAAACCGACCCGGAAGTCGTGATCATCGACGAGCCGACGCGCGGCATCGATATCGGCACCAAAAGCCAGATTTATCATTTCATCGGCGATCTTACCAAACGCGGTAAATCCGTCATTCTCCTGTCGTCTGAAATGCCGGAAATGCTTGGCCTGTCTGATCGCATCGCGGTCATGGCGGCGGGGCGTATCACCGGCATTCTCGAAGGAAACGACCGCAACGAGCATGAAATCATGCGGCACGCGACAGGAATTTCAGGCAAGCAGGGAGTGTCTGTTCATGAGTAGCCTTGAGCGCTCTGAAGCCTCGACTTCGAGTGGTTTCAATATCGATTTCAAAGCCTTGGGTCCGTTTTTGGCCCTCGTTGGCCTGTTTGTTCTGGGCACGGGTATTAATGACGCGTTCCTGAGCGGCGGCAACCTCTCGAACATTTTCACCCGTGCGGCCTTTATCGGCATCATCGCGGTGGGTGCTACCTTTGTGATCACCGCGGGCGGCATTGATCTTTCGGTGGGCTCGATGGCGGCGTTTATTTCGGGTGCGATGATTGTTGTGATGAATACGCTTGTCGCAACGCTGGGGGCCGGGATCGAGACGGTTTTGATCGGTGTGGTGTTGTCAGTCTTGCTGGGGATTGCGGCCGGGGCTGTTAATGGCCTGGTGAGTACCAAGGGCAAGATCGAAGCGTTTATCGTCACACTTGGCACCATGGGGATTTACCGGTCGCTTGTGACCTATATGGCCGATGGCGGGACCCTGTCGCTTGATTTTGATGTGCGCGGTGTTTATCGCCCGGTCTATTACGGCGACATTCTGGGCATTCCTGTGCCGGTGCTTGTCTTCTTTGCCGTGGCGGTTGCGGGCTATGTGCTGCTGAACATGACGCCGTTCGGGCGGAAATGCTTTGCGATTGGCTCAAACGAGCAGGTTGCGCGGTATTCGGCAATCCATGTCGACCGTGTGAAGACCCTGACCTATGTCATTCAGGGGCTGTGCGTATCGGTTGCGACCATTATTTATGTGCCGCGTCTTGGGTCGGCTTCAAGCTCGACCGGGGTGCTTTGGGAACTTGAAGCGATTGCTGCCGTGATTATTGGTGGCACGATGCTTAAGGGTGGTTATGGCCGGATCTGGGGCACGGTGATCGGCGCGATCATGCTGACCACGATTGGCAATATTCTGAATTTGACGGATGCGATCAGCAACTATCTGAACGGAGCAGTTCAGGGTCTGATCATCATCGTTGCGGTATTCCTGCAGCGCGGGGACTGGCGACGCAAAAAGAGCAAATAACCGGCGATCAACGTCCGGGAAGAATGTGAAAACGCATCATTTTTTTGATCAGGAGGAAACGTTGATGAAAACGTTTACAAAATATCTGGGGGCCGCCTGTGTTCTGGGCCTTGGTTTGGCATCGACCGGTGCAATCGCACAGGAAAAGATCAAGATCGGGGTTTCGATCCCGGCAGCGACCCATGGTTGGGCAGGTGGCCTGAACTGGCATGCCGAACAGGCCGAAAAGCGTATTGAGGCAACCTATCCCAATATCGATGTCATTGTGGTCAGCGCGAATGGTGCAACCGAACAGGCAAACGACCTTGAAGATCTGGTGTCGGTTCAGAATATCGACGCTCTGGTCGTCTTGCCGTTTGAATCTGATCCGCTGACCGTTCCGGTCCAGCAGGTCAAACAGGCCGGCAAGTTTGTCACCGTGGTTGACCGTGGTCTTTCGCTTCCGGGGATTGAAGACGTCTATGTTGCGGGCAACAACCCGGAACTTGGCCGTGTTTCGGGCGAATACATCCGTGAACGCCTCAATGACGAAGGCAAGATCGTTGTTCTGCGCGGCATTCCGACCACGATCGACACCGAGCGTGTAGACGCGTTTGTCGAAGCGCTTGACGGCTCGAATATCGAAATCCTTGATATGAAACATGCCAACTGGAACCGTGATGACGGCTATGAAGTGATGCAGGACTTCCTGTCACGCTTCCCGGAAATCAACGCGGTCTGGGCACAGGATGACGACATTGCCCTTGGCGTGATCGAAGCCGTCAAACAGGCTGATCGTACGGACGAGATGTTCATCGTTGGCGGTGCTGGCATGAAAGACATCATCAAACGCGTGATGGATGGCGATGAACTGACCCCGATTGATGTTCTGTATCCGCCGGCAATGATCGCAACTGCGATGGACGTGACCGTTATGAAGTTCACGTCGAACGCGCCGGTTGAAGGTCGCTATATCCTGGGTGCGACCGTTGTTACCCAGGAAAATGCCGAGAACTTCTATTTCCCGGACAGCCCGTTCTAATAGAGCTTTGCTTGGGACAAGCACTCTTGCGTCGGGCGGTCGCCGCCCGACGCAGCCCGATTTCCACTGATTTCCACCAGAACGCAGTTAAAGAGGTCTGAGATGAAAACGCTTAAGGGACCGGCGATCTTTCTGGCGCAATTTGCCGGCGACGAAGCCCCGTTCGACAGTCTTGACGCGATTGGTCGCTGGGCGGCGTCACTCGGCTATAAAGGTGTTCAGATTCCAAGCTGGGACAAGCGCCTGTTTGATGTCGAAAAGGCAGCCGAAAGCAAGGATTACTGTGATGAAGTGATCGGCAAACTGGCACAGCACGGCGTGCAGGTGACCGAACTTTCAACCCATCTTCAGGGCCAGCTTGTGGCGGTTCATCCCGCCTATGACGAGATGTTTGACGGTTTTGCCGTGCCAGAAGTGCGCGGCAATCCAAAGGCGCGTCAGGAATGGGCCGTCAAACAGGTCAAGGCCGCGATCAAGGCTTCGCAACATATGGGAATCAACGCCCATGCAACATTTTCCGGCGCACTGGCCTGGCCGTTTGTTTATCCGTGGCCGCAACGCCCGGCCGGATTGATCGAAACCGCGTTTGACGAACTTGCCAAGCGCTGGACACCGATCCTGAATGCCGCCGACGAGGCGGGTGTTGATGTTTGCTATGAAATCCATCCGGGCGAGGACCTGTTTGACGGGGCGACGTTCGAGATGTTCCTTGAGCGCGTAAAGAACCATCCGCGCGCCAACATCCTGTATGATCCGAGCCACTTCGTGCTGCAGCAGCTTGATTACCTTGATTTCATCGACATTTATGCTGATCGCATCCGGATGTTCCACGTCAAGGATGCCGAGTTCAATCCAACCGGCCGACAGGGTGTCTATTCCGGATATCAGGGCTGGGTCGATCGTGCGGGCCGGTTCAGGTCGCTTGGCGACGGGCAGGTTGATTTTGGCGCCATCTTCTCGAAGCTTGCGGCGATTGATTTTGATGGCTGGGCTGTGCTCGAATGGGAATGCGCGCTCAAACATCCCGAAGACGGTGCCCGCGAAGGGGCCGAATTCATTAAAAACCACATCATTCGTGTGACAGAGAAAGCCTTTGATGACTTTGCCGACGGTGGCACGGACGAGGCGGCCAATCGCCGCATCCTTGGCATCGACTAGCACCATCACGGGCAATACTCGTCCATTTGGACTTTGGAGGCAGATATGAGCAAACAAACATCGCTTGGCCGTCGTTTGCGCCTTGGCATGGTTGGCGGCGGGCAGGGGGCCTTCATCGGGGCCGTTCATCGCATCGCGGCACGACTGGATGATCGCTATGAACTGGTGGCAGGTGCGCTTTCATCCAAGCCCGATGTCGCAGCGGCCTCGGCAGCAGAACTGTTTATCGATCCTGATCGCAGCTATGCCAGTTTTGAAGACATGGCCAAACAGGAAGCTGCGCGTGAAGACGGCATTGATGTCTGCGCGATTGTCACACCCAACCACCTGCATTTCCCGGCCGCCATGGCGATGCTGAATGCCGGTATTCACGTGATTTGCGACAAGCCGCTTTGCATGACCGTCGATGAGGCCGAAAAGATCGCGGCCAAGGTCAAGGAAACCGGCCTTCTGTTTGCCTTGACGCACAACTACACCGCCTATCCGATGGTGCGCGAGGCGCGCCAGATGGTGGCGGATGGCAAGCTTGGCAATATCCGGCTGGTGCAGGTCGAATATCCGCAAGGCTGGATGGCAACCAAGGTCGAGGATACCGATAACAAGCAGGCCAACTGGCGTGCCGATCCGGCCAAGGCCGGGATGGGCGGCGCACTTGGCGATATCGGCACCCATGCGCACAACCTTGCGAACTTTGTGTCTGGCATGACGCCGAGCGAACTTTGTGCCGATGTTGATGCCATCGTCGAGGGTCGCAAGCTTGATGACAATGTGCAGATCCTGATGCGCTATGAAAATGGCGCGCGCGGCATGCTGTGGGCAAGCCAGGTGGCGATTGGCCATGAAAACGGCCTTCGTCTGCGGATCTATGGCGATAAGGGCGGCCTTGAATGGGCGCAGGAACATCCAAACCACATGCATTTCCGCCCGCTTGATGGACGGCCGGAATTGCTGACCCGCGGTGGGGCAGGCATCGGGGCCGAAGGTCTTCATGGTGTGCGTGTGCCGCCGGGGCATCCGGAAGGGTATCTTGAAGGCTTTGCAAACCTTTATAGCGATTTTGCCGATCAGTTGGTTGCGCATCTGACCAATGGAAAGGCCGATGCCGCCGCCATGTTGGTGCCCGGCGTCAAGGAAGGCCTTGAGGGCATGAAATTTGTCGAAGCCGTCGTGCGTTCCGGCCGGGACGGGGCCGTTTGGGTCAAAATGTGATCATTTCGCGCAATCGGGAAATCTGGGGATTTCCGTGTGCGCGAATTCACCATTGAAACGTGTTCTTCCCGTCCGGCGCTCTGTCGGCATTGAGCCGCAGCCTTATTGGTTGCGGCTCTTTTTTTCAGCGCTTGACGAATTCCTTGCCGTCAATGGTCAGAACGCGACCATTGAAGGTGCAGTTTGCACTGCCATTTGGGATGGATGTGCGTTGAAGAATAGCCCCTGATGCAGCGTCGGAATAAATACCTTCGCCGTAATCAAAGCTGATGCTGTTGGCAGAGGTGTTGAAATAGAAGTCGATGTCGAATTGATACTCGCTGCCATACGTACGCTGGCGGAAATGCCCGCTGCCGCTGCCTGATCCATTCATGTCGTATGATGTCAGGCCATTGTCGGCGGTGAAGGTGCCGGTAGCGGTCGTGCAGTCATCGCGCTTTTGCGGCGCTGCAGCTTCGTTTGCGGCCTGCAAGGATTCGGCAAGATCCCTTGCTTCTGCAAGGGCCTGGGCGGCCGCCAGTTCTTCAAGGCGTTTGTCCTCAAGGCGCTGGCGCTCGATCTCGGCCAAGCGTTTGTCGGCAGAAATTCTGGCATCAAGCTCTGCTTCGGAGGCCAGTTTTTCCCCTTTGTAATAGGCACATGTGGTTTTCACATTCGCAGATGGGCCGCAATCGCGCAGACCCACATAGGTATCACGGTTTGCGTAGTCGGAATATTCAACCCAGCTGCCATCGGTGTTGGTGTAGCGTCCTGTTCCAATTGGCTTATCGCCTCTGACACCGCCTTCCCAGTAAGAGCCACTTCGTTGCGTAAGCTTGCCCGATTTGGGAACGCCTGCATCATAGTCACCGGTAAAGGTTTTGCCGTTGCCCCATCGTGTTGTGTCGTTTGGCTTAAAATCCATGGTTTCCCGGTTTATAGTGCCGGGTGTTTCGCCGCCGTCAGGCAAGATAAAGTTGCCAGAAATTTCGGTCGGTGTGATTTCTGCCTTGGTAATCTTGACGATCTCTTCGCCTTTTTTGCGAATGCCGACAATGCCTTGGCCATCGGTGCGAATTTCACCACGCGCCTGTTCACCGTGATACTCAAGCTGCCAGCCGTCGCCACGTTGAATGACGATGGGTCCGTAAAGCATATCGATGTGAATGATCTTGTTTGCGAAGGGAAATACGTCAGAGAACAGAGTTTGGCTTGTTTGTTTGATTGTGTCTTTAAACAAGCCGTATTCTCCGTCCAGCATGACCATCGTACCTGCGTCAACGCTCACCGGGCCATTAAACACAATAACGCCATCATGTTCGACGCGAACCTGATAGTTCCCGGGCCATAATTGCGCGACATGACGCTGACCGGGGGCGACCATTGTGGCGCTGTAGGGTTTGAAATTCGGATTGTCGGTCGATCCGGTGACATACATGTTCCAGTAATCTGGCATGAGACCGTCGGGATCGACCTGAAATGACAGCGCACCCCAGGGAAGTTTGGATTTCGCAAGTTTCGTGTCGGAAGTCTGTTCGACCTTCTGCGAACTTGAGGGTGCAGATGTGGTGGAGTTTGAAGCGCCTGATATACTGGAAAGCAAATCCGAGCCAATACTGGTCAAATCAGTTGTCTGGCATCCTGCGAGCAAAAAGCTTGCGGCAAGTAACAGACTTCCAGCGGTAAACGATGATTTTGTGAGTTTGGTTTGACCCTGCATTAAAGCCCCCTGATGCAGACCCTGATCAGGGTATTTGGGCAGAAAATTTAAATTCTGAAAAGTGAATTTAGCCTGCACGCTGGCTTTTTGGTTGCGCCTTAAAAAGGCAGTTCATCGCCAAATACTGACCGTTCAGAACGGCTTTTGCGCAACGCTGCGTAAGAGGGAACGCGAATGTATACTTTTGGGTGATGAAAGGCCTGACTGGTGTGCGGGGCAAAATCCAGGCCATAAATTCAATTTTTAATGAATAGAATCAGAAGCTTGTTGAGCCTTTTACGCGCGTGATTGCGGCGTAATGCGCCCCATGGTTTTCCACGAAGTGAAAAAGACTTGCTGCTTGGTTGATCCCCTATTGCTGGATTTTCCGTAAAGGTGTTTCCTAGGATCATAAAAAATAAGACTACTTTCAGGGAATTTACCGGGAGCGTCCGCATGCCCGAGAAGCCAAAGCTTCTGATAACGCGACGATTGCGTGATGCCGTTCAGGCACGCGCCGCGCGGGACTATCAGGTTCTGACCAATGCCGAAGATCGCGTGTTCACGCGTGAAGAGCTCATTGAAAAGTGCCAGCAGGTCGATGCTGTCCTGCCGTGCCATTCCGAGCATTTTTCGGCTGATGTCATTGCCGAACTGCCCAAGCGCCTCAAGATCATTGCCAATCATTCTGTCGGGGTGGATCACGTTGATCTGGCCGCGGCGAAGGATGCCGGGATTGTTGTGACCAACACGCCCGATGTGCTGTCGGATGCCACGGCCGAGATTGCCATGCTGTGCATGCTCGGTGCGGCGCGTCGCGGGGCCGAGGGAGATGCGATGGTGCGGGCCGGGAAGTGGGATTTCTGGTCGCCGGCCTTTATGGTCGGGCGTCAGGTCACCGGCAAGCGGTTTGGTGTGCTGGGCATGGGACGGGTTGGTCAGGTCGCGGCCGAACGGGCACGCGGATTTGGCATGGAAGTCCATTACCACAACCGCAAGCCACTGCCCGATCATATGGCCAAGGGGGCGATTTTCCACGAGACGGTCGAAGACCTGTTTGCCCATTCCGACGTGTTGTCACTGCATTGCCCTTCAACGCCAGAAACAAAAGGCATCATCAACAGCAAGACAATTGCGATGCTGCCCGACCGCGCGATCCTTGTGAATACAGCGCGTGGCAACCTGGTGGATGAGGATGCGCTTGTGGCCGCCCTTGAGAGCGGAAAGCTGTTTGCAGCAGGCCTTGATGTGTTTTGCAACGAACCCGGTGGAAATCAACGGATTAGCGCGTTGAATAACGTCTTTCTGTTACCACATATAGGGTCTGCTACAGAAGAAACGCGTGATGCCATGGGGTTTCGCGCACTTGATAACCTTGATGCCTATTTTCAGGGGAAAGAACCCGGCGACCGGGTGGCGTAGAAGGCGGGAAGACTGCCTGCGTCCAGTTTGTTGAAGTCTTTAACAATAACAAAATGCGCGCCGTTTTTGCGGTCCCGGAACGGACCAAGCGCATCAAAAATGGTCTTGGATATCAAGATCAGGGGCTTTTGAAGGCTGACAGTTACCGATTGTTTCCCGCCAATGGTGGACGGCAAACAACGGTATATCTGGGAGGAAAAATGGAAATGAAAACCAAATCTGAAGACGTGAAGTCCAAGGAAGTATCCCGTCGTTCGTTCCTGACCAAAGGGGCGACCGGGGTTGTGGCGGGTGGTGCTGCGGCAACCGGGATGTTTGCCGCACCGGCTGTCCACGCGCAGCCGGCACCGATGGTTCTGAAGATGCAGACTTCCTGGCCGTCATCCGACATCTGGATGACCTTTGCCCAGCAGTATGTTGATCGTGTTGAAGCCATGTCGGGTGGTCGTCTGAAAATCGACCTTCTGCCGGCGGGTGCTGTTGTTGCTGCCTTCCAGGTTCTTGATGGCGTCAATGACGGCGTGATTGATATCGCCCATTCCGTGCCGGTTTACTGGTACGGTAAAAACAAGGCGGCATCGCTGTTTGGTACCGGTCCGGTGTTTGGTGGTTCCGCAACCACCATGCTGAGCTGGTTCTATGCTGGCGGTGGTGAAGAGTTCTATCGCGAACTGACCCAGGATGTGATGGGTCTGGATGTTGTTGGTCTTCTTGGCTTCCCGATGCCAGCACAGCCGTTTGGCTGGTTCAAGGAGCAGGTCAACACCGTTGCCGATATCGAAGGCTTCAAATACCGCACCGTGGGTCTGGCAGCAGACCTTCTGCAGTCGATGGGCATGTCGGTCGCACAGCTTCCGGGTGGCGAGATTGTGCCTGCGATGGAGCGTGGCGTGATTGACGCGTTCGAATTCAACAACCCGTCGTCTGACATGCGCTTTGGCGCACAGGATGTTGCGAAGAACTACTATCTGTCTTCGTACCATCAGGCATCGGAAAGCTTCGAGTTCCTGTTCAACAAATCCCTGATGGAAGACCTTGAGCCGGATCTGCAGGCGATCCTGCGTCACTCTGTCGAGGCGGCGTCGACTTCGAACACGGCGCTTGCAATGGACAACTATTCCTCGGATCTGCAGAAATTGCAGGATGAGGGCGTAGAAGTTCACCGGACCTCGAAAGAGATCCTGGCCGCACAGCTTGAAGCCTGGGACAAACTGATCCCGACACTTGAAGAAGATCCGTTCATGAAACGGGTTCTCGACAGCCAGCGTGCCTGGGTCGAACGTGTGACCTTCTATGAACTGATGAACTCGCCTGATTATCAGCTCGCTTATGAACACTACTTCCCGGGCAAACTGAAACTCTGATCCCTGTTTAGGATTTCAGTGTTTTGATGATCCTGACTGCTCCGTTGGCCTGATCTTTTGGCTGGCGGAGCAGTCAATACGCGAACGGACAGGATTTCATGATTGGATTTATTGAATTCGCGGACAAGCTTTCGGCCTGGTTTGGCAAGGCCTTTGGCTGGTTGATTATCCTCATGACGCTTGGCATGAGCTATGAGGTGGCATCGCGATACCTATTTAATGCGCCAACCACATGGTCGCTTGATGTGTCATTTATCATGTATGGCACATTGTTCATGATGGGTGGGGCCTATACCCTGTCTCGTGGCGGGCATGTCCGCGGCGATTTCCTTTATCGTCTGTGGAAACCCACAACCCAGGCCAAGGTTGATCTGGTTCTTTATATCTTCTTCTTCTTCCCGGGTGTGACCGCCCTGATCCTGTCGGGCTGGAAATATGCCGCCCGTTCTTGGGGCTATGGGGAAGTAAGCGTGAACAGCCCGGCGGGTGTTCCGATCTTTCAATTCAAGGCAGTGATTGTCGCAGCCGGCATTCTTTTGTTCATCCAGGGCATCGCACAGGTGATGCGCTGCATTTTGTGTATCCGTGAAGGGTACTGGCGCAATGCAGATGATGATGTTCAGGAAACCGAAGAATTGCTGATGAAGCAAAAAGTGGCCAAGGAAGACTGATCCCATGACGATCAAGATCAACCAGAACGCTGAGCCATACGCGATACACGCCCCCGAACGGAGCAGCCAACGTGATTGACGCACATGTCGCCCTGATGATGCTGGGCATCTTTATTATACTGGTATTCCTCGGTTTCCCGGTTGCCTTTACCCTGATGGCGCTTGGCATCGGGTTTGGATATTACGCTTATTTCGATGCAGGCCGCATGTGGCGGGCCTTTGACCGGCTGGCTGAGGACAGCGAAACCCTGACCTCGGTGATAACGTGGTTCGAAGGGGCGTTTAACAACCGAATATTCGATTTGTTCATCAACCAGACATACACGGTGATGTCGAACGAAGTTCTGACCGCCGTGCCGTTGTTCCTGTTCATGGGCTATATCGTTGAACGCGCCAATATCGTGAACCGGCTGTTTGGCACCCTTAACATTGCGGCGCGTAACATTCCCGGATCGCTTGGCGTTGCCGCCCTGATTACCTGTGCGCTGTTTGCAACCGCAACCGGGATTGTCGGCGCGGTGGTGACACTCATGGGGATGCTGGCGCTGCCTGCGATGCTTAAGGCGCGCTATGACAAAAGCTTTGCATCGGGCATCATTTGCGCTGGCGGGACGCTGGGCATTCTGATCCCGCCGTCGATCATGCTGATTGTTTATGCCGCGGCGTCGGGGGTTTCGATCGTGCGGCTTTATGCCGGGGCGCTGTTGCCGGGCCTGACGCTTGTTGGTTTGTATCTTTTGTACGTCATGGGGCGTGCAATGTTGCAGCCAAAGGCAGCCCCCCGTCCGACTACCGAGGAAATTCCGGAAGTGCCGTTGCCGAAAGTCCTTTGGATGCTGGCAACCTCGTTCTTCCCGCTGGCCTTCCTGATTTTGGCGGTTCTGGGATCGATCCTGTTTGGTCTTGCGACCCCGACCGAGGCGGCGTCCATCGGTGCGCTTGGCGGGATGTTGCTGGCGGCGGCTTATCGGGCGCTGACCTTTGATCGCCTGCGCGAATCGGTTTATCTGACGGTGCGGACCTCGGCGATGGTGTGCTGGCTGTTTGTTGGGTCCTATACGTTCTCGTCGGTGTTCTCTTATCTTGGTGGTGAACATGTGATTGCCGAGTTTGTCGGTGGTCTGGACCTGACACCGCTTCAGTTCCTGTTGCTCGCGCAGTTGATCATCTTCCTTCTGGGCTGGCCGCTGGAATGGTCGGAGATCATCATCATCTTCGTTCCGATCTTCCTGCCGCTTCTGCCGCTGTTTGATATCGATCCGCTGTTCTTTGGTATTCTGGTGGCGCTGAACCTGCAGACCTCGTTCCTGACCCCGCCCATGGCGATGTCGGCCTATTACCTTAAGGGGGTGGCGCCCAGCGGGATATTGTTGACCGATATCTTCAAGGGGATCATGCCATTCCTGTTCATGGTGATTGTCAGCATGGTTCTGATGTACGCCTTCCCGCAAATCGTGTTCCATTTGCCAGATCTGTTCTATGGCGCACGTTAAGGGAGGGATGAGATGAGTAATATCAACCCGCTACTGACACTTGAAGTTGTCGAACTGCGCGACCGCCTTGCCAGCGGGGCGGTGCGCGCGGTCGAATATGTCGAAGCCTGCCTGGCGCGCATTGCCGAGATCGAGCCACAGGTTCAGGCATGGGCATGGCTTGATAGCGATCATGCGATTGCCCAGGCCCGTGCCCTTGATGCGCGGCGTCAATCCGGTGCGCCGATTGGTCCGTTGCACGGGCTTCCTGTCGGCCTTAAAGACGTGATTGATACCGCCAAGATCCCGACTGAAAACGGCACCGTCCTTGATAAGGGGCGGGTGCCGGAAGAAGACGCGGTTCTGGTATCACGGCTTAAGGCAGCCGGTGCCATCATTATGGGCAAGACGGTTTCGACCGAGCTTGCCTTTATGCATCCGTCCAAAACGCGCAACCCGCATAACCCGGATCATACACCCGGTGGATCATCGGCCGGGTCGGCAGCGGCGGTGGCAGCAGCCATGGTGCCGCTTGCCGTGGGGACGCAAACCGGTGGATCGGTTATTCGACCGGCATCGTTTTGCGGGGTTGTCGGGTTCAAGCCGACCTTTGGTGCGATTGCCCGGACCGGCGTTCTCAGCCAAAGCCCGAGCCTTGATACAATTGGTGTTTTCGCCAATTCGATCACCGGGGCGGCGATGGTGGCCGAAAGCCTGTTTGGATATGACGCAGGGGACCCGGCAACAGAACCGAGCCCGACACCAAGACTGGTCGATATCGCCAAAAGCGATCCTTTGGTCACGCCGATGTTTGCCTTTGTCCGTCCGCCGCAATTTGACGAGGTCGCGGACAAGGAAACCATCATGGCGTTTCGCGAAATTACCGAAATGCTGGGCGATCAATGTTTCGAGGCCCCGTTGCCCAAGGCATTTGAAGATGCAAATGCCCTGCGGGCCCGGATCAACTTTGCCGAAATGGCCAAGGATTATTACGGTTATGAAAAGCGTGGCCGTGATCACCTGTCGCCGGAAATCCTCGAGGCCATCGACAAGGGCAATGACGTCAAGGCGCGCGATTATCTGGCGGCCCTTGACTGGCGCAAGGTCCTGAATGCCGGGCTAGACGAAGTGTTCAATCGCTGTGATGCGATCATCACGCCTGCGGCCACGGGCCCGGCACCGGCCAACCATCAGACCACCGGCAACCCGATCTTTAACGGGTTGTGGACGTTCTGCGGAACGCCTGCCGTGACCATCCCGCTTTTGTGGTCAGAAGGCGGGATGCCGATGGGCGTGCAGCTTGTTGGTCGCATTGGCGATGATGCGCGTTTGATGCGGACCGCCAACTGGTTGAAATCACATCTCAGCAGTCAGGAGAACGCATAATGGAAAACAGTCTTTTGAACCGTGCCATGGCACTTCTGTCCTTTGCTGTGCTTGTCGGATTTGTCGGCATTCTTGTGGGCTATGTCACCCGCTTTGACCTTGCGTTGATCGTGGCACTGACGGTGGGTCTTGCCGGGTGGGATATGTGGCATGTCGCCATGGGCAACAAGGAAGACAAACACTGATCTGACGGGGAGAACCCCTGAAGATGCAAGCAAACTTGCGGGACAGGATGATGATGATCCTGTCCCGCTTTTTTATTTGGCGGTGTTCGCGTGGGCCGGGTCACGCGGTATCAAACAGATACCGCGTCATAGCCAAACCGTTTGGCGGCGATCTTTGTGATGTCGCGGATCAGGGCAATTTCACCCTCATCGAATTTCGGCCGGTAATAGTCCGGGGCATGAATGGTCGGCGCGACACGATCAATCAGGGGCCCGGCATCATCCAGTTCGACATGGTCAAACAGGGATGCGAGTTGTTTGGCCGGGTCGGCGACCAGGTCTTCATAGCGCACGACCAGTGTCGCCTTTGCCAGATCCTTGTTCACGATCATCCGGTCGGCCAGATAATGATGCAGGTTGGACCAGTAGCGCGCCCAGCCTTCAATCTCATCGCCATTGGTCCAGAGCTTCATGATCGCGAAGGTTTCGTGCAAATCGCCGGTATTGATCGGGCGACGGTCCAGCCCGAATTCGTAATGGCCGACGCGCTGCATATGGGCGATGGCGCGCGGGTTGTCGGCTTCGCCCGCGCAGAACAGTTTATGCTGCTTGATCAAGGATGCGATATGCCAAACCGGATCGCGCACCGGTAAGACAAACCGGGCATCGGGGAAAATCGACAGCAGATATTCCATCCGCGTGACCAGATAATTGGCCTTGGACACATAACGCTGGCCGCCCCGAACATGGATCAGTTTGCGAATGTGATCGCGGTAAAACTGTTCAAAACCCGGGTTGCTGATATGGCCATCGAGAACGTTGCTTTTGCCGATTTCATGCAGATTGTTGAAAAAGGCCATCCAGATCATTTCCTCGAACGCTTCGGGGCTTTCGGGGGTGACATTGATGCCATCTGCATGGGTGCGTTCGACCGCGACGTTTTTCTTGCCGGGTGCCAGATCGACAAAGCGGTTCCACAGCCAGGGCGTGAAAACAGGCGGATAATCGCGATAGCGATGGGTCGCCGCATCCGCGTGCCCGGCCAGTGTTTCGAGCAAAATGGTGCTGCCCGATCGGGCAAGACCGGCGATAAATATCGGCTTTTCGATCCGGATATCTTCAATGGCGTCGGCGGCCAGTCTGGTTTCGAAATTGCCCAGCCGGATCCAGTGTTGCGGGTGGCGCGATACCAGCCCGCTTAGCCAGTGATCCCAGCCAGATACATGAAACGCATTGCTGTTTGATGCCTGTTTCGCGGTCGCATTGGTCATTCGATCCGAAACCCTTTCTTGATCGCAAGTGACCCCAGCAACAGGCTTACGAAAAATGTCAGCTCCCACCCGCGGGCCCAGTCCGGACCGGCAGAGAGGATTTCCTGACTTTGCAGGGCAAAGCGAAGCTGTGTGACCGGGGTGTCATCGGGCAAATAACCCGCCGGATTGCCGATCAGGCTGTTCCACCAGACTTTATGATGCATGACCGGAATGGGGGCTGCTGCCTCGACGATATGGCTGTGTCCTTCGATATGTCCGGGGATCTGGACAATGGGGCAGGCGCCGGTGATGGCATCAGGATTGCCGCCGATCTGTTCGATCTCAGTATCCTTGGGTTCTACGTCGATCTGAACCGGTTCGCCGGGCGGCGGGCAGCTATATCCGTATTGCCCGTCCAGCCAGACAATCAGGGCAAGGGCGGGAAGGGATGCCACAACCGCCGGGCCGATGACAAAGCCGACCAGTTTGAAGGATTTGGCAAGCTGCGCCTTGGCAAGTTGCATGCCCTGCCCGAAATCCTCGCCATCGTCATCGGACATGGCGCGCTGGGCTGCCTTGACTTCGGCCTTTACCTGCTTGATGCGGGTTTGCGGCGAGATCAGGCGATATAAAACCATGGAAACGCCAGCACAGATCAAAGCCCAGATCAGCACCCGGCCAAAAGGACCAATGGCCGTGGCCATCAGGTCATCAAGGGCGGCAAATGCCGGGGCGGGCCAATCAAATAGTCCCATGGCAAATAATCCCATGGCGAACATTCCCGAGGCGGATCATCCGGTTTGATTTCATCTGCCTGCCCATTCAGGAATTTTGATGTTCTGATGCGTTGGCGGTCGCAGGCTTTGCCGCGCGGTTGGCCTTGCGTTTGCGCATCATCTTGCGAAGCGGCCACATCAACACAAAACCGACCGCAACGACGATTGCCGCCAAAACTGCCCACAAGGCGGAAAGCAGGCTAAGTCCGGCACCCGGCCCGACATAGGCGTGTGCGGGAAAGGCAATCAGCATCATCGCGCCCGCAAGCGTTACAGTGCCAATGGTCAGAAACGTCTGGGATTGTTTGGCTTTAGATGCCGGAATTATTGAGCTGTTCATTTGCGGTTTCATTGTGCTTCTCCTGCGTTGGAGGTGCCTGTATTCGGGGCGGGGGCGGTAGTGCGAAACAGGTCGGCACGCGCATCGCTGATGCGTTCGGCCTGTGAGACGACGGGGACGAGTTTCTTGCCGGGATTGTCGGGATCATCGCGGCGGATCGGGTTGTGGAATTCCCAAACGATTTCGCCGCTGTCGGTGACTTCCAGCAGACGACCGCCACTTGATTCCGTAATCAGGGTATTGCCATTGGCCAGACGTTGCTGATCAGCGCGAATGTTGCTGTCAAATTTCTGATCGGCGTTGCCCTTGTATTGCCAGGTAATGGCATTTGTTTGCGGATCGATTTGCAGAATGCGCGAGAACCCAGCATCGGGATCGGCAAACTGTCCCTGGTTATCGAACAAAAGGATTTCGCCATTGGGCAGAACGTCCGGGTCATGTTGGCCCAGCCACGGCCCACGGGTGGCCCAGGTGATCTTTTCCGCATCCATATCCAGAACGGCAATGATGCCAAGATCGCGGAAGGACAGAACGACGTCACCCGCCTTGCCATAGGCAAAGTTGGCGGCTGTTTTGTCGTCGATCAACTGGATCGTGTTGGTATGAAGGATGTCCTCGTTGGCGAAATAGGGGGCAAAATCAACCATGTTGGCGTAGTTGGACTTGATCAGCGCATCAAGGATCGAGACGCGTTTGATCTCCTTGCCATCGGGCGACAGGATCACGGCAAAATCATCAAGGCGCGGCGGCCTGAGTTGTTTGCGATTGGGATAGGTGTTGAACCGGAATTCCTGTGTCAGCGCATAGACACGCCCATCATCGGCGATGGAAAAATCATGATGCGCGGTGCCAAGATATTTCCAGATCGGTTTTGAATTGCGATCAATCTTGGCCATGCCATAGCCATAGGGCGTATCGCCAGCCGCGGTATACTGGACAATCAGATTGCCATCCGGCGCCATCTTGGCCGTATGCCAATGCATGAATTCATCTTTTTGCGGATTGGCGATCGGCGATGTTTCATCGTGAATGGCACTGAACGGCATCCGCCATTCATGGACGATGTTGCCATCCATATCGATCAGAACCGCATGCGGCCCATCGCCCGATGAATAAAGTGTCAGGCCAGCCAGTGCCTTGTCCTGGTCGTGGATGATGACACCGACTTCATCGGTGCGGGCCGGTGACCAGAAATCAAGCCGTTCGACATCGGTATATTTGGTACGTTGTTCCCAAAGTGCTGTTCCGGCACGCCAGGCATTTTTCAGAGACTGGTACGGCGGGACTTCCGCCAGCACCACAAACGCGCCAAGCCCAAAGCTGATCGCGGCAATTCCGATCACAGAAGCTGTGAGAAACAGGCGATCACCGGTATTGGTGGTGTTGGACTCTTCGTAGTGACGAGTATCAGGCACGCATAACCTCCGTGTATTTTGACAGAAAGGTTACGCAGACGTGCGGGCAAATTTACGGCGATTTTATCGGTAATTGCGGCGAATTGGTCCGCAATTAGCCGCGAATTCGCCTTAAACGTTAATTGTTAATATGAACAATCATACCGCTTTTTTGGGGCGAGGATGCAGACGGAGCAGGAAAATGATCCTGCCCGCTGGTTCGGTTTTATTTGCGTTCGGGGGGCTCGACCAGATTTTCAATCGGGGTGATTGAGGTGGTTTTGACCTTTTTGGTGACGATATAGGTGAAATAGCGGTCGATCCCGATATTGGACACCAAAAGCCGGTCGATCAGACGTTGATAGGCATCAACGTCATGACACAGTACCTTGAGCATGTAATCGACCCCGCCGCCAAGCGCATAGCATTCGACGATTTCGGGGATATCCTGAACAGCGCGTTCGAAAATCTGGAAATCATCATGCTGGTGATGACGGAGCGTTACTTCGGTCAGAACCAGTGTCGGTTTGACCAGTTTTTCCAGATTGATATGGGCGTGATACCCCGAAATAACGCCAAGGTCTTCGAGGCGTTTGAGCCGTTCCCAGCACGGGCTTGGCGAAAGGTTCACCGCCTCGGCCAGTTTGACCTTGGTGATGCGCCCTTCGCGTTGCAGGGTTTTGAGGATTTTCAGATCGAGCTCATCAAGCCGGACCATGGTCAGAGCACCTCGGCAATCACAATCAAACAGTCACCCGTTTTGATCAGGCCCTGGAAATGGCGGCACGAAACGATGCCTTCACGCGGGGCATAATATTCGCGCGGCGGGGTGCCTGTGCGTTCGACATCATAGATACGCGCGATCAGATCGCCTTCCTTGACCCTATCGCCCAGATCAACACACGGCTCATACAGGCCGGATGCCTCGGATGCGACAAAGCAACGGTCATCGGGCATATCAAGCATGGTTGTTCCGGTCGGGCTTGGTTCAATTTCACCCTTGAGGATACCGGCATGAATAAGGATGTTGCGCACACCACGATCGGCAATTGCGACACGTTCGGCCGTGGTTGAACCGCCGCCACCCAGTTCGGTGGTGACAAAGGTTTTGCCAGCTTCTTCGACCACGGTGTCAAACATGCCAACCGCATCCAGTTCGAGCATCATCATCGAATAGGGCGCACCGAATGCCTTCATGGCCGCGACACAGCGTGCTTCCTGTTCCTTGTCGGGCAGGACGTGGGCGGCTGCGAACGGGATGAAATCAAGCGTCTTGCCGCCGGAATGGATATCAAGAACGATATCGGCCTCGGGCACGAGATAGCGGAAGATATAATCGGCGATCTTTTGCGTCACCGTACCATCGGGTTTGCCCGGGAAGGAGCGGTTCATGTTGCCCGCATCAATCGGGGATGTCCGAGATGCACTGCGAAAAGCCGGGTAGTTCATGGCGGGCAGAATGATCACACGACCGGTGATTTCACCAGCTGAGAGGGATTCTGCCAGTTTGAACAGCGATACCAGGCCTTCATATTCGTCGCCATGGTTGCCGCCGGTCAGAAGGGCGGTGGGGCCATTGCCATTGCGGACCACGGTGATCGGGATCATCACGGCACCCCACGCGGAATCATCACGCGAATAGGGCAGCTTCAGAAAGCCGTGGTGAATGCCATCCTGATCAAGCGGGATTGTCGGGCTGATGGGCGATGGTTTTGTCATGGTCGTATCCTTAAAAAGCCTGACTTCGCGACCGTCGTCGTCAGGCTGTGGCGTCAGGTAACGCACACTATGACCCGCGCAAATGTCGCGATGTCATGGCGTGCGGAACGGTTTTTCAGGGTCAGTTTTTGACAAACAGCTGTCGTGGATAGCTGGTCAGGGTTTTCGACCCGGTTTCGGTGATCATCATGCTTTCGGTGATCTCGATCCCCCAGTCATCGAACCACAGGCCCGGCATGAAGTGGAAAGTCATGCCCGGTTCAAGAACCGTGCGGTCACCGGGACGCAGGCTCATGGTGCGTTCGCCCCAGTCAGGCGGATAGGAAAGCCCGATCGGATAGCCACAGCGGCTGTCTTTTTCGATGCCGAATTTCT
Source organism: Thalassospira sp. A40-3 (assembly GCF_015871485.1). Classification (NCBI taxonomy): domain Bacteria; kingdom Pseudomonadati; phylum Pseudomonadota; class Alphaproteobacteria; order Rhodospirillales; family Thalassospiraceae; genus Thalassospira; species Thalassospira sp. A40-3. The sequence goes on from NZ_CP065428.1 coordinate 596,463, forward strand.
GCAAGACCCCAAAGAAGGCAATCGCGATATCTTCGCAGACATTGCCCGGTTTGGCGGCTTCGAGCCCGGCCTGAAGACCTTCGATCAGGGCACTTTCGGCATCCAGGAACCGCTGATCGGGTTCGCCAAGGAAAATCGTGCGCGACAGCGGCGCATGATAGCGGCGGTAACAGCCAGCAATTTCAAAGAAGGTCCCGGCATTGCCCGGAACGGGTTTTTCATCCCAGGTCAGATGCGGTGCACCAGCATCTGCGCCCGATGGCAAAAGCGGTACAATGGCCGGATAGTCGCCACCAATGCCGTCAACACCGGCGATCCCGGTACGGAAGATTTCCGCAACCAGTTCGTTCTTTTTCATGCCCGGTTCGACGATTTCGAAAATGCGTTCATGCATGTTTTCAACAATGCGGGCGGCTTGCCGCATATAGAAAATCTCGGTCTCGGATTTGACTGCGCGCTGCCAGTTCACAAGGGCCGTGGCATCGGAAAACTTGGCGTTTGGCAAATGGGTCTGGAGTTGCAGGAAAGCCTTGGCGGAGAAATAGTAGTTGTCCATTTCCACACCGATACGGCGCGATGCCCAGCCGCGATATTCGATCACCTCGGCAAGGTAGTCCATCGGGTGATGGGTGGTCGATTGCACATAGTAATCCGCATAGGGAATGATGCGGTCATGCGGCATATAGACCGTGCGTTTTGCCCCGTTGGCATCCTGCGAACGCCCGAACCAGATCGGGTCGTCTTCGATTGGAACCAGTACGCATTGATGGACATAGAACGACCAGCCGTCATAGCCGGTTAGCCAGGCCATATTCGACGGATCGGTCACGATCAAAAGATCGAGCCCCTTTTCCACCATGGCTTTTTTGGTTTTCTCCAGGCGCTCGGCATATTCCTCACGCGTGAAATTCAATTCTACCTGGCTCATCGCAGGCCTCCAGATAAAGGCGGGGTTTCAGCTACCTGACCCATTTTCCTTTTGTTGTTACGAGATGACCTCGGTTCCGGCAGATGCTGCTTCGCAGCGGCTGCGGGCGAGGGTGGCGATTGCGGTGTCTTGCACACCGGTTCCGGTCAAATCACAGACCGTAGTCTGACCCGCACTTGTCCTGCCGGTCAAGGATTGGGCAATGATTTGGCCGAGTTCGGGGAATGTCGCGTCAGAGGACACCACACCGGCATCAATGGCGTGATGCAGTTCGCCAAGAATGCGTGTCTGTGCCTGACTGTCGCTGACATAAAGGTCGGCCTGCCCGATCAGGGCAGGATCAATTTCGTTTTTGTGTTCGGCATCGGACCCCATCGCGGTCACATGCGTTCCGGGTTTGACCCAATCGGCCATCAGAACCGGTTCGCGTGCAGGGGTCGTTGTGACGATGATGTCCGCCGTGCTTGCGGCGTCCTTGCCATCGGTCGTCGCGGTAACCGGAATGCCCAGTTCAAGCGATGCCTTTTTCGCGCACGCCTCGGCCTTGGTGATGTCGCGTGCCCAGATCGTCGCCGAGGTGATATCGCGCACGAGTGTCAGTGCCTTAAGCTGCAAGTGGGCCTGCACGCCGGCACCAAAGATGGCGGCATGTTTGGCGTCTTCGCGGGCCAGATGTTTGGCCGCCACGCCACCAGCGGCCGCGGTGCGCACATCGGTCAGATAGCCGTTATCAAGCAAGACGGCCTCCAGCAGGCCGGTTTTGGATGAAAACAGGTTCATCAATCCGTTGACCGATGGCAGGCCGAGTTTGGGATTGTCAAAGAAGCCCGGGCTGATTTTGATGGCGAAGCTGTCGATGCCCGGCACATAGGCGGTTTTGACATCGACCTCGCCATTAAACTCATCGATATCCAGACGCAGGATCGGCGGCATGCGGACGTCTTTCGTGGCAAGCGCCTTGAACGCACCTTCGACACAGTTGATGGCATCCATATCGAGATCAATGACCTTGCGCAGGTCGGTTTCGGTCAGAATTCTGATTGTCGGCATGGTTTGTTACTCCGCCATCAGGTCGACGTCTTCGCCGCCAACAATGCGTTTGTGCAGGTCCATGTCGATATTGCACCCCGTCGTCAGCACCACGGTGCGGCCGGGATTGTCGACCAGACCGGCACGCAGGGCGGCAATGCCCACGGCACCGGCCCCTTCGACAACTTGTTGGTCATCATGGTAGGCCGCACGGATGCCATCGGCGATCTGGGCTTCGTTGACCAGAACGAAATCGTCGGTCAGATCGCCGCACATATCGAACGTGTACTGGTTGTTTTCACCAATGCCACCGCCGAGGCTGTCGGCCAGTGTCGGCAATTCCTTGACCGACGTCGGTTTGCCTTCCTGAAGGCTTGTGATCATGGCACAGCCACGTTCCATAGTAATGCCAACAACCCGGATCATCGGATTGACCGATTTGGCGACCAGGGCCACACCGGCCAGCAACCCGCCGCCCGACAGGGGAACCAGCAAGGTATCCACGTCGGGAAGGGCTTCGACGATTTCAAGGCCAAGGGTGCCTTGGCCGGCAATGACATCGGCATGGTCAAAGGGCGGCAGCATGATCATGCCATCCTGTTCGACCAGCCGGTCGACTTCGTGTTGGGCTTCGTCCTGTGACTGGCCGGTAATGCGGACTTCGGCACCGAGTGCCCGGATGCCATCGACCTTGTTTTGCGGCACCAATTCGGACATGCAAATGATCGACCGCACCCCGGCATTGCGCGCGGCAAAGGCCAGTGCACGACCATAGTTGCCTGTTGATACGCCAACGACACCCTTGGCCTTTTCTTCGTCACGCAGGCGCAGCACCGCGTTGGCGGCACCGCGCAGCTTGAAGCTGCCGGTATATTGTTGTTGTTCGCATTTCAGCCAGACGGGGCTTCCGATGCGATCAGACAGGGCGGCGGACGGGCGCAAGGGTGTGTGGATCACATGACCCGCAATGGTTTTGCGGGCAGAAAGAACATCAGCAAATGTGATGGGGTCTTTCATGGGACCTCGACTTGGTTCGTTGGTTGCGGGGCATGATCAAACAGGGTTCCGAACCCTGTGATCGGATTTTTGTACCCAATCAGGTTCAAGGCATGCCAGATCAGGGCCTGATTGCTGGTGATGACCGGCTTTTTGAGACGGTGTTCGGCCTCAGCAATGATTTCAGCCGACCGGATCGCGGTGCAGGAAATAAACACCGCATCGGCATCAGGCGTGTCGACCTTAAGGGCACCTTCCAGCAGTGCCTTGGGCGGCAGGGCGGTCATGTCAAAGTCGTTATCAAGACCAAAGCCCATCACACGGGTAACATCAAACCCACGTTCTTGAAAACCGTCGGCAACCGACTGGGTTACATCGGCAAGATACGGGGTCAGGATGGCAATTTTTTGTGCACCGACCGCACGCAGGGCCAATTCACTGGCCAAAAGCGGATTGGTGACCTTGGTGCCGGGCATGCCTTGATTGATCAGTTCGGCGATTTTGTCCGACCCGGTCACGGCGGTGCCAGACGTGCAGCCGAAAATGGCAACATCAACGCCATATCCCGGCAACAGCGTTTTGGCCGCGCGTGGCAGGTCAGCCGCCATCGATTGCAGGTTTGCGACCGTGACCGGGTTGGCGTTTTCGATGCGCGTGGTGAACAGGCGCACGTCGCCTGGCAGGATGGCGCGCAGGTCATCCTCGCTATTAAAGTCTGTTGCCAGCGTGATCAGGCCAATCCGCCCTGCCGGTCCGACCGGATCAGGGGAATAGGGCACGTCTGCCGGCTCTGGCGTAACCGCACGGGATACGGAAATCATCCTGAACTCCAGAAGCGGGTCGTCCCGATTTAATCAGGACGACCCAGTTTCAAATTTTCAAATATGCTTCCGGTCGCAGCCGGAATTTACGGGCCAGAACTTGATCAGCGGAAGGCAAGCTCTGGCAGGAACAGGGCGATCTGCGGAACAAAGATCAGGATCACGGCCGCAAGCAGCAGCATGATGATGAAGGGCGGTGTTCCACTGATCACCTCGGCATAGGGTCGCCTGAAGATTGCGATGGCTGTAAAGATGTCACACCCGAACGGTGGCGTGGCAGAGCCAATGGCAACCTGAAGCGTCACCAACGTACCGACAAGCACCGGGTCCAGCCCCGCCGCGTTGACAAGCGGCATGAAGATCGGGGTCAGAACCAGAATGACAACAATCGGGTCAACGAACATGCAGCCGATAAAGAAGGCAATGCAGATCGCGGCCAGAATGACATAGGAGTTCGCCCCTTCAAGCCCCAATGCGCCAATCACGTGTTGCGGGATCTGGGCAAAGGAAATCACGAACGAGAATGTCGTGCCTGCACCGACCAGAATGAACACGACCGCCGTGATCAGACCGGTTGAACGGGCAATCGCCAGCAACTCGGACCATTTGACCGACTTGAAGATCAGCACTTCAAGGATGATGGCATAGACGACCGCAACAGCCGCAACCTCGGTCGGGCTGACCCAGCCCAGATAAATGCCACCGACGATCAGAACCGGGAACATGATGGCCGGACCGGCATTGATTACGGCCTTGCCGCGTTCAGCCCAGGTCATGCGCGGGATGGTCGGGATGTCGTTCTTTTTGGCGTAGTACATGCAGTACAGCGAGAACATGATCAGAATGAGAATGCCCGGGCCGATACCAGCCAGGAACAGTTCGCCGATCGAGACTTTGCCAACCACACCAAACACGATCATGCCAATCGATGGCGGGATCAGAAACGCGATGTCACTGGCATTGATGATCAGCGCCATGGCGAATTTGTCTTCGTAGCCGGCCTTGAGCATCTTGGGACGCAGCGGACCGCCCATGGCAACCACGGTGGCCTGTGTCGAGCCCGATACCGCGCCAAACATGGTGCAACCAAGGGCGGTAGTGACGGCAAGGCCGCCGCGCACATGGCCAACAAAGGTCATGGCAAGGTCAATCAGCCGGTTGGCCGTATGCCCCTTTGTCACGATATCGGCGGCAAAGATAAACATCGGCACCGCGATCAGGGCGACCGGCGAGATGCCCGTGACCATCTGCTGAATGAGGATGCGTTCGGGAATGGGCATGTAAAACATGAAGGCAACCACACTGGCGGTTGCCAGCGGCACCATCATCGGGAAGCCCAGCACCAGAAGTCCCAGCATCACCAGAAGGATTGTTGTTCCTAAATCCATTTTTCCATTCCCCCTTACAGATGATGCTCGTCGGCGTCGTCAAACGTATCCTCGACCTGATAGGACAGGTGCGTCCCCGGTTTGAGGATGTTGGTCAACGCTGCCAGAACAAACTGGATGCCGGTTACGCACAGGCCAAACGGCACGATCAGAACGGTCAGGTAATAGGGGATGCGCAAGGCCGGGGTCAGCCGGTTCGATGTGATCAGCGACGAAACATAATCGACCGAATACCAAGCCAGAAGGAACAGCAAAGAGGCCGTGCCAAGCGTAATGAAGATCATCATGACCTTGCTGGCGCGCGGGCCCAGCATATCGGTAAAGGCCGACATGCGGATATGGCGCCCCATGCGGGCGGCCTCGCTGATGCCGACAAAGGTCACAAGAATGATCAGAAACTGATTGAGCTCTTCGGAAAAGAAGATGCTCGAACTGAACCCCAGGCGCATGATCACATTGGCGACGGTGTTCACCGCCATGATGATGATGCTCCATCCGAGGAGCTGTCGTTCGACGACGGACAAGCCGTGGTCGAGTTTTCTTAAAATCCCCAACGCCCCGCCACTCGGAGCGGGGGCCTCCCCGTTTGCACCTGACATAGAACCTCCTTGATGCGTGTGCGAGACATTTTTGTGGAACGCTGTGTGTGGATGTTGGTTCCCTCCCACACGGATTGTCGTTCGCTTCACGCCGGTTCAGTCAGAATAAAAACGCTTTGTGATGGTTCAATCAGATTTTTGTCATGACACAAAATCAATACATCACGTCGAAGGCGTGAACGCCGGGCATTTGATCCATGGTATGGCGAATTTGGATCAGGGCATGCTGGACCGTTGGCGTATCCGGGGCACCGCCAAGACAGATCCGCATGGCGTTTGGCCGGGGGACCTTGACGGTCATGAACGGGTCGGAAATCGTGACAGCTACGCCGTTTTTGCGCAGTTCAGAGGCAAACCATTCTTCCTGCCAATGTTCGGGAATGCGCACCCAGGCCGACAGCGATGTCGGGTGATGGCGCACAACCGCATCGCCGAGAATATCGGCCACCAGTGCCTGGCGTTCGCGCATCAGGGCGCGCTGGACCGTGACCGCCTGATCGACGGTGCCATCGGCAATCCAGCGTGCGCCGATCTCTGCCATCAATGGAGTCCCCATCCATCCGGTGACGCGTAAAACGCTGCTGGCACGAATCGACAAATGCGCCGGAACAGCCAGAAAGCCGGTTCGAAGGCCCGGCATGACCGCCTTGGTCAGGCTTGAGACATGAAAGCCGAGCTTGGGCAGGAAGCTTGTGATTGGTGGCAGGTTTTCCTCAAGCAGCGGGCGATAGACATCGTCCTCGATGACGTAGACGCCGTAATGTTCGGCAATTTCGGCGATGCGTTTGCGCCGTTCCAACCCCATCAGGCAGTTGGTCGGATTGGTAAAGATCGGGGTGACGACAAGGGCCCGGATTTGGCGCGTGCGGCATTCTTGCTCAAACGCATCGGGCAGGATGCCTTCATCATCGGTCGGCAGCGCGCCCAGCTTGAAGCGCAGGATGCTGGCCGAGCCGATCACGCCGTGATCGGTCAGGCTTTCGGTCAGGACGACGTCATCGGGCTGAATGACGGTGGAAAGGGCGGTAAAGACGCCTTGTGCCGCGCCATTGGTAATCAGAAGGTTGGGGATTTCAACATCGACCCCCATGCCGGAAAGCCAGTTGCGCCCGATGTCGCGGTGATAATCAAATCCGGCAACCGGCCGGCAACTTTCCATCCAGCCGTGGTGGGGTTCTTCGGCCAGTTTGGCGTGCATCTGGCGCGACAGGTCATTGTGAAAATCGGTATAGGCCGCGCGCACGATTGAAAGATCAACCAGATCGGGTTGGCGACTATCGAGGATAAAGGACGACGCCCGGTCGGTCAGACGGGCCTGCACGAAGGTGCCGCGACGCCGTTCGGACCTTAGATAGCCTTGGCGTTCGACTTCCTTGTAGGCGGCACTGACGGTCTGAACGCTGACTTTCAGGCGATAGGCCAGTTCACGGTGTGTTGGCATGCGGACATCGTGGCGCAATCTGCCTGATTCAATATCGGTAATGATTGCTTCGACCAGTGCCTTGTATTTCGGGCCTGTTTCGCCGCTGAGGTCGATGTCAGGTAACCACATGATTGTTTTTCCACCCTGATGTTTTCGCGACCCTAACATGACAGGCGGGTTCTGTGTAGGTGTTCGGACTAATTTGTCATGAGACAAAACTAACATTGACCTGATGCAGGAACATTTCAAAACTTTGGGCGTTCATCACAGTGATGTTGAAATTAAGCGTTCCGATCCGAGTGCCTTCACAAGCGTTGGCGCCGATCGTTGAGCGCGATAACACGGGAGACTTCGATATGAGTCTGAACAAACTCCTTAAAGCGACCCTATCGGCGGCTGCACTGTTTGCCGTCGCAGGGACCGCTGCCCACGCCGAGGAATGGAAATTCGCCCACGAAGAAAGCCCGGGTGATGTTCAGGACCTTTACGCTCAGGAATTCAAACGCCTGGTCGAAGAAAAGACCGATGGCGACGTAAATGTCACCATTTACACCTATGGCCAGCTTGGCACCGAGAACGACATTACCGAACTGACCGCAGCCGGTGCTGTTCAGTTCTCGAACGCATCGCCGGGTCACCTGGGGACCTTCGTTCCGGAAATTCAGGTCTTTGGTGTTCCCTACCTGCTGTCGCAGGATAACGAGGTGAACAAAAAGGTTCTGTCTTCGAGCCCGACCATTTACGAAGGTCTGTCCAAGGATTTCGAGTCCAAGGGGCTGAAGCTTTATACCATGTACCCGGAAGGCGAAATGGTCTGGACCACCAAGAAACCGGTCGAAAAACCGGCTGATTTCGATGGTGTGAAATTCCGTGTCATGACCTCGCCGATCCTGATCGAAACCTATGAATCTTTCGGTGCTGATCCGGTCGCGCTGCCGTGGGGTGAAGTTTATTCCGGTCTTCAGACCAGCGTGATTGATGCACAGGTCAACCCGATCTTCTTCGTTGAAAGTGCCAAATTCTACGAAGTGACCGACCATCTGATCTATGCCGGTCAGCAGCAATACACCACCACCGTGGTTTCAAACGCGGCCTTCTATGACGGCCTGTCGGATGAACGCAAAGAGATGCTGGCGGAAGTAAAGGCAGAACTGGATGACTTCATCTATGAAGCCCAGAAAAAGGCCAATGACGAAGCCCTTGCACGCATCAAGGAAGCCAAGCCGGAAATCGAAGTGATCCGTCTGAATGACGAACAGCGTTCGGTCTTCAAGGAAGCTTCCAAAGGCGTTGGCGCAAGCCTTGTTGAGGAAGTCGGTGGTGACACCGAAGAAGTGCTGAACTCGCTTCGTGAAGAGTTTGGTACCGACATGTAATCGGGACTTCCCGATTTCATAAGATATCGCAAACCCCCGCAGGCACTGCTTGCGGGGGTTTTTGTTTGTCTTGAACAGCCGGTCGGTGATCCCGGTGATGCTCACAACATCAGTGTTTCTGCGTCTCATACGTGCCCTTTCCGATAAGCGGACTGTGGTGATGAAACTGACGTGAAAGGAACTGGCTGTGAATATGCTCAACCTGCTTCAAACTGTCCGTGACGCGATCTTCCCGGCAATCATGTTTGCCGTGATGGCACTTGGTACGCTTGTGTCGTCGCCAAAGGCGGAAGTTTACAATCCCAATGGTGTGCCGATCTCGTCGAGCGAATGGGCCGAAACATCCCCGGACTCAGCCAAGGTGACGGTCAAGGATGCGCTGAGTAATTCCGGAAATGCCACGGTTGTTGCCGGTGTGACCAATGCGGGTGCGGCACCTTATTTGAACCTGTTTGGTTCTGACGGTGCCGGTTCGATCTGGTGGCCGTCGGCAGATGGCGGCAACGCCGAGATCCAACTTCAAATCAGAAATGCATCGGGCAGCGTCACTGCTGCTTGCACGGTGACGTCCAAGAAAGATAATGCCGGGAAGTTTGCGACGACCTGCCAGTAACCAAGGGTTTGCGCCCGGTGGCAGTGAGATCGTGGCATTGAGATCACCGTCGCGTGGAAATAAAACAGGGGCCGGTCATGGGCCCGGCCCCTGTGCACCGCCGCGTCGGGAAGAAGGTTTGACGCGGCGGGTATTTCTGATGTCGCAGTGATATCGATCTGGCTTATTTGCCAGCAGCAACTTCGTCTGCAACCGCATCAACAGCCTGTTTGGCAATGTCGATGACTTTGTCGACTTCGGCCTTGGTGATGCAAAGCGGCGGGGCAAAGCCAAGGATATCGCCGTGCGGCATGGCACGTGCGATCATGCCACGTTCCAGGCAGGCGGCGGATACGCGCGGACCGATTTTCGCATTCGGATCGAAGCGTTCCTTCTTGGTTTTGTCTGCGACAAACTCAAGGGCAGCCATCAGGCCAACGCCGCGGGCTTCGCCAACCAGCGGATGGTTGTCAAAGGTTTCATGCAGGCGTTTCTGGAAGTAACCGCCCGTGTCCGCCGAATTGCCCGTCAGGTTTTCACCATCGACAATATCAAGGTTGGCGTTGGCAGCCGCCGCACAAACCGGATGGGCGGAATAGGTCCAGCCATGGCCGATCGGGCCCATCTGATCGGAACCCTGTTCAAGAACTTTCCAGACGCGTTCGCCAATGATCACACCCGATAGCGGCAGGTAACCAGATGAGACGCCCTTGGCAATCGTGATCAGGTCCGGCTTGATGCCATAGTGAAGCGATCCGAAATAGGACCCGGTACGGCCAAAGGCAGTCACAACTTCGTCGGCAACCAGCAGAACATCATACTTGTTCAGAACAGCCTGGATGGCTTCCCAGTAGCCTTCCGGCGGGGTGATGATGCCACCCGTGCCCATGACCGGCTCGCCGATGAAGGCAGCAACGGTTTCCGGACCTTCGCGCAGGATCATTTTTTCCAGATCATCGGCACAACGTTTGGCAAATTCTGCTTCGGTTTCGCCGGCCTCTGCGTTCCAGTAATGGTGCGGGCAGGTGGTGTGCAGAATGGGCGCACGCGGCAGATCAAATGCGTTGTGGAAGGCAGCTAAGCCGGTCAGGCTGCCGGTCATGATGCCCGAGCCGTGATAGCCACGCCAACGCGAGATGATTTTCTTTTTCTGCGGCAGGCCGCGGATGTTGTTGTAGTACCAGATCAGCTTGATGTTGGTTTCGTTCGCATCCGATCCGGACATGCCGTAATAGACGCGCTGCATGCCTTCGGGCGCGCTTTTGATGATGCGATCCGACAGACGGATGACCGGCTCGTTCCCGTGTCCGACATAGGTGTGGTAATAGGCCAGTTCCTTTGCCTGCGCATAGATCGCATCGGCAATTTCGGTGCGGCCATAACCGACGTTTACACAATACAGTCCGGCGAACGCATCGAGGCTTTCACGGCCTTCGGTGTCGTGGATATAGATGCCCTTGCCGCCATTGATGATGCGGTTGGGGGTTTCACCCGCTGCGTGCTGACGCATGTGGGTCGAGGGGTGCATGAAATGCGCCCGATCCATTTCCTGCAGATCAGCAGTGGTGTTTTTGATGACATTCATTTGAATTCTCCCATGTGAATGCGGTTGATGTCTTTTGCGCGCACCAAGGTCAAAACCTAGGCTTTGTAAGCAGCGCAGACGTATTTCAGTTCGGTAAATTCTTCGAGGCCATGGCGCGATCCTTCGCGGCCGAGACCGGATTGCTTGACGCCGCCAAACGGGATCGGTGCACCGGTGATTTTCACGCAGTTCAGCGCGACCATGCCGTATTCAAGGGCGTTTGAGACGCGTGCGGCACGGTCGTTGTCCTTGGTCAGCAGATAGGCGGCAAGGCCATATTCGCTGTCATTGGCCTTGGCGACGACTTCGTCCTCGGTATCGAAAGGCATGACCGGGGCAACCGGGCCGAATGTTTCTTCGGAAAAGATCTTCATGTCATCGGTGACATCGGCAAGCAGGGTCGGGGCAAAGAACAGCCCGCCCATTTTCTTGCCGCCGGTGACAACACGGGCACCCTTGGCGCGCGCATCGGCAACATGTTCTTCGCATTTGGCCACCGCACGGTCATGCATCAGCGGACCGATTTCGACATATTCCTCGATGCCGTTGCCAACCCGCAGATCGGCGATGGCCTTGGCGTATTTATCAAGGAAGTCGTCATAGATGTCGCGCTGAACAAAGATACGGTTGGCTGCCAGGCAGTCCTGACCGCTGGTGGCGAATTTGGCGTTCACCGCGTGGGCGACGGCCTCGTCCAGATCGACATCGTCAAAGACGATGAACGGCGCATGACCGCCGAGTTCCATCGACATTTTCTTGATCGTCTGGGCACCTTGCGACAGCAGAAGGCGGCCAACCTCGGTCGAGCCGGTAAAGGACAGCGCGCGGACATCGTGATGGCCGCACAGCTCGCCCACAACCGGGTTCGGATCGCCGGTGACGATGTTAAACACACCGGCCGGGATGCCCGCACGTTCGGCCAGTTCGGCCAGTGCAGTTGCCGAAAACGGCGTTTCGGTGGCCGGGCGTACGATCATGGTGCAACCGGCCGCCAGGGCGGCGGCGGCCTTACGCGTGATCATCGCACACGGGAAGTTCCATGGTGTGACCGCAGCGGTGACGCCAATCGGCTCACGCTTGATGGTCATGTTGCGACCCGGCAGGTGGGATGTGATGTTTTCGACATTCACCCGTTTGGCTTCTTCGGCGTAAAATTCGATGAAGCTGGCGGCGTAATCAATCTCGCCACGTGCTTCGTTGATCGGCTTGCCCTGTTCAAGGGTCATCAGAAGGGCCAGGTCTTCCTTGTTTTCAATCAGAAGATCATGCCAGCGACGCAAAGCGGCACTGCGTTCCTGGGGCAGAAGGGCCGCCCATGCCGGGAACGCTTCGCGGGCAGCCGCGATGGCCTTGCGGGTTTCGTGAACACCCATGTTTGGAACGGTGCCGATGAAGCTGCCATCGAACGGGTTGGTGACTTCGATCACCTGAAGGTTGTCAGCCGAGCACCAGCGACCATCAATATAGGCATGTTCGCGCAGCAAACGCAGATCGGAAAGCTGGCTGAGCGAAACGCAACGCTGTTCCTTTGATTGTGCCGTCATGGTGGCCTCCTTCCTTAAGCTTGGCGCGGTTTGCGCGAAGCATGTCATTGAACTGACAGGAAGGTATCAACAGGCTATCAGAGGAGGTGACCGAACTCGGCGCCATTTGATGCGTTTTTTTTGGCGCGGAGTGGCAAAAAGCGAATGTTTTTTCTGCTGAGCGCCAAAACGCGCAGAAAATCAGTCTTCTGAGCGATCGAGATATTTGCGCATTTCGCGTTTCTGGCGGCGCTTTTCAATAAGGGTTCGGATGATGATGGCGGCAAAAAACAAGATCACGACGCTTGTTGTCATCGGGAAGGCGACCGGAATGCCAATGACAAAGGCCAGTGCGCCGATAACACTGCCGCCAACAAGGGCGATAAAGCCGCCCAGCATTAGGACGCCAAGCAATACGGCAAGAAGTATGGAGGCGATTTTGTTCATAAGGCGCAGTTCATAAGGTCAGGCAAAAGAAGGATGGACGGAGCCTGCCCCTTACCGGGAAGCTCCGTCCGTTCGTTTTGTCAGTTCTTGTCGTTGTTGCGGTTGGTCAGCTGTTTGGTGGTTTGATCAAGCCGCTGGGCAAGAACCCGGATCAACTGATTGGAAACAGCCTGGTCCTGTCGGACAAGACCAAGGAATTCGGTCTTGTCGAGTTTCAGAACCGTCATGTCTTCGACCGCACGGATGGTTGCCGAACGCGGTGCATCGACAAGCAGGGCGATTTCGCCAATGACTTCCTTGGCATGAACGTCACGCAGTTTGAGCGTCTGGTGTTCATCAGTGGTCAGCCAGATTTCACCGCGCCCGGAAATGACGATAAAGGCGGCATCACCCGGGTCGCCCTGTTTGACGAGAACCTCGCCATGTTTGAAGGTCAGGCGCGGGCTGGTAAAGGCCAGCAGCTTGACGACACTGGGATCAAGCCCGGCGAACAGCGGGATGGTGCGCAGCAACCGGACTTCCTGATCGATGTCGCCTGCGGCCAGTGCCGCTGCGGCCTCGTCTTCGGTTTCTTCGGTTGTTGTTTCACTGTCATCGGCAACGCTTTTGCGTTTGACCAGTTTTCCGTTCGACATATAGAGCAAGGTATCGAACTTTTCACCGGCATGGTCATCATCATCGACCCAAACCAGACTGGTATGGTCACTTTCGCCTGTCAGGTAGTTGATGATGCTTTCGCGGGTTTCGCGATCCAGCGCCGAAAGACCTTCGTCGACGACCAGAAGATCCGGGTTCTTGATCAGCGCACGGACAAGGGCGATTTTCTGACGCAATGTCTGGGACATGCGGCTGCCGCCAACGCCGACCTGGCTTTCAAGGCCAAGGGACACCAACCCTTCGTAGAGGCCGCCTTCGTGGGCGATTTCAAACAGGACCTCGCCGACGCGTTCCTCGGAATTTGCACGGCCATAGGCAAAGCGACCAAACAGCAAGTTATCAAGGATCGGGGCTGCTGATGCGTAGCCATCCGCCTCGAAGAAGTCGATATAGCCTGCCAGATCGTCGGGCATGTTTTCGCGGAACTTGGGCCGGGCCTGAAGAACAAGTTCGCGGAAATCATCATCAATCACGCGCAGGCGGTGGCGGGCCGGGGTCAGTTGCATGGCAACGTCGAGAAGACGCAACTGGTCCTCTTTGCGCATGTCATCAACACGCACACCGTCGGTGCGTTTCAGGATGTTCTTGACCTCGGGCATTTCATCGGCCGAGACAAAGCTGTATCGGTCAAAGAATTCATGCCCCGGGGGCAGGCCGGTAAACAGTTCGATCATCAGATCAAGCGTTTCACGCCCCATCTTGATCATCTTTTCATACAGGCCGCTTTCACGCAGGCTTTTCTGGATATAGGGATGGGAAAGGAAGTCCATCCGCTTGAATTCGGTGCGTGATGGCGTCCCGAACAGGATGTTCACACCGACTGGCGCGTTGTCGTTGTATTTGTCGAAATCATAAGGTTCGACAAGGTCGGACAGCTGACGTTCGGCCAGAATTTCCTTAAGACGCGGACGGACATCGAGCACCGATTGAACAAGGTTCGGGCGTTCTTCGGGGCTGATGCGGCGCAACAGGCCAATGCGATAAATATCACGATCAAGGCCGACCACCTCAAGCAGGCGCATCAGTTCCTTTTGCATGTCTTCGCGCGATTCAAATCCCGGTCCGACATAATCGATCCACTCGGCAGACGGATCATAGGGGATGTTGCCCGACATCTTGATCTCGTCATACATTTCGCGCGTCAGCTTCCAGGGCAGATCGGCGGGATCGGCAAGTTCGACGACATCGACAAATTTGGGATCGGGATAGGCTTTGGCGTCCGCATCACTATCAGGTGCGGGATTGTCGTTATCCTGTTCCAGAAGGACGGGGCGGTGTTTCAGGCCATAGAACAGGTTATCGGAAATACTGCCATTAAACAGATACGCATCCGCCCCGACATAGGCCAGACGTTGCCCGACCACCGCAGCCGGAAGCGTGGTGGCATCAAAATCGGCAAACTGAATGCGCCCGCCCGTCGGGGTCATGATGTGGGCAATCAGACGGGCAAGTTGCGATTTGCCACTGTCTGATGCGCCGGTCAAAAGGGCCTTGCCCGGCAATCCCATGTTAAACGAAACATTTTCGACAACACGGGTGCCGTCCTCGTCCGTCCATGACAGGGCACTGACATCCAGCGGGCCGGCCAGTTTTGGCGAAACCGGTGCAATCAGTTCGTGTTCCGGTGCAAGATCAGGCAGCTCGAACTGTTCGTGCAGCTGTTCGTATTTGATGTTGGCGTCAGCAAGGCGCTGATAATAGGCGAGAAGTTCTTTCCACGGTGCCGACATGTCCTTGTAGGCGGCAAGGGCCGCGACCAACGCGCCGAAGCTCAGATCACCGGTAATCACCAGATAGCCACCGATGGAATAGAAGAAGAACGGGGTGATCTGGGCGATGAAGTTATTCAGGAATTTGATGAAGAATTTGCGGAAATAGATTTCCTTGCGGATCTCGAAAATCCGGCCCAGACGCTGGGTGAAGTGGGTTAGTTCGAACCCTTGGGTTTCGTTGGCACGAATATCGGTCGCCCCACCAACCGTCTCGCCGATATGTTCGGACATGCGGCGCACGTTCTGAACGCGCTGTTTGCCAAGCAGGTTCACGCGGCGTTGCAGTTTCGGGATCAGATAGCCCTGCAACGGATAAAACGCTATCGCTGCCAGCCCCATCAAAGGGTCCTGAATAAAGATGAAGGCCGAAATCGTGATCAGAATGCCGCCCTGATACAGCGGCAGGGCATAGGCCTCGCCAAAGAAGCCGCCCAACGGTTCGGCTTCGGCGGTGATCATGGAAACGATTTCGCCCTGGCTGGTCTTGCGGAAATGCGGCAGTGGAAAACGCAGAACACGGTCAAAAAGCTCGTAGCGCATGCGGCGCAGCATGCGTTCTGCCATCACGCCCTGATAGACGTTGATGAAGTATTTGAAGCCGCCATTGACGAAGACGAGGGCCAGAAAAATGCCCGAGAGGGCGAACAGATACTCGATCTGGGTCAGATCGACGCCAAGGATGTCATAGGGCGCACCGGCACCACCGATGGCCTCGTTGACGATCTGTTTGGGCAGATCAAGCGAGTAATAAAGAAACGGGAAAGAAGCCAGCGTGACCAATGTCAGCATGATCTGCTGGAGGCGGCTATGACGCCATATATAGGCAAAAACCGATTTGGGCATTCGCACGTCCCGTTTTGTGGTTGTGGAACATTTTTGTTCCGTTTGCTCGTTTTTATATTTGGGCAGGGTCAGGACCCTAATGTGCAGGTTATGCGCCGGTTGTCTGATCAACCAAGATCAAAACTTTGTTCCGGTTCAATGAACCCGCAGAAACCGTCCGCCACCGCGTCGGGTTTATCATAAGCCTGATAGTGATAGAGCCACATCTTCGCCTTGATCTCGGCAGGCAGGGTCACAAGTTGGTCGTAATGGGCATGGACCCCGGAATGACGGGGGCCGAGTTCGCAATCCTGAAAGATGATGTCGGCCTTTTTGTAGAACGGCATGTGGTCTTCGGGATTGAAAATCGCATCTGTTGTCAGGAAGAAGGACTTGTTCTGGCCGTGACCGAACAGGGCATAGGAATACATCGTGCTTTCCGGTGTCACGACATGGGCAACCGGGATGACATCGAAATGCATGCCATGCCAGTCAAATCCGTTCTTGGTGGAAAGCGGGACCACATCGAAATAGGACGACAGTTTGCTGTTGCCGTGGTCGCTGATTTCAAGGCCGCCGCGCAATGAGTGTTCCCACAGCGGTTCCAGCAGTTCGTCGACCGCAAACAGTTCCGCCCGGTGTCCCTCGAAGACGAAATAATTGGCAAGCGCCATCCATTCTAGCCCACCGATATGGTCCGAATGCAGATGGCTGACATAGACACCATGAATGTCGTTTGGCATATGACCAATGTTGCGCAGCGAATGGCGCGCGTCTGAACCGCAGTCAATCAGCAGGCGCTGTGGTTGGTCATTGCCCGACGGGGTCGTTTCCAGAACCATGTTGCTCTGGAAATTGTCAGCGGCCATACAAAAGGCCGATCCTGTCCCCGCAAACGTTAGCTTCATTCCCCGATCTCCCGATATTTGTCGAAAGATTAGACGAGGTTCGGGGCGTTTAACCACCCCCTTTTTATGAGTAACCGCTCAATTTTCCCGGTAAGCCTGGCCTGACCGACGGTTCAGGAGGGTGTCGATGTCTTGTTTTGATCGGATGGGGCGTCTTGTGAATGTTCGTTCCGGGCGTTGGCAAGTTTGCTCATTTCACTACGCAGAGCGCGCAGTTCGGTCATGATTTCCTGATGATCGAGTTCGATCACATCACGGGTCTGGGTTTCTTCAACATCGACATGTGTCGACATTGCATCAACCACAATCGCGATAAACAGGTTCAGGACGGCAAATGTCGTTACCAGAATGAACGGCACGAAGAAAAGCCACGCCAGCGGGTAAGACTCCATCACCGGACGGACAATGCCCATCGACCAGCTTTCCAGCGTCATGATCTGGAACAGCGAATAAAGTGATTCGCCAATCGTGCCAAACCAGTCAGGGAAGCCTTCGCCAAACAGCTTGGTCGCCATCACGGCCGAGACATAAAACACCAGCGACAGAAGTGTGAGGACGGAAATCATGCCGGGAATGGCGCGCATCAGGGCTTCGACCACCTTGCGCATGGAGGGCACGGTCGAAATCAGGCGGAAGGCACGCAGGATACGCAGTGCGCGCAGGACCGAGACGCCTTGGCCTGCTGGCATCAGGGTGATGGCAACAATCGTGAAATCAAAGACATTCCAGGCGCGCTTGAAGAAGGCCAGCCGATAGAGCGCAAGTTTCATCACCAGTTCGATGACAAAAATCGCGACTGCCACCTGATCGAGCACATGCAGCACCGACCCCGCCGCATTCATCACGGTCGGGGAGGTTTCAAGCCCGAGGATGATGGCGTTAATCGCAATGACGGCGGTGATGAAATTTTGAAAGCGATTGGATTCAACAATCCGGCGAAGAAAATTCATGGTGCCTCCCGACCAGGCCGGAAAAGGGCGCTTCATTTTGCCGGATATAACCGACGGACAGACTGCGCCGGAAAATGACAACAGGGCGCAGCATCAATCACGATGGTCTGCGCCCTGAATGGAAAATCAGTTCAGGCCCTTGCGGCCCATTTCAAGGAACTTGTCACGACGGCGCGCCTTCAGCACACCACCTTCGACGTCATCCATGCTTTCAAGTGCCTTGATGATCGCTTTACCAACCCGTTTGCAGGCTTCCTTGGCATCGCGCTGTGCGCCACCAAGCGGCTCTGGCACGATTTCGTCAATCACGCCAAGCTGCAGCAGATCCTGTGCGGTAAGACGGAGCGCCTCGGCAGCGGTTTTGGCTTCGTCGCCAGAACGCCACAGAATGGATGCGCAACCTTCTGGTGAAATCACCGAATAGATCGAGTTTTCAAGCATCAGAACATTGTTGGCAACTGCAAGCGCAATCGCACCACCCGATCCACCTTCGCCAATGATCACGGACACCAGCGGCACCTTGATATCAAGGCAGGCTTCGATCGAACGCGCGATGGCTTCGGACTGGCCGCGCGCCTCGGCATCGGCACCCGGGAAGGCACCGGCAGTATCAACAAGGGTAACAACCGGGATGTTGAAACGCTCAGCCATACGCATCAGGCGGATCGCCTTGCGATAGCCTTCGGGACGGGCAGAACCGAAATTGTGTTTCACACGGGTTTCGGTATCGCGGCCTTTTTCATGGCCGATCACCATCACCGTGCGGCCCTGCAAACGGCCGAAACCACCGATGATTGCGGCGTCTTCGCCAAACTGGCGGTCACCGGAAAGCGGGGTGAAATCGTCAAACAGGTTGGCGATATAGTCGGTGAAATGCGGACGATCAGGATGGCGCGCCACCTGGGTTTTCTGCCAGGGGGTCAGCTTGCCATAGGTGCCTTGCAAAAGCTTGGTCAGCTTTTCCTGCAGGCGGGAAACCTCGTCTGCGATGTTGACTTCGTCACTGCCCGTCAAATGACGGAGCTCTTCGATCTTGCCTTCAAGTTCGGCGATCGGCTTTTCAAAATCGAGGAAGTTATGCATCAGGGCATCATATCCGACTGGGAAACAATGGGGCGGAACATAGTATATCGACCCGCCACGTCAAGGGCGGAGCTATGAACAGTCCACATTTTCCGTTTACGTAATAATTATGGCGTAGTGTTCATACATTCATTACGTCTGATAGTTTGCACGTGGAACCCCATGACGTCCAGTATCGAGATCACACACATCAATGCCCCGGACGAGGTTTCGTTCGAGCGGCTTGTTGAAATTCTTTTGGCAGCCTTTGCCTTTCAGGACGATATTGTCGATCCGCCAAGTTCGGCCAAATCGGTTTCGGTTTCCGAACTGCAATGGCGTTTTGCCCGCGACACACTGTTCGTCGCCCGGGATGGCAATGGCAGCATCATCGGCCAAATCTGGATCGAGGATGTCGGCAAGGACGCCTATCTTTACAAGCTTTCGGTTGACCCGGCGGTCAAGGGATCTGGTATCGGCAAGGCATTGGTCGAGGCGGCCTGCGCGTTTGCGCGTGATCGCGGCAAGCAGCATATGCGGCTTAGTGTTCGGATCGAACTTGAAGACAATATCGCGTTCTTCACATCACGCGGGTTTGCGATTGTCGGCGAAGGTGTCCATGACGGATATGACAGAACGACATTCTGGAAAATGGCGCGCGATCTGCGGCAAATCTGATCAGGCGGGTTCACTTTCGGGCATCGGGCGTTTTGACATCGCATAATATGGAACGTGGGTTTCGCCCCAGTCCTTGAGGGCCAGAATAATGCCGCGCAGCGTTTCACCCTTTTGGGTCAGGCTGTATTCAACGCGCGGCGGGACTTCGGCGTAAACTTCACGATGTACAAGCCCGTCGGTTTCAAGTTCGCGGAGCTGGCGGGTCAGCATGCGCTGGGTGACGCCGGGCATCAGACGGCGCAGCTCGTTAAAGCGTTTCGTGCCATCAAGCAGATGGAACATCACAACGCCCTTCCACTTGCCACCAATCATATCAAGCGCACCTTCAACCGGGCAGCCGGGGCTTCTGTTGGGTGGGCAGCTATTCATCTTTAACCTCCAAATCAGCAAGGACCGGTTCAGGTGATGTGCCTGTAATGCCCGGAAATCCGCAATAGTATACAAATTGATACTATATGCTGAAATTGTGCGTACTTATTTCAAAGAGGATTATGCGTTAAAACTTGGCCATTCACAAATCAAACCTTTGATGGAAGGAAATGCCAAAGATGAAAGCCATTGGTATTTATAAATCTGCTCCGGTCGAAACCGACGGCCTGTTCACCCAGATCGAAACCGATGCCCCGGTTGCCGAGGGTCACGATATCCTTGTGCGGGTAAAGGGCGTTGCAGTGAACCCGGTCGATTTCAAAGTCCGCAAGGGCAAGCAGGATGACGGTGCCTTCAAGGTGCTTGGTTGGGACGCGGCCGGTGTGGTCGAGGCTGTTGGCGAAGACGTCACCCTTTTCCGTCCGGGCGATGAAGTCTGGTATGCCGGGGATGTGACCCGTTCGGGGTCCAATGCCCAGCTGCAACTTGTTGATGAACGCATTGTCGCGCCCAAGCCGAAGTCACTTGATTTCGCCGCCGCAGCAGCCCTGCCATTGACGACGATTACCGCCTGGGAGGCGATGTTTGACCGCCTTATGATTGATCGCAAGGCGGTTGATGCCAATGCAAACAAAACGATCCTGATCATTGGCGGGGCTGGTGGTGTTGGATCGATTGCCATTCAGTTGGCCAAGCTTGCCGGTCTGAAAGTGATCACGACCGCATCACGCCCGGAAACCATCGCGTGGGTCAAAAAGCTTGGCGCGGATCAGGTGATCAACCATCGTAATCCGCTGGATGAAGAACTGGCCGCGATTGATGTTGCCAATGTTGATTACATCTTCTGCACGTCGGAAACCGATCAGTATTTTGATGTGATGGCGACTGTCATCGCACCGCAGGGCCGGATCGTGACGATCACCGAGGCCCAGGAAAATCACAATGTGGACCTTCTGAAAGCCAAGTCGGCGAGCTTCTCCTACGAGTTCATGTTTACCCGCTCGATGTTCCAGACGGCCGACATGATTGAACAGCACAAGCTTCTGGCGACGGTCGCCCAGTTGGTTGATGACGGAACCATCACCAATACGGCGAATGAAAGCTTTGGCGCACTGTCACCGGAAAGCCTTCAGAAAGCGCATGCGTTGCTGGAAAGTGGCAAGGCCATTGGCAAGATCATCTTTGACGGCATTGCCGACTGATCGCAGTGCCATAAAACAACAGGCATCTTAATTTCGGGCCGATCCGCGTGAATGTCGCGGGTCGGCCTTTTTTATTTTCGTGATCTGGTGGGTTCAGGTCCTAGTCGGCGGAAGCATCTGCGATCAATGCTGTGATCTGATCGCGGAGCCAGCGATACAGGGGATGGGTGGTGGTGCGATCATGCCAGATCAACGCCATGTCAAAACCGGTAACGGGCATCGGGGGATCAAATATCTGGATCTGACCGGTGCGGCCGTGGGCAACCCGCCTGGGCACAAGGGCGATCATATCGCTGCGTGCGACGATTTCGGGGACAACAAGAAAGCCCGGTGCAGACAGGGCCACATTGCGTTTTCGTCCAAGTGCCGCAAGGGCATCATCCGCTGGCCCCTTAAAGCCGCCGCCTTCGGGGGACACCACGACATGGTCAAGCGCGCAAAAGCTGTCGAGATCAAGTGACTTGCTGATTGCCGGATGATCGCATCTGGCGATTGCGACATATTCCTCGCGATAGATTTTGCGCATCCGAAGCGTTTCTGGCGCTGTTTCAGGCGTTGAAAGCGCAAGGCTGACATCACCGCGCGCCATCTGGCTATCAAGCATGGATGTATTGATCGTGCGCCAGGCGACCTTGATCCCCGGCGCATCACGCCGCAAAACGTCAAGAAGCGGCATCAGGATCGCGTATTGCACATAGTCACTGGCGGCAATGGCGATGGTGGCGGTGATTGTTGATGGATCAAACGGACTGTTTTCCGCAACGACCCGGCGAACACCTTCCAGTGCCTGATGCAGCGGTTCTTGCAGTTCAAGTGCGCGTTCGGTCGGGATCATGCCGCGCTGTGCGGGCAGTAATAATGGATCGCCCAGCAAATCGCGCAGGCGGGCCAGCCGGGTTGAAATCGCCGGCTGGCTAAGGTTCAGGCGCCTTGCCGCATGCGTGACATTGCGTTCGGCCAGCAGCGTGTCGAGTGTGACCAGCAGGTTGAGGTCAAGCTTGCTGATATCTGTCATATTTATACCAGATAAAAAATTATTGAATTTCAAAGATAGCAGAACATCAGGCCATGATCACGCATCGAACGTGATCCCCTTTGGAAAGGACGGCCCAATGTCGAATGTCTTGATTGTCCATGCCCATCCCGAGCCCGCATCCCTGACCAGTGCATTAAAGGATGTCGCGGTTGAAACGCTGCGTGCTGACGGCCACGCCGTGCAGGTTTCTGATCTTTATGCCATGGGATGGAAGCCGCTGGCTGATGCGCACGATTTCACCGAACGTCGCGATCCTGATCGGCTGATCTATGTAGCAGAATCCAAGAATGCCTATGCGTCCGGCTTTCAGACGGCAGATATCGCCGCCGAACAGGACAAGCTTTTATGGGCGGACGCGGTGTTGTTCAGCTTTCCACTGTGGTGGTTTGGCATGCCCGCCATCCTGAAAGGCTGGTTTGATCGGGTTTTTGCCTATGGCTTTGCCTATGGTGTGGGCGAACATAATGAGACGCACTGGGGCGATCGATATGGCGAGGGCACGCTTGCCGGACGCCGCGCGATGCTGATTGTGCCGATTGGCGGACATTTGCCGCATTACAGTGACCGTGGTGTTAATGGCAGCATCGATGATGTGTTGTGGCCGATCCAGCACGGCGCGCTTTTCTATCCCGGTATGGACGTTATGCCGCCATTCCCGGTTTACAGCACCGATCGCATGGATGAGGACGGGTGGACAGAAGTGAAGACCGCGTTCAAGGAACGCCTCGCCGGTTTGTTTACCGATGACCCGATCCCGTATCGCGCGCAGAATGGCGGGCATTATGATGGCAATCAGCGTCTGAAGCCCGCGCTTGGTGGTGGATCGGACGGCATCAGGATGCATCTGGTGCGCGATGGTGATCCTCAAGAAATCCTGCGCGGAAAGGTTCGGCATGTCCGACCCATCGCGTGCTGAGACATGAGAAAGGGCCGGGGATGATACCGCCGGCCCTTTGAATTTCGTCTTTGTGCGGGATGCTTAGCCCGCATCGCGTGCGGCGATGGCTTCGGCCTGACGGACCATGACTTCGGCCTGTTTGATGGATGCGATATCAATCAGGCGACCATCAAGGGCGACGGCACCGGCCCCTTCGGACTGGGCCTTTTCCATCGCTTCGAGGATGCGCTTGGCCTTGGTGACTTCTTCTTCAGAAGGCGAATAAACCTCGTTGGCCAGCGTGATCTGGCTTGGGTGGATCGCCCATTTGCCCTCACAACCCAGAACCATGGCGCGGGCGGCTTGCGCGCGATAGCCGTCCGGGTCAGAGAAATCCCCAAACGGACCATCAATAGGGCGCAGACCATTGGCGCGCGCCGCAACCACCAGGCGGGCAATGGCATAGTGCCACATGTCGCCCCAGTGGTAATCGCGCGGATTATCGCCATCCTTGTCGGTCAGAACGCCATAATGCGGGTTCGGGCCGCCAATGCCGGTTGTCATCGCCTTGGTCGAGGCAGCGTAATCGGCCACCCCGAAATGCAGGCTTTCATTGCGCGGGGAGCCTGCGGCAATTTCATGGATGTTTTGCATGCCAAGGGCGGTTTCAATGATCAGCTCAAACCCGATGCGTTTCTTGCGGCCCTTGGCCGTTTCGATCTGGGTTGCCATCATATCAAGGGCGTAAACGTCGGCCGCAGTTCCGACCTTGGGGATCATGATCAGGTCAAGCCGGTCACCGGCCTGTTCGAGAACATCGACAACGTCGCGGTACATGTAATGGGTATCAAGACCGTTGATGCGCACCGACAGGACCTTGTCGCACCAGTCGATATCGTTGATGGCCTCGATGATGTTTTTGCGCGCCTGTTCCTTGTCACTGGGCGCAACGGCGTCTTCCAGATCAAGGAAAATGGCATCGGCCTTGGATTTTGCGGCCTTTTCAAACAGTTCGATCCGGCTGCCGGGAACGGCAAGTTCGGACCGGTTCAGACGTGCCGGGGCCGGGGTCGGTGTGGTGAAGCTCATGGTAACGTTTCTCCAGAACCTGTCATTTCAATCAGTGCGTCGCAGGCGATGGATCATCAATCGATCATCGCGCGAAGCATGTGGCGTATTGTTGCGTCCCGTTTTCGGGATCGTACCGTGGCCGCCGTGACAGTTATGTGGTCCGCGATCATTGTGCGTCGCAGTAAACCTGTGGGTAATTTAGGGTGCGGATGCGAATGCTGGCAAGTTTTAAAACACTTAAGTCTCTAGTGCTTTTGGCGCACGCGACCCGTAAATCAGAAAAACTCGAGATAAGCCGGATAAAGCAATAGCCCCTTAACCGGACTGTCGTTAGATTACCGGCGATACCGGGAACGCCATCGGTTGCGGGCCCTTAGACCCCATCAGCAGGTAGTATCGAACGCCCCATGCGTCGCGCTTATTCCATTGTTGTTTCTGCCGGTCTGGCACCTGCCCTGATTTTGGGCGCGTGTCTGGTGCTGGCCGTTTCACCGACACTGGTGCCAGCCGAGCTTTCCGGATTGGTGCGATATGGGCCGTTCTTGCTGGCGGTGCTGGGCGGGGCGATTGGCTGGTGGTTTAACCGCGGGCGTGCGGTTTTTGTCATGGCTTTGCTGCTGGTTTGCTATTGGCTGCTGGTTGGCAATGGAGCTGGCATTTCGGCCGAGGGATTGGCGTTCCTGCGGGTCGCCACACTTTATCTGATCCCGATCAATCTGCTTTTGCTGGGCTTTACGGCCGAACGCAGCGTTTTGAACCCACGTGGCATTGCCCGGATGCTGGTTCTGGGATTGCAGATCTTTGTCATGCTGATGCTGGCGGGGCAACCCGATGTCGGATCGGCGCTGCATCGCGTGCTTGATACGCGCTTTTTTGTCAGCACCGGTATTTTGGGCGCAATGCCCCATCCGGCGATGATCATATCCGTCATCGCGGTGGTCCTGCTTTTGATCCGGCACAAGCCGCTTGAAACCAGCTTTGCGGCGGCGATCATCGCCATTGATGTGGCAACCGTGATGGGCAGCGGGATTATTCAATATGGATATCTGGCAGCAACCGGTGTGGTTCTGGCGGGGCTTGCGCAGGAAGCCTGGCGGATGGCGTTTGTCGATGATCTGACCGGGCTGCCGGGGCGGCGCGCGCTGGGCCATGCGATGGCGGAACTTGGCAATCAATATGCGATTGCGATGCTTGATGTTGATCACTTCAAGAAGTTCAACGACACCTATGGTCATGATGTTGGCGATATCGTTTTGAAAAAGGTGGCGCGGGAGCTTGCGCGCGTCGGCGGTGGTGGGAAGGCATACCGTTATGGCGGCGAAGAATTTGCTGTGCTGTTTGCCGGACGCAGTGCCGAACGTGCAGCAGAGCCGCTTGATGCGCTGCGCAAACGGATTGCAGAGAACAAGATCACTCCGCCGGAAAAAAACAAATCCGTTTCCGTTACCATCTCGGTTGGGGTGTGCGAACGCGATGAGGATACCACCGACCCGTGGGCAGTCCTTAAAAGTGCCGACCAGAAGCTTTATCAGGCAAAGCAATCCGGCCGTAATCGCGTGGTGATTTAAAGCTCGTCAAACTTGAAGACAAGCCGCATCGAGCCTGCCGTGTTGGCGAGGGTTGCCAGACAGTTGGCGGCGCGTTCCGGTGGAATGGCGACGGCAAAGCGCAGGGTGTAAATCCGTGCATCCTTTTCATCGGTTGCCGATGCCGCCAGACGGACGATGTTGGCGTTATATTCGATAAAGATTTCCGACAGGCGCGCGATCAGGCCCGGCTGATC
The DNA here is from genome assembly GCF_015871485.1 of Thalassospira sp. A40-3. Lineage (NCBI taxonomy): Bacteria > Pseudomonadati > Pseudomonadota > Alphaproteobacteria > Rhodospirillales > Thalassospiraceae > Thalassospira > Thalassospira sp. A40-3. Next base: position 622,357 of record NZ_CP065428.1, read on the forward strand.
AATCCCCGAACATTCGATCAGATGGGTGGCACCCGGTGCCGTGGTCATTTCCGGGGTGGCGGCAATGGCTTCGACGGTGATGTCGGCATTGCCAAGGGAAAGTCCGCGCAGCACAGCCTCGCATTCGGATATCGGGCATTCGTCGGGAAGTTCGCAAGTGGTTTCGAACTTCGCAACATCGCCGTCGAGCGAAAAGGAGGTTGGGCCAAGGTTTGTGCCGATATCAAACAGTCGTCCGGTGATATCGGAAATCAAACCGACGCGGTCATCGCAGGAAATGGTGATCCGGGTGTTGGCATTCATTGTTGCGCTCCGTCCTAGGTCCCTTATCGGGCTTTGCCCTTGTGATCAGCTGACCATAACACCGCAGCGATACAAGATGCAGTGATTTTGTCGACCGGATGGCTACGCGCCAAGGGTGTAGTACGTTGTGCAAAGGTGATTGGATGCGCCTTTGTTATCACAATCATATGATTGAACTGATACGCGATGATGGGCCGTATGCCTTCGTGTGACAGCAACAATTCGACGTTGAAATTCCACGTTGGTTAACAGGAGATAGGACCATGTCTGCGATCAAATCGTCTCTCATTGCCGTTGCGACCGCTGCCAGCCTGACCTTTGGCGCCATGTCCGCCAAAGCAGCTGATATCGTTGATACCGCCGTTGCCGCCGGTTCGTTCAACACGCTTGTAGCGGCCGTGCAGGCCGCCGGACTTGTCGATACGCTTAAAGGCGAAGGTCCGTTTACGGTCTTTGCGCCGACCGACGAAGCCTTTGCCAAACTGCCGGCAGGCACCGTTGAAGACCTTCTGAAGCCGGAAAACAAGGACAAGCTTGTTTCCATCCTGACCTATCATGTGGTGCCGGGCAAAGTGATGTCGGGTGACATCGCAGGCAAGGAAATGATGGTGGCCAGTGTCCAGGGTGACAGCATCGATGTGAATGCCATGAACGGTGTCATGGTCGATGAAGCCACTGTGGTCAATGCCGATATCGAGGCTGACAACGGTGTTATTCACGTGATCGATACCGTGATCATGCCGGGCATGTAAGCCCGCAAACACCGACATAAAATACCCGATGTAAGATACGAAGCCCGGTGCAAATGTGTGCCGGGCTTTTTTCTGATCGGGCTTGTTTGAAGATTGTGCGCCAGACCAAGCAAGCGCAAAGCAGGTGGGCGAAAGAACAAAGGCCCGACGCAGTAACGTCGGGCCTTTGACTGGCGCGCCCGGAAGGATTCGAACCTCCGGCCTTCTGATTCGTAGTCAGATGCTCTATCCAGCTGAGCTACGGGCGCTTTTACGCTTGTATAAATGGTAAAGGCCCGACGCGGTGACGTCGAGCCTTTCACTGGCGCGCCCGGAAGGATTCGAACCTCCGGCCTTCTGATTCGTAGTCAGATGCTCTATCCAGCTGAGCTACGGGCGCTTGCCTTAATTTCCGGCGGTTTGCAAAGGACTGCTCCCCGTCGGCGGAGCGGAACTTATGCAAACGAGCATGCCATTGCAAGCAGTAAATTTGAATTTTTGCCATTTTTTCCGAAGGCGCGGTTTACCTGACTGCTACGCCCCTGTTTTGCCCGGCTTTGTCCGCTTTGAAGTGAATAAGGACAAGACTCGGCAAAAAAGGGGCAAATGCGTCTTGTTCCATAAGTGGTCGTAGACTAAGATGCTTTCAATCCCGGGGGAGCAGGGGCTTGTTTCACCTAGATAAAAAGGCAGGCCCAGGGAGATTCGCATATTTCTACTTAGGTAATAGATCGAAATGGCCGTTCGTAAAACCTACCTCGCCGTAATCGGCACCGCCCTGATGCTGGGGGGATGTTCTTTTTCTTCTGAGGCCCTGTGGCCGACACTTGCCGGTGAAGAGGAAACGACGCAGCAAAACGTCGTTGCCAATCAGCCTGTTGGTGCCGATGCCATCACCAGCTATGACGTTGCTGCAAGCACGGAACCGCTGACTGGGGTATCTCAGACCGGAACCTTTGTTGGTACCAAGGTCGAGAACATGCAGCAGGAGCTGAACCGTCTCAAATCCGCTTTGAGCAATCATAGCAACGAACTGCAGCAGCTGCGTGGACAGACCGTCGCGCACTCGCAGGCCTATCACGGCACGGTTGCCGCGATCAGTGCCCGTCTGCAGGTCGGCACCACGCCGGGCAACCCGGTTCTGGTGCAGCAGTGGAACACCGCACAGTCCGAACTGGATCGTGTGAATGATGACATTGCCGCGCTGAACTCGCTGGCCAACAAGGTTGCTGCCGACAGCACGCTGTCGACCTTCCTGCTTGAGTCGGTTCGTTCGGCCTATCAGGTTTCAGGCGCTGTTGACGAAGACCACCGTCAGCTGGCCCTGCTTGAAGACGAAACCAACCGCACCACGGTGCTGATTGATCGTCTTCTGAACGAAATCAGCGAAAGCCTTGCCCGTCAGACGTCTTATGTCAGCACAGAACGCGCGAACCTCAATGCGCTGGCCCTGGCTGTCAAGAATGGCGAGATCTTCGGGGATTCCCTTTCCAAACGTGTCTTCCAGTCGCAGGCTGCACCGGCATCAAGCGGTCAGCGTATGGCAGCCGCACCAAGCGACCGTCCGCTTGTCGTGATCCGTTTTGATACGGCGAGCGTCAAGTACGAGCAGGCGTTGTATAACGCGGTGAACCGCGTTCTTGAACGTCGCCCGCAGGCAAGCTTTGATGTGGTTGCGGTGACACCGAATCGTGGTACCCCGGCGCAGGTTGCGCTGAATGCCAATAAATCCAAGCGCAACGCGCAGGCAGTTCTTCGGTCGCTGACCGATATGGGCATGCCAAGCTCGCGCGTGCGTGCTTCTGATGCGACCAGCGCATCTGTCTCGGCAAACGAGGTGCACGTCTTCGTGCGCTAAGTCCTGTTGGACACCAACGGATTTTAAGAACGGCTAGCGGGTGCTTCGGGAGATCGAAGCACCCGTTTTTTATTTCGGGTCATGCCGGTCAGGTTATTTCGCCTGATCCGGTCAGCCGGAAAAAACAGAAGCCAGAAAACAGAAGGCTGATATGGGCGATCTGGTTAATCTGCGTCAGGCACGCAAACGCAAGCAACGCGACGAAAAGGCACGCAAGGCGGATCAGAACCGCTTGCTGCACGGGCGCACGCGTGGCGAACGTACCCTGACCGAACATGAACGCCAGAACGCCGCCAAACAGCATGACGGGCACAAGCGTGAAAAGCCGACCGGTGGTGAGGAAGACCAAGCCCCCGAGGTCAGTGAAAATAACGTGGTTTCAATCTTCGCATCTGATGACCCGTCCGACAGCGAAGTCAAATAGCGGCCCAATCATTCAAGTAAACAAGACGATACCGATCCCGATCCCATGCGGATAAACCGCGTGGGTTGCTTTGCTGGTCCGTGAGATGTGATCAGGGGCGGTTGTGATCAGGGGGCAGAGAACCGTTGCCCGCGTGTGATGTGCAGTGACAATGGCATGTTGCCATCGTTGCGGATCAAACGGGCAGGTGTCGGCCGTTGCACAAGGTGGCACGGCATCACCGGCAGTGCCGGGTATTCAAATCGCGGCATCGGAAATTGCATTCCGTCTGCCGGTCGCAAGTCTTCAGGCGCAATGTGAACAGATCATGCCGATCAGTTCAGCAGCGTTTCCGCTTCGCGTTTGGCCTGATCAAGGGCCTCATCCCATCCCATCAACCAGTCTTCATGATCACGGCAGTCAGACGGATAGGGGTTTTCGGTCAGACGATGAGCATCTATCCCGGCCGAGAAACCGGAACCATAGGCCGAATTCGGCAGATGGCGTTCCTGAACCACAGGCGCATGGGTTTCATAAAGGCTGTTGCGAAATGCCGGCAGCGAACACAGCACGCCATCATCGATGCCAAGCGGGTAGGCCATCATCATGGCGGTGCCAAGCGAGGTGATCGAAAGTTCTTCGCCAGCCGTCATGCGGATCAAGCCAGCCAGTTGAAGATTGGCAATGGCATTGTCGATGCGGCGCTGCAAGTCAGGGCCGTCCTGGATGGCAACCTGATTGCCATAATCGTCGGTACAGAAAAGGGACAAGACACGGCGCAGCAACATGCTGCGATCAAGATTTGCCTCGGCGCTGCGCAGTACGGTCAGCATCAAGGTCGGGTCGCCAGGCGCGAAATCCATAGAACTGGACATTCATGGGCCTCCGTTCGGGTCTAAACGAATTCCCTCCCAAGTCGGCAGCGATTATCTCTTGGCCTTGCTCTCTCGGTCTTGCACTCTTGGTCCTGAGCGGAGGCAAAGCCCTGCTGCTTTTTCTTATTATAGTTTGCAGATATGTTGCCAACTTGTGAAGACAAGATTTCGCTTATGCGGAATTTTTTGTTCTTGGCAGTGAATAAAAACACTTTGACGGCGTAACAATCTGAAAACAGGTGCCTATTGCCGTTGCTGCGTTGCAGCAGGATTTGGTGAAAATTTTTCCTGATTTGGTGTGGCTTGGGCCAGGTAGCAGCACTCTTGGCCTTGGAGCATCGGCGAAGATCGCCTCAGGTCGCGTTCTTGCCGGGTTTCGTGGTCGTGGACGCGGTCTTGCCATCCGGATTGCGCCAGACGCGCACGCGATTGCGACCGCCTTCCTTGGCGGCATATAGCGCCTTGTCGGCTTTTTCGATGATTTGCTCGGTCGTTCGGTTTTTGGTCATCGGGGCCGCCCCGATGGAGGCCGTGACTGGCAATATCGTCTCATCCGAGATGGCAACCGGGGATGCCTCGATCACGCGCCGCAGGCGTTCGAGAACGCGCGCGCATTGCTTCATGTCGGCATTGGGCAGGCAGACCAGGAATTCCTCACCGCCATAGCGATACACCTTGTCAAACGGGCGGACATGCGATTGCAGGATCCCCGCCACCGATTGCAAAACGAGATCACCCGCCTGATGGCCATAGGTGTCGTTAACCGATTTAAAGTGATCAAGGTCGACCAGCGCGATCGCGGTCGGGACCCCGGTGCGGATCGCACGTTCGCGTTCGGCATTCAGATCGCCCATCATCGTCTGACGGTTATAGGTACCCGTGAGAGGATCGACGTCTGATCGCGCGGTGCGGAAGGCACGCTCCAGACGGCGGAGCTGGGCAAAGAACGATTCTGCGCGCAGGGCCATCATGTCGAACTCGGCCGAATCGACTTCGTGATCGACATCATGTGCACTCAAAAGTCGTTTTGCCGACTCGTGAAGTTGCTGATGGGTGGTTGCCAGGGCGCGCATGGCGGGCTGGTCAATCAGGCGGTTATGGCGATTAAGCGCGTACCACGCCCCGAAATCACAATCATGATCGTCTTCGTCGGCGTCAGATGGCGTCCCCGAATCCGCCAGAACCAGCTTGCGGTTCCAGCGCAGCAAAAGGGCGATATGTTCGCCAAGCGCCTTTTCAAGTTCGGCAAGAATGTCGCGTTCGGCATCGGCCATCCCGCCATCGGCAATGCTTTCGGGCATTTTATGGCCCTTGGATCTGCCTTTGGCTTGCGGGGTGTCTGCCTTGGCCTGTTGCGACTTGTCACTCATTCGGAAGGCCCGGATTGGTGTTACGAAAAGATTTCGCCAAAGGTCTGTTGTAACAGGCGATCAAGTTCCGCCATAGGAATATCGACGCCAAGATCTTTGAGGCTGGTGACACCATGTTCAGAGATGCCACAGGGCACGATTCCACCGAAATGCGTCAGGTCCGGGGCGACATTAATCGCAATGCCATGGAACGTCACCCAGCGGCGCACCCGGACGCCAATGGCGGCGATCTTGTCTTCGCGGCCATCATCGCGCACCACCCAGATGCCAACACGGCCATCGCGCCGTTCGCCTTTGACGCCCAGCAACGCCAGGGTGCGAATCACCCATTCTTCAAGGTTGTGAACATAGACGCGGACATCGCGACCGCGATTCTTAAGGTCGAGCATCAGATAAACCGTGCGCTGACCCGGTCCGTGATAGGTATATTGCCCGCCGCGGCCCGCGTCATAGACCGGAAAGCGATCCGGATCGACAAGGTCCTCGGCATGGGCACTGGTGCCGGCGGTATAAAGTGGCGGATGTTCAAGAAACCAAACAAGTTCATGGGCTTCGCCAGCATGAATGGCCTCTGCGCGGGCTTCCATTTCTGCAAGGGCTTCGGGGTAGGAAACCAACTCCGGGGTGGTGCGCCACTCGGGGATTTGCGCGGTTGGGGCGTTGCTTTGCATTTTTCCTGTCAAATAAGTGAAATGAGCCCTTGATCAGGGGATACCAATTTGCTATCTCCCTTTCCGCACCAAGGCAAGCCCACTTAATTACCTCAAGGGCTTTGCTGCAAAACATATGCGGTCGTGGCGGAATTGGTAGACGCGCAGCGTTGAGGTCGCTGTGGGCTAACCCCCGTGGAAGTTCGAGTCTTCTCGACCGCACCATTATCTGGCCTCCCGGCCAATCGGGAAGGTCACGAAAAAGAACCCGTCAGCAATGGCGGGTTTTTTCGTTTGTGGACCTTCCCCATATATCCCCTACAATGGTTTGAATACGGCAATGGATCGGTTGGTGTGCGTCATCACGCGGCTGCGGCATAAATGATTGATTTATTGTGCGGTGCCGCGTTGAAAATTACGCAATGCAGCCCCTTGGCGAAGAATGAACTGAGTGCTTCAATCGCGGGCCAAACTCATTTAGTCTACCGGTCCCGCTAGAGTGAATTATCAGGATTTAACCGATTAACGGTTAATTTATGTAAATACCTGAAATCAAAGGTATTATAATGGCAAATAGAAATGACAAGCTGCGCGAAGCAGCTTTGGACTATCACCGGTATCCCACCCCGGGGAAATTGTCCGTAACGGCAACCACCACCCTTGCAAACCAGCGTGACCTTGCCCTGGCCTATTCGCCGGGCGTCGCGTTTGCGTGCGAGGAAATCGTCAAAAACCCCGATACCGCAGCTGATTACACCGCGCGCGGTAACCTGGTCGGGGTGATTTCGAACGGTACGGCTGTGCTTGGCCTTGGCCCGATTGGCCCGCTGGCGTCCAAGCCGGTGATGGAAGGCAAGGCGGTTCTGTTCAAGAAGTTCGCCAACATCGATGTTTTCGATCTTGAAGTGAACGAAACCGAGCCGCAGAAATTTATCGACATCGTCGCAGCGCTGGAGCCGACTTTCGGGGGTGTTAACCTCGAAGACATTAAGGCACCGGAATGCTTCATCATCGAAGAGGCTTTGCGCAAACGCTGTAACATTCCGATTTTCCACGATGACCAGCACGGTACGGCAATCTGTGTTGCCGCCGCGGTCCTCAATGGCCTGCGTGTGACCGGCAAGGATATCAACAAGGTCCGCCTTGTGACATCCGGGGCCGGTGCAGCGGCCTTGGCGTGTCTGAACCTTCTGGTTTCCATGGGTTTGCCCAAGCACAACATCACGGTCACTGACCGGTTTGGTGTGGTCTATAAGGGCCGGGCCGAGGAAATGGATCCGTGGAAGGCCGAATACGCGATTGAAACCAACGCGCGTACGTTAAGCGACGTGATCGAAGGGGCTGATATCTTCCTGGGTCTTTCGGCGCCGAACGTGATGGGCGAGGATGAGCTTCGCAAGATGGGCGAAGGCCCGATCATCATGGCGCTGGCCAACCCGACGCCGGAAGTTTCCCCGGAACTGGTCAAGGAAATCCGCCCGGATGCGGTTATGGCCACCGGTCGTACGGATTATCCGAACCAGGTGAACAACGTTCTTTGCTTCCCGTTCCTGTTCCGTGGCGCGCTTGATGTCGGCGCGACCGAGATCAACGAGGAAATGAAGATCGCCGCCGTCCATGCCATCGCCGATCTGGCAACGGCCGAGGTTTCCGATGTTGTGGCAACTGCCTATGGCGGGGAGGAGCTTAAATTCGGTCCGGAATATCTTATCCCGAAGCCGTTTGATCCGCGCCTGATGCTCGAAATTCCGCCGCGTGTGGCCAAGGCCGCCATGGCGAGCGGTGTTGCCAAACGCCCGATCGAGGATTTCGACGAGTATCGTCAGCAGCTTGAAGGTTTCGTCTTCCGGTCCGGCCTTGTCATGAAGCCGGTGTTTGACGTGGCGCGGTCGCACAAGAAACGCGTTGTCTATCCCGAAGGCGAATCGCGTCGTGTTCTGCAGGCCTGTCAGGTGCTTGTCGATGACGGCATTTGTCATCCGGTGCTGATTGGTCGCCGCGAGGTCATCCTTGAACGGATTACCGAGCTTGGCCTGCGTCTTGTTCCCGATGAGCAGATTGAAATTCACGATCCCGATGACAATCCGCATTTCGAACAGGATTGGCAGGATTTCCACAACATCATGGGCCGTCGCGGCATCAACCCGGAATATGCCCGGGCGATCGTGCGTACCCGTCCGACCGTGATCGCGGCCCTGATGCTGCGTCGTGGGGAAGTCGATGCGATGCTGTGCGGCTGTCAGGGCGGCTTCCTGCGCCATCTGCGCTATGTCCGCAATCTTGTCGGCCTGCGCAAAGGTGTGACTGATTTCTCCACGGTCAACATGATGATCATGAAGCAGGGGACGTTCTTCCTGACCGATACTTATGTGTCGGTCGATCCGACCCCGGAACATGTGGCGGAAACCACCATCATGGCGGCCGATGTCGTCAAGCGTTTCGGCATGACGCCAAAGGCCGCGTTGATTTCGCATTCGAACTTCGGCAGTCACGAAAACAAGTCGGCCTGCAAGATGCGTGATGCGCTTCAGCTGATCAGAACGCAGGCACCCGATCTTGAGGTCGAAGGTGAAATGCATGCAGATGCAGCCATTTCGCAGCCGATCCGTGACCGGATCTTCCCGCACTCGATGCTGAGCGGTTCGGCCAACCTTCTGGTGATGCCGACGCTGGATGCAGCCAACATTTCGTACAACATGGTCAAGATGTTGGGTGATGGGCTTCCGGTTGGGCCGATCCTGGTCGGTGCGGCCAAATCAGCCCACGTCGTCAGCCCGTCGATTACCGTGCGCGGTATTGTCAACATGACGGCAATTGCCGTTGTTGATGCCGTCACACGGACGCAGGAAAGCCAGTAACATACTCCCAGCCCCGTCTTGATCCCAAGCGGGGCTGGGGTGAATTGCTATCGCGCTCTTGACCGGGGCTATGTGATAGCGCAGAAACAGCCGTGCCGGGCGTTGGAACACAATGCCCGACACGGCGTTTAATCTTTTGCAGGAAAAATTGGCGGCTCATTAAACAGGGAGGGGCAGATGACAGGTCAAGTTGAAGAACTCGACCGGCCGGCGGAAAAGTCGTCTGGCGATGAATATGTCGATCTGACTCCCGAATATGCCCGCGAAATCTTTGATGCGCTGGGCGAGGAAGAAGGCAGCAAGGCTGCTGATCTTCTGGGTGAACTGCACTTTGCCGATATTGCCGATTTGCTGGGTTGGGCAAGCTCCAACCAGCGTGAACTGCTTGTTGATCTGATCCGGCCGGATTTTGATCCGGAATTCCTGACCGAACTTGATGACGAACTTCGTGAAGAAGTCATCGGGTTACTTGGCACCGATGTGGTGGCCGAGGCCATCACCGAACTTGATTCCGATGACGTCGTCGAGGTCATCGAGGACTTTGACGAGGATGAGCAGCGCGAACTTCTTGGCGCGCTTTCGGATATCGAGCGTGCGCGCGTTGAAGAGGCGCTGTCTTATCCGGAATATACCGCCGGTCGTATCATGCAGCGCGAGCTGGTGGCGATCCCGGATTACTGGTCTGTCGGGCAAACCATTGACTTCCTGCGGTCGGCCAAAAGCCTGCCGGAAGATTTTTATGACATCATTGTTGTTGATCCGCGCTATAGCCCGGTGGGGATTGTGCCGCTGTCGCGTGTGATCCGGACAAACCGCCCGGTGCTGATCCGCGATGTGATGGAATCCGATGAAATGCGCACGGTCGTCGTGACCGAGGAACAGGAAAACGTCGCCCATCTGTTCCGTCAACGTGACCTGATTTCCGCCCCGGTTGTCGATGACAGCGGCCGACTGGTCGGTGTGATCACGGTTGATGACGTCGTTGACGTTATCGACGAGGAATACGAAGAAGACATGATGCGCCTTGCCGGTGTTGGCGAGGAGGACGACCTTTCAAGTGCGATCTTTGCCACCACTCGATCACGTTTTACATGGCTTTTGGTTAATCTTGGCACTGCGATCATGGCATCGGTTGTGATCGGTCTGTTTGAAGGTACGATTGAAAAGCTTGTGGCGCTGGCCGTGCTGATGCCAATCGTCGCCTCGATGGGCGGTAATGCCGGCACGCAGACATTGACCGTGGCCGTGCGTGCGATTGCCACGCGTGAGCTGACCAGTACCAACGCATTGCGCGTGGTCCGCAAGGAAGTGGCGGTATGTGGCCTGAACGGCCTGGCCTTTGCGGTTCTTGCCGGGGCTGTGACATGGTTCTGGTTTGATGACATGCTGCTTGGTGGTGTGATCGGCGTTGCCATGATCATCAACCTGCTGTTTGCTGGCCTGTTCGGGGCGCTGATCCCGCTTGGCCTAGAACGTGCGGGCATTGACCCGGCCGTCTCGTCGGCGGTTTTCCTGACGACGATTACCGATGTTGTCGGCTTTTTCGCCTTCCTCGGATTGGCGGCAGTCTTCCTGCTTTAGTCACCTCATTCGAGCACCGAAAAACAAACCCCCGCAGTCGATCTGATTGCGGGGGTTTTCTTTGATCGGAATGTCAGGCTCAGGCTATCCGGATTTTGTGTCGCTGGCAGGCCGTGACTTGCCTTTGGCCGCCGATTTGGTCGGTTTCTGCTGAATCAGCAGTTCCATCGTATCGGCTGCATCACGCGGTGGCGACAGAAGGAACCCTTGAATTTCATCGCATTCGGCCGCCTGAAGGGATGCCATCTGTTCTTCGGTTTCAACGCCAACGGCAACCACCTTGCGGTTCAGGCTTTTGCACAGCCGGATGGCTGGTTGCAGGACGCTGTTTTCGGGCTGTTCATCAAGTGCGACATTAAACAGCGACTTGGACAGTTTGATGCGCTGGACCGGGAAGCGTTTCAGATACCGCAGCGATGTGTTGCCGGCCGCAAAATGATCAAGCGTCAGGCCAATGCCCGCCTCCGAGAAACGATAAAACTGACCAAGGGCGCGTTCCGGATCGCGCATGACGATTTCCTCGGACACCTCGATCTCGATCATCGCCGGATCAACTTCATGTTCGGCGGTCAGATCGGTGATGTTCTTGATCAGATCGGCCTGAATGAACTGGCGGCTTGAAACGTTAAGTGCAATCGGTACCGGGACATAGCCCTGACGGCGCCAGTCGGCGACCTGTTTACACACCGTCTCAATGATCCAGTGACCAAGGGGTGAAAGCAGGCCCGTCCGATCCGCAACCGCGATGAAATCGGGCGGCAGGCGGCGTTTGCCACTGTCATCAATCCAGCGCAGCAGTGCTTCGAACCCGGTAAGGGTGCGGTCTGATGTGCGATAGCGCGGCTGATATTCCAGAACGAAGCGTTTTTCATCGACCGCACGGCGCAACTGCGTTTCCATCGACAGGCGCGCATGCATCACGTTGTTCATCGTCTCGACGAAGAAGCAATAAGATGATTCTGCGGATTTCTGGGCGCGATACATTGCCGCGTCGGCATTGGCCATCAATTGCGATGGTGCGCGTGCATCGTTGGGATAAAGTGCGACACCGACACTGACATGCAGGCGAATTTCATCGCCTGTGGTGGTCAAGATCGGTTGCGACATGGCTTCGACCACGCGTTCGGCGACGAGGGCTGCCCCCTCGGCCTCGGAAAGGTCGGTCGCGATGATGGCAAACATATCGCCCGAGAACCGCGCACAGGTGTCCTTTTCGCGCACGGTCGCACGCAAGCGACCGGAAATGGTGCGCAGCGTTTCATCGCCGACATCGGCCCCGAACCGGTCATTGATTGCCCGGAAATTGTCGATATCGACGACAAGAACCGACAGAAGCTTTTCGTAGCGTTTGGCATGGGCAACCGCCTGATTGAGGCGATCCTCAAACAGGGCATGGTTGGGAAGGCCGGTCAGCGGGTCGTGCGTCGCCAGATAGCGCAACCGGTTGACCGATGCATTGGCAGCCGGGTTGTGATGCAAGGTGATGTCGACACAATCCGGATGGGTCGTGGATGGCCGCATTGTCAGATCGCAGACAACATGCACGCCCTCGGCACTGCGGACAATCCATTCACGCCTGAGTTCGTCATCGCCACGATTGATCGCAAGCAGCATCTTTTCCTGCGAACGACGGGATGCGGTGCCATCCGACTGGAATTCCGGTGCCAGATTGTAAAACCGGATAAAGCCGTAATCCTCTTCGCGCAAATCAAAGAATTCGGCGGTTTCCGGCGACATTGATTTCAGGTGACCGTCAAGCTTGGTGATTGATAGTGACAGGTCACTGATGTCATCGCCAGCATGGATGTGATGAACCGTGCGGCGCATTGCCATTTTCTGCCGGTTGCTCAGCAGGAAGACAATCGTCGTGAACAAAATGGTCGTCAGTGCGCCGAATATCAGGATCAGTTCCGGATTGATCGTGCTGTGGGCCAGTTGCGGATCGGCAATGACATCGACCTGCCATTGGCGGCCAACCACATCAAAGGCGACTGTGCGCTGAAGGGTTTCATCATCACCTTCGCCGCGAATTTCAAACAGAACAGTGTCACCTTCGCGGACACGGACGGTGTAATCTTCGACCTGTTCGGTGTTGATCACCGCCGCCAGCATGGAGCGAATGCGAAACGCCCCGTTGATGATCCCGATAATCTCGCCATCGCGGCCCAGAACCGGGGTATAGGCCGCAAAGCCACGCCCGCCCTGCATGAGCTCAAGCGTTGGTGTGATCTGGGTGCGGCGTTGATCAAGCGCGATATCAAGAACCGGACCAGCAAGCGGGTGACGTTTGAGATCCGCCCCCATGGCCGGAACGTTGCCCTTGATCGGGGCGACATACAAAATGATGTAGTTCGGCGTTATCCAGTTGATCGCCTGGAGTGCAGGGAAGCGGCTTTGAAGCGGGGTCGCAATCGAAAGATAATCTCTTTCGTCCTCGGGCGGGCCGCTCTGCCAATTGTCGGCAAAGCTTTCAAGCACCGCGAGGTTATTGTTCACAATGGATTTGATCTGCTGGGAAACGGAATTTGCCGTAATCTGGCCAGCAGATTGAAGGATTACGCGGCGATCACTTTCAACCATTTGCCAAATCAGATAGGTGACAGATGCGAAGAAAGCAGCCGTCAGAAAACCAGCCGCCAAAGCCCGTTTTTTCAGGCGTGACGTTTGTTTGGTTGCGTTTTCCTCAGCGTGCTTTGTTTCTTCTTCCATCTGTCCCCCAAACACAACGACCCTTGCTGATCCTCCCCGATCAGGATGTGTGTGCATACGGTTATCACCAGTAAACATCCATGCACCGATGGATAAAGATGCCAGTGTATTTTGCTGGCCGATAACCGGTACTATTTGTTTATGGTGTTATTCTTACACGACTTTAAGGGGTTGGTCGCCTGCATTTACGGATTAATTTTTGACGGTAATTGCCAAAAACTGTTCCGGGACAGGGTTTTGATACAGGTTTGGCGATAATAAATCCGTGTTAGCCCCTGTTCTGAAAACGTGAAGTGTTGTATCTGAGGCGGAAATCCGGCACCCGCAGTAAAGGCCGGTCATTGTGTGACAAAGATCACCCCCAGAGAGAGTCCATGAAACACCATAACCGCAATCCCCGTGCACGGGGAGGACGCAAACGTCAGCCATCCCGGCGTGATCCGCTGATCGGGTTTGAAGCAGACGTCACCATCGAACAGATCGGTGCGCGCGGCGATGGGATTGCCCATGTCGCGACACCCGATGGTAAATCGGTTTTGATCTATGTGGATTGCGTGTTGCCCGGTGATCAGGTGCGCGTTGCCCTTCGCCAGAAACGTGGCGACGGGTATGGGGCCGAGGTGGTTGCCGAAATCGCACGTTCGAGTGGGTATAACACGCCACGCTGTGCTCATTTCAAGGAATGCGGGGGCTGCGCCCTGCAACACATGAATGATGACGATTACCGCACCTGGAAGCGTGACAAGGCCTTGGTCGCCGTTCAGCGTGCGGGTATCGATCCGCAAGATGCCGAAACGCTTGTCGGGGATGTGGAGATTTCACCACCGGCAAGTCGCCGTCGTGCCGGTTTTTCGGTGCATGTCGGCGTAACCGGCGTTTTTGTCGGTTTCCATGGTCGGTTCAGTCATACGGTTCTAAATGTGCCCGACTGTGCGGTATTGCGCCCGGAACTGATGGCGTTTCGCGAAGCATTTGTCATGTTCCTTGAAGCCTGCCCGCCGGAACATGCACGCGACATCAAGGAAGTATTTGTCACCCTGACCGATAGCGGTCTGGATATGCTTATTCAGGCAAGCAACGATCCCGACCTTGATATGCGCCAGGATCTGGCGGAATTCGCGGAAGCGCAAAATATCGCCCGGCTGAGCTGGAAAACCGGGGATCGTCCTGATGAACCGGTTGCTGCGCGTCATTTACCGGTTGTGCGTTTTGAAGGTGTCGAGGTGGCGATTGCGCCGGGCGGTTTCTTGCAGGCCACCCAGGACGGGGAACAGGCACTGGTTGCGGCCATCAAGTCGGCATTGGCTGATATCGCGCCGAAAAACGTTGCCGATCTTTTTTGCGGTGTGGGCAGTTTTACATTTTCACTGGCCCTGTCGGGCAAACGGCGTTCGGTCACGGCTGTGGAAAGCGATCCGCGGGCCGTGGAGTTACTGCAATATGCGGTCGGACAATCGGGCAGCCCGGTCAAGGTCGTAAAGCGCGATCTGTTTCGCCAGCCGCTTGTTGGGGATGAACTGAGCAGCTTTGACCTTGTGGTGTTTGATCCGCCGCGTGCCGGGGCCCTTGCCCAGTCAGAGACGCTTGCGATCGACGGGCCGGAATGGATCATTGCCGTATCATGCAATCCGGCGACGTTTAGCCGTGACATGCGGGTTCTTAGGAATGGCGGCTATGAAATCACCAAAGTCGTGCCGGTCGATCAGTTCCTGTGGTCGTCACATCTTGAATTATTCGCCATTTTGCGCCGCGTTTCTGCCGGTTGACGCCGTTTGCAGAGCGGTGCGCTTTGGGGCTTAATTTTTATTCACTGATATACTATACTATCAGTTGGTATTTCCGCCGGACACCAGGATGGTCAGGTTGGCAAGGGATTGAAAATGCGCAGTCCCTTTGCCTGTGCAGCACGTAGTTGTTTTGCCGGCTTGTTTGAGCGGAAAAACAATGGAACCACTGGCCAGTCAGTTGCCGATTTATACCAGTACTGCGCGTGCAATTGCCCCGCAGAACCGGTTGATTGCGCCTGAAAGCAGCCAGTTCTCCGCTAACAATCAAAACACAAACCGCAATACCGACCCGCTTCGCAGCGCAGGTTCTACCAATGCGCAACTGAACCGGTCTTTGGGCAGTGCCGGTGAACTTCTTGGTCAGGCATCAAGCGATCTTTCGCGGATTGGCGATGCGCTTGACGAAATTGACGCGCTTGTCACGGTCGCGGAAGAAAACAGCGATCTGTCCACGCAGCAACGCGCACAGTTAAACGCACAGATCGAAGATTATCTGACCCGGATCGACGATATTGCGGCCAATAGCAATTTTGAGGGCCGCGATCTTCTGGCATCGGATCAGACGATTACGCTGCAGGTTGGCAGTGGCACATCATCAGACAATCGTATTGATGTGACGCTGTCGGCTTCAAGTTCCGAAGATCTGGCGACTGGCCTTTCGGCGATAAATGTTTCCGACAGCACGGGCGTTTCCAATGCGCGTGCACTGGTGGACGAGGCGCAGCAAGCCCTTCGGGATCGCGAGATTTCTGTTTCTGCTGATCAGGGAAGTTTGCGAACCGCGCAGGACCAGAACCGCGTTTCGCAGGTTGCGGGTGAAAACATTGTCCAGGCGCAACTGGCGGCATCGGCACCATCTGGTCGCGAGGATGCGCAGGCAAACATTGCACAAAATCTGCAGGCTTATCTTGGCGATATTTCCGCACAGCTTGCCAATCAGACCGTCGCGGTGGGTGGTATCGCCTTGCCTGAACCGCGCCCTGATCCTGTGCCGGAACAGGAAGAAGATCCGTTCTTCGATCCGACCGCCGAAGATGACGATCCGAGCCAATCACAGGACTTCCTTGGCCAATCTGTTCCAGACAGCGGAGCAACCCGGCCTTTGGTTAATACCGGATTTGGCGGATATGACAGCGGTGGCAACGGAACATCGGGCGGCGGTGGTCGTGCGGATCGTCCGGCCAATCGGATTTCTGTCGAAGCGTGAGCCTGATCTCGGTTTCCGAAAGGGTCAGCAGGAAGGCGTTTTATCCTTCGACATTCTCGCCTTCGTAGATACCCCAGAACCCGTGGCGCGGCGCCCAGCCTTCGAAATCACCAAACCGCAATTGACACCAATCGACCGTCGCCGGGCAGTCTTCGATGCGGCCAATCACACTTGCCGAGACCAGCGCAATCTTGCGGGCATTCTTGTCGGCGGCGGAATAGAGCGTGATGTTTTCATCGGTCACGATGACGTGGCGCGACCCGATCAGAAGGCTTTGATGAACCCAGCCTTCGCTGCCTTCCCAGTCACGCACCTTGCGCCAGGTATCGAATTCCGACACCACTTCCATCGGCATATTGCGACGGTGATAAATCCAGACTTTCGGGTATCGCAGGCCGGGGCCAGAGCGTAAAAATACCTTGTCAGAGCGCAGCGCGACAAATCGCGGGATCGGCAGGCCCGATTCCTGTGCGCTGGCCACGATCGGAGCGGTCAGACTGCCAAGAATCGCCAAGGCCATGAAGCGATACAGAAATTTGCGCAAAACCTGCGGCATCTTGTTGGTATTCCTTCATTTATTCCATTTGCGCTGGTTTTGTAATAATTCGCTGTTGCGAAATAAAATTACAAAAAGTGCGTCAAAATTCTTGCTTTTGTACCTTTCGGCATGGCATCACTGCACTGCGGCAGGGCACAAAAATGCACCATGCCTTATTTTGTCTGAAAAAGAGTTAAAAGACCGCATAGGATCGGCACATGACCAAGAAAAAACCGCTTGTCGTCGTGACCCGGAAACTGCCGGAAGCGATTGAAACCCGCATGATGGAACTGTTTGACGCGCGTCTGAACATTGATGATGCGCCGATGAGCAAGCAGGAACTGATTGATGCGGTCAAGGAAGCCGATGTGCTGGTGCCAACCGTCACCGACAAGATCGATGCGGCGGTTCTGGCCCATGCGGGTCCCAATCTGCGCCTGATTGCCAATTTCGGCACCGGTGTCGATCATGTCGATCTGCAAACTGCCCGTTCGCGTGGCATTACGGTCACCAATACACCCGATGTCCTGACCGAGGATACCGCGGATATGACCATGGCGCTGATCCTGTCGGTTTCGCGCCGCCTGGCAGAGGGCGAACGTCTTATTCGCAAGGGCGAATGGGCGGGCTGGGGCCCGACGCTTATGCTCGGTCATCGCATCTGGGGTAAGCGCCTTGGCATTGTTGGCATGGGCCGTATCGGCCGTGCACTGGCACGCCGGGCAAAGGGTTTCGGCCTTTCGGTGCATTACCATAACCGCCGTCGCGTACATCCCGATATCGAAGAAGAACTGGATGCGACCTATTGGGAAAGCCTTGATCAGATGCTGGCCCATGTGGACGTCATCTCGGTCAACTGCCCGCATACGCCTGCGACCTATCATTTGTTGTCGGCGCGTCGTCTTAAACTGATGCAGCCGCATGCCATTCTGGTTAACACCGCACGCGGCGAAATCGTTGATGAACCGGCCCTGACCCGGATGCTGGCCGATGGTGAAATCGCCGGTGCCGGACTGGACGTGTTTGAACACGAACCGGCGGTGAACCCGAAATTGCTTGAACTGCAAAATGCGGTCCTTCTGCCCCATATGGGATCGGCCACCATCGAAGGCCGCGTTGACATGGGCGAAAAGGTCCTGATCAACATCAAGACGTTTGTCGACGGTCACACACCACCGGATCGCGTGATCGAAGGATTGCTGTAGGCCGCTTTCCATAATGATTTCAAAGGGGTGATGGCGCGTATATCACCCCTTTTTTCATACACTCCCCATATGTGGATGGTGTGACGTGGCCGTTACAGGCATTTTCCCCGGCATTAAACCAAACCGGTTTCAATTTTGGGATGTATGCAAATGGTAAGACGGCCAAAAACGCTTGTTGCTGATCTGGGTGTGGCGACCCCGGCAAATGATGACGTCGCGGCCGGGCTTGCAACACGCGAAGTCGTCTTGCACGGGCCATGCGTGGTGTCAGGCATCCAAAGCCGTCACGCCGAAGAGATTGTCTTTGTGCGTTCCGGAACCGTTCTGGTCAGTGATGGCGACGGGAATGTATATGAAAGCCACTACGGCTGCATTTCGATCCTTCAGGGGCATCGTTACCATCTTCATGTCAATGCCGGCCAAACCGCCAAACTTTTGATCCTTGCTGTGCCGTCTGTTCAGGATCCGGAACAGTTTTCTGCCTTGCAGATCGCCAAGACCAGAGTTCGCGATATGATCCTGCGCGAGAAGCTTAAGTGACCTGTAAGCACGTACCCAAGGGTGCGATGATCCTTTCTCCTGACAATTCCTGACAGCAGATACGTGCCAATGCGCATTGGGCGTTTCTTTCTGATCCGTGCTTGTTTATGACTGTTGCATATCACGCATAAACAACACGGGGTCATCATGAGTTTGATCTTTGACGCACCTGCACCGACGACCATTCCGGTTCAGGGCACCGACGACGTTTTCCCGGTAAATCGCATTTTCTGCATCGGCAAAAACTACGCCGAACATGTCCGCGAAATGGGTTCCGATCCTTCGGACACCCCGCCTTGTGTCTTTATGAAACCAACGGACTGCCTTGTGGTCGGAAATGGTGACTTGTCCTATCCGTCGGGCACGGAAGACCTGCATTATGAGGGCGAACTGGTGGCTGCGCTTTCCAAGGGGGGCAAGGATCTGGATCGTGCCGCCGTTGAGGATGCAATTTTTGGCTATGCCGCCGGTCTTGATATGACGCGTCGCGATGTTCAGGCCGGTCTCAAGGACCGTCGCCTGCCATGGGATATGGCAAAATCGTTTGATGGCTGTGCGGCCATTTCCGCCATCAAGCCCAAGGCCGATGCCGGCAATCCGCACGCCACCAACCTGAAATTGTCGGTCAATGATGATGTGCGCCAGAACGACACCACGGCCAAAATGATCTGGCCGGTGGTGGATGCATTGGTGCATCTGTCGACCCTGATCGAACTGAAACCGGGCGATCTTCTGTTTACCGGAACGCCCGAAGGCGTTGGCCAGGTTGTCCGTGGTGATCGCATGGATCTGGTGATTGCAGATGTCGCGGAACTGTCTGTGACCTTGAAATAGACCATTGGGGGATCGTGGGGCAGGGGCCCATCCTCAATCGAGCAAAAACGGAGCCCGTTTTGAAAATCGTAAGCTGGAATATCAATTCCGTCCGACTGCGTATTGAACAGGTCATCAAGTTTCTGAATGATCAGCAGCCTGATGTGCTGTGCTTGCAGGAACTGAAATGCCCCGATGAGCATTTTCCGCATGATGCCTTTGAGGCGGCTGGTTATGTTCATCGCCATAATCATGGCATGAAAAGCTATAACGGGGTTGCGATCATATCGCGCCTGCCGTTTGTCGAAACCGACATCAAGCATTTCTGTGGCAAGGAAGATCGCCGTCATTGCATGGCAAAGTTCGAAAATGGCGTCGAACTTCATAACTTCTATATCCCGGCTGGCGGGGATGAACCCGATCCGGCAATCAATGAAAAGTTTGCCCACAAGCTGTCCTTCATTGATGAAATGACCAACTGGTGGGGGGATCGTCGCGCAACCGATCCCAACCGCAAGGCAGTTCTGGTTGGTGATTTCAACATTGCGCCGTCGGAAAATGATGTCTGGTCGCACAAGCAGCTTCTGCGCGTGGTCAGTCACACGCCGGTAGAGGTTGAAATCCTTGAGAAATTCCGCCAATCGGGCGATTTCATCGATGCTGTCCGCGAAGTGGTTCCCGAACCCGAAAAACTGTTTAGCTGGTGGAGCTATCGCGCACGCGACTGGCGGGCAAGCAACAAGGGCCGTCGACTGGACCATGTCTGGATGACGCCAAACATGGCTGGAACGGTGCGCAGGGCATCGGTCTATGACATTGCCCGGGATTGGGAAAAACCATCAGACCACGCACCCGTTGTGGTGGAATTCAATCTCTGAACACGCAGATTAGCCGAGATTTCGAAACAGCGGATCAGGCAAGCCTAATCCGCTGTTTTGTCATGTGAAATAACTTGATTGTCTGACCGATCAGCGCAACTCTTCTGGTTGAACGAAACCGGATGCGTCCCCATTTGCACCCTAAGGGTTGAATTTCGCGTATTTTCGGTGAGGCACTACGCAGGAAACGGGCAATGAAAAAGATACTGATTGGTCTGGCCGTGATCATCGTTTTGGTCGTCGGGGCCCTCGTCTATGTTTACGTCAATCTTGATAACATCGTGAAATCCACCATCGAAGAGGCAGGCACGCGTGTGACGCTGGCCGATGTCGCGGTTGACGGTGTGTCGATCGAGCCGACGCAAAATACCGCGGCGATCAATGGGCTTGTGGTCGGCAATCCCGACGGGTTCAACTCCGATTATGCTTTCTCGCTTGGCAATATCTCGGTCCGCCTTGATGGTTCGACCCTGACCAGCGATACGATCCGTATCATCGAAGTGGTGGTTGACCAGCCAAGTGTCATTTACGAACTGGGCAATGGCAGTTCAAACATCGCAACCATCCAGCGCAACGTCGAAGCCTTTGTTCAACGTGTTTCCGGTCCGACCGGTGCGGGTGGCGCTGATGGTGCCACATCTGGCGACGATGCCGCAGGTGGAACCAAAATCATTATCGACAATGTCTATGTCCGCAACGGTGATGTCGGTGTTTCGGCCGACTTCCTGCAGGGCAAGAAACTGTCGGCCAGCCTGCCGGAAATTCATCTGACCGATGTGGGCAAGGAAGAAGGCGGCGCGACCCCGGCGCAGGTTGCCGGTGAAATCCTGACAGCGATCAACACCGCCGTCTTCAAGGCGGTTTCAAGCTTGAATGTCGATGGCCTGTTGCAGGGCGTCGGTGACCTTGGCAAAGGTGTCGTCGGTGCCGTTGGTGGCGCTGCAAGTGGCGGTGGCACCAAGCTGAAAGAAGGTGCCGATGCGCTTGGCGGCGCGGTCAAGGGACTGTTTGGCGGTTCCTCGGACTAGGTCATCGTATGATCGTCTTGATCTGATGTGATGTTCGGCCCGATGGATGTGTTTTTGATCCATCGGGCCGCTGTGTTTTTGGTGATTGCGTGATCAAATCAAAAAAGGCAGGCCGTGAGAGCGGATGTCCGTCGATTGTGAATTTTCTCTATCCCACTGCTTTTTTTCATGAATTTGACTTCTATATATCTTGGGTTAGGGATAGTTATATCCACAATCTGTGTTGTCTTGGGGCTTCGACCACGGACGTGAGGTGGATCGAAATTCGGGGTCAGGTCAATTGATCTGATTATGACAAGAACGGCATGGAACAGGACGGGCCACAAGGCCCGCCATATGGCCTGACAAGACATTGGAAAAAATGTCAGCAGGGCCGAAAAAATAGAATGGGATTGGGATCCTGATAGTCGGTCAGATCAAGGAGTAACACCGATGAGAGCCAAACTGCTTGCCGTTGTATCCGCCGCCGCCTTTCTGAGTGCGTGCGCGAACATGAACATTCCCGGAGTGCGCGATATGGCCGACGAAGGATCGGCTTTTGACGCAGCTCTTCACCAGAATTATGCAGACCTTGCCCAGGCTGAATATGACGAGGCTGACTGGGCCGATGCACGTTATTTCACCAACCGTTCAAAGACTGCGGCGATGGGCATGGATTCCGGTCCGCAGGCAATTGCCGAACGTAACCTGCCCGAAGGGTCCGAGGCCGAGGTTGAAGTCGCCCGTTCTGACCTGATGGCGGCACTTGAGGCCGGTGGTCGTGAAAAGGCTGCCAGTGCCGCTGCCCGTGCACAGAGCAGCTTTGATTGCTGGTTGCAGGAACTAGAAGAAAACATCCAGCAGGAAGACATTGATAACTGCCGTTCGGCATTCTATCAGGCATTGGCCATCGTACAGGCCGAACTTGATACCGGCCCGGCCCCGATGGCAGCGATGCCGATGCCGGTTCCGATGAATGTCTATTTCGGGTTCGACAGTGCCGCCATTGATAGCAAGGCGATGTCTGTTGTGAACGGTATTGTCGAGGCCTATGGCAAATATGATCCGAAAATGATCAGCCTTGTTGCCTATGCTGACCGTGCCGGTGATGCGATGTATAACGATATCCTTGCCAAATCGCGTGTTGATGCGGTGGTCAAGGCATTGCGTGATGCGGGTGTCCCGGCAAGCAAACTTGCAATCAGCATCAGCGGTGAAGCCAATGTGCCGGTTTCGACTGCTGACGGCGTGCCCGAACAGGGCAACCGCGTTGTGACGGTTACTTTCGAAGACGGCATGTAAGCACGTCGAACTAAAAAGGGGATTTCATCCATGCGTCTATTGATTGCACTTCTTCTGCCCTGGTTGCTTTTCTTTACCATCGGGCGTCCGATTGCCGGTGTTATCTGCCTGATCTTGCAGATCACGCTGATTGGTTGGGTTCCGGCAGCAATTTGGGCCGTTTACGCGCTCAGCCAGTATAACACCGACAAGAAAATCAGCAGCGCCATGGGTGGCGGTCAGGAATGATTGGTGTGGTTTGCCAAATGGCAAACAGCAGCGATCCCGACATCAGAAGGCAGGCTTTCGAGCCTGCCTTTTTCTTTATCTGAATAGAATACCGGGCGGGTGTCCTAGTGCAGTTTACGGCGTACACCGCCGATAAACCGACCAATCAGCCGGGAAATGATAAAGCGGGTCAGAAAAAACGTCACCGCACTGGCAACAGACGGCCAGTACCACGCCTGTATTTCCGGGCGCATGCTTTGATCAACCAATCCATAGATGACTGCGGCAAGTGCGCCGGCGGCGAAAAACGCCGTTCTGCGTCGATAGCGGGCAATAAAAGGACCGAGGAGCCACATCGCCTAGTGCTGTCCGCCACCAATGTCACGTGCAAGACGGGCGGCAAAATCGTCGGTCATGCCTGATACGTAATCGAGAATGACCAGGTAAAGATCATAAAGCGACGCCCCGATGGGCATGGCATCATTGCCGATCAGTTCGCGGACCCGTCCGGTTCGATAGGAAATGTCGGCTTCTGATTGTGCATGATGCACATCAAGGGCGGTTTTGCAGAATGTCTCGAGCAAGGTTTCAAGATGGGCAAAGGCGCCGACCTCGATCTGGACCTTGCGACGGTTTAGAATGATCTGCTTTTCGGAGAATGACTTGGCCTGCGCGATCAGATCATTAAAGGGCCCCTTGGCACATGCCAGAAGATCTCCCTTCCATTCGCCAGCCAGAAGCGCCTCCTCGTTGGCGACAAAGGCGTCAACCAGTGCATCAAGAACACCGGCAATGATTTTACCCCGCAGGAATGAAATCTTGCGGCTGATATTGGGTTCACGGTTGTACTCGGCCGGCAGCTCATCGGTGATGCAGGGCAGCAGCATCTTTTCAAGAATTGCGAAATCGACAAGTTCCAGTTCAACGCCGTCCTCGATATCGATCAGGGCATAACAAACATCATCAGCAGCCTCGACCAGATAGACCAGGGGGTGACGGCAAAAGGCCTGATCGCCGGTGCGGATCAACCCGGTGGCATCGGCGACTTCTTCAAGCAGGCCGAATTCCTTTTGAAAGGCGCCGAATTTCTTTTTCTGCGGAAAGGGACTTCCGGCGGCTGACCACGGATATTTCAAAAAACTGGCCAGGGTCGCATAGGTCAGGCGCATACCGCCGTCATACAGACCGGTCCGTTTGTTGGTCAGAAGGCGGAAGCCCTGAGCATTGCCCTCATATGTTGTCAGATCGGCAAACTGTGCCTCTGTCAGGCCTTCGGTGAATTTCGGGTTTGCGTCGACAAACCATTGGCGGATGGCATATTCCCCGGCATGACCAAAGGGCGGGTTGCCAATATCATGGCAAAGTGCCGCTGCCTGCACGATGGCGGCCATATGGTCGGGCTCGATCGCGTCGGGCAGGCTGCCCTTTTCATGCAGGCGGTTTCCAACCATCAACCCCAAAGACCGGGCAACACAGGATACTTCCAGACTGTGGGTCAGGCGGGTGTGGACATTGTCATTTTCCGGCAACGGATGAACTTGCGTTTTGCGCTGCAAGCGGCGAAAGGCCGCCGAAAAAATGATCCGGTCATAATCCTTGTGAAAATCGGACCGGCCAAATGTACCCACACTGGAATGACGCGACCCAAGCCGAGCTGCAGATAGCAATTGCTGCCAGTTCATCATCGCTGTCATCGTATTTCGTACCTTCCGGTCGGACTTCAGTTCTTGGATATCTGGGATGTTTATGCCCGGTTTTAGTAAATAAGCATTTTAAATTCTGCGCAAAACCAAAAGAAAACGGCGCATCTGATGACACGCCGTTTTACAAAGATCGGGCCTGTGGAGCGATTAAGCGCCCAGACCTTTTTCCATCACAAGATCAAGGCGACGGGCAAAGCTGACCGGATCGGGCAGGGCTTCGCCTTCGAGGATGCGGGCCTGATCAAGCAACAGCAGGGCTGCGTCATGAAGGATCGGGGCCTTGGCATCCTTGGTGGCAATGTCAGACAGCTTTTTGATCAGGCTGTGCTTCGGATTGATTTCAAGGATACGCGGGCTGATTTCATCGACACGGTTGTGCTGTTTCATCAGGCGTTCCATGCGCAGATCCATGCCCATTTCATCGGCAATCAGACAGCAGGCCGAACTGGTCAGGCGATCTGATTCCCGAACGTCCTTGACCCCGGTGCCAAGGGCAACCTTGAGCGCGGCAATCAGGGCACTGACCGATGCCTCATTTGCGGCATCATCCTTTTTCTCGTCCTTGGCGTCATCCTTGTCATCTGACTTGATGTCGTTCAGGTCCGCACCGCCACGGGTGACCGATTTGAAGTCTTTGCCATCAAAGTGGCCGACAGACGGCATCCAGAATTCATCAACCGGATCGGTCAGAAGCAGGACTTCGATCCCCTTGGCGGCAAAGCCTTCAAGTTGCGGGCTGCGTTTAAGGGCGTCGATATCCTCGCCACTGATGTAATAGATGGCCTTCTGGCCGTCCTTCATGCGTTCGACATAGTCGGCAAGTGTGGTCCAGCCGTCGCCATTGGTCGAGCGGAACCGGGCGAGTTTGAGGATACGGTCACGGTTGGTTTGGTCTTCGTAAAGGCCTTCCTTGACGACCGAACCAAAGTTTTCCCAGAAGGTTTCGTAACCCTCAGTATCTTTCTTGGCCGCAGTTTCAAGTTCGGACAGGACCTTTTTGGTCAGGCCGTTCTTGATCTTGGTCAGAAGCGGATGGTCCTGCAACATCTCGCGCGAGACGTTAAGCGGCAGGTCCTGGCTATCGACCACACCGGATACGAAACGCAGCCATGGCGGCAGCAATTCGTTGGCACCTTCGGTGATGAAGACCTTGCGGACATACAGCTTCAGATGGCCTTTGCGCTGCGGATCATAGAGATCGAACGGGCGCATGGTCGGCAGGTAAAGCAGCCCGGTATATTCAATCGCACCTTCGGCCTGATAGTGGATGGTTTTCCACGGATCATCAAAGGCGTGCGAGGTGTGCTTGTAGAATTCCTTGTATTGTTCTTCGGTGATCTCGCTTTTCGGGCGGGTCCAGAGGGCGGAGGCCTCGTTCAGCGTTTCATCACCGTCGCCCTTCATCAGCACCACCGGAATGCCGATATGGTCGGAATAGGTTTTGACGATATGACGCAGACGATGTTCGTCCGTGAACTCCTTGTTGTCGTCGGTCAGATGCAGGGTGATCTGCGTGCCGCGGCCTTCCATTTCGGCCTCGGCAATGGTGTATTCGCCCTTGCCGTCAGATGACCATTTCCAAGCCTGATCATCGCCGGCCTTGCGGCTGACGACTTCGACCTTATTGGCGACCATAAAGGCGGAATAGAAACCGACCCCGAACTGACCGATCAGGTCGACATCCTTGGCGTTGTCGGATTTCGAAACGGCATCCAGGAACTTCGCGGTGCCGGAATTGGCAATGGTGCCCAGGTTTTCGACCAGATCTTCCTTGTTCATCCCGATCCCGTTATCGGCAATCGTCAGAACATTACGGACATTATCTGTCAGAAGGCGCACCTTGAAATCGGCATCACCAGCGAGCAAATCCGGTTTGGCAATCGCTTCATAGCGCAGCTTGTCGCACGCATCCGAGGCGTTGGAGATCAGCTCGCGCAGGAAGATGTCCTTGTTGGAATAAAGCGAGTGGACAACGATATCGAGCAGTCGGCTAACCTCAGCCTCGAACCGCATTTTTTCTTCCGTCATGACCTCTTTTTTCTCCTTTGTTTCAAGCGTCTGTCAGCCTCCTCCGATATTGGCAGAAGGACCGACACCTTAACGGGGTGAACTTTAGATTCAGGACCTGTTAATTTTGCCGCCATGGTCAATCGGATTTGTACGGGTACGAGGAGAAAAACTGCAGGAAGATTGCCATCTTTCAAAGTTTTACGACAAAGTAGTCCGTGCCAATCCGTTTGATCCGTAGGACAACCATTATGTTTGAGAACTCCTGTGTCAAAACCCTTGTCCGGGGAGCCATCCCGCACAGCGGGCTTTTCCTCGGATTTCTCAAACATAATGGTTGCCATGACGACAAAATTAACAGGTCCTGAATCTAAACCGAGCTTGATATGCGTCAACGCATCTTGCAGCGCAAGTCTTGTATCCTAAGTATAAACATAGAGGCTTTAACAACAGGGGCGCACGCCACAGTCTGGAAGCGTTCCCGAAAGTTCCCGAGCAGCAAAAATGCGAGGGTAATCGGCAGGGTGCAACGCCCTGTCTTGCGTCCAAGGCTTTACACAGGAGGCCGTACCATGAAGGTTCCCGTTCAAATCACCTACCGTGATGTTGATCAGTCTGATGCGCTGGACGAGCGCATTCGTTTCAAGGTGCAAAAACTGGAAGAAACCTTCGATCGCATGACCAGTTGTCATGTTGTAGTGGAACGCCCGCAGGCATCTCATAACCATGGAAACCGTTTTGCCGTGCATTTCGGCATCAATGTGCCGGGCAAGGAAATCATGGTGAAGCGCGACAGTGCCGATCATGCCCATGAGGATGTCTATATCGCGCTGAAAAACAGTTTTCAGGCCGCACGTCGGCAGCTCAAGGAATATGCCGACAAGATGCGCAACCACTAAGGTCACTGAATACGTTTGAAAAGGAGGCGGGGCGACCGGATGGTCGCCCCGCTTTGTCGTGTGGTGGCACGAGGTGGTTGGAAAAATGTATCAGCCCGACACTGCCGGGGTTGGGGGATTTAAACAGTGCCGGACTGATACAGGGGGTGAACCGACGCGGGGGGAAGTCGCTTCAGCCACGGGGAGGACGTGCGTTATGCAATCGCCTCAAGAAGATGGTGTTTGCCTTGCGGGTAACGGGCATCGCGCAGTGCGGCAGCCCACCATTTGAAGTCGGTCATCATGTGATGAAGGGCGTTATTCGTACCTTCGAGGTCTATTGGCCGACCGGTATCATCGAACTTGTCCCAGGCTTGGGCAAAGCTTATGACATCGCGCAGGGTCACCGCATGCAATTCGGCAAAGACAAGACGCAATTGTTCAACGGCGCGCAGGCCACCTGACATTCCGCCATAGGATACAAACCCGACGGGTTTGCGTTTCCATTGTTGCTTGGCGGCATCGATCAGAAGCTTTAGCTCGCCAGTAAAGCTGTGATTGTATTCCGGGGTAACGACGATGAAACCATCGGCCTCAGTCAGGGCATTATGAAGGTGCGCGACCGCAGGGTGATCAGCGCCAACATGGGCCGCGGGCAGGTTCAAAACAGCGGGATCAATCGTATCAACAGAAAGCTCGTGATCCGATTTTAGGGTTTCAACGACCCAGGTCCCGACCGTATCGCAAAAGCGACCTTCACGCGCACTGCCAAAGATGACGGCGATATTAAATGTCTCTTTCACGGCGTTCTCTCCTTGCCAATTTCGCTTCAATGAGTAAGGTTCTAAAACCTCAATTAATGTTAAGGTCAAGCGCGTTTTGGAACTTTTTCAAAGCTGGCAAGGGGAGCAGGGGAAATGGCAGAAAAAGGCGTGTTGCAGCGCTATCTGAGTGTCGGCGAAGTCGCAAGTCGTTGCGGTATTGCCGTATCGGCGGTGCATTTTTATGAACGCAAAGGCTTGATCAGCTCGATCCGGACTGACGGCAACCAGCGCCGTTTTCATCGCGGCGTGTTGCGCAAACTTGCCATTATCAAGGTCGCGCAGAAAACAGGTATTCCGCTGTCGGAAATCGGTGCGGCGCTGGATAAGCTGCCCCCCAATACCGTGCCGACCATCAAAGACTGGGAAAAGCTTTCATCGCAATGGCGCGATGATTTGAACGAACGCATCGAACAATTGACCCGTTTGCGCGATCAGCTGGGAAAATGCATCGGCTGTGGTTGCCTGTCGATTTCCGCATGCCCGCTATACAACCCCGGAGACACCCTTGGCAGCGACGGTCCGGGGGCCAGGTTGCTCGAACTCACGGAAGAATAGGCGGGTTTGCGCGGCATCAGCGGTTTGGGCCGCGATGGGCCAGTTTGATGCGCCTTAGGGCGGCAGGCAGAAAGCTTGACATGGTGTTGGTTCGCGTGTTGAAAGGCCCAATGATTGCGATGGCCCGGATCATTGGGCTGTCGATTGGAAAAGTTTGATGCAGATTTCAACCCGAACCGGTCCTCGTATCCTTGCCATATTGGGGCCGACCAACACCGGCAAGACCCATCTCGCCATGGAACGGATGTTGGCACATACGACCGGGATGATCGGGTTCCCGTTACGGCTTCTGGCGCGCGAAAACTATGACCGCGCAGTCGCCAAGGTCGGCAAGGGCGCGGTGGCATTGATCACCGGCGAAGAACGTATTCTTCCCAAAACAGCGCGCTATTTCCTGTGCACGGTCGAAGCCATGCCGGTCGCCAAGCAGGTCGATTTCCTGGCCAT
This sequence comes from Thalassospira sp. A40-3, assembly GCF_015871485.1. Classification (NCBI taxonomy): domain Bacteria; kingdom Pseudomonadati; phylum Pseudomonadota; class Alphaproteobacteria; order Rhodospirillales; family Thalassospiraceae; genus Thalassospira; species Thalassospira sp. A40-3. The sequence goes on from NZ_CP065428.1 coordinate 651,593, forward strand.
TGATGAAATCCAGATGTGTGCGGACCCGGAACGTGGCCACGTCTTTACCGACCGGCTTTTGCATGCGCGCGGACGCCATGAAACCATGTTCATGGGGGCGGAAACCATTCGCCCGGTGATCCGCAAGCTGGTTGATAATGTTGAATTTGACCGCCGTGAACGGTTTTCGACTCTGACCTATAACGGGGCCAAAAAGATCCAGCGTCTGCCGTCCCAGTCGGCCGTGGTGACATTTTCCGCCCAGGAAGTTTACGCCGTTGCCGAACTGGTGCGTCGTCAAAAGGGCGGGGCGGCTGTGGTGCTTGGCGCGCTGAGCCCGCGCACGCGTAACGCCCAGGTCGAGATGTTCCAGAATGGCGAGGTCGAACATCTGATTGCGACGGACGCAATCGGCATGGGCTTGAACCTTGATCTCAACCACGTGGCCTTTGCCGCGATGACCAAGTTTGACGGCAAGTTCAATCGTGGCCTGACCGCGGCTGAAACCGCCCAGATTGCCGGCCGTGCCGGACGTCACATGAATGACGGAACGTTCGGGGTAACGGGAAATCTTTCGGGGATTGATCCCGACATCATCGAACAGATCGAAGAACACGAGTTCGAGCCGCTTGCAAAAGTGTTCTGGCGCAACGCGCGACTTGATTTTCGGACGGTGGATGCGCTGCAGAAATCGCTGCGTCGTCGTTCGGATGACCCGACCCTTATTTTGGCGCGCGAACCGGTTGATGAGATCATGCTCGATCATCTGGCGCGCAACGAGGACGTCGCGCGCATCGCAACCGCCCCGGATAGGGTGCAATTATTGTGGGAAATCTGCCAGATTCCCGACTTCAGAAATATCCATACCGATGCCCATCCGAGGCTGCTAACATCTATCTATCGCTATCTTGCGAAACCCGGAAGCAAACTGCCCATTGACTGGTTGGGCGAACAAATCTTGCGTCTGGATCGTTATGATGGTGATATTGACCAGTTGTCATCACGTTTGGCAGGTATTCGCGTCTGGACATATGTATCGCATAAGCATCACTGGCTCGAAGATGCCAATCATTGGCAGGAACGCACGCGGGCCATTGAGGACAAGCTCTCAGATGTGCTACATGAACGCCTGACCCAAAGGTTCGTTGACAGACGGACCTCGGTTTTATTGAAAAGTCTCAAGGACAAGTCTGAACTCATGTCTACCATCACTGCGAATGGTGAAGTACAGGTCGAAGGTGAATTTGTCGGCCGTCTTGACGGATTCCGTTTCATTGCTGATGAAACCGATGCTGCTTTTGAAGGCAAGGCGATTGCCAGTGCCGCACGTCGCGCGTTGACCGGCGAAATTGCCCAACGTGTTAAACAACTTGAAACTGACGAAGACGACAAGTTCGCAGTAAACGGCCAGCTTCAGGTGCTGTGGAACGGTTCGCCGGTTGGTGTGCTGAAAAAAGGTGACACGGTTCTGTCGCCCGAAGTTCAGGTCATCGACAGCGAGTTCTTTGACGGTCCGACCCGCGAACGGGTACGTACCCGTCTGCAGAATTTCATCAATTCCCATATCGAAACGCGCCTTAAAATGCTGACCCGCCTGCGCGACTGTCAGTTGTCCGGGCCGATTCGCGGACTTTTGTTCCAGTTGAACGAAGGTCTGGGCTGTGTGCCGCGTTCGGAACTCGAAAGTCTGGTCAAGGACCTGTCGGACGAAGACCGCAAGGCACTTGCCAAGCTTGGCGTGCGTCTGGGTGTTGAAACCGTCCATGTGCTTGATGCGCTCAAACCGGATCCGGTTGAGCTGCGCGGCATTCTTTGGGCGGTTGCACGTGAACTTGATGCCCTTCCGGAACTGCCGCCGGCAGGCCGGACCTCGGTCCCCAATGACCGTGCGAATTCCAAGGGCTTCTATCTGGCTGCCGGTTACATGCCGGTTGGCCCGCTTGCTGCGCGTGTCGACATGCTTGAACGTTTTGCCGCCCTTCTGCGTCAGAAGGCGCGTGAAAACGACGGCAAGGTGCGTCCGGATCCCGATCTGCTGTCGCTTTTGGGCTGCACGGTCGAACAGGCCGAAGGTGTGTTTACCGCACTTGGCTGGCGTGCGGAGGTAACCAAGGTCAAGAAATCCGAACTTGAAGCCAAGGAAGTCGAGAAAAAGGCCGGAGAAGCGGCCAAGGCAGCCAAGCCCGAGGAAGCAAAGCCTGAAGCGGGCAAAGCCGAAGCTGAAACCGCAGAAGGTTCTGAGGCGGCTGCAACCGAAGCCAAGGCTGATGCCCCGGCTGAGGAAGCTGCAGCGGTTGAAGCAAAGGCAGAACCGGCAGAGGTCGCTGCGGATGCGTCTGCAGAAGCAACTTCGGAAACGCCGGCGGTTGAAACCGACGCCGATGGTGACGAACTGGTCGAAGTCAAATACTTCGTCCGTGTTGATCGTCGCAAACGCGGTGGCGGACAAAACCGTGGTGGTCAGCGCGGCCCGCGTCAGGAAGCCCGTGGTGGCGGCAAAGGTGGCCCGAAAGGCAAGGGCGGCAATCGTCCGAACCAGGGCGGTGGCAAGGGTGGCCGTGGTGGCAAACCGGGCGGTGGTCGCAATCAGGCCCCGGAAAAAGCCAACCAGATCAATGAAGATTCGCCGTTTGCCAAGCTTAAGGAAATGCTTGAAGCCAAGGGCTGATCGTTTCAGATATCATGTATCGAGCGGCGACCCTTGTGGGTCGCCGTTCTGCTTTCCAACTGTATAATATCCCGTTTGCACAATATCCCGTTGATTTCAGGAAATCGGTGGCCGTGAAGGAACAGGCAGAGAAGCTTCGTATTGATAAATGGCTTTGGCATGCGCGGTTTTACAAAACCAGATCGCTTGCCAGCAAGGCTTGCCAAGCCGGGCATATTGTTCTGAATGGTCAGTCGGTTTCCAAGGCCAGCGTCACGGTGGTTGCCGGTGATCGCCTGCAGTTCTTTCAGGGGCCGCACCTGCGCGTGGTCGAGGTTGTCGCCCTTGGTGAACGACGCGGCCCAGCGCCCGAGGCCCAGGCGCTTTATGCCGATCATTCCCCGCCGCGAACACCCAAAAAAGAAGTGGCTTCGGATATCCGTACAGCACCTGTGGCCGAACGCGAAGCGGGGGCAGGGCGCCCGACAAAGGCCGAACGTCGCGCACTTGATCGTTTGCGCGGTGACGGCAGTAATGAATAGTATGTGCGGGTATCGCTAATATATATCCGATAACTGACCCATGCCCGTTTACACGGGGTGGAATAGATCGCATCAGGTTGTAACCTCGTCACGATTTTCTTGCTTTGGCTGGTGCAATCCGGTATGCATACTATCTGATTGTATATATCCCCTACTTTGGGGTGGTAGATTTTTGTGAAGATCTGGAGCTCGCCTGCGTGATGAGACGTCGGTCTCGATTGAATATCGGTACATTGTCGCACTTGCGCACCGGCCGTTTCGCACTGTTGATCACAGCGTTGGTGATCAACCTGCTGACGCTTGCCCTGCCAATTACCCTTTTGCAAGTCTATGACCGTGTCCTGCCACACAGTTCCATCCCGACACTGACCCTTTTGATTTTCGGGGTGCTGGGGGCGCTTGTGCTTGAGGCGATCCTGCGTCTTGGCCGGGCTTATATCTCCTCGCTCTCGGCGGCGAAGTTTGAACATTACAGTTCCCAGCAGGCGGTCGGACATTTGCTGTCGGCAAGCTTGACCGACTATGGCAAAACCGCACCGGGTCTTCATCTGCAACGCCTTAACAGCCTGAATATGCTGCGCGACTTCTATTCCGGGCAGGCGATTGGTGCGGTGGTCGATCTGCCGTTCATTGTTTTGTTCCTGGCCCTGATTGCCGTGATTGGCGGTCAATTGGTGCTTGTGCCGCTGGGCATTCTTGCAGCCTTCCTTTTGACGGCGATGTTTCTGGGCCGCCAGTTGCGTGGCGCACTTGATGATCGCAGTCAGTCGGATGAACGTCGCTATAACTTCATCATCGAAACCCTGACGGGCATTCACACCATCAAATCGATGGCGATGGAAAACCTGATGATCCGCCGTCATGACCAGCTCCAGGCACAATGTTCGGGTGATGACCTGCGGGCCGCGCGCTCGGCCCACACAGCGGTCAATGCCAGCGCGACCTTTTCGATGCTGACCATGGTACTGGTGGCAGCCGTCGGCAGTGTTTTTGTAATTAACGGGACGTTGACAGTGGGTGGGCTTGCAGCCTGCACGATGTTGTCGGGCCGTTCGATCCATCCGCTTCAGCGGGCCATGACCCTGTGGACGCAGTTCCAGAACATTCGCGTTGCGCGCCAGCGGGTCAACGAGCTTTTTGAAATCGAAGAAGAAGACCAGCTTGGGGCGGCGGAAATGCCGTTGCTTGATGGCAAGATCGAATTGCGCAATGTCGCGTTTTCCCATGCGGATGGCAAAAAGATCTTCGAAAACCTTGATCTGTTGGTGGAGCCGGGCGATTCCATCGCCATTACCGGCGACAACGGTACTGGCAAAACCACACTTTTGTGGCTTCTGATGGGGGCCTTGCGCCCGGATCGGGGGGAAGTGCTTTTGGATGGCAAGGACCCGGCCGATTACACCGCCGAATCCACCCGTCGTCAGATCGCCTATCTGCCGCAGCATGGCGTGATGTTCAAAGGCACGATCCTTGAAAACATCACCGGGTTTCGCAAGGAAATCGGTGTCGACCGCGTGATCGAGATTGCGCGGCGTCTGGGACTTGATGACATCGTCATGCGCATGCCCGAAGGCTATGACACCGAAGTTGGTGGTCAGGCGTCCGAAACCCTGCCGCGTGGTGTAAAACAGCGCATCGCGGTTGCCCGTGCCCTGATTGATTACCCCCGCATTGTCCTGTTTGACGAAGCCAACAGTTCGCTTGATATGGCGGGTGACAACATCATGACCAGCCTGATGGTGGAACTTAAAAAGCATTGCACGCTGGTGATGGTGTCACATCGCCCATCCCTGATTGCCATGGCCAACAAGCAATACCGTCTGATCGACAAGCATCTTGTGCCTGTTTTGCGTCGCACCAATAAAACTGCCGATCCGGCCAAAAACACCGGCGCCCGGGCCGCAGCGGGGTCGAAGGCATGATGAAAAAGCTCGAAAACATGGACTATGCGATGAACTATCGGATGGGGCTGGAAAGCACCGATGCGCTGTCCGATTTCGACGCATGTGTCTGGCCGCTGCTTCAGGCGCTGGGCTGGCGCGGATTGCCCCGTCAGGTCGCAGAGGCGCTGCCACATATGGATCAGGCGCTTGATCTGACTGATTTCCGCAATGTCATGGCGCATCTGAACTATCAGTCGCGCGAAATCGACGCGACGCTTGACCTGATCGACGAACGCCTGATGCCGTGCCTGTTTGTCCCGGACGAGGGAACGGCCCTTGTCGTGATCCGGCCTGAAGAAAATGGTGTGCGCGTCTTTGACGGTGGCACGGATCGGGAAATGGTCATCAGGCTGTCGGCCCTTCCGGGCAAGATTTATCAGTTTTCGGCGGCGGATCGCCGTGAACGTTATCTGGAAGATGACAAGCGCGGCTGGTTTGGGGGGATTGCCGACCGGTTTTCGGGGCTGCTTCATCAGTTGCTGGCGATGACGTTTGTTTTGAACATCCTGGCGCTGGCAACCCCGATTTTCGTCATGGGCATCTATGACCGGGTCATCGGCACGCGGTCGATCCCGATGTTGATCCAGTTTTCCATCGGGATTGGTATCGTCCTCATCCTGAGCTGGGTTTTGCGCACACTTCGCAGTCAGATCATCAGCCACTTTGGTGCACGCCTCGATACGCTTGTCAGTGGTGCCATTTTCGAACGGTTGTTGTCCTTGCCGCCGGCCTTTACCGAACGTGCGCCGGTGGGTGTGCAGATCTCGCGTATTCGCGATTTTGAAAGCGTGCGTGAATTCTTTACCGGACCGATGGCCCTGGTGATCATGGAAATGCCGTTTGTGCCGCTGTTCCTGATTGTCATGTTCTATCTTGGCGGCTGGCTGGCATTGATTCCGATTGCATTGATCGGTGTGTTCGCACTGATCGGCATCGTTGCCTTTCCGATTGTCGCGCGCCGTGTTTCCGAACTTGGTCGTCATGGCGCAAACCGTCAGGAATTCCTGGTCGAGACCGTCGGCAAGATGTCGGCACTGAAATACACCGCATCCGAGCAACGCTGGTTGGCACGCTTTCGCGATATTTCCGCTGATACGGCCTATTCCGGCTATCGGGTTGCGATGGTCAATAACGTCATCAATACATTGGCCCAGGTTCTGATGATCACGTCCGGGGCGCTTGTACTGGCCTTTGGCGCGCAGCGGGTGATGGAAGCCCAAATGAGTGTCGGTGCGCTGGTGGCATCGATGATGCTGGCCTGGCGGGTTCTTGGCCCGATCAATCAGGCGTTTCTCGGCATGCCGCGACTGGCGCAGTTGCGCGGCAGTGTGCGTCAGATCAACCGCCTGATGACCATTGCGCCCGAAGGGGACCTTGTCCCGCGTTCGGTCGAGCAGCATCGCTTTGACGGGGCGGTGACATTTTCACGTGTCAGTTTCCGTTACAGTGCGGATTCCGATCCGGCCCTGGTCGGGGTTAATTTCGATATCAAGCCGGGCCAGGTGGTTGCCGTGGTCGGTGCGAACGGGGCAGGGAAATCATCGCTGATCAAACTGATTGCCGGGATGTATCAGCCGCAGGCGGGGGCTGTGTTGATTGATGGTGCGGATATCCGCCAGATGGACCCGCAAACCTTGCGTCAGGCCATTTCCTATGTGCCGCAGGATATCGAGTTTTTCCGGGGGTCGATTGCGCAAAACCTGCGTCTGGCCAATCCGGTCGCAACCGATGACGATCTGCGCATGGCCTGTATGTCAGCAGGGATCCTTGATGACGTCGAAGCCCTTCCCAACGGGTTCAAGACCCGTGTTGGTGATCAGCATTCGTCGCGCTTCTCGGCCAGTTTCCTGCAACGACTTGCGCTGGCGCGTGCGTTTGTGCGCGAAGCGCCGATCATTTTGTTTGATGAACCGACCAATGGTCTCGACCAGCGGGCCGACCGTGCCTTCCAAAGCACGATCAATCGTCTGCGTGGCGGTTCGACCATTTTCCTGATTACCCATCGACCAAGTCATCTGGATTTGGCGGACCGCATTCTTGTGCTTGAAGGCGGACAGTTGCGCGGCGACGGGCCGCCCGAACGGATCAAGCAGCAAGTGATAGACGGAGGCTACCTATGAGTGAAGCAGCAGTTCAGGATACTGCGATCCAGCGGTTCCGGCGATCCCGGCGCATGGCGCGGTATTTGTCGCATGCGGTCCTGCTTGAAGAAGGCGGGATTTCCGTCTTTGTGCGTTCTGCGATGGTGATGCTTTCGGTTGGCTTCCTTGCCTTGATCGCATGGTCTGCGACCACCGAAATCAAGGAAACCGCGATCACATTCGGGCAGGTCATGCCAACAAGTGCGGTCAACAAGATCCAGCATCTTGAAGGCGGCATCATTGAACAGATCATGGTGCGCGACGGTGACCTTGTGGAACAAGGACAGGTTCTGATCCGTCTCAAGGCCGACGGGGCGCAGGCGGAACTTTCCCAGACCGAAACACGTCTTGGCAACTTGCAGCTTGAAGCAGAACGTTACCGCGCCTTGGCCGAGGGCCGCGAACCGGATTTCACCACCCTGATGGTGCAATACCCGGAACTCGCGCAGAATCAGGATGAGATTTATCGCATCCAGACCGAGCTTGATGCCAACCAAAGCGAAATCCTTGAGGTCCAGATCAAGGAACGCAATGCCGAACTGGCCCAACTGAGCGAGCAGGAAGCAACCCTTCGCAAATCGGTTGATCTGCTGAGCCAGGAAGTCACCATGCGCCGTTCGCTCTATGAGCAGGGGCTTAATTCCAAGGTGCTGTTCCTCAATATCCAGCGCGAACTGAACGAGGCCCAAGGCAACCTTTCGGGCGTGATTGCCGAAAAGGCGCGGGCGCGCGAAACCATCGCCGAGGCCAACTTGCGCCTGAACGAGCTTGAAAAAACGCAACGCGAAGAGGCCATTACCGAACTTGGCCGACTGGGAGGCGAAATCGCCCAGGCCCGCGAAGCGCTGCGCAAATTGCGGGACCGCGTCGACCGCCTTGAAATCATTGCGCCCACGCGGGGCTATATCAAAGGCCTGCAATTCACCACGATTGGCGGGGTGATTGCGCCTGCGCAGGTGGTGATGGAGCTGGTGCCGGTCGATGATGTTTTGATCGCCGAAACCCGCATTTCGACCGAGGATATCGGCCATGTTCACCTTGGGCAGCCGGTGACGGTCAAGGTCAGTGCGTTTGACTTCATCCGCTATGGCGGGATCAACGGTGAATTGGTATCGATATCGGCCTCTACTTTTGTTGATGAGGATGGACGTCCGTATTATAAGGGTAAAGTTGCGCTGGAAGCCGATGCAGTTGGCGAAGGTGCTTCAGCTCAGAAGATCATACCCGGGATGACGGTTCAGGCCGATATCCAGACCGGGGAGCGTACCCTTCTTCAATATCTGTTGAAGCCGGTCTATGTTTCGCTTGATCAAGCGTTTAGCGAACGCTGAGCAATTTTGGTCCCGCTGGAAATGATCTCATTTCTACTGCCTGGCCGTACATTTCACTGGTTAACGCCAGTGTTTCTATACTAATGTATAGAAGTGTAGGTTGGGGCTATCCCGTCCTGCACTTTACGGAGAATGGGTTAGATGGCGGACGACGCGCGCGATACTGAAAATTCCCGCTCTGACGATGGTCGGAGTGATCTTGACCAGCAGGCCTCGACAGAGGATCTGGAGCGTTCGCTTGGTCAGGATGGCGAAAGTGATGAACTGGTCGAATTGCATCACGACCAGGACAGTTCCGCGCGTCCGCAGGAACAGGAACTGGGATCGGTTCATTACGGTACCCAGATACGAAATCCGGAAGGCGAAGAACAACAGGCTTTCCAGCGCCAGAATGCCGCTGCCCAGCGCCAGGAACGTGCGCAGGCCAGAGAGGCCACCGAACAACAGACCATTTCCCTGAACGAAGCGGCCGAGATCGAAAACAATCTCGATACCGGGGCAGACACATTCCAAAGCAACCCTGGATCGGACGGGGCCGATGACCTGTCCCTGCAATCGGAACCGAGCACGGTTGATTTACCGGAAATTCCGCTTGCGACCAATGATACCAACGCGCTGCGCGGTGAGCGCGATGAACCTGGCCCGGGTACGGACGAAGGTCTTCGACCCGATTTCATTCCCCCCGTTGAACAGGCAGCAGCGCCAGAAGCCGTGGTTGCCGACGACGAGCTTGAAGAAGACGACGAGCTTCTTCTTGAGGATGAACTTGATACCGAGGACGAGCTCGAGGTTGAAGACCCCAAGGTCGCGGATGCGCCGTCTCTGAGTGCGGATGATGTTACCGGTGCCGAAGACAGTGCCATTGCCCTTGATCTGTCGGCATCGCCTAATGATCTTGATGGCGGCAGTGAAACGCTCACCATCACGATTTCCGGGTTGCCTGACGGGGCTGTTCTTTCGGCTGGTACCGATAATGGCGATGGTACCTGGACCCTCACGCCGGGACAGCTGAGCGGTTTGACCCTGACGCCGCCCGATAATTTCAGCGGATCGATTGATCTCGACATATCGGCAACCAGTCGCGAAGCCAATGGCAGTGTTGCGACAACAAACGCCAGCTTTACCGTTGAGGTCACCGGTGTTGCAGACGGTGCAACGCTTGATGTTTCCGATGCCAGTGGCGCGGAAGACAGCGCGATCGCGCTTGATATCGATACCGAACTTTTGGATGGCAGTGAAAACCTCGCGATCACCATTGAAGGTGTTCCGGATGGTGCGACGCTCTCTGCCGGGACGGATAATGGGGATGGCACCTGGACGCTGAGTGCGGATCAGCTCGAGGGCCTGACGCTGACGCCTGCGGAAAACTTCAGCGGCGAAATCGATCTTTCGGTTCTGGTGTCGACCACCGATGGTGATGATACCGCCGTCGTGATGCAAAACCTCACTGTTGACGTCGAAGGCGTAGCCGATACACCGACGCTGGATATCAGCGATGCTGCAGGCAACGAAGATGGTGCGATTGCGCTTAATATTGATGCGGGCCTGACCGACAATTCCGAAACCCTGACGGTCACGATATCTGGCGTCCCGGATGGTGCAACCTTGTCGTCTGGTACCGATAATGGCGACGGCACGTGGACGCTGAGCTCTGAGCAGCTTTCAGGTCTGACCATCTCGCCACCAGAAGACTTCAGCGGTTCGTTTGATCTGGGGGTGACAGCGACGTCCGCTGATGGCTCCGGTTTAGCCACGACCACTGGCAGCATTACAGTTGATGTCGCTGGTGTTGCCGATGCGCCGACGCTGGACGTCAGCAATGCTGCTGGCAACGAAGATTCTGCGATTGCGCTTGATATCGATGCTGGCCTTACGGATTCCAGTGAAACCCTGACAATTACGATCTCCGGTGTTCCGGAAGGTGCTGCCTTGTCGGCCGGCACTGATAATGGTGACGGGACTTGGACGTTGAATTCGGATCAGCTGGCAGGTCTCACAATCACACCGCCCGAAGATTTCAGCGGCTCGTTCGATCTTGGTGTAACGGCGACTTCGGCAGATGGATCGGATGTTGCAACAACGACCAGCTCAATCACCGTTGACGTCGCTGGGGTCGCTGATGCACCGACGCTCGATCTCTCCGATGCAAGCGGCATTGAGGACAGTGCCATTGCGCTGAACATCGACGCCGGGCTGACGGATGCCAACGAGACCATGACAGTTACCATCTCCGGCGTTCCGGACGGTGCAACCTTGTCGGCAGGTAATGATAATGGTGACGGCACTTGGTCGTTGAGCTCTGCGCAACTTGAAGCGCTTACAATCACGCCGCCCGATGATTTCAGTGGTTCGTTCGAACTTGGGGTTACTGCAACCTCGGCTGACGGTTCGGATGTTGCAACCACCACCGACAGCATCACAGTTGATGTGACGGGTGTCGCCGATGCACCGATACTGGATGTGTCGGATGCATCTGGTAACGAAGACAATGCCATTGCACTGAATATCGACGCAGGTTTGACGGACAGTTCCGAAACCCTGACGGTCACAATCTCTGGTGTTCCGGATGGCGCCACACTGTCGGCTGGTGCGAACAACGGTGACGGCACCTGGACGTTAGGATCTGAGCAGCTTGCAGGTTTGACCATTACCCCACCTGAGAACTTTAGTGGGTCGTTTGATCTTGGGGTGACGGCAACTTCTGCGGATGGCGAAGACGTTGCGACCGCGACCGGTTCTATTACGGTTGACGTGACTGGTGTTGCCGATGCACCGACGCTGGATGTCAGCAATGCTGCGGGCAACGAAGATTCGGCTATCGCACTCGATTTTGATGCGGGTTTGACGGATAGCTCTGAAGCTCTGGCCATAACCATTAGTGGTGTTCCCGATGGCGCAACCCTGTCAGCTGGTACGAACAATGGCGATGGCACATGGTCGCTGGAGCCGGGCCAGCTTGAAGGTCTGACGATCACGCCGCCTGAGAACTTTAGTGGGTCGTTTGATCTTGGGGTTACTGCAACCTCGGCTGACGGTTCGGATGTTGCGACCACCACCGACAGCATCACAGTTGATGTAACGGGTGTCGCCGATGCGCCGACACTTGATGTCGCAAATGCAAGCGGTTCTGAAGATAGTGTGATCGCACTCGATATTGATGCTGGCCTGACGGATTCCAGTGAAACCCTGACGATTACGATCTCCGGTGTTCCGGAAGGCGCTTTCTTGTCGGCCGGCACTGATAATGGTGACGACACTTGGTCGGTGAATTCTGATCAGCTGGCAGGCCTCACAATCACACCGCCCGATGATTTCAGCGGCTCGTTTGACCTTGGCGTGACGGCAACGTCGGCTGACGGCGAAGATGTTGCGACGACGACGAGTTCGATCTCCGTTGATGTCGCTGGTGTTGCAGATGCACCGAATCTAGATCTCTCAAACGCAAGCGGCAACGAAGACAGCGCCATCGCGCTCGAAATTGATGCAGGCCTGACTGACAGTTCTGAAACGCTCACGGTCACGATCTCTGGCGTTCCAGGCGGTGCAACCTTGTCGGCAGGTACCGACAACGGTGACGGCACATGGTCGTTGAGCTCTGATCAGCTTTCAGGTCTGACCATCACGCCACCAGAAGACTTCAGCGGTTCGTTTGACCTTGGCGTGACGGCAACGTCGGCTGACGGTTCGGATGTTGCAACAACGACCGGCAGCATCACCGTTGATGTAGCGGGCGTAGCGGATGCGCCGACATTGGATGTATCGGATGCATCGGGTTACGAAGATCGGCCCATTGCGCTTGATATCGATGCAGGCCTTACGGACTCGAGTGAAATTCTGTCTGTGACAATCTCTGGCGTTCCAGACGGAGCAACCCTGACCGCTGGTACGAATAACGGTGATGGCTCCTGGACGCTAAACCCGGATCAACTTGATGGCCTGAGAGTTCGGGCACCGCAAAACTATAGCGGCTCGTTTGATCTTGAGGTAACGGCGCAATCTGCCGACGGATCTGATATCGCCAGCAGCAGTGAGACCATTACTGTTGATGTCGAAGGAGTTGCAGACCGACCGACGCTTGACGTTTCTGACGCGCAAGGGCTTGAAGATACTGCTATTGCCCTTGATATTGATGCCGCGCTGACGGATCCCAGTGAGGTGCTGAGTGTCATCGTCAGTGGTGTGCCCGATGGTGCGGAATTGTCGGCTGGCACAGACAATGGTGATGGTACCTGGACACTTGATGCCGATGACCTGTCCGGATTGACGATCACACCACCGGAAAACTACAGCGGTTCGTTTGATCTTAAGGTGGTTGCGCAATCAAGAGACGGAGATTCTGTCGCCTCTACCGCCGATCCGATCCGTCTGACGCGTGGTTCCAGTGGTGGCAATAGCACAATTACCGTCGAGGTTACCGGTGTCGCAGATGCGCCTACACTGGATGTGTCGGATGCATCTGGTAACGAAGATGGCGCGATTGTACTCAGCGTAGATGCGGGCCTCACTGACAGCTCGGAAACGCTGACCGTGACCATTTCCGGAGTCCCGGATGGCGCAAGTTTGTCTGCGGGCACGGACAATGGTGACGGTACGTGGACGCTGAGTTCCGATCAGCTTGAAGGTTTGACGATCACGCCTGCTGAAGACTTCAGCGGGTCGTTTGATCTGGGCGTGACGGCGACGTCTGCTGATGGCTCAGATGTTGCAACCGCAACTGACAGCATAACTGTAGATGTGACTGGTGTTGCCGATGCCCCGACGCTCGACTTCAGTGATGCTTCAGGTAACGAAGACAGTGCCATTGCGCTCGATATTGATGCAGGGCTTACCGACAGTTCGGAAACCCTCACAGTCACGATAAGTGGTGTGCCTGAGGGCGCGACTCTGTCTGCCGGTACAGATAATGGTGACGGCACCTGGACACTGAGCTCTGATCAGCTTGAAGGTTTGACGATCACGCCGGCTGAGGACTTTAGCGGTTCATTTGATCTTGGTGTGACGGCAACCTCCGCCGATGGATCTGATGTTGCCACCTCAACCGGTTCGATCACGGTTGATGTTGATGGCGTTGCTGATGCGCCAACGCTGGATGTGTCGGATGCTTCGGGTAACGAAGATAGCGCGATTGCGCTCGACATTGATGCAGGCCTGACTGACAGCTCCGAGACACTCACAGTCACAATCAGTGGCGTTCCGAACGGCGGGACCTTGTCGGCTGGTACCGACAACGGTGACGGCACATGGACGTTGAGTTCTGATCAGCTTTCAGGTCTGACCATCACGCCGCCAGAAGACTTCAGCGGTTCGTTTGACCTTGGCGTAACGGCGACCTCGGCAGATGGATCGGATGTTGCCACGACGACTGGCAGCATCACGGTTGATGTTGCGGGCGTTGCAGATGCACCGACGCTGGGTTTGTCTGATGCTTCCGGCAACGAAGACAGCGCCATTGCGCTGGACATCGATGCTGGGCTTACCGATAGCTCAGAAACGCTCACGGTAACGATCTCAGGCGTTCCGGGCGGTGCAACCTTGTCGGCAGGTACCGATAATGGCGACGGTACTTGGACGCTGAGTTCTGATCAGCTTTCAGGTCTGACCATTACGCCCCCAGAGGACTTTAGTGGTTCGTTTGACCTTGGCGTGACGGCGACCTCTGCGGATGGCGAAGACGTCGCGACCACGACTGGTTCGATCACAGTTGACGTGAGCGGCGTTGCAGATGCACCGACGTTGGAGGTCAGGAATGCTGCTGGCAACGAAGATTCGGCGATAGCACTCAATCTTGATGCAGGTCTTACGGACAGTTCTGAAACGCTGACGGTTACGATCTCGGGCGTTCCAAACGGCGGGACCTTGTCAGCTGGTACCGACAACGGTGATGGCACATGGACGCTAAGCTCCGAGCAGCTTGCAGGTTTGACGATCGCGCCACCAGAGGACTTCAGTGGGTCGTTTGACCTTGGCGTGACGGCGACCTCTGCGGATGGCGAAGACGTTGCGACCACGACCGGTTCGATCACGGTTGACGTCACTGGTGTTGCAGATGATCCGACCTTGGATGTTTCCGACGCCAGCGGCAATGAAGACAGCGCCATTGCCTTGAACATTGACGCTGGTTTGGCGGATTCGAGTGAGACGCTGACCATAACGATTAGCGGTGTGCCAGAAGGTGCGACGCTGTCGGCTGGCACAGACAATGGTGATGGCACCTGGACTCTGAGCAGTGATCAACTCGAAGGTCTCAGTGTTACGCCACCGTCTGATTTCAGTGGCAGTTTTGATCTCGAAATTACCGCCAGCACGCAGGACGGAATTGATATCGCATCGGTTACCGACACCGTCATGGTTGACGTTGCCGGTGTCGCCGATACGCCAACACTTGATGTCGCAAATGCAAGCGGTTCTGAGGATAGTGCGATCGCACTCGATATCGATGCTGGCCTTATGGATTCAAGTGAATCACTGACCGTGACCATCAGTGGTGTCCCAGAAGGTTCCGCCTTGTCGGCTGGAACCGATAATGGTGACGGCACATGGACGTTGAATTCTGAGCAGCTTGCAGGTTTGACCATCACGCCGCCTGAGAACTTCAGTGGGTCGTTTGATCTCGGGGTGGCGGCAACTTCTGCGGATGGCGAGGACGTCGCGACCACCACCGGTTCGATTACGGTTGATGTGAGCGGCGTTGCGGATGCGCCGACGTTGGACGTCAGCAATGCATCTGGTAACGAAGATTCGGCGATCGCGCTCAATCTTGATGCAGGTCTTACGGACAGTTCTGAAACCCTGACGGTGACGATCTCCGGCGTTCCAGACGGCGCGACCTTGTCGGCCGGTAATGATAATGGTGACGGCACCTGGACGCTAAGCTCAGAGCAGCTTAATGGTTTGGCGATCACCCCGCCCGAGAACTTCAGCGGTTCGTTTGATCTTGGTGTGACGGCGACCTCTACCGATGGCGAAGACGTCGCGACTACGACCGGTTCTATTACGGTTGACGTGACTGGTGTTGCGGATGCACCGGCTCTGGATGTCTCAAACGCAAGCGGGAATGAAGACAGCGCCATCGCGCTTGAAATTGATGCGGGCCTGACTGACAGCTCCGAGACACTCACAGTTACAATTAGTGGCGTTCCGAACGGCGGGACCTTGTCGGCTGGTACCGACAACGGTGACGGCACATGGACGTTGAGTTCTGATCAGCTTTCAGGTCTGACCATCACGCCGCCAGAAGACTTCAGCGGTTCGTTTGACCTTGGCGTAACGGCGACCTCGGCAGATGGATCGGATGTTGCCACGACGACTGGCAGCATCACGGTTGATGTTGCGGGCGTTGCAGATGCACCGACGCTGGGTTTGTCTGATGCTTCCGGCAACGAAGACAGCGCCATTGCGCTGGACATCGATGCTGGGCTTACCGATAGCTCAGAAACGCTCACGGTAACGATCTCAGGCGTTCCGGGCGGTGCAACCTTGTCGGCAGGTACCGATAATGGCGACGGTACTTGGACGCTGAGTTCTGATCAGCTTTCAGGTCTGACCATTACGCCCCCAGAGGACTTTAGTGGTTCGTTTGACCTTGGCGTGACGGCGACCTCTGCGGATGGCGAAGACGTCGCGACCACGACTGGTTCGATCACAGTTGACGTGAGCGGCGTTGCAGATGCACCGACGTTGGAGGTCAGGAATGCTGCTGGCAACGAAGATTCGGCGATAGCACTCAATCTTGATGCAGGTCTTACGGACAGTTCTGAAACGCTGACGGTTACGATCTCGGGCGTTCCAAACGGCGGGACCTTGTCAGCTGGTACCGACAACGGTGATGGCACATGGACGCTAAGCTCCGAGCAGCTTGCAGGTTTGACGATCGCGCCACCAGAGGACTTCAGTGGGTCGTTTGACCTTGGCGTGACGGCGACCTCTGCGGATGGCGAAGACGTTGCGACCACGACCGGTTCGATCACGGTTGACGTCACTGGTGTTGCAGATGATCCGACCTTGGATGTTTCCGACGCCAGCGGCAATGAAGACAGCGCCATTGCCTTGAACATTGACGCTGGTTTGGCGGATTCGAGTGAGACGCTGACCATAACGATTAGCGGTGTGCCAGAAGGTGCGACGCTGTCGGCTGGCACAGACAATGGTGATGGCACCTGGACTCTGAGCAGTGATCAACTCGAAGGTCTCAGTGTTACGCCACCGTCTGATTTCAGTGGCAGTTTTGATCTCGAAATTACCGCCAGCACGCAGGACGGAATTGATATCGCATCGGTTACCGACACCGTCATGGTTGACGTTGCCGGTGTCGCCGATACGCCAACACTTGATGTCGCAAATGCAAGCGGTTCTGAGGATAGTGCGATCGCACTCGATATCGATGCTGGCCTTATGGATTCAAGTGAATCACTGACCGTGACCATCAGTGGTGTCCCAGAAGGTTCCGCCTTGTCGGCTGGAACCGATAATGGTGACGGCACATGGACGTTGAATTCTGAGCAGCTTGCAGGTTTGACCATCACGCCGCCTGAGAACTTCAGTGGGTCGTTTGATCTCGGGGTGGCGGCAACTTCTGCGGATGGCGAGGACGTCGCGACCACCACCGGTTCGATTACGGTTGATGTGAGCGGCGTTGCGGATGCGCCGACGTTGGACGTCAGCAATGCATCTGGTAACGAAGATTCGGCGATCGCGCTCAATCTTGATGCAGGTCTTACGGACAGTTCTGAAACCCTGACGGTGACGATCTCCGGCGTTCCAGACGGCGCGACCTTGTCGGCCGGTAATGATAATGGTGACGGCACCTGGACGCTAAGCTCAGAGCAGCTTAATGGTTTGGCGATCACCCCGCCCGAGAACTTCAGCGGTTCGTTTGATCTTGGTGTGACGGCGACCTCTACCGATGGCGAAGACGTCGCGACTACGACCGGTTCTATTACGGTTGACGTGACTGGTGTTGCGGATGCACCGGCTCTGGATGTCTCAAACGCAAGCGGGAATGAAGACAGCGCCATCGCGCTTGAAATTGATGCGGGCCTGACTGACAGCTCCGAGACACTCACAGTTACAATTAGTGGCGTTCCGAACGGCGGGACCTTGTCGGCTGGTACCGACAACGGTGACGGCACATGGACGTTGAGTTCTGATCAGCTTTCAGGTCTGACCATCACGCCGCCAGAAGACTTCAGCGGTTCGTTTGACCTTGGCGTAACGGCGACCTCGGCAGATGGATCGGATGTTGCCACGACGACTGGCAGCATCACGGTTGATGTTGCGGGCGTTGCAGATGCACCGACGCTGGGTTTGTCTGATGCTTCCGGCAACGAAGACAGCGCCATTGCGCTGGACATCGATGCTGGGCTTACCGATAGCTCAGAAACGCTCACGGTAACGATCTCAGGCGTTCCGGGCGGTGCAACCTTGTCGGCAGGTACCGATAATGGCGACGGTACTTGGACGCTGAGTTCTGATCAGCTTTCAGGTCTGACCATTACGCCCCCAGAGGACTTTAGTGGTTCGTTTGACCTTGGCGTGACGGCGACCTCTGCGGATGGCGAAGACGTCGCGACCACGACTGGTTCGATCACAGTTGACGTGAGCGGCGTTGCAGATGCACCGACGTTGGAGGTCAGGAATGCTGCTGGCAACGAAGATTCGGCGATAGCACTCAATCTTGATGCAGGTCTTACGGACAGTTCTGAAACGCTGACGGTTACGATCTCGGGCGTTCCAAACGGCGGGACCTTGTCAGCTGGTACCGACAACGGTGATGGCACATGGACGCTAAGCTCCGAGCAGCTTGCAGGTTTGACGATCGCGCCACCAGAGGACTTCAGTGGGTCGTTTGACCTTGGCGTGACGGCGACCTCTGCGGATGGCGAAGACGTTGCGACCACGACCGGTTCGATCACGGTTGATGTGACCGGCGTTGCGGATGCACCGACGTTGGACGTCAGCAATGCATCTGGTAACGAAGATTCTGCGATCGCACTCAATCTTGATGCAAGTCTTGCGGACAGTTCTGAAACGCTGACGGTGACGATCTCCGGCGTTCCGGAAGGTGCTGTGTTGTCGGTTGGTACGGATAACGGTGACGGCAGCTGGTCGTTGAGCTCTGAGCAGCTTGCAGGTTTGACGATCACGCCACCCGAGGACTTCAGCGGGTCCTTCGACCTTGGCGTGACGGCAACTTCTGCGGATGGCGAAGACGTTTCGACCACGACCGGTTCGATTACTGTTGATGTGACTGGTGTTGCCGATGCGCCGACGTTGGATGTCAGTAATACATCTGGCAGCGAAGATTCGGCGATCGCGCTCAATCTTGATGCGGGTCTGACGGACAGTTCTGAAACGCTGACGGTGACGATCTCCGGCGTTCCGGAGGGTGCTGCCTTGTCTGCCGGGACCAACAATGGCGACGGCACATGGACGTTGAACCCTGAGCAACTTGACGGTTTGACGGTGACCCCGGCTGAGGATTTCAGCGGGTCGTTCGATTTGAGTGTTACGGCGACTTCCGCCGACGGCGAGGATATTGCCAGTGCGAGTGACACGATCACGGTCGATGTTGCCGGGGTTGCCGATACGCCGATATTGGATGTGTCGGATGCATCGGGTTCGGAAGACAGTAATATTGCGCTTGATATCGAGGCCGGGCTTTCCGATGCGTCGGAAGTGCTGTCGGTGACAATTTCGGGTGTGCCTGAAGGTGCGCGCCTGTCTGCGGGTACCGATAACGGTGATGGGACCTGGAGTTTGGCAGCGGCAGACCTTGCAGGGCTGACATTGACACCGGCAGAGAATTATTCCGGCGCGTTTGATCTGGATGTCACTGTGACCTCGACCGATGGCGCAGATACCTCGACGATTAGCGATACCATTACAGTGGATGTTGGCGGTGTGGCGGATACGCCAAGCCTTGATGTGTCCGATATCTCTGGCAACGAAGACACGGACATCGCGCTTGCCATCGATGCAGGCCTGAGTGACAGCTCCGAAACCATGACGATTACGGTGTCCGGCGTGCCAGACGGGGCGAGCCTTTCGGCCGGTACCAACAATGCCGATGGCACCTGGACCCTGAGTGCTGGCGACCTTGAGGGGCTGACAATCACGCCGCCAGATGATTATTCCGGCGCGTTCGACCTTGAGGTCACGGTGACCTCGACCGATGGCAGCGATACCAGCAGTGTGAGTGATACGATCACGGTGAATGTCGCTGGCGTGGCGGATACCCCGACCCTTGAAGTCGAGGATGCCAGCGGCGATGAAGGAACCGCCGTTGCACTTGATATTGATGCGGCGGTCACAGATGCCAGTGAGACCTTGACGGTTACCGTCAGTGGCGTGCCAGACGGCGCGACCTTGTCAGCCGGTACCAACAATGGCGATGGCACCTGGACGCTGACATCGGCACAGCTGTCGGGCCTGACCATTTCGGCGGCCAGCGATTATGCAGGCACGTTTGAACTGACCGTTTCGGTTCAGTCACGCGATGGCGACGATACCGCAACCACCACAGCCATTCTTGAAGTGACCTTTGACCCCGTTCAGGACGGTGACGAAGTCATCTGGGACCCGAACGATGATGGCGTGATTGAAACCGGATCCGGTAACGATACGGTCGGCGGCAATGATGGGGATGACACCATCAGCACCAATGCCGGGAACGACACGATCTGGGCCGGCAATGGTGATGACGTGGTCTATGCCGGGGATGGCGATGACAGTGTTACCGGTGATGGTGGTAACGACACGATCTATGGTGGCGGAGGCAACGATACCCTGCACGGTGGCGAAGGCCGCAACACTATCGATGGCGGCACCGGGAATGACTATATTACCGGCGGCAGCGACCGTGACACGATCAGGTCCAGTGCCGGTGACAACATTGTTTATGCCAGCGAAGGCCAAAACTATATCGAAACCGGTGCGGGTAATGACAGTCTCTATGCCGGAAGTGGTGATGACACCATTCTGGGCGGTGATGGCGATAACTATGTCAGTGCGGGCGAAGGTCGGAACGACATCACGACCGGATCGGGGGATGACAGCATCCTGGCCGGCAGTGGCAACGACACCATCAGTGCCGGGGATGGCGACAACTATATAAATGTCGGCGAAGGCAAAAACACCATCGCATCCGGGATCGGTGATGACACCATCATGACCGGATCGGGCGACGATGTGATTGATGCCGGTGATGGCAATAACACCATTACCGCCGGCGAAGGCCGCAATACCATCGATACCGGCAGTGGGGATGACAGTATTACCACCGGCAGCGACAAGGACACCATTTCGGCTGGTGACGGTAACGACAGCATTGATGCCGGGAGTGGTCACAACACCGTCTGGGGCGGTGATGGTGATGACTCGATCCACGGCGCCTGGGGGGATGACACCTTCTATGGTGGCGATGGCAACGATATCCTCAATGCTGATGGCGGTGACAACGTGTTTGACGGTGGTGCCGGGGACGATACCCTGAGCGCCGGTTGGGGCGAAGACACGTTCACTGGTGGTGCTGGCAACGATACGCTTGATGGCGGCGGTGGTGACGACAGCCTTGATGGTGGTGACGGCAATGACCGCCTTCTTGGTGGTGCTGGCAGTGACATGCTGCTTGGTGGGACTGGCAACGACATCTTGCTGGGCGGTGAGGGGGATGACACCCTGATCGGCGGCATTGGCGATGACAGCCTTTATGGCGGGGGTGGATCGGATCTGTTCATCTTCAACATGGGCGATGGCAATGATCATGTGGATGGCGGTGCCAACGGATGGACCACCGACACCATTGAATTGCACGGGGCCGGTGGTGGCAATATCGACTCGAGCGACTGGACCCTTGTCCTTGATGAGGGCGAGATTACCAAAAGCAAGGGACACTCCCTTGAACTCAGCACCGATTCGTCGGGAACAATCGTGTTTTCTGACGGTTCCGAGTTGACATTCTCCAATGTCGAACGTATCGAGTGGTGACGAATTCGCATTTCGGATGCCGTCGGGACGAAATCCCGGCGGCATTGCCGGTTTTCTGGGGGTAAATGCCCTGTCACGAGTTGACAGCTCTGGTGTGAAGCCCTATACAGCGGACCTCGAATTTTATCGGATTACCTTATTTAGAACGGAGTAAGTGCAGTGAAGCGCACCTACCAGCCAAGCAAACTCGTACGGAAACGCCGCCACGGCTTCCGTTCCCGCAGCGCGACCGTCGGTGGCCGCCGTGTGCTGACCGCACGCCGCGCCAAGGGCCGCAAGCGTCTGTCGGCCTAATGTCGTGACCGTTTCGGTGGAACGCCTTAAAAAGCGGGCGGAGTTTCTCCGTGTTGCGGGCACCCGCCGGAAATGGGTTACACAGGGATTGATCCTGCAGGGCGCACCGCGGCCGGGGATCAAACCGGACACAGAATACGCCGGTGAAGACCGACTCGTACGAGTCGGGTTTACCGTCACCAAAAAGGTGGGAAAGGCCGTCGTCCGCAATCGCGTTCGGCGGCGTTTGCGTGCTGTGGCAGAGCAATTGATGAGCGAACACGCATTGCCCGGTTGGGACTATGTTGTGATCGGTCGTGCGCAGACCATTGATCGGCCGTTTGACAAGCTGATTGATGATATGCGTTTTGCCCTGCGTCGGGTTCCTGATGCCAAGCCGTCTGCGCCTGATGCGCGTCGTCCGAAAAAAGGACGCGCCAACAGCAAGTCAGCCGGTTCGACGAAGGCAGGAGGCCCGGGAAAATGACATTCATGCGTGCTCCCGGTTTTTTTGCCCGTCTTCTTCAAGTCGCAGTTCGCGGCTATCAGCTGTTTTTGTCGCCATATATCGGGTGGTCGTGCCGTTATCAGCCGACCTGTTCGGCTTTTATGCTCGAAGCATTGGCCCGTCATGGTGCATTAAAAGGCGGCTGGATGGGATTTAAACGGATAATGCGTTGCCATCCATGGGGTGGTCATGGTTATGATCCCGTGCCCGGATGTGGCTGTGAACAGAACAAAGCGTCGTCGGATGGTGAAAACCGGTCCCCGGCGCTTTCGTCATGTAAATAGAATATGCGGTCGGCACCTGCTGGCTGAAAAAAGCGGAAAGAGGCGATGAACGAACAACGTAACCTGTGGGTAGCAATTGCATCGGCAGTTGTGATTCTTATCGGGTGGCAATTCTTCTTTGCGCCCGAGCCTGGTCCTCAGGTTCGTGAAGCGCAGGTTCGCGAACAGCTTAATGCGGACGGAACCAACGCGCCGCAGGTATCCGGTCCGGCCGTACCGGGTGGTCAACCCACTGTTCCGGCTGTTAAGCGCGAAGACGCGCTGGCCAAATCGCCACGAATCAAGATTGATACCCCGCGCGTCGAAGGTTCGATTCGTCTTGTCGGTGGTGTGATCGACGACATTCAGCTTCAGGATTACCGCGAGACCGAAGAACCTGACAGCCCGCTGATCCACGTTCTGAACCCGACCGGCAGCAACGATGCCTATTTCGCAGAGTTCGGCTGGGTCGGTGCGAAAAGCGGTATGGCGCTGCCAAGCAGCGACACCCAGTGGACCGCTGATAAAGAATTGCTGACACCAGACAGCCCGGTCACCCTGACCTGGGACAACGGTGAAGGCCTGACCTTCAAACGTGAAATCGCGATTGACGAGAACTATCTGTTTACCGTCAACCAGTCGGTGGTCAACAATACCGGCGGCGATGTCGTTCTGTATCCCTATGGCCTGATTTCGCGCAAGAACAAGCCGCAGACTGCCGGGTTCTATATCCTGCATGAAGGTCCGCTTGGCGTGATCGACGGTACGCTCACCGAGATCGATTATGACGATCTGGCGGATGACGGTGCGATCGAACAGAAAACCACCGGTGGCTGGCTTGGCATTACCGACAAATATTGGCTGGTTGCACTGGCACCTTCCTCGGACGAGGAAATGACCACGCGCTTTAGCCATCATGTTGCGGAAAATGCTGACAAGTATCAGACCGACTACCTTGGTGCCCCGCGCACGATTGCGGCTGGTAGTGAAGGTGCTGCCGAGACGCGCCTGTTTGCCGGTGCCAAGGAAGTGACCCTGCTTGATACTTATGCCGAGGATTACGGGATCACCAACTTCGATCTCGCGATTGACTTTGGCTGGTTCTACTTCCTGACCAAGCCTTTCTTCCTGTTCCTGCAGTATCTCTATCATCTGGTTGGCAACTTTGGCGTTTCGATCCTGATCATCACGGTCATCATCAAGGCGATCATGTTCCCGCTGGCCAACAAGTCGTACAAATCGATGAGTGCGATGAAAAAGCTGCAGCCGCAAATCACCGAGATGCGCGAGAAGTTCAAGGACGACCGTCAGCGTCAGCAACAGGAAATGATGGCGCTTTACAAGCGTGAGAAGATCAACCCGGCTTCGGGCTGTCTGCCGATCATTGTGCAGATCCCGGTCTTCTTTGCGCTGTATAAGGTTCTGTTTGTCAGCATTGAGATGCGCCACGCGCCATTCTTTGGCTGGATTCAGGATTTGTCGGCGCCCGATCCGACCTCGCTGTTTAACCTGTTCGGTTTGATCCCATGGGATCCGCCGCAGATGCTGATGATTGGTGTCTGGCCGTTGATCATGGGTGTTACCATGTATCTGCAGCAGAAACTGAACCCGGCGCCGGCTGATCCGACCCAGGCGAAGATCATGATGTTCCTGCCGTTCATCTTTACCTTCATGCTGGCAAGCTTCCCGGCAGGTCTGGTGATTTACTGGGCGTGGAACAACCTGCTGTCCATCGCACAGCAGCGCTACATCATGTACAAGATGGGGATTTAATCCCCATCTACCCTTCACGGGTTGACCTTCCCTTCGGGGAGCATCCCCGACAGATCGGGGAAGGAAAGACGATGACACAAGAAAACCTGCCGTCGGCAACTTCAATACCGACGCATGAAGACTCAGTGATCGAAGCCGGGCGGAAGCTTTTTAGCCGCCCGGTTAACTTCGTTCTTGGCGTCGCACAGCTCGAACAACTGCCGCCGGAAGACAAAACAGAAATCTGTTTTGCCGGGCGTTCAAACGTCGGCAAGTCCAGCCTGATCAACGCGATCACCGGCCGTAAGGACATTGCGCGTACGTCAAACACGCCGGGCCGGACCCAGCAGTTGAACTATTTCGATCTTGATGGTGCGTGCTATATCGTGGACTTGCCGGGCTATGGCTTTGCCCAGGCACCCAAGGATATCGTTGATACGTGGCATGCTTTGATCAAACAGTATCTGCGCGGGCGTGTAACGCTGCGCCGTGTGTTTGTTTTGATTGATTCCAGACACGGCTTCAAGAAGGCTGATCTGGATATGATGAAGCTGCTTGATGAGGCTGCTGTGCCTTATCAGGTTGTGCTGACCAAGGCAGACAAGTTAAAAAAGGGACAGCTTGAAAAACGCATCAAGGAAGTGGTCGACGGGTTGATCAAACACCCGGCAGCCCTGCCGCAAATTTTTGCGACTTCAAGCGAGAAGAATACCGGCCTTGCCGAATTGCGGGCAGAAATATCCACCCTGCTTTGATCCCGGCAGGCACATAAAGCGACAATATGGGGAAGTGACATGAACGACCAAACCCGTTCTGAAGAAGACCAATCGGAAGCCAGCGCATATCGCATGCTGGCACGTGCCCAGGTGCTTTCCGAGGCTCTTCCCTTTATGCGCCGCTTTAACGGGCAGAAAATAGTCGTCAAATATGGCGGCCATGCGATGGGTGATCCTGAACTGGCGCGTTTGTTTGCCCAGGACATGGTGCTGCTCAAACAGGTCGGCATGAACCCGATTGTTGTGCATGGCGGCGGACCGCAGATCGGTCAGATGCTCAAGCAGCTTAATATCCAGTCGGAATTCGTTGATGGCCTGCGTGTCACCGATCAGCAGACCATCGATGTTGTCGAAATGGTTCTGGCCGGCAAGATCAACAAGGAAATCGTATCAAACATCAATGCCGCAGGCGGCGTTGGTGTTGGTCTGTGCGGCAAGGATGCCAACCTGATTACCGCGCGTAAATTGACGCGGACCAAACGCGATCCGGAAAGCAATATCGAGAAGGTCCTTGATCTTGGCTTTGTCGGCGAACCGGTGAAGGTTGATCCGCACGTTCTAGATTGCTTTATCGATACCGACATTATTCCGGTCATTTCACCGATTGGTGTTGGTGAAGACGGTCAGACCTATAATATCAACGCCGATACGGCTGCCGGTGCGATTGCAAAGGCCGTTGGTGCCAGCCGTCTTTACATGCTGACCGACGTAAAAGGGATCCTTGATCAGAACAAGAACCTTGTACGGGACGCCGACACCGCCCACATCAATGCAATGATTGCGGATGGCACCATTCAGGGTGGAATGATTCCCAAAACCGAAACCTGCATGGATGCTGTTGAAAACGGGGTCGAAGCCGCCGTGATCGTTGATGGTCGCGCACCACATGCAGTTTTGCTGGAACTGTTCACCGAACGCGGTGCAGGCACAATGATCAGAGGTAACTAAAGGTCGATATTAAACCACCACTTTAGGGTAGTTTATTTCGACCTATATCTGGCTCCGAAGGGCAATTTGGAGTATGTTGAGGCAAATCGGTATGCACTAAACGCATAACGCATTGTCTTTGCGAATGAAAACAAGCCCGGAGCACCCGTTGTGACCACAGCGGAAAAACAGATTTCCCGTCATTGGGATTTTGCGGATGCGACCCTTAAGGCGTTGCGTGAGCGTGGCCTGCGCCCGACACCCGAACTGTATCATGTTTGGTTTGTCTATTTTGCCGAGGAAAACCCCGAAATCCTGCGCGTCATCGACGCTGTGCAGGCCAGCGGGGAACCCTTGGCCGAGGATACGCTTCTTCAGTTGTATTACCGCTATATCTTCGACCGTCAGGCCGCAGACTTCCTGCAGCGCGGGATGGAAGATTTTTCCGAGCTTGTCGAAAGCAGCGATGAATGTTTGACAACCGCGCGAAGCGGTTTTCAGGATTATGGTGCGCTGCTGACGCGATCTCTTGATACGCTCAAGGATCATCAGCATGTCAGCCCGGTTCTAAGCGAGATCATCGAAAAGACCGACGAGATGCAACACACGGTTGAAGGCCTGCATCAGCGCCTTGATCAGTATCTTGGCAAGGTCGAAAGGCTGCAACGCGAACTCGAAGAAACCCGTGAACGATCCTATACCGACGGCCTGACGCGCGTTTCCAACCGGATGTATTTTGAAGAACAGCTCAACCTGCTTGTTGCAGAGCACGACTCGTCAAAGCACCCCGAACCATTCTGTGTGATGATTGTCGACCTTGACCAGTTCAAGGCGATCAATGACCGGTTTGGTCACCGCATCGGGGATGAAATCCTTGTCCTGATTGCGTCGATGTTGAAGGCCAATATCAAGGGGCGCGATGTTGTCGCGCGCTATGGGGGTGACGAGTTTGCCATTCTGCTGCCGCAGACGCCGCTGGTCGATGCCATGTCACTGGCAAATGATATGAGTAAACGCATTGCCGAACGTGAAATCAAGGCAAAGCAATCAGGCGTATCGTTTGGTCAGATGACCATATCGATTGGTGTTGCGGAATATGTCGCCAAGGAAGGCGGCGCAAAACTGATTGACCGTGCCGACGGCGCGCTTTACCGGGCGAAGAAAGAGGGCCGTAATCGCAATTTCGCGGCGTAAGCAGCCTTTTCCAACCTTTGATATCAGTGGCAGACGATGATTTGCGCGCCCGATGCATGCGTGCCATGAGGGCCGCGGACTTGCATTGAAGCGTTCAAAAGCGTATGTAACCAGCGCCCGGCAAGGATCAATGTCCTTGCCGGGCGTTCCGCACTTGCAGCATCCTTTTTGAATTGCGCTGGCGGAATAATTCCCAAAACCGAACTTTGGATCGCAGAAGTCCGAGCATGAAAGAGCCGCGCGTCGTCACATTTGGTTGTCGCCTTAACACCTATGAATCCGAGGTGATGCGCGACCATGCCAAAAATGCCGGACTTGATGATGCCATCATCATCAACACCTGTGCCGTCACGACCGAGGCCGAACGCCAGGCACGTCAAAGCATCCGCCGTCTGCGCCGCGAAAACCCGGACGCCAAGATTTTCGTTACCGGCTGTGCTGTTCAGGTCAATCCTGACAAGTTCGCCAATATGGGCGAGATTGATCGCATTTTTGGCAACGACGCCAAGATGAAGGCCGAAACCTTCATGATGCCTGAACATGAACGGGTCGTGGTCAACGACATCATGTCGGTCGAAGAAACTGCAAGCCACCTTGTATCGGGCTTTGAGGGCCGTGCGCGCGCCTTTGTGCAGGTCCAGAATGGCTGTGACCATCGCTGCACGTTCTGCATCATTCCCTATGGCCGCGGTAATTCACGCAGTGTGCCGATGGGGGAAATCGTCAGCCAGGTCCGTGAACTGGTGGCGAATGGTTATGGCGAAGTGGTTCTGACCGGGGTCGATATCACATCCTATGGCCATGATTTGCCCGGCAAGCCGACACTGGGGCAAATGTCGCGCCGGTTGCTGGCGCAGGTGCCGGAACTGCCGCGCCTGCGCATTTCATCGATTGACCCGGTCGAGGTGGACGAAGACCTGTTTCGTCTGATCGAAACCGAGCCACGCCTGATGCCGCATATGCATATCAGCCTGCAGGCCGGGGACGACATGGTGCTTAAGCGCATGAAGCGCCGCCATCTGCGTCAGGACGTTGTCGATTTCTGTAAAAAGGTCCGCGATCTGCGCCCGGATGTGACGTTCGGTGCTGATATCATTGCCGGTTTCCCGACCGAAACCGATGAAATGGCGGAAAATACCCTGCGTCTGGTTGATGAATGCGGCCTGATTTATCTGCATGTCTTCCCGTATTCCTCGCGCCCGGGAACACCAGCGGCCAAGATGCCGCAAGTGCCCAAGGACCTGCGCAAGGAACGGGCAAGTGCCCTTCGCGAAGCGGGCGAGATACAGCTGAACAAGTTCCTGCAATCGCGCATCGGCATGACCGAGAATGTGTTGGTTGAAAAGGAAAATACCGGCCATACGGAGCATTTTGCTCCCGTTCTGCTGGATCGCGTGATAGAAGCGGGCACGATAGCAAAGGCCAAAGTCACCGGCCTTGAAGATGGAAAACTGATAGCGGAGCTTGCGGGATGAGTGAAGAGGGGAAAAAAAGCTGGTTTAGCCGCCTGAAAGACGGGCTGAAACGGTCCTCCTCAAAACTGACCACCGGCATTTCCGATATCTTCACCAAGCGCCGTCTTGATGATGAAGCGCTTGAAGAATTCGAAGACCTTCTGATCACATCCGACCTTGGCGTGACGACAGCCGCGAAACTGAGCGCGGAACTGTCCAAGACCCGGTTTGACAAGGAAGTCGATTCCGCCGAAATCCAGGAATTCATCGCCGAAGAAGTTGCCAAGATCCTTGAACCGGTCGCGCAGCCGCTGGTGATTGATGCCAGCAAGAAACCGCATGTGGTGCTGGTGGTTGGTGTGAACGGATCGGGCAAAACCACGACTATCGGCAAGCTTGCCAAGACCTATAAGGATCAGGGCCTCAAGGTCATGATGGCAGCCGGCGATACGTTCCGTGCGGCTGCGGTCGAGCAGCTTAAAGTCTGGGGCGAACGCACCGATTGCCCGGTGATTGCACGCGACACGGGGGCCGATGCCGCAGGTCTTGCCTTTGATGCGATCGAGCAGGCTCAGCGTGAAGGTTATGACCTGTTGCTGATTGATACGGCCGGTCGCCTGCAAAACAAGGCACACCTGATGGACGAGCTTAAAAAGATCGTCCGCGTGATTAAAAAGCGCGATGAAACGGCACCGCATGACACGCTTCTGGTGCTGGATGCCACCACCGGTCAGAACGCGCACTCACAGGTCGAGACCTTTGGTCAGGCAACCAATGTATCGGGTCTTATCGTCACCAAGCTTGATGGCACAGCAAAGGGCGGCGTCGTTGTCGCACTGGCCGAGAAGTTCGGCAAGCCGGTGCATGCGATTGGTGTGGGTGAGTCTGCCGAAGATCTGAGACCGTTCGAGGCCAAATCCTTTGCCAGAAGTCTTGCCGGTCTGGAAGACTAACCAAGAGTTACAAAAGAAAGCCCAAAAAAAAGACCGCCGTTTGGCGGTCCTTTTGTATCTCAGAGATCCTTGGCGATACGATCCAGCGTTTTGGAAAAATCGACTATTTCCGTTGCCAGCCCGTCGAGGGCCTTTGAGACCTCAGCCGGTTGGTTGTCCAATGAGATCGCGTGTATTTCTGTTGTCAGGGTGTCCGCCCGTGCTTTCAGGCCATTGGCAAGGCGGGTATCGGCATTGCCCAGCAACCAGCCCATAACCTTGTCGCGGAGTTCTTCAAGGTTCTGAAGATCCGGGTCGGGGGAGGCGGCATTGATCCCGAAGGGACGCACGCCCAGTTCAAGCTGGCGGGCATGGCTGCGCAAATGGCCTGCCGCGTCATGGCAAAGCGATTTGAGCGCGCTGTTCTGTGCGACAGGGTAAATCGCCTCCAGACGTACGGCGAAATCAATGGTGTCGCGCATGACGTCATTAATCTCGTTCTGCTGGGGCAAGGTTTTGGTCTTTGCCTCCCCGTCATTGATAACCTCGTCGACGAAACTGTTCGGGGCAAAGACCGGCAGAACCGCCGCCCGGATGGCAAATTTGGCCGGAAGTTTGCCGATGATTTCGCCGTCGGCCAGAATGGGCGCACCGTCTTCGCCGTCGACCTTGATCGTGTCGCACTGAATTGACGTCGCATAGCTGCTGTCATCGACCGAGCCAAACAACAGTTCGGCTGCGATATCAAGGCCGCTTAGCGTGTCGACACTGTCGCGAATGGCAAACATGTGCAAAAGACCGTCTTCCGGGCTTTTGGTTTCGCTCGGGCGCAATCCGCCGCCGAAATATCGGCCATTGGTGATGGTGACCTGGCGCAGCTTCATGGCTTGTGGGTCGTCTTCGCCGCACGTGATGGTCAGATCAAGCGGATCCATTTCATGCCAGCTTTGCCAGTTGGCAACCGCATAGCTGATGGCCCCCAATGTCTGCTTAAGGTCGGGATTGATGCGTTTGCGGGCATCGGCGGGTACGCCAATGCTGGCCGCATTGACAAAGCTTTTGTCATTCACGCTGCCGATATCAAGCATTCTGATCTGGCCGTGGATGGACGCGCGCGCCGCATCAATCAGATCGTCAGGCAATGTCAGGGTGCGGGCAAAATCGTTTGCCGTGCCAAGCGGCACCGGAATGAGAACGACCTTTTGCGAAATCACGGTATCAAGGACCGCATTAATGGTGCCATCACCACCGCCAACCGCGACGATATCACCCGGTGCGCAGGTGGTGCTGATCTGTTCCTTGATGACGTCCGGGTTATCGCACAGCGTCAGCTCGGTCTTGTAACCGGCATCTTCGAACACATTGCGCAGCGGCTGTGCGCCGTTATCACGCCACTCGTCGGGGAGTTTCGACTTCGTCAGCAGCAAGTGGACCTTGCCAGTCAGATCAGAGCTTTTCATCATGCTGTACCGTTGGTTTGGGGGCACAAAAAAGAACCGGCACCCGAAGGCGCCGGTTCATCATATCATATTGGCATGATTACGAGATCGTTGCACGCAGCATCCATGCTGCTTCTTCGTGAACACCGATCCGCTCGGTCAGCATGTCGGCGGTTTTCACATCATCAACTTCCTCGGCGGCAGCCACCCCGTCACGGAGCAGGCGGGCCATTTTTTCGTGATCCTCGACCAGTTCCTTGACCATGTCTTCGGTCGAAAGAAGTTTGGTCTGATCCTTGATGGACGAGTTTTCCATCATCTCGCTGAGACCCGTTGGCGCCGTAAAGCCGATGGCGCGGATGCGTTCCGCCATGTCGTCAATGGCGGTGTTGAGGTCCTCGTAATGCTCCTCGGTCATGTTGTGGAGCGAATAGAAAGCCGGACCCACCACATTCCAGTGAACACCACGAACTTTGGCATACAGTACATGCGACGAGCCAACGATCTTGGTCAGCATTTTCGCCAGTTCGCGACGATCCTTGCGGTCCACGCCGGTCTCGACGGGAACTTCCTTCGCAACGGTCTGCATACTGCTATGTGCCATAACTAAAACTCCTTTTGTTTACAGCGTGCCCGTGAAATCGGATTGCGCATTCTTTATTGCGCTGTACCCCGTTTCGTTTTGTGGGCGCTTGCAGATGAAACGTGCATTCCGCCAGAAGGTTCCAGAAAATAAAATCAACACAATTGGAACATTCTTTCGCACCATCCGTTGTGAATGGTAAGCAGCGTGCAAGTAATTGTGCTGTGTTTGTTTAATAAGGAGGTTGTGATGTTGAACAAGAATATGCTGATGATCGGTACTGTACTTATGTCTGTTTCTGTAATGGCGCCGGCTTATGCCGGGTCTGACAGCTCGGACACCATGGCGACCGACGATGCAGTGAAGTCCGACGTCAATGAACTGGGCAATGAAATTGCAGCCCAGTATGAAGAAGCCAAAGACTTTACGTTCGAGCAGAAAGAAGACTTCCTTGCCTGGGTTGACGCCAAATCCAAACAGCTTGGCGAACAGTACGACGAGGTTTCTGCCGAAGTTAAGGATGATAGCGAAGATGCTGTCGAAGAAATGGCTGAGGCCTGGGACAGCGCAAGCGATGAGCTGAGCGATGCCCTGGAAAATGCCAAGGATGCATCTGCGGAAACCTGGGAAGATGTAAAGGCCAACACTGTAAATGCGCTTGAAGATGCGCAGAAGGCCATCTCGGATACTCAGACCGCCGAATAAGACGTCACAACCTGAACTCGGCGGATGACGTCCGAGGTTAGCAGCCCGCCCGGCTTCGGGCGGGCTGCTTTTATTTTGGGGCAGGACCGCCAACAAGGAACAGAATATGTCGGGCGATAATCAAAAAACAGGAATGCGGATAAAAAACGGGTTGGCATATGCCAAGTCCCGCCTCGCCAAACTTGCAGAGGGACGCAAGGGACTTGGGGGGATTTCTGTCGCGTCGTTTCTTGAAACCACGATCATCCCGATTCCGATCGAAGTCATCGTTGCCCCGATCATGGCGGCTTCACGGACGCGCGGGTTTATTGTGGCATCCGTAACACTGGCAGGCAGTGTGCTGGGTGCGGTGGCCTTATATCTTTTGGCGTGGGTTTTGTTTGATGACCTTGCCCAGCCGCTTATTGATCTGGTTGGCGGGCAGCAGGAATTCGAAGATCTGGAAGGCCGATTTGCCGAAGGCGGATTCTGGGTGGTCTTTGCGATCAGTATTACACCGGTCCCGATGCAGCTTGCCGCCCTGGCCGCAGGGGCGACATCCTATCCGATCTGGTTGTTTCTGATTGCGATCACGGCATCGCGTGCGATCCGATATTACGGATTGTGGTTGCTGGTTCTGGGATTTGGTGCAGGAATTGCCCGAATCTTCGAAGGCCGAAAGCCCGAACTCGGGCGTGAAAGTCCGTAATTTCGGTTCAAAATATCTGCGAAATACAAAAATCCCCGGCTTTGGCCGGGGATTTTTGTTAGGGAAATCAAATTTTTTATTCCGGCTCGATGCGGAAATCACTGGTGCTTTTGCCCTCGGTGTCGGGATCATCGATGTCCTCGGTGACCAAGCCGCGACGAATAAGTTCGCGGATTGCGGCCGCACGGGTCGGCATCCGATGGTCAAATCGCCAGTCATCAATGACTTTCAGCTCGTCGTCATCAAGCATGATCTGGAGCTTTTCTGTTCTCTTCGACGTCGGCACTTAGGGGTTTCCTGTCATTTTCAGGGGTTCTTAAAACCGCCTGAAGCCATTGAAAATCAAAGCGTTCAAGAATTTTGGAGTAAGTTACGTTACCGCTGTTTGTTCCATAACACAACCATCTTGCTGAGTATGTGTCAGTTCGATATCTGATGTAAGTAATGTAAAGTAATCATAAGTCGTAAATAAGGTAAAGTGATCAATCGAATTACGTTGTGTAAAGTAGGTTTGTTCATTGTGTTGTGTAGTATATGTGTGTTCCTTGTGTTGCATAAGTAGAGCATACGATTTTACTTTTATTTTTATTTTGGTTTGTTACGGTCAGCTCATCCGAACAAGGAGGTTGTGATGTCTGAACAAGTGATGAACGAAATCGAAAATCATGTGCCTGCACTGCGCCGTCATGCATATCGTCTGACCGGCAGCAACGACATGGCTCAGGATCTGGTCCAGGACACGCTGTTGAAAGCCATCAGCAAAAAGGACCAGTTCGAAGAAGGCACCAGCCTGAAAGCCTGGTTGCACCGTATTCTGTTCAACACGTTCATTTCCGGAAAACGTCGTGAAAAGACGCGTGGCCCGCAGGTCGATTGGGATGACCTTGGCGATGTCTATGGTCACGGCAGCAATCAGATGGCCCGTCTGCAGCTTCGTGATGCTGATCGCGTACTTGAAAGCCTGCCCGAGCAGGAACGCGAAGCCATCATGCTGACGGCTGTTGATGATGTGTCTTACCAGGACGCCGCCGATCAGATGTCAGTTGAGATCGGTACCGTTAAGTCCCGCGTGGGTCGGGCGCGTCGCAAGTTGCGCGCATCGGTTGGTCGAATCGAAGCCCGCGAACACGCATCACGTTATGTCTCGGAGGCCGCATGATATGAGCCTGGTTCTTGCGATATATGGCAAAGATCACATTCTTGGCTATGTACGCGGGACGCTTGAAGACGACGAAGAAAAACAGGACATCGAGAGCCTGGTCGAGAGTGACCCGCGCGCTGCCAGAATCGTCAAAAAGCTTGAAGTTACCGACTGTGGTGACCATTGGACATCTAAGGATACTGTGCGCAGACGGCTTAAAAGATTGCAGAGCATAGCGGATAATTCAGATGTCCTGAATTGATGCGAAAGTGAGAAAATTTCATCTTGCATTAAATAGAATTGACATAAATGACCGCTGGTCATATAAATACAGTACATCAGGGTTGATCGTCTTTTCCCTCAACGTCTAAGGCCCTTCCCTGAAATTGCCGAAACCGTCCCCCGGTTTCGGCATTTTTTTTGCCCTGTTTTCAAAATACCGGTCGTTTCGCGCCGCCAGCTTTGCGTGCAGACCTTGCGGGTTATGACGGTCTCCTCAAAACTGTCATTTGGAATTTTTGAAAATAGACCCGACATATATTTCATAAGTTTCTGAAAATGCCGGGAAAGGTGCGAATTATAAACTTTCCGATATCCACAAATCAGCCGTTTTGACGTCTGGATTGAAAGTGATGGCAAAGTTTTCGGTTGTCAGAAGCCGGGCGAGCGGTGATAAATCTCTCGCTCCAAGGGGTTTTGTCATTGATCCGTCGCTGTTTTATGCTTCGTGATCTGGCAAAAGACCCAAACAACAATAACAAAAAGGAGCAACCAATATGGTTTCAGAAGTCCATGGATCGGTACGCGATCTGTTTGAATTCACGGACGCCGACCGGGCACTTGCGCGCATCAAGGATATTTATGCGACCGGTGCCAATGCCGTCCAAGAGGCGTTTAACCGTTTCGGTCAAGGCCAACAATCTTCTCCGATACGTGCGTATTATCCGTATCTCGGCATCGAAGTGCCGCCGGAAAAGCTGCATGTCGAAAGCACCCTGTCATTTGGCGCACCGCGCGATCCGGGTGTTTATGGAACGACCTTGACCCGGCCCGACCTGTTTGAAGAATATTACCGCGAGCAGATCGAACTTCTGCTCAAAAACCATGACGTTCCGGTCGTGGTGGGGGTGTCGGACCGTCCGATCCCGTTGCCGTTTCTGGTTGAAACGGCGACGGACAGTATCGGTCCGAATGATATCCGCCCGATGCAGCTGATTTTTGATATGCCCGATCTGGCGCGGACCGATGATGATATCGCCAATGGCGTTCATTACGGCGCGAACGCGACCCCGGGGCCAAAGCCATTGTCGCTGTTTTCCGGTGAACGTGTGGATTATTCGCTGGCACGCCTGCGTCACTACACGGCAACAGCCCCCGAACATTTCCAGAAGTTCGTTCTGTTCACCAACTATCAGCGCTATGTCGATGAATTCATCGAATTCGCCAAGGCACAGCTTGATGACCCGAAAAGCCCCTATGTCGCATTTGTCGAGCCGGGGCCGAAAGTCAGCGTGCGCAAAAACGCGCCGAAGGGCTGGGTTGAAAGCGGTGAGGCGGTCAAACAACTGCCGCAGATGCCATCCTATCATCTGATCCGCGAAGATGGTCTTGGTGTCACGCTGGTCAATATCGGTGTGGGGCCGTCGAACGCCAAAACGGCAACCGACCATATCGCCGTTCTGAGGCCGCATTGTTGGTTGATGTTGGGGCACTGTGCCGGATTGCGACGTAGCCAGCTGCTTGGTGATTATGTTCTGGCACATGGCTATGTCCGTGACGATCACGTGCTTGATTCGGACCTGCCGCTGTGGATTCCGGTGCCGCCAATTGCCGAGGTGCAGGTCGCCCTGGCAGATTCGGTCACAAAAATCACCGGCCTTAAGGGCCGTGAAATGAAGGCGCGCATGCGGACCGGCACGGTGGCAACCACCGATAACCGGAACTGGGAACTGCGGTATAGCGAACTGTTTGTTCGCCTCAACCAGTCACGTGCCATCGCAGTCGATATGGAAAGTGCGACCATTGCTGCCAACGGTTTCCGGTTCCGGGTACCGTATGGCACGCTTTTGTGTGTGTCGGACAAACCAGTCCACGGCGAATTGAAGCTGCCCGGTATGGCGAACAATTTCTATCGCCAGCGTATAGGTCAGCATTTGCAGGTGGGTCTGGATACGATTGATACGCTCCGTCAGGACGTCAATCAGCTCCATTCGCGCAAATTGCGTTCCCTGGACGAACCAGCCTTCCGCTAAGGCGTGAATGATCACACCAAAACCCCGCCTGTGGCAGATCGCCACAGGCGGGGTTTTGTTATGGAATTGTGACGAATGGCTGTGGTCCCGATTTTGGCTTTGCCGCCTTTGTGCGATTGCGTATGGTCAGGCAAAATCAGGGGTAGGGCAGGACAATCATATGCCAAACGCAACGCCACACAACAAAACCACAAAAAGTTCCACAGATAACATGGCATCTTCATTGCCGATTGGTGATGTTGGTCTTTGGAAAATCTTCCTGATTTTTCTGCGTCTTGGCTTGACCAGTTTTGGTGGGCCGGTTGCGCATATCGGTTATTTCCGTGAAGAGTTTGTCGCGCGCCGCAAATGGCTGAGTGATGCGCGCTATGCCGATCTGGTGGCACTTTGCCAGTTCGTGCCGGGGCCTGCCAGTTCGCAGGTCGGTATGGGTATTGGCATGGCGCTTGGTGGTTTGCGCGGATCACTGGTCGCCTGGCTTGGATTTACCATGCCATCCGCGATTGTGTTGGCCGCCCTTGGCATGGCCTTTGTCGGATTTGATCTTGGCACGGTCGAGGGGATCATTCGCGGCCTTAAGCTGGTGGCGGTCGGGGTTGTTCTTCATGCCCTGCTTGGCATGGCGCGCAGCCTGTGTCCGGATGTTCCGCGTGCCATTCTTGCCGTGTTGGCCGCGGCTATCATGATTGCCAGTGAAACGGTGATGGCCCAGTTTGGCGTCATCCTTGGCGGGGTGCTGGCGGGCTTTTTGCTGCTTCGCGACAAGGTGGGCGCGGATGCCGATCCCGGCTCTGTGCCGCGCTCGGCCAAGGGGGCTGTTGCGGCCCTTTGCGCATTCTTTGCTCTGCTTGTTCTGTTGCCCATTTTGGCAAAGCTCGATCCCACCGGACTTTTTGCCGTGATTGACGGCTTTTATCGCAGTGGTGCCCTGGTGTTTGGTGGCGGGCATGTGGTTTTGCCCCTGCTGCAAAATGCTGTGGTGACACCGGGCTGGGTTGATGCCGAGACGTTCCTTGCGGGATATGGCGCAACCCAGGCCGTACCCGGTCCGATCTTTACCTTTGCCGCCTATTTGGGGGCAGCCCTGCATACCGGGTCTGGTGGTACGGGAATTTGGGTCAGTGGCATCACATCCGTTGTGACATTGATCGCGATTTTCCTGCCGGCATGGTTATTGGTGGTGGGGCTTCTGCCGTTCTGGGATCGTGTGCGGCATATCCCATCCATGCGGGCCGGGCTGATGGGGGTGAATGCGGCCGTGGTCGGCCTTTTGGCGGCGGTTTTGTATGATCCGATCTGGACCGGTGCCAATCTTGATATCTTTGATATCGGGTGCGTGATTTTGGTTTTCGCAATCCTGCAATGGCGGATTGCCCCGGTCTGGGCCGTTGTCGGTGCTGGTGCTGTGGTTGGGTATCTGACGGGTCTTTTGTGATTACACCAACTGGCGCAATCAGCCGTCATTTGCCCCTGTCGTTGTGGCGTCCGATCCGATCGGCGCATCCGCCGGGGCATCTGAAGTCGCCGGGAAAATGGCACTCAGGTCGGCAATGAACTGACGCAGCTTGAATGCGCCGGAATTGCGGGTGACGCCGAAACGTGCCACCACGAGGTTTCTGGACGGAATGACAGTAAGCGACTGGCCATCATGACCAAGCGCGAAATAGGCGTCCTCGGGGATGTGCGGCACGTCATTACGGGGGGTGCCATCCTCGTTCCGGCTGCCGGGCAGGTCAATCCACCAATGTGCGCCATAAAGACCATACGGGTCTTCTGCGGCGGGGCTGGTGGAATATCCGACCCATCCTTCGGGCAGCAGGCGTTCACCCTCCCACACGCCATCTTGCAGGAACAACTGGCCGATCTTGGCCCAGTCGCGTGCGGATGCATGCATGAAGCTTGAGGCGATAAAATAGCCTTCCGGGTCGGTTTCGATCACCGCACTGCTCATGCCAAGCGGACGGAACAGAAGTTCTGTCGGTCGGCTGAGATAGGTCGAACGTGACCCGCTCAGATTACGGATGGCTGCTGACAGGATGTTACTTGCCCCGGAATTATAGGCGAAATCACTGCCCGGCGTGTTTTCCAGCGGCATGGATACCGCATAACCCGCCGCCGCAGGTTCGATAAACAGCATCTGCACCACGTCTGATAGCGGATTGGCGTAGCTTTCATCGAACTCAAGGCCGCTTCGCATGCGAAGCAGATCATCGTAATTGATGGTTGCGCGAGGGTCGTTTGGCTCTGCCTGCCATTCGTTGATCAGGACCGGGTCCTGGATGTCGGGCATCATGCCTTCGAACTGCATGCGACCGAGGATGACGTTGAAAACGCTTTTGGTCATCGACCAGCCGGGCAGCGGCGTGTCGGTTGTTATACCCTCGGCATAGCGCTCCGCAACCACCTTGCCGTTATGTAAGATCACAACTGCACGCGTCCGCCGTTCCGGATTCAGGCCCGGCTCATCCATGACGTCAAACAGGATGTTGTTAAGCGCCCGTCGGTCAACATTGGCGGGTGGCGGTGTCGTCAGAAGCGGGCGCGGTGCGACCGGCCGCATCACCGGGGTCGAATTGCGCAACTGGGCGACATGATCCAGATCGTCTGCCAGCGTGCAGCCAAGGTTGGGGCGATAAACGGCAAACCGTTTGCGGAACCCGAAGGCATGCGCACTGACAGTCTGGTTGCGCAGATCCACATTGGTGGTGATCAGGGATAAAAGGGCATTGTTGTCGGCGAGAACATCAACATCGCGCGCCCGTGTGGAGGTCAGGCCATCGACAAAAATGGCGGAGCACATGATCTTGGCGCTATAGGCAGCCCCCACCGGGGCCAGCCAGATGAAGAAGACAGCAAGAACGGAAATGCCGATCAATACCAGTCCGATAAAGATGGCTTTGATCAAATGCATTCCACTTCCCTGAATCTTTTTGATTTGTGTGGGAGGGAAGGGTCGCCTGCTTCGCTGGATAGGTCAAGCCATCGTATCGTATAGTTCTAAGATGAATTTTGTCTAATGGGGGCTGCCATGCCCGGTTTTCGTAAGGTAATCAGGAAGCCTGCAAAGTAAAAACCACCCAGAACCACAGCCGCCCCGGCCCAGCCATTTTGATCAATCATCGCCCCGGCAAATGGGGGAACAATCACGACAAAAATCTCGGCGAATTGTGCCAGCATGCCCTGCAGGGCGGGCATG
The DNA here is from genome assembly GCF_015871485.1 of Thalassospira sp. A40-3. Classification (NCBI taxonomy): domain Bacteria; kingdom Pseudomonadati; phylum Pseudomonadota; class Alphaproteobacteria; order Rhodospirillales; family Thalassospiraceae; genus Thalassospira; species Thalassospira sp. A40-3. Next base: position 691,243 of record NZ_CP065428.1, read on the forward strand.
GAAAGGCCGTCCTTTGCGATCCTTGGCAAAAGTGCAAAGCACGTTCCGGCGACCATGCCTTGACAGACGTTAAATATAATCAGCGCGGTGACGCTAAGCGGTAGAGAGGTACTGACATAGAGGGTCGAAATGGCAGTCGCCATCATCGGCAAAAATATAATCAGAATGGTCCGGCCAGCAACATCACGGCCCAGAACAGTCCCGGCGGCGACACTGCCGACAATATTGCCGGCAATTGCGGTTGTGCCGATGATCCCGGCCGACAGCGTAATGCCAATATCAAGGTTGTCTGCCAGCATGGCCGGCATGAACGCCAAAGCGGCCGACGTTGCACCCGCAAACGCACCAAAGGTCAGCGCCACCTGAAGGGCGGCGCGCGATTTCAAAACACCGACCACCCCGACAACAAGTGATCGCCGTGCGGTTCCGATTTCGGGTTTTTCCATCAGGGCAAGAAGCGGCAGCAAAACCAGAACCGGCAGGGTGCAAACCCCAACAGCGATCCGCCAGTCCATCCATGTCACCACAGCCGCACTGACCCAGTTGCCAAGGGCAATGCCAACCGGGATGAAGGTGCCCCAGATGCTCATGGCCATGGCGACAAGCTTGGGGTTTGTGAAGGCCGCCATCCAGCTTGGCGCGCCGACAACAATCAGAAGATAGCCAACACTGGTGACAATCCGCCCGACATATAGAAGGCTGCTCACGCTTGCGGTCGCAAAGATCAGCGCGCCCGCAACCATCATCATGCAGCCAAGGACGAGTGACCTCCGCAGCCCGGCCCGTGCCGCCCAGACACCGGCGGGTATGGCACAAAGTGCGCCTGCTGCGGTGATCAGGGACGCCACCAGTCCGAACTCCGCCTGACTAAGCCCGAAGCTTGCGCGCAAGTCAGGTGCAATCGGGCCAATCAGACCGACCTGCATGGATGCGGTCAGTCCAAGTCCGTAAAGAATGATAACGGCGGTGATGGGCGGCATGGATCAGTTCCGTGGGGCAGGACGGTGCACTTGAAGGGACTGATTACCGATATTCTGGAAAGAATGCCACGTATGAAATATGCGCGGATGATCCGTATCAGATATGAACCGGCTTCTGATCAAACCCGGTGGTCAGGCGCACTGCCGTGCCATCAGACAGGAAAAACCGTTCCCAAAGGATATATGTATCGACAATCCGCAGCGGTGCGCCCTCCCGGCGGGAGTTTTCAAAGGTCAGGTGATCGGTCTGATCCTCGTGCCAGCCAAGGTCATGCAGGCTTTTTTCTGCTGATGCGATTTCCGGGGTCGCAAAGCACCACAGCGAGGTGCCAAGCAGCGGCGTGCTGTCACGTTGCCACTCGTTTTCACGCGGGCGCGACAAACAAAGAAGACGGTGTGATCTGTCTTCGATCAGGTGGACACGCTGTGATGAATGCAAAACCAGCCGTTTGATCGCCTGATCAAGGCGGAAATTGCGTTTGCGCGTCATCATTTGATGGATCAGGTCGTATTGCAGCGGGGCCGGACTTTGCGCGCCGCTTTCCCAGCGCGAAACGGTTGCCTGTGTTACGCCCAGAATATCGGCCAGACGCGATTGTTTGATGTCGCTTGCGCGCCGCCACTGGCGCAAAAGGCGACCAAATTCCTTGTCTGGTGAACTATTGGATAGGCGTTTCATGACGATCAACCGGTAGTGCAGGTAGTCAAATCTATCACAGAATGCGCTGCCGGGCAGCTTTGCTGCAATCAGGCGATAAAACGCCCGATATCAATCTGGCAGCGGCCATATTTGCGACTGTCGCACAGATAAAAATCTTCAAGTGCGATTTCCGGATCGCGCGGATCGCGTTCGGCAACAATCAAGGTGTTATCATCAATCCACCCGGCCTGGGCCAGGGCCGTGATGCTGGGATCGATCAGGTCTTTGCCATAGGGCGGATCCAAAAACACCATGCTGGCGGGAGTGCTTGCGCGTGGTGGCTTGGTGGCATCCGCGCGCCGTGCGCTTGCCTGGTCGGCAATGCGAAGGGTGTCGATATTTTGTTCGATGATTGCAATCGCCTTGCGGTCATTGTCAAAGAACACTGCGCGTTCCGCCCCGCGTGAAATGGCTTCAAGGCCAAGCGCACCCGATCCGGCAAAGGCATCAAGGATCACGCCATCATAAAGCGGATTAAAGTCATCCTCATACCAGCGCGATGCGTGTGACAGGATGCTAAACAGGGCTTCGCGCACCCGATCAAGGGTCGGGCGCGTATCGCGTCCTTCCGGTGCGTTCAGAAGCCTGCCACGATGGGTGCCACCGACAATCCGCATTCAGCTTAGTCCTTCTTGCCGCGCGGACGGTTACCGGACGGCTTGCGACCGGGCGCACTATGTGTGGTATCGCCGGAACGACCAGCAGGTTTTCCCGATGGTTTGCCATTTGGCTTTCCACGACCGCGTCCTTCGATGAAGCCCGGCTTGCCTTCGCGGCCACCAGTGCCCCGTCCGCCATCACGACCGCCGTCGCGACCGCCATCACGTCCACCGGAAGCTTTGCCTTCGGCACTGTAACGGCCACGGCCCTTGTTGGTCGGGCGTGATGATCCGCGTTCTTCGCGCATATCGCGTTCCTGGCGATCCCCGCCAGAAGCCGGTTTGCCACGGCCACCGGCACGCGGGGCAGCCCCGATGCGCGGGCCTTTCCGTGCAGCATCACCAGATGGGCGTTCGCGGGTTTCACGCTGTTCGTCGGCCTCGGCATTCTGGGCGGCGGTGTTCGGACCGCCTTGCGGGCGTTTGCGCTGTGCCGGTTGGCCAAAGACAGTGCGCGGGGCCTTCGGGCGCGACGTGCCGCCACGGGCAACCGATTTCTTTTCGGAAACCTTGGAATAGTCGCCCTTAAAGAACGCAGCGAGCTGTTCTTTCATGACCTTGCCGGTGATTTCTTCGCACTCGCCAGGGGCCAGATTGCCCAACTGGAACGGGCCATAGGAAACACGCATCAGGCGCGTCACCGGCCAGCCAAGATGTTCCATCACACGGCGAATTTCACGGTTCTTGCCTTCGCGAAGCGTTACGGTCATCCAGGCATTGGTGCCTTTCTGAACGTCAACCTCAGCCTGGATGGAGCCATAATTGATCCCGTCGACCGTGACGCCGTCTTCAAGCTGCTTGAGCTTGGCCGGGTCAATTTGCCCATGCACGCGCACGCGATAACGCCGCGCCCAGCCGGTGGCAGGCAGTTCAAGATAGCGGGCAAGCTCGCCATCGTTGGTCAGCAACAGCAAACCTTCGGAGTTGAGATCAAGCCGACCGACCGAAATCACGCGTGGGACGTAACTTGGCAGATGCTCAAACACCGTGTCGCGGCCCTGCTCATCGCGGTGGCTGGTGACCAGACCGCGCTTTTTAAACAGGCGCCAAAGACGCGGCTTTTCCTTTTCGGGAAGCGGCTTGCCATCGACGATGATTTCATCTTCGTCGGTGACGGTGACGGCCGGGGTATCAAGCTTCTTGCCATTCAGACGCACAAGCCCTTCGGCAATCATGCGTTCGGCATCACGTCGCGAACAAACACCTGAGCGCGCAATGCGCTTGGCAATGCGTTCGGGCTTGTTGTCATCCGGGGTGGTGTTCTTGTCGCTCATTTGCGGGCCTCGGAAATCAGGGCGTCGAAAATCTTCGCATCGCCCGAACTGATATGGAATTCGGGATGCCACTGGACCCCGAGACAATAACGATATTTCGGATGCTCAATCCCCTCGATCACGCCGTCTGGCGCATAGGAATTGATGATCACATCCGGGCCAACACCCGCCACCGCCTGATGGTGAGCGGAATTGACCGAAAGGTTTTTCACATCGCCAACGATCTTCGCCAGAAACGTATCGGGTTCGACCGTGACATCATGGCCGGGCTCGTTGCGCGGGTTCGGCTGTTCGTGGGCCAAGCAGTTTTCAACCGCATCCGGGATATGCTGGATCAGCGATCCGCCCAGAATAACGTTCAAAAGCTGCTGACCACCGCAAATGCCCAGAACCGGCATGTCGCGCTTAAGCGCGCCTTCGGCCATCGCCCATTCAAATTTGGTGCGCCGATCCTTGGTGACAACCGTGTCGTGTTTTTCCGTCGCACCAAACAGGCTCGGATCCACGTCAAACGCGCCACCGGTCACGACCAACCCGTCAATCAGATCAAGCAGATCGGGCACCAGTTCCACCTCGTGGGGCAAAGGCATCGGAATGCCGCCTGCCTCGGTCACCGCACCGGCATAGTTTTCACGCAGCGCATACCACGGGAATTTGGAATAGCCCCCCGGTTCTTCGGAATCGAGTGTGATACCAATGATCGGCTTGCGCGTGGTCATGATCGAAATAGCCTTGATGCTGGTGACAGGTTCGCGAATAAAGTCACGCGGAAACTACCTGTGTAACCCTTTAAGGGCAACGGCAATTCACGCGGATGGTCCATGCGTTTCTGCGGGCCGTCGTCAGTAAAGCTTCACCGGCAACCCGCCAGATGATCGCTTGACCCATTATCTGCTTGGTAGCACTGTGAACATACAGGCCCTAAAATGAAGTAAAAACAAGATCAGCCCTGATAATCGACCTGATTTGTCAGATGGCACAAGCGGGATGGAAAGATCATGAGTGCAGACAGCTACATGGATATGGCACTTGAAGAAGCCCGCGCTGCTGCGCGTCGGGGCGAAGTGCCCGTCGGTGCCGTTCTGGTCGACGCTGATAGCGGCGAGGTTTTGGCACGCGCCGGCAACCTGACCGAGGAAATGAACGATCCAACGGCACACGCCGAAATCCTCGTCATCCGGGCCGCTGCCGGGGCCAAGGGCGAACCAAGACTTCCCAATTGCGATCTGTATGTCACGCTTGAGCCTTGCCCGATGTGCGCAACCGCCATTTCATTTGCCCGTCTGCGCCGGGTTTATTTCGGGGCTTATGATCCGAAGGGTGGTGGCGTTGATCACGGTCCGCGCGTGTTCGAAAGCACAAGCTGCCATCACCGCCCGGAAGTCTATGGCGGCATTGGTGAGGTCGAGGCGGCCAAGCTTTTGAAGGACTTCTTTGGCAGCTTGCGCTAGGGATTTGATTGTTCGGTTGGCCAGCGTCGGAACTTAGTTTTCCGGCACTTCACGGAACATCACCATCCCACCGTGATACAGGACATCATTTTCGAAATAGCCATCGGCGGTAAAACCGGTGTCATCCTGATAGGTGATGTAGTTCCCCGAAACCTGATAGTCGCCCTGATAGGCTGACTTTCGTTCGCCACGGGCCTCGTCATAGCGGCCATCGGCACGCAGTTCCTGGCGGATATGACCATCTTTGGTCACCCACATGCCGACATACGGGTGCGGGGCGATTTCAGCGCTTTTGTTCATACCGGCCTCCTGTTGGGGCCATGCTGGTGATGCGAACACCACCAGCACGGAAAGAAAATACAAGGATTGCAGAATGATTTTCATCAGAACGCCGATGCTGTCGGACGGACGATGACTTCGTTGATGTCGACATCTGCTGGCTGATCAAGAGCATAAAGAACCGCCCGCGCAATGGCATCCGGGCTGAGGGCGATCTGGCGGAACTGGGTCAGGAGCTCCTTACTGTTTGGATCGGAAATATCATGGCCCAGTTCGGTCTCGACCACGCCCGGTGAAATGGTGGTGACACGGACATTGGTGCTTTCCTGACGCAGGCCTTCGGAAATCGCCCAGACCGCGTATTTGGTTGCGCAGTAAACCGCGCCACTTGGCACAACCACATGTGCACCGATTGATGCAGTGTTGATGACATGGCCGCCACCTTGTTCCTGAAACAGCGGCAGGACAGCAGCAATGCCGTTCAGAACACCGCGAATATTGACGTTGATCATGTTGTCCCATTCGTCGGTTTTCAGTGCCGACATCGGGGCAAGCGGCATCACGCCAGCATTGTTGAAAATCGCATCCACACGGCCATAAAGGTTCTTTGCGTTGTAAACCAGTGCCTCGACGCTATCGGCATTGGTGACATCCACCGAACGGGCCATGGCACGACCGCCGGCAGCTTCGATTTCGGTGGCAATCTCATCAAGGCGTTCTGTGCGGCGTGCGCCAAGAACCACATTCGCCCCGCGGGATGCAAGAAGGCGGGCGGTGGCTTCGCCAATGCCGCTGCTGGCGCCTGTGATGATAACGGTCTTGTTTTCGACATGGTTGATCGGGTTCGACATGACATGCTCCTTGGGTTGGTGTGTCGGTGTTTGTTCGTGGCGCTTACTCTGTCGATAAATCCCCGATTGTTGAATACACAGAACTCGAATTGGATTGCCTAATCCTCCAAATCGAAGATTGAGTGCTTTGTCCGTGTGAAGGCGGGTGTATAGTGGGCCTATGGAAAACAAAGGGTTTTACGATGGATAGCTATCAGAAGCTGTGTCGTCTGATTGACAAATACTGCGAGGCGGATGGTGCGGTGCGCACGGCTGTTGAGCCGGTCTGGATGTTTCGATCAACCGGCCCGACCCTTAAGGTGCCAACGATCTACAAGCCTTGCCTGTGTCTGATTATCTCAGGCGCAAAGGAAGTCACGCTGGGGGATGAGCTTTATCGCTATGAGCCCGGTCAACTGCTGGCCGCATCGGTCGATTTGCCACTTGTTGGCCATGTAACGCTGGCGGCCGAGGATGCGCCGTATCGCAGCCTGTCACTTGATCTGGATGCGAAGATTCTGGGCGAACTTGTTGCCAATATGGATATCAAGATGGGCGCAGACGGTGAAAGTACACGCGGGCTTTTTGTAGAAAAGACAACCGAAAGCCTGACGGATGCTGTCTTGCGGGTGGTTGAGTTGCTTGATCGTCCCGATGATGTGCCGGTGATGTTGCCGCTTTTGATGCGCGAAGTGCATTACCGCTTGTTATGTACTGCCAAGGGCGCGGCGATTGCGGGGCTTGCCATCGGCGGCAGCAACATGCAGCGGATCTCGGCGGCCCTTCAACTAATCAAGGATAATTTCGACAAGCCGCTTAAGGTGGAAGACCTGGCAAACCGCGCCAATATGAGCCCGTCGTCCTTCCATCACCACTTCAAGCAGGTGACAGCCATGAGCCCGCTTCAGTACCAAAAGCGGCTCCGCCTGACCACGGCGCGCCAGATCATGCTGGCCGAAATGAAGGATGCCGCATCGGCGGCCTACGCGGTCGGATATGAAAGCGCGTCACAGTTCAGTCGCGAATATGCCCGCATGTTTGGCGCACCGCCAATGCGTGACATTTCAGCCATTTTGGGACATTCAACAAGCCTTGGCGCACAGGTTTAAGCGCCGCGCCAGAGACAAAAGGCGCAAAGCACATCAAGCTGCTTCTCGCCAGAGCCCATACGGTTCTGGTGGTTACTTGTATTTCCCAGACTGATAAGAGAAGTCGTTGGTTGGCAGTCCAAGTTCGAGCATTTTGGCTTCAAAGTCCTTGGCAATGTCAGCCATGGTCACAGTGCTCAGCGATGCAATAAAAGTATCGGACGCGGCCTGAAGGGCCTTGGCCGTCGCCGAATTGGCTGCTTGTTCCATCAAACAGCTAGACGTATCATCACCGCATCCTAATGCGAACAGTCTTGGTGCGCCAAGTGCCTCGTAAACATCGGCAAGCGTGATCTCCGATAAAGGTTTTGCCAGAAACCACCCGCCGCCATGTCCTTTCATGGAGGTGACAAGACCCTGTTCGCGCAAACCTGACATCGTGCGGCGAACAACTGCCGCATTGGTGTTGAGCATGCCAGCCAATTGATCCGAGGTTGCTGGATTTGTCATCTCGTTCAGGTGCAGGAGCGCATGCAATACGCGGGGAAGGCGGTTGTCCTGGCGCATTTGGGGCTCCGGTTTGCGGTCAACTGCTGCGAGTGGGTATTCATCCTTCTATTACACGTAACACTAAAAGATACATGAAAATTGACAGGTAAAGCGAATCATGTAACTTGAGTTGATACGTGATTCGCTTTTGTGGATCTCCCCCGCGCCACCCTTTTGGAAGGTTGAGTTGATGAAAATGGAAAAAGATGAACCAGCGATGGCCCCTGTCGAATTTTGGGAAGACCGCTATGAGGCGGCCTCGGCTGAAACAAGTGGTCGCCCTACCACCGTTTTAGAGAAGTTTGTGAAGGATCGCCCTGTTGGGCATGCGCTGGAACTTGGCTGCGGGAAAGGGGATGACGCTGTTTGGCTTGCCAAGCAGGGATGGTTTGTTACTGCTCTCGATATTTCCCAGGCAGCAATCGACATTGCGCGTAAAAATGCCGAGCGCAACAACGTCGCCGAAAAGATCAATTTCAAGGTCTGTGATCTGACAAAGGATTTCCCAGAGGGGGATTATGATCTGGTTACGGCCCAGTTTCTTGAGTCACCCTTTGAGTTTCCCCGCGAGAGGATATTGAACCACGCAGCAAGGCACGTTTGTGCGGCGGGCATGTTATTGGTCACCACGCATGGTTCGGTGCCACCATGGTCGGAGACACAATGGGAAACGGATTTCCCGACACCGGAAGAAGCTTTGGTCGCACTGAACCTTGATCTAACAGATTGGACGCGGATCTTTGTTGAGAATTTCTCGCGCATCGGCCAGAAACCCGGCAGCAAGCCGGGGAAACTGATCGATACGGTGATTGCACTGGAACGAAACCGGTAACCTTTCAGCGCCCAAAAGACGGGTCAGTGCAAATGACATTGCCCTGTCTTTCTTTTGGTCGCGTTTGATTGCCGAGTTAACCTTGCTGCTGGTTACCAACGGCCGGCAGGTGCTGGAACATCCAGGTTTCACTGAGCGGTTCATCACCGCGTTTCAGATACATGCGCAGGTCAACCGGGTCTGTGCCCGCCGCCTTAAGGTCAAAGGCCGCGCGCCAGATGCGGGTATCCATGATCGGTTCGATCTTGGTGCGCACAATCTCCCCGCGCGAGGATGTCACAACCACTTCGGGGAATTCGCCATATGCAAGCGTTCCCAGAACCTCACCCTCGAACTCGACGGAAAACTTGATCTCGTCCTTGGGTCGGTTGGTGCCGGGCTCCCCGCCACGGCCCATGCGGGTTGCGGTTGCGTGTGCCAGTTCCTTGACCGGGAACGGGTTATGGGCCTGCCAATACAGGCGGTATTTGAATTGATAAGAATTGCCCGCCTTGGCTTCGCCATTCGGGACCCAGAAGGCGGCAATGTTATCGTGGATTTCATCGTCGGTCGGGATTTCGATCAACTGAACCGCACCGTCATGCCAGTCGCCTTGCGGTTCGACCCACAGGCTGGGGCGGCGGTGATAACGCACACCATCAAGATAGTTTTTCACATCGCGATCGCGCTGCATCAGGCCAAAACCACGCGGATTATTGTCACCAAACGCCGATGCGCGGATGGTTTCCGGGTTGTTCAGCTGTCGCCAGATGCGTTCCCCGCCGCCAGTCCAAAGCTCCAGCCCGTCGCTGTCATGCACTTCCGGACGCCAGTCAAAGCGGAACGACTTGTTCTGTTCGGAATACCAGAACATGCTGGTCAGCGGTGCGATGCCAAGCCGTTCTATGTCTTTGCGCAAAAACAGATGCTTTTCGACATCCGTCGTCACCCCTTCGCCGCGATAAAGCAGGAATTTATAAGCACCCGTGATGCTGGGCCCATCCAGCAGGGCATAGACCGTCACCGGGTCTTCGGGGTTTTTGGCCGGTTTGATAAAAAATTGACGGAAATCGGGGAATTCTTCGGGAACCGAGGTCGCCGTATTGACCGCAATGCCGCGCGCCGACAGGCCATATTGGCCTTCATCGCCAATCGCGCGGAAGTACGATGCGCCAAGAAACGCTGCCCAGTCCTGGGTTTTCCAGTCATCGCGCGCCTGATTTTCATGCAGGCGGAAACCGGCAAAGCCGCTATTGGCGGGCAGTTGGCGGGCAATGCTGTCTTCGGGCATGTCAAAGTAATCGGGCTTATAGATCACTTCGCGTGCCTGCCCGTTTTCCAGAAGATACATATGCACCGGTTTGGCGAAATACATACCCAGATGGAAGAAGGTCAGCGGATAGGTGCCCGACCCATCGGAAAACGGCGAATGGTCGCGTTTGTAGTGCAGCTTGCCATGGGTGTCGTAATCGATCTTGCCGACAATTTCCGGGTTTGGCGCAACGGGTGCTTCATATGCCGATGCGGCCATGGATTTGGCGCGTGCAATCAGATCGGCAAAATCAAACGGCTGTGCCGAACCCAGATCAAGGCCGTCGACATCTGCCAAAGCATGCTGATAGATCGACATTCCCGGCAGGATAAGACCGGCTGCCGCGATGGATTTCAAAAAGCGTCTGCGTTCAACAGAAGTCGTCATGTTCATCACATTCCTGTGGTTTGAGGTGTCGGGAAAGCATACCCGGCAGTGTGGAGGTAATCGGGATGAAACATGGCAAATTCAAGGTCGTATCAATTGCTTTTTATGCATGGAGGCGCAGCGTTAATGCCACTGGTGGTCTGCCAATTTCCTTGACCGTGTTTTTGGTTTAATCTAACCGTGACGTGTCGGTATCCGAATATCGGATAAAGGGAATTCGAGATGGGCCGAATATGGGCTCATTAACCGAAGCTGCCCCCGCAACTGTAGGCGGCGAGCATTTTTCTGACCAATGCCACTGGGATCAACCCGGGAAGGCCAGGGAAAATGCGTTGACCCGTAAGCCAGGAGACCTGCCGACACGAAGACGACGGACCGGGCGGGGTGCCCCGGAGAATGTCGGTACGTGTCTTGGCCCAACAGTTTAGCCCAGGTTTTCTAAGCTTTAAGGCCGACATCTTCCGCCATCTCCTGACACTTTTGCCAGTCCATTGACAGCAGTAAAAGTGATGTTATGTTATAACATAACATTTGACGGTGCGTTGAAACTGGATCATCCAAAACGGTCCCGGATCAGCGCATCAGCAAGAGGGAACTAAAAGTGATCAATCACGATAAACGTGTACTGGCGGTCGGGGTGTTTGCCGCTGGTCTTATTTCATCTGTTTCACTTGCCTCGCCGACCGAATATCCGCTCAGTATCGAGAACTGCGGCACTGTGTTGCAATTTGACGCGGCCCCCGATCGCGTGGTGTCGCTGGGCCAAAGCACGACCGAAATTCTTTATTCGCTGGGCCTGGCCGATAAGGTCAAGGGTACGGGTGTCTGGTTCGGTCCGGTGATGGATGAATTCAAGGACGTCAACGCATCTGTGCCGCGTCTGGCCGACAATGATCCGGGTTTCGAGACCGTTGTCGCGCAAAAGCCGCAACTGGTTGCCACCCAGTATCAGTGGCATGTCGGGCCCAAGGGCACCGTTGGCACCACCGAACAGTTCAACGAACTGTCCATTCCGGTCTACACCGCACCCGCTGATTGTGTGGGCAAGGACAATGCCGGTGGCGGTGACGGGGTGCGTCACGAAGGCTTCACTATGGATCTGATTTATCGCGAGATTTCCGATCTTGCGCAAATCTTTGATGTCGAAGATCGCGGCGACGCACTGATTGCCAGCTTGAAGGAACGTCAGGAAAGCTCATTGGCGCGTGTGACGGCAAGCGGCCATGACAACGTATCCGCTGTCTTCTGGTTTTCCAGTCCCGAAATCAACAGTGATCCCTATGTGGCCGGCAAAAACGGTGCAGCGGGCTATATCGCCGGTAAACTTGGTGTTCGCAACATCATCGACAGCAATGAAGAATGGCCAACAGTTGGCTGGGAAACCATCGCGCGCGCCAATCCTGATATCATTGTGATTGGCAAAATGGGCCGTCGGCGTTTTCCGGCCGATGACTGGCAGGTCAAGATGGACTTCCTGAAAACCGATCCGGTCGCAAGTCAGATGAAGGCGGTGCGCAATGGCAATATCGTGGTGATGGACGCCCAGTCGATGGATCCGACCATCCGCCTGATCAATGGTATTGAAACACTTGCCGAAGCCGTCGAAAGACTGAGCGCTTCGAACTGACCTGCACTGCCAAAGGCGCATGATATGCCCGGAGAATTCAATGTTTGAAACAACGCCAGTGCAGCAGCCGGTTCAGCCACCTCGGCAATCGCTGGCGGGTCGGGCATATCTTGCGCGGGCTGGTGTCAGTCTTGGTGCTTTGGTTTTGCTTGTTGGCGTCATCGCAATGGCCGCGGCCAAGGGGGAAACACACATTCCCCTTGGTACCGTCTTTCAGACCATTGCCAATCATCTTTGGCAGGCGGGCTATGACGTTGATCCGATTGATGCCGGGATCATCTGGAATTACCGGATATCGCGCGCCATGGTGGCGGCGGCCTGCGGGGCGTCCCTTGCGCTGTCCGGCGCAGTGTTGCAGGCACTTTTGCGCAATAGCCTTGCTGATCCTTATTTGCTGGGGATTTCGGCCGGGGCATCGACCGGTGCAGTCAGCGTTGCCATTCTGGGGTTTGGCGCGGGCATGGTTTCCCTGTCACTTGGCGCCTTTGTCGGCGCGCTGGTGGCATTCGGGTTTGTTGCCCTTTTGGCCATTCCGGCCGGGCGCGGGGCCGGTGCGATCATTCTTGCCGGGGTAGCCGGATCACAACTGTTTAACGCGTTAACGTCCTTCATCGTGACCAAGGCCGCCACGGCGGACGAGGCACGCGGGGTAATGTTCTGGCTGCTTGGTAATCTAAGTGGCGTGCGATGGCCTGATGTCTATCTTGCGCTGCCGGTTGCCGTTATCGGCTTGCTGGTTTGCCTTTGGTATTCCCGTGCGCTTGATGCCTTTACCTTTGGTGTGGAGTCGGCAGCATCCCTTGGTGTGCCGGTGCGCCGGGTTTATGTGGTGTTGATTGCCATTGCTGCCTCGATGACCGCAGTGATGGTCAGTATCGTCGGGTCCATCGGCTTTGTCGGGTTGGTCATTCCCCATGCCGCGCGGTTCTTTGTTGGAACACGGCACGGATTTCTGTTGCCGGCATCGGCCCTGATCGGGGCGGTGTTTCTTGTGGCGGCCGATATTGTATCGCGCATCATCCTTGATGGTCAGGTCCTGCCCATCGGGGTTATCACGGCGCTGATCGGTGCACCGGCCTTTGCGATCATCCTGTGTCATGGGCGGGTGTTGCGATGAGCCTTGAATTACGCAATGTCGGCTGGAATGCCGGATTTAAAAAGATCATCAGCGACGTGTCGCTTCACGTGACACGGGGCGAGTTCCTGGGTGTGATTGGGCCAAACGGATCAGGCAAAACCAGCATGATGTCGGTTCTGGGCGGCATTCGTGCGCCGTCGACCGGGCAGGCATTGCTGGGGGACCAACCGATGAAGAAAATCGGTCGGCGCAACCTTGCCCGTCATATCGGCTTTGTCGAACAACAGGCCGATACCATCGACCGCATTACCGTGCGCGATGCCGTCGCCCTTGGCAGAACGCCTTATCTCAGTTTGCTGACACCATGGTCAGGGCACGACGACGCCATCGTGTGCGAAGCCCTTGCCAGTGTTGAAATGGGGCCGTTTGCGGACCGGATGTGGCATACGCTTTCGGGGGGTGAAAAGCAGCGCGTTCACATCGCCCGTGCCTTGGCGCAGCAGCCTGACTTCCTGTTGCTTGATGAACCGACCAACCATCTTGATATCCATCATCAACTGGGCCTGCTGGAACTGGTGCGTGCGCTGCCTGTCACCGTGGTGGCAGCACTCCATGACCTGAACCATGCGGCGATGTTTTGTGACCGGATTGCGATGATGGATGGCGGCAAGCTGATTGCGCTTGGCACGCCCGAACAGATTTTGACATCGCAAAACCTGCGTGATGTTTTCGGGGTTGCCGCCGATATCGAGATTGATGATCAGGGCCGCTGCCATATCCGTTATCACGTCGGAAACCAGAAATCTTCGGCCATTAAAAAAGACCGGGTTGCGTAACCCGGTCTTTTGATTTCGGTAGCTTGGTCTGCTTGCGGCTTAGCCCTGTTCGCGGGCAACCGCGCGCCAGCCGATATCGCGGCGGCAAAAACCACCATCCCAATCAATTGCATCAACCGCCTCATAGGCACGTTTCTGGGTTTCGGTCACCGTCGCACCGCGCGCGGTCACACCAAGGACGCGGCCACCGGTCGCAACCAGTTTGTCACCATCCATCTTGGTGCCGGCATGCAGGACCTTGACCTTGTCCATGGCGTCCGCCGCCGGAACGTTTTTGATCTCGGTCCCTTTTTCGTAGGATCCCGGATACCCCTTCGCCGCCATAACAACGACCATCGCGGTTTCATCGTGCCATTCCGGTTTGACGTTATCGAGCGTGCCGGTGGCTGCCCCGTCCAGGATATCAAGCACGTCTGATTTCAAACGTGTCATCAGGACCTGACATTCCGGATCACCAAACCGAATGTTGTATTCGATCAGTTTCGGATTGCCCGCATCATCAATCATCAAGCCAGCAAACAAAACACCCTTGAACGGGTGGCCTTCGTTGGCCATGCCCTTGACGGTCGGGATGATGATCTGATCCATGACCTTGGCTTCGACCGCATCGGTAAAGACCGGGGCCGGGGAATAAGCCCCCATGCCGCCCGTGTTCGGGCCGGTGTCGCCTTCGCCAACCGCCTTGTGATCCTGGGCTGCAACCAGCGGAATGACGTTTTCGCCATCACACACGGCAAAAAATGAGGCTTCCTCACCTTTGAGGAATTCCTCGATCACGATTTCCGCACCGGCATCGCCAAACTTGCCGCCGACCATGCATTCTTCAATCGCGGCAAAGGCTTCTTCATTTGTCATACAAATGGTCACACCCTTGCCCGCGGCCAGACCATCGGTCTTAACCACAATCGGTGCGCCCTGTTTTTCGACAAACGCCTTGGCGTCCTTGGGATCGGTAAAACGGCCATAGGCGGCGGTCGGGACACCGAACTTTGCCACCATGTCCTTCATGAAGCCCTTGGAACCTTCAAGCTGGGCGGCTGCCTTGGAACAGCCGAATGATTTGATGCCTTGGGCATCCAGCGCATCAACAAGGCCCGCCACCAGCGGGGCTTCGGGGCCGACAACGACCAGATCAACCGCGTTGTCCTTGGCAAATTTTACCAGACCATCAATGTCGCCATCGGAAATCGCAACGCATTCGGCCGAATCCGCGATACCGGCATTGCCCGGTGCACACCACAGTTTGGAAACGCGCGGGCTGCGCGCAATTGCCCAGCACAATGCGTGTTCACGTCCGCCGCCGCCAACGACCAGAACCTTCATGACTTTATCCTTCGACTTGTCCGATTGCTTGATGGTCCATGCGCGATGAACTAGGCTAGACCCAATTGCCACCCCGCAAAATTATTAGGCGGGCTTTTAGCATAAAGTACCCTTGATGACGCAAGATTTGTTCGACCCTTACGCCCCGGTTCCCGAAACGCCTGTAAAATCGGGGAATGCGCCCGAATTTTCGGTTTCCGACCTGTCAAACGCGCTGAAGCGGACCGTGGAGGATGCGTTTTCGTTCGTGCGGGTGCGCGGCGAAATTTCCGGGTTCAAGCGCGCCAGCAGCGGGCATATGTACCTTGCGCTGAAAGACGACAAGGCGGTGATTGATGGCGTGTGCTGGCGCGGGCAGGCGGCCAAGCTTGGCCTTGTCCCCGAAGACGGCATGGAAGTCATCGTTACGGGGCGTCTGACGACATTCCCGGGCCGATCAAAATACCAGATCGTGATCGAGACGATGGAGGTCGCGGGCGAAGGCGCCCTTTTAAAGCTTCTGGAAGAACGCAAAAAGAAACTCGCCGCCGAAGGGCTTTTTGATCCCGAACGCAAAAAGCCGATCCCGTTCCTGCCCGATGTCATTGGCATTGTCACATCACCCACGGGTGCCGTGATCCGCGATATCATGCATCGCCTGCGTGATCGTTTCCCGCGCCGGGTTTTGTTGTGGCCAGTACTCGTGCAGGGGCAGGGGGCGGCTGATCAGGTGGCCGAAGCCGTGCGCGGTTTTAACGATCTTTTGCCCTATGGCCAGATCCCGCGCCCGGATGTGCTGATTGTGGCGCGCGGTGGTGGATCGCTTGAAGATCTTTGGTCGTTTAACGAGGAAGTCGTCGCCCGCGCGGTGGCCGAGTCTGATATTCCGGTAATTTCGGCCGTCGGCCATGAAACCGATACCACCCTGATCGATTTTGTTTCGGACCTGCGTGCACCGACGCCCACCGGGGCGGCGGAAAAGGCTGTGCCGGTCCGCGTCGAACTGATTGGTCAGGTCGAGGAAGATGGCCTGCGTCTGGCGCAAGCCGTGCGGCGTTTGGGCGTTGAAAAGAAAACGGCGCTTGAAAGTCTGGCCCGTGGTTTGGGCGATCCCAAACGCATGCTTGAGGAACGCAGCCAGACCCTTGATAACTGGACTGATCGTTTGCCGCGCGCAGCCGTCAATGTCACGCAACAAGCCCGCGCACGATTGAACGAGGCCAGTGCCCGATTGGTCAGCCCGCGTGAACAGCTTTCGGAAAAGCGCGGGCGTCTGGAAAATGCGGCATTGCGTTTGGATGGCGCGATGAAATCCGCCCTTCAGATGCAGCAATCGCGCCTTGATCGTGCGGTGGCTGGCCTTCGGCCCAGTGACGCCAAACGCGACATTGCCCGTGCCGACAAACAGATCATTGATCTTGGCACGCGTTTGCAGGGGGCGGTTCGCAATACGCTGACCCGCGAGGCAGAGGGACTTGCCCGCTATGACAGGCTTTTGGAAAGTTATTCCTATCGCAATGTGCTGAAACGCGGGTTCGCGGTGGTGCGCGACGGGGACGGCAACCTTGTTGGTAAATCGTCCGATCTTGTCACAGGTCAGACCTATGATCTTGAGATGGGCGATGGCATTACCCCGGTGACGGCGGGCGAAGGGGTGGCGACCTCAAAGCCTGTGCCGGGCAGGGATGATAGCGCTACCATAGCAGATCAAAATGCAGCCGTATCTACGCCCGAAAAAACCGCCAAACCCAAACCGGCGAAGAAGAAAAATCCAAGTCCCAAAGACGATGACAGACAAGGGAGCCTACTGTAATGCGTATGACCATTTCTGGCATGCTGGCCGCAGCGGGCCTTTTGGCGGTTAGTCTTTCTGCACAGGCGGCCGAGCCGATCTATCAGGGGCGGTTTGTTCAGGGCGGGATTGTGTTCGGGCAAACCGATGCCGGATCGGAAGTGCTGCTGGATGACGAGGCGATTGATACCATTGCGCCCGATGGCCGGTTTGTTTTGGGGTTCCCGCGTGATTACGAAGGCCCGGCACGGGTCAGCATCCGGCATGCCGATGGCAGTGTCGAGGCGTTCAGTTACGAGATCGGTGATCGCGAATTTAATGTTCAGCGCATAGACGGACTGGCACCCAAAATGGTGACGCCCGATCCGGAAGTTATCAGCCGCATTCAGGATGATTCACGCCAGGCCCGCGAAGCACGCACCGAACGGTTTACCGAGAATTTCCTGGAAAACGGCTTTATCTGGCCAGCCGTTGGCCCGATAAGCGGTGTTTATGGATCGCAACGCATTCTGAATGGCGAACCGCGCGCACCGCATTGGGGTGTTGATATTGCCCTTCCGACCGGAAGCCCGGTTGTGGCGCCGGCGGATGGCATTGTGACGCTGGCCCATCCCGATATGTATTTTTCCGGTGCGACACTGTTTATCGATCATGGGCTTGGCGTGGTGTCGGCGTTTTTGCATCTGTCTGAAATTGATGTGCAAGTCGGCGACGTCGTCAAACAGGGCGATTTGATCGGCAAAATCGGTGAATCAGGTCGTGCGACCGGGCCGCATCTGGATTGGCGGGTCAATGTCGGTGCGGCACGGGTTGATGCACAGTTGCTGGTGCCACCAATGGAAGAAGCACAAAAGACCGCAAACGCCGGTCAGTAACGGGAAACATAAGCCATGAAAACCCACGGGGCCGTTGCCGCAGGACATGACGTTACCGCAGATGCGGCGGCCCGTGTGCTTGACGAGGGTGGCAATGCCTTTGACGCGGTGATTGCCGCGATGTGGGCGGCCTGTGTGGCAGAGCCGGTCCTAGCATCGCTTGGTGGCGGCGGGTTTGTCATGGCGCGCCCTTCCGGGCAAACGCCACGGCTGTATGATTTCTTCGTTGAAACCCCGCTTGAAAAACGATCGCGTGAAAACCTTGAGTTTGAAAGCCGCCTTGCGACCTTTGCCGGTGGCGTAACCCAGGAATTCCATGGTGGCTATGGTTCCGTGGCAACACCTGGTGTGGTGGCGGGGCTCTTTGCCGTCCATGACGATCTTGCCAAACTGCCGATGGCAAAACTGGCTGAACCGGCGATCCGTGCGGCGCGCGATGGCGTCGAACTTGATGCCTTTCAACGCTATGTCATGGGGATTGTCGAGCCGCTTTTGGGCTTTTGTGCCGAAAGCCGGAAGGTGTTTGGCAAGGTTGGCAAAACCGGTGCCGATGAGTTCGAACTGCTTGATGCCGGTGTGCTTCATCGGCAACCCGATATGGCAGACAGCATCCACTATCTGGTCGAGAACGGGGCAGAGGGATTTTATCAAGGTGACCTTGGTGCCGCCCTTGTGCGCGGATGTGCCGAACACGGTGGCTATCTGACGGCACAGGATCTGGCGGGCTATCGGGTGCTTCTGCGTGATCCGTTGCTGGTGTCCGGACGCAAGGGGCGGTTTGTCCTGAACCCGCCACCGGCATCGGGTGGGGTTCTGGTTGGTTTTGGTCTTAAGCTTGCGCGGGAAATGGCGTTGGGGGCCTTTGGCTCGGAACGTCATCTTGAGGCGGTGTCGCGGATTATTCATGCCACCGGTCTGGCGCGCGGGGAATATGGTGCACGCCCGGCAATCCTGGCGGATGAGCTTTGCGAACGTTATCGTCTGATGATTGGTGAACGCCCGCTTAGTCAGAATGGCACTACCCATATTTCGGTGGTTGATCAGCATGGTAATCTTGCCGCGGCGACGATTTCAAACGGCTCAACATCGGGGCGGGTTGTTCCCGGCACCGGGATCATGATGAACAACATGCTGGGGGAAGCCGATCTGTCGCCGGATGGTTTCCATAACTGGCCGTGTGGTGTTCGTATGACATCGATGATGACCCCGTCGCTTTATCTTGGGCAGGACGGGGCGTCGGTTGCGCTGGGCTCTGGCGGTTCAAACCGGATCCGTTCGACCATGCTTCAGGTGTTGCTTAATATCGATGCGTTTGACATGACCCTGCACGGCGCGATTTCAGCACCCCGCATGCATGTCGAAGATGAACTGTTATCGGTCGAGCCCGGATTTGATGACGCCTTGCTTGATGGGCTCAGCCTTGGCAATCAACAGCGCTGGGATTGCGAGGACATGTTCTTTGGCGGGGTGCATGCCGCCAAGGTCAATCAAGCGGGCGATATGCTTTCGGCGACCGGGGATGGGCGACGCAATGGTCATCAGATCATCGTTTGATTTATCTGAAACGCTGAATAACGGCGAAAATCAGTGAAAAGATCGCGATCAGAATGATGGCAACCGTTGCGATCAGAAGCGCCTGTTTGGTGCGCAGTTCATAGGCCTGCTTGCGTTCGACAAAGACAATCACATCACGGCGCAACTGGTCCATTTCCGGTGCAACATCAAGACTGTTGAGGTAAAGCCTTGCTCCTGCGCGTGCCAGAAGATCATTGGTTTTGTTCATCTCGCGGGTGAAAAGGGCAAACCGTTCTTCGGTGTCGGCCAGATCATCAAGAAGGTTTTTATCATCCTTCCCGGACGAGGCGATTGTGATGGTTGTTCGCGTCAGATCGCGCGCATCTTCTTCGATACATTGCGACAACGACTTTCGGGGTTGATCAGAGGTGCATTCGACTTGCCGACTGCCGAATTCCTCAAGGGCACGCTTCAGATGTTCCTTGAGCTGCTGATCAAGCTCGGAAATCCGCAAGCGGATATCGCGTGCTGTTTCACGAATGGTCGTGTCGTCCTGATCAAGCGCCATTGTCGGCCAGACGACAAAGATCGAGCCGGCCAGAATAAGACAGAAAATGATCAGCAAGCGGCGCAAAAAGGCGGGCTCCGAAGACGCGTTCGACAGCGGACGAAATGCCAGTCTGCGCCAACAGGGTTCCTATTCGGTTAATGCCTGATCAAAACGCCAGTCGGATTTACTTCGGCCAGCGGCGATGCAGCCAAAGCCATTGTTCGGGACGTTCGCGGATCCAGTGTTCCATGGTGGCATTCACATTGGTCATGATTGCCAGAGTATCGGCGCGGCGGTCACCGGTTTTGGTGACTTCAAGTGGCGGATAGAACGTGACGCGGAAATGCGCACCATTCAGGCGTTCTGAACGAACGGGAATGATTGGTGCATCGTATTTAAGGGCAAACTGTGCCAGTGCCGGGGCTGTCATCGCATCCCGGCCAAAAAACGGCACGGCGATACCATCGGTCATCTTTTGATCGACCAGCATGCAGGCATGACCGCCATCTTTTAGATAGCGCGTGAGCTTGCGTGCACCTTCCGGGCCTTTTTTGACCAGTTTCCCCTTAAAGGTTTTGCGGGCCCGCATGAACAGGCCTTCTACCCACGGATTATCCGGCGCGCGATAGACACTCATCATGTCCATATCAAGCACCTCGGCGATACACATGGTCGCTTCCCAGTTGCCGATGTGACCGGAAAAGAACAGGCCGGGCTTGTCGTCGGTCTTGGTGGCAAGGCCATTTTCAATGCCAACGATTTCAATGCGGGGTCCACCCGGGCGCATCTTATGCAGATGGGGAATTTCGGCAGCCGAACGACCAAGATTGTCCCACATGCCAACAATGATCTGCTCGATCTCTTCGGGGGATTTTTCCGGGAACGCCGCAACCAGATTGTTGCGTGCCTTTTTCGTCTGACCGACTTTGGGGCCCAAGGTGCGCATAAGCCAACCGCCAACCGCCGATGCCATGTCCACGGGCATCAGCGCAAACATCCAGTAGACCAGATACGCCCCGAAACCCTGAAGCGGGTGGGAGATGTATTTCTGGCGCATTTTGTAAAGTTGGCTGTTCTTATCCATCGGCAAGTACTGATGTCACAATCTTTGCGAGCTGATCTGGTGCCTCGAACACCAGACGAATGTCGAGACTGCTTATGCCGTCCCGGTCCGTTAATGGCAAGCGCATCAGATCCTTTTGGGTCGTGACAAGTCTGGCATCAAGCCGTGCCGCATCGGCACGCAGATCGCCAAGCTCTTGCGCCGTAAAGGGGTGGTGATCTGAAAAATCACGTGTCTGGATGATTTGCGCGCCAGCCTTTCGGAGGCTGTCATAAAATTTCGATGGTTGGCCAATGCCGGCAAAGGCGAGAACGCGGGATTTATTGAAATCACCCGCGTTGATCGCCTCGATCGATGCGCGCAAAACCGGAACGGAAGCCGGAAGGCGCGTGATGAAGTCGGGTGTCTTGTCGCCGATCAGAATGATGGCACGCACTTTTTCGAGCCCGCTGATCAGCGGTTCGCGCATGGGTCCTGCGGGCATGACGCGGCCATTGCCAATGCCATAGTTGCTGTCGATCACAGCGAAACTGCAATCCTTGATCAGGGTTGGATTTTGCAATCCGTCATCAAGAATGATCGCATTGGCACCGGCATCAACTGCCATTTCGGCGCCAAGGGCACGGTTGCGTGAAATCCACGCCGGGCCATGCTGGGCGAGCAAAAGTGGTTCGTCGCCGACTTTGTCGGCCGTATCAACGCCCGGATTGACGCGGTGCGGACCTTCAAGGGATCCGCCATAGCCGCGACTGACGAAATGCGGCGTGCGGCCAAGGTTCGTCAGAAGATTGTAAAGTGCGACCGCAGTCGGGGTTTTGCCCGCACCCCCGACGGTGAAGTTGCCGACGCAGAAAACCGGGCAGCCGGGATGGCGCGGTGTGGTTGTCAGTTTGCGAAAGCAGGTGCCCGCCCGCCAGGCTGCGGACAGCGGGCTTAAAAGTTTGGGAATGACCCCGTCATGCTGCCAGAATTCCGGATCACGCATCACGGGCCTCCTTGATGCCCTTTTGCGCTAACAAGGGGCGCAGGGCATCAAGTGTTCGATCCAGTACTTCGGCCTTGGAGTTTGCGTAATCAAGTGCGGCTTTGGCGATTTTCCCTGTGGAGTCAGGATCGCGAAGCAGGGCGGCAACCTGTCTTGCAAGATCATCGGCATCGGTCACCGGGCGGCAGGCACCGTTTGCCAGCATTTCGGCGCTGATGGCGGCAAAGTTGCTCATATCCGGGCCGTGCAAAATGGCGCAGTTCAACCGTGCCGGTTCCAGCGGGTTCTGACCGCCACCCGCAGACAGGGTTTTGCCCATAAAGACGATTGGCGCGATGCGGTAAAACAGGCCAAGTTCACCCATGGTATCGGCAAGATAGACATCCGTACCCGGTGTGATGTCGTGACCAAGGCTTCGGCGCGATACCTGCAGGCCCTGTGCGACCAGATCGGCCTCAATATCATCGGCGCGATCCGGATGACGCGGCACGATGACGGTCAGCACACCACTATGATCGCGGGCGAGTTTTTTGTGAACGTCACCGGCAATATGTTCCTCGCCCTTAAACGTGCTTGAGGCGAGCCAGACCGGACGATGACCAATCTGTTCCTGAAGCTTTGCCAGATCAGCCTCATCGGCGGGCAAAGCCGGGGCAGCAAATTTAAGGTTGCCAACAGCTCGCACCGATGTCGCGCCGAGGCTTTCAAAACGCGTGGTTTCGTCCGTGCTTTGGGTCAGGATCAGATCAAACGCGGAAATAACCGGCCGGATAAAGGACGGATAGCGTGAGTAACCCTTAAAGCTTTTTTCCGAAATGCGCCCATTGAGCAATGCAAGGCTTACACCGGCTTTCTTGGCCTTGGTCAGAAGGTTGGGCCAGAAGTCGCTTTCAAGCCAAAGCGCGACATCAGGTTTCCAGTGATGCAGGAAACGCGCGACACAAACCTGACGGTCGATCGGGACAAACTGGTGAATGACGCCCTTGGGCAGGCGGGCATGCATCATGGTCGCCGATGTGACCGTGCCGGTTGTCACCAAAATGGATGCCGATGGATAAAGCCGACGGATTTCATCAATCACCGGCAAGACTGAGAGGGATTCCCCCACACTGGCCCCGTGGATCCACACCAGATGTCCTTTGGGACGGGCCGCACCCGGATGGCCAAAGCGTTCACCGATCCGGCCTGCGTCTTCCTTGCCGCGGTTTTTGCGACGGTTCAGATAAAGGTTTAGCGCCGGACCAAGCAGGCGGGTTGCCGCGCGATAGGCGTAAAACAGGCTCATGACCCGGTTTCCCCCGCCGCGATGGCAGATCGCTTTTGCTTGGGCAGTTCATCGGGGGCCGCGGGCGGGATCACCGCAAGACCAAGTTCACGATCGGTTTCCTGGGTGAGCCTGGTCAGGGCGTTTTCAAGCTCAATCCGTTTGGCTTCCATGCCTTCGTCATCAAGCTTGCGGTCGACAAAAATCGGATCGCCCCAGTGAAAAACACCGCGTGAAAAGGGCAGTGGCAAAATGAAACGATCCCAGCTTTGAATGACCTTGCGGTTGGAGGCCGAATAGGTCAGCGGGAAAATCGGAACTCCGGCCATGCGGGCGGCCTGAATGATCCCGTCGGATGCCCGCATGCGTGGCCCGCGCGGCCCATCTGGCGTCATGCCGACAACTTCGCCGGCTTTCAGTGCCTTGAGAATCTGGCGCAGGGCCGCGGCACCGCCTTTGCCCTTGCCGGTCGATCCGGCGATGGTTTTGATATCAAAGCGCGCAATCGTCCGAGAAATGATTTCCCCGTCACGATGTGATGAAATCAGCATGTTGAACGGGCGGTCACCACCGACAGATCGCCAAGTATAGGGCATCATCAAAAGACGTTGATGCCAGAAGGCAACGATGAACGGTTTGCCTTCTGTCAGGTAGTGGGCCGGATGGTCACCACCTTTGGTGCGCCAGCGCCCTGTGGCACGCATCAGGCGCACATAAAACGCCGCCAGCCAGCACAGTGTGCTGCGCATTGTATCGCTTTTTATGATCCGTTTATGCCACTGCACGCCCGATATTCCCGAAGTTGTCCGGATCAGTTTCCGTTTTCTTCCGAGAATTGCAAGTTATAGAGGTGCGCATAAGCCCCTCCCAGTGCTAGCAATTCTTCGTGTTTGCCCTGTTCGGTCACGCGACCATTGCTAACCACGCAAATCTTGTCGGCATCGATGATGGTCGACAGACGGTGCGCAATTACAAGGGTCGTCCGGCCTTTCATCAGTTCGGCCAAAGCCCCCTGAATGTGGCGTTCGGATTCCGTATCAAGCGCAGAGGTTGCTTCGTCCAGCAACAGGATCGGCGCATTTTTCAGCATGGCGCGCGCAATCGCAATACGCTGGCGTTGGCCACCCGACAGCTTCACACCATGTTCGCCGACAATCGTGTCATAGCCATGTTGAAGCTGTCCGATAAAGTCGTGGGCGGCGGCCTGACGTGCGGCTTGTTCGATCTCGGCATCCGATGCGCCTGCGCGACCATAGGCGATGTTGGCCCGTACTGTGTCGTCAAACAGGGTGATTTCCTGACTGACAAGCGCGGTTGCCTTGCGCAGGCTTTCAAGCGTCACATTGCGGATATCCTGACCATCAATGGTAATCGCACCGTGATCAATGTCATAGAAACGCGGGATCAGGTTGAGGATGGTCGATTTACCCGCACCCGACGGGCCGACAAGGGCCACGGTTTCGCCCGCCTTGATATCAAGATCAATCTCGCGGAGTGCTGTGATTTCAGGGGTATAGGCAAAGGCAACGTTTTTGAAGTTGATGTTGCCACCCGAAACTGCGAGCTCCTTGGCATCCGGTGCGTCCTTGATTTCAGGTTCGATATCAAGAACCGTGAAGACGCGCTGGGATGCAGCAAGGCCTTGCTGCAAGGTGATGTTAATATTGGCCAGACGTTTGACCGGCTCATAGGCCAGAAGCAAGGCGGTGATAAAGGCAAAGAAGCTTCCGGGGTCACTTGCCCCGTCGATCACGCGGTTGCCGCCATAAATGATGATCGCGGTAATAGCCGCACCACCAAGTGTTTCCATGATGGGGGAGGAACGCGCACTAACCGTCGATGCCTTGAAGCTCAGTTTGAAGACGGTTTCGACCAGCTTGCCCATGCGTGAACATTCATAGGGCTCCATGCCATATGCCTTCACGTGGCGAATGCCCTGGAAGGTTTGTTCAAGCAAGGTGGCGAATTCGCCAATCTGTTGCTGGGTGTTGGCAGACACCTTGCGCATGCGCTTGCCCAGTCGCGCAATCGGATAGATCGCAGCGGGAAATACGGTAAAGGCGATGATTGCAAGCAACCAGTCCTTGTAGAACATCACGCCGACAAGGACGGTTGCGGTCAGAAGGTCTTTGCCAAAACCGGTCAGCGAGTTTGAAACTGCTGCGCGCATCGCGGTGATGTCGTTGGTAAAGCGCGTGATCAGCTTGCCGGTATTCGTGCTATGGAAAAAGCCGATATCAAGGCGAATGACGTGCTCATACAGGCTATTTTGCAGATCGGCCAGAATACGCCCGCCGACATAGCTCATCAAAACCGTCTGCCCATAGTTGGCAAAGCCTTTGAGGGCAAAGGATCCAAGAACTGCCGCCCCGACGGGCACCAGCATGTTTTCCTTCTTGTTGATGAACACATCATTGATGATCGGATCCATCAAAAGCGCATAAAGTCCGGTCGCCCCGGCCATCAGAGCCATGCAGAGAAGCGCAAGCAGTATTTTGCCAAGATAGGGGGCAACCGCATCTCGCACGATACGCTTGACCAGCGGCCAGGTACCCCAGTGTTCTGCAGTATGATCCAACGAATTCTTTGGCAATGATTTGATCCCGGCCTTCTTCGCCATTTCCAGATTGTATCGAATTGATACTATCGTTATGGATACGGCATCATAAAAGTAAAATACTCGCGCTGTTGCTAGCACGCTCGGACAAGGGCGGCAAGCTGCTGAGACGCTTTAACGGACACAAAAATGGTCTGCATAACAGCAGATTGCCAACTGCGACATATAAGACAAATAAATGAACGAGCAACTCCACGCACTTGTCGAACGCACCGTGGCCCAGGGTGTCGGGGCACGGGTTTTCCCGCTGCGCTGGGATAACCGGCGCATTTGGGTCAAACAGGCAGTTCCGGCCAAACACAAAGTCTGGCACAGCGTTCAGCGCTTTGCGGCCAACATTACCGGTATTCCATTACTGCGCCCGACCGTATCGCCCGGCGGGCAAAAGGGCCTTGAAAGCGAGGCCGCGACGTTGCGCAAGCTTGCCGCCCTTGGTGTGTTGGTGCCCGATCTGATTGATGTCGGTGAAAACTGGATTGCCATTGGCGATAATGGCCGCATCCTTAAAACCTGCATCGAAGATGATGTCGACAAGGGCAATGATGATGCCATCCGTCGTCATGTTGTCGACGCCGGTGCGGCCTTGGCAAGATTGCATGGCGAAGGGGTCGCGCATGGTGCGCCGTTGCTTCGTAACATGACACTGCGCGACGATCATCAGATCGGCTTTATCGATTTCGAAGAAGATCCGAACGCCCGCATGCCGGTGATTGATGCCCAGGCGCGCGACATCTTGCTGTTTGTTTTTTCCATCCAGCGTGAATTTAAAAAACGCCCGGAATTGCTGCGCGCCGGTTGGCAGGCTTATGTCGAGGCTGCTGGCGAAACCGCACCGCAATTGGTGCCGCTGCGTAAGGTGATCAGGCTATTGCGCCCGGTCTATCTGATGCTGCGCCCGTTCCGTCGCTGGCTGGGCACGGATGCGCTCAACGGTCTTTGGGCCTATCGCACCTTGCGCAAAAGCCTTTATCGTTGATCAGGCGTGCGACCTATTGGGCAGGTTGCCCAACAGGTGCCTTGCCTGAGGCGGTTTCAGGCGCGTGATCTGATTCCTTGACCTTTGATTTTGCTGCGCTGGTATTTGCCACGTCATCCAGTGAAATGCGGGTTGCCTCAACACCATCAAATCCACCGGAAAACGGTGCCAGATTGTGCAGGAACTGATCTGCCGAGTTGCGCCAGCTATATTGTTCGGCCAACGCGCGGGCATCTTCACTTTTAAGTTCCAACGCGGCCAAGGCGGCCTCACGCAGGTCGGCATCGATGGCGCCGGCTTTGGTGCCACGCACGATATCGGCAGGTCCCTGAACCGGAAAGACGGCAACCGGGGTGCCAGATGCCAAGGCTTCAAGGATCACAAGGCCAAAAGTATCGGTCTTGCTGGGGAAGACAAAAACGTCGGCCGCGGCAAAGGCCGTGGCGAGGTCCTCGCCGATTTTTTTACCAAGAAACTGTGCGTTGGGATATTTGCCCTTGAGCTCATTTAGCTGCGGGCCATCGCCGACAACGAATTTCGTGCCCGGCAGATCAAGATCCAGGAAATGGCCGATATTCTTTTCCACCGCAACCCGGCCAACAAACAGCCAGTGCGGTTTTGGAAAGTCGCCAAAACTGGCGTCTGGTCGGGGGCGGAACAGGTCCAGATCCACACCGCGTGACCAGATTTGCAGGTTGTTAAAGCCCCAGTCGGACAGTTCCTGACGCAGGGTTTCGGTTGCCACCATGACGGATTGCGATTTGCCGTGGAAATGCTTCATGCCGCGATAAAGGATCGAAAGCGGCAGGCGCCAGCGGGCATGAATATATTCCGGGAAGCGCGTGTGATAGGCGGTCGAAAACGGAATGCCACGCTTAAGGCAATAGGCCCGTGCGGCCTGACCCAACGGGCCTTCGGTGGAAATGTGGATGGCGACCGGATGAAGGGCCTCGATCATCTTGGCCATTTTGCGTTTGGCAAAAAGCGCCAGCCGGATTTCCGGGTAAGTCGGGCAGGGGATGGTTTTAAACTGATCGGGCGAGATGACATGAACGTCATGTCCCATCTCGCCCAACTCGCCCCGTACGGTTTCAAGGGTACGGACAACACCGTTGACCTGCGGATACCAGGCATCGGTTACGATCAGTATTTTCATGCAGTCTTTCCAATCGGTGCATCATTGCCCTTTTTCGAAGAGCCCGATGCAGAGTTGCCCGCTTCATGGGCGATACGAAACATGGAAATCAATTTGCCAAGACCAAGCGACGGGGCGCTTGCCGCATCGTGACCGGGACTTGAATGGCTCATCGCCATCTGGCGCATTTCGGCCCAGTGCAGCAGTTCAAGCTTGCCTTCCTTGTCTTCGACAAGGGCAGTACAGCTTTCAACCCAGTCACCATCATTGCAATACAGCACATCGCCGATCTTGCGTTTTTCGGCGTGATGGATATGGCCACAAACCACGCCATCCACCTTGCGTTTGGCGGCTTCGTGGGCGACGGCATTTTCAAAGTTGCAGATGAACTGAACAGCGTTCTTCACCCGGTTCTTAAGATAGGCCGAAAGCGACCAGTATCCGTAACCAAGGCGGCGGCGAACGCCGTTGAAATAGCGGTTGAGCGTAATGGCAAGGTTGTAGGCGGTGTCACCCAGATAGGCCAGCCACTTGGCGTATTTGACGACGCCGTCAAATTCGTCGCCATGGATGACCAAAAGGCGCTTGCCATCGGCGGTGACGTGGATATCGTTCATTTTAACGTCGACATGGCCAAAAGTCATATCGACAAACTCGCGGGCGAATTCATCATGGTTCCCGGGGACGAAGATGACTTTGGCGCCATTCTTTGCCTTTTCCATGATTGTCGTGATCACGGCATGATGACTTTCCGGCCAGTACCAGCTTTTCTTGAGGCGCCAGCCGTCAATAATGTCACCCACCAGATAATAGGTGTCTGCCGTCACTTCATTGAGGAAATCCAATAGAAGGTCTGCCTGACATCCACGTGTCCCCAGATGGACGTCTGAAATCCAGACCGTGCGGTAATGCGGTTGCAGCGTCATCGCTGTCATTGCCGCTCCTCCGTATCCTGCCAAAAGGATGGCTGGAATTCGACAGTTTGTCTTGCCGAATACTGTTCCAAGCCAGTATCGGTTTAAAACAAATCGTTCGATTATATAACCCGTTCACAGAAATTTCGCAGTTCTGTAAAGCAACTGTTACATGTTTTATTTCATATGGTAGGTGCTGTGAAAAATTTATTTCATTTTTATTTCGGAAGTGGGTCCAAATGACCGATGCGGATGTGACTGTCATCTTCAATCCACGTGCCGGTGGCAATAAACAGCGGTTTTTATCCCAGATATTGCAACATGCCGGCATCAAGGTGGAGTTGCTGCAAACCACCCATCCCGGTCATGCCCGCGAACTGGCCCGCAAGGTCCGCGCCCACCAACGGCTGTTTGTTGCCGGGGGCGACGGGTCGCTTAACGAGGCATTAAATGGATTGCTTGATGCCCAGATTGACGGGCACGAGATCCCGCCACTTGGCATCATCCCGCTTGGAACGGCCAATGTGCTCGCGGTCGAGGTCGGGCTTGAAATCCGGGCACGCGCAATTGCCGACTATATCAATAATCCCGGCATGGTCTGGGTCCGTCCCGGACTGGTCAACGGTCGGGCGTTCTTTTTGATGGTCGGCATGGGGGCCGATGCCGATACGGTCGCCAATGTTTCGTTGCGCCTCAAACGCCTGATTGGCAAGGGGGCCTATGTTCTGGAAGGCCTTCGCAACATCTTTTTCCCGCGTCATCGTGATTTTGAAGTCAGTATCGGTCGGGAAAATTATCGGGTGTCGGGCGTGGTTGTAACCCATGCGCAACACTATGGCGGGGCATTTGTCATTTCGCCCGATGCCAGCCTGACCGCCAACAGCCTTGATGTGGTGCTGATGCCGGGCAACGGTATCGGGGCCTTGTCACGTTATGGTCTGGCACTGACACTTAATCGGTTGCATGCCCAAAGCGACGTTTCGGTGGTCCGGGCAGAGCGCATCACGATCACCAGTCATTGCGGCCCGGCGCCGCTTCAGATTGACGGGGAAAGTGCCGGCAAGCTGCCGTGCGAGATCAGCTTGTCCCCCTATCCCGTGCGATTGATGGTGCCGCCGGCTTATGCCGCGTTGTCTTCGATGACCGATCACCCATCACCTGATCTGCTTCGGATCGCTGCAGATTAAAAGAAATCGCTTCCAAACTTCATTCCTCTGGCTGTCGGGTTGTCTCGGTCAAATGCGCGGATTTCTGCGCTTTATTACGCAACTGTGATGAAACGTCAGTGGGTCCTTGAAGTTGAACTTCTTTTTGCCAATTTAATTACAAGGGGATAAGTGCGTGCCCCCTCCCCATTTGAGGATATTCGGCGCGTGGAAAATTCCGCTAGATCGCATCGGTGAGCGTAGATGGATGTCTTCGCCTTGCAAGGAGTTTGACGATGGTTTTGGGGTCCTCTGCTTTGGTTCTCAACTCAGGTGTGTTGGCTAACATGCGAATAAAATCAAAAATTCTGGCTGGTTTTACCGTGGTGCTGGCAATTCTGATTGCCGCACTTGGTTTCGCTTATTTCACCTTCGTTGCGGTGTCACATGATGTGGATGAGTACGCCCATTATGTCGAAGAAGCCGCGCTGATCAGCGAGATTGAGACGCAGTTCCTGCGCTTTAACAATCATGCGCGTGAATTTGCCAATACGGCTCATCCGGAAGACGCCGACGCCGTGTTTACCTATGCCAAGCAGCTTGAACTGATGCTTCAAGACGCGCAGTCGCAATTCATGGTCGAAGAACATCGCAATCGCATCGAACATATTGCGCATGAGCTTGATGTTTACCTTGAAAGTTTCACCGCGGCCAAAAGCCTGAGCGACGAATACCATTCCCTGATCCTGGATCGCCTTGAGCCGGACGGGATCAAGATCGTTGCCGATCTCGACAAGCTTGTTGCCCATGCGCAGAACACCGGCGATCTTGAACTCCTCAAACGTTCAGTCGCGGCACGTGAACATGCGCTTCTGGCAAGGTTGTATGCCAATATCCTGATTGGCCGTCAGGATGACAGCTTTGGCGCGAAGTCCGCCGATGAATTTGCCAAGCTTGAGACCGCACTGGGCAGCATTGGTGATCAACCATTGCCTGGCGAACTTTCCAGTGTTCTGAAGGAAGCCAAGGAACTGTTTGCCGATTATCGTCAGGTCTTTGACAAGGTGCGTGCCGACGAACTGGAAATTGTCGCAACAGTCCACGGGACCATGCGCGAAGCATCCGAGGGCATTATTGCCGATGCCGAGGCCCTGAAACAGGAACTCGCGGTGGCAGAGCACAACATCTTTGAAAAGGTCGTCGCCGAAATCATTCTGGCAGAAAAGGAAATCCTGATCGCATCGATTGGCGGTGCCGTTCTTGGGATGGTTCTGGCCTGGGTCATGGGGGATCGCTTATCGCGTCCGATCACTGCGATTACGACCATCATGCGCAGGCTGGCCAATCATGATCTGGGTGTCGAAATTCCCGGACAGACCCGCAAGGACGAAATCGGCCAGATGGCACAGGCGGTTCAGGTGTTTAAAACCAATGCCATTCGCAATGACGAACTCGAAGCCGAAGCCCGCGCGCAGGAAGAACGATCCAAAGAAGAGCAGCGGCGGTTCATGAACCAGACGGCGGACAGCTTTACGACAAGTGTCGGGACCATTATCGAAGCGGTTGCTGCCGCGGCCGTCGAGTTGCAGGCAACGGCCACTGGCATGTCCCAGATCGCAAATTCGGCGTCAGAGCAAACGACGGCTGTTGCATCGGCCAGTGAAGAGGCAAGTGGCAATGTGGATTCCGTTGCTTCGGCCACTGAGGAGCTCAACAGTTCGATTGAGGAGATCAATCGTCAGGTTGTCTTTTCAAATGAAATCGCCAAGAAGGCGGTTGATCAGGCCCGCGAAACCATGCGCGGTATCAAGGAACTGGTCGAGGCATCCAACAATATCGATCATGTTCTTAAACTGATTACCGATATTTCCGACCAGACCAATATGCTTGCGCTCAATGCAACGATTGAAGCTTCGCGGGCAGGTGATGCGGGCAAGGGATTTGCGGTTGTCGCCAATGAAGTCAAAACCCTTTCGGCGCAAACGGCCAAGGCAACAGAAGAAATCCGCGCCCAGGTCGACAGTGTTCAAAGCCGCACCGGCTTTGCCGCCAACCAGATCGAACTGATAAGCCAAACGATCAGCGAAATGGAAGGCATTGTTGCGACCATTTCCTCGGCGGTGGAGGAACAATCTGCGGCAACCCGTGAAATCGCCTTTAACATAGAACAGGCCGCGACCGGGACAACGGTTGTCAGTTCCAACATTGTTACGGTTTCACAGGCTGTAAACGATGCAGGCACAGCATCAAGCGACGTTTTAACCGCGGTCAGCACTTTGTCCGAAAACTTTGCCACCCTGAAAGGTGCGACGGACAATTTCGTCAATGCCATCCGGTCGGCCTAGACGCACCGGATTTTCAGATACACAAACGCAAAACGCCCGGCCAAAATGGACCGGGCGTTCTTTTTTAATTGGGCAACAGCGAAGGTCGGTTACTGCCCGGCCAGCGTCATGCCGTCAATGCGAAGGGTCGGGGCATTGGTGCCGTATTTGAATGTCAGGTCATTGGCCGGGACAACGGTCTTGAACATGTCTTTGAGGTTGCCCGCCACCGTGATTTCGGACACCGGATAGGCCAGTTCGCCATTTTCAATCCAATACCCCGACGCCCCGCGCGAATAATCGCCCGTCACACCATTCACGCTGCTGCCGATCATCTCGGTGATGTAAAGGCCCGACTTGATGTCCTTGATCATGTCTTCGGGCGAAATGGTGCCCGGTTCCATATAAAGGTTGGTGGTCGACGGCCCAGGCAGGCTTCCGGCCCCGCGCGATGCGTTGCCGGTTGATTTCAGGCCAAGCTGACGGGCCGAACGCAGATCCATGATCCAGGTTTTCAGGACACCGTTTTCGATCAGATGGCGTTTCTGGTTTGCCACACCTTCTGCGTCAAACGGTTTGGACCGCAGGCCGCGTTTGCGATGCGGATCATCAATGATGTTGATATGCGGCGCGAAGATTTCGTTGCCCATGGCATCAAGCAGGAAGCTGGTGCCACGTGCAATGCCGGAACCATTAATCGCCGATGACAGGTGCCCAACGATAGAGGCGGAAACGCGCGGATCAAGGATGACCGGCACCTGCGCGCTTTTGACCTTGCGCGGGTTCAGACGACGCAGGGTTTTCTCGGCGGCCTTCTTGCCGATATCGACCGGATCGCGCAGATCGGTGGAAAACACTGCGCTGTCATAATCATAATCGCGTTCCATGCCTGTGCCGGTGCCCGCCAATACGGAAACCGAGATATGGCTGCCGGACCCGGCATAAGAATTGGCAAAGCCGTTGGTCGCGGCAAGCGTGATCTGATGGCGGCCCCAACCGGCTTCTGATCCTTCGGAATTGGTGATGCCGTCGACCGAACGCGCGGCCTCTTCGCAGGCACTGGCCCATTCGATCAGTTTGTCCTGATCAACTTCGCCCGGCTCGCACAGTTCAAGTGCTTCGACATTGAAGGTTTCGGCAAGTTCACTTGGGTCGGCAATGCCGCAATAGGGATCTTCCGGGGCATTTTTGGCCATCGCAACCGCACGTTCGACCAGCTCGGCAAGGGCCGCGTCGCTGGTATCAGATGACGATACAACTGCCTGTTGCTTGCCAATCAGAACCCGCAGGCCCAGATCAGCCCCCTCGGAACGTTCAAGCTTTTCCATCTTGCCCAGACGTTGGGCAACCGAAAGCGATGTGCCTTCGACATAAACGGCATCGGCATCGTCTGCACCGGCCTTTTTTGCCTGTGCCAAAAGGTCATTGATGCGATCAAGTGTCATGTCGGTCTTGGGCATGGAGGCTCCCTTGTATCGGAATGTGTTTCTTACGTTATAGGGGGCACGAACGTTTTCGCATAGACCCGAAACAAAAAGCTGGTTTTGGTCTAAAATTCCTGCCTTGTTTCAGAGGTGGCAGGACGAGGGCCGAATGGCAAGGCCCGGTCAATGACAGATTTCAAACGGCTTTCTGTTATAGTCAGACAAACAAGTGCTACTGGCGCCAGATAAACGGGAACGCGATGAACAAGCAGAAAATTCTTTCCGGGCTTAGTGTGGCTTGCCTGATCGGATTGGTCAGCCCTGCATTCGCAGATGACAGCAAGACTGTGATGAAAGGCTGGGATGAAAATGGTGTATGGGAGCTGAATGCGAATGGCGAAACCGATCCGGTTTCAAGCGCACAGTTTTATTACGAAATGCGCTGGCAGGGCGGGAAATATGCCCGAAATTATCGTCATCAGATGCTGACCGGTGATTTTACCTGTGACGGCGTGCTCGATCGCATCGCCGGTTGGGTTGACCTTGATAACCCTGACGGTCCGTTTTTCGCACTGTTGTTTGTGACCAACCATGGTGCCAAAAATCACAGTGAAATCCGTTATATTCCGTTCAAACAGTCCGAGCAGTTTGCGCTCTGTGTCTTTGATGAAACGGCACCACCGGTGCTGAGCTGGCAGGAAAACAGCACTGAATACATGGCCGAAGTTATGGGGGATGCGGATATGTGCAATTTCGCCATCCGCGTTGATGATTTCATGTGTGATGCGCCGCAGTTTTTCTATTCCGAGAAGCTGGATGAAAATGGCGATCACTGGATGTTCTTCAGAAATTGAGCTTCGCTTCGTTTGCTGATAAAGTATGCGCATAAATATGCACATGGAACTTGCGTAAATGACCGCAGATGTCAAAGCCAAGCAGCGCAAGCCGACAAATGTCAGTCTTGATGCTGAATTGTTGCAAGAGGCCAAAAAACTCGGGATCAACATTTCGCGCTCGGCTGAGTCGGGTTTGCGCGATGCGATTTCGATGAAACGGGCTGAACTCTGGAAAGAGCAAAACAAGGCAGCCCTTGAAGCCAGCAACAGCTATGTCGCGAAGAACGGCATACCATTGGCCAAACATCGGAAATTCTGATGGCCAAGGGGGATATTTGCCGTTTCGAGGATGGCTATGTCGTCGATGTGCAGTCGGATCTGCTTTCTGATTTGCAGACACGGGTCGTCGTGCCCCTGAAACCAATCGCCGAATATACCATGCCCGCCGACCGGCTTAATCCCGTCATCCAGATTAATGGCGACGAATGGGTTTTGTTGCCGCAGTTTATCGCGACAGTTGGGCTGGCGGAAATTGGTGAGAAAGTTGGTGAGTTCGAAGATAGTTTCGGCCTCACCAACGCTCTCGACATGGTCTTTCACGGCTTTTAGCGATCAGTCCCGCCAAATCTTCTTGCCCGTTCCGGGCAGGCCATAGCGTTCCCATTTCTGATCGACACGGTCGATTATGTCATCATCCATATAGATCTTTTCGCCCCATTCGCGGTTGGTTTCGCCGGGCAGCTTGTTGGTGGCATCAAGGCCAAGCTTGCCACCAAGACCCGAAACCGGGGACGCGAAATCAAGGTAATCAATCGGGGTGTCGGTGACGGTTGTGATATCACGCACCGGGTCCATCCGGGTCGAGATCGCCCACATGACATCTTTCCAGTCGCGGACATCAATATCGTCATCCACGACAATGACGAATTTGGTGTACATGAACTGCCGCAGGAACGACCAGACGCCCATCATCACGCGCTTGGCATGACCGGCATAGGCCTTCTTCATCGAGACAACCGCGATGCGATAGCTGCATCCCTCTGGCGGCAACCAGAAATCTACGATTTCCGGGAATTGCTGCTGCAAAAGCGGCACGAAGACGTCATTCAATGCTTCGCCCAGAACCGATGGTTCATCTGGCGGACGGCCGGTGAAGGTCGACAGATAAATCGGCTTTTTGCGCATGGTGATGGCGGTCACGGTAAAGACCGGGAAATCTTCGACCGAGTTATAATAACCGGTGTGATCGCCATACGGCCCCTCGGGCGCATATTCATCAAGCGATACGTAACCTTCAAGAATGATCTCGGCCGTGGCCGGGACCTTGAGCGGGACGGTTTTGCAATCGACCAGTTCAACCTTTTCACCGCGCAGAAGGCCAGCAAACTGATATTCCGACAGGGTATCGGGGACCGGGGTGACAGCCGCAAGGATCGTACCAGGATCTGCGCCCAGAACGATGGCGGCTGGCAGCGGTTCACGCTTT
Source organism: Thalassospira sp. A40-3 (assembly GCF_015871485.1). NCBI lineage: Bacteria > Pseudomonadati > Pseudomonadota > Alphaproteobacteria > Rhodospirillales > Thalassospiraceae > Thalassospira > Thalassospira sp. A40-3. Next base: position 727,307 of record NZ_CP065428.1, read on the forward strand.
TCCTGTTTCCAGCGCGCATGATGCTGTGCGCCACCGCGATGTTTCAGCCAGCGCATGATGGTTTTGTTTTTACCCAACACCTGCATGCGATAGATGCCAAGGTTAAACACATCGCGCTTGTCACCGCCCTTGGCGCCAGCACTTGGCCCCTGGGTCACGACCAGCGGCCAGGTGATCAGCGGGCCGGGTTCGCCGGGCCAGCAGGATTGCACCGGAATTTTCGAAAGATCGATATCATCGCCCTGAAGGACCACTTCCTGACACGGGGCTTTCGAAACCGTTTTGGGTTTCATCGCCATCACGGTCTTGGCAAGCGGCAGCAGCGAAAAAGCTTCGCGGATGCTGGCCGGTGGTTCGGGCTGTTTCAGGAACGCCAGCGTTTCGCCGACTTCGCGCAGTTCTTCGGGTTTGCGGTTCATGCCCGCCGCCACACGGTCCACGGTGCCAAACAGGTTGACCAGAACCGGCATGTCGTATTTTTTGCCGTCATCACCGACAACATTTTCAAACAGAACAGCCGGGCCACCTTCGGCGAGAAGGCGGGTCTGGATTTCCGTCATTTCAAGATTGGGGGAGACCGGTTCAGTGACACGGACAAGACGGCCGGTTTTTTCCAGCGCATCCATGAAGTCACGAAGGGATTGATAGGGCATGGCACCTGTCATCTGCAAAGCTTTGAAACCTGATTGTCTTCATACGCCGCGGAGCGAAACGGGACAACCTTACTGTTGTCAAATACGTCATTTGTAACCGCATCGATCCATCCCTACATGATCTGACAATGCTGCGTTGCACGGCGATGCATAATTTTGCGGTTTTGGTCAGCGCATCATTTGGTTATACATTGGCAAGGAAAAGAGTCGCGTGACCCACAGCACGCGACCTGGCAACTCACCAAAAGCATGAAGGACGCACAGATGGCCAAGTACTGGGTTATCGGGGGCACCTATCAGGATACCGGTTTCGATAAGCCGATTGGCGAAGAAACCAAAGTTGGTCCGTTTGGCAGCTTCGAAGACGCCGAAAAGGAATGGTCGAAAATGGCCTGGCAGTCGGTTGATGACGCGAATTCGCGGTATCGTATCGAACGCCTTGAAGAATACTGGGTAGTCGGTGGCGAATATGAAAGCACCGATTTCGAAACCCCGGTTGGCGGTGAAGAAGAACGTCATGGCCCGTTTGCCACGTTTGGCGATGCCGAAAAAGCATGGTCGAAACTGGCATGGCAGCATGTTGACGACTGCAATTATCGCTATCGTGTCGTCGAAGGCTAAGCCGGACGGCCAATATGTTTTCGATATCTGATGCGCATATGATCACGGATCCCGTGTTGCGCGACCAGATCGAACAGCATCCGCGCGCGCAGGATCTCCTGCGCGCGTTTTTGTATCCCTATCCTGCGCCGGATCACGACTTTCTGTTTCGTGGTGGTGACGTAGTTGCGATGGGACCATCAGACGTCGCGACTGCGACAAGGGGCAGGACACCGGTTCTGGCCGTCGGGTCCAATCGTGCGCCGGTACAACTGACCCGAAAATTCACCCATCAGAACCTGTCTGATGAAATCCCGGTGACCCATGGCTGGTTGGCACATCATGATATTGTCTATTCAACGCACATAACCGGATACGGCGCAGTTCCGGCAACGCTGGCGTCCTCACCGGGCACGCGCGTGCGTGTTTCGATAACCTGGCTCACCCCGACACAACTTGCACATATGCATGTCACGGAATCGGTGCCAGCCCATTACAGCTATGTTCAATTTCCGGGTCGCGATCTTGATCTCGATTGCGGGGTCACTTCCGATCACATCGGCATGTACCAATCTGCACGCGGACATGTTTTTGATCAGGGATCGGTGTTTGCCTTGTCTGCGATTGAGGCCAGAGATCGCCGGTTCACATCCCTTGACCAATGGGAAATGATGGCACTTTTCGCCAAGCGTGCCGGCCAGGTCTTTAGCCCCGCATTCGTCCTGCGTGTCATTGATGATCCGGCATTTCGCCGTCTTGTTGTTGAACAGGATTAATCGCGGTCCGGCAAAAGCTGCCAGATACGGGTGAATTTGGTGTCGGTATCTTCGACCGCGACATCGACAGGTACGTCATAGGTTTCAAGTTCATCAATGTTATGCGTCGGCGCATAGGTTCGGCCCGGGTCGGCCAGGATGACCTTGGTGCCAAGGCGGGCCTCGGCCATCAGCCACTGCAAAACGGCATTGGCCATGTCTTGCTGATAGCAGACGTCGCCGGCAAAGATCACATCCCAGCGCTTTTGCAGGGCCGATGTGCCAACCAGATTTTCGGTCGTCGTCGGGATTTCAACACCATTGTGCTTGGCATTCAGCCTAGTGGCGGTGATCGCCACCGGGTCGATGTCATTGGCAAGGATTTCTGCGGCATCAGAACGGACGCAGGCAATCGCCTGCATGCCGCCACCACAGGCAAAATCAAGCACCCGCTTGCCGCGCACAAGTTCCGGATGATCAAGGATATAGCGCGTGATTGCCTGCCCGCCCGGCCAGGCAAAGGCCCAGTAGGGCGGCGGGATATCAAGCACACCCAGGATATCCTCGGTCGCCTGCCAAAGCGGGGTGATGTGGGTCGCCAGATACATCTCGATTTCCGGGGCCAAAGGCACGCGGGCAGGTACGGTGAATGTTTCGATCAGATCGGCAAATTGCGGATCGTCGACATCGGGCACCAGTGCGTCGGCGAAGACATTCTCGCTCATTGGCGGTTTACCTTGAAAAAGGGGTATCGGGTTATGCGTTCGCAATCAGGTGCGAAAGCACGATGGCAGCAAGTACCAGTAATCCGTAATCGCGGTTGGATTTAAACCGCTTCAGGCAATTGGCCGCATCATCAAGCTTGACGGTGGCAACCTGCCAGCCAAGGTGAATGCCCGCCAACCCCAGCAAGACAAAATAGGACCAGTGCAAACCAGCCAGCATGCCCGAAACGCCGAGCAACAAGGTGGTCATGGTATAGAACCCCTTGGCCCATTTCGGTGTTGCATCGCCCAAACGCAGTGCGAGGGATTTCAGGCCGATCTTGGCATCATCATCCTTGTCCTGATGGGCATAGATGGTGTCATAGCCCAGCGTCCAGAAAAAGCCCGCCGCATACATGGCAATGGCGGCCGGTTCCACCGTGCCGGTCACCGCCGCCCAACCGACCAGCGCGCCCCAGTTAAAGGCAAGTCCAAGGCAGGCCTGCGGCCAATAGGTGATCCGCTTCATGAACGGATAGGTGATGATGATCGGGATCGAACAGATGCCGACAATGATCGCCTCGATGCGGAATTGCACCAGAATACCAAGTCCCAGCAACATCATGAAGCCAAGGAACAGCAACGCCTGCCAGACCTTGACCTGACCACTGGGGAGTGGGCGGGTGGTGGTGCGTTCGACCTTGCCATCAAAATTGCGGTCGGCCAGATCATTGATCACGCAACCGGCCCCGCGCATGATCACAGCGCCCACCCCGAACAGCGCCATCATGATGACGATCTGTTTGGTGGTAACGGCATCGGTTAACCCGCCTGCCATGGCGGTGGACCACCAGCAGGGCAAAAGCAAAAGCCAGGTGCCAATCGGACGATCAAGGCGCAGCAGTTTCAGATAGGGCCGCACAGCTTCGGGCATGAAACGATCGATCCAGCCATCCTGTGGCATATCGTTCTTGCTGGTCTGTATTGGCTGGTTGACCTGTGTCATAATTGGCCTATCTGATAAAAAACCATTTCAAGATGCCGTAAAACGGCTTTGGGGACCTTTATGACTGCTGATGCCACGCGCGCCCGCCAACGCCTTTTCGTTCGGGATCCTATCACGGCTGATAGTGAAATCGAACTTGCTCCCGAACAGTCTCATTACCTCGAACATGTCATGCGCCTCAAGCCCGGAACACCGGTAAAGATTTTTAATGGCCTTGACGGGGAGTGGCTGGGCACGATCAGCGAGCTTCGCAAAAAGAAGGGCAGCGTCACCGCGGAACGCCAATTGCGCGCGCAGGGCAATGAAGTTGGTCCGACTCTTGTTTTTGCACCGATCAAAAAGCAACGGCTTGATTTCCTGATTGAAAAGGCGGTTGAGCTTGGGGCTCAAAGTTTGCAACCGGTCATCACCCAACATGGCATCACCGACAAGGTCCGCCTTGATCGTTTGCAGGCACAGGTTGTTGAGGCGGCCGAACAGTGTGAACGCCTGACTGTGCCTGAGGTTTGCGAACCTGTGCGTCTTTTGGACTGGGTCGCAAATCTGCCGGAAAATCACCATCTGCTATTTTGTGATGAAACAGGATCGGGGTCACCAATTGGTGAAGTACTAAGTCAGCTATTGGCAAAGGGCGCTGGCTCGTTTATCGACAATACCAATGTTGTTAACCATGCAATCGTGATTGGACCCGAGGGCGGCTTTAGCGCCGACGAACTTGAACGTATCCGCAAACAGCCTTTTGCAACGCCTGTAAGCCTCGGTCCGCGTATTCTGCGTGCCGAAACGGCCGCAATTGCAGCTTTGACCGTATTTCAGGATCGTATCGGCGATTGGTCGCACCGACCCGTTGCGAGAGATTAGGGGAAGCCCTTATGACTGTCAGCGCCTCCACTGGTGACAGCCCGGTAATTGAAAGCCGGCGCCAGCTTGTCGAATGGTTCGAGTCCGGCTGTACGCCGAAAAAAGACTGGGCCATCGGCACCGAACACGAAAAATTCGCCTTCACCCGCGATGATCTTCGCCCCATCCCCTACGAAGGGGAACGCGGGGTCAAAATGCTGCTCAATGCCCTGGCCGAACATTATGACTGGGAGCCGATCATTGAGAACGGCAATGTCATTGCACTGACCAAGGACAAATGTTCCGTCTCGCTCGAACCGGGTGGACAGATTGAACTTTCCGGTGCGCCGCTTAAAAACATTCACCAAACCTGTGGTGAAGTGCACACCCACCTGCACGAAGTCCGCGAGATTTGCGACGGGCTTGGCATTGATATGCTCGGTGTCGGCCATAATCCGAAATGGAAACGTGAAGACATTCCGTGGATGCCCAAGGGCCGCTACGAGATCATGAAAAATTACATGCCCAAGGTCGGAAACCTTGGTCTGGACATGATGCTGAGAACGTCGACCATTCAGGTCAATCTGGATTTCAGTTCCGAAGCCGACATGGTCAAGAAATTCAGGACGTCTCTGGCACTTCAGCCGGTGGCAACCGCCCTGTTTGCGGCGTCCCCGTTTGTTGATGGCAAGCCAAGCGGTTTCTTGTCCGCACGATCAAACGTCTGGACCGATACCGATCCGGATCGTTGTGGCATGTTGCCATTCGTGTTCGAGGACGGTTTTGGCTTTGAACGCTATGTCGACTACATGCTCGATGTGCCGATGTATTTCGTCTATCGCGACGGCAAATACATTGATGCGGCGGGCAAGTCGTTCCGTGATTTCATGGATGGCAAACTTGATGTTCTGCCGGGTGAACGCCCGACCATGAATGACTGGTCTGATCATATGACCACGGCCTTCCCGGAAGTGCGTCTTAAGAAGTTCCTTGAAATGCGCGGTGCTGATGGTGGCCCGTGGAAACGCATCTGTGCGCTGCCGGCCCTTTGGGTTGGTTTGCTGTATGATGACGCCGCCCTTGATGCCGCATGGGATCTGGTCAAGGGCCTGTCGGTTGCCGAACGTGAAGCCCTTCGCAACGATGTTCCGCGCACCGCCCTTGCCACCCCGTTCAAAAACGGCACGGTTCAGGATCTGTCAAAAGACGTTCTGGCGATTTCCCGTCAGGGCCTTAAAAACCGTGGCCGCATGGACAGCTACGGCGACGATGAAGGCCATTTCCTTGATAGCCTTGATGACGTCGCGCAAAGTGGCCGCACTCTGGCCGAGGAATTCCTTGATAAGTATGAAACCGAATGGAACGGCTCGGTCGATCCGTTGTTCAAGGAATACGCCTACTAAGGCCAACGAATACGCAATAAAAAAAGGGCAGTGATTTCACTGCCCTTTTTTGATGTTTGCAGGTTGCTCTTTTTGAGGGTTACTGCGCAGCCTGATCAAGCCGGGTTTGGGCGGCAAACCATTTTTCGATGGCATCGACCTGATCAGGCTGCATCCCGAGGCCAAGTTTGGTCCGGCGCCACAGAACATCTTCTGCGCGACACGCCCATTCATTGGCCATCAGGTAGTGGAGTTCTGCTTCGTAAAGGTTTGGCGCGACCTCTGTGCCCAGATCACCAAGCGATGTCGCCGTGCCAATGATCTTGCTGATCTCGGTGCCATAGCTTCGCACCAGCCGATACAGCAATGCGCTTGGCAACCAGTCATAGGTTGCCTTGGCCTTGGCAAGGAACGCGTCGAAATCACCGTCGGGCATGTCGCCACCGGGAAGGATGGCGTTTGCCGTCCAGTCCTTGGCATCGTTGCCCAGAACCGGGGCCAGTTTCTGCATCGCATGTTCGGCAAGCTTGCGATAAGTCGTGATCTTGCCGCCATAGATCGACAGGATCGGTGCCGAACGTCCGCTATCGCCGGTATCAAGATCAAACACGTAGTCGCGGGTTACCGCCGACGCATTGTCGTTCTTGTCATCATAAAGCGGCCGCACACCGGAATAGTCCCAAACCACGTCCTTGCGGTTGAGTGGTTTGTCCAGATAGCCATTCACCAGATCCAGCAGATAGTCGGTTTCCTGATCGCTGATTTTGACCTGTGCCGGATCGCCGTTATAGGCGACATCGGTGGTGCCGATCAGGGTGTAGTCCTGCTGATAGGGGATGGCAAAGGCAATGCGCCCGTCGCCATTCTGGAAGATATAGCAATGATCATGGTCATGAATGCGCGCAACCACAATGTGGCTGCCCTTGACCAGTCGAAGACCGGCGGCCTTTTTGCCAAGTCCGGCATTTTCGACCATCTCGGTGACCCACGGCCCCGCGGCATTGACCACGGATTTTGCACTGACCGATTGCGGGGCACCATCAGGCCCGATCAGTTCGGCATTCCAGTGATCGTGATGACGGACCAGTGAGGCACATCTGGTGCGGGTTCGGATGTCAGCCCCACGTGCCTGCGCATCCTGTGCATTGAGGACCACAAGCCTGGCATCATCGACCCAGCAATCGGAATAGGAAAAACCGCCCGCGTAATCGGATTTCAACGGCTGGCCTTCTGGCGTGCCGTTAAACGAAACGGCACGTGATCCGGGCAGGCGTTTGCGTTTTGCCAGATGGTCATAAAGAAACAGTCCGGCACGCAGCATCCATTTCGGACGCAAACCCCGGTGATGGGGCAAAACGAATGTCAAAGGCCAGATGATATGTGGGGCAGCAGCCAACAGAACTTCGCGTTCCTGAAGTGCTTCGCGCACCAGACGGAACTCGTAATGTTCAAGATATCGAAGACCGCCATGGATGAGTTTGGTCGAGGAAGAAGAGGTGGCCGAGGCAAGGTCGCGCTGTTCGACCAAAAGAACAGAAAGCCCGCGACCGGCGGCATCACGGGCAATACCAGCCCCGTTGATGCCGCCGCCAACGACCAGAAGGTCGTAAGTTCCGGTCACGTTAGATCACCTTTTTACGCAGGTAAGCTGAAATGGCTTCGCCAATTATGACCAGACCAATGATTGCCAGAAGGATCGTGGCAACCGTTTGCCATGCAAAGGTATCAATCGCCCCCTGAAGGATGATGCCGATACCACCAGCCCCAACCAGACCCAGAACCGTACTTTCACGCAGGTTGATGTCCCAGCGCAGAATGGACACGGCAAAGAAGGTCGGCATGACTTGCGGAATGACGCCATAGACGAGAATCTTGAAGCGCGATGCGCCCACAGATTCCAGTGCCTCGATCGGGGCACGGTCGATTTCCTCGATTGCTTCGCCCAGCAATTTGCCAAGGAAGCCAAGCGACCGGAAAATGATCGCCAGAATACCGGCCAGAACACCCGGTCCGAACACAGCCACAAACAGCAGCGCCCAGATGATGGTGTTGACCGAACGCGATGACACCAGAATGAACCGGCCAAGCCAAAGCGTGAAACGGTTCGGCGTGGTGTTCTGGGCTGCGATCAGTGCAATTGGCAGGGACAGGAACACGGCAAAGAAGGTCGCAATGGTTGCGATATTGACGGTTTCCAAAAGTGTCCAGCCGATTTCCTGCCAGCCTTCAAGAGACGGCGGGAACATGCGGGCAAACAGATCGCCCATCTGTTCCGGGGCATCCCAAAGCCACGGCCAGATGATGTTGATCGTCGACAAGGACCAGACAACGGCCAGCGCGACCAGTGCGGTCAGGCCATAGCGCCGCCAGCGTTCCTTGGTGGTGTAGCGGGACCATTCGCGGTTGGCGATTGCTTCCGGTCCGGTAGGTTGGGTGGTGGCTACCATAGGTTCCTCCTGATCCGGCCGCTGATGGCCTCGCTGACAAGGATCACACCGATGATGCAAAGGGTAATCGCCAGCGCAAAGTCATAGTCATAACGCCCAAAGGCATTAAGAAGGGTCGATCCGATACCGCCCGCACCAACGATGCCAACAATGGCAGACGCGCGCAGGTTGCTATCAAGCTGATAGATCGAAAGACCGATCTGACGGGGCATGATTTGCGGGATCACGGCATACAGAAGGGTGACGAATGTCGCCCCGCCAGCAGCACGGATCGCCTCGACCTGACCCCAATCGATTTCTTCGATCCGTTCGGCCAGCATTTTTGCAACGAAACCGATGGAATAGACCGTCAGGGTCAGAATGCCTGCCAGCGGGCCAAAGCCGACCGCTTTGACAAACAGGATCGCAACAATGACCGGGTGGAAGGAACGGGCAACGATGATCACGCCACGCCCGATGGTATAAAGCCATTTCGGTGCGATGTTTGACGCCGATGCAAAGGCAATCGGAACGCTCAGTGCCAGACCAAGCAGGGTCGAGACAATGGCGATCTTGATGCTTTCCATAAAGCCGTCAAACAGCAACTCGCCACGGATGAAGCTTGGCGGGAAGGCGCCCTTAAAGATGCGGATCGCACGCGGGACACCGTCCTGGATGCGCTCCCAGTCGAATGGCAGGGTTGTGATGGCCCACCAGACATAGGCAACAACAGCAATCAGAAGTCCCCAGCGCAACATCGGGTTGGCGATAAAGGGGGGCTTCTTCCATGTGCGGCCCGTTTTTTGAACGGTGCTGCTCATCGTGCGGCGACCTCGCGCAGGTGGGTGCTGCTTTCGGCGTCGCCGCGTTCTTCGGCGGGCACACCGGCATAAATATCGTCCATGGCGTCATTGGTCAGATCGACCGGTTCACCATCGAAAATGATGCGGCCAAAGCGCATGCCAACGATCCGCTGGGTATATTCCTTGGCTTCGTTGACGTTATGGATGTTGATCAGAACCGGCAGGTGCAGCTCGGATGCGAGCGCGCGCAGCAGTTCCATGATCTGACGCGATGTTTTCGGATCAAGCGATGCGGTCGGTTCATCGGCCAGCAGGATTTCAGGTTCCTGCATCAGGGCGCGGACCACACCGACACGCTGGCGTTCGCCGCCGGAAAGTTCATCGGCACGTTTGTCGGCATAATGGGCGATCCCGACGCGTTCCATCAAATGAAAGGCGCGATCAATGTCTTCCTGCGGATATTTGCGCGTGACTGCGCGCCACGCCGGAAGATAGCCAAGGCGACCGGACTGGACGTTTTCCATCACCGTCAAACGGTCAATTAGGTTGAAGCCCTGAAACACCATGCCGATGCGACGGCGTGCCAGACGCAGCGCCTTGCCTTCAAGCTTGGTCAGTTCCGTGCCATTGAGTTCAATGGAGCCCGAAGACGGTTCGACAAGGCGGTTGATACAACGCAGAAGGGTACTTTTGCCCGCACCTGATGCGCCGATGATGGAAACAACACTTTCGCCCGGCACTTCAAGGTTCAGGTTCTTCAACACTGCCTTTTCTTCGCCATAGCGTTTTACAAGTTCTTTGATACGCAGCATTGCGTTACCCCGAATGAAATGGGTGGCACAGGGCCTGCCAAGGCAGGCCCTGCAAAGTTCGGATCGATTGGAAAATCAGGAATTACTTCAGGTTGTCCGGGGTGTATTTCACACCGTTGGCGGCCTGAATTTCGCGGATAACCGCCCAGTCTTCCTGATAGGTGATCGGCAGGAACTTCGACACACCCTTGAATTCTTCACCAAGGGCGGTGCCCTTCATGTCAAAGGTAAAGAAGGCTTCCTTGATCTTTTCGACCAGTTCCGGCTTCAGGTTGTAGGCATAGTTGAACGAAGTGGTTGGGAAAGGCTTGCTTTCATAGATGATTTTGACTTCGTTCGGATCATAGAGATCGCGCTGGGCCATACGTTCGACAACTTCGGACGCGACCGGGGCGGCGTCATAGTCACCGGCGACAACGCCCAGGATCGACTGATCGTGCGAACCGGAATAGACAACTTCGTAATCCTGTTCAGGAACGATGCCCTGACCCGGAAGCAGTGCACGCGGTGCAAGGTTGCCCGAGTTCGAAGTCGGCGAGGTATGAGCAACGCGTTTGCCCTTAAGGTCAGCCGGGGTATCAATGCCGCTGTCTACACGGGTGTAGAGCTGAAGCGTGTAACCAAAACGACCATCATCCGCACCCATCAGGGCGAACGGAACCGCGCCGGCAAGGTTGACGGCAAACGGGGTCGGGCCGGTCGAGAAGCCGGCAACGTGCAGGCGGCCTGAACGCATGGCTTCGACTTCTGCCGAGTTCGACTGAACGGCAAAGAAGTGAACGTCCTTGCCAGTTACTTCTTCAAGATGCTGCAGGAATGGGTCCCAGATATCAGCATAAACCGCCGGGTCTTCGACCGGGGTATATGCAAAGACAAGGGTGTCCGGATCAACCTGCTGGTCTGCGGGCGGGGCATCGGCAACAAGGTCGCCGTCCATGTCGCAATACATCGGGTCAAGATCGCCGCGTGCGATGCAGTCATCTGCCGCCGCGGCCGGGGTGGATGCCATGCCGACCATGCCGATTGCGGCAAGGAGGGTGGTGAGCTTTAAACTGTCGGTTTTTTTCGGAATTGAAAACACTGTTTTCGAACCTTTCTTCCCTGTGAATGACGGCTTTCCGCCGTTTTTGAATGTGGTTTTGTTGTTTTTAATGTGGTTTTGTTGTTTTTATTGTTACTTTAATCAACATTATGAATTTGAAAAAGTTGGAAAATCAACACAAAACTGTAACAAAAGGTTTCGCTCAGGGTTGCTAAGATGCGCGCTATTGGCACAAAACCGGCCATAATTGAGGGGGATGTGGCTTTGCGTTTGGGAAAAAAAGAGCGGCAGCGTCGTATTCTGCAAGAGTTACAGGTTCACCCTCATGTGAGAGTTGCCACACTTGCAGAGCGATTCGATGTTGCAACCGAAACCATCCGCCGTGATCTTGACGCGCTGAGTCGTGATGGATTGATCAAACGCGAGTTCGGTGGTGCATCGGCGCGGCCCATGGGCCATCAGCCCGATCTGGCGGAACGCCAGTTATCGGCTGTGGCCGGGTTTGAACGGATTGGCATGCTGGCGGCTGACATGGTGCGGTCCGGCGATGTGGCAATGATTGATGCCGGATCAACCGTGGCCCAGATTGCGCCGTTTCTGGCGGCCCGCACGACAAAACTGCCGCGTACGTTTCTGACCAATTGCTATGCGGTGGTGCATGGCATGGCCGAACTTGCCGATCACGATGATGTTTTGATGTGCCCGGGCCAGTTTGACCGTCGCGAAAACGCGGTCTATGGCAACGATACCGTCGAATATCTGCGCCGTTTTCACGCCAATATTGCCTTTATCGGGGCATCGGGAATTTCGCGGCAGGGCTTTAGTGACGTTAACCGCCGGGCGGTGGCCGTCAAACGCGCGATGATGGAACGGTCGGATGAAACCTGGCTGATGGTTGATCATACGAAGTTTGATCAACGCTATCTGGAAAATGTCGCTCCGCTTGAAGCGCTTACCGGCATCATCACGGATCGCCGACCCGAACCGGAATTCGCATCCCAGCTTGAACGGGCGGGAATACGGCTTTTGGCGTGGTGTGATGAAAAACATGGTCCGGCCTGAACCGACTGGCCTGAACCGATAAATAGATCCGTCAAACCGCAATTTGGTCGCGGTTGAGTTTGCGTTCGTCCTGATTCCAAACCATATTTCCCGGCACAGCGCGTTATTGTGTTGAATGCCGGGTTCCCGCCCCGGTCAGTTTGTTTCTGACACGGAGGATTATGATCGTGACCAATCCAGTGACCACCCGTACCGAACAGGACACCATGGGCGAAATTGATGTGCCTTCTGATCGGTATTGGGGGGCGCAAACCCAGCGATCCAGACAGAATTTCCGCATTGGCGGTGAACGTATGCCAGATGCCCTGATCAAGGCGTTCGGGATCCAAAAACTGGCCGCGGCACGCGCCAATGCCGCCCTTGATAATCTTGATCCGGAACTGGCCAAGGCGATTGAGGCCGCCGCATCCGAAGTGGCCGAAGGCAAGCTTTTGGATCACTTCCCGCTTGTTGTCTGGCAAACCGGATCGGGTACCCAGACCAATATGAACACCAACGAAGTCATCGCCAACCGGGCGTGCGAAATTTTGGGCAAGCCGATGGGCAAGCGCGAACCGGTCCATCCCAATGACCACGTCAATCGTGGCCAGTCATCGAATGACAGTTTCCCGGCCGCCATGCATATCGCCGCCGTGGTCGAGATCGAGGAAAAGCTGAAACCCGCCCTTAAACACCTGCGCTCGACCCTTGACGCCAAGGTCGAAGCATTTGGCGATATCGTCAAAATCGGCCGCACCCACATGCAGGATGCGGTGCCCCTGACCCTGGGGCAGGAATTTTCCGGCTATGCTGCGCAAATCGCACTCGGCCTGGACCGGATCGACGATGCGCTTAAACGCCTGCGCAAACTGGCACAGGGGGGCACCGCCCTTGGTACCGGGCTGAACGCGCCGGATGGCTTTGATGTCGAATTTGCCAAACAGGTTTCAAAGATCACCGGTCTTGAGTTTAAAACGGCGGAAAACAAGTTCGAAGCACTGGCCGCCCATGATGCCTGTGTTGAGATGTCAGGTGTCATGAATGTACTGGCGACGTCCTTGATGAAAATCGGCAATGATATCCGTCTGCTTGGTTCCGGGCCGCGTTGTGGTTTGGGTGAGCTTGTCCTGCCCGCCAATGAACCGGGATCCTCGATCATGCCGGGCAAGGTCAACCCGACCCAGGCCGAGGCATTGACCATGGTGTGCGCGCAGGTGATGGGCAATCATGTTGCGGTCACGGTGGGTGGTTCGAACGGTCATCTGGACCTTAACGTGTTCAAGCCGGTGATCATTTATAACCTTCTGCAATCGATCCGCCTGATTGCCGATGCATCGGTCAGCTTTGCCGATAACTGTATTGCCGGGCTTGAGGCCGATCAGGAAAAGATTGCGCACTATGTCGAACAAAGCCTGATGCTGGTGACCGCCTTGGCACCGCATATTGGCTATGACAATGCGGCGGCCGTGGCCAAGAAGGCGCACAAGGAACGCAGCAGCCTGAAGGAAGCCTGCATCGCGCTTGGTTTCCTTGATGGCGATCGCTTTGATGAGCTGGTTCAGGCCCGCGACATGATCTGATGTGATGTTTTAAAGCATCGAAAAGCAAGGCCGGGCATCGCACCCGGCCTTATGTTTCCGCATGATGAAAAGTATGAAGACGACTGGACAAAACAGACCCCCTGCAATGATCAATGTCATTGCAGGTGTGGTTTAAATCGGGCATATCCAACCCATGATAACGTGCAAACGCCATAACCGCCGTTCGGGCGGAATTTCCCTGCGCCGTGTCGTTCAGACATGGCTGGTGGCGTTTGTTGTCTTGTTTGCGGGTGTCACCCAGTCCGGGCTGGTCCCAGCATTTCTCAGCGGGCAGGCCACCGGCATTGCGACTGCATCCGCGGCGGAAATCGCACCGGGTGGTGATTACGTTCTGATTTGCACCCCGGCTGGCATCAAGCTTGTATCTGCTGATACGCTTGAAGGTGTCGTGGCATCAAATGCGTCCGGTCAAACCGACGAAATGCCGGCCCATGCGTTTTGCCCGCTTTGTGCAAACCATCACGGGGCGATGGCGGCAATTGATTTGCCCTATGTCGCGCCGGTGCCGGTCATTCATGATGTCAGCTATGCCAAGGCGATTGCCTTTGTCGCGGTCAATGACATCCCGCGCGGTCGCCATTCCCGGGCACCCCCGGTTTCCATCTGATTTCAAAGACTGATCAAAACACGATTACTGAAATCGCAGACCTGCGGATGCAGGCTGCTAATTGGATGGAATATCATGAAAAAGCTTTTTGCAATTGTTGCGACCGTGGCGTCGCTGTTTATCGTTACCAACGCCTTTGCCGCCGATATCGAAGTCAAGGATGCCTGGGCCAAGGCATCCAAGGGCATGGTGCGCAATGGTGCGGCCTTCTTTGATGTTGTGAATACCGGGGCTGCCGACCGCATTGTTAGCGTGCGCAGTGATCTTGCGGAACGCACCGAACTTCACACCCACATCATGGAAAACAATGTCATGAAGATGCGCCAAGTTCAGGGTGGTGTTGAGGTGCCAATGCATGGCTCTGTGCAGTTCAAACCGGGCAGCTATCACGTCATGTTCATTGGCCTGAACAAGCCGCTTGAAGAAGGCGAGAAAATCGACATCACACTGGAATTCGAGAAGGCCGGTGATGTGCCTGTGACTATTGATGTTCTCAACACCATGGCGATGGGGCCGAACGGTGGTGCCGGCATGGGGCATGGTCATGGCAAGATGAAAATGAACAGCAACTAAGGTTGCACGGCAGCCGAATATTCAAAGGGGGAAGGTTTGCGCCGACCCCCTTTTTTCGTCATGATGGGGCAACCAAAACGGTCGGTTACAGGGAGCCCACCATGTCTGACGACATCACTATTGACGATCTGATCGCCAAGCTTGGCCTGCAACCCCATCCGGAGGGTGGCTATTACGCCGAGACCTTCAGGGCGTTTGAAACCTGTAATCCCGGCAATCGGTATCTGGGGGTGCGCAGCACGGGAACGGCGATCTATTACCTTCTGACGCGTGATACTTTTTCAGGCATGCATATCCTGACCAGTGACGAGATTTTCCATCACTATATCGGGGATGCCGTCGAACAGCTTCAGCTGTTTGAGGACGGCACGCACAAGCGGGTCGAGATCGGCAAGGATTTGCTGGCCGGGCAGAAACCGCAAATGGTGGTGCCGAAAAATGTCTGGCAGGGGGCGCGGCTTAAGCCCGGCGGCAAGTTTGCGCTTTTGGGCTGCACCGTTGCGCCGGGCTTTGATTTTGCCGATTTCTCTATGGGCAAACGCGCGGCACTGACAGCGAAATGGCCTGCCGCGTCCGAGCTGATTGCGGCATTGACGCGCGACTGATTTTCAGGCGAAAGTACGACGTCACCAACTTGGGGTTGTTTGGCGTGGCCGCCAGCCCCGAAATACAGGAATAGCCCCATGCAGCTCGACACCTGGCTTCTTTTTGCCGGGGCGGCAATCGCGTTGGCGATGGCGCCCGGTCCTAATAATCTTCTCGCGATGTTTAATGGCGCGCGGTATGGCGTATCGTCTGCTGCAGTGGGCGGAATTGGCCGTATTGTTGCCTTTGCCCTGATGATTGTGGTGACTGCGGCCGGGCTTGGTGTGGTGCTTGCTGCGAGTGAAACAGCCTTCCTTGTGATCAAATGGGGTGGCGCGGTTTATCTGGTCTGGCTTGGTCTTAAAAGCTGGTTTGCCAAGGTCAATGACAGTGATGAAACGACTGGCCCGGCCGAGCTTATGGTCAATCCGGGGCCGTTTAATCTGGCAAAGACCGAGTTCCTGACCGCGATTGGCAATCCCAAGGCGATCCTGATCTTTACGGCCTTCTTCCCGCAATTCCTTGATCCGGCTGTGGCATACGGGCCGCAATTCACGGTCATGGGCGTGACATTCATTGCCATGGAAACCAGCGTTTTGCTGGCCTATGGATTGTTGGGCGGGCAGGTCAAGGGCCTGATCAAGTCAGCCCGACATATGCGGATGCTCAACCGTGTTTCGGGCACGCTTCTGGTCGGGGCGGGTGTTTTGCTGGCACTCACCGACCGGTCACGCACGACGGCCTAATTCAGGCAAGATATCCTCAGAAATGCGCAGGGGCGCAGCTTTGTTAAAAGCGCGCCCCCTTGCTCCCTTGTCTACCTGGATAGCTGTTAGGCTTTCCGGGCGATCGCCTGTTGTCAGGCGATTTCTTCGACCCGATGACACGCCACTTCGCGGCCCTCGAAATTGCGCAGTTCCGGGCGAACTTTTGCGCATTCCTCGGTCGCAAACGGGCAGCGTTTATGAAACGCACAGCCCGATGGCGGGTTGATCGGTGATGGCAACTCGCCAGTCAGCGGTTCTGCCTTCACACGTTGTGTCGGATCGATCTTTGGTGCCGACGCCAGAAGCGCCCGTGTATAGGGGTGCAGCGGCTTGGCAAAGATCTCGTCAGTTGGTCCCTTTTCAGCGACGCGACCGAGATACATCACCATGACGTCATCTGCAATATGTCTGACGACAGAAAGATCATGCGAGATGAAAACATAGGCGACATTCATCTCTTCCTGCAGGTCCATCATCAGGTTCAGAACCTGTGCCTGTACCGATACATCAAGGGCCGATACCGGCTCGTCCGCGACGATGACTTTCGGCTCAAGGATCAGGGCACGGGCAATCGCGATACGCTGACGCTGACCACCGGAAAACATATGCGGATAACGCTGATAGAATTCCGGACGCAGGCCAACCTTTGCCATGGTGGCATGAACGCGTTCTTCACGTTCCTTGCGGCCAAGATTATCCATGTTCAAAAGAACCGGCTCGGCCAGGATCTGGCCAACCTTTTTGCGCGGGTTCAGCGATCCATAGGGGTTCTGGAAGATCATCTGAACGGTGCGGCGGAACTGCTTGGCTTCCTTGTCAGACAGATTGCCAACAGCATTACCGTTCAGTTTCAGCGCGCCCGAGGTCGGCTTTTCGATCAGGGTTAACTGACGGCCAAGGGTCGATTTGCCACAACCGGATTCACCGACCACCGCAAGGGTCTTTTGCGATTCAAGCGTAAAGGAAACACCATCAAGCGCCTTGACCATGGCACTGGGTTTGCCAAAGCCACGATTGACCTCGTAGTGACGGACAAGATCATCGGATTCCAGAAGCGGAACACCGGGTTTGGTATCCAGAAAACTCATTACACAGTCTCCCCGGTGGTCGTATCAGCGGTCAGGCCGGTCGGCTGGCCCTGATCGTTTAGCGGATAGAAGCAGCGCACATCGCGGCCATTGAAGTCGGTGACCTCCGGGCGCGATTTCACGCAGTGTTCATTGGCATAACGGCAACGCGGTGCCAGTAGGCATCCCTGCGGGCGGTCGTACTGACCGGGGACCACGCCGGGGATGGTACGAAGACGGTCATGGCCTTCGGAACGTTCCGGCAGCGCTTCGAGCAGTGCCTGCGTATAGGGATGGCGCGGGGCAGCAAAGATGCTGTCAGCCGGGCCACTTTCAAACAGCTGACCGGCATACATCACCTGAATGCGGTTGGCGGCCTCCGACACCAGTGCCAGATCGTGGGTGATCAGGATCAGGCCCATGTCGCTGTCTTCTTGCAGTTTCAGCAACAGATCGATGATCTGGGCCTGAATGGTCACATCAAGGGCCGTGGTCGGCTCGTCGGCAATCAAAAGGCGCGGGTTGCATGCAATCGCCATGGCAATGACGATACGCTGGCTCATGCCGCCTGACAGCTGATGCGGGTAAGCGGTCATGCGCGACTTCGGATCGGGAATGCCGACCTGGTTTAAAAGATCAAGCGTGCGTTCACGGCGTTGCTTCTTGTTGCCGCCTTCATGGACCTTAAGGGCCTCCATGATCTGGGCTTCGACCGTGAAGCACGGGTTCAGTGCCGACATCGGATCCTGAAAGATCATGGCGATGTCTTTGCCGGTGATCTCGCGGCGGCGTTTTGCCGGCATGGTGATCAGGTCCTGACCATCAAAGGTAAGGGCATCCGCCGAAACGCGGCCAGGAAAATCAATCAGACCCATCACGGCAAGCGATGAAACCGATTTACCAGAACCGGATTCCCCGACGATGCCAAGGACTTCGCCGCGATCAACAGAATAGCTTACGGAATCAACAGCACGAAACGGCTTGTCTTCGGAGCCGAACTCGACTGTCAGGTTTTTTACTTCGAGAAGAGCCATGACTTACCGTTTCATCTTGGGATCAAGGGCATCGCGCAGGCCATCACCCATCAGGTTGAAGGCAAGCACGGTGACAAGGATGCAAAGGCCGGGGAAGGTGATTACCCACCAAGCGGAGCCCACAAATTCACGGGCCTCGGACAGCATGGTGCCCCATTCCGGCAGCGGCGGCTGCGCGCCAAGGCCAAGGAAGCCAAGGGCAGCAGCATCAAGGATCGCACTTGAAATACCAAGCGTGCCCTGCACGATCAGCGGTGCCATACAGTTCGGCAGGATGTTGACGAACATCTGGCGGACATGACCGGCACCGGCAATCTGCGATGCGATGACATATTCCTTGTTAAGTTCCGATACGACCGAGGCACGTGTCAGGCGCACATAGTGCGGCAACTGGACGATGGCGATCGCCAGCATCGCGTTTTCAAGCCCCGGGCCGAGGATGGCAACAATCGCAAGTGCCATGATCAGGCTGGGCAGGGCCAGCATGATGTCCATCAGGCGCATGACGCCGACTTCGATCCAGCCGCGGAAGTAACCGGCAACCATGCCAAGCACGATACCGGCAATCATCGACAGGATCACGACGACGACACCGATCGAAACCGACAACTGAGCGCCGTGGATCAGGCGGGAAAGGATGTCACGGCCAACCGCATCGGTGCCAAGGATGTAACGGGGATCGGCACCTTCCATCCAGATCGGCGGTTTCAGAAACGCGGTACGGTCCTGTGCGACCGGATCGAACGGTGCGATCCATTGTGCGGTCACGGCCAGAAACAGAATGATCGCAATGACGATCAGACCGGCAAAGGCACCGCGGTTCTTTTTGAAATAGTCCCAAGTTTCGCGCATCGGGCTCGGCGGTGCGCCGACGGGCTCAACGGCTGCTTCGGCAACGTTTGAGGCCTGTGCTGCGGACGGGGTGGTGTTCTCGCTCATCTCACAGCTCTCCTTAGCGCTTGTAACGGATACGGGGGTTAATAATCCCGTACAGAACGTCAACGATCAGGTTCACGGCCATCACAAGGAAGGCAATCATCAGAATGCCGCCCTGAATGGTCGGATAGTCGCGACGGTTCATGGCTTCGATGATCCATTTGCCGATACCCGGCCAAGAGAAAATCGTCTCCGTCAGGATTGCACCAGCCAGCAGCACGCCGACCTGAAGGCCGATCACCGTGATCACCGGGATCAGGGCATTACGCAGCGCATGAACCATGATTACCCGCATCGGTGCCAAACCTTTGGCGCGTGCAACGCGGATATATTCCTCGCCCAGCACTTCCAGCATCGAGGAGCGCGTCATACGCGCAATCACCGCCATCGGGATTGTGCCGAGCGCAACGGTAGGCAGGATCATATGGCTGAGTGCACTGGTGAAAGCGCCTTTCTCACCGCTCAGGAGGCTGTCGATCAGCATGAAACCGGTCACCGGCTCAAAGAAATACATGACCGATATTCGACCCGAGACCGGCGTCCAGCCCAAGGTGGTTGAGAAGAACATGATCAGAAGCAGCGCCCACCAGAAAATCGGCATCGAATAGCCTGTAAGGGATACAGACATTGTCAGGTGGTCGAGCCACTTCCCGCGATTAATGGCGGCAAGCACCCCCAGCGGAATGCCAAGGATCACAGCAAACAGGATACCCATGACTGCAAGTTCGACCGTCGCCGGGAACAGGGTCAGGAATTCGTCCAGAACAGGTTTCTTGGTGACAAAGGATTTGCCAAGATCCCCTTGGAATACGCCCATCAGATAATCGAAATACTGAACGATCAGTGGCTGGTCGAAACCATACTGAGCCTGAAGCTCTGCATATCGCTCAGCATCGACACCACGTTCACCAGCCATCATCAGGATGGGATCACTGGGAATGAGGCGGATCAGGAAGAATACCAAAAGGGTGACACCGAAGAAGGTCGGGATGATGTCCCCCAAACGGCGAAACAGGAATCCTAGCATGCCATCGGGCCTTTATTGTGTCCGCACACATAAGGATGCAGGCGGACGTCTCTCTCTTTTGCGAAATTGCAAAGAGGCCCGGAAAACCGGGCCTCTTTGATCAGGTTTTGATACGCTTATTCAGCGAGATCTACACCATAGAAGATGTGACCACCGAACGGATCGATTTTGTAGTCAACAACTTCGCTGCGGATCGGTTCGAACACGATCGAGTGTGCGATGGTTGCCCACGGTGCTTCGCGTTTGAAGACCAGCTGAGCTTCTTCGTACAGACGGGTACGCTCGAGAACGTCCGAGGTGGTTTTTGCCTGCTGAATCAGGTTGTCGAACTCTTCGTTGCACCACTGTGCACGGTTCGCACTGCCAACTGCGTCACAGCCAAGAAGAACTGCGAGGAAGTTGTCGGGGTCACCGTTATCACCGGTCCAACCGAGCATGAAGGTACCCTGTTCACCTTTTTTGGTGCGATCAAGGTATTCACCCCATTCGTAGGATACGATCTCGGCGTTCACACCAATTGCAGCCCAGTCAGCCTGAACGAGTTCAGCCATACGGCGTGCGTTCGGGTTGTAAGGACGCTGAACCGGCATCGCCCAGATGTCGGTGGTGAAGCCGTCCGGATAACCAGCTTCTGCCAGCATCGCTTTGGCTGCTTCCGGATCATACGGGTCATCAACGGTGTCGTTGTTGTAAGACCAGATGGTCGGCGGCAGCGGGTTTTTCGCAGCCGAACCGGCACCCTGATAAACACCTTCGATGATGGCGTCTTTGTTGATCGCCATGTTCAGTGCTTTACGGACTTTCGGGTCGGTGAACGGTTCTTTCTGGGTGTTGTAGCCCAGATAGCCAACGTTCAGACCTTCCTGGCTCATCAGGTTGATGTCGGCATCTGCTTCCATCTCTTCCAGATCGGCCGGGTTCGGGAACGGCATGACATGGCATTCGCCGGCTTTCAGCTTCTGGTAGCGAACGGTGCTGTCCGGGGTGATTGCGAAGATCAGGTTATCGATTGCTGCTTTGCCTTCCCAGTATTCCGGGAATGCTTTGTAACGGATAACTGCATCTTTCTGATAGGCAACGAGCTGGAACGGACCGGTGCCGACCGGGTTCAGGTCAACATTTTCCGGGGTGCCTGCTTCCATCATCTTGTCAGCATATTCAGCCGACAGAACAGATGCGAAGTCCATGGCCATGTTGGCGATGAACGGTGCTTCCGGACGGTTCAGCACGAATTTGACGGTTTGATCGTCAACCTTGACGATGTCCTTGACCAGGTCGCCCATCGACATCGAGTTGAAGTACTCGTAACCGCCGCCCGAAACACCATGATACGGGTGCTCGGTGTCAAACTGACGCATGAAGGTGAAGATCACGTCATCAGCATTGAAATCACGGGTCGGGGTGAAGTCTTCGGTGGTGTGGAATTTCACGCCTTCACGCAGGTTGAAGGTATATTCCAGACCATCAGCCGAAACGTCCCAGCTGGTCGCAAGACCCGGAACGATGGTGGTGGTACCGCGCTTGAACTGTACGAGGCGGTTGAAGACCTGACGCGAAGACGCATCGAAGGTCGTACCTGCAGTGTAAAGCTGCGGGTTGAAGCCTTCCGGGCTACCTTCCGAGCAATATACCAGGGTTTTTGCCGAAGCGGCAGTCGGAGCAGCAAGTGCGGTGGCTGCAAGCAGGCCTGCACCAAGTGCCACTTTGACGAAATTCGCTTTCATTAAATGCCTCCCTCAAGGCTGGTCCGAGCAAATCAATGCTGTCCGCGTGACATTTGATCCGGTCACGTTTGACAGCATATTTTGCAACGGACGAGGTTTACCCGATCCAACAGGTATGAATGTTGGCAATCGACGAGGGAAAGTAATCAGGGTTTCTGCGTATCGTCAACGGTTCCTGCGGGATTTTACGTAGTGCGGCCACAGGTTCGAATGATGAATTTAAGTCAAGTATTTGTTATTTTTATGAAATTCACTGTCCGGTTTCATCATTGCAGCAGTGCATTTTTTTCAAGGCTCAGCCGGTGAAATCGCTAAATCACGTGTTTAAAATGTGCTTTTAAACGATTCATATCTTATTGAATCATAATGATTCGTTTGATTTCACCCGGCCTTTTAGCCTCAATTTCTACCCTAGAGTGGTATTGAGTTTGGTGATTTGCACGATATCCGCGTTCCACGCCGCAACAAATCGATAAACATCGGCACCAAGCGATGGCCAGCCGTGGAACATCAGACCGGCATCACGCAGTATTCCGGCAAGATCCGGGGACATTTTGACAAACAGCTCATTGCCCTCTGCCGCATGCGTAAGTGACGCGCCCTGTTTGATCAGGACGTCGGCAAGGGCCTGCGCTGCTGCGTTGGCATGGGCGGCATTTTTCTGCCAGACATCATCCTTGATATAGGCCAGAAGCTGGGTCGCCAGATAGCGGTGCTTGGAATGCAGGTGGCCACTGCGTTTGCGCGCCTGCTCGATCCGGGGTTTCAGGCTGGTGTCAAAAAGAACAATCGCATCAACCGCCATCGCACCATTTTTGGTCGCGCCAAAGCTGAGGGCATCGACGCCGGCCTTCCAGGTGACGTCGGCCGGATGGCATTTGAGATGTGCCATCGCGTTGGCAAAACGCGCCCCGTCCATAAACAGGCGCAGATCATGCTTGCGGCAGACCTCGCCAATCGCCTTGACCTCATCAACCGTGTACACCGCACCAAGTTCAGTCGCCTGTGTGATCGCCACACATTCAGGCGACACCGAATGCACACCGCGATCAACCAGACCGCTGACAAAGCCATCAAGGTCATCTGCTTCAAGCTTTGCCGCAGGGCCATCCATCGGCAAAAGTTTTGCGCCGCCCGTGAAGAAGGCAACGCCCGTGCTTTCATCCTCGTTGATGTGGGCTTCATGGTGGCAAACCACCCCGCCATAAGGCGAAACAAGCGCAGATAAGCTGATACAGTTTGCCGCAGTGCCGGTTGCAACCGGGATGACGGCAACTTCCTTGTCAAACAGCTCGGAAAAGGCAGCATCGAGTTGCTGGCTGAGATCGTCACCGCCATAGGCCGGCGCATTGACAGACGCGTCCTTTGTCAGGGCTTCCAGAATTTCCGGGCAAAAGGGCGATACATTGTCCGAGGCAAAATTCATCTTAAATCTCGTCGTTTTTTGGTGGCATTGGGGCGGTGATATCACATGCAACCGGGCGGCATGGCAAGGCTGTGCTATTGACCAACGGTTTCCGGCAAGGCTTCGATCATCTCGATCGGACTATTCCAGGCACAGACAAACCGATAGGCATCCGGACCAAGTGACGGCCAGGGGCGGAATACAATACCTGCATCGCGGAGCTTTTCGGCCAACACATTGGTCATGAGAATAAACAGCTCGTTCCCCTGGGGAACAAAGGCCGGCTTTGCCCCCATGCTTGAAAGGGATTTGGCGAGTGCCTGTGCGGCTGCGTTGGCGTGACGGGCATTGCGCAGCCACAAATCATCTTCAAGATAAGCCAGAAGCTGTGTGGCAAGATAGCGGTGCTTGGAAAACAGATGGCCTCCGCGCTTGCGGTTCTGTTCCGTTTTGCGCCGGAGTTTCGGATCAAACAGTACGATCGCATCAACAGCCAACGCACCGTTCTTGGTCGCGCCAAAGCTCAGGACGTCAACACCGGCTTTCCAAGTGATTTCAGATGGGGGGCAATCAAGGGCGGCAACCGCATTGGCAAAACGCGCCCCATCCATGAAAAGCCGCATATTGTGTTTTTGGCAAACCGATCCAATCGCCTGAATTTCATCAACGCCATAGACGGTACCGAATTCCGTGCTTTGCGTGATCGCAACACATTCCGGATCAACCGAATGCATGCCGTTTGAAACATGGTTGGTCAAATAGGCATCCAGTGCGTCTGCTTCGATCTTTGCCGAAGGCCCGTCAATCCCCAGCAGCTTCGCCCCGCCGCCGTAAAAGGCGACACCTGTGGATTCCGTGACATTGATATGGGCGTGGTGATGACAGACCACGCCGCCAAACGGCGAAACCAGCCCAGAAAGCCCAATGACGTTGGCCGCCGTTCCGGTTGCAACCGGCACGACGGATACATCACGCCCGAACAATTCTGAAAAAGCAGCATCAAGCTTTTGGCTTTTGTCATCCGCGCCATAGGGCAGGGCGCTGGCATCACTTTCGGCGGCGATAGCCGCAAGGATTTCCGGACAGATCGGGGTGACATTGTCAGATGAAAAGTTCATTGGGGCCTCAAAGGGATGACGTAAAAAGGCGCGCAGTTTGGCAAGGCAATGCTGTTTGGTGGTTGGCCAAGATTGTTTGGATTTTGCGTGCTTGGCAAGTAAGCTATTTGCTGGTGGCGATGAATACGCCATCCCAATCGGCTGGTGGGGGCGTTTCTTTGAACAAAGCGATGCGGCTGGCGTAAAGATCATAAAGGTCGCCAAGCTTCGCAAAATCGCTTGATGCCTGCTGGCATTCTGCGATCAAATTTTCGGCCTCATCCCAGTTTCGGGCGCGATAGGCCGAAAGCATGGCCGCGTGCAAATCGGCGAAGTTTTTGAACTGCGCTGATGCCGCCATGTCCTTATCGCCCAGCAGGGCAAAGACATGCAGTGCTTCGCTTTTGCCCTTAACGGTGATCAAATCGAGTTCGATCAGTGCGAAATCATTACCAATCCGTTTGGCAACATCCTCGCCCAGAACGACATCGACGCCATAGTTCTTTGATTGTCCCTCAAGCCGGGATGCAAGGTTAACCGCATCGCCCAGCACCGAATAATCAAAGCGCTGATCCGATCCCATATTGCCGACAAGACAATCGCCGCAATTGATCCCGATGCCGACATTGAGCGGCAGGAAGGGCTCATTGGCCTGTTCTGCTTCCTGTTTGCGCTCGTCATTAAGCTTTTCAAGCGCATGTCGCATCGCAAGCGCGCTGTCACAGGCATTATGGGCATGGTTTTCAACATCCAGTGGCGCGTTCCAGAACGCCATGATGCAGTCGCCCATATATTTATCAATCGTGCCCTCACGGTTCAGGATGCAGTCGCTCAGCGGTGTCAGAAGCCTGTTGATCAGGCGTGTCAGGCCTTGTGGATTGGATTTGAAACCTTCCGAGATGGCGGTAAATCCGCGGACATCACAGAACATCAGGGTCATGTCACGGGTTTCCCCGCCCAGTTTCAGACGCTCGGGATGTTCGGCCAGTTGCGCCACCAATGCCGGTGACAGATAGTTGGCAAAGGCGGCGCGCACCTGACGGCGTTCACCTTCGGTGCGCATGAAACCAAGCGAACTGGTCGCAAGATAGACGGCTGCCAAACCGACAATCGGATAGAGCGGATCGATGAGTACGAGTTTATCTGAGTAGGCCCACCAGGAAATGCCGATCGCGCTGGTGGCAATCGCCAGACCAATCACCGCCGGCCAGACCGCACCAAGCCGTGGGACTGCCAGAATAAAAAACATGCCGACGATCAGAAGGACCAGCATTTCGACCTCCGCCGCCCAATAGGGACGGGTAAGGAAATGCTCAAGCAGCATCTGTTCAAGCATCTCGGCATGTACTTCGACCCCGGGGATCACGCGATCAAGCGGGGTGGAGCGCAAATCAAGCAACCCGGCCGCACTCGTCCCCAGCAGGACCATTTTATTTTGAAGGATGTCGGTTCCGACTGATCCGTTAAGGATATCTGTCGCCGACAGGTACCGGTCCTTCTGATGGCCGGTAAAATGCACCCACATATACCCGGCACGATCCGTCGGGATGGTCAGGGCACCAACGCGAACGGACGCGATGCCTTCCGAGTTGGTCCAGCGTGTGCTGCCGCTCGCCCCGGACATCCGCACCAGCATGGTCTTGGGGGCATTTTGTAAAACGCGCAGCATCTCAAGGCTGAGTGTCGGATAGACCGGCTTGCCAATCCCTGGCTGTTCATGATCGATGGCAGCCATCAACGGTACACGGCGTACAATCCCGTCCTGACCTGGCGAGACGTTCACCAGCGCATTGCCAGTTGCAGCCGCCTCGATAACATCAAGGTTTTTGGCTGCACTTGGCAAGACCGGAACGAAATCCGAAAGCGTGCGACCTGCTTCGCCGGCTGCACTGAAATTCCCGACCTGGCGGGGAAGGGCATCAAACTCACCATTGCGGAGCTGAACCGCGGTGACCACGTTGCCAGTACCCTTGATGAATTGGGCAAATAGCTGGTCGTGGTCGGGCAAGGCCTTTGCCATTTCCGCAATACGGTCACGTTCGGTGCTTTGCGGCCAATCGTCGATCACGCGTGATGGTGATGTACGATCAGGCTCGGCAAAAACCATATCAAAGCCAACAACAATCGCCCCATTGGCGCGCAGGCGATAAAGCAATTCCGAAAGCTTGGTACGCGGCCAAGGCCATTGGCCCTCACTTGCCAAGCTGCGCTCATCAATATCGACAATCCGCACGCCGACATCTTCATAAGCGCGCGGTGCAATTTGTTGATAAAGATCGAAAACCGTTAAACGCAGCTGATCAATCACCGGCACATTCTGCCAGCGCAAAATGATGCAGGTGAAGAGTATGGCCAGCGGAACGATATATTGCAGTCCGGTCATAAGACCGAATTTTCTCAGACCCATGATTGTGCCTTTGATCGAAGGATCAAGAGGATCAATTCAATGTCCCGGATGATGCATTTCCGTTCGGAACGTTCGTGGTCTTCACATTGAAATCGACATGTGTCGCATCCGTAAATGTCGCAGACGGATTACAGTTCATCGTATTGCAGGCGGCGTTATAGCTAAAAGCGCTGTTGTCGAAGGCGACATTTCCGGAACTTGCTGAGTAGTCGAAACCGGAAAAGGATGCCGATCCTCCTGTCCCTACGCCATCATTGATGCTGGTAAATGAAACATCGATCTTTCTGTTTGCGTAATCGACCGTTGTCGAGAAACTGTAAGAAATTCCGCCGCCACTGACATTCAAGGTGCCTGTTGTGGCGCTACCACTCATTACCTGACGAAGTCCGTCATAGTTAAATGGGTCAGATGAGCCGCCTGAACTGCTTGTATTGTTGACCAGATTATTATTCAGGATCGACGTGGTTTCAGCGACATTTTGGGCGCTGTTGACTGTTCCAATTTGCGCCATGGCGACGTCAACGGCCTGCGCGCTGGTTGCGCCGGTCTGGTTTTGCGCCTGTCCGGTTTGCTGGCTCGTGACAACAGGCTGCTGCGTGGTGGATGAGGTCGAGTTTGCACCTGCACCGGAATCCGAGCCACCACCAAGTGATGCGGTGCGGACAACATTTGCTGAAAAATCAAACGTTGCGGCACTGGTCGGGAAACGTGTGGGCGTGGTGACATTGTTGTCTGAAACAAAGACGCCAAAATTTTCGCCAGTCACGCGTTGTGAGCCGCCATTCTGGTTAAAGGCGGCAAAGGCGCCGGGCCGTGATGTCGTGTCATTACGCGAAAGACCGGGTCCTTGGTTCACCGCCATGAAAACCAGCTGGTTTGCGGTGTTTGCGTCGGTGGTATCAAAACTGCCCGGCACGATTTCGTTTGCTTGTTCGGCGGTCATGGAGCGGATCAGGCCAATGGTGCCGCGAATACCGATGGAGCCGACCGGCAGGTTCACATCCATGCTCGATGGATTGTTGAGCGGGATTTTGCCGGTGACAAAGCGCATCACACCTTTGGCCATATCGGCGACAATGCGTCCGTCGCCGGTGGCCGGGTCATAGACGAACTCGTCAATCGCAACGTCGCTGTTCGGGCCGATGGTAAAGACCGTTTCGTCAAGCAACAGGACCTGCATGCCCGAGTTGGCCGATGTAACGATCCGATCCCCCAGATAGACCGGCATGCCACTTTCAACCAGAATGCCGACTTCGCCGGTGACTTTGGAAAGTGTGATTTCGCCGGTTACAGCGGCCGAGACGCCCGCCATTTCGGCTTCAAGTTCTGCACTGGCGGGTTTTGGCGCCATCAAGATTGTTGCGGCAATCAAAGGTGCGCAAAGCAGCGTTTTGCCGGCAAATCGACGGATTGTCGCATTCGATTTCAGGGGCGAATATTTGGCCTTATGCATCACTAGAACTCCCAGCGGCGTGTCAGAAATACCTGTGCACGTGCGTTATGGTATTCGTAGTTGGGAATGTTTGATTTTGTGTTCAGATACTCACCGGTGACCGACCAGTTGATCGGTGCCAGAAAGCCAAGTATCTGATTTGCCGTTTCGCTATCCCCAAACAAGTCGGTCGGCAATATCGTCGCAAGCGGTGCACCGTATGTCAGGCGGATCCGAGTGCTGCGATCCGTGCGATGTTGCGGCGAATTGCCGGTCGTCAGAAAATCCGGATCCCGGTACTGGTCCATGCCATAGCGAATACTTCCGCTGATGTAACTTCCCCCGCCAAACAGATAAGCATGGATCAGCTCGCCGCTCAAGCTATTGTAACTATAATAGTTTCTGGCGGCATCCTTCATCCCGGCCGCAAAATTCAGCGTCGTACGATGATTTGGCGACCAATTGTAGTTGCCCCCGATCCGTGCGCCATAGCGCTGACCGGAATGCAAGCGAAGCGCACTGGATTCAGATGTGTTCTGATATCGCTCGTCAGAATAGCTGATATCGCCGTTGAGGTTAAAGAACGGGCGCACGTTCCAGTCCAGCCGCAGGCGGCCGGTTCTGGCGGTCAGGTACTTCTCGCGCGAAAGCGACTGCGCGGTCTGGCTGAGTGTCGGGGTCAGCATCCAGTATCCGCCGCGAATACGTGTGCCGATTTCTGCCGAAAAGGATCCAAGGTCCAGCGCGTCGAGCTGAACCTGGTCACTGCCATAGCCGGTTAAACTTGCAAAAACCTCGTGACCTTCCTGATAGCCAAGATCATAGCTGACGTCATAGCGAAGCGCCCCGATATAGGCGATGTCGTTGTTGGGTTTGTCTTCGCTTGCGGTGATGGTCGTCGGTGTGCCGGTCAGAAGCTGGACCTTGTCGTTCGGGGCCGCGTTGCGGTTGCTGTCAATCTGGCTTCCCAGTGTCAGGGTCAGGCTTTGGGACAAGCGCTTGCGGCGGCGCTCGATGGCGCTGACATACTGACGGATATTGGCTTCGACATCTGGCGAGATATCCATTTGCAACAGGCGATCAAACTGGCTGCGGGCCTCGTCCAGGCTATCAAGGCGATAAAGAACAATCGCGTAATAAAGGCGTACCGGTGCCAGATCCGGGTCCAGAACAAGAATGCGTTCAAGGGTTGCCGATGCCCCGCGGACGTCGCCACGCGCCAGCTGGGCCTTGGCCCAGCGGAAGTTGAGGACGATGTCATCGGGATTTGCAAGGATGTCGGCATAGGTGATGTCGCCGCCATCATCGGTACTCAGCAGAAAGTTAGCCCGTGCGGTTACGTCGGTGAGTCGCTCGAAATCTTCGGAAAACTGGCGTGCTTCGTCTGTGCGCACATCAATGCTTTGCTGTGCGCTTACCCCGGTTGTTCCGATTGCAAGCGACGTTAGACCCGCTGCAATCAGCGCGGTAACGTACTGCCATCTGCCTGTCGTCAAACTGCTTTCCTACCATTGGCAGGTCAGGACCGTCATCGGGTACACGTAATGTCAGCAGAAAGTTTGGCGACGAAACCCGAATGGCGACCATAACCTGTTTGGAAACGATCAAATCAGATTATGGTCTTTGAAAAGACAGGGATAGCCATTCGGCAGGTTGGTGTTGCCATGTGTGGGTGGATAGTATTTCGCACCTTGCGTATAGTGAATTTATCGAAAGGTGGTTTTGCTCCTATCCATAGGTCACCCAGGGTTATACTGCGGTCCCGCCGACGGTCAGACCATCAATGCGGAGCGTCGGTTGCCCGACACCAACAGGAACACCTTGCCCGTCCTTGCCACAGGTACCGATACCATCATCAAGCGCCATGTCATTGCCGATCATGGAAACCTTGGTCAGGCTGTCTGGCCCGTTGCCGATCAGGGTCGCGCCCTTGACCGGTGCGCCAAGCTTGCCATCCTCGATCAGATAGGCTTCGGAGGCCGAGAACACGAATTTGCCAGATGTAATATCGACCTGACCACCGCCAAAGTTGACGGCATAGATGCCCTTTTTGACCGAGGCCAGAATTTCTTCCGGCTCCTTGTCGCCACCGAGCATATAAGTGTTGGTCATGCGTGGCATCGGGGCGTGGGCGTATGATTGGCGACGTCCGTTACCGGTGGATTTGACACCGGTCAGGCGCGCGTTCAGGCGATCCTGCATAAAGCCCTTGAGGATGCCATCCTCGATCAGGACGGTTTTCTGGGTTGGCGTGCCTTCATCATCAATGGACAGCGACCCGCGACGGTCATGGATGGTGCCATCATCAACCACCGTCACACCCGGCGATGCTATCCGCTGGCCCAGAAGCCCGGCAAAGGCAGAGGTGCCCTTGCGATTGAAATCACCTTCAAGGCCGTGACCGATGGCTTCGTGCAGCAAAATGCCCGGCCAACCCGGGCCAAGCACCACGGTCATTTCACCCGCCGGTGCGGCGACTGAATCAAGGTTCACAACCGCCTGACGGAGCGACTCATCAACCGCCTTTTTCCAGGTTTTCTCATCAAAGAACCCGTCATAACCAATCCGGCCACCTTCGCCGTGTGATCCGGTTTCCATGCGATCGCCCTGTTTGACAACGACCGAGACGTTAAAACGCACAAGCGGGCGAATATCGCCAATACGCTGTCCGCCGGAACGCCAGATTTGCACGGCCTGCCAGTTGCCTGAGATTGAGGCGGAAACCTGTACCACACGCGGGTCACGCGAACGCGCATAGGCATCAATCTGGGCCAAAAGGTCGACCTTGGCCTCAAATGTGGCCTCACCCAGCGGGTTCACGTCGGAATAAAGCGATACGTTCGTACCGATTGATCCCAGATCAACCTTGCCCGAGCGGCCCGAGCCAACCGCCTTGACGGTTTCGGCGGCACGCGCAACCGCGTCATTGGAGAGTTCGTTGGAATGCGAAAAGGCGGTCGCCTCGTCGGCAACAGCGCGCAGGCCAAAGCCCTGTGCGGTATCAAAGTTCGCACTGCGCAGGCGGCCATCATCCCAGACAAGGCTTTCGGATTGGCGATATTCAAGGAACAGTTCCCCGTCTTCGGCAGCGCTGAGTGCATCATTGACCTGTGTTTCAAGCCGGTCGCGATCAAGATCACCCTTGGCGAAAAACAGATTGTCGGTGGTGCGAAGATCGGTCATGGAACCTCCTTGGGGCCGCGATAACACGGCCAGAGAAAATGTCTTTCCCTGTACGATAATTCAGTTGAGGCAGTATTATCCCTTACTCAATTTAGGGTTTCTGATGCCTTCGACTTTCATCTATACAGGTACTTGTTCGGGCAGAGGACAAAGCAATGGCCCGAGTGGTTTATATAGACTGCAATAACCAATTATGAAAGCCCGTGGCAATGTTTGTCGAACATCCCCAGCGCGTCGCCCTTCATAATGAAATCCATGCCCGACCGTTTGGTGGTGTGACTAGCCCGGCGCGGTGTTCCTGCCTTGCCTTTCAAACGGGCGAAGACCTTGATGACGCGGTGCGCGACCACTTCACCGCCTTTTGCCACCGCTACAGCCTGACGCCACCAGCTGCAGATCAAAAATATTTCGAAGCCGCCTGTGATGGATTTTCCGTCATCTGGGAACGGCACGCGGAATTCACGGTCTATGTCTTCAAACGCACCGAGCCATTCGATAACCCGTTCGAAGACCCGGTGATCAATCTTGTGCCGCGCGACTGGCTTGATGAAACACCGGGACAATTGCTGGTGGGGTTGCATATCGTCGTCGACAAGGCTGAGCGGAGTGAGGATGAGCTTTCCCGGCTGTTTGATCACAATGGCCTGACCGGCAGCCGCATATTGGGGGGCACGGCACAGGTCTGGACGGATTTTCGCCTGCATGGCGATGGATTTGGGCGCATCCTGATCAAGGATTGCGGCCTCGAACACCTTCAGGCCGGGCGTCTGGTGCAGCGGCTTAAGGAAATTGAGGTCTATCGCATGATGGCGCTGCTGGCCTTTCCGTTGGCACATACGGCGACACCCAAGGTATCGGAAATCGATACCCGCCTGTCGGAAATCACCGCTGAAATGGCGAGTAAAACCCAGACCAATGACGAAGAAACACTCGCCAAACTGACCGACCTTGCCGCCCAGACCGAGGAAATGGCAGCCTCGCTCAATTACCGGTTCAGTGCAGCGCGGGCCTATTACCGCATCGTACAGGCGCGCCTTGGCGAACTGCGCGAAGAACGCATCGAAGGCATGCAAACCATTGCCGAATTCCTTGAACGCCGCTTGGCGCCAGCAATGCGGACCTGCCAGAATATCGGCGATCGGCTGGAAGTTCTGTCAAAGCGTGTCGCGCGAGCCAACAACCTGCTGCGCACCCGTGTTGATATCCTGCTTGAGGCGCAAAACCGCGACCTTCTGGCCAGCATGGACCGGCGTGTGAAACTGCAACTGCGCCTGCAACAAACCGTCGAAGGTTTGTCGGTGGCCGCCATCACCTATTATGCGGTCGGGCTTCTGGGTTACCTGTTCAAGGCGATCAAGGATACCGGCGTTCCGATCAACGACCGGGTTGCCACCGGTGTTGCCGTGCCACTGGTGCTGGGCGCGATCTGGTTTTCGATGCACCGCATCCGCAAGGCGCTGCATCGTGCCGATGACTAACTAACGATACGTCCGCGACTTAGGCCGTATCGCGCAGTTTGTAGGCGGCATAGGTTGTAGTCCCAACCAGAACAACCGCACCGGCCTGATGGGCGACACCCAGCGGTAGCCACACGACGCTCAGAAGCGTTGTGATGCCAAGCGTGACCTGCAGGCAGGCCGCAAGCAGAACCAGATGGGTGGCAAAGCGTTGGTTGGGGTTAAGGTCCCATTTGCCAGCACGCCACCAGAACACCAGCACCATCACGAATGTCAGTTTCGCCAGCCAGCGATGATCCCACTGTACTGTCATGTGGTCCTCAAATGGCGCGAGCCAGGCCGGATCAAACACGAACAGGCCATCGGGGATCAGTTGCCCGTCCATCAGCGGGAAGGTGTTGTATATGTGCCCGGCATTAAGACCGGCGACAAAGCCGCCGGACAGGGCGGTAAGCACAATCAGACACAGCAACTGCAAGGCGCGCGTTGACGCGGCTGTGGTTGTCACACGCGGGCTCAACTGTTGCAGGGCAACCCACAGCAGGGCGATGAAAATAACCAGTGCCAGACCGAAGTGCGCGGTCAGGCGATACTGGCTGACATCGGGGCGATCAACCAGACCGCTCATCACCATGTACCAGCCCATCAGGCCCTGCAGACCACCAAGGATGAACAGCCCCCAGAGCTTCCACTTGGTTGCGCGATCAATCGATTTCTTGGCCAGGAACCAGACAAACGGGATGAAGAACACGATCCCGATCAACCGTCCCCACAGGCGGTGGATGAATTCCAGCCAGAAGATCGATTTGAAATCCTCCACCGACATCCATGCGTTGATCTTCTGGAACTCGGGATACTGGCTGTATTTTTGATAAAGCGTTTGCCAGTCGGCCTCATTCATCGGCGGAATGATGCCGGTAAAGGGCCGCCATTCCACAATCGAAAGCCCGGATTCAGTCAGGCGCGTCAAGCCGCCGATCACCACCATGATGAACACCATCGCCGCACATGAAAACAGCCAGATGGCGACGTTTTTGTTGGCTTGTGGGTGCGCAAGGCTGACTTCGGACAGGGCAGGGGAGGCACTGCTGGACATCTGGACGCTCTCTTGACGA
This sequence comes from Thalassospira sp. A40-3, assembly GCF_015871485.1. NCBI lineage: Bacteria > Pseudomonadati > Pseudomonadota > Alphaproteobacteria > Rhodospirillales > Thalassospiraceae > Thalassospira > Thalassospira sp. A40-3. The sequence goes on from NZ_CP065428.1 coordinate 761,388, forward strand.
TATCTTCTGGCGGACGGGTTTTGAAATTTGGCCCAATATAGGGCGATTTTGCAAGAATTGCAGGAAAAGCTTTACGGAAAAATCGGGTCTGATGGATCAGTCAGTTCGCAACTATTAAATACCAATATTTAGTGTTATTTATATATAAAACACATAAAAAATGTATTGAATAATTTGCTATCCACACTCATAGTCATGGGCAATAGAGAGAAACCCGCATTAGAGGATCGACGATGTTTCCCATCAATCTGGACCTGACGCGACTTTCGGTCGCTTTGGTCGGCAACGGTCAGGCCACCCTGAACCGGTTGCGCCAGTTTGACGGTGATGGGGCAAAATACGTTACCGTCTATTCTGAAGACCCGATACCCGAACTGACCGAACAGGCCGGTGATCGGTTGCAGCGCTATTTGCCAAATTCGGCGGATGTCAACGCGGCCTCCATCATGTTTATCATCGACCTTGATCTTAAAAAGGCAGCCGAGCTGGCCTCCATTGCCAAGGCCGTTGGCACGATTGCGAATGTCGAGGACGTCAAACAATATTGTGATTTTTCATCGCCCGCGCGCATTCAGCGCGGTGATCTGATGATCACGGTTTCGACCAATGGGAAGAGTCCAAGACTTGCAGGACGCATTCGTCGTGCTATAGAGAACTGGCTTGATCCGAAATGGTCCGAACGTCTATCCATTCTTGCCGACCAGCGAGAGAAGTGGAAGGCCGACGGTGCTGATATGAAGCAGTTACTTGAGAAAACCGACGATTTTATTGATCGTCGTGGATGGTTGCCATGAATGTATTGCGCGAAGAAGATATTGTGACCGGCGGTTCGATGTCTACCGAAGAGGCAACAGACCGTGCTGCGGCTTTGCTAAGCCGTTATGGAGATCTGCAAGGTGTCGCTCTAATTGAACCGATGGTGCATGAAGAATTCAACGGCCGCATCACCATGACCTCATCCTTCGGGACAGAGGCCGCCGCCCTTCTGGCGCTGGTGGCCGAGGTCGACCGTGATCTGCCGGTGATCTTCCTTGATACCCGCAAGCTGTTTGGCGAAACGCATACCTATCGCGAAAAGCTGGTCGACCATTTGGGCCTGACCAATATCAAGATCATGCGCCCGGACGAGGAAAAGCTTAAGGCCGAGGATCCCAACGGCATGCTGTTTGCCTCGGACGTGGCGAAATGCTGCTATCTGCGCAAGGTGGAGCCGCTTCAGCGTGCGCTTGAGGGCTATGACGCCTGGTTGACCGGGCGCAAACGCTTCCACGGTGGCGAACGTGATGCGCTTCCGGTGATCGAGCCGGCGGGTTCGCGGATCAAGATCAATCCGCTGGCGGGGTACAAGCGCGAAGATATCGAAGACATCTTTGAGCATCGCGCGTTGCCGCGTCATCCGCTTGAGGCTGAAGGCTTCCTGTCCATCGGGTGCATGCCTTGCACCGAACGTGTTGATCCCAACACAACCGATGTCCGTGCCGGACGCTGGGCCGGGCAGGACAAGACCGAGTGCGGCATTCACTACATCATCTAGGCCCAATCAGCCTTTTATGAAAAACCCGGCCATCTGGCCGGGTTTTTTGTTAGATGGTGATGCCCTGAAGCTTCCTGAACAGGGTCACCGCATAGCGGTCCGTCATGCCCGATATGTAATCCATCACCCGCATCAGGCGGCTGTAAAGGTCGGGGGCTGCCATCAGCTTGCCCGACAAAAGCTTGTCGATGCGGTCCGCCTGGGGCGGCAGGCGTTTGCCGTGGTTTTTATGCTCATCAATGTCGATGGCGGCCCGAACAAAGCTGTCCAGCAGGCCATTGATGACCTCAAACCCGGCCATTTCAATCGGCAGGACATGCGGTGCGTTATAAATCTTTTGCACGGCCAGTTTCTTGCACGCCTTGGCATAGGGGCCAAGCGGGGTGTTGGCCAAAAGATCACCTTCTATGGTGCCGGCAAGCAATGCGTCTTCATGTTCGATGAAGGCATCAACTGCCGCCTTGACCAGATTGCCAATCGCCTTGCCGCGCAGGAACCCGATCCGGTCATCTTCGGATTTTTCGGCATACCAGCCTTCAGAACGCAGGTCTTTCCAGCGTTGTTCGGCATCGCCGTCATATTTTTCCGGATGGCGGGCAATCGGGGCAAGGGCACGTTCGACTTCCTCGAAACTGACACAGCCCAGTTCCCAGCCATCTTCAAGATCGACCACGGAATAACAAATGTCGTCGGCCGCCTCGACCAGATAGACCAGCGGATGACGCCGCCATGCACCATCAAATCCTTCAAGCGGGGACAGGCCGCAAACCCTGGCAATCGCCTGCGCAATGTCGCGTTCGGCCTGATAATATCCGGGCTTTTTAAGGCCGGTATATTCCTTGCGGCGGGCGTCGGGAACGGACGTGCTGCGCGGATATTTGATGAAACTGCCCAGCGTGCCGTAAGTCAGGTTAAGCCCACCGTCAAAGCGCTTCATTTCAAGCTGGCTGATGATGCGTAACCCTTGGGCGTTGCCCTCAAAATGGCGCAGGTCTTCAAGCTCCGGCCCGGAAAGGCGTGATGTCAGTTCATCCTTGGCAAGGCGCGATGTGGTGAACCATTCATTGATGGCGTCCTCGCCAGAATGCCCGAATGGCGGGTTACCGATATCGTGCGCAAGACATGCTGCCTGCACCATGTAACCGATATCGGCCACGGTGGTTTCCGATCCCTTGGCCAGGTTTTTGACGATATGCGCGCCCGCCATCAGTCCCAATGATTGCCCGACCGAGCCGACCTCGATCGTGTGGGTCAGGCGGGTATGGACATGATCATTTTCGGATAAGGGGTGAACCTGCGTCTTGTTTTGCAGACGCCGGAACGAGGATGAAAAAATCACTCGGTCGACATCGATCTGAAACGGGCTTCGGCCATCGGGTGTCGGATAGGGGGCACCTTCGGGCAGGCGAATTTTGCCATCCTTGAATTCAAGCCGATGAGAAGAAAGAAGATCTTCCCAGCGCATTTTATCGCCGGAACCCTGTACAGACGACGCCACTTTTTACCCCTGTCCAAATCAAATGTTATTATCGGGCAACTTTAGCGGGCCGGGGAGTCCGGTGCAATCGGACAAACAGTCTTTGACCCGATTGCACCGCGTTTATGGGCGATCAGCCAAAGAACCAGCTTTGCGGGCTATCAATCGGACGGCCATTCAGCGCACGCAGAAGGCCGATCACATTACGCCCGATAAACCAGGCGGTGGTGTAAAGGGCCATCAACCCGACAATAGCCCAGCCCAGAAGCGGGATCCAGCCAATCACGAAGGTGAAGAAGCCAAGAATGATAGCATAAAGGATGCTGATCCAGAATGTCCGGATGACAAACGTGTAGTGGCTGTTGGTCCAGTGATTGTCGTCTTCGCGCGCGACATAGGACACAATCAGCGCAATCAAACCGGTGGCAAAGGCCGTAAACAGGGTTGCGATCATCAGCCCGTAACAGACAGCGGCCGTATTCCCGCCGCGCTCGTCAGTATAGCGCGGTGCATTGTCAAAAGACGCATCCTGACCGTGGATATGGTCGTTCATGGATAAAATCCTATCAAGTTGTCGCAATCCCCATCGCGTCTTTGCCATCATATAGCGCGAAAGTTTATAAAAGCTATCCCATAGCGGCATCTTGCGCCTTTGCGGGCACCTTGGGGCTCTTTCACGCGGATTTTACGCCCGGTTTACCGTGTTTTGCCTCGACTCTTGGCAAATTCGCCCTACATTTGGCGCCATGTTGTCAATTGACCAAAAACAGGAATTTCCGCATGTCGGACTATGATTTTGATTTGTTTGTTGTTGGTGCCGGTTCGGGTGGTGTACGTGCCGCCCGCGTGGCATCGGGATATGGTGCCAAGGTCGCCATCGCCGAAGAAAGCCAGGTTGGCGGTACGTGCGTGATCCGTGGCTGTGTGCCGAAAAAACTGCTGGTCTACGGCGCACACTTTGCCGAGGATTTCGAAGATGCCTCCGCCTATGGCTGGACCCTTCCGGGCGAACCGAGCTTTAGCTGGAAGACCCTGATCGAAAACAAGGATACCGAGATCAATCGTCTCAATGGCATCTATAAAAGCCTTCTGAAGGGATCGAATGTCGAGCTGTTTGAAAGCCGTGCGGTCCTGAAAGATGCCCATACCCTTGAGGTCGGCGACAAAACGGTGACCGCCGAACGCATTCTGATTGCCGTGGGCGGTACACCGGTCATGCCGGACATTCCGGGTATCGAACATGCCATTTCATCCAATCAGGCCTTCCATCTTGAAGACTTGCCCGAACGGATCGCGGTTGTTGGCGGCGGTTACATTGCCGTTGAATTTGCCGGTATCTTTGCCGGTCTTGGCGCAAATGTGACCCAGTTCTATCGCGGGGATCAGATCCTGCGCGGCTTTGATAACGATATCCGTAACCATCTGGCCGCCGAAATCGTCAAAAAGGGCATCGATCTGCGCCTGGAGACCAATGTTACGGCGATTGAAAAGAATGATGACGGCTCGCTCAGCCTGACGCTGACCGGTGGTGGGCATCAGGAAGTTGATGCCATCATGTTTGCCACAGGGCGCGAACCCAAAACCCACGGTCTGGGCCTTGAGCAGGCCGGGGTGGAGCTGAACGACCGCGGGGCGATCAAAACCAATGCCGGTTTGCAGACCAGTGTTCCAAATATCTATGCCGTTGGCGATGTCCGCGATCACGTGCAACTGACCCCGGTCGCGATCAAGGAAGGCATGTCATTTGCCGACACTGTCTATGGCGGAAAGCCTTGGTCAATGTCCTATCAGGCCATCCCGACCGCTGTCTTCAGCCAGCCACCGGTTGGCACCGTCGGCCTTTCCGAGGAAGAAGCGCGCGATAAGGGCAAGGACATCGAAATCTATAAATCGACCTTCAAACCGATGCGCCACACCCTCTCGGGACGTGATGAAAAAACGCTGATGAAACTGGTCGTCGACAAAACCACCGATGTTGTGCTTGGCGCGCATATGGTCGGCCCCGATGCCGCTGAAATCATTCAGGGCATCGGCATTGCGGTTCGAATGGGCGCAACCAAGGCCCAGTTCGATCAGACTGTTGCTGTGCATCCGTCAGCCGCCGAGGAATTCGTCACCATGCGCTTCCCGGTCGCGAACTAGGCAATCTGTTTTAACGAAAAAAGGCGGGACCTGATTGGTCCCGCTTTTTTGTTGTTCTTGTTTGGTGTCTTAGCCCCCGGCAAGTCCCGGGAAGATGATCAGAAGGGCCACAGCCAAAATCTGCAGGCATATAAAGGGCAGAAGCGACTTGAAGATGTCGCCAAGCGATATGTCGGGTGGCGCGACCGATTTCAGGTAAAAGGCCGCGGGCCCGAATGGCGGCGACAGGAAGCTGACCTGCATGTTCATGGCAAACAGCACGCCAAACCAGACCGGGTCATAGCCAAGCTCTTTTACGATCGGCACAAAGATCGGCATGGTCAGAAGCGCAATACCGACCCAGTCAAGGAACATGCCCAGCACAAACAGGATCAGCATCATGAACAGGATGATGATGGTCGGATCATCGGAAATGCCGGTGATCAGGGTTGAGACAAACTTGATCCCGCCCATCAGGTTGAATACGCCGACAAGGGCCGATGCACCGATGCCGATCCAGACAATCATGCCACAGGTCGAGAGCGTTTGAAGTGCTGCCGCCTTAAGCATCGGAAGCGAAAATTCACGCCGCAGAACAGTCGAGGCGATCACACCGGCCACACCGACGGCCGAGGCCTCGGTCACGGATGCGATCCCACCATAGATAGACCCCAGAACGCAGAACACGACCAGAATTGGCAGGAAAAGGCCCTTAAGCAGGCGGATCTTTTCTTCGCGCGGGATTTTTTCAGTCTGCGGCGGCGGGGCGATGTTGTTACCAGTGTACGAACGGAACAGCACATAGGCGACATAGAAGCCCGCCAGCATGAAGCCCGGCAAGAAGGCCGAGGTGAACAGATCGCCAATCGATACGTTCGCGGTCAGGCCATAAATGATCAAAACAATCGAAGGTGGCACCATGGTGCCCAGCGACCCGCCAGCACAGACAACGCCGATGGCGAGGTTTTTGTCATAGCCCTGACGCAGCATCTGGGGCAGGGCGATCAGGCCGAGCAGAACAATTTCGCCACCGATGATGCCGCTCATGGCAGCCAGGATCACCGCAACAAAGATCGTTTGAACCGCAACGCCGCCTTTAAGGCGTCCGCCAAACAGGCGCATGGCATCAAACAGGTCGCGCGCAATACCGGATCGGTCAAGGATCGCCGCCATCAGGACGAACATCGGCACCGAGACGAAAACAAAGGATGAAACGAATGAATAGACCCTGCTTGTGATCAGCGGCACCGCCATCGGGCCGAACCAGCCAAGGGTAAAGATCAAGGCAATCAACAGCGTGACAAATGCCAACGGCATGCCGGTCACAAGGAAACCAAGCAGCATGACAAACATGGCAAGTGTGCCGAATTCGATGCCAAGGGACTGTAAATCAAACATTTAAATGTATCCTGTTGCGCTGCTTGGCATGGCCGTGCGAAGACGCATCAATTGATTGGGCACGAGGCGCAGATTATTCGGTCGAAGTGTGGGATGCCGGCATGATCGGTGCCTTGCGGGCATAGTTGAAGGCCTGAACCAGGAACTGAACCATCAATACAATCAGGACCACCAACAAAAATACCTTAAGCACGCCCGGATAAGGCGCATTGAACGCACTGCCGGTTGTTTCAAGGTGGATGTCGCCGGTGGGCGTAAAGACAGCACGTTCGACCATCAGCCAGGCGGCCCAGGCAAAGAAGCCCGATGCGATCATGCAGACCAGCGAAATGCAGATATCAAGCGTCTTGCGCATTTTCGGTCCGGCAATGTCATAGAGCAGGACAACACGAATATGCTTGTCGCGCGCGGCACAATAAAGGCCGCCAAACACAAAGCCGACAGCGCAGATAAAGGTCGTGGTTTCATGCGCCCACAAGGTCGGGCTGCCAAAAACGTGACGTGCCACGATCTCATAAATCAACGTCGCCATGGAAAGCAGAAATCCAATGGCGAACACGCTGGAAACCTTCGTAATCATCTGGCCCAGAAGACCGGACACCTCAGTTGCCTGATCGGTGCTTTCTTCAAGTTCGGGAAGTTCGGGCAACGGTGAGTGTTGCGGGGTGTCAGACATTTCTGCGTTCCTTGCATCAACAGGAAATACAATCCGGCAAGGAGGGAGGCCTTCAGTCCCGATACGTCTCGGATCACGGAACCAGCCGGATTGTATCCCAGCAGTTTGCCGGCAGCAACACGGTGCGTTGCTGCCGGCGAAAAAGCTGTTCTGTCTTAGATCATACCCTGTGACTTAAGGTAGTCTACAAGGGTGTCGTATACACGCTGTGCATCTTCGGAACGTGCCGCGACTTTTTCCCACTGGCTGGTGGCAATCTGACGGAATTTCGCACGCTCTTCAGCCGACCAGTTGTGGATGGTGACGCCACCTTCCGAACGGGCCTTGGCAACAGCTTCCATGTCTTTCATCGCCAGACGTGCATCCATGTCATGGGCCAGATCACGGACCGACATTTCAAGGATCGCCTGGATATCAGCCGGCATGGAATCCCACTTGGTCTTGTTGATCGATACTTCAAGCATCGGCATGGAGTGGAAGCCCGGATAGACCGGATGTTTTGCAACATCATGCAGACCCATGGCCTGGTTGGTCGAGAACACGGTCGCATCCGCAGCATCGATCACTTTTTTATCAAGCGAGGTGAATACTTCGGACTGCGGGATGTTCACCGGCGATGCGCCGGCTGCTGCGAAGACCTGCTGAACCATGCCTTCCGGGGCACGCATTTTCAGGCCTTTAAGATCGGCAACGCCATCAAGCGGGACAGAGGAAACAAATGCTTCCAGGCCCGGGGTAACGGCACCGACGAACTGCAAACCACGCGGGTTCAGAAGGCTGTTCATCAGTTCCTTGCCGCCGCCATATTCAACAAAGCGCAGCATTTCGGACGGTGCCGACCACGCGCCAACCGGGTTGGCGATCAGGCCGAATGCCGGATCTTTACCGGTGAAATAGCTGGTGTCGGTGATGTGACCGTCAAGAATGCCAGCCGCAATTGCGTCCTGGGTTTCGGCATGTTCGACAATCGAGTTAACCGGCAGCATTTCCACGGAAACGCGGCCACCGGTCATGACGCCGACACGTTCGGCCCATTCCTGTTCCAGCTCAAAGTTAGGCACGCCAGCAGCATCGCTCGACTGCATCTTGAGGGTAAATTCCTGTGCATTGGCGGCAAACGGCGCCGTTGCAATCAGGGTTGCGATAAAGCCTGCACCTGCAAGCGATTTAAGAGTCTTGGTCATTCGTCTTCTCCCTAAAATGCCTTATTTTCCGGCAGTATTCTCTTTGACAAAGGAAAAACTGCCGTCTTCACGCTCCGCCAGTCGGTCAAGGACCGTGGCAACAACAGTTTCAAGCGGGGCATCGATAAAGACAGTCACGCAATTCTCGTCCGGCCCCGGCGGCTCGAGAGCTGTAAACTGGCTGTCTAAAAGTGCGGATGGCATGAAATGACCGACACGGCGTTCAAGCCGGGACTGGATTACTTCACGTGTGCCATCCAGAAAAACAAAGGTGATCGGGTCGAGGTGCGTGCGCAACACATCGCGATAGCGACGTTTAAGCGCAGAACAGGCGATGAAAATGGCCTGACCGGACTTTGCGCTTCCCTCTGAACTGGCAACCGAACCAGCCTGCGTGCGGGCCGCTGCTGCGACCGCATCAAGCCAGGGCCAACGCATGTCGTCATTGAGCGGAAGACCACGGCGCATGTGTTCGACATTCGTGCTTGGATGGTGATCGTCGGCGTCAAGATACATGGTATCTGTCATGCTTGCCAGACGACGCGCGACCTCGGTCTTGCCCGATCCGCTCACACCCATGACAACGACATACTGCGTTTGCCGGTTCATTGAATTCGATGCACTCACTGATTTTCAGGGCGGGTTTTACTCTTGGACTGCCCTGTTGTGTTATAATGTTAGCGCTAACATAATGTTAGCGCTAACATTGAGTCAACAGCCGAATTTCCGGTGTTTGCTTTACCGTCACAAGGTGCTTGTCGGTTTGGAAAAGACGTAATAAATGTAAGGTTATGAGGAAGCGCAAAGGGGCCGGACGGCCAACAATATCCGATGTTGCCGAACGGGCTGGCGTCAGCACCATTACGGTCTCACGCGCGTTGCGCGATCCGTCAAAGGTGTCTGATCACCTGCGACGAAAAATCAACGATGCGGTGCGCAAGCTTAATTATGTGCCCCATTCGCATGCCAGTGCGCTGGCCTCGACCCGATCAAATGTCATCGGTGTGATCGTTCCCTCGCTGACCAACAACGTGTTCGCCGATACGCTGCGTGCCATTTATGACGAGCTCTATCAGGGGCCGTTTCAGGTGCAGCTTGGCAACTCGCGCTATGTTGCCAAGGACGAGGAACGCCTTGTGCGCACCTTCCTTGGCCAGGGCCCGTCAGCCATGATTGTCGCCGGGGTTGATCAGACCGATGCAACCCGAGAACTTCTTGAAAATGCCGAATGTCCGGTGGTTCAGGTCATGGACATCAGTGATGACCCGATCGACATGATGGTCGGGTTTTCGCATTTCGAAGGCGGGCGGGCTGCTGGTGTGCATCTGGTGCAAAAGGGTTACAAACGCATCGGGTTTCTCGGCGCGCGCATGGATCCGCGCTCGCACCGCCGTATGGAAGGTTTCAAGGAAGCCTTGCGTTCAGGCGGGCGATACGACCCGGACCTGATGATGACGACGACCGATTCTTCAAGTGTTTCGCTTGGCGGGCATTTGATCGAACAGTTGCGCAAACGTCGTCCGGACCTTGATGCCGTGTTTTGCAACAATGATGACATGGCGCTTGGCGCGCTGTTTGGTTGTCAAAAGGCCGGTATCTCGGTCCCTGATGAAATGGGGATCATCGGTTTTAATGATCTTGAAATGATGGCGGCAAGCTACCCGTCACTAACGTCCATCCGAACCGACCGCTATCAGATCGGCAAACGGGCCGTGCAGATGATCAAAAGCGTGCTGGACGGCGAAACCCCCGAACAAAAAATCATCGATCTCGGTTTCGAGCTTCAGTGCCGTGAAAGCACCATGCGCCCGAAGTCAAAAGCGCGCTAACACCTTTTACTTACTCAGGCATTGGAAACTGAACGCTAAGCTCTGCCAGGCGTTCACGTGGTCCGGTGATTTTGATGCGTGTTCCATCGGTATCGAACTGACGATCCAGGATGGTGATGCCGTCCTCTGCGCAGGCTTGTTCCAGCGTTCCGGCATCGGAAAATCCGGCAAACAGTTCTGCCTCGCCCTGCGGGGTGTATTCGATGATCTCGGCAACGTCGCAAACCGCATTGGCTGCCCCGCTATAGGCGCGCACCAACCCGCCGGTGCCAAGCTTCGTGCCGCCAAAATAGCGCGTCACAATCACCGCAACATTGATCAGACCCCGTCCCTGAAGGACTTTGAGGCAAGGGATGCCCGATGTACCTGATGGTTCCCCGTCATCTTTGCCGTGTTCAATCAGCTGGCCTTCGTCATTAAGATAGCGATAGGCGTTCACATGATGATTGGCCTTGGGATGGAGGGTGCGCAATTCATCAATCCGCTTTGCCAGATCATCGTGAAAAACGAGTTCGGCCAGAAAGCGGGACTTCTTTTCTTCGGTTTCGGCAAAGGCAGGGCGGGCGATGGTTTTCATGGCGATGTGCTATCAGAAATGGCCGGGTTGTGCCAGATGACATCTCGGCCCGTACTGGCGTTTGACCGTTAAGACGCAAACAGTTTGCCGACCAGAATGACGCCAAAAATGATCAGCATGATCAAAACAACCTTGCGGAAGGTTTCCGCATCCATGCGATCCCGCACCCGCGTGCCCAGCTTGGTGCCAAGATAGACTGGTACCAACCCGGCCAGCGATATCCACAGCGTTTCAATCGTCATCAGCCCCAACCGAGCAAGGCCAAGTGCCATGACGATGCTGGAAAGACTGAAAGATATATTGATGGCCGTCAGGAAGCGTTTGGGTTCAAGCCGCATGGAAAGCAGGAAGGGCAACACCGGCATGACCTGCGATCCGGTGATGCCGTTGATCAGGCCCGTGGCAAAGCCGGATATCGGGGCCAGTCGCCGTGCAAGCTTGTCAGATAGCGGCTTGCCATGCCGAAACAGGGTAATCGCCCCGTAATTCATCAACACCAACCCCAAAGCTGCCCCGGCCAGAATGCTGTCGACCATTTCAAGCACGGCAAGCCCGATCAGAATGCCCGGAATGGTCGCCAGAAACATCGGCCAGAACCGGTTGATCGTTTCGCGAAAGTGACCCGCCTGGGCCATGATGATTGAATTGCTGACAAGCGATGGAATGATCACCAGCGGCATACCCGCCTTAAGCCCCAGCCCAAGGGCCAGGATCGGCAAGGCCGATGTCGAAAAGCCAAGCCCGGTTGCCCCTTTGACGAAGGCGGCAACGAAATAGGCGCAGGCAATTATCGCAAGTGTTTCAAGGGGCATAGGGGATCCGGCTGAACGGTGGCGCTTGTGGTGGTAGGCGCTCGCAGTGTGCCCGCAAATCATAAACTGTGCAATTGGTCTGATGATTGCGCAGTGCCGGATTCGCACTACCTTGTTTGGTATGACGAATTGGCATTCACCGGTGCCACATGCATGAATTCACTCTTATGGGTGGAATTTTGCGTGGTTTTTGGGTCGGTTGGCAAAAAATTGCGGGATTTTATTGTCCAAACGTCGAGAAGGGGTGGAAATGCGTTGGCAAAACCCGTATCAAGTTTGGCCCGGTTGCATGACCGGATGCCAAGGCGGAAAACCGCCGGACAACTGGATTTGTGTTATAATGGCGGCATGATGATGAACATGCCGGATTGAGAGGAAGCAAATGAGCAAGAGCTGGAGCATTGAAAGCTGGCGTAACCTGCCGATCAAGCAGGTGCCGACTTATCCTGATGCACAGGCCGTAAAGGCCGTAGAGCAAGAGCTCGGCAGCTATCCTCCTTTGGTGTTTGCTGGCGAGGCGCGTGCGCTTAAGGAAAAGCTTGGTGACGTTGCAGAAGGCAATGCCTTCCTGCTGCAGGGCGGCGACTGTGCCGAAAGCTTTAAGGAATTTCACCCCAACAACATTCGCGACACCTTCAAGGTGATGCTGCAGATGGCGGTGGTTCTGACCTATGGCGCGGCATGCCCGGTGGTCAAGGTTGGCCGTATGGCCGGCCAGTTTGCCAAGCCGCGCTCATCAGACACCGAAACCATCAATGGCGTCGAACTGCCAAGCTATCGCGGTGATGTGGTCAACGGGATCGAGTTCACCGAAGAAGCCCGTATTCCGGACCCGCAGCGCCAGATTCGCGCCTATAACCAGTCGGCAGCGACCCTTAACCTGCTGCGTGCCTTTGCGCAGGGCGGTTTCGCCGATCTGACCAAGATCCATCGCTGGAACCTGTCTTTTGTCGATGGCAGCCCGGCCGGTGAGCGTTACAGCAAGATGACCACCCAGATCGATGAGGCGGTTGCCTTCATGGAAGCATGCGGCATCACGGCTGAAAGCGCGCCGCAGCTGCGTGAAACCGATTTCTATACCTCGCACGAGGCGCTTTTGCTGGGTTATGAGCAGGCCTTGACCCGCCAGGATAGTCTTACCGGCGAATGGTATGATTGTTCGGCACACATGCTGTGGATTGGCGACCGCACCCGTCAGGCCGATCATGCTCATGTTGAATTCCTGCGTGGGGTGAAAAACCCGATTGGTATGAAATGCGGACCGACGATGGATGAGGATGATCTGATCCGTCTGATCGATATCCTTAACCCGCAGAACGAAGCCGGTCGTCTGACCCTGATCGCACGTATGGGGGCGGACAATGTGTTTGATAACCTGCCGCGTCTGGTCAAACGTGTTAAGGCCGAAGGCCGCAAGGTCGTGTGGTCCTGCGATCCGATGCATGGCAACACGATCAAGGCATCAAGCGGATATAAAACCCGTCCGTTTGACGCGATCCTGTCGGAAGTCAAAAACTTCTTTGACGTGCACAAGGCCGAAGGCACCCATGCCGGTGGCGTTCATTTCGAAATGACCGGTACGGATGTGACCGAATGCATCGGGGGTGCCCGCGAAGTGACCGAAGATGCGCTTTCGGATCGTTACCACACTCATTGCGACCCGCGCCTCAATGGCGGACAGGCCCTTGAGCTTGCCTTCCTGATGGCGGAAATGATCAAAAAAGAACGTGACAGTGTACGCGCAGAACAGATGGCTGCTTCTGCTTGATTTGATTGGTCGGGTTGATATTGTCACGGGCGTCCGATTGCCGGGCGCCCGTTTTCTATTGTATTTTTCAGGTGATTACTGCTGTGAAACGCTCAGCCTTTCCAGATTTTCGAGCGTCAACCTTTGACGACAGAAAACTGTACCTTTCCGTCATTTTTATGATCCTACTGTTCAAGATCGCTGTATTGCTCATTTGGGGGCCAGGAGTTGCACCGGATACCGGTGGATATACACGCTTTGCCGAGTTGATATTGGAAAGTTCGGATTGGTTGACCGACGCCGGTCTCGAGGACAGTGCAATGCCGACAACTGTCTTCAGAATAGCCGGATATCCTATGTTCATTGCGCTAACGCAATTGATCTCCTCAGAGAACTGGCAGTGGATTGTTGTTCTTTCACAGTTCTTGCTGTCCGCGGTATCGCTTTACAGCCTTTCGCGCCTTATCTCCGCGTTGGGTATGAAGCCTTTTTGGGGTGCGTTCTGTTTGCTGGCAACGGGGCTGTCATTCTCGTTGCTGTTGGACTCCATGATCTTGACCGACAGTTTTGCCACGAGCCTATTTGTGATTGTGCTTAGCGAAAACGCGGTAGCGACCTTGCGCGGACGCCCCTTTGGGTTTGTTCAAGCGCTGCTCTTTGGCATGCTGATCACCCTTGGCTTTCTTGTTCGAGAAGGAGTGGCGATACTGTCAATCCTGTTTGTCATACCGTTTTTAGTTCGAGCTTTTGTCGCGGAAAAGCAGCGGTGGAAATCATGCGCTGCAATCGCTGTTTTCTTTATTCCACTAATCGTGGCTACGCAATTGTATAAGACGTGGAATGAGGACCGGACTGGATATAGTTTTATCACATCAGGATCGCAAACCATCTACATGGTTGGGCTTGTCGACGCAGCAGAAAAAGATCAGAGAATATTCTCCGGCAATGAACCGGTAGACATAACCGCACGTGAAAAACTAAGCAATTACTCCTTCTCGGAGGTTCTCGCCGTTCAGTGGAGTTTGTTCGAGCAAGGGTGCGTTGCTCCAGAGTTGGCAAATATTTCGAAGCAGAAGTATTTCGAAAGCTGGGTTAACTATCCGGGTTCAATGCTGCGCATGACAATCGGGCACATACGTGAGAACTACGCGACGCTCACTTTCCGCCCGTTCGGCGCGATTAGGGAAACAGGTTTCTGGATTCACGGAGAAAAACCTTGGCCCGATTATCGGGAACTTCGCGAAAGTATGTTTGATGATGCGGCGGCATTCGCACTGTTCTCTGGCGAAATGGTCGAGCGCGTAATTGCTATCATCATTACTGTTGCTTTCGTGATTCTACCGATTGTCTGGCTTGTACGTCTTTATCTCGGCAAGAATGTGTGCAAGAGAGAAGTACTTGTCTGCGCGGCTTTGTGGGCAGTTTATTTTGGTGTGTTATTTGCACACGCTTTGGTCCACTTGGAAACGCGTTATCTTGCACCGGTGGTACCATTCTCAACACTGATTGGTTGTTTTTATCTTCAGCGTATTTTCGATCGGAAGAAGGTACTGGACGCTAGCTCCTGACGTCGTCGACAGGGTTATGTAACCATTTTTTTCCTGCGAGGAATTGTAAAGGGGCAGCGATTGCGACAACAACGAGCGGCGCGATGATATGTGGTACTGAAATTTGTAATGTAATCCACATAAGTGATGCGAATAAAAGAGAATAACCAGAATAAATCAGAAGTGATTTTCCTGCGTTTGCGAGCGTGAGCTTAGCGTTGAAAACAAAAGGTGCCATCATTGCGATCTGAATGACAAACGCTACTGCCAATGCACACCAGTAGGCAGTCATAGGTCCGAAAAACTGTAATGCTATCAGATAGGTCGAATAAGTCGCCGCGGTCGTAATTGCACCTAGTCCAATGAATTTAGCTATTGCTCTCATTTGGTCACTTGTCTCTGGTCGTTAGTGGCAAACGCCAACGGGGTATAGATCTGTTAAAACCGCCCAGTCGGACTGTTTTGCAGCGCCAACCAGTTCCATAGGAAAAAGCGGTTGTCGCTCTTGCCGCTGTGATGCTCAGTCCACTGGGATGCAGCGTAGTACATATCCACCCCTGGGACTGGCCGTGGCGATTGTACCTCAGGCGTTTTACGCATCCAGTCTGCCAACGGGATGCCAAAGCCTTTCTTCTTACGATTTATCGTTTGGCTGGGCAGCAGCGGTTCTAGAGCTTTCTTGAGTAGGTACTTTCTTTGACCGTTCCGGATTTTGAAGTGCGATGGCAGCTTGATGCAGAAATCAACAATGTCGTTGTCGAGGAAGATAGCGCGCGTCTCTAGCGACGACATCATGGATGCACGATCGACCTTGGTCAGGATGTCATTTTGCAGATAGAGATTGGTGAAAAATGTTAGTAGTCGGTCAGTTCTGTCCACAGCAGAATTGCTATCCCAGATTTCCATGGCTTCGGAGTAAAGATCTTCAAGAGGAAGGGGCTCTTCGAAGAACTCTTTCATTTGGTCAGGAAATAGTGGCGCCATCCAGACAGGTGCCCAAACAGATTCCTGATACGACAATCCAGCAAGTGTCCGCCGAAGCTTGAAATCGAAACTCATGTTGCGACCGGATTTCGGTAGTGCGTTTGCAAGTCCGGTAAACAACTTGTGCGCGAGATCTGGCACGTATTTCTTGTAGGCCTGTGCCGGCTTCAGAGCCAAAAAAGGGTCATACCCAGCAAAAAGTTCGTCGGCCCCATCGCCCGAAAGTGCAACTGTAACATTTTCCCTTGTGAATTTACTTAGAAGGTAAGTCGGAAGCAAAGAGGCGTCACCAATTGGCTCGTCCAGTTGCCCCAGGACCTCCGGAATGAGTTCTTGTGCGTTGGCAAGGTTTAGCATTCTAAGATGATGAATGGACCCCGCGTGCTCGGCAACCAACTGAGCGTAACCCGACTCATCATAGGATGCTTCCTCGAAGCCAATGGTAAAGGATGATACCTTCCTATCTTTGGCATTCTTGGCTGCTGCACACAAAATTGCGCTTGAGTCGACGCCGCCGCTCAGGAAAACTCCGAGAGGGACGTCACTTACAAGGCGGCGAGAAACTGATTGCAAAATAAGTTCCTGAAGATGTTCTGCAAGTTCGTCATCTTTGGCTGCGGTGAGGTTGTCATCCGGGGTGATCAAAAATTCCCAATACTTGCTGATCTTCGTGTCAAGTGTATCCAGTTCGACAGTCATTTGCTGGCCAGCTGGTAACTTAAAGACATTCTCAAGCAAACTGTTCGGGGCAGGAATGTAGCCGTAAGCAAACAGTTTCTGCAGGCCAAAGTTGGATATATTGCCGTCGATCCCAGAATGTTTTTCAAGCGATTTCAGTTCGCTTGAAAAGGCAAACAGATCACTTTTAGCTGTATAAAATAGTGGCTTTTCACCAAAGCGATCACGGGCGAGGTAAAGTCTGCCTCGTATCTTGTCGATAATAGCAAAGGCAAACATGCCGTTCAGGCGTCGAGCCAGATCGGTGCCCCAGTGGCGATAGCCATGAATGAGAACTTCGGTATCAGAGTGCGATGTCTGAAAGACGGCACCTAATGCTTCAAGTTCTGCTCGTAACTCGGGGAAGTTATAAATTTCGCCGTTAAAGACGATCCCCGTTTCGTTTGACGCATCCCACATCGGTTGGGCACCGCCTTCAATGTCTCTAACAGACAGACGACGATGTCCTAAGTAGATATGTTTTTCTTCGTCGAAGTAAAACCCTTCCCCGTCGGGACCGCGATGTGCCAGTGCATCAGTCATGGCATGGATATCTGAGCGACTACCCCGTCCCATAAAGCCGGCAATGCCGCACATCGCTATTCTTGCTCCATATTGACCGTCTCTTTGACGAGGTAAGGGCTGCGCCCTTGTGATTCAAAGTATGTTCGGACAATCATCTCCGCCAGAAGACCGAGTAGGATACACATTACGCCGACCAGGAAAGTCATCGTAACGACAAGCGGTAGTGGGGTCTGGATCATTGAAGTATTTTCAAAGAACTTCAGCCAAAGCATCCAGATTGTACTCAGAAAAGAAGCGAAGAAAGACACAAGACCAATTCCGCCGAACACATAGATCGGTTTGACCATGTGACGGTCGAGGAATTTCACGACCATAAGGTCCAGAAGCACTTTCGCTATCCGCTCCAAACCGTACTTTGACTGCCCAAATTGACGGGCATGGTGCTGAACCGGAATTTCACAGACCTTTGCGCCCATCCATGTGGCGTAAATGGGAATAAACCGATGCATTTCGCCATAAAGCCGAATGCCTTTAACAACATCTTTCTTATAGGCTTTGAGCGTGCAGCCGTAGTCGTGAAGGTGAACACCAGAAATCTTTGAAATCAGTCTGTTAGCCAAACGGCTGACAAAGTTCCGGCGTATGGCCGCGTCTTGACGGTCTTTGCGCCATCCAGATACGACATCATAGCCTTCTGCCAGTTTGCCGAGCAGTTTGGGGATGTCGGCAGGATCATTCTGCAAGTCGGCATCAATTGGAATGATGACTTCGCCTGACGCATGATCAATGCCAGCCATCGTGGCTGCGGTTTGGCCGTAATTTCGGCGGAAGTTGACGATTTTCAGTTCAATTCGCTCTTTTGCCGCATCTTGCAACAGCGAGAAAGAGTTGTCTGAGCTTCCGTCATTAACGAAGATTACCTCGAATGGTTTTCCCATTTCATCGAGGACAGAGAGCAAGCGTTCGCAGAGCGGCTTTATGCTTTCTTCTTCGTTATATATCGGAACGATGACCGACAGTTCGGTTAGGTTGACAGTTTGAGAAACAGCTTGCGCCACCTGAATGCCCTGTTATCTGATGCTTTAAAGGAGTAGCGCAATGGTTAGCATGATAACATTGGAAACGTCCAGATTTTGCCGCGTCTACCTTGTTACATTTGGCAAAGTTTCAAGTCTCTTTGTTGCTAGTTGACGACTCAAAATATCAATTTGTTGCGCAATCGGCACGAATTCATAAAAAACATCTACCAATGGGCTGTAAATATTCTTAAGTATGGGTAATTGCAGGGTGTTCCTGACAGACGATTAAGGGCGAGGGATCGCAACGGGTATGATGGACGACGCTGCATTCAGCGCATGGCAAAAGAAGGTGGAGGGAACCAACATTTCCTCGACCACGCTTTTGGCGACCGACTATCTGAACCATTTCAACGAGATCGTCATGCTGCTCGAAATGGTGCCCGACATGCCCGACATGATCGAGGATTGCAAGGAATGGGCGCCGAAAAGCTATCAGGAGCATTTCCGCGATAGTGCCTTTTCCGACAAGGAGCTTGCAATTGAGGCCTATGAACACGTCCCGCCAAGATTCCGTCAGCCGTTCGAGGAAACCATCGAGCACCTCAATACAATCGTGGCACACGCGGTTTCGCAGCTTGAAACCATCATCGAGACGGGTGATGAAGACCTTCTGCGTGTGACGGCCAGCGCAGTGACCACCTCGCTTCAGAAATTCATGGATGTCGCCAGTGGCATTATCCATGGTTCGGCCAAAACCATGAGCCAGGACGAGATCGACGCAGCCCTGGCACTTTAATTGTTGCCGACGTTTTCATGTATGCGGACACAAAAAAACCGGGACTGCGAACAGCCCCGGTTTTGTTTTTGTCTGGTCGAGAAGTTAATCGTGATCAATCCGTCATTTTGGCGAGTTCACCATCAAGACGCTGAATTTCGGACTGCAACAGCGGCAAGACATCGGCACGGGCGGTGGCGACAATTTCCTGCATGTTTTTAAGCGCATGTTTGGCCATGCCGTTGGCATTTTGTTGCATGAACATGATCGTCATCTGGGCTTCGATATCGGAATAAAACCGACGTACACCGGTGATAATTGCCGGATCGACTTCAAAGGTGCGCTGGGAATAGCGCATTGTTTCCCAAACCATATCGTCAAGCTTGTGACGTTCGCGCGGGGCGAGGTTTGCCGCATGCCAGGTCATCGGCCCTTCGGGATAGTCGGCAATCCAGGTTTCGATCTTTTCGATGTTATCGACAAACTCCGCCTCAAGCGATCGTTCGAGGTTATAGACATCAGACGTGCTTTGATAACGGTCGAAATCGACAGCAATTTCAAAACCGGCAAAGCTTGCCAGATACACACCCAGAACGGTTGATGCCAGAATGATGCACTGGGTAAGCCAGAACTCGGTATTGGGCTGGCCACTTACGCTCAGAAAGCGAAACGGGGCGAAAAGTCCGCGCATGGGCTAGTGTCCTGTATTGGTAAGATTGAATTGGTGGCGGTCTTCAAGCGCGCTTGCCGGGATTTCACCGGTGCGCACCAGAAAATTCTCAAAGGCGATTTGAAGATCAACCGGCTCCCCGATCGGAAGACCCTGTTCGCGCGCCATATCCTCAAGCCGTTCCACCCGATCACGCGGATGCGGATGGGTTGAAAGATAATCCAGCAAACTGCGGTCGCCTTGAAGCTGTCCCAGCTTTGCAAAGGTGGTGGATGCTTCTGCGACATGGCCGTATTTGGCCATGAGGATGCGCAGGCTCCAGTCATCGGCATCAAGTTCCTGACTTCGGGAATAGTCCCGATCAGCCAGAAGTTTCGGCCAGCTTGCCGCCCAGGTGGTCAAAACCGCATCGGTCTGAAACATCATGGCCGAAAGTGCGACACCAACGACTTCACGGCCAATGCCTTCAAGGTGATCGCGTCCGTTGTAATGACCGATTTCATGGCCAAGGATCGACAGCAGCTCGTTCTCGGTATCGACCAGTTCAAGCATTCCGGTATGAACGAGCATCAGGCCACCGGGCAATGCCGCGGCATTGGGACTGTCATCGGGGATGATCAGGACGTCAAAGTCATAATCCTTTGCCGGGCCAATGGCCTCCTTGGGGATGGAATTGACCAGATCGAGAAGATAGCGTTCCGGCAGGCTGCGTTCATAATCTTCGCGATGTTCTGCGATCAGTCCGGGTTCAAGCTCCGACCAGATAGCAACTTCTTCCTGAACCGAAATGCTGTTTGCGGCCCATTCAACCGCGAGGCCGCTTGCCGTATAAATCCCCCAGCAAATCAGCAGGAACGCGATACTGCCCGACGCAAATTCGGCCAGAAGATTGCGATGCGAAATATTCACCCCGTCATCGGGAAGGGCAGATGGACGCCCGCCCGTCGGGCGATGATAGGTATAAAGGGCGGTACCGGAAACGATCACCTCGATCATGCCGCGTCCAAGTTCGGCAGAATCAAAGCGCAGACCTATAATGTGACTTGCACCCTTGGCATTGGTGCGAAGCCGCAAGATCGCCTCGCGCTTGGCCCTGGTGACGGTGGCTTCGTGTGCGGCCAGTCGACCGCCGACAAAAATGCGCAGGCGGGCCAGAAGATTGTGAAAACGGTCTTCGGCAATGACGACCTTGCCGGTCACCAGTTTGCTGTCATGCAACGTGATGTCATCGGGAACTGCATCCCCGGAATCAAGATATTGATGGGGCAGCAATGCTTCGTCGCGTCTGAGCGCGCGTTCATGTGCCCCATCGGCCAAACGGCCGGTTATATAAGCGATTCCGATCAGGATGGTCAGGGCAATTCCCGGAAGAAACAGATCTTCCATGGTACTGTGCCTGCCCTGTTATTTCAGTCGTACGGCTGTGCCGTATGCGAAAATCTCGGCCGCCTTGTAGGCCACCTGTGACGTTGCGAAATGAACATCCACAACTGCGTCGGCATCCAATTTTTTGGCTTGGGCAATCAGGCGGCTGGTGGCTTCCTGCTGGGCGTCTTCCAAAAGCCGGGTGTAGGAACGTACTTCACCCCCGAACAGGTTTTTCAGCATCGCAAAAATATCGAAAAGGAAGTTGCGGCTGCGCACGGAACTGCCAAAGACAATGCCAAGGTTTTCACTGATTTCGCGGCCTGGAATATGGGAAATGGTTACCGCCGCCATTTCGGCGGCCGCATTGGGGCTGTGGGTCATGTTGTTTGCTCGTATTTTAATTTGTGTTTATTGCCGTGTTTTCACGGTCGCCTGTAATAGATCGGGATGAAGCCGATTTTGCAAGTCATTATCAACACGCTAAGTCGTTGATAAGAATAAAATCACGCTGAAAGACAGCGTACTTGCAGGTTTCAAAGCTTTGCATTTCTGCCATGCAAGAATGGTGATCTTGTCTGAAACATGGGATATTGCGCATTCCGCAATTGACAGCGCGCAGGGGCGATCCTATTCCAACATCATGACAAAGAAGCTTGCCATTGCGATTGCCCAACTCAACCCGATTGTCGGTGATGTCACCGGGAACCGGGACAAGGTTGTGGCTGCCTGGGAAACTGCGGCCGATCAGGCTGCGGACGTGGTTCTGTATTCTGAACTGGTCCTGTCGGGCTATCCGCCCGAGGATCTGGTGATGAAGCCGGCCTTCATGCGCCATCTGCATGACGCGGTCGAATTTATCTGTGAACACACGGCCAAACGCAAAGATGGTCCGGCCTTGCTGTTGACCACGCCATGGGAAGTCGATGGCACACGTCATAATGCGGTGTTGCTGATTGATCAGGGCAAGATCGTTGATGTGCGCGCCAAGAATGATTTGCCGAATTATGGCGTGTTTGATGAAAAACGCGTCTTTGCCGCAGGCCCGATGCCGACCCCGATTTCATTCAAGGGCATCAAGCTCGGCGTGCCGATTTGCGAAGATGTCTGGACGCCGAACGTCGTTGCCCATCTGGCGAACGCGGGGGCAGAAATCTTCCTTGTGCCGAACGGATCACCGTTTGAAGCCGACAAGGATGATTTGCGCCATAAGCTGATCGAGGACCGGGTGCGCGAAAGCGGCAAGCCGATGATTTACTGCAACGAAGTCGGCGGTCAGGATGAGCTGGTGTTTGACGGCGGATCATTCGGGCTGAACGGCGATGGATCGCTTGCAGTAGCTTTGCCTGCCTTCGCCGAGGATGTGGTGCTGACCAACTGGCAACAGGATGAAAACGGTCAATGGCGTTGCGCAGATGACGCGCCGAAGGTTGGCTATCCCACCGGGCTGGATGCGATCTATCAGGCGCTGGTTCTGGGCCTGCGCGATTATGTGAACAAGAACAGCTTCCCCGGTGTTGTGATTGGCATGTCGGGCGGGATCGACAGTGCGCTTTCGGCCGCGGTTGCGGTGGATGCGCTGGGTTCTGATCGTGTGCGTCTGGTGATGATGCCATCGCCTTATACCTCGGCCGAGAGCCTTGAGGATGCGGAGCTTTGCGCAGGCATGCTCAAGACCGGGATCGAGAGCATCAATATCGGTCCGGCCATGGCCGCGTTCGAGCAGATGCTGGCCCCTGCCTTTGAAGGCCGCGATGCCGACATTACCGAAGAAAACATTCAGGCCCGTTCGCGCGGGATTATCCTGATGGGGCTTTCAAACAAGTTTGGCCACATGGTCCTGACGACCGGCAACAAGTCGGAAATGTCGGTTGGCTATGCGACGCTTTATGGTGATATGTGTGGTGGCTATTCGGTTCTCAAAGACCTTTATAAAACGACCGTGTTTAATCTGTGCCACTGGCGCAATGAACACAAACCGGTTGGGGCTGTGGGCCCGGATGGCATGGTGATCCCGGAACGGATTATCACCAAGCCGCCATCGGCCGAACTTCGCCCGGATCAGAAAGACGAAGATAGTCTGCCGCCTTATGATGTTTTGGATGATATCCTGCATCAGATGATTGAAGGTGAGCGGTCTGTTCGCGATATCGTGGATAGCGGTCACGATGAGGCAACAGTACGCCGGGTCTGGCGGTTGCTGGATCGGGCGGAATACAAACGCCGTCAGGCACCCCCGGGGGTCAAGATTACCCCGCGTGCCTTTGGCCGTGACCGTCGCTATCCGATTACCAATGGTTTCACGAACCTTGTTACGTGATTGAAAAGTTTGAAATGACAAAACCTGTTCTGCGATTTGCCCCCAGCCCGACCGGGCTTCTTCACGTCGGTAACGCCCGTGTGGCGCTGATGAACTGGCTTTATGCCCGTAAATCAGGCGGGAAATTCATCCTGCGCTTTGACGATACCGATCCGGTGCGCTCCAAAGACGAATATGTCGATGCGATCCGTGAAGACCTTGCATGGCTTGGCATCGACTGGGATCAGGAAGAACGTCAAAGCCTGCGTCAGGATAAATATGACGCGGCGATTGATGACCTGAAAAAGCGCGAATTGCTCTATCCGTGCTACGAGACCGAGGGCGAGCTCAACTGGAAACGCAAGGCTGCCCGCCAGCGTCACCAGCCCTTCATCTATGACCGCAAGGCTTTGACGCTGTCTGATGAAGAAATTGCCGCCCTTGAGGCCGAAGGCCGCAAGCCGCATTGGCGTTTTCTTCTGACTGACGGCATGGTCGAATGGGATGACCTGACGCGCGGGATTTGCTCGTTCGATACCGAACATGTATCTGACCCGGTCCTGATCCGTGAAGATGGCTCGTTGCTTTATATGCTGGGCTCGGTGGTGGATGACCTTGAAATGGGTGTTACCCACATCATTCGCGGCGAAGACCACGTGACCAATACCGTGTCGCAGATCCTGTTGTATCTGGCGCTTGGCGGCAAGCCGGGCGCGCTTGAATTTGCCCATATGCCGCTTTTGGCCGGGCCGGGTGGTTCGCAGCTTTCAAAGCGCCTTGGCAGTCTTTCACTGCGTGAGTTGCGTAATGACGGGTTTGAGGTCGAGGCGCTTGTTGGCCTTCTGACCGGCCTTGGTGCGTCGGACAAGATTGAGCCGGCGAACCTTTCGCAGGTGCTCGAGAAATTCGATCTGGATCATTATGGCCGTTCGACGCCGAAATTCGATCCGGCCGAACTGGCAAGCCTCAATGAAAAAGTCATTCACGAGATGTCGTTCGAGGCCGCCAAGCCGAAGCTTGAAGCAGCTGGCATGGCAGATGCTGATGAGATGTTCTGGAATGCGGTGCGCGGCAATTGCTGGCGCGTGGCCGAGGCACTGGAATGGTGGGATGTGATCCACAAAAACGTCATTCCGGAAATCGATGCCGAGGACGAAGCTTTCCTCAAACAGGCCGCCGATATGCTGCCCGAAGGTGAACTTGATGGCACCAGCTGGAAAACCTGGACCACGGCGCTTAAGGATGAAACCGGCCGCAAGGGCAAGCAGCTTTTCATGCCGCTGCGCAAGGCGTTGACCGCGCGCGAACATGGTCCGGAAATGTCGACGATGCTGGTTCTGATCGGGTCTGAAAAGGCGCGTGACCGGTTGTGTGGGAAGGCGGTCTAAGCATCTGCTTTGATCGCCGGAAAATGCACGCATTTGACCCGATAACACAGCCAAACGGACGTTTGAAATGACCAAAACCCTTCGCATCTTTGATACGCTCACCCGCGAAAAGCAGGTGTTCGCGCCGATCGATCCCGATCACGTGCGGCTTTATGTCTGCGGCCCGACGGTTTATGACTATGCCCATGTCGGCAATGCCCGCCCGGTGGTGGTGTTTGATACGCTGGTGCGCGTGTTGCGCCATATCTATCCTAAGGTGACTTACGTTCGGAACGTCACGGACGTTGATGACAAGATCAACGCACGTGCCAAGGAAAGCGGCGAGCCGATTTCCGAAATCACCAAACGCACCCATCAGGCTTATCTGGAAGATATGGGCGCGCTGAATGCCGCCAAGCCCGATATCGAACCGCGCGCGACCGAACATATCGCGGAAATGATCGCCATGTGCGAAAGCCTGATCGAGCAGGGCTTTGCCTATGCCGCCGAGGGCCATGTGCTGTTCTCGGTCGAGGCGTTCGATGATTATGGCAAGCTGTCGCGCCGTGACCGCAAGGAAATGATTGCGGGCGCCCGTGTGGAAGTCGCCCCCTATAAAAAAGACCCGGCGGATTTCGTTCTGTGGAAACCGTCGAGTGATGATATTCCGGGATGGGATAGCCCGTGGGGCCGTGGTCGTCCGGGCTGGCATATTGAATGCTCTGCCATGTCGACGCGTTATCTTGGCGAAAACTTTGACATCCATGGCGGTGGTTCGGATCTGGTGTTCCCGCACCATGAAAACGAACTGGCGCAAAGCTGCTGCGCGAACAAGGGTTCAAGCTACGCCAAATACTGGATGCATAACGGCCATCTGATGGTCGAGGGCGAAAAGATGTCCAAGTCATTGGGCAACTTCGTCACCGTGCACGAGCTGCTTAAAAAATGGCCGGGTGAGGCGATCCGTCTGGCGATGATGGGAACGCATTACCATCAGCCGATCAACTGGACCGAGGAAAACCTGCGTCAGGCCAAAGAGGCGCTTGATCGTTTCTATACAGCACTTCGTCAAAGTACCGATGTCACGCCGGAAACCATGCCGGTGCCGCGTGCGGTGCTTGATGCGCTGTGTGATGACCTTAATACGCCGCTTGCGATTTCGGAATTCCATAACCTTGTGACCAAGTTCAACAAGGCGGAAAAGAAGTTCGAACGTGCTGAGGCCAAGGGTGAAATCCTTGCCGCAGCCAAGCTTCTGGGCATTCTTGAAGCGGATCCCGAAGCCTGGTTCACCGGATCAGCCGATGAAGACGAGGCGGCTGAAATCGATGGGCTGATCGCAAAGCGCGCAGATGCCAAGAAGAACAAGGATTTCGCAACGGCGGACAAAATCCGTGATGACCTTCTGGCACGCGGCATCATCCTTGAAGACTTTAAGGAAGGTACAAGCTGGAAGCGCGTTTAACCCAGATTGACAGTTTTTGACCAAAGGGCTGCAAACATCAGGTTTGCAGCCCTTTTTTCGTTTCGGGTGATATAGGTCTCTTGTCAGTTTACCAAAAGTTGCGTTCGGGCAGAATTCTGCCCAAATCTTGATGGATCATGTTTGAAGATTGGTCCGAAGCAACGAAAAGGTGCTCTAAGCCATGTCTGAATTTGACCGCCGAGGGTTTCTGAAGGCTTCTGCCTCGTTAGGCGCGCTTGGCCTGTTGTCGTCGGGTATGCCGGCCTGGGCGCAGGGAAGCTCCGATGCGCGTGCATCGGAAGTTTTGCAAAAGCAAATCCCTTCAACCGGTGAAGAAATCCCCGCTGTCGGGCTTGGAAGCTGGATCACGTTCAATGTCGGCCAAGACATTGAATTGCGCAATCAATGCGCGGATGTGATGTCGGCGTTTTTCGATGCCGGTGGCCGCATGATTGACAGTTCGCCGATGTATGGCTCCGCCCAGGATGTGATTGGCTACGGGCTTGATAAGCTTGGTGCGCGCGATCGGGTGTTTTCGACCGACAAGGTCTGGACCGCAGGCGATGGTGCCGAACAGATCGCCGAGACGTCAGATCGTTGGAAGGTCGAGCAGTTTGACCTTTTGCAGGTCCATAACCTGCTGGGTATCAATGAAAACCTGCCGCTTCTGTTTCGCATGAAGGACGAAGGGCAGTTGCGCCATGTCGGTGTGACGACCTCGCACGGGCGACGTACCGAAGACCTGATCGCGGTGATGAAGAACGAACGGCTTGATTTCGTGCAGGTGACCTATAACCCGATTGACCGCAAGGTTGAGGACTACCTGCTGCCACTGGCATATGATCGCGGCATTGCGGTGATTGTGAACCGGCCGTTTCGTGGCGGCAGCCTGACCGAACGTCTAGAAGGCCAACCCTTGCCGGAATTTGCCGCCGAACTTGAAGCCAAAAGCTGGGCGCAGCTGATTTTGAAATATCTGATTGCCCATCCGGCGGTGACCTGTCCGATCCCGGCCACCACCAAACCGGCCCATGCGGCGGAAAACATGGCGGCCGCAACCGGTCCGTTGCCCGATGAAAAAATGCGCGAACAGATCGCCGCTGTGATTGGCGTTCTGGTGTGATCAAGGCAATCAGGGGCAGACAGCATGACTGAATGGTGGGATTACGGACTGGCGGACTTGTTGCTGTTTTCGCCGCGCGTCTATTACCGGCTGTTTGAAACCATGAACACCACCTGGTGGCTGGTGGTTGCCAGTGCGCTGATTGCCGGGTTGATCGCATCGGGCCTTGCCCTGCGTCACGGTTTTCGCGGCAACCGGGTTATTCTGGTATTGTTGGCGCTGGTCTGGGCCTGGTCGGGCTATGGCTTCCTTTGGCAATATTATCAGCCGATCAATTGGGCGGTGCCCTATCTGCTGCCGGCCTTTGCCCTGCAGGTGGTCTTGTTTGCCATCTTTGCTGCGCGTCCGTTGCCGCTTCGTTTTGGCTGGCGCGGGGATTTGTCGTGTTATGTCGGGGCGTCTCTGGTTGCCTTTGCGCTGATTATCTATCCGTTTATTGGCCTGCTTGAAGGGCGCGACTTGGTGCAGGCCGAAATTTTTGGCAGTGCCGCCGATCCAACCGCCCTTGGCACGTTGGGCTTTGTTTTGCTGTCACGCGGAACCTGGCGGTGGGTTTTGTTGCCGGTTCCCCTGGCGTGGTGCGTGATATCGGCAGGCACGCTTTGGGTGATGGATCAGTATGTCGCGTATTTGATGCTAGCCGCCGTCTGGGTGACTGTTTTTTGCGGCTGGCTTGATCTTAAAAACGGGGTCACCACCAAACGCCTGACCGAGGCAGAGATCAGAGACCCGGCTGCCTAGGCCAAAAAATCCCCTTCATACCGAAAAAAGTCTGGAAACTGAATGTGATCAGTGGTTTCGTACTTTCCGCTGAGACTTATCATTTGTCTGAACCAACACGACATCAGACCAAGGCGCGCTGAGCTCACAGACAGTCCGGTAATCCCCAAAGTGCGAAAGGGCGATTCATGATCCAGGTTTTAACCAGTGTCTGGGCACTTCTTATTGGAGTTGTCCTGATCATGCTGGGCAATGGCATGCATTTCACCCTGATCGGTTTGCGCGGCGGGATTGAAGGTTTTTCCTCTGCCGAACTGGCGATTGTCACATCGGGTTACTTTGCCGGTTTCCTGTCGGGGGCGCGCATCACACCGCGCATGATCAAGCGGGTGGGCCATGTGCGCGTCTTTGCCGCACTCGGCAGTTTTACCTCGGCCGGGTTGATTGCCTTTCCACTGATTGCCGAGCCATGGGCATGGACGGCGTTGCGCGTAATCTTGGGCTTTTGCATGTCGGGGATCTATGTCACGGCGGAAAGCTGGCTTAATGATGCCTCGACCAACGAAACCCGCGGCAAGGTTCTGTCGGCTTATATGATTGCCCAGACGCTTGGCATTATCGGCGCGCAGGGTCTGTTGACGCTTGGCGATGCCGCGAACTCGGCGCTGTTTATTGTTGCGTCCATTCTGGTGTCGATTTCCTTTGCTCCGATCCTGCTGTCGGCCTCGTCCGTGCCAGTGACCGAGGCCGCCCGCCCGATGGGCCTTAAGGAACTGTTTGCGGGATCGCCGCTCAGTACTGTGGGCATCTTCCTGTTGGGGTGTGTGTATGCCACCCAGACCGGTATGGCGGCGGTTTATGGCACCCAGATTGAAATGACGACCGTGCAGATCGCGACCTTTGTGGCGATGCTGTTTGCCGGTGCGTTGGTGTTTCAATATCCGATTGGCTGGTTGTCGGACCGCATGGATCGTCGCAAGCTGATTTTTGGTGCGGCGGCAGTTGCCATGTCAGCCTGTATGCTTGGCTGGCTTTCGGGTAACCAGTTGGTCTTTATGATGTGTGCAGCCTTTGTCGCAGGCGGCATGACCACGCCGCTTTATGCGCTGTTTCTGGCCTACACCAACGATTTCCTATCACTTGAAGAAATGCCGGCGGCATCGGGTGGTCTTGTTCTGACCTTCGGGGTGGGGGCAATTCTTGGCCCGTTGATTGCCGGTTGGTCGATGGAACATCTTGGCCCGCAGTCGTTCTGGCTGGTGCTTGCCGGGACCTTTGCGGTGATTGCGGTTTATGCACTTTATCGCATGACGCGTCGTGAAGCCCTGCCGGTTGAAGAAACCGAAAGCTATGTCAGCGTTCTGCCGACGGCATCCCCCATGGCGGTTGAAACCGCCGGGGTTTGGGCAGCTGAGCAGGCCGAGGCCGCCGCAGAAGAAGCTGCTGCCGAGGAAGCTGCTGCTGAAGAGGCCGAAGCAGAAAAGGCCGGGGCTTCTGAAGACAAGAAGCCCAAGGCATAGCCTTTCCCTGACAGCTTAGCGGTTGAACAACAACCGCAGCCCAACGGCGGCAAAGAACACACCAAGCAACCCGTTGATCCATCCACCGCCCCGGCGATAAATCGAAATCGCCGGGGCGGTGGAAAAGGCGGTGGCATACAGCAAATGAATGCTGGTTGAAATCAGACCACAGCCAATCACAATCGCCGCACCAACCCAAAGCGGGGCGCCTTCGTGAAAGCCGATTGAAATGATGGCAATCCAGGTCAGGATGGCCTTCGGATTGGTCAGGTGAAGCCCCAATCCTCGAAAATAATACCCGCGTCCGGATATCTTTCGGGCATCAACAGCGTCAGCGATGTCTGATGTGGTGGGTGGTTTGCGAAATGCCGTACGAAACGCCCGATAGGACATCCACAGCAAATATAGCCCGCCAAAAATCCGGATGGCCGTCATCGCATCGGCATAAGTCGCCAGAACAGCCGACAGCCCCGTCAGGGTCAGAAGACCGATCGAAAACGATCCGGTTCCAATGCCAAGGGCAAAATGTTGTCCGGCACGGCGGCCCTGATCAAGTGACACGCCCATCAAACCCAAAAGGGCAGGGCCGGGGCTAATCAGGCCGACAAGCAAGGCAGCATAAGACAGCAATATTCCGGGCAGATATTGCCCAAATTCGGCAAGGCTGATCATGGGGCGTTTCCTTGTGTGGTGGCAAGATCAGCCTAGATCGGTATTTGAGTTCTGTCGAGGGCCACGAAAAAGCCCGATCCAATGGACCGGGCTTTGTTCAACTGTCTGCACTGGGGTCTAATCAGGCGTCGTTTTGGGCTTCGGCAAGGATTTCGTCACCCTGACGCGCAATTTCCGAAAGGGCCTGCTCGAACACTTCTGGCGGGTGGCCGCCGGAAATGGCGAACTTGCCATTGACCACATAGGTCGGTACTGAACTGATGCCGGCATCGCCAAATTCGTCTTCCTCGGCGCGGACTTCCTTGGCGAATTCGTCGCTGGCAAGGATTTCGGCGGCACGTTCCGGTGAAAGACCAACTTCCTCGACCGCGCGTTTCAAAACACCATGGTCGGCGGTGTTATCGCCACCCTGGAAGTAGGCGGCAAACAGGTTAAGTTTAAGCGCGGTCTGCTGGCCGTATTCGCCTTCTTTGCCCGCCCAATACAGCAAACGGTGGGCGTCAAAGGTGTTATAGATGCGTGCATCTGATCCGAAATGGATCGGGAAGCCGACATTTTCGCCCATCATGGTGATGCGTGCGCGGTTATCGGCACTTTGATCGGCAGTCAGTCCGTATTTTTCGCTGATATGTTCCGAGAGGTCCTGGCCCTCGGGCGGCATATCGCGGTTAAGTTCGAACGGGTGCCAGCGCAGGGTGACGTCAATTTCGCCGTCCAGACGGCTGATGGCATCTTCAAGGTTCTTGTAACCGATGATGCACCACGGACAGACAACGTCCGAAACAATGTCGATCTGCATGGGAATGGCTTTGGTCATTGGATTAGGCTTGCCTTGGATTATGTAACGTTGTGCTACCCCAACACATAATCGACATGGCGTCAAACGCAAGGAAAAGCCGGGGTGGACGCGTATTTGAGGGGCGATTTATTAGTTTTATCTGATTTTTTGGGCGTGGTTACCCGCCGATCATCAGGACGATTGCCGCCGGGCGTTATCGACCATGTATTCGGCAAACGTTTCAAGGATCGGGCAAGACCAGTCCGCACGGGTCAGTTCCCCGTCCCGTTCCCAGTCGCCATACCAACGTTCATCAATGTCACGGAATATGATGTAGCGGGCAAAACGGTCTGATGCAGTCCAGCAATTGCGACCGGTACGTTCCCACGTCAGGCCGGCAAGCATCATGATATCAACGCTGGTGGGGGCGTCATTTGCCATTTTTATTGTCCTTGGACGTCGCGCGATCATTAGCTTTGTTCTACATGTGCAGGGATTTGATCAAGCGTACTACAACCTAGGATAAAGGTAATCATCGCATAGTGGTGGTTGCAACCATTCAAGGGGACAGGTCAGCTATCCTAAAGATGGGTAATTTGTTGAATTAGAGCAGAAATTGTCGTCGGGATGGCAATTTGAGTAATGCTGTTGCGCTGCTGTCTGTTTTGCGGCAATTTGCCAGACCCGCAAAAGACATGAAATCATGAGCCTTGCGAACAGAATAGCGGCGGCCAAAAAGCCGGTCGCGGCACCCGAGACGATCGATCAGTTGGAATGAAAATGTCAGACAAGCGCGTCTATCTCTATGACAGTACCTTGCGCGATGGGCAGCAGACCCAGGGCGTGGATTTTTCGGCCGCGGACAAGACCGCGATTGCCAAGGCACTGGACGAACTGTCGATTGACTATATTGAAGGCGGCTGGCCGGGGGCAAACCCGACGGATGATGCATTCTTTGCCAATCCGCCCAAACTCAAGAATTCCAAGCTGACCGCCTTTGGCATGACCCGCCGTGCCGGTCGTTCGGCGTCAAACGATCCGGGGCTGACCAGCCTTGCGCAGAATGCGCCGATCGTTTGCATGGTCGGCAAAAGCTGGGACTTTCAGGTGACCGAGGCACTCGGGATCGAGCTTGATGAAAATCTGGCGATGATTTCGGATTCAATTGCCCATCTGAAAACCAAGGTTTCCGAAGTCATGTTCGATGCCGAGCATTTCTTTGATGGTTACAAGGCCAACCGGGACTATGCGCTTGCCGCGATCAAATCGGCCTATGAGGCTGGCGCGCGCTGGGTTGTTCTGTGTGACACCAATGGCGGTACGCTGCCCGACGAGATTTTTGACATTGTCACCGATGTCTGCAGCCAGATCCCCGGCAGCCATGTTGGCATCCATTGCCACAACGATACCGAGAATGCGGTCGCGAACTCTTTGGCCGCCGTACGTGCTGGTGCGCGGCAAGTACAGGGGACGCTGAATGGTTTGGGTGAGCGATGCGGCAATGCCAACCTGATTTCGATCATTCCGACGCTGATGCTGAAAATGGGCTATGACGTTGGCATTTCCCACGACCAGCTGACCCATCTGCGGCGCATTTCGCACATCCTTGATGAGCGGCTGAACCGTGAACCGCTGCGTCAGGCGGCCTATGTCGGCGACAGTGCCTTTGCCCACAAGGGCGGCTTGCATGTCTCAGCGGTCGAAAAGAACCCGACCTGTTACGAACATATTGAACCGCATCTGGTTGGCAACCAGCGCCATATCCTTGTTTCCGATCAGGCGGGGCGATCCAACATTCTGGCGCGTTTCCGCGAGATTGGCGTTGAAGTTGATCCCAAATCCGAGGCGGTCGGCAAACTGGTTGAAACCGTCAAGCGCCGTGAGTTTGACGGTTATGCCTATGACGGGGCCGAGGCCAGCTTTGAATTGCTGGCGCGTAAGGCCATGGGCGAGCTTGATCGTTATTTCCGGGTGACGTCTTTCCGTGTGATTGACGAACGCCGCTGGGTTGATGAGCAGGACGAGCAGGTCATCACCATGAGTGAGGCCACCGTCAAGGTCGTGGTCGGTGATGATCAGTTCATGTCGGTGGCCGAAGGCAACGGCCCGGTCAACGCCCTTGATGCGGCCCTTCGTAAGGTCCTTTTGACCGTGCCGGAATACCGTGATGCGGTCGAACAGATCGAACTGATCGACTATAAGGTCCGCATCATAACCCGTGGCGATGGTACGCGCGCAGTCACCCGCGTCATGATCGAAAGCCGTGATGCCGAAGGCAATAACTGGGCAACGGTTGGCGTTTCGACCAACATTATCGAGGCGTCCTATAACGCGCTTCGGGATTCCATCACCTATAAACTGTTCAAATCCGGTGTGCGCAGCCAGCACGCCTGATGATGTGATCGGATATCCGTCAAATACATGCAGCCGGGCCATATCAAGGTCCGGCTGTTTTCGTGACGGATAAGGAGACTTAAATCTGGAGGCTGGCGCGAACGGTTGGCTTTTGCTAAGTAAGCGCCAATATGGACGGGGACGCCCGAAAAACAGCTTCTATGCCTTCCTTTGACGACCGGAGAATACCGCGATGAGCGAGCCCATCGGCAGTGCCAAGCCTGAAACAGGCGGAATTGCCAATCCGCCCGTAATCATTCTGATTGAGCCGCAGCTTGGCGATAATATCGGCAAGGCCGCGCGCGCGATGCTCAATTGTGGTCTGGTGGATTTGCGTTTGGTGCGGCCGCGCGATGGCTGGCCAAATGAACGGGCAACCGCCAATGCATCGGGTGCCGATATCGTCATCGACAACACCAAGGTGTTTGAGCGCGAAGAAGATGCACTGGCCGATCTGAACCGGGTTTACGTCACCACCGCGCGCACCCGTGATGCCATCAAGCCGGTCTTTACCCCCAAGGGGCTGGCACCGGAAATGCGTGCTGTGATCGGGCGTGGTGAAAAGGTCGGCGTGATGTTTGGTCCGGAACGCACCGGCGTTCGCAACGAACATATTGCCATGGGTGATGCGGTGGTGACCGTCCCGCTTAATCCCGGTTTTACGTCGCTTAACCTGGCCCAGGCGGTTTTGTTGATCGGGTATGAGTGGTGGCAGGCGGGTGTTGATGTGCCTGACTATCAATTGATGATGGCCGATACCTTCCCGGCGACCAAGGATGACATGGAACGCCTTTTCCTTCATCTTGAAAGCGAACTTGATGAGTCGGGGTTCTTCCGGGTGGCGGAAAAGCGCCCCGGCATGGCGCGCAATATTCGCAACATCTTTAACCGTGCCAATCTGACCCATCAGGAAGTCCAGACGCTGCGCGGGATGATTGTTGCCATGCGTGGTGGCAAGCACAAGCCAAAGGACTGATTTTCCACCCGATTGCCAAGTGCGGGGCAGGTGGGGTGCCATTCGTGCAGAACTCGGCAGAAATGCAGGGCTTCCATGCGGGATGGCCGGCGCGATTAATGTTTGACTCTTGATCAATCATCTCTATATTGCGCCTCACTTCCGAGAAAGTGGGTCGAAACATGTGGTTTCGTCCCCGTTCCGCATGCTCAGGTTTGGGCGGCTGGAAACTATCGGGACAATAAGTGATCTTTAAAAAAAGAGAGTTACAAAATGTCGAAACGTATTGCTGCAAAGCATAAGATTGACCGCCGCCTTGGTGTGAACCTTTGGGGCCGTGCAAAGTCGCCGCTGAACAAGCGCGAATATGCACCGGGCATGCACGGCGCAACCCGCCGTAAGAAGCCGACCGACTATGGTACCCAGCTGTTTGCGAAACAGCAGCTCAAAGGCTACTACGGCTCGATCTCTGAAAAACAGTTCCTGCGCTACTACAAAGAAGCATCCCGTCGTCCGGGTGATACCTCCGAAACCCTCGTTGGTATTCTTGAGCAGCGCCTTGATGCGGTTATCTACCGCATGAAATTTGTTCCGACCGTGTTTGCTGCACGTCAGTTCGTGAACCACGGCCACATTCTTGTTAACGGCAAGAAAGTAACCATCCCGTCCTACCTGGTACAGGAAGGTGACGTTGTCGAAGTGAAACCTGCTTCGCGCGAAATCCCGATGGTTATGGAAGCTGCCAACCTGAACGAACGTGACGTTCCGGAATATCTCGACGTTGACGCGAAGGCCTTCAAAGGTACCTTCGTTCGCGTTCCGAAATTCGCCGAAATTCCGTACCCGGTTCAGATGCAACCGAACCTGGTCATCGAATTCTACTCGCGTTAATCCTTACGGATTTCGCGACGAACCGATACGAAGACGCCCGCTGGAAACAGCGGGCGTTTTTGTTTTGATGGTGTGTTATCTGAGCGGGTGTCGGCTTGCTTCAACAGTTGTGTTCTACTCTTGTGGACAGGTTGACGTCTTCACCTGTTTCCTGAACGCTGATCTGGGCTCTGTATCTATATTCTCGGATTTTATTTTTCAGGTTGAGGTTGATGTTATGAAGATAACGAAATTGGCAGCGATTGTTGGGCTGTCTGTACTCACGTTAAGTGCTTGCCAAACAACAAAAGAGGCGGAAAATATGGCTTCTTTGGATGTGTCATTCGATTGGCACGGAACTTCCGCTTGCTCCACCAAGTCGCCTGCGTTCATCATTTCAAACATTCCCGCTGACACAGCTTCACTCCGCTTCAAAATGGTCGATCTGGACGTCCCAACCTATAATCACGGAGGAGGGACGATCGATTACTCTGGTTCCAGTGAAATTCCGGCTGGTGCCTTTTCCTATAAAGGGCCATGTCCTCCAAGCGGATCGCATGACTATCGCTTTACCGTCACGGCTTTGAATGCCGATGGCAGCTTGATTTTGGGCAAAGGTGAAGAAACTCAGGCATTTCCACCCAAGTAAGCCAAGTTGTCTTGTTTCGGGCGTCAAGCTCTTTAATCTCGAACTTCCGAGCCATTCGGTTCGGAAGTTCGTTTTAGGAATGGATCAGGCGGGCGGCTTGTTCAGTTGCTCGGACGCCTGCTGGGCGGCGGCGGCAACCGCTTCCTGTTTTTGTTCAGGTGTTGCATCTGGCGGTACATCGACCTTGACGTTGCGCGAGGCCATCTGGATGCCGTTTTCCTTGAACATCGCCAGAACCCGCTGATAGACGGTTTTGCGGATGGTGAATTGTTCGCCGGGTTTTGAGGTGTATTTCAGCCCGATCACCATGTTGAATTCTTCCATCCGGCGCACCCCCTGGGATTTCAGCGGTTCGATGAAGCTGTCGCCAATCAGCGGATCTTCCAGAAGTTCGGCCGCCAGTTTCTTGACCAGTTTCTTGATCTTGTTGACGTCGGTTTCAAACGGCACACGGAATTCGAGTTTGACGATCACCCAATCGCGGCTGTGGTTGACGATGGATTTGATCTCGCCAAACGGGACGGTCTGAAGCGGGCCACGGTGATGGCGCAGCTGCATGGACCGGATGGAGATGTTTTCGACCCGGCCACGCAGATTGTCGACTTCGATATATTCGCCAAGCCGAAACGCATCATCAAGCAGGAAGAACACACCGGCGACCACATCGCGCACCAGTGCCTGACTACCAAAACCAAGGGCAAGGCCGACAACACCGGCACCGGCAATCAGCGGTCCGATATCAACGCCAAGTGATGACAGGGTCACCATCGCGACCATGATGACAATCACGGTCAGCGCGAAGTTTTTCAAAAGCGGCAACAGGGTTTCGACCCGTGACAGCCCGGTGCCACCGCCCTCATCGCCGGCATTGCCCGTTGCTGACGCGCTCATGCGTTCATCAAGGAACGTCTTGATCAGCGACCAGATCAGATCGGCGATCAGAAGGATCATGATGATTTCGGTCGAGCTATCAATGATCCGGGCAATGATCCCGGCATCATCGGCCTGAGCCAACCGGTCAAAGCCCCAGATGCGCCAGATACTTGCCAGCACAAACACCAGTGCCAGAAGCCGCACACCGCGTTTAAGCACCTTGGTAAAAACAGGTGACTTGGGCTTTACCGGTTCAAACACTTCGTCATGTTCATGCGCAGCCGCCTCTGCCCGGGCATTGTGCTCTGCGGCTTCCTGTTTGGCGACTTGCAGTTTCTTGCGATGCTGGCTTTCGATGATGTTGCGAAACACCACGTCGAACAAGCAGGCAAGCCCGATGGCAAGCAGTGCCTTAAGGATGCGTTCGGCACCAATGATTGCAACCCCGCCCACCAGAATGAACCAGCCACAGACAATCATCGGCCACAGACGGGCAATCGATGTTGGCAGGGCCATTTTCTCGACCTCGGCACTTGCCGCATGACTGGCAAAGAACTGGCCAATTGAAAACGTGACCGCGCAAAAGGTGACGACTGAAATTACCACGGCCGCATCAAACAGGATGATATCGCCCGCAACCATGGTCGGCGCGGCACCAAACACATTGGCCAAGGCAAAGGCAAACAATGATATCCCCGCAGCCCAGGTCAGGCGTCTGGTCAGCACGATTGCGGCCTGCGGATCGACATTGATCATGCGAAGGCCTTCGGCCTTGGGCGCAAACAGGAATTGCAAAACGATGATCAGGACACGCAGGGCAAAGAACGCCATCAGAAGCGACATCACAGCCGATTTCATGATTGGCGGCCAGTCAAACATCATAAACGCGCCAAGCGATCCGATGGCAAAGACAAGCAGCGAAAACAGCGAAAGCACACAAAGCCCGACCATGTGTTTGAGGCGTTCCGAAAACTTCCGCGGGCTTTGCGATTCAAGATAGGCACATGCCGGTGCCGAAAGACGGCGATAGATCACCTCGGCCACAATACCGACACCAACGAAAATGACGGTAAATAGCAAAATCCGCATCAGGCCGGTCTGGCCAAAATCGGTCGACAGCAAGGCCCGCGTGGCATCGAGTTCTGCGGGAAAGGCATCAAGGCCGGACATGGTTTCGGCAATGCGGGCCTGGGTGTGGGTGACACCTTCTTCAAGGAAGCCATAATAGCTGAAGGTTTCGGCAATCACCCCGTCTTCGGGAAGTTCTGTGGCGGGGGCTGATCCGTCTTCTGATGCGTCTTCTGAGCCGCTTAGGGCGGTAACGGCCGCCATCTGTGCTGCTGTGGGCGGGATGGGCAAGGCAAACCAGATTACAAACAGCCAGATCGCAAAACATGCCATTGTTTTGATTGCCGGTTTCATGCCTGTGACTTCCCCTGTGGCGCAAATTGCAGCATGCCCTAAAGATGGGGAATAGCAGACAAACCATCAAGAAATAGTTTTGTCGCGCTCGGGATATGATCGCATTTGGCGAGTTTGGCGATGGTCCGGCACAAAAAACGCGCTGGCAGAAAACCTGCGCAGCGCGTTTTGATTGGACTTGTTTGTCGCGCCTTAGGCGGCAACGGCAACGCCTTTGTCTTTAAGGTGCTGGGACAGCTCGCCGCTGGCGGCCATTTCACGCACGATGTCGCAACCACCAAGGAACTCGCCCTTGACGTAAAGCTGCGGAATGGTCGGCCAGTTGGAGAAGTCCTTGATGCCCTGACGGATCGCCGGGTCGACCAGAACGTTGATATCCTTGAACTGAACGCCAAGCTCGGCCAGGACCTGAACAACAGCGGCAGAGAAGCCGCACTGCGGGAACATTGCGGTACCCTTCATGAACAGGACGACGTCATTGTCATTGACGTCTTTCTGGATGCGTTCGAATACCGGATTGTCGGTCATGATGATTGTCCTTGGCTTGGGGGCCCTGTTCGGGCCGCGAATTCAGGTTAAACTTTTATGGGCGAAGATATGGCTGGAACCTGCGGTTCTGTCAACTCTTGGCGCGATTTTGCCGCGCGGTACGCAGGTTATCCCAGGTGAAAATACCCAGCCCGAACCACACCAGCGCATAGGTGATCATGTGGGCCTCGGTAAAGATCTCGCCGAAAATCAGAACCGCGACAAAGAACTGGATGGTCGGATTGAGATATTGCATCAATCCAAGGGCCGAGAATTTCATGTTGCGCGCCGCAAAGGCAAACAACACAAGCGGGGCTGTCGTGCAAACCCCAAGCCCGATCAGAAGCGCATCTTCGACCCGCCCGATATGCCCAAACGTCATATCCCCCTGATAGGTAAGCCAGCCAAGATACCCCAAGGCAAACGGGGTCAGAAGAATACATTCAACAAAAAGACCGGCGATCGGGTCGGCCGGGACGAATTTGCGAATCACACCGTAAAAGCCAAACAAGGTCGAAAGCCCGACGGCAACCCAGGGCATATTGCCATAAAAAACCAGAAGGTTCAGAACCCCGGCCGCACAGATCAAAACGGAAATGATCTGAATGCGGTTGAGTTTTTCGGCAAAGAAAATGCGGCCAAGGATCAGCATGATCAGCGGCATGATGTAATAGCCAAGGCTTGCTTCCAGGGCGTGCGCATTATTGACCGCCCAGATGTA
Organism: Thalassospira sp. A40-3; assembly: GCF_015871485.1. Taxonomy (NCBI): domain Bacteria; kingdom Pseudomonadati; phylum Pseudomonadota; class Alphaproteobacteria; order Rhodospirillales; family Thalassospiraceae; genus Thalassospira; species Thalassospira sp. A40-3. The sequence continues at coordinate 800,701 of NZ_CP065428.1, forward strand.
AAGCAACCAGTTCCCCGCGACCAGAAGGCTTGAAAGAAACAAAAGTCCGACGGTGCGTGCTGATGAAATCAGCTCAAGCAGCTTCTTGCGCCGACCCAGAACAAACACCAGCAGAAGTGTGAGAAGTGCTGACCACACAATGCGGTGCGACAGGATTTCAAGCGGGGTGGCAAAGGCGACCTGTTTGAAATACAGGCCGAAAAACCCCCAGAAGATGAAGGCGCCAAGCCCGGCGAGGGGGCCGGGGCCGATCAGTGCCGGTTTTTCTTTAGAAGACATAATTTCAAGCCGTGGTCAGTGAATGGGGCTGTGACCGGCCGCTTAAGTCTTCGGACCAGCTCAGTTCGATCGGAAAGGCAACAGGGGCCGAAGGCAAACGGCCCCTGAGTTTGGTCTGGCGAAGCGGTTCGTGGTGGCGAGGTGCTCTGCCAAAGCTTTATCTTGGATGACCTTATTCCGGTGCAGAAGTCTGCAGGGCCAGCGCATGCAGATCGCCGCCCATTTTGCCCTTAAGGGCGGAATAGACCATCTGGTGCTGAACCACGCGGGTTTTGCCGCGGAACTGCTCGGAGACGACAATCGCTGCATAATGATCGCCATCGCCGCGCAAATCCTCGATGCGGACCTGTGCATCGGGAAGGGCTTCCTTGATCATGCTTTCGATTTCATAGGCTTCCATGGCCATGGCGCATATTCCTTATGGTTGATCGGCGCATATTCGGGACCGCCGATATGACGTGTTTTCACTGGTATATGTTGTTGTCACGGGGGCTGTCAATTTTTGAGAAAGGCGCGCCATTCGCCGATGTCAGGCGATAACCACGCAATATCAGGCAATGCGAAAACCTTGTTTTTGGGCCGAGATTGGGCTAACACGCTTTTTACGGGGTGCGCACCCCTGCCGTCCGCAAGGTATATGCCTTTGGTAAAGTGCGTGGAACGAAATTTTCGGACCCGTTTCCCGATCAGGATACGGCCCGGCAATGCGGACCCCCGGCCTCCTGCGTGGAGACGATTTATGACTTCCAATACGCTCAATATCAGCCGTGCCGACATTGAAACGGACGCGACCGAGCAATTCAAGGCACAGGCCAAACGCCTGCGCAAAGCCTTGGCCGCGCGTGATGTCTCGATCTCGCATACCGGTTCGCTCGAACTGCTGGCACAAAGCCACGGTTTTCGTGACTGGAACACCGCCGTTGCCATGGCACGGCGCAATATCCCGACCAGTGTGTCTGATCTTGGTATCGGCAAACGTTTTGCCGGCTCCTACCTTGGTCATGCCGTCACCGGCCTGATCCGAAGCGTTACGGCGACCCCGACACCGGGCGTGTTTCGCGTCGAAGTGCATCTCGACGAACCGGTCGATGTCGTGGAATCAAAACGCTTTAGCGGCTTTCGCCAACGCATTGGCGCACGGATCAACGAACATTGCGAACCGGTCCTGACCAACGGCATGGCTGGCCCCGGACTTTCTATTGATCTGTTGCTGCGAGAGTCCCCGGACGCGTGAGCACGTTCTTCCCAGAGATCAATGACCAAACCCTCCGGCAGCTTCCCAAAGTTGCCGGAGCTTACGTTCTGGTGATCGAACTTACAGCTGACCTGACGCTTCAAAATAAACGCTTCACAGGCATCACCCTTGCCAAAGGCACCTACCTCTATTGCGGCTCCGCCAATGGCCCCGGCGGCATTGCCGCGCGCGTCAAGCGCCACTGCAAGGCGACCAAGAAACCCCATTGGCATGTCGATGAACTGACCTCAAACGGGGCCGGGCGGGTTGTGTCGGTGTTGGTGGTGCCGGGTGGGAATGAGTGTGAACTGCGTGCTGGATTACAGGACCAAAGCTCACCCGTGCCAGTGCCGGGATTTGGCAGCAGCGATTGCACCAAATGCGCGTCACATCTGATCAGTACAGGCGTTGGGAATCATTTGATGATTCTGAGAAGTCTTGCCGGGGCTGCTTAGCCCCCGGTCATACTCATATGGCGCCCGACAGCCGGTTTCTGGCCTTTGCGGTCGATGACAAAATCATGGCCCTTGGGTTTGAGGTCCATGGCGGCATCCAGCATTTGATCAAGGGCGCGCGGGTCGCCGGTGCGAAGGGCGGCACGCAGATCAACGTGGTCTTCCTGCCCCAGGCACATGTAAAGCGTACCGGTGCAGGTCACGCGCACGCGGTTGCAACCTTCGCAGAAATTATGGGTCAGCGGCGTGATGAAGCCAAGACGCCCGCCGGTTTCAGCCACGGTGGTATAGCGGGCCGGGCCCGGTGTGACATATTCGGACGGGATCAGGGTGTATTCCTGCTCCAACCTTTCGCGCACAGCAGTCAACGGCAGGTATTGGTCGGTCCGGTCACCATCAATGTCGCCGAGCGGCATGGTTTCGATCAGGCAAAGATCAAAGCCCTCCTTACCGCACCAGGCGACAAGGCGTGACATTTCGTCTTCGTTGAAGTTACGCAATGCGACCGTGTTGATCTTGATCGAAATGCCGGCCTGTTTGGCGGCCTCAAGCCCGGCCAGCACCTGTTCAAGGCGGCCACGGCGGGTGATTTCGGTGAATTTCTGGGAATCCAGACTATCAAGCGAGATGTTAAGGCGCTTCACACCCAGGCGCGCCAGATCATCGGCATAGGTGGCCAACTGGCTGCCATTGGTGGTCATGGTCAGTTCATCGAGCGCGCCGGTTTTAAGATGGCGTGACAGATTGGTGATCAGATCCATGATGCCACGACGGACCAGCGGTTCGCCGCCGGTCAGGCGCAATTTACGCACGCCACGCGTAATGAAAGCCGTGCACAGCTGATCAAGTTCCTCAAGCGAAAGAACATCGGATTTTGGCAGGAATGTCATGTTTTCCGCCATGCAATAGGTGCAGCGGAAATCGCAGCGATCGGTTACCGAAACGCGCAGGTAAGAGACATGTCTGCCATATTTGTCGATCAGCGGTTTGGTCATGGTGGCGTTTCAACGGTGTTGTTGAGTTTCCGGGCTTTTCGCAATCGTTGTGAGGCGACTGTGGCACAGCAGACGGGGTTTTGACCAGTCTGTTTCGATCTGTGGTGTTCACCTTTCCGTCAGGTGAAAACGATATGAGCCGCGATCCGATAACAGATCGCAGCTCATATATTCGTTCGTTGAGGGGTAACCGTCAGGTAACGGGTGCCCAAAAGGTCGACCATCACTTTGATAATTTGGCGACGTCGTCATCAATGCATTTGACCACTTCGCGCAGGGTGGCGACATTTTCGCGGCCCATCCGCGCGACCAGTTCGGCGGAATGTTCCGGCACGGCAAGCGTTTTGCGCACATCGGCAAACAGCGCATCAAGCAGTCGGATGCAATGGGTTTCGGTGAATTCCCAACGTTCTTCGCCGTGGACCATGTTGTCATTGACGAGCTGGATCAGCCATTTCTTGCGGTGTTCATAGTTGCTGAAATGCAGCGCCATGCGGGCAAACACCAGATTGATCCGCGACCGGACTTCCGGGGTTTTCGCCAGATGATCCCAGTATTCGGAAGGATTGCGCAATTCGTCATCATCATTGGCGTGGGCTTCGATGATTTCGTGAATTTCACGATCGATTTCCTGAAGCATGTCCATGCCGACCATCATGCGGATGACCTTGAAGAAAGGCTGCAGGATGGTGCGTGACAGGGCACCGTGTTCGGTATCGCCGGCTGCGTTGCCTTCAAGCAGATGATCAAAGCGCGAGACCAGCAGACGTCCGAACGGATCGTGGCGCAGGGCTGCATGTTCGCGGGTCTTGATCGCTTCGAGGTCGCTTTCAAGGATCGCCCATGCATTGTCGAACAGATCTTCGTTGTCGCGCAGGCTATTGAGCGATTTCAGGATCTGTTCTTCGGTAACGGAACCGCCATGGTCGCGGGCAACATGCACAAGACCCTGGGCAAATTGTTCCAGCACGGTAAAGGCCGCGACGTGGTGGCGCTGTTTAAAGCTGTCACGCGGTGGTTTATTGGCTGCGATCATGGGCTTCGAAACCTTCTTAAGACTGTTGTGCTCGTGTCAGGTTCATCTATCGAGTGTATGATAGAGTCCATCTTTATGGTGAATTGATTAACAATTCGATCCGAGCAATCCATGTGCCAAGCGTCGCCTTCAAGGACCGGTTGCAGGAAGGGCGCTTATTCGTAGCCCGCCGCGGCTTCGACAATTTCCAGAACGACATAGCGCTGGCGGATGATCTGGCGACCGGCCTCTTCGAAATTGACAGCGATTCGATCTCCGTCAACGGCCTGAATGCGGCCCAGTCCCCAGTCCGGTTGATTGGGATGACGCACGATGGCGCCTGGCGTCAGCAAGAAATCCATTGGGTGCTCTGTATCCTGTGTTGCTGGCTTCAATATAGGTCGTTTGCCGAGGTCGCGCAATTTGCGGCTGCGTGTTGCGGGCCGGATATCGGGTCCGATATCGCAAAGCGGCAAAATTTGCCGGGTCGGAAAAGCCTGATTTTCGAGCGTGCTAAATAAGCTCTTAATATATCGGCGGCAATCTTGTGGCTTCTGCGAGTGACCTGTTCGCTCAGAACGGACCATTCGGGAAGCGCATTGTGTCTTGGGGCATGATGTTGTGACGATACGCAAAGACCTTGGAGAGCCCGCGCTATGGAAGAGGATGCCACCCTTGAACTGACCTTGATCGAACTGATCAGTTCGCGGATCTGTCATGATCTTGTCGGTCCGGTCGGGGCGGTCAATGCCGGGGCAGAACTGATGGGGGAAGACGGGGTTAGCGACGATGAGGCGCTGGCACTCATGCGCAAAAGCGGTCTTGAGGCCGCACGTCGTTTGCAACTGTTCCGGTTGGCCTTCGGGCGTGCGGGCAGCAGTGCCGATACCGCCGCGATGCGTGAAGCGGCAAAACAGACCTATGCGGCCGAAGGGAAGGTCGCACTTGATTGGCCGGATCTTCCGATTGATCCATCTCACGGGCGAATCGTATTGAACATGGTTATGCTTGCCCGTGAAGCTTTGCCGTTCGGTGGAACGCTTTCGGTTATGCGCGACTCCGGTAAAGTAACGGTTCTGGGCGAAGGCAAACGCGCGGCCTTGCGCCCTGAAATCATGAATGTATTGGAAAAAGAAGTTTCTACTGATGCACTCGATCCGCGCAATGTTCAGGCGTTTTTCTTGCGGAAACTGGCTAAACTCGGGGGTGGAGTGCTTTCGGTCTTGCAACAGGACGGAAATATTGCATTGATCTATGGATAAAAATTTGACCGGCAGGTCTGGTAATGGCGTGCAATAGCTTCTACCTAAGATACCAAAGTATAGTACGTTTGCGCCATTTGGCGCTTTAATGGGAGTTCCAGTTCCGACAAGCTATTGATTGTTGGAGATTTGGAGGGGGTATATGGACGATCTTTTAAGTGAATTTCTGACCGAGACTTCTGAAAGCCTGTCGACGCTTGACGTCGAACTGGTGAAGCTGGAACAGAACCCGAATGATCCGGACATCTTGTCCAATATTTTCCGCTTGGTTCACACCATTAAGGGCACTTGCGGCTTCCTTGGCCTGCCGCGCCTTGAGGCTGTTGCCCACGCTGGCGAGAACGTACTCGGTAAAATCCGTGACGGCGAACTGGTGGTGACACCTGATGCCGTGACGCTTGTTCTTGAGTCGATCGACACCATTAAGTATCTGCTGGGGGAGCTCGAACAGAACGAAGCCGAGCCGGACGGAAATGATGCTGACCTTATCGGTCGTCTGAACCACTTTGCCGATACCGGTCAAATTCCGGGTGGTGCGCCGGCTGCTGCAGCAGCCCCGGCAGCAGAGGAAGCCGAAGAAGAAGTTCCGATGACGGATGACGAAAAACTGCAGGCTGCTTTTGACGCCGCAGAATACGATCCCGATTTCGAAGTTCCTGACGAACCGGCTGCGGCCGCTGAGCCGGAGCCGGAAGCACCGGCAAAACCGGCTGCTCCGCCCGCAGCCGCAAAATCCCAGGAAGTTGCGCCGGCCAAAAAGGCTGCCGAAAAGCCAAAGGCAGAGGCACCGCGCGCAGAAGCCAAGGAAAGCTCGGTTGCAGCCCAGACCATTCGTGTGAATGTCGAGCTGCTTGAAAACCTGATGACACTGGTTTCAGAACTTGTCCTGACCCGTAACCAGCTTTTGCAGATGGTTCGCGGCAAGGATGACAGTGAATTCACCGTGCCGTTGCAGCGCCTGTCGCACATCACGACCGACCTTCAGGAAGGTGTGATGAAGACCCGTATGCAGCCGATCGGCAACGCATGGGCAAAACTGCCGCGTATCGTTCGCGACCTTGCCCTTGAGATGAACAAGAAAATCGATCTGCAAATGATCGGTGCCGACACCGAACTGGACCGCCAGGTTCTTGAACTGATCAAGGACCCGCTGACCCACATGGTGCGTAACTCTGCCGACCATGGTCTGGAAGATATTCCGGGCCGCCGCGATGCGGGCAAGCCTGAAACCGGTACGGTCACGCTGAACGCGTATCACGAAGGTGGTCACATCATCATCGAGATTTCCGATGATGGTCGTGGTCTGAACCTTGAGCGGATTAAGGCGAAGGCGATTGCCAACGGTCTTGCGACCGAAAGCGAGCTTGAAGGCATGGGTGAACAGCAGATCCAGCAGTTCATCTTCAAAGCCGGCTTCTCGACCGCGGAAAAAGTGACTTCGGTTTCCGGTCGTGGTGTGGGTATGGACGTTGTGCGTACCAACATCGAAAAGATCGGTGGTACGGTCGAACTGAAATCGGTCGAAGGCCGTGGGTCGACCTTCATCATCAAGATCCCGCTGACGCTGGCGATTGTGTCGGCCCTGATCGTGGAGAGTGGCGGCGAACGCTTTGCCATTCCGCAGATCAGCGTTCTGGAACTTGTTCGTGCATCGAACAATTCCGAACATTCCATCGAACGCATTCATGATACGCCGGTCCTGCGCCTGCGTAACCGTCTGCTGCCGCTGGTCACGCTCAAGAAAATTCTTGGTCTTGATACCACCCAGGAAAGCGACGATGCGGTTGATGAAGAAGCATTCATCGTGGTTGCACAGGTTGGTACCTATTCGTTCGGTATCATCGTTGACCGCGTGTTCGACACCGAGGAAATCGTTGTTAAACCGGTGGCCCCGATCCTGCGCGATCTGTCGCTGTTCTCGGGTAATACCATCCTTGGCGACGGTAGCGTGATCATGATCCTTGATCCGAACGGCATTGCAACCCGCACCGGCGAAATCACCGTTGGTGGCTCGCAAGGTGTCGAAGGCAAGGCCAAGGCCGATGCATCGGATCGCGAAACCACATCCATGCTGGTCTTCCGGGCCGGTGGCAGCGAAGTGCGTGCGGTTCCGCTGGCGCTTGTTGCCCGTCTTGAAGAAATCGATGTCGAGAATATCGAACATTCGAATGGCCGTCCGCTGGTCCAGTACCGCGGCAAGCTCATGCCTCTTGTCTTTATCGACGGTAGCTACCAGATGAAGTCAGAAGGCCGTCAGCCGACCCTTGTGTTCCAGGATCGTGAACGCACCATGGGTCTGGTTGTCGACGAGATCGTCGATATTGTTGATGACGTTCTGAATGTTGAACTGACCGCGGATCAGGATGGTCTGGTTGGTTCGGCCGTGATTGACGGCAAGGCGACCGATCTTATTGATGCCGGTTACTATCTTGAACTGGCCTTCAGCGACTGGTTCGGCACCGAGGATAACGGCGGCGAGAAGAAGCGTGTTCTTCTGATCGATGACAGCCCGTTCTTCCGTAACCTGCTGACGCCGATGCTGTCGGTTGCCGGTTTCAATGTTACTGCGGTCGAAAATGCAGAACAGGCCATGGACCTTAAAAACCGTGGTGTTCTGTTTGACGCGATCATCAGTGATATCGAAATGCCGGGCATGAACGGCTTTGAATTTGCCGAAGCGCTTCAGGATGATGCAGAATGGGGTGAAATTCCGATCATTGCCCTGTCTTCGCACACCAAAGAGGAAGACTTCGAACGCGGTCGTCAGGTCGGTTTCAGCGACTATGTGGCCAAATTTGATCGCGATGCGCTTGTCTCGACCCTGATCCAGACACTGAGCAGCATGTAAGCGGGAGAACAGTCCTATGAGCGATAAAAACGCACTCGTCCCGAGCCAGGAAAAAGGAGGCGCCCTTGAACTTGGTGGTGACAGCCAGGATTTCGTGACCGCGAATATTGGCAAGCAGCTTTTCGGTATCCCTGTCCTGACCGTTCAGGATGTCCTGGGGCCGCAACGCATTACCCGTATCCCGCTTTCACCGCCGGAAGTGGCCGGATCGTTGAACCTGCGTGGTCGTATCGTAACCGCGATTGATGTCCGCAAACGTCTTGGTCTGCGTGACCGTGAAGACGATGAGCCGGGCATGAGCATCGTTGTCGATGAAGGTGGCGAGCTTTACAGCCTGATGGTCGATCAGGTTGGTGAGGTTCTGAGCGTTCCGAAAAAGGCGTTCGAACAGAACCCGGCAACGCTTGATCCGCGCTGGCGCGAATTTTCGGACGGTATTTTCCGTCTCGACAAGAAGCTTCTGGTGATTCTCGACGTGACCCGTCTGCTTGATTTCACGTCTTCGATCAAGCAGGCCGGTTAACCTGATTTCCCATGCCGGGCACGCAATGTGCCCGGTTCCTGCCATTGTGGCTTAACGACCTAAGTAAGCGAGAAGGAAGTCGATGAAGAGTTGTCTCGTCGTCGATGATTCGAAAGTCATCCGGATGGTAGCAAGACGCATTCTCGAGGAAATCGGGTTTGCGGTTGTGGAGGCAGTGGACGGTCAGGAGGCACTCGACAAGTGCCTTGAGTCCATGCCCGACGCGGTTCTGCTTGATTGGAACATGCCCGTCAAAAGCGGGATCGAGTTCCTGCGTGAACTGCGTGCAACGCCTGGTGGCGATGATCCTGTTGTTGTGTTCTGTACAACTGAAAACGACCTTGAACACATTCAGGAAGCCATCACCGCTGGCGCGAACGAATACATCATGAAGCCGTTCGATAGCGAGATCATCCAGGCCAAGTTCGAGCAGGTCGGCCTGATCTAGGCCGGGGTGCTCACGAACCTGTAAGCCTTCAAGATCCGATCTCCATCATCAAGCGGGGACGCTACCACGTGGAAGAAACGCCCATCCATTCGCCATACAAAGTCCTGATCGTGGATGATTCCGCCATCGTGCGCGGACTTGTTACACGTATGATGACCGAAGACGCCGAAATCGAAGTCGTCGGATCGGTCAGCAATGGCGAAGAAGCACTGGCAGTCATGGAAAAAGGCGGCATCGAAGCCGTTGTTCTTGATATCGAAATGCCGGTGATGGATGGTTTGACGGCCTTGCCGAAACTGTTGGAGATTGATCCGACAGTCCGCGTGATCATGGCGTCCACACTCACTAAACGAAATGCCGATATCAGTTTCCAGGCGATGACGCTAGGGGCGGTGGATTACATCCCCAAGCCAAGCTCGTCAAAAGACCTGAATGTCGGCGAGGGGTTCCGCGAAGAACTTCTCGACAAGGTGAAAGCCTGGGCTGAACAGCGTCGCAAGATGCTTGAGGTCGAAGAAGCTGCCGCGGCAGAAGCGGCTGCTGTCCAAGCCGCACCCGAACCGGAACCGGAAGAAAAATCAACTGCGCCCGATGCCGAGGCATCCGAGCCCGATGACGCAGCTTCTGGCGGCAAGGCGGCTGCTTTCCGGGCGGAAATGTCGGTCGAACATCAGCAGCTTCACAAACAAGGCCGGATCCAGCGCAAACGATTTACCGCCGAATTGCGCCCCCGCCCGATGCAGCAACACCGTCCGCAACCAACGCAGATGCGCCAGACGCCGATGCCGCAGCAACCGGCACCTAAGCCGCAACCGGCCACACCCGCATCGTCGGAGGCCGCAACGCAAGGTGCAAAACCGGCTGCCAACCCGGCTGGTGGTGCAGCAGCGCGTTCGACGACACCGTCACGCGATCCGGGCAGACTTATTCGCGATGCGGCCATTGCGGCAGGCGGGCAGGGCAAAACCGTGCCCAAAATGCCGGAACGCCCCGCCACAGCAGCACCCAGCGCAAGAACGGCACCGCCGGCCAAGCGGCCAACCGCACCCGCGCCGCAAAAAAGTGCGCGCGCCCAACAGGCCCGTTCGGCAAGTGCACCCGCCCCGGCAAAACGCCAGTCCGCGCGCGGTGGTGTCACGCTGCTGCCCGAAAAACGCATCAATGTCGAAGCCATCGCGATTGGCAGCTCGACCGGTGGGCCGCAGGCCTTGTTTGAAGTGTTGCGCGGCCTGAATGGCGTGCGTCAGCCGATCTTCATTACCCAGCATATGCCCGCCACCTTTACCACCATTCTGGCCGAGCACATCACCCGTCTGACCGGGCTTAAATGTCAGGAAGCACAAAACAATATGCCAATTGTTGGTGGACAGGTTTATCTTGCCCCCGGTGATTACCACATGACTGTAGAGGGGCGTGGTGCCAGTCGGCATCTGAAGTTAAATCAGAACCCGCCCGAGAATTTCTGTCGTCCGTCGGTCGATCCGATGTTGCGCAGTCTGGTCGCGAGTTACGGAGGAAACATTCTGACTGCAATACTTACCGGAATGGGGCAGGATGGTATGCTTGGTGGACGTGACGTGGTCAATGCGGGGGGCATGGTCGTGGCACAGGACGAGCAGAGTAGCGTTGTATGGGGGATGCCGGGCGCTGCGGCGCATGCCGGTATCTGTTCTGCGGTTTTGCCGGTGGGTGGGATTGCGGCCTATATCAAAAAATTCGCGGGGGGTCGTTAACCCACAATGATGAAGCCGGATGACTTCGAGTTTGTAAGCAGATTGATCAAGTCAAAGTCCGGGCTCGTTCTGAGCCAGGACAAGACTTATCTGCTCGAAAGCCGGTTGATGCCGATTGCACGCAAACGGGGTCTCAAGGACCTGACTGAGCTGATCGGTACGCTGCGCGGTGGCGACCGCAATCTGGTCGAAGAAGTCGTTGATGCGATGACGACCAATGAAAGTTTCTTCTTCCGCGATACCAAACCGTTTGACCAGTTCCGCCATGTTGTCCTGCCGCACATGATCAAGACACGTGCGTCGAAGAAACATCTGCGCATCTGGTGTGCGGCGGCCTCTTCCGGGCAGGAACCCTATTCGCTGGCGATGATCCTTGATGAATTCAAATCTCAGCTGGCTGGCTGGCGGATTGATATCGTCGGGACCGATATCTCGCGCGAGATCCTGACCAAGGCGCGCGCGGGCCTGTATTCCCAATTCGAAGTCCAAAGGGGCCTTCCGATTGGTCTTCTGGTCAAGTACTTCCAAAAGAAGGAAGACCAGTGGCAAATCTCGGCCGATATCCGGTCCAAGGTGCAGTACAAGGAATTCAACCTTCTGGAAGATTTCCGTCCGCTTGGGCAGTTTGACGTCGTCTATTGCCGTAACGTGCTGATCTATTTCGATCAACCGACCAAAAGTGACGTCCTTTCGCGTGTTTCCGCCTTGATGCCAGATGACGGTTTCCTGTTCCTTGGCGGGGCAGAGACGGTTCTGGGCATTTCCGACAAGTTCAAACCGCTTGCGCGTCAACGTGGCATTTATCAGCTTAACCGTCCGGGGGCGCCGGAAGTTGATCTGACGGCGCTTGAAAAGGCGCAGGCGGGGGCTGCCAGTGCGGCCGGTGCTGCTGCGCCCGGGGGCTTGGCCTTCCAGAAGCCCAAACATATGCAAACCGGTGCCGCGGGCACGGCCGGTACAACTGCCCGCCCGGCAGTCGGGACAACCGGAACAACCGGAACAGCAGGGACAGCAACAACCCGCCCCGCAGGTTCAGGTTTTGGCACAACGTCGACCCAGCGGCCACTTGGCACCACCCCGTCAACCACCCGCCCGGGAACAACCGGAACCGGCAGCACGGGATCGGGCACAACTGGCAGCGCGTTCAGCAGACCGTCAGGTTCGACTGGTACAGGTTCAACCACACGTCCGGGAACAACGGATACCACTGGTTCGACCTATCGCCGCCCGCTTGGCACCGGAACCGGTGCTGGTGCCGGTGGTACGACACAGCGGCCGGGGACAGGCAGCAGCAATACAAGCGGTTCCAGCGGAACCACGCGCCCGTCCACGACCTTTGATCGGTCCCGCTTTGGCAAACCGGACGACAAGAAGTAGCTGACAGTTGGTTTCTTGCCGACTGTTCTGTTGAACTGAAAGTCGGGAAGGCCAATGACCTCAAATCCATCAAACACGATCGCCACACCGCGTCAGGACCTTCGCCGTGTCCAGCGCCGCCGCAAGCTTGCCATTGCAGGTATCGCGCTGTTGGTGCTGTGTGCGCTTCCGCTCATGCAGTCGCTGGCGCAGGTGGAGATGTTTACCCATGAAACGGTCGAGACCGGCGGGATTGTCCTGATCCTGATTGCCATTTTCGGGCGGGCCTGGTGCACGCTCTATATCGGCGGGCGCAAGGCCCGCGATCTGACCGATACCGGCCCCTATTCCATCAGTCGCAATCCGCTTTATATGTTCAGCTTCATCGGCGCAGTCGGCATTGGCGCGCAAACCGGAAGCCTGTTGATTGCCCTGTTGTTCGGGGTGGGGGCGTTTGGTGTGTTCTTGCCGGTGATCCTGCGCGAAGAAAGGGCGCTTGCGACACTTTTTGGCGCATCCTTTAATGACTACAAAACGCGTGTACCGCGCTTTGGTCCCCGGTTTGGTGCCTGGCGCGATGCCGATATCCTTGAAGTGCGCCCGCATCTTTTGTGGCGAACATTGCGCGACGGGCTGGTCTTTTTGATGGTGATCCCGATTTTCGAACTGATTGATCGGTTGCAGATCAGCGGCCTTGTTGATCCGCTTATCTATTTGCCGTGATCGGAAACGAAAAACGCCCCGGATATGAACCGGGGCGTTTTTCGTATAGCGGCAACTGTTGGGGCGGTATCAGGCATGCCTGATACCAAGTTCCCGAAAATCAGGCCGCAGCGCTGTTGGTGTCGGGATCGCGCAGGACATAGCCCCGGCCCCAAACCGTATGGATGTAATTGTCGCCCTTGGTCGCAGACTGGATTTTCTTGCGCAGTTTGCAGACAAAGACGTCAATGATCTTGAGTTCCGGCTCGTCCATACCGCCATAAAGGTGGTTGAGGAACATTTCCTTGGTCAGTGTCGTGCCCTTGCGCAGCGACAGCAGTTCCAGAATGCCATATTCCTTGCCGGTCAGATGCAGCGGTTTGCCATCGACATCGACGGTGCGTGCATCCAGGTTGACGTTGAGCTTACCGGTCGAAATCATCGACTGGGCATGGCCGCGTGAACGGCGAACAATTGCCTGCACACGTGCCAGAAGTTCGGTTTTCTCGAAAGGCTTGGTCAGATAATCATCTGCGCCAAAGCCAAGGCCTTTGACCTTGTCTTCGGTTTCGGTCAGACCCGACAGGATCAGGACCGGTGTTTCGACGCGTGCGTCGCGCAAACGTCTCAGGACCTCGTAGCCGTCAATATCTGGCAGCATAAGGTCCAGAAGAATAATGTCATAATCGTAAAGCTTGCCGATCTCGAGACCATCTTCCCCAAGGTCGGTAGTGTCAATCACCATGCCCTCAGACTTAAGCATCAATTCGATGCTGTCAGCATAGGTGTTGTCATCCTCAACAAGCAGCACCCGCATGTCTCTGCTCCGTTACCGTGTTCCGCAATAAGTCCGTGTTGATCCGGTAGATCGACAAGCGCCCCAACGATTGCCGGCCTTTGGGAAATTTTCCCCATTCGGTTAACGATACGTTGCTTTGCGACTCGTGGCAAGCAGGCGAGTCGCAACTTGTTAACTTTTTTTCGTTCAAACAAGCGACTCGGGGACGGAACGCAAGTTTTCCCAACGGTTTGCGGTGTTAATTCCAAAAGCCTTATGCAACGAAAAAAAATCGATTTAATCGTCTACACGGCTTTTTAATACCGACTATGACTATATATTTGGTACGACGCGGTACGATTTGCCACCCCTGTTACCGTTCGGCAGGGCAAATTTCCGTGTTACAAGAGTTGTTTGTACCATTTTCGCTGAAAAGAACCGCCTGTGTTTCAGATTGGCCGCAATATCGTCGCAGAACTCCGCCGTATTCCCGACTATCGCGTGGTTGGCCGGGTGACTGCCGTTTTGGGCCTTCTGGTCGAGATTGGCGGTGTCGAAGGTGCGTTGTCGGTTGGCGACCGGTGCAAGGTCAAACGCCGCGATGGCAAAACCGTGATTTGCGAGGTTGTCGGTTTTCGCAATGAACGCGCCCTTTTGATGCCGTTTGGTATTCTGGACGGAATCGGGATCGGCTGCGAAGTCGAACTTGGCGATACCCAACCGCAAGTCTATCCCGATGAAAGCTGGCTGGGCCGTGTGGTCAATGCCTTTGGCGAGCCGGTTGATGGCAAAGGTCCGCTGTCTGAGGGTAACCGCCCTTATCCGATCCGCAACATGCCACCATCGGCCCATTCGCGCCAGCGCGTGGCGGGCAAGATCGATCTTGGCGTTCGGGCGATGAACACGTTTCTGACCTGTTGCCGCGGGCAACGTATGGGCATCTTTGCCGGGTCGGGTGTTGGTAAATCAAGTTTGCTGTCGATGATGACGCGCCATACGACATCGGATGTGTCGGTGGTGGGGCTGATTGGCGAACGTGGCCGCGAAGCACGCGAATTTATCGAAGATGATCTGGGCGAAGAAGGCTTGCGTCGTTCGGTTGTCGTCGTGGCGACATCAGATGAACCACCGCTGATGCGCCGCCAGGCGGCCTACATGACCATGGCGCTGTCGGAATATTTCCGCGATGTCGGTCGCGATGTCTTGTGCATGATGGATTCCGTGACCCGCTTTGCCATGGCGCAACGTGAAATCAGCCTGTCGGTGGGTGAACCGCCGGCATCAAAGGGCTATACACCGACCGTGTTTGCCGAATTGCCGCGTCTTTTGGAACGTGCCGGTCCCGGTGGACCGGGGCAGGGATCGATCACCGGGCTGTTTACGGTTCTGGTTGACGGCGATGACCACAACGAACCGATTTCGGATGCGGTGCGCGGTATTCTGGATGGGCACGTGGTGCTTGATCGTGCGATTGCCGAGCAAGGCCGTTATCCGGCGATTAATATCCTGCGCAGTGTGTCGCGTACCATGCCAGGCTGCAATAACGAGGAAGAAAACCAGATCGTTGCCCGTGCACGCCAGCTTCTGGCGACTTACGATGATATGGCGGAACTGATCCGTCTGGGGGCCTATCGCAAGGGAACTGATCCCAAGGTCGACGAAGCCATTCATTACTTCCCGCTAATCGAGGAATTCCTTAAACAGCGCAAGACGGAATGCACGCGCCTCAATGAGGGATATCTGGAATTGGCCCGGCGTCTCGACATGCTGGCCGAGCAACCCGAACAGCCTGCCCATGCCCAAGGACAACCGGGTGGGCAGGCGCGGCAAGCGGGAAGTGCCAAGCCGCAACAGCCCGCAGGAGGGCCGGAAATGCCAGCCCCCCGCCCTGCACCACCGCCGTCAATCGGGCCCAAGATCAATCGCGGGCCCAAGGTTAACAGCCGGTCACAACGTGACGGGCAGGACCTGAACGCGGCCAAGCGTGCGCTGAGCGAAGGCGGGAATGACGCATCAGGGAATGGATCGTAATGATCGCGGACCCTAGGGGGTAACCCATGGCCAAGGATTTCAAAACACTGGTGCGCATGCGCAAATGGGCGCTTGATGAAAAGCAGCGCCAATTGGGCGAAATGCTTGGTGTTCTGGGTAATCTTGAAGCGGAAAAAGAAGCCCTCGAACAGGCGGTACTGGCCGAACAAAAGATCGCGGCCGAAAATCCGGAACTTGCCGGGTTTGCCTATGGCGGGTTTGCCACCGCAGTGATCGCAGAGCGTGAGGCAATCGAAAAAATGATTGCCGAACAGGAAGAAAAGATCGACGTCTTCCGCGATGAAGTTGCTGACGCCTTCAAAGAATTTAAAACTGCCGAAATTGCCGAACGTAATCGGCTTGAGGCCGAACGCGCCGAAGAAGACAAGAAAGAACAAGACGAACTTGACGAAATCGGCATGCGTTCGGCGACACGCGATGACGGGCTTATGTGATTTCCGGGATAGTTAGACGGCGATATTAACGCCGGTTTCGATGCCGGTTACGCGCTTGAGGTCGCTTGTTTTAAGCTCAAACACTGTTTTCGGTGTCCCGGCGGCAAGCCAGATGGATTTCTTTGCCAGAAGCTTTTTATCGATCAGCGTTTCCACGGGTTTGGCGTGACCAAACGGTGGAACGCCGCCAATGGCGTAGCCTGTATGTTCGCGGACTTCGGCGGCATCGGCCTTGCGGACGGATAAACGCAGCAGGGCGGCGACCTTGTCGAGATCGACCTGATCGGCACCATTCATGATGATCAGGACCGGTCGGGATGCCTCGGTCATAAAGACCAGTGATTTTCCAATGTCGCTGATATCGCAGCCAATGGCGTTTGCAGCGTCGGCAGCGGTGCGTGTGCCTTCGGGAAACTCAAATACGTCGACGTTTTCAAGTTCGCGTTCCATGAAGGCGTTTGCTAGACATAGCGGCGGATCAACTTTTTTCATCAGCCATTCTCTTGCGCACGACGTTTGAGTTTACGTTTGTGGTTCAGAAGATTGAGCGTCTCGACCGACAGGCTAAAGGCCATTGCAAAATAGATGTAGCCTTTCGGCACGTGTATTTCGACCCCGTCAAGAAGCAACACAAACCCTACCAGAATAAGGAATGATAGCGCTAACATTTTGACAGAGGGATTTTGTTCGACAAAGTCGCCAATGGTCTTGGCCGCCATCAGCATCACCAGTACCGATGCGATGACCGCGATCACCATGATCGAGATATGATCGACCAGACCAACCGCAGTGATGACGCTATCAAGCGAGAAAATCATATCAAGCAGCATGATCTGCACGATGGTCATGGCAAAGCTCGACATGATTTTGCCCGGGCCGTGTTCTTCTGGCTCGTCAATTGTGTGATGAATTTCCTTGGACGCCTTGGCAATCAGGAACAGACCACCAAAAATAAGGATCATGTCGCGGCCGCTGATTTCCTGACCGAAGGCTGTGAAAAGCGGCGAGGTCAGTTGCATGACCCAGGCGATACCGGCCAAAAGCCCAAGCCGCATGCCCATCGCCGCAAGAAGACCTATGCGGCGTGCCGATGCCTGTTGGTTTTGCGGAAGTTTCGAGACAATCACCGACAGGAAAACGATGTTGTCGATGCCCAGCACAATTTCGAGCGCGGTCAGGGTGGCAAGGCCCATCCACATGTTGGGATCACTCATCCATTCAAACATCGAAAACTTCCTAAACAGGGGCGCAAAAAGCGAACAACTTGTTGCAGACAAAGTGTGTTTGATAGGCCCCTAACGCAAGCGTGAATTGATTTTATGTGCCGTCTGTTGAAAAACTGACAGGAACAAAACCAATCAACCAGTCACGCCCGGCATGCGGGAAGGGCTTTGGGTCATCAGGTAAAAGGATTGTCCGAGATGCGATCAAAAATGCGCACTTTCGTTTCTGCTTTGGCGCTGGCAATGGGGCTTGCGACGACGACGTTGTCGACGCCTGTCTTTGCAGACCCGGCGCCGGATGTCGGGAACTGGCAATCGGTTCTGGATCAGGCCCGTGGCCAGACCGTTTACTGGCATGCCTGGGGCGGGGAGCCGCGCATTAATGATTACATCGCCTGGGCCGGTGAACAGGTGCGCGAACGCTATGGCGTTGAGGTGGTCCAAGTCAAACTGACCGACACCGCCGATGCCGTTACCCGTGTTCTGTCGGAAAAGACCGCCGGTGTTGATGATGGCGGTGCCGTCGACATGATCTGGATTAACGGCGAAAACTTTGCGGCGATGAAGCGCAATGACCTTCTGTTCGGGCCATGGGCGGAACAAACGCCAAACTTTGCCTATGTCGATGTCGAAGGCAAACCGACGGTGATCAATGACTTCACCGTGCCGACCGACGGGCTTGAAGCCCCTTGGGGCATGGCGCAGGTCAGTTTTTATTACGATACTGCCAAGCTTGATACCGTCCCGAAATCCGCCCAGCAATTGCTGGAATGGTTGGTGAAACATCCGGGGCGGTTTACCTATCCGCAGCCGCCGAACTATATGGGCTCGACCTTCCTTAAACAGATACTGACCGAACTGGTCAAAGACCCAAAAGTTTTGCAACAGCCCGCCGATGAAACCGATGCCGAGGCAACCCTGGCACCGCTTTGGGGCTATCTTGAAGACTTACAACCGCTTTTGTGGCGCGATGGTCAGGCCTATCCGCAGAACGGGGCATCGATGCGCACCCTTCTGGCCGATAACGAGGTCGATATCGCCTTTTCATTCAGTTCTGGCGAAGTGTCATCTGCGATCGAGGCGTTCGAGCTTCCCGATACCGTGCGCTCCTACGTGTTTGACAATGGCACCCTTGGCAATACCAACTTCGTCGCCATCCCCTATAACGCATCGGCCAAGGCCGGCGCAGTTGTACTGGCCGATTTCCTGATGTCACCCGAAGCGCAATTGCGTAAACAGGACCCGAAATATTGGGGCGCGGATACGGTTCTGGCGATGGATAAACTTCCCCAAGACATGCAGGAGGCCTTTGCCAATCTTGATCTTGGCATCGCATCGCTTGCGCCCTCTGAGCGCGGCACCGTCTTGCCCGAACCTCATCCAAGCTGGATGTCGCTTGTCGAAACGGAATGGCAGAAGCGTTACGGCGTTGTGCAATAATCGCGCATGCTGCGATTTATCCCGATCCTGACGATTGTTCTGATGATTGGCCCGGTTTCTGCCGGGCTGATCGGAACAATCTTGCCTGCGTTCGGGATATTGCCAGCCCTTGGCGGCACGACGCCCAGCCTTGATCCCTGGCAGGCTTTGGTGGCGCAGCCGGGCTTGGGGGCCTCGATCCGGCTTTCATTGGTCAATGGATTAACTGCAACCTTTGTCTCGGTTGCGATTGTCATGCTGTTTTGTGCCGCGTGGCAGGGCACGCGCACCTTTCACGCCCTGCAACGGATCCTCTCGCCGATCCTGTCGGTACCGCATGCGACAGCGGCGTTTGGTTTGGCATTCTTGATTGCGCCATCGGGCTGGTTTGTTCGGGTGGTGGCGCAATTCACCGGGTGGGATCGGCCCCCGGATGTTGCGATCATCCATGATCCTTGGGGTATCGCCCTGATTGCCGGGCTGGTTGCCAAGGAAATCCCGTTTCTGTTTCTGATGACGCTTTCAGCCTTGCCACAGGCCGATACAGATCGCACAGCACAGGTCACGGCAAGTCTTGGCTATGGCAGGATTGCCGGGTGGTTCAAGGCGACCTTGCCGCGCATCTATCCACAGATCCGTTTGCCGGTTCTGGCGGTTCTGGCCTATTCGACGTCGGTTGTTGATGTTGCGATCATTCTGGCCCCGACAACACCGGCCCCGCTTGCGGTGCGCATTCTGGGATGGTTGTCCGATCCCGATCTTGCCTTACGGTTCATGGCATCAAGTGCAGCCGTGCTGCAATTGCTGATCGTGATCGCAGCCATGGCAATCTGGATTGCGGGCGAGCGGCTTGTCGCCGTGATTGGTGCGCGTTGGGCCATTGATGGCCAACGGTTCAAGCAAGATGGTGCTGTGCGTGGGGTATTGGCAGTGATGGCGCTGGTTGCGGCCGGGACGGTGGTTCTTGGGCTTGTGGTCTTGCTGGTCTGGAGTGTTGCCGGGTTCTGGGCGTTTCCCGGTCTGTTGCCGCGTGGTTTTTCGCTGCGTCTTTGGGCGCGGGAACTTGATGCGATTGGTAATAGCCTGACAACCACCCTTCTGATCGGTATTCCGGCGGTTGTGATTGCCGTAACACTGGTTCTGGCCTGTCTTGAGAACGAGGTACGCACCGGCAAGGTTGCCGGACGACGGGCGATGTTTTTGATTTATTTGCCGCTTCTGGTGCCGCAAATCAGCTTCATGTTTGGTTTGCAGGTGTTCTTTAGCCTGCTTGGGCTGGAACGTACCTTGGTCTCGGTTGTTCTTGGGCATCTGGTATTTGTC
Organism: Thalassospira sp. A40-3; assembly: GCF_015871485.1. Lineage (NCBI taxonomy): Bacteria > Pseudomonadati > Pseudomonadota > Alphaproteobacteria > Rhodospirillales > Thalassospiraceae > Thalassospira > Thalassospira sp. A40-3. Next base: position 820,780 of record NZ_CP065428.1, read on the forward strand.
GCACCCTATGTGTTCTTATCGCTGTCTGAACCGTTTCGTTCCCTTGATCCGCGTTATGGGCAGACCGCACTTTGTCTTGGCGCGTCGCCCACGCGGGTGTTTTGGCAGGTGCGCTTGCCGCTGTTGACCCGTGCGTTTTTAACCGCCGCCGCGGTCGGGCTTGCCGTCACGGTCGGGCAGTATTTGCCGACACTTCTGATCGGGGCAGGGCGCTTTGCCACCGTCACGACCGAGGCGGTTGCATTGGCCTCGGGCGGGGATCGTCGGATGATCGGGATTTATGGCCTGTTTCAGATGGTTTTACCGTTTGCCGGGTTTGCCCTGGCCTTGCTGATCCCGGCGGTTTTATTCTGTCACCGTCGCGGCATGGGTGCCCAGAACAAAGGATGACAAGGATGACACATGCCTGAAGCAGCCAAAAACGGTCTGGAATTGCATGACGTACGGGTGCGCCTTGACGGGCGTGAACTGGTTGCGGTCGATCTGACCATTGCGCCGGGCGAGATCGTGACCCTGATGGGGCCCAGCGGATCGGGGAAATCCAGTTTGCTTGGGCATATCTGCGGCACCTTGCCCGATGCGTTCGAGGTGACCGGTCAGGTGGTTCTTGATGGCAGGGTGCTTGATGGTTTGGCACCACAAGACCGCCTTGTCGGCATTCTGTTTCAGGATGACTTGCTGTTTCCTCATCTTTCGGTGGGCGGCAATCTGGCCTTTGCGTTGCCCGCGCATATCAAGGGTAGTGCGGCCCGGCGTGCGCGGGTTGAGGCAGCCCTTGGCAGTGCCGAGATGGACGGGTTTTATGATCGTGATCCGGCAACATTGTCGGGCGGGCAGCGCGCGCGGGTGGCCCTGATGCGGGTTCTGTTGTCAGAACCTTGTGCCTTGTTGCTTGATGAGCCATTTTCAAAACTCGATAGCGGCCTTCGGTCCCAGATCCGGTCGTTTGTGTTTGACCTGTGTCGCAAGAACAGCCTGCCGACCCTGATGGTAACCCATGACCCTGAAGACGGTGCGGCGGCCGGTGGGCGGGTGATTGAACTGCGTGGCTAGATACGCGGACATGGATCGATGACAGGGTTTGAATTTTCTGGTATCGCGCGATGATTGGTCTTAAGAGCATCTTGTCGCAAAGAATGATCTTGGGCCCCAGACGTTAAATCAAAAGGCCCGTGCGGCCTGGAGAGTGTCGTAAATGTTCCCTGAAGAAATGTTTGCAATTGCCCCGGATGCGCTTGATCCGGCGACCTGTGACCGCCTGATCAATGGCTTTGCCCACGAGATGGATGAAGGTGGCCTCGTACAGGGGCAGGCCGCGACCCATATTCGCCGATCCAAAATCACCTGGTTTAACGAAGAACAGGAACCGGTTGTCTGTCGACGGATTGTTGATCTGGTTGCCGAGGTCAATCGCAACGTCTTTGACTTTTCCCTGACCGAGTTTGCCGAGGATGCCCAGATTGCATGCTATGCCGGGGATTTGCGCGGGCATTATGACTGGCACAGTGATGTTGGTGCATCGGACGTTGCACGCCGTCGCAAACTGACGATGGTGATCCAGCTTTCCGAGCCTGATCAGTATGAAGGCGGACAATTGCAGCTTAACCCGGCCGGGCACTTTATCGATGCACCGATGGCGCGGGGATCTGCGATCTTCTTTCCGAGCTTTGTTTTGCACCGCGTGGCACCGACCACGGCGGGTCTTCGTTATTCCCTGACCCAGTGGGTGCACGGGAACCCGTTCCGCTGATTGCTCAGTAACGTTCAAGCCGATCCAGAAGGCGCGGGTTGCCCCATTTCGGCTGCCGGTCTTCAAGCGCGGTTTCGTGGTGGAAGACCTGATCGTTATCGGCTGTCTGTTTGTCCAGACGCAGGCTGATCCAGCGTGGGACGAGTTCGTTATTGAAATCATCCATCAACAAAACGGCGGCGGCTTCGAAATTCTCGAACTCGATACTGGCGATCTCTGCGTAATATTCTGCCAGATTGCTGGTTTTAAGGATCAGGCGGTCGGGCACATAACGCAGCGTCAGGCGGGCTGGAAAGACATCCTTGGCGCCGGTCAGATTGCTTTGCAGGGTAACGACATAATCAATCCTTGTGCCCGGGTTCGGCTCTGTCTGGATCAGATTACGGCGCTGATAAATCTCAAGCATGGCTTCCAACCGTTGTCATAAGGGATGAATTCAAGGATACGTCCGCGCCCAAGGCAGGAAAAGCATTCATTTCAGAATGATGATGCTTATGCCTCGATCCCGTGGTGGGAATGCGGGTCTTTGCCATCGGGCACCGGACCAATTTCGACAAACCGCGACCCATCCTGAAACAGGATATGGCCGGTGTAACCGGCAATTTGAAGGGCCTCGCGGAAGATGCCGCGAATGTCATCGCGGTTATGGGATTGCAACGGGTTTTCGGTGCGGACAATCAGATCAAACTTGCTGTCCTCGCCCTTGACCAGACCGTCGAGCTGGGTGTGGCCGACAACACTGAAAGACAGATCCAGTAGGAAACGCGTGCCCTGATCATCGGGTTTGTCGGGATCATTTTCACGATCACCATGCCGCCAGCCCAATTGAAGCTGTTCGATCTTGTCGCCCATATTGAAGGGCATCGCCATCACGCGCCAGCCATCCGGACGTTCTTCGGTTGCCATCGCACGCAACTGGGCAAAATCACCTTCAAGCCGTTTAAGCCCGCCACCGTCTGTATCGGATAGTGTGGCCAGGCTGGTCGCGGCACGATCGCCCAGCCAGCCACGCAAACTGCCGCCTTGGCCTGTCATGGCAGCAAAGAAGAACATCATGGTGGTGGTCAGTTTGGGGCCAGCCTGGGGAATGTTGTTCAGCATGCTGAGTGCTGCGCCGGGATCATGTTGCTGCAGGGCACTAACCGCCCTGTGCAGACTGTCCCAGTCATGGGTGAGGGCGGCGGCCTGACCGCGCGCGATCAATTGTGCCTCGGTCATCGGGACGGATGTCGATACCTTGGCACCGCCCGATGGATCAACGTTAAATGACAGGGTTGCGCCCGTTGGCGCGGGAACCGGCAATTTGATGCCAACAATACCGGCGGATGTACGAAGGGCTGTGAAACCCTGCGGCAGCAGGCGGGCCTCGGCACTATCAGGGGGCAAGACTGTCCCGGTCAGCATCAAGGTGCCAGCGGGGGCCTGCCCGGCGGCTGTTTGTGCGGCAATTGTTGGTCCCATTCCGGCAGCCACGCCGCCTGTGCCTGCGCCACCAGCCATACCCGCCGAACCAGCAGAACCGGCCTGGGCCGCAGACGCCATGGCATTGGCGGCTTGCTGTGCGGTTACCGTGCCCTGACCCAGAAAGATGACTTGTGTCTGGCCTCCGGCGGGCAATTGGGTGCCATTGGGCATGGTCAGGATGGATGTCGTCACTGCGCCAAATGTCTGGCCGGGTGTCAGGCTGCTGCCAGCGATATTTCCGTTGGCAAGGGCACCGGTTACCCCGGATCCCCCCGGCGACAGGGTTTGCGGCAGAAGTTGCAGGCGCATGCCATCGGCCGGGTTGCCGCCCGTTGCGGATTGGCCGGTGGCGGGGTTGGTTGTCGGAATGCGGGCCCACAGAAGATCGCCGAGATTACTGGGAAGCGGGGTGGGGATCCTGACCGTGACCGAACCAAGGGCAGTGGCAAGGGTCAGTTGATTGCCCGATTGCGATTGGACCGAGGCCTGCAACAACGTTTCGACCGGGAGCTTGGCCAGTGCGGCAGCGACCTGTTGCGGGGTGGCGGTTGTGACGGTTGCATTGATTTGTGCCGGAACCGAACCCTGATTGGCCTGTCCGGCAGTACCACCCGCCGAAGCATGTCCACCGACGGCAGGGCCGGGCGATATTGCTTGTGGCGGGAGCGTCATGACAACCTACTCCTCAAGAAGGGTTTGGGCGATTGCCTCTATATCCTGGGCGGCATCGCAGTTCGGATGACGGGTCAGAAGCGGCGTCTGGTTGCGAATGCATTCCGATACCTTGGAATCCGCACGAATAACGCCAAGCAACGGCGGCGAAATCTTCAAGAAACCCTCGCACGCCTTGAGAAGCTTGTTGTAGATCGCCTGACCTTCTTTCTTGTCCTTGGCCATATTGACCACCACCCGGATATCGGTTTTCGGGCGGGCCATATGGGTGATCTTGATAAAGGCATAGGCGTCAGTCAAAGAAGTCGGATCGCCGTTGGTAATCACAATCACCGTATTGGCAAGGCCGGTCATCTGACGCACGCCTTGATCAACACCGGCACCAAGATCGATCAATACCTTATCATATTCCTTGCCGGTCTGGAGCAAATCGTCCGACAGCGCCTGAAGCCGGGTGGCCGGAAGGTTGGCAAGGCTGCCCGATCCGCTGCGCCCGGCAATCATATCAAAATCGCCATCCGGGAAGTGAGTGACTGCATCTTTCAGGCTGATCCGCCCGGCAATCACGCCGCCCAGATCATATTTCGGCATCAGGCCAAGCTGAATGTCGATGTTGGCCAAGCCAAGGTCACCGTCAAACAAAAGGGTCTTGTGGCCTTCGAGAACCATCGCATGGGTGAGCGTAATGGAAAACCAGGTCTTGCCAACGCCGCCTTTGCCAGATGCAACTGCAAGGACATTGCGGCCTTTGGCCCGCGGGGCAGATTTGGGTGATGCATCAGACTTGGTAGTCATTTCACGACCTCGGAGAAGCTCGGTTTCGCGGTATCAGCGCGATGGGACGGTATCAGAAGTTTTGCCAAGGCAAGGGGACTAAGGGCGGTGAGGCCGTCCGCAACCTGGGCTGTCATACTGACATTACAAAGGGAAAGATTTCCTGAATCGGCTCCATATAGCGCACCGCCAAGTCGGGCGGCAACATCAAGTCGCGAGATCACGACACGTGTTGCGCCACCATCTGCGAAGGCATTGGCAATGTCAGCCGCCTCATAGGCATCAATCCCCGCAGGGTTCACCAGCACCGGTTCACTCGGCACCGCTTTCATGAATTCACGAAGCGTGCCAATTTCGGTTTCAAGATAGGGGTTGCAGCTTGCCGTATCGATCAGGATGACATCGGCTTCGCGGATTTCGCCAAAGCGCGCCTTGAGATCGTCCGGTGATTTCGCCGCAAGCAGATCAATCTTGAGAATTCGCGTAAAGGCCTCAAGCTGGGCCATCCCGCCGGCACGTTTGTAATCGGTTGAAAGAACAGCAACTTTGCGTTTCTTCATCACCGCACGTGCCGCGGTTTTGGCAACCGCCAGCGTTTTGCCCGATCCGGGCGGGCCAACGAAGGCCAACGCGCGCGGCGTGTTCTTTTCCGGCAGGGGCGAGAAATCAAAGATTTCATCAAGCGCACCGGCCAGCAATTGTTGCTCGGATGCAGCAGCCGTTTCGCGCCCCATCAGATCACACAGGCGAATGCGCAGCCGTTCCGGCAAATTATGCCGCGTCAAGGCGGCCTCGACCGCATCCAGCTGTTCCTGAAGGGCGGGGGCCGGGCCGTCGTCATCGCCATAGTCGGGATCACGATCAAGGGCGGCGGTCAGGCGCACGCCACTGCCGGGGATATCCTGGGTGGAGACGATGATGGCATCGGTGCCCATGTGCTCTTTAACGAGCGCCATCGCCTCGGTCATGGTAGGGGCAGTGAAGGTCTTAAGACGCATTCAGTTCCCCCCGGTTTGTCATTTCCGCAAGCAGGGCGGTTTGATTGAGCATCGCCATCACACCTGCCCCAGCGTTTTCAGCTGTGCCTTGGGGTGGATTTCGTTTTGCGACATCACCACGGTGCTCGGGCGGAATCGCTCAACGATGGATCGCACATATGGCCGGATGCCCGGGCTGGTCAGAAGAACCGGGCTTTCGCCCATCATGCCAAGGCGCTCGAACGTGGTTCTGACCTTGTTGATGAATTCCTGAAGCTGGCTTGGCGGAATGGAAAGCTGCTTTTCCTCGCCCTGACCAACAAGGCTCTCGGCAAAGATCTGTTCCCACTGCGGCGACATGGTCACCAGCGGAATGACGCCGTCCTGATTGGTATTCACATCCGACAACTGACGCGCCAGGCGTGAACGCACATGTTCGGTCATGAAGGTCGGGTTGCGGGTAAAGGCGGTGGATTCTGCAATGCCTTCAAGGATTGTCGGCAGATCGCGGATGGAAACGCGTTCGGTCAAAAGGTTCTGCAATACGCGCTGAACACCGCCAACTGAAACCTGACCGGGAACGATATCCTCGACCAGTTTTTTCTGATCTTCGTCAAGTTCATCAAGCAGCTTTTGCGTTTCGGCATAAGACAGCAGTTCGGGCATGTGATCCTTGATCACTTCGGTGATGTGCGTCGTGATCACGGTTTGCGGATCAACCACCGTATAGCCACGGAACATGGCCTCTTCCTTCATGCCCTGTTCGATCCACATCGCAGGCAGGTTGAAGGTCGGCTCCATGGTCTTTTCGCCCGACAGGGTAATTTCCTCGCCGCGCGGATCCATCACCAGCAACATGTTCGGGCGCAGATCACCACGGCCTGCCTCGATCTCCTTGACGCGGAGCACATAGGTGTTGGCGGGCAGTTGCATGTTGTCCTGAATGCGCACCGACGGCATGACAAAGCCCATGTCACCGGCAAGCTGGCGACGCAGCGCCTTGATCTGATCGGTCAGTTTCTGGCCGCGTTCGGTACTGATCAGCGATAACAAACCATAGCCAAGTTCAAGACGCACATAGTCCATGCGCAACGCATTGGCGATGGGTTCTTCTGGCGGCGGGCCGGCGGCATCTGCCGCGGCCTGGGTTTCTTTCATCTGTTCTTCGGCAACGGCTGCGTTCTGGCGTTTGCTCATGTAGTAGGCGAGATACCCCAACCCGATCGCCAATCCGAGGAACCAGATCATCGGAATGCCCGGCAGAAGGGACATGCCCCCCATCAGGGCGGCAGCAACGCCGAGGGCCGCCGGGTAGTTACTGACCTGCCCGAAAACGGCCTTTTCGGTTGCGCCATCAAGGCCACCTTTGGTGACCAGAAGGCCCGCAGCGGTCGAAACGATCAGGGCCGGGATCTGCGACACCAGACCATCACCAACGGTCAGGATCGTGTAGGTTTCGGTTGCCTCGGCAAGCGAAAGGCCCATCTGGGCGGTGCCGATGATGATACCGCCAATCACGTTGATAAACGTAATCAGAATACCTGCAACCGCATCGCCACGGACAAATTTTGATGCACCATCCATCGACCCGAAGAAGGAACTTTCATCTTCGAGTTCCTTACGGCGGGCCTTTGCCTGTTCTTCATTGATCAGGCCCGATGACAGGTCGGCGTCAATCGCCATCTGTTTGCCGGGCATTGCATCAAGGGTAAAGCGTGCGGCGACCTCGGCAATACGGCCGGAACCCTTGGTGATAACGACAAAGTTGATAATGACAAGGATGGCAAAGACGATAATCCCGATGACGAAATTGCCCGAAATCAGGAAGCTGCCAAAGGCCTCGATCACTGCACCGGCGGCGTGCGTACCTTCGTGCCCATAACCAAGGATCAGTCGGGTTGTCGCAATATTCAGCGCAAGTCTGAGCGACGTCGCCACCAGCAGGATCGTCGGGAAAGAGTTGAATTCAAGAGGTTTCTGGATGAACAGCGATGTCATCAGGATCAGCACAGAGAAGCTGATCGAAAGGGCCAGCATGAAATCAAGCAGCCATGGCGGCATCGGGAACATCATGACCACAAGGATCATGATAAAGCCGAGCGCCATGGCGATATCGCCACGCTTCATGGCCGAAGCGACACGCGACTGAATGGCGCCGAGATTTAACCCGCCCGGCGCACCGCCGCCGGGGCCGTCAGAGCCGCCGGAACCAGTCGGTGTGATGTCTTGACCTTCGGCCATTGTCTTTGCTTGTTACCCTGTTGCTTGCTCGATGTTCGTTGCGCCTTTACATGCCTTGAAGATGGGGACAGCGCGCCGAAATTTCATGTTCAGTCGTGACCGTCACCAGGAGCCGGTACAGCAAGTCCTTCGTCAGTATACTGGCGCAGTTTGTTGCGCAGGGTCCGAATGGAAATGCCAAGAATGTTGGCCGCATGGGTGCGGTTGCCAAAGCAATGCTTGAGCGTATCAATGATCAGATCACGTTCGACATCAGCAACAGTACGCCCGACCAGTGCCGAGGTCACAGAACCGTTTCCAGCAGTACTGTCATCGGACGCGCCGTCATCGCCGCTGTCTGCGTCATCATCCCGAGCAGGGGCCTCATTCGCCGGTGCGGATGGGGTAGATGGTGCAGGGGCTGGTGCGCTGGGTTGATAGGCCGATGATGCTGCGCCATAGGCGGCATTGGCACTGGCATAGGCCGAACTGGCGCGTGCCGTCGTAGACGGGGCCGGTGCAGACGCAGATGGTGCGGGGGCCTGCGATACGGGGGCTGCGGCTGCCGGGGCAGGTGCGTTGCTCTCGCCAGACAGCATGATGGCTTCTGGCCCGATTTCATCGGGACCGGCGATCAGAACCGCGCGATGCATGGTGTTTTCAAGTTCGCGGACATTGCCCCGCCAATGGTGAGACAGCAGGCGCTGTATCGCAAGCGGGCTGATCGGGCGGACCGGAACGTCATTGGCATCAGAGTATTTTTTGACAAAGAACTCGGCAAGAACCGGGATATCATCGGGACGTTCGCGCAGTGACGGGATGTCGAGATTGACCACGTTCAGGCGGAAATACAAATCCTCGCGGAAGTTGCCAGCATTGACTTCGGCCTCAAGATTGCGGTTCGAGGTCGCAAGAATTCGGACATCGACCTTGACCGGGCTTTTGCCACCAAGCCGGTCAATTTCCTTTTCCTGAATCGCACGCAGAAGTTTGGCCTGAAGGCGCACATCCATTTCGCTGATTTCATCAAGCAAAAGGGTGCCGCCATTGGCTTCTTCGAACTTGCCGATACGTCGTGCCTGGGCACCGGTAAAGGCGCCCTTTTCATGGCCAAACAGTTCGGATTCAAGAAGGTTATCGGGGATGGCCGCACAGTTGACCGCAACGAACGGCTTGTCCGAACGGTTGGACTTGCGGTGCACATAGCGCGAAATGATTTCCTTACCGGTGCCGCTTTCGCCGGTGATCAGGATGGATGCCGAACTGTTGGCCACCTGACTTGCCAGTCGGAGCGTCTCGGCCATGCGCGCATCGCGATGGATCAGCGCGTGGCTTTCTTCGGTGACGGCTTCGAAAATTGCGGCAATGAGATCGGCTTCTGGGGGCAGGGGGATGAATTCCTGGGCACCTGCCTTAATCGCATTGACCGCACCATTAACGTCATTGCCGATGCCACACGCGACCACCGGGGTTGTGATGCGCTCGGCAACCATGCCTTCAATCAGGGCGGCGACATCAAGGGTGATATCCGCCATAACCAGATCAATCCGGTTGCCCGCCCGCAGGATGTTAAGCGCAGTCGTGACACTTTCGGCCAACTGGACCGAAGCGCCGCGCGCCATTGCGATCTTGCTGGCTGCGCCTATCTGTCCGCCCAGTCCACCAACGATCAGTACCTGCATCGTATCATCTCTTTCCGATCAGTTTCGGGGACCCGGCGCATCAAAAAAGCATTGATGCGCCAGAACCACCATATTCACATTCACGATCAATCGAAGTAGCTGACGCGTTTTGACGGCGGCAGGATCGAGTTGATCAGCATTTCCAGACGACGGGGGTTTTCCTGTCGACCGATGGAAACAGCACCAACCATGTAGACCGAATTCAAAAGTTCCTCGTCGCTGGAATTGCGTTCAAGCTTCCCGGCAAGCGGCATGAACACCATGTTGGCCAGAACCGCACCATAGAAGGTCGTCAAAAGCGCAACAGCCATCGACGGACCAATCGATGACGGATCATCAAGGTTACCCAACATCTGCACCAGACCGATCAGCGTCCCGATCAGGCCCATTGCCGGTGCAACGTCACCGGCCTTTTTCATGATGTTGGCGCCTTTCTGGTGGCGGCCGATGGTGGCGTTCATGTCCTTGCGCATGATGGCTTCGACTTCCTCGGGCGGGGTGCCGTCAACGACAAGCGACAAGCCTTTCCAAAGGTATTCTTCGCTTTGCAGGCTATCAAGGTGCCCCTGAAGGGACAGCACACCGCCTTTGCGGGCGATTTCGGCAAGCTGAAGAATTTGAAGTGCCGCATCCGCCGGATTGCGCGATTTGTGGAAGATCGTGCGCATCAGCACTTTGCCAGAGCCGAGAAACTCGCCCAGCGCAAAGCTGACAGCCGTAATGGCTGCTGTACCGCCGATAACAATCAGGACAGAGGGGATATCGATAAACGCACCCGGCGATCCACCAAAGATGATTGCAGCAATCACCAACGCAAAGCCAATGGCCAGTCCCCCGACTGTCGCAATGTCAAACGACGTTTTAGTCCCCCCTTCGGCCATAGTCGGATATCCTCTCTTACGTTAGCTTTTCTCGGATTTGATGATTTCCGTCATGGTCACACCAAGCCGGTCTTCCACGACCACCACCTCGCCGCGTGCGACGAGACGGTTGTTCACATAGATATCAATAGCTTCACCAACTTTACGGTCAAGCTCTACCACGGCACCACGACCAAGTTTCAGCAATTGGCTGACTTGCATGGTTGCTTTGCCAAGAACTGCCGAAACCTGAACGGGAATATCGTACACGGCTTCGAGATCCTTGGAAGTCTTCATCTGCTCGCTGCCGGCTTCGGCCGCAGCAAGAAGTTCGGTCCCTTCGCCCTCGAGTTCGATGTTATCGTCGTCGAGCTCCGAGAGTTCCAGATCGTCATCATCAGCCATTTTCGTCTCCTGCGTCTTTGGTCGGTTGCTTCACAGCAGCCGTTTCATCGGCTGTGGTCGTCGGGTCTTCCTGTGCAGCCGTCTGTTCGGTTTCTGGGCCGGAATTACCAGGCTGTGCAGGGCCTTGCGCTGTCGCCGTTGTCTCGTCTTTTTGTGGTTCAGGCTTGTTTTCCGCCTGATCTGTAATGTTTGGTTCCGGTGTCGGCTGTGGCGGCGGTGTCGTGTCCGTTTCAGGTCCGTGCATCGCGCCATCGGTGGTTGCCGATTCAGCCTTCGTATCTTCTTGCAATGTTTGCATATTCCGCGCCGCGGTGCCATCGCCTTCTTGCGTATCAGAGCCGGACTCAGCGGGTTCTTCGGCGGATGGCATCTCGGGTGTGACCTGATTTACGGTTTCGACCTGATCCGGTGCTGGTCCGGTCGATTGAACAGGTGCAGAAGGCTGTGCCGGGACCTTCACCTCGGGGGCGAGGCGGCTTTCCTGAATTGCGGGATCGCCCATATCGCTTTCGGGCAGATCATGGTCGTTGGCATGCAGGGTCAGTGCATTGTCGATGATGGCGTTGATTTCCGACCATATCCGCGCACTGTCGCGAACAGCCGTGCCATCGCCCCAGGATACCTGACAATCACCCATTGCGACGTCGGGTTCGCCAACCACAACAACCTTGCCGGAAAAGCCACGGGAGTCTGCGATGCGCTGGGCTGCTGCACCGACTTCTGTTTCAAGGTCGGGATTGACCTTGATCATGACTTTCGGCGCTTCAAACAGGTTGGCAAGACATTGCCGGACGATGTCTTCGATTTCGGTCATCTGGTACTGTTTGGACCAGGCCGGGGCCAGCTTGCGAATGACACCAAGGGCAACATTAATAGCGTCTTCGTTGATTTTGGCGTTGGCGCGCTTCTGCTGCTCGTCAATCTGGGCGAGCTTTTCGGCAATTTCGGATTCCACATCGCCAACCGCCTTTTCAAGCGACGCCATGATTTGCTGATGGGCTTCGTCAAAGCCTTGTTTGTGACCTTCGGCAAAACCCTGTTCGTGGCCGCGCTTTTCAGCATCGGCGACCATCTGTGCGCCCTGTTCCTCTGTATATACAGGCGGCGGGGCCGGCGGGGCTTCTTCTTCTTTCTTTTTCTTCTTTTTCGTGCCCAGTTCGTAATGCTCATCCTCTTTGCCTGCCGAACGGATTACGTTGTCGGCATCGTCGAAGCTGAGTGAGAATGTGAACTTTTCAATGGCCGTCATATCGAACTGCTAAAACGCCTTGAGCAACAAAAGGAAGGCAGCCCTGCGGCTGCCAGTGAGCCGATAACTGTCAGGAGAATTAGCTCTCCTGATACAGCCAGTTGCGAATGATCGAGAGAGCTTCTTCCGGGTGCTTCTCCACGATCTCGCCAATCTTCTTGACCGAGGATGCTTTCACGCGACCTTCAACCTGCGACAGGTTGATCAGTTCTTCGCCGTCATCCATGCCAGGTGCCATCGGAACGGGTGCCGGACCTTCAAGGGCCGGCGTGCCATCGGCGGTCATGTCATCGGCAAGAAGCTGACGCTGTGCCATATCCGCCGCACTCGGCAGCGTTTCGAACGCACGCGTCAGAAGCGGGCGTACCACCAGCAGGATGACGAGGATGGCAACAATCGCCAGCACCAGCATTTCGGCGATGCGGAAGATCTCAGCCTTATCAAGGCCAAGGAAGGTCTCGATCTCTTCATCCGGGAACAGGTCGGCAGTATCAGCGAACTGCATGTTGATGACCTCGACCTGATCGCTGCGCTGCGGGTCATAGCCGATGGCACTGCGCACGAGGGCTGCGATCTTTTCAAGGTCTTCCGGGGAGCGTTCCTGATACAGGCGCTCGCCATTTTCATCAGTGGTGTAGGTGCCATCAACAAGGACGGCCACCGTCACACGAGAAATCTCGCCGATTTCCTTGATCTGGGTGGTGGTTGTTTTGGAAATCTCGTAATTGACCGTTTCTTCCGTGCGGCTTTCCTGACTTTGGGTTCCTGCACCGTTGGCGGCATCAAAATTGGCATCCGGCAGATTGTTCTGCAGCGTTACCGGATCGGTGCCCTCGGTCTCGGAATTGGTCGCGTTTTCTTCAATCGTCTGGCTGGAACGAATGACGCGCTCATCCGGATTAAACCGCTCATTGGCGGTCGTAATCTTGTTGAAGTCCATTTCGACCGAAACTTCGGCGCGGACTTCGCCGTAACCAAGGGAGCGCGACAGAAGATCTTCGATGGTATTGCGCATGCGGCTTTCGGTGCGAATGCGCATTTCATCGGCGGTCTGGGTCAGGAATGTCGACGACTGCTGTTCGCCATCACCGCGCGCAAGCAACCGGCCGCGTTCATCAATGATCGATACCTTGCCCGGATCAAGTTGGGGCACCGCGGCAGCCACAAGATGCTGAATTGCGACAACCTGTTCAGGTTTCAGTTCCCCACCGGCCATCTTGACCGCGATAGAGGCACTGGCTTCCTGGGTCTCGCGTGAGAACATCTGACGTTTTGGCAGAACCAGATGAACGCGTGCCTGCTGGATCGCCTGAATGGATGCGATCGTGCGGGCCAGCTCGCCTTCAAGGGCGCGAACATGGTTGATGTTCTGTTCGAAACTGGTGGCGCCAAAGCCGTCGGAATTGTCAAATACCTCATACCCGACAGAGCCGCCGGTCGGCAGGCCGCTTTCGGCCATGGTCAGACGCATGCGGTTGACCTGATCGGCCGGGACAAGAATTTCGGTACCGTTGTTCAGCAACTGGTACTGAACCTGCTGGTCTTCGAGGCGATTGACGATCTGGCTGGCGTCTGCCGGATCCAGATCGCGATAGAGCAGTTCCATATTGGGGGCTGAAACACGCATGATCAGGAATGCAAAGAAGACAAGCAACAGCACGCCCACGCCACTGATTGCCATCAGCCGCGTTGGTCCCAGACCCTTGAGTGTTTGTAACAAGCCGCCCACGTTCGACTGCTCCGAAACGAAAATTTACCACTGTCCCCATGCGGATCGATCCGTGCGGAATACGACCAGCATTAACAACGAATAGTTCTCCATGCTGAAGAACAGGTTAACAACCGGCAATTTTTGCCCAGTCATCGGATTCAAATTTATCAGTGATTTGAATCGCTTGGATATTTGATGACCGAATTGTTCTGCCCTTAATGTAGTGAGTCAATCGGGCAAAAAGAAGCCCGGCAATTGTGCCGGGCGAGTCTCTATTGGTGCAATGTGTTTCAGGGCGGGCTAACGCCCTGAAACAGATGTCAATTACCGTTTGATACGGATCAGCTCGTCGAGCATTTCATCGGTCGTGGTGATCGTTTTGGTGTTCGCGGAGTAGGCGCGCTGGGTAACGATCATGTTGGTGAATTCCTCACCAAGATCGACGTTGGACCCTTCCAGTGCTGATGCCACAACGTTACCGGCACCGTTCAGGCCCGGTTCACGCAGCAAGTAATCACCCGACTCACGTGTCTGGCGATAAACGTTACCAGTGTGGTTTTCCATTTCATCAGGGGCTTCGAACGTTGCGATCGCCAGTTTATAGACCGGACGTTTCACACCGTTTGCGAATTCCACCTGCAGGAAGCCTTCCTCGGTGAATGCATAATTCACCATGGTACCAGCCTGCGCACCGTTCTGGTTGATGAAGTGGGTGGTGTATTCAACAAGGTTGCCGTTCGCATCCGATCCGGCGGCGAACTGGGTAATGCCGTTGCCAAGGCCGATGGTACCGAAATCAAGGGTGAATTCGCTGGTGTCGGAACCATTGGTCCATTCAGCCGAGATATCAGTGTCGACCAGACTGCCGTTTACACCGACGGTTGTGGCACCGATGGTCGCCTGAACACCCGTAAAGCTCTGAAGGTTACCAGAGCCGTCGAATGTGATCGTACCGGCCTGGATCAAACCGTTCGGGTGGTCAGTTGTATCAAGTTCACCGGCCGTGGTGTTGCCGATAAGTTCGAAGCCCCAACGGTTCTGGCCCAGCTTGACAACCTGAAGGTTCACAGTGTGCGCCGAACCAAGGGAATCATAGATCGTGACAGGCATTGAGTTGTCCTCGGCAACCGTTCCGGTTGCAAGGTTACCTGCGGTATAGGTCGGTGCGAGGGTGCCTGGGACACCAGGAACCGTAATGCCCGTTGCACTAAATGGTGTGCCGGTGACGTTGGCAAAGGTCACTCCTTGATCGGCAAAAGCAGCAGTGAGTGTCAATGTGTCGTTCGTGCCAGTTGTGGTGGTGCTGGCATTGATGCCGGTCACCGCACTGATGGCAGTTGCGAGATCTTCGAGTGTATCACCGGTATTGATGGTGATGGTCGTCGTTGTGCCGTTGTGGGTGATACTGAACTGGTCGCCGTTGTTGATGCCGGCAAGCGTCGTCAGATCAGTCGTATCATAATCGAGACCCGTGGTGGTCGAGGTTGCCGTGCCGCCGGTAACCGCCGTTTCGTCCGAGTTCAGGTTGGCACCGAATTCGATATTGGTGGTCGATGCGGCCGCTGTCAGGATAGAGTTGATATCTAGAACCTGAAGATCGGTAACAGCAGAGCTGTTCGACGTTGTGGCGTTGCCGTTTCCATCAAGAAGGCCACCGTCACGGTCAGTCGCCCAACCCTGAACATAGTAGCCTGCGGTGTTGCGCAGATAGCCGTCATCATCCGGCTTGAAGTCTCCAGCACGGGTAAAGAACAGCTCGTCATTGGTGCCCGGCGATGCGGTACCGCGAACGATGAAGAAGCCATCACCTGAAATTGCGGCTGCCGTGGTTGACGAGGTGGCCTGCAACAGCCCCTGCTTGCTGATCAGTGCGGTCGGATGGAACCGGACACCACCGGGCGTGTAGCGGGTATCTGTGGCAGATTCAGTGACAAGGGTCGAAAAGCGTCCGACAGTCCCTTTGTAACCGATCGTGTTTAGGTTCGAGATGTTGTCCGAGATGACGCCCAGGTTCTGAGACTGGGCATTCAGGCCGGAAACACCGGAAATCATTGCACCAAAAAGGCTCATTTTTCTTCTCCTGTTTCACAGGGTGTTGATCAAATCCGGATGAATGCCCTAGGCGGCTTCTTCCTGCTGTTCAGATCCGGAGTTATCCCCGGTATTATCAGTATTATCGGTATTGTCAGTGCCAGTATCGGTGCTGTTCGCGCCCAACTTGACGTTGGTGAGCGTCGAGAACGGCACAGAGACATCGCCAAGACGGAGATAGATGTCGGTATCGTCGATATCGACACTGTCGACAGTACCGATGATCCCAATCGCGACAGAAGCCGGTCTGCCCTTGTCATCCTTGAAGGTGTCACCGTTTGCGGCCATCGGTTGAACAACCAGCGTGTAGGCACCTGCGTCCTGTTCAACACCGTTGTTGTTTTTGCCATCCCAGGTAAAGGTCTGGAGGCCAGAAACATCGGTGAGTTCTTCGGAGTAGATCGTTTTCCCGCTCTGATCCTGAATTTGCAGTTTCATACGGGGAACTTCCGGCGCGACATTGTATTTGTAGGTGAGTTCCTCGCCTTCTTCGCGCCAGTTGGTGTCACCAACTGCCTCGATTTGCGCACCGACATAAGACAGCGCAGAGAGCTGACGCTGCTGTCCCTGCATTGCGAGCAGGTCCTCGAGGTTCTTGTTACTCTGAATGCCTTGCTCAACCTGGGCGAACTGGCTCAGCTGGTCAGTGAATTTGTCACTTTCCATCGGCGAGGTCGGATCCTGATTCTTGAGCTGCGTGGTCAGCAGGGTCAGAAACGTATCGAAGTTTTGCGCTAGCTGACTGGCAGAGCTGCTTGAACCGGCATTTGTGTTGGTCTGAGAGAGGCCAACGTTTGTCAGGGATGAAACGGTCATGGGATGTGCCCTCTACCTTTTCTATATCCGGATATCGACAAGGCCGTTGGGATTAATCCCGTAGCCAATGGCGACATGTTCGGCGAGTTCGGTTCCACTCATGACGTCACCTTCATCCGGGCTGCTGCCCTGATCGGCGGTCATGCGGGATTGGCCGTTGCCTTCCTGACTCTGGCCACCTTCATTCCTGTGTTCGAAGGTGAAGCTTTGACTGTCTGCATTCAGACCGGCGTCTTTCAGCGCTTGCTGCAAGGCGCGTGAGTCCTGACGCAACATGTCGAGTGTTTCGCGTGTGTCAGCCTGAATGACACCCTGGATTCGGCCATCCTGACCGATTTCCATTTTGACATCTACGCGCCCAAGATGTTCCGGTCGAAGCTGAACAGAGATCTTGTCAACGCCTTCGCTGGCTGCATTGCGGATCGAAACGGCGACTTGCTGCTGAACCTGTTGCGACGGGGCCTGACGTGCGGTGTGCGCGGTTTGACCACCCGTGTTGGTCTGATGCAGGGTGTTGGTACTTCCCGGTTGGCCATTGGCTGTTGCTGTGGCCTCAGTGCCGCCAGTTGCGGTAACCGCACTGTTGGTTGACACATTCTGCGCGGCGGTCGGGTTATTTTGTGCGTTCGGTCCGGCTGCTGCGGCGGCCATTGCCTGCTGCGCTGCTTGGGCAGTTTGTGCCGGGTTGGCTGCGGAAGCCTGTTGGGTGCTATTATTGGTCTGGACAGTGGTTGCTGCGTTCGTGGTGCCGGTGGCATCGGTTTTACCTTTGCCGTCACCGGTCATTGAATCGACAACCCGCGAGAGGAATTTGTCAGAGGACATTTCATCGCCGGCCCCCGCATCCGCACCATTCAGAGCCATCTTGGCAGAGGACGCTGCAGCAGGCTGTGACAGGGCAGTTGAATTCATCAAGCCGTCTGTCGTGCTATCCGCAGTGGCGTTACCATTGGCGGCACCGGTTGCAGCCTGACCATTTACCAGGGCTGCATTCTGGGCATTTGCTGCACCACTAGCACCAGCAGCCTTCATTTTAGCGGCTTCTGCCTTGGCCAATTCAATGGCTTCGGGGGATCCGGGAAGCGGAACGGCTTGTGCAGGCTGGTTTGGATCAACCATGCCAGCGTCGGCCGTCAGGGTGCTGTCGCCATCTGACTTGGTATCATCTGATTCTGCTGATGTGGTTTCGTCGGATGCGGAAGCAGTGTTTTCCCCGTCCTGAGGTGCAGCTTCGTTATCGTTTGAACGATCACCGCCATCGGCAGTTTCCATGTCCTCGCCAGCGCGATCATCTTCCGGGTTGGCTTCCACGTCGCGCGGTTCATCGGATTTTGGATCATCGATTTTGGCATGATCATCATGATCTTCGTAGTCATCATGTGATGCGCGCACAGGGTCTTCTTCGCGGCGATCTTCGGAACGCGCCTCATTGATGCTGCGTTCGTCGCGTGCGGATCTTTCGGCATCCATATCCGAGCGCCGATCATCGAAATTCTTCTGGGCAGATTTTGCCGCGTCGTATTTGACCTGATGACTTTGCTCAGACCAGTTGTCTGTGATTGATGCCATGACATCACCAAAGCCCGATCCCTTGCGTTCGCTAGGGTTTGTGCCGGGAATAGAGACAGTTGGCATCACGCTGTTTGTAATCGCAGAGCTGTTCATGACCTTGGTCCTTATGGAAGCAGTGTCAGAACATGTGCAAGTGGTGGGCCAGTTTTGATTGTTAACGTTTTCTACATATTTTCAGCAGGTTAGCAGTGCGTTGGCAGAAAGGGCAGATTTTGCCTTCCGCGGGGTTTGGCCGATGCCGGGCAAAAATGAACCTGTGATTTAGGGGGGCAGTCAAAAGCAGGCCAAAAACAAATAAAGACCTCCGAAAATTTCGGAGGTCTTTAATCCTGTGCGGGATACCTGGTGTTTGGGATCAGGCAGAAATTGACAGGCCGGTTTTCGCCGGTGCCTGTGGTTCTGTTTCTTCGCTTGCCGTCGCCGTTTCGTTGGTAAGCGCCGGGCGTGCTTGTTGCGCGGTCAAAACTGCTTGACGCAGTTCACCTTCGCTTTTCTCAGAAAGCTCGGCCCATGAATCCCGAAGTGGTGTCAGAAGCTTGATCACTTCTGCTGCGGCGTTGGGATCATTTTTCCGATCCACATCCATCAGACGGAGCATGCAGTGGGTATAGAGTCGTTCCAGATTTGCGGCGATTTCGCCACCCTGTTCCATATCCAAAGTGTTCGAAAGATGGGCAATCAGTTCCTGTGCACTGCAGTTCGCATTGCAACGGCCCTGAATGTCATTCCGCTCAATCGCGTGTTGCGCCTCCTGCAAGCGCGACAAGGTCTTTTCAAACAGCATGAACACCATCTTTGCCGGTGTGGCTGTATTGACCTGTTGTTGCTTGTATGTATGGGCGGCGTGTTCGTTCATGCGACACTCCTTGGTATGCTAAGCGTGAGTTCAGTGTGCATGTATGGCAGACAAAAGTTAACCACTATCTTTTCCGGCGGCCATCAATTCGTCGAGAGAACTCTGAATGTTCTTCATGCGTGCAAGGGCCGATTCCATTGCAATGAACTGATCCATAAGGACTTCTCGCTGCCGAGTAAGACGTTCGTCAATACGGTCAACTTTTTCTTCGTAGGAAGTGGTCTGGACTTCCAGATCGGAGATGGCCTGGGTCAAACTACCGTCTTCTTCGTCCAGAATAGAATCCAGTTCGAAGTAGAATTGCGCACCGATCCCGATGCTGGTGGTTACAGTCGCTGTATCGGATGCATTTGCATCCCCACCGTAAAACAAGCGCAAACCATCGGCCGTGCGGATGCTGTTGCCCGATACAACGGCGTTCTTGCCGGTCGTTGTCACGCCATTGACGGTGATATCGTAGGTGACGCTGTTGATCGTACCGCCGGATGCATCAATGTTGAACTCATAGGTTGCAGCATTGGTTTTTCCATCAAAACCGGTCATGGTGACATCAGAATTGTCAGACTTCCCGCGGAACAGGAACAGTTCCATCACTTCTTGCGGTTCGTTGAGCAACGCCTCGTTCAGGGCTGCCTCGTCAAGATCGATGGTTTTGCTGAGCATCGGGTCTTCGTTCGCGCCGTAGGCAACGAAATCCAGACCAATTTCTGCCAGGACCGAATAATCGTCCTTGTCGGGCCTATCGGTTACACCGTTCGCAAAGGAGCCCGCAATCTGTTGCAGGGCAGATTCAATACCTTTAACAGACGTATTGCCGAGCAACACCGCATCTTCCGAGGATTCGCCCGTGGTCGGGTCAACGAAAGTCTTTTCGTTGATGAATGTCTGAACAGCATTATAGGCTTCGACAAAATTGAGGATTGCCGTTTTCGCCTGATTAAGGTCCTGTTCGATTTCAATCGTGATCTCTGTGCCCGGTTCAGCGTCATAGAGGCTGATGCTCAGGCCATCAATAAGATCAGAGAATTCGTTGGACCCGCGCGTAACAGTAATTCCATCAAGCGTAATGCTGGCATTGTTGCCATCATCAATAACGTTGGCAGCATTGATCGTCGTCGGGTCTGTCAGAACACCGAGGTTTTGCAAAACACTGCCGGTGTCGTCACTAAACGACATGCGATTGGCTTCGCCTTCCTCGACCGAGGTCAGGATCAGTGTACTTTCGGTTTCGGACACCTTGACGACCGAAGCCTGAATGCCGGTCGTATCCTTGACGTTGTTGATCTTGTCACGGATGTCCTGAAGCGTATCACCGGCTGCGACGGTGACACTTGAGCTGCCAGAGCCACCGGTTATCGTAAATGTTCCAGTGCCCGTAAGCCCGGTGACGTCAGCGCTTGCCGCGACAGTCTGGGTGTTACTCGAAAGCTTGTGCTTGCTTGCGACCTGGTTGATCTCGAACTTGTAGCTTCCGGTCTCGGCGGCGTTTGAGGCGACAACACCGATTAAAGATCCTGCTTCGGTAGTGTTGCTCGTAGAAGCAAAAATCTGTTTGGATTCAAAGATATTTCGCGAGTTGTCAAAGCTGGTCGCACCATAGAGGTTCGCCATGGAGTCCTTAAGGGTACCAACAAGCGTCTGCAGCTCTTTTAGCGCAGCAATTTTCTCGTCGTTTGCTTCAATCCGTTTTTCAAGATTGTCGGCAGGAATACGACGGGCAGCAATCATCTTGTCGACAGTGTCGACGAAATCGATGTTGGAGGAGCCGCCAGACAACTGGACGCGACCGTTATCGCCAACATAGATATTATTTAAATTCAGACTGCTCATTGGTGTAGCTCCTTGGGTGCTCCCGGCTGATTTTGCCTGCTAGCGGTATGTTTTGTCAAACCGAACTGCAAGAACCGTGCCTATGTGCGCCCACTCGCTGTGTTAAATTTCTTCGTCGACAAAGCTGCCGAGATACTCGCGCATTTGCGAGAACAGTTGCTGGAGTTCCTTGGACGGCAGTTCGCGCAGGACTTCACCGCTGGTGCGGTCGGTAACTTTTGCCACGACGCGGCCGGTGTCTTGGTTGAAGTTCAGCTCAACCCGTGCGGTGCCATCGGCAAGGTCGGGCAGATCCATACTTGCAAGTGCATCCTGCATTTTCTGCGGAACTGCAGAAGGTTTGTTTTCCGGCTTTGCCACCGGTGAAGAAACCGCACTGGTTTTGGCCGGTGCGACATCAGGTACGCTCGCAGCAGCATGGGGGATGCCCCCGGAGCCACTCGACGTACTATAGTTTTTTACGACTTCCATTTTTCAGCTCCTTAAAGCCGCCATCCTGTAACAGCAGGATGAAACTTGAAAAAGACGATTACCGGCGATCAGTGCCGGGGGACGAGAGTTAGGTTACTGTAACAGACGCAGCAAGTTTTGCGGCATCTGGTTTGCTTGTGCCAACATTGCGACACCCGACTGAACCAGGATCTGCTTGGATGTGAAGGCAGTCATTTCGGCTGCAACATCAAGATCAAGCAGGGTCGAGCGTGCAGACTCTGTGTTTTCCTGCGTGGTCGCCAAGTTTTGTCCGGCGAAGTCCAAGCGGTTTTGATAGGTGCCGATATTGGCACGGGCACGCTGCAGGTCGTCAATTGCGCGACCTACAACTTCTACAGCCTCCTGTGCACCGGCAGCCGTATCAATCGCGTTTGCCCCAAGGTCAGCGATAGAAACTTCTGTGCCAAGGGCACCGGCACCCAAGGTATCGGAGTCTACTGACGAAAATTCAATCGACATTCGATCGTTTGCGGTATTTCCTGCTCCGACTTGGAAATCAACGCTCTGCTGGAGAGCCTGACCGTTGTCAGCGGCCATGTTAACGACATTCAATGAAGAGTCGTTACCGGCAACGCCGTTGAAGGTGGTGTCAGAGCCAAAGTTCGACGCACCAGTGTTGTCTGCAGCAATCGACGATACAGATGCCGAGAAGTTGGTGTTCACCGTGAAGCTCAGGCCAAGCTCATCGAAGTTCAGGGTCGCATTTTCACCTGCCCCAATTGCGGTGGTGCCGCCCGAAGCATAGTCCGTTACGTCGATCGACTGCGAACGGTTGTCGCCGTCAACAGTGGCATTCACCGTCATGATGACCTGACCACCGGCAGCGTAATCGATATCAACTTCAAAGTTGTTATCGGTGACGTCACTGTCGGTATCGGTCGCCCAGTAGTTGTTATCGGTGATGGCAAAATTGTCGAAGCCGTTGACCGGGGTCAGGGCTGCGCCGCTTCCGCCGGTTGCGAGATCGCCAAAGTTAATCGCGACGTCGCCGCCGTCACCCAGCAGCTGAATGCCGTTGAAGTTGGTGGAGGACGCAATACGGTCGATTTCTTCGCGCAGCTGAACGAATTCGTCATTCAGGAACCCGCGTTCGGTGTCGGACAAGTTGCCCGAGGATGCCTGAACAGCAAGTGTCTTCATGCGCACCAGGATGTTATCGATGGTTGCCATGCCGCCATCGGCGATCTGGAGCATCGAGTTGGCTTGACCAACGTTCACCGAAGCTGTTTTGAGAGACTCTGTCGTTGCATTCAAACGCGCGCCAATCGCCATCGAGGCAGCGTCATCTCGCGCAGAAACTACGCGTGTACCTGACGACAATTTAGATAGGGAGCGGGTCGCTGCTGTGTCTGACGCGGTCAAGTTGCGATGTGCAACATTGGCTGCATAGTTCGAAATAATGTTAAGAGCCATAACGCATCTCCTACATGGACAGCTCTGGACAACATCTTGTTGTCCGTGATCCGGCACATTTGCCAGAAAATTTTCAGCCCAGACGTAGGGATGAAAACGGTAATACATATAGGGTGAAATATACTTTTAGGTTAGATTTGTGTCCAGTGAAAAAAGATTCCTCACTTTTACCATTAAAAACAAATGGTTGCGTGGAGGCCAAAGCACTGGCTGTGCCGGGTTTGTTAATGCTTTGTAAACGAATCCGACTCCAAGTCGACGGATCTGACGCAAGTTAAGCAATTATCCTAATGTATAGATTTCGTCTGATCTTTAAAAAGATTTTGTCACTATCAAGAAAGCGATTTGGAATTTAATCGCTGCTGTAGTCATGCGAAAAGGGGCGGCCCGAAGGCCGCCCCTTTTGATAAAGACGTGTTTTGCTTTGCAGATTACTGCAGCAGACGCAGGAGGTTCTGCGGCATCTGGTTGGCCTGTGCCAGCATGGCAACACCGGACTGAACTAGGATCTGCTTTGAGGTGAACGCCGTCATTTCGGCTGCCACATCAAGGTCCATCAGGGTTGAGCGAGCTGATTCAGTGTTTTCCTGCGTGGAAGCAAGGTTCTGTCCAGCAAAGTCCAACCGGTTCTGGGAGGTGCCGATTGCGGCACGTGCACGCTGCAGGTCATCAATCGCACGGGTGACAACTTCAACAGCATTCTGTGCGCCAGCAGCAGTATCAATCGCATTGGCGCCAAGGTCCTCAAGCGAGGTTTCCGAACCAGAAGACCCGGTGCCGAGTGTGTCGGCATCAACCGAGCTCAGGTCAATCGACAAGCGGTCGTTTGCCGTGTTGCCGCCGCCAACCTGGAATTCAATGCTGGTGGCGAGCTGCTGACCGTTGTCTGCAGCCATGTTAACAACGTTCGCCGAAGAGTCGTTACCGGTAACGCCGTTGAAGGTGGTGTCAGAACCGAAGTTCGATGCACCAGTGTTGTCTGCGGCAATTGACGACACAGATGCCGAGAAGTTGGTGTTCACCGTGAAGCTCAGACCAAGCTCATCGAAGTTCAGGGTCGCATTTTCACCAGCCCCAATTGCGGTGGTGCCGCCTGAAGCATAGTCCGTTACGTCGATCGACTGCGAACGGTTGTCGCCATCAACAGTGGCATTCACCGTCATGATAACCTGACCACCGGCAGCGTAATCGATATCAACTTCAAAGTTGTTATCGGTGATGTCGCTATCGGTATCGGTCGCCCAGTAGTTGTTATCGGTGATGGCAAAATTGTCGAAGCCGTTGACCGGGGTCAGGGCTGCGCCGCTTCCGCCGGTTGCGAGATCGCCAAAGTTAATCGCGACGTCGCCGCCGTCACCCAGCAGCTGAATGCCGTTGAAGTTGGTGGAGGACGCAATACGATCAATCTCGTCACGCAGTTCAGTGAACTCGTCATTGAGGAAGCCGCGTTCGGTGTCGGACAGGTTGCCAGACGATGCCTGAACGGCAAGTGTCTTCATACGAACGAGGATGTCATCAATGGTTGCCATACCGCCATCGGCGATCTGGAGCATCGAGTTGGCCTGACCAACGTTGACAGTTGCGGTTTTGAGAGCCTGGGTGGTTGCATTCAAACGCGCGCCGATGGCCATGGAAGCGGCATCATCACGTGCGGAAACAACACGGGTACCAGACGAAAGTTTGGACAGCGAACGGGTCGCCATTTCGTCAGATGCGGTCAGGTTACGGTGTGCCACGTTAGCGGCATAGTTGGAAATAATATTGAGAGCCATTTTTCATCTTCCTACTTGGAATGAACACCAGACACCATGTCTGTATGTGCGTGGGATGTTCCTCAGGAGTTCTTCTTGAACAGCCTATAAAAGGTCCACGAGATTTTTAAATGCACTTTGTTAGGTTGGAAGTCCAGAAAAAAAATCACCTGAACAGAAAGAAAATTCTGAATCACCGGAAAAACAAGGGGTTGGGCAGAGATGATTTTGGTGGTGCGTTCTTCGGAGAGTGAGTTTCCGACAAGAAAACCCGAATCGAAGCGATCACATGACAGCTGTATGGCGATTAATCAAAACAAATAGAGGAGGGGCGGCCCGAAGGCCGCCCCTTTTGATAAAGACGTGTTTTGCTTTGCAGATTACTGCAGCAGACGCAGGAGGTTCTGCGGCATCTGGTTGGCCTGTGCCAGCATGGCAACACCGGACTGAACCAGGATCTGCTTTGAGGTGAACGCCGTCATTTCGGCTGCCACATCAAGGTCCATCAGGGTTGAGCGAGCTGATTCAGTGTTTTCCTGCGTGGAAGCAAGGTTCTGTCCAGCAAAGTCCAACCGGTTCTGGGAGGTACCGATTGCGGCACGTGCACGCTGCAGGTCATCAATCGCACGGGTGACAACTTCAACAGCATTCTGTGCACCAGCAGCAGTATTAATCGCATTGGCGCCAAGGTCCTCAAGCGAGGTTTCCGAACCAGAAGACCCGCTTCCAAGTGTGTCGGAGTCAACCGAGGTCAAATTGATCGACAAGCGGTCGTTTGCCGTGTTGCCGCCGCCAACCTGGAATTCGATGCTGGTGGCAAGCTGCTGGCCGTTATCTGCAGACATGTTTACAATGTTTGCCGAGGAGTCGTTACCGGTAACACCGTTGAAGGTGGTATCAGAACCGAAGTTCGATGCACCAGTGTTGTCTGCGGCAATCGACGACACAGATGCCGAGAAGTTGGTGTTCACCGTGAAGCTCAGGCCAAGCTCATCGAAGTTGAGCGTTGCGTTTTCACCAGCCCCAATCGCGGTGGTGCCGCCCGAAGCATAGTCCGTTACGTCGATCGACTGCGAACGGTTGTCGCCGTCAACAGTGGCGTTAACCGTCATGATGACCTGGCCACCGGCAGCATAATCGATATCAACTTCAAAGTTGTTATCGGTGACGTCGCTATCGGTATCGGTCGCCCAGTAGTTGTTATCGGTGATGGCAAAATTGTCGAAGCCGTTGACCGGGGTCAGGGCCGCGCCGCTTCCGCCGGTCGCAAGATCGCCAAAGTTAATCGCAACGTCGCCGCCGTCACCCAGCAGCTGAATGCCGTTGAAGTTGGTGGAAGACGCAATACGATCAATCTCGTCACGCAGTTCAGTGAACTCGTCATTGAGGAAGCCACGTTCAGTGTCGGACAAGTTGCCAGACGATGCCTGAACGGCAAGTGTCTTCATACGAACGAGGATGTCATCAATGGTTGCCATACCGCCATCGGCGATCTGGAGCATCGAGTTGGCCTGACCAACGTTGACAGTTGCGGTTTTGAGAGCCTGGGTGGTTGCATTCAAACGCGCGCCGATGGCCATGGAAGCGGCATCGTCACGTGCAGAAACAACGCGGGTACCAGACGAAAGTTTGGACAGCGAACGGGTCGCCATTTCATCAGAAGCAGACAAGTTGCGGTGCGCAACATTTGCCGCATAGTTGGAAATAATATTGAGAGCCATTTTGGTATCTCCTACATGGATAGCTCTGACGGAGGCCCGTCACGAAATTCCGACTACATGCCGGATCGCTTTGTGTTTTTCATGCATTGAAATTACAAAGCTACACTTTAACACATTAAACTTATACGTTTGTATCGCCTGAGTCTATCAGAATATTAACCAAGCATTAGTGAACTGACGTAGTAGGCAAAAAGAAAACGCCGGCAAAATCATTTTGCCGGCGTTTGTGTTGCTTCTATCGAGTTGTGTTACGTTAGCCCTGCAACAGGCGCAGAAGGTTCTGCGGCATCTGGTTGGCCTGTGCGAGCATTGCCACGCCAGACTGCACAAGGATTTGCTTTGACGTAAAGTTGGTCATTTCGGCGGCAACATCAAGATCAAGCAGGGTCGAGCGTGCAGACTCTGTATTTTCCTGAGTTGAGGCCAAGTTCTGTGCCGCGAAATCCAAGCGGTTTTGATAGGTACCGATATTGGCACGGGCACGCTGCAGGTCATCAATTGCGCGACTGACAACCTCCACAGCTTCCTGTGCGCCGGCAGCTGTATCAATCGCATTGGCGCCAAGGTCAGAAATGGAGTCTGCTGTACCAGCTGCTCCACTGCCCAGCGTTTCAGAGTCAACTGCGGTAAACTCAATCGCTAGACGATCATTTGCGGTATTTCCTGCCCCGACTTGGAAGTCAACAGTCTGCTGAAGAGCTTGACCGTTGTCTGCAGCCATGTTGATCACGTTCGCCGAAGAGTCGTTACCGGCAACGCCATTGAAGGTGGTGTCAGAGCCAAAGTTCGACGCACCAGTGTTGTCTGCGGCAATCGACGATACAGATGCCGAGAAGTTGGTGTTCACCGTGAAGCTCAGACCTAGTTCATCGAAGTTCAGGGTCGCATTTTCACCAGCCCCAATTGCGGTGGTGCCGCCCGAAGCATAGTCCGTTACGTCGATTGACTGCGAACGGTTGTCGCCGTCAACAGTGGCGTTCACCGTCATGATGACCTGACCACCGGCGGCGTAATCGATATCAACTTCAAAGTTGTTATCGGTGATGTCGCTATCGGTATCGGTCGCCCAGTAGTTGTTATCGGTGATGGCAAAGTTGTCGAAGCCGTTGACCGGGGTCAGGGCCGCGCCACTTCCACCGGTTGCGAGATCGTCGAAGTTGATCGCGACGTCGCCACCGTCACCCAACAGCTGAATGCCGTTGAAGTTGGTCGATGAAGCAATGCGGTCGATTTCTTCACGCAGCTGAACGAATTCGTCATTCAGGAATCCGCGTTCGGTGTCGGACAGGTTGCCCGAGGATGCCTGAACGGCGAGTGTCTTCATCCGGACCAGGATGTTATCGATGGTTGCCATGCCGCCATCGGCGATCTGGAGCATCGAGTTGGCCTGGTTGACGTTAACCGTTGCGGTCTTGAGGGATTCGGTTGTTGCGTTCAGACGTGCACCGATGGCCATGGAAGCGGCATCGTCACGTGCAGAAACAACACGGGTACCCGAGGAAAGTTTTGCAAGCGAGCGCGTCGCCATCGTGTCCGAAGCAGTCAGGTTTCGATGGGCTACGTTCGCTGCATAGTTGGAAATAATATTAAGAGCCATTTTATTCCTCCTACACGGATAAGATAGAATGGCTCAGGCCATTCAATCTTTCGGCGACATTGCCTTGGGGGACATCAAAGCAATGCGCGTGCCAATATGCTAGGCAAAAATTACAGGTCATGCTGCACAGAGTATTTTTCATTGGGCAAAATATGCTGCCAGGCGACCTGGCGCGCAGTGTCGACAAGAATGGGCGCACGCAGATTGGTCGACATCGTAATGCCCTGACCACTTGGCGCGCTCCGGATGGTGACAACCATCAGAATGGCCATGTCAGCACTTTCGATCGCGAGACTTTTCTGCGCAGTCATCAGGTCTTTGTCTGCGTAAACACCGCTTTCCATATTGTACGGTGCGACGATAAAGGACAGGCTTGCATCCGTCAGGCTTTGATAAAGCTTGAACTGATCAAGTGATGTGTTGGGGATGTTAGCCAGTCCGAAAACATGGTGTTCAGGAAAGCCAAGGAGACCGACCGGCATATAGATGCCTTTGTCCCAACTGAACTCGATGTCGCCGAAGCGTGTTTCCACGACAACGGATTCAGGTGTTTCATTCTCGGCGACGTTTTCGGTTTCCATTCCCGCAATTCTCCGACGGTCGAAAGGTTATGCCGCGCATGCTACCCTTGGTATCATGCGGACAAAACAGTTAAAGACGCAATACGATTTATATCACAATCAACGCAAATAGTTAGCCAAAGATAAATCTGCGGCGCGTGAGATGGAAATAAAGCTGGCCTGAAGGGCCGTCGTATACTGACTGACTTCCGCAAGGGTCAGGGGAACGTCAACAGTTTCGATGTCGGTGATGGCCTGGGCGGCAAAAACTTTGAAATCCTGATGGCGTTCTTCGAACCGTTCGACATTGGCAATATCGAGACCGATTTGCCCCTGAACGTTTGGAAGTTCGTTGATTGCATCGTTGATAAAGCCGAGTGCGACAGTCAGCGCATCCTGGTTTTCAGTGCTTGCGGCAATGCCAAGGCCCTGGATCAATTTCTGGAATGCCGGGTTGTCACCCAGAATGCCATAGGAGACGTCATACTTGTCGTCGACCCGCAGATCCATGATCTGGTGATCGCCCATGTAATAATCGGCATCCGGGCGCGGATTGCCCATTTTCTCCATACCAAGTTTTGAGAGAAAATCACCGCCACCCGTTTCAGTAATAGTGATTGAGCCGTTTCCGACATTTTCAATATTCAAAAGCGTTGTGCCTTCACCGCCCAACCCCCGCAGCGACGCAATGGCGCGGTTGGTTGTGACGTTATTGATGGCATCCAAGATGTCATCGATATCGTCGGTGGCGGCGTTGTAGTTGACCGTGGAGGTCGAGCTGTTGCCATCGACATCTGTGCTGACGATCTGGAGCGTGCCGTTAGTTGTTACGCCAAGTGAGGAAAGAAGTGCGCCGCTTGTCACTGACGTATTAAGTTTGCTGATGTAGTTATCAGGCGCTCCGATTTTCTCGATATCCACTGCCGGTTCTTCGGAACGTCCACCGGCAAAAAGGAAGCGTCCGTCAAGGTTGGTATTGAGCAAGTTGGCAATCTGTTGCAGTGCCTGGTCTGCTTCGTTACGGATATTGACGTCATCAGCCTGTTGAGCAGAGCTTGCCTGGATCAGCAAGCTCTTCATTTCGGTCGCGATGGTCAGCATGCTGTCAACGGCGGTTTCCATACTTTGCAGACGCAATTTACCTTGCGTTGTATTGCGCAGGTACTGTTCCGTGCGGCTATATTCGGTCTCAAGATTGAGCAGGCGTTGTGTGCTGTCGGCGATACCTGCGTAATTGCGCGATTTGTACCCGCTGGACGCCTGATTCTGAAGGTCTGTTACACGCGCAGCATTGCGGAGTGCCAAGTCCGAGAGCAATGTGTGGTTTGTATATGTCGCGACACGAGTTACCATGACAGCCTCATTTCATAATCATGCAGTTTAAACTGCATTGAGCAGTGCATCAAACATTTCCTCAACCGTGGTAATCACTTGGGCAGAGGCGGTGTAGGCACGCTGAAAAATCACCAGATCCGACATCTCTTCATCAAGGTTGACGCCGGCTTCGTTCTGAATGCGGGTGCTAAGGTCAACCACCAGATTGTCCTGAAAATCATAGGAACTTTCGGCAATGCTGGCTTTTGTCGCTGCGGTTGCCACGATCCCTGCTGCATAATCGGTTAGCGATGTGCGTTCGCCCGACAGACCATCGGTCGCGCCGAATTGGATATCGGTGCGTTCAAAGGCATTACTGATCGAGTTTGCGGCACTGTTGTCGCCTTCATGAACGCCGAAAGTGATGCCAAGCCCCAGAACGGTCGTGAGTGCATCTGCGTTGGGCAGGCCATCGTCGCTGAAATAGAACGGATCGCCATCCGCATCTATGACATGGAGTTTATAACCACCCAACTGGCTATCGAATTTGACCTCAGCAGTGATATTGTTGTCCGTCAGCGTCGCACTGTTGTTGATGGCATCAGCGATGTCTTGTAGCGAAGTGTTGGTATCATAATCGATATCAACATCTGTAAAATTGCCACTGACAGTCAGTGTATAGTTGACCGGCGGCGGTACAAGCGGGCCCAAGTTAGGAATGGCCGCGTCCGGATCGATGATTGCGGTCGAGGTATTGTAAGTGTCCGCATTCATCTGTCCGCGCACAATCCGCGAGGGATCATTCTTGATTGCAGCGGCGACATCCATGTTGCCAGACAGGGACGGACGATCTTCGGTGAAGCCGATCTTTGAGGACAACGTACCCGAGTCATCGATCGTCAGGTTGGCATTATATTCAATGACCAGACGGTAACGGTTACCATCTTCGACAATGAACGCAGCTTCTTCGGCCGCAGCGGCGGTGAAGCCTGCACCCTGAAGTGCTGTGCGGATGTTGTCGCGGATATCTTCAAGCGAGTCTGTTGCAGTGTAGTTGACTGTAATACCCGCTCCGGCAAGCGCACCCGTGCCTGCACTGATTGTAAATGAACTTGCCGTCACACCCAGCGCACTGGTCGAACTTTGTTGCGCGGCAGAGGTCATGACATCGGATCTTTTGGTGGTCGTGACAAAGTCGTTCAAACCAAAATAGTGCGACATGCCCTGCTCACGACCATCGCTCAGCGTGATCTCACTGTCTAGTTCGTTAATGGCAACGCGGTTACCATCCTGGCCTTCGATAACCAGCCGATTGTCCACCAGTGATGCCGTCAGATACGATCCAGCATCCGAGGCATTGATCGCATCAACGATGCCCTGAACCGTTGCCGGTGTTGTTGGCAGGGCAATGTCAGCCCAGCTGTCAGTGGCAACAAGGTCACCATTTTGATCGAGTGCGGCAACGCGAAATGCACCGGTCGCTGTTAACGGATCGCTGCCATCAACCGTGCGTGTGCCCGAAAGGTTTGCTGGCGGCGGGAACGAAGTGCCTTTGTTATGTTCTTCATTGATGGCATCGCGCAGTTGAGTAGCCAGTTCGTTGATCTGGTCATTCAACGCCGGAATTTCGGAATCGCGCATCTCGAACAGACCCTTCAGGGTCCCTGTGCGCAGCGTATCCGTAATGTCTTCTCCATCAAGTGAAACACCCGAGCCACCCGTACCCGGTTCGAAACCGGCAGTCTGTGTAAAGGAGAGCTTGTTAGGGGTGCGATCAAGAAGAGTGTTTGCACCAGCCGCGGAATACACGACGATCGAACCATCACTACGGCTGAAGGTCGTGATATCGATGATCTTTGATAGCTGATTAAGCTTCTGATCGCGTTGATCTTCAAGCTCTGTCGTTGGCTGATCAAGGTTGTTCAGGCGAATGATGCCGGTATTGAGCTCAGAAATCTGCGTCAGCAATGTGTTGGCACTATTCACCTCATCGGTGATCTGGTCGTCGATGTCATCGCGCAGATCCTGAAGCTGGCTTGAGAGCCGCTCAAACGATTCCATGACCTGAATTGCGCTTTCGATGGCTTCGACACGCGGGGAATTCTGGTCCGGGGTGACGCCAAGCTGTTCAAACGCGTCGGCCAGATCGTTGATGCGCTGGCTGATCGCAGCATCAGACTGGGTGGTGCCAAACAGGGTCTGAACACGCATGAAAAACTCATAACGTGCTTCTTCGCGACCGGCTTTACCCAGTTCGCCGCGCATTTCACGTACCAGGCCCTCGTTGACGTTACGATAAATGTCAGCAACCTGGGAGCCGGCACCGACACCGTCAAGCGACAGGGTCTCCTGACCGGCGATCTTTCTGGAATAGCCCTCGGTGTTCACGTTCGAAATGTTCGAAGACGTGATCGCAATGCGGGCTTGTGCCGTGTTAAGGCCAGAGATCGCAGTATTGAGTGCCTGAGTAAGTGACATGATCTTTGCCTTTACCCTTAGAGCGTTTCGTTGACGCTATAGGCGCCACCGGACTTATTGATCGTGCGACCATAACCGCCGAGCGACGCCTTGCTGGTGGTGGCAGAGCGGGTATAGGTCGTGCATTCTTCTTTGGATTTGTCATTGACCGCGCGGACGATAGCCTGAACCACGCGTTCGTTGGTCGCCTTGGCCGCCTGTAGCGTGTTCATATTGCGCCGCGCAGCTTGCTGGAACTCGGCCTGAAGCTCGCGCAGCTCTTCACGTTCCTCTTCGGACATGGCGCGGAGTTCGTCACCACGGCTGCGCAGTTTCACGACCAATTGCTCGTACTGCATTGCCAAGGCAGATTTTTCCGACAGGAATTGCTCATATTCGGCAGATGTCAGGCTACGCAGTTCACTGGATTCACGTTCCAGCAGGGACATAAGGTCATAGGTGACGCTTTTAAGTTCGGTAACCAGCTCTTGGGTGGTCATTTTCATCCCTCCTGGACTTTGAGGATTTCGCGTGTAACGGCATCTGCAATTCCGATGCCACCTGCGCGGGACATTTCTTTGGCGTATTCATCAACAAGCATTGAACGCATCATCGTCTCGCCATGCCCGCCGCCAAACATTTCGTTGGTTTCAATGCCGGCAAACATGTGGCTGAGCATCTGGCCAAGGAACATCGATTCAAATTCCTCGCCAGCCTTGCGTGCCTGTGCTTCGGTCTTGATGTGCCCATCGGTGAGTGT
The DNA here is from genome assembly GCF_015871485.1 of Thalassospira sp. A40-3. Lineage (NCBI taxonomy): Bacteria > Pseudomonadati > Pseudomonadota > Alphaproteobacteria > Rhodospirillales > Thalassospiraceae > Thalassospira > Thalassospira sp. A40-3. Next base: position 853,774 of record NZ_CP065428.1, read on the forward strand.
ATCCATGCGGGCCGCGATATTGTTTTGCTTGCCGTATTGTGCGCTGGCCTGTGCCTGCGCCATCAGAGCGGCAGTGCTGTCGGTCATCATCACATCACCTCGATTTCAGCCTGAAGCGCGCCAGACGTCTTGATGGCCTGAAGGATGGTGATCATGTCGCGCGGACCAACGCCAAGGCTGTTGAGGCCATTGACCAGTTCCTGAAGGCTGACACCGCCGTTCATGATGCCCAACTGATTGTCTTCGCCCTCATCGACCTCGATATTGGTGCGGTCTACAACCTCGGTTGTGCCGGCCTGCGAAAAGGGCGAGGGTTGGGAAACCTGCGGCGTTTCGGTGACACGGATTGTCAGGTTGCCCTGCGCAATCGCGACACGGTTGATCCGGACATTTTCGCCCATCACGATGGTGCCGGTGTTTTCGTCAATCACCACACGCGCGATCTGATCGGGTTCAACGCGAAGCTGTTCGATATCGGTCAGAAGGGCGACAATATTCTGATTGTAGCGTTCCGGAATGTTCAGACGCACAGTGCCCGGGTCGCTGGCGCGTGCAGCAACTTCACCCAGATAGGCATTAATTGCTTCGGAGACACGGCGTGCTGTGGTGAAGTCCGGGTTGCGCAGGACAACTGACATGTCCTGCATGGAATTCAGGTTAAAGTCGATTTCGCGTTCAACGATGCCGCCATTTGCAATACGTGCCGAGGTCGGAACGCCTTTGACGATAGTTTCAGCGTTGCCACCAGCGGAAAAACCGCCAACCGCGAGATTGCCCTGGGCAACGGCATAAACTTCGCCATCAGCACCGACCATCGGGGTCACAAGTAACGTGCCGCCCTGGAGGCTTTCGGCAGTGCCAATCGCGCTGATATTGACATCAATGCGCGACCCTTGACGCGAAAACGGCGGCAGGGTTGCGGTGGCCATCACGGCCGCGATGTTATCAGATTCAAGGTCTTCGATCTGATCGCGGACGTTGATGCCAAGGCGTTCAAGCATCGCAACCATGCTTTGACGGGTAAATTCTGCATCGCCCAGATCATCGCCGGTACCATTCAAGCCAACCACAAGGCCATAACCCACCAGCATGTTGTCACGCACGCCTTCGAAGTCGGCGATATCCTTGATGCGTGATTGTGCATGTGCAGGGGTAAGCTGCGTCACGGCAAGCATTCCCAGCGTAAGCATTGCGAGTGCATTGCGTGCTATTTTGCCAAGACCTGTGATCATACTCTTAATTCCGGTTTTACATGGGATGCAGCGCATCCGGCAAATGAGGCGATTGATCGGGTAAACCGCGTTTGCAAAGCTATTTGCGAAAACCATGCCAACTGAGGCTTTCTGCCGATGGCGACCTTGGTAACGCCAAAATCCCCTGAAAACGACGCGTTTAAGGTGATTTTGCCTCGGGGTCATCGCGGCGGATGAGCCAACCCGGCATTTTTTTCCCGTTGCGCGTCTGGCGCGATTGAGGGAGACTCATTTCTGCAAGTTTGGTGTTTGCTCATTCTCTGGCCGCTTGGGCTGGATGAATGCATCCGACCATGCACTGCATATGTTCATTGAACAGATCGACAACAACTGAGCGGACACGGATCATGAAGGTTAGCGGTTCCAAGGCTGCTGGTGCGGGGGCAACCTCGCGCAAGAAATCGTCCGGCACATCTGGCGGAAGCGGTTTTGCTGACGCCATGCGTTCGCTCGACTCTTCCGGGGATGCTGGCGGTGCCGCTGGTGTTCGAAGTGCGGGGGCTGTAAGCGCCCTTGATGCCTTGCTTGCGCTCCAGCAAAGCGGGGATGCACTGGATTCGCCCAAAAAGGCCGCAATGTTGCGCGCAAAAAGCATGCTCGAGCAGCTTGAAGCTGTGCGAGACGGCTTGCTAAGTGGCCAATTATCCCCCGCACGTCTGCAGCAACTGGTCGGTTTGCTCGACCAGCAGCGCGAAATGATTGATGATCCCGAACTCTCTTCTGTTCTCGACGAGATCGATCTTCGCGCCCGGGTTGAGTTGGCGAAACTTGAAGTTTCCGGCCTGATCTGATTGTTTAATCAAAGGTATTTTCCATAGAAATATCGCAGAATTCTGCGCCTTTGAGGGGTGATTGGCATTTATTTGTTCAATCGGCTTGCACCGTTGGCGCGTGGCCTCTATATTCCCGCGCGATCGATGAGTCCTGTATAGAGGGCATACATGACTATCACTTTACCACCTGACTATCGTCCTGCTGAGGACGAAGAGTTCATGAACCCGCGTCAGCGGGAATATTTCCGCCAGAAACTTTTGACCTGGCGGGCAGAACTTCTGCATGAATCTTCAGAAACATTAGCGAACCTGCAAGATGGCGGGCTTCAGGAACCGGATCTTACCGACCGCGCGTCGGCGGAGACTGACCGGGCACTTGAACTTCGTACTCGTGACAGGGCGCGCAAGCTTATTTCAAAAATTGATGCTGCATTGCGTCGAATTGAAGACGGATCTTATGGTTACTGCGAAGAAACCGACGAGCCGATCAGCTTGAAAAGACTTGAAGCTCGTCCGATTGCGACCCTGAGCATCGAAGCCCAGGAACGCCACGAACGGATGGAGCGCACACGTCGCGACGATTGATCGCGCCGGGTGGAAAAAATACTTGGGATTTGGCTTGGCCGATCCCCGTCATGCAACGACATGACATGGTGGGAGATTACTGGTTAGGGATAACCAAAGTCACAAAAGCCCGGCCTTCTGGCCGGGCTTTTCGTTTTTGTGTCGCTCTGATGCGAAAAAGGCCACCCGAAGGTGACCTTTGAACGCTTCGCCATGTGATCAACCGGAACCCGGAAAAACGGGATTGAGCCACAAGACTTTTCAAATGTTAGAACGGCAGAATGATGTCGAGAACTTCACTGCCATAGCGTGGCTGCTGAACATCGGAAATCGTCCCGCGACCACCATATGAGATACGGGCTTCGGCAATCTTGTCGTAATTGACTTCGTTTGCGGAGCTGATGTCAGCGGCGCGAATAACACCGGCAATCTGAACTTCGCGAATTTCACTGTTCACACGAATTTCCTGACGGCCATGAATGACATAGTTGCCGTTTGGCAGAACCTGAATAACAATGGCTGCAACACGCAAATCAATGGCTTCGTTACGATCAAGAGTTCCGGCACCCCGGTTTGACGTGTTGCTGTCGAAATCAAGCATTGAGGTCGGATCGATGGTTTCGGGCAGAACTTTGGTCATTTCTGCCTCAAGCCCGAACAGGTTCGGAACCGCGAGATCCTCGGAATTGGTGCGCGAACGAACTGTCGTGTTGGCAAGGGCCGCGCGGTCTTCCATTTCAACAACCACGGTCAGGATGTCGCCAACCTGGTTTGCGCGTTGATCCTTGAAGAAGGACCGTGCGCCGGCACGCCATAGTGAGTTCGGGTTACGTTCAGCAACCTGCGGGGCCGGCATCGGCAAACTTACCGGGCGATAGGCCTCTGACTGTGTCGGGTTATCAATGGACGACAGTTTCGGCGGTTCGCCAACTTCGGAAAGCCGTTTCATCGCGTTGCAGCCTGACAGCAATGCTGTGGCCCCGATGAGCGAACTGACAACCGCAATGCGCCGCCATGATATCTGGGTGATTTTAGTAGGCATGAATTCCTCCTGGGTTCCTGCATTTCTTAACGCAAGTACCGTGCCAGTTCTCGGCTGGTATAAGAGGAAAAGCTTGCCGGGTTGTGTGGCGTTTTGGGGCGCGGATTACTGCGACAGAGCGGGCAGTGCGCGGACTTCGTTCTCGGCCACAACTTCGACCTGAATGGTCTTGTTGCTCGATTGGTTGACCACGCGAATGACATCACCAAGTGATCCGTCTTCCATTGCCTTGCCGCGTGCGGTCAGGGACATGTTGGCAGTGACCAGACGAATGATCACAAGCGATCCGCGACGGACCAGAATGGGGTTGCTCAGATCCCGAAACATCAAGGGTTCATTGGGATTGCTGGGCCGCATGACTTCCTTGCCAATAACATCATTGATGTCGCGAATGGCCCCGTTTGGAACTCGTTCGGACCGGAAATCACGGTATTCAACCTGATCGGCACGGATGACGGAACCGCGAGATACTGGCTCGACCAGGACGGGAACGCTTGTTAGCGGGTAATATTTGCCACTGATCCGATATGTCCGCTGTTGGGCAGTCTGGGCGCCGGTTGTCACGCTGGCAACAAAGCGCTGAGTGCGTGAATTGACCTCGATGGCACTGACATCAACACTGTTGCGGGCGTCAACGGGCAGATGAATTTGGAAATTGTCACTCGAAAGATCGACCGTGAAGGGACGCTGAATACCATAGTCAACTAGGGAAATTTCGACCGCTTCACGGATTTCATCCATGGTAATCACTTGGCTGGCGCGCGTGATCAGGACCTGATCGGCTGTTGTGCGCGGACGCCATTCGACATTATGTCGCTGGGCAATCCCGTATAGCCAGCGATAATCAAGAACGGTTTGTTTGCCCGGCTGTGGTGCATGGGCGACGGCAATATCTTGCTGTTGGGGATCAAGCCCGGAAAACAGATCACCCAAGGTCACATACTGACCTTCGACCAGGGCATCAGGTTTGAGAAAGACAGAAGAACTGCTCGGCTGATTGTTGCGAAGGCTGTTGCCTTGCGATGATTGCGCCAAAGCGCTCTCTGTCAAAGGGGGCAGAGACGCAATTGCGGACAACAGTGCGAGCGCGAGGATTATGTTCTTTATCTTCATCCGCCTACTGTACCACGGAACGGTATAAATCGCGTAAATACAGTTTGCGCAAGTTCGCAGATCATGTGACCGCGACTTGCGCAAACGAAATGCCTTCAGAACCGGAAATTATCGCAGGTTGCTGACGGCGCTCATCATCTCGTCCGTGGTCGAGATCGATTTGGAGTTCATTTCATAAGCGCGCTGCGCCTTGATCAGGTTGGTGATTTCCTGAACCACGTTGACGTTCGAGGATTCAAGATATCCCTGCTGAACCGTGCCATAGCCAACATCCCCCGGGGCGCCGACATTGGCCTGACCGGATGCTTCGGTTTCAAGGAACAGGTTGTCGCCAAGGGCGTTAAGACCCGGCGGGTTGATAAATGTCGCAAGCTGAAGCTGACCAAGGTTCTGCGGGGCAACCTGGCCATCGATCTCGGCAAAAACTTCACCGTTGGAGTTGATGGTTACCGAGCGCGCATTGGCCGGAACCGTGATGCCCGGCTGAACCGCAAAGCCATCCTTGGTCACAAGCGCGCCGTTGGCATCAAGTTTAAGCGTACCATCACGGCTATAAGCGGTTTCCCCGCTGGGCAGGTCGATCTGAAGATACCCGCGGCCCTGAATGGCAATATCAAGCTCGTTCTCGGTCATGGTCAGCGAACCCTGACCCATGTAGCGGCCGATTGCTGCGGTCTTCACACCAAGACCAACCTGAACACCGGTTGGCACGATGGTGCCGGTATCGGAGGACGGCGAACCTGCACGGCGCAAATCCTGATACAGCAAATCCTGGAATTCAGCACGCTGGCGCTTGTAGCCGGTGGTGGTCATGTTGGCGATGTTGTGCGAGGTCACATCCACGTTGGTGGACTGAGCCTGCATGCCCAAAGCGCCGATATCAAGTGACCGCATCTGTCTTCTCCTTCGATTGCGCAGATTTTGCGCTATAATTCGATGTTATCTATCGGGTGCCACTGCCGGTTCAGGCGCGGACATCCCCGAGTTTGTTGATCATGTTGCGCATACGCTCGTTCTCGCTTTCAAGAGAACGGCTGACCGATTGATACGTGCGAAGAACGTCAATCATCTGCGTCATGGCGCTGATTGGATTGACGTTGGATTTTTCCAGCGCGCCCTGAACAATGCCGGGATTTTCGACAAGTTCGACGGCGTCTGCGTTATTTTCATCTTCCGGCGCACGATAAAGGGTGTTCCCGGTGACGATCATTTCCTGCACGTTATCGACAGTAACGACCTGAAGTTTGCCGATCTGGCCGATATCGGTCGAGATGGACCCGTCGCCCTTGATTTCGATCTGGCCGTCTGCCTCGTTAAAGAACAGTGGCTGACCGGCATCACTCAGCACGGGAAAACCGTCATTGGTGATCAGCTGGCCGCCCGGATCGAGGGAAAAGTTGCCCGAACGGGTATATTGGACACCGGTTGGCGTTTCGACGGCAAAGAACATGTCCGGCTGGCTAAGCGCCACATCAAGCGGACGATCTGTATGTTCAATGTTGCCGACAGTGGTATTTCTGTATTGCGAGATATCCTGAACCAGTGAGATTTCGCGTTCGCCACGGAACGGCGCGTCCTTGTTCTTTGCGATCCAGTCAGTGAACATCATGCGCTGCTCTTTGTAACCGGTCGTGTTCATGTTTGCCATGTTCTGCGACAGGTTGTTCATCATGCTGCGCAGCGTCTTCTGACGGGACAGTGCAATGTATGAAACGTTTTCCATGGTCGAATTTCCCTTTCAGGACTGTAACTTGACCATCAGGAATGCGATCTGCGTGCCAGTTTTATTAAATAATTGATTTAAAATAATAAATTTTAAGTTCGGCATTTGTTGCCGGTCGTTTTTTGCGGTGGTTTGACTGAAAGTGCCGTTGCCGACTGCCGTTATGGGCAAAGGATTGCCGGGTGACCGGGGAGGTCGGCAAAACATGTCCGGTTTGCAGGGTGGTAAAGGACCATCTCACAATTGCGCCACAAGCCGGATACTCCGATCCGGCAATTTATTCCGGGATAGCCACGACAGGCTATTGCTTTGCGTGCCCGGGCTAAGCATATGGCGCTGAGATGGTGATATTTTCCGCTGTGACAAATCACCAATAGACCGAAACGCAACATATTTTTAACGTGATAGCGTTATGGCTTTTAATCCGGCACAGTGTTTGCTGGATCAGGAAGATAGAACTTCAAACGCAGGAATTCGCGAAGCGATGGGTGACGACGTCGACGAAATCGAAATGGACGAGGGTGGCGGTGGCCGAAGCAAGAAGATGCTGGTCGTGGTCATTCTGCTTGTGCTGCTTTTGCTGGGCGGTGCGGCGGCGGCGTATTTCACCGGCATGCTTCAGCCGGTGATAGACATGCTGACCGGCGGCGGAGGCGAGCAAACCGAGGAAGTCATCACAGAAGATTCGATTGAAAATGACCCAGGGGTTCCGGAAAATGTCGGCTTTGTCGACTTGCCGGAAATTCTGGTCAATCTGAATACGGGTGGTGGAAAGCAGAGCTACCTTAAAATCCGTGTCAGTCTGGAAGTCGCCGATCAGGGCATGCTGCCGCAGGTCGAACAGATGATGCCGCGCATTGTTGACAACTTTCAGGTCTATCTTCGCGAACTGCGTCCAGAGGATCTTTCCGGCTCCGAAGGGATGTTCAGATTGCGCGAAGAACTTTTGATCCGGGTGAGTGCCGCGGCCAAGCCTGCGAAAATAAACGACGTTTTGTTCAAGGAAATGCTGGTACAATAATCTTGTAGCAGCCCGAGTGCCAAATTCAGGAAGCAATCGCTGATGGCTGATGAAGACGAAGATGATGATGCTCTCGCCGCTGAATGGGAAGCCATGGCAGGCGGCGATGACGAGGGTGGAGACGACGGCGGCGAGGATATGGCCGCCGAATGGGAATCCATGCTCGGCGATGATGACGGCGACGATGATGGCGGCGGCGACGATATGGCCGAAGCCATGGGCGGCGGTACATCTGCGCGCGTTCTGAACCAGGACGAAATTGACAGCCTTCTCGGCTTTGATGACGGTTCGGGTGCAGGCGATCAGTCGGGTATTCAGGCGATCATCAACTCGTCGATGGTGGCCTATGAACGACTTCCGATGCTTGAAGTCGTGTTTGACCGCCTTGTGCGTATGATGTCGACGTCCTTGCGTAACTTCACATCCGATAACGTCGAAGTCTCGCTTGATAACATCCTGTCGCTGCGTTTCGGTGATTACCTGAACTCGATCCCGTTGCCGGCCATGCTTGGTGTTTTCAAGGCAGAGGAATGGGATAACTACGGGCTGCTGACCGTCGATTCAGCGCTGATTTATTCCATCGTGGACGTTTTGTTGGGTGGGCGTCGCGGTACGGCGGCCATGCGTATTGAAGGTCGTCCCTACACCACGATTGAACGTAACCTTGTGGAACGTATGATCCACGTGGTTCTTGGCGACCTTTCGGCTGCGTTTGACCCGCTAAGCCCGGTGACGTTCCGCTTTGAACGCCTTGAAACGAACCCGCGTTTTGCCACCATTGCCCGTCATGCCAACGCCGCCATCGTGGCGAAGCTTCGCATCGATATGGAAGACCGTGGTGGTCGACTTGAACTTCTGATCCCTTATGCGACGCTGGAACCGGTTCGTGAACTTCTGCTTCAGATGTTCATGGGGGAAAAATTCGGTCGTGACTCCATTTGGGAAAACCACCTCGCAAATGAGCTGTGGCAGACCCATGTTAATCTATTGGCTGTTCTTGATGAACAGATCATGGCCCTTGGCGATGTCCTCAACCTTGAAGTTGGGAACAGACTGGTTCTTAATACTGGTCCGACCTCGCCTGTCGAGGTCCGCTGCGGGGATGTGCCGTTGTTCAAGGGGTTGATGGGGCGCAAGGGTGACAGGATTGCCATTCAGGTTCGTGATCGTGCGCGCATAAACGAGGAAGACTAGCTGATGGACTTCGCGTTCTATCTGGATCTTGTGATGATCGTGCTGTTGGGGGCAACGATTGTCTATGCGATTATTCTGAACCGCAAGCTGGCAGCTTTTCGGCGTAGCCGCGAAGACATGCAGAACTTCCTGACCGCTTTCAATGCCGCCAATGAGCGCGCCGAAACGTCGATCACCGCCCTTAAGGAAATGGCGGAGCAGTCTGGCGAACGGCTGCGTGAGGATATTGAAAAGGCCGGCGCGCTGAACGAAGACCTGAGCTTTATGGTCGATCGCGGTGAAAGCATTGCCAACCGTCTGGAAAAGGCTGCGCGCGACGTTAATTCCGTGCGTCGTACCGCTGGAAATGCGGCCGATGGCATCGCTGCTGGCGGTGATGGCGGAAAATCGGCCGGGGCTGGCAATGCCGGTCTTGGGCGGATGAAGGCGGCCAAAGACCGCAATGATGTAATTGACGACCATGATCGCGTCGGTGTTGAAACCCGTGCCGAAGAACTTGCCGCCAGAATGGTCGGCGAGATCGAGCGCGGGGGAAATGGCCCGGTCGATGATGGCTATGACCGTGAAGAGCCCGCGCGTTCGGGGGGATCATATGGCAGTCGGGCGGATGTGTCCGATCCCTATGATCAGGATGAAGATGCGGGACGTTCCGAGGCAGAACGTGAATTGCTGGCGGCCTTGCGGTCGGTTCGATAGGAAGTTTCAAGCAACGAATTTGCGTTGTTGTCGGTCTTGAGATTACGAGTTTTCTATATATCTAATGGGTAGGATCCCGTTCCACTGGAACGGACAGAAATCAATCGGGAAGGAGCATGGGCACTTTGTGCCGACATGCTTGGGTGTGTGAATGTCAGGTGTGCGTATTCTGCCGTTGGTCGTTCTGGTTGGCGTGATGGTGCTTTCGATGCGGGTGGTCAACCTGTTTTCGTATGACTCCGCCAAGCAGGAAACGGCAGAGAATAAAGGTGTCAGCGTGGTGCAGATGGCCCAGGCGCAGGCACCGGCACCCGATCCTGCTGCCGAACAGGCCGCAACACCGGAAAATGGCGATCCGGGTCTGGATAACCCGGAAGGACTGACCATGGAAGGTGAGCCGATTGACGGTGTCACGGGTAACCCTGACGTGCCGCCGATGCTGGGCGGTGACCCGACCCTTTTCACCCAGGAAGAAATTGACCTGTTGCAGAACCTGTCTGTCCGCCGTGTCGAGCTGGACCGCAAGGAGCAGCGCCTTGACGAACGCGAAAGCCTGATTGCCGCCGCCGAGGCGCGCATCGATGCCAAGATCGAGGAAATGAAATCCCTTAAATCGGCCATCGAAGGTCTGGTCGAAACCAAGGAAGCGCAGGAAGACGATCGGATCAAAAAGCTGATCAGCGTTTATGAAAAAATGAAGCCGAAAGATGCGGCTCGCATCTGGAACGATCTTGATATGGATATTCTTTTGCAGGTCGCACTGGGCATGCGCGAAGCCAACACCGCAGCGGTTCTGTCAGAAATGACGCCGGATCGTGCGCGCGCGCTGACGTCCGAGCTGGCCTACAAGCAGGATATCAATATGTTACCGCTTCAATAGCGGAATGCTGCAAAGGATTGACCGCACGGCCCGAATGGGAAAGAGTGGCCGTTGGGGGGGAATTTTTGAGCGAAGACAACGTGGTGGCGAATTTAATCGTGGGTTAAACATCTTGATTAACCAATATTAAATAGGTACATCACGATTATTAGGGGCCTTGTTACTATGCGGAAGTATGGTAGGCAAGGGTGGGAGATCAGATAGCTGATGGAGTTGTGAATGGCCGTCGATCCGAATATGCCGATCCTGATTGTGGATGATTACAAAACCATGTTGCGTATCATCCGTAACCTTCTGCGGCAGCTCAACTTTACGAATATTGAAGAAGCGACCGATGGTAGCATGGCGCTTCGCAAACTGCGTGAGGCTCCGTTCAGCCTCGTGATTTCCGACTGGAACATGGAGCCGATGACCGGTCTTCAGCTTCTGAAGGAAGTCCGCGCAGACGCAAAACTGAAGGATATGCCCTTCATCATGATCACCGCTGAAGCCAAGACCGAGAACGTGGTCATGGCGAAAAAGGCAGGCGTCTCCAACTATATCGTCAAACCGTTCAACGCAGAGACGTTGAAAGGCAAGATGAAGACTGTCATTGGTGATTTCTGATCAGGAGCGCGGGGCAGGTGTCCCGCGATACCGCTATGTCTAAGGCGACCAAAGACGAACTACGTCAGTTGTTGAATGATCTTCAGGCTCGCCTTGATGGTGATGACCTGAAGGTCGAACAATTGTCCGATCTGATGGATCAGTTGTCGCGCTTTATGGGCGATAAACCGACCGATGATCAGAAACGTTTGTTTGGCGAGCTCGATGAGCTTTCCGGCATCATTCGCAAGATGAAATCGGAAATCGCCTCGCTTCGTCCGGACGATATCAAGGCCGAGTATATCCCCAACGCAACCGACGAGCTTGATGCCATCGTCGATGCGACCGCCGGGGCGACGCACGAAATCCTTGATGCCATGGACACGCTTGAAGAATTCGCAAGCACCTTGCCGCCAGAACAGGCCGAAATCGTGACCAGTGCAACGATGCGCGTCTACGAAGCCTGTAACTTCCAGGATATCACCGGCCAGCGCACCACCAAGGTGATCAAGGCCCTGAAATCCATCGAAGAACGGGTTGAAGGGCTTGTGACGGCATTTGGTGATGAAATCGCCAAATATGCTGCCGCCAACCCGCGGAAGAAAAAAGAACTGGAAGGCGAAGAGGCTTTGCTGAACGGTCCGCAGCTTGAAGGAAAAGGCGTAACGCAGGCCGACATCGACGCGATGTTTAACTAAGTGGCGTTATCATGGCGGAGATAGAGGACGATGGACCGACACCACCTTCCCCCCCTACAAACGGGGCAGTGGCGTTGTTTCTGGCGCTCTATCTTCTTCTGCTAGCCTTTTTCATTCTGCTCAATACCATTTCGACCTTTGAAGAGGTCAAAACCCGCGAAGTGCAGGAAAGCCTTTCCTCGGCATTTGCGGCCATTCTCCCGCCGACAACCAGTTTGCAGACCGTGACCTCCATCGAGGGGCCAACGGTATCAGCACAGGAAACCCAGGACAAGCTGGGGCATCTTTTTGAGACCGCCATCAAAGTGGTCCGGGTTGAAGTCATTCAGCCGGGCAAGCTGATGGAGGTCATCATGCATGTCGATCAGCTGTTTGATACCAATTCCATTCTGGTCCGCGAAAGACAGGCCGATTTCATGCGCCAGCTGGCCGAAGTGCTAGCTGATGACGATGGTTACGCCTCCTACGAGATGGAAATGGTCATGGGCAGCCAGATCGAAGACAAAGGCACGATCCAGATTGAAAACAATCTTCAGATCGCCCAGGCCGGATCATTTGCCCGCGAACTGACCGATGTCGGCGCACCCGAAGACCGTTTCTTTGTCGGGATTGATCCGGGTGCCGACCCGTTCATCGTGACATTCCGCTTTTTCTGGAATTTCGGTCCCAAGGAAGCGCCGGAACCGATCAATCGTAACGGCAATGGAAATGAAACGCCTGCGGCAACGCCGACCTCCACGACGCCGGACTCTGGCGCGAATGGCGGTGGTTCGGGCGGGCAGACGGGTGCTGTCGCGCCTCAACAATTCATGATCCCGCCGGCAAATGGTGGCGCGCAGCCATCCATTTCCCAGCCGATCCCGCTTGGACCACAAGCATCGGGAGGTGGCGGATGAGCGAAGACGCACCACGCAAGCCAGAGGTCAAGGGCCCACCGCCCTGGATGCTTAGTCTGGCGGATCTGATTTCGCTGCTGCTGACATTCTTTGTCATGCTGTTTGCCATGTCCAAGGTCAAGATCGATCGCTGGGACGAGGTCGTTGATGCCTTGTCGCAATCAATCAAACCGTCGCCGGTTGAAGATACCGACGAGCCGATGGCGAACATGAACATTCCGCGTGTGTATCGCAAACCGGCAATGAACCTTGATTATCTCAGTGCCGTGATTGACGACGCGATTGATGACAACCCGGTCCTTGGCGATGCGCGCATGTCGCGTGAAGCCGACAAACTGGTGATTTCCCTGCCGGGTGATATTCTGTTTGTTGCCGGTAGTTCGGATATGACACCCAAGGCGCAACAGGCCTTGTTTGTGCTGGGCGGGGTGTTGCGCAATATCGGTAACCGTATCGGTGTTCAGGGGCATACTGATCCAAGGCCGCTTAGTGGGCGTGGGCAATATGCATCGAACTGGGAACTTTCGCTGGCCCGTGCCGGGGCTGTTGCCAACGAGTTAAAGCAATCCGGTTACACAGATTACATAAATATTTACGGATTTGCGGCATCAAGATACGACCAGCTTCCCAAACTCTTGGATGAGGAGGCGCGATTTGCAATGGCGCGCCGGGTCGACATTGTAATCGAGCCTCACGGGGGAAGCGGGATCGGAGGCACGTAAGTATGGCGAAACTTGCCGTGCGCATCCTGCTGGCGGTTGCAATTGCGACCACCACGGCAATGGTTTTGCCTTATAGCGGAATGCGCCCTGCAATAGCCCAGGTGGCGGACCCTGTTATCATCCGCTCCGGGCTTCATAACGGGTATGGCCGAATTGTTCTGCAATGGAACGAGCCGGTCAATTACACCGCCGAGATCATCGGCGACCAGTTGGTCGTGCGGTTCGATCAGCCATTGGTGGCTTCGTTGCGCGGTGTTCTGACGCCGGTTTCACGCTATATTTCCGATGCATTCTTTGATCCTGATGGTCGCACAATCGCCTTTGTGCTGAGTGACGACTACGAAGTGCGCGCATTTAACGTCGGCAGCAACGTCGTCCTCGATATCCTAGATAAACCGGACGCACCGGCACCCGCAGTACCGACACCGCCGGCGCGTCCCGCACAGGATAACCAAACCCCCGAAATAACCCCGGCGCCGACAACACCGGTTGAAACGGTTGCCGATAACCCGGCAGAACTGGCGGAGCTTGACGTGCGGGTCGGACGCCATCCGACCTTCTATCGGCTGGTGTTTGACTGGCCAAACCGCACCGATTACGTCCTTGAAGGGGCGCAAGGCGCGCAGACCATCGCGTTTGATGCGCCGGCCCGTATCAATGCCAACGATATTTCACGACGCCTGCCCGAAGGTGTGCGTGTGCGCCAGGGCGATACCAATCCGCTGGATGTCGTTGTCGAAACGACCCCGGCACGGCAATTGCGCCATTTCCGGTCTGGCAACAAGGTCGTGGTTGATATCATGGGCGTGCAGCGTGCCCCGGCAACCACCACCGCGCAAACCCGCACGACAGACACACCAGAGGCCGGGGTGACAACCCCAGCCCCGCCTGCGCCCGCAACCCCGTCTGCAACTGCGCAGAACGAAGATGCGGCGCCAGAGGTTCCCGATGCAGGCGTGCCAACGTCCGAAGAGGGCGCGCTTGACCCCAACTCCCCCGAAGCCCTTGCGCAGGCCGCGCAGAGCGCAGGAAGCACGGTTCGAACCAATGGGCAGGCACCGATCGAACGACAAAGCATCGGCGATCTTGTTGTTACTGTTGATCAGACCGCGACCGAACTGACGCTTGGTTTCCCGTTTGGCCAGCCGGGCGGGGCGGCGGTATGGTCGCGCGCCGGGTTCTTGTGGTTGGCGTTTGATGTACGTGCCAATCTCAACCTTGATAATGTGCGCCAACAGGCCGCCCAGATCGTCGGCGTTGTCGAACAGATCGAAAGCCCGTACGCAACGATTGTCCGCATGACAATCCCCGAGGGCATCGGCCTTTACACCGGCCGGAGTGAAACGGGTGATTGGCGCATCACCATGCAGCAAGGCATCATGCAGCCGGTTGAAAAGCTGGGGCCGTCGATTGAATTGGACGAACAGACCCGTGCGCGCCTGATCGTGCCCCTTGAGGATGTCGGGCCGATTATCCCGATTGATGATCCCGAAGTCGGCGATACCCTGCGCGTGACCACGACAACCCAGAACGGCTATGGCATCGAGGTTGCGCTACGCTATCCGGAATTTGAAGTTCTGCCGTCGGTTCAGGGCGTGGTCGTTGCCCCGATGAATGACAGTGTTCAGGTCGCCGGGCGTGATGATGGACAGGCCGTGATTGTTACCGCCGAAGATGGTCTTAACATTTCACCGGAAGGTGCACGTTTGCTGGCCTCGGCAACCGGGGTGCGCGCGCAAACAGGTGATGGTCGCGAAGGTCTTATTTTCGAGCTGGATGACTGGCGGCGCGGTGGTCTGGACCAATACAACAAAACCATCCGTGGACTGCGCCGGAAGATTGCAGAATCCGGTGACGAGCATCGCAACAAGGCGCGCCTTGATCTGGCCCAGTATTATCTGGCGAACGGATTGGGCCCCGAAGCCGATGCGGTGATTTCCGCCATGGAACACGATGATCCGCTGATTGCGCAACGATTGCAGTTCCGTGCCCTTAAGGCAGCGGTCAAGTTCCTGAACCGGGAATATGAAGAAGCCGAACGCCTGCTTGAAGATGAACGCCTGCGCAAGATCCCCGAGATGCAGCTTTGGCGGGCGGTGACCCTGGCGGCGCGCGGGCGTCCGAACGAAGGTGCGCGCGATCTTCTTGAAAGTGTTCATATCCTTGATTACTACCCGCCTGAATTGCTGTCGCGTCTGGTGCCGATTGCGACTGAACAGGCCTTGATCGTCGGCAACCCCGAAGCGGGCATGGACATGATCGAAAAGATGCTGGTGACCCCGGGTCTTTCCGAAAGCAAGATCATGGATATCCAGTACCTCAAGGGTATTTTCGAAGAAGAAGCCGGCGAGCTTGAACAGGCTGTCGCGACCTGGGATCAGGTGGCAGAGGGAGAAAACCGCAAGGCGCGTGCGCACGCGATCTTTGATCGCACCGAACTTCTGATGCGGCTTGAACGCCTGACGGTCGAAGATGCGATCGAACAACTTCAGAAACTGCGTTTTGCGTGGCGCGGTGACGCGTTCGAGATGGCGTTGCTCAAACGTATTGGCGAATTGCAGATTGAGAACAAGGATTTCCGCGAAGGGCTCAATACCCTGCGTCAGGTCGCGATCTTCTTCCCGAATATGCCGGTGGCGACCGAGGCGACCGACATGATGCACAAGACTTTTGAAAACCTGTATCTCGGCGAGGAAATCAATAATATCTCGGCGATCAAGGCGGTTGCGCTATATGACGAGTTCCGCGAACTGACCCCGGCGGGTGACAAGGGCGACGAACTTATTCGCCGTCTTGCCGACCGCATGGTTGATGTCGAACTGTTTGAACGCGCCGAGGAACTCCTTGAACATCAGGTCGACTTCCGTCTGACCGGGGTGGAAAAGGCCCGGGTCGGGGCGCGACTGGCCTTGGTTTATCTTCTTGATAGCAAGCCCGAGGAAACCATCCGCATTATCGACGAGACCGAAGTGCCCGGCGTCTCCGACGAACTTGCCACCCAGCGTCGACACCTTCGGGCGCGTGCCCTGCTTGATACGGATCGCGGTGTCGAGGCGATTGCATCGCTTGAAGGCGACTATTCGCGCAATGCCGAATTGTTGCGGATCGACCATTATCGCAATACCCGCGATTACATGTCTGCCGCCGAGACCTTCCAGCGTCTGGTCGGTGAAGAACCGTTCGATGAAAACGGTATCTCTGATGAGCGTGGCCGATACATGCTCAATTGGGCGGTCAACCTGGCAATGGCTGGGCAGGAACGTACCCTTAACATGCTCAAGCGACGCTATGGCGAAGTCATGGCCCAAAGCCCCTATGCCGAGGCCTTCAGCCTGATCACATCTTCGCCAACCCAAGGGTTGATTGATTACCGGACGCTTGCCGATCGCGTCGACGAAGTAGAAGAGTTCCAAGGTTTCCTTGCAACCTATCGAGACCAGTTGGAAAAGTCGCAGCTTAGTGCTATAAATTAACGTTCAATAACTATATGGTGGCGCCTTTTTCGCCCAACGTGGGTGTAAGCGCTATGATTCTGTTGGATTTTTTTGAGCGGTGAAGAGTGTAGTGCTGTGATGGATCGTGCACTTAAAATGGTCTATTACGATGAGGCAAATGTCGAAAAAGACATTTTCGCCCAGCTTTCGCTTGCCCAAAAGCATTATCTGGGCGACGGCATGCCGCGTGATGAGTCCGCGACCCGCCGCATCCTTGACCAAATTCACAGACAGAGCCGTGCTTTTGCGGCGGTTTGCTATGGCTATATGCGCAGCAAGGGACTCGGCGTTGCCGAGGATCTTGGCGAAGGTCAGCAATGGTACCGCGAAGCGGCGTACTGGTTTAACGAAGAAGCTGCCGCTGGTGGTCCGGTATCGGCAAATAATCTTGGTTATCTCTATGCCAAGGGGCTTGGCGTTCAGGAAAATGCCGAAACGGCGGCGCACTGGTTTGAAGAGGCGATCGAGTTCGGCTCTGTCGCAGCGCTTTACAACCTTGGTGTTTGCTATCTGAACGGTTGGGGCGTGCCGCAGGACGACGAAAAGGCTGTCTCCTATTTCGAACGCGCAAGCGAACTGAATGACCCGTCTGCTGCCAGCGTTCTGGCATACCTTTATCTTGAAGGCCGCGGGGTTCGTCGCGATCCGTCGAAATCGTTCGAGTTTAACATGCGTGCGGCACGCGCCGGCAGTGTCGAGGCCGCATCGGCCCTTGGCTATGCACTTGGTGTCGGGCTTGGCGCGGAACGCAATATCGCCGAAAGCATCAGCTGGTTTGAACTTGCCGCAAGCGAAGGCGATGCCTATGCCCAGGCCAACCTTGCGATGTATTTCTGCCATTCATCGGATCTGAAACTGTTTGACCGTGGCTGGAAGATGTTGAGCCATGCGGTTAATCAGGGGGATGCATCTGCGAAATATCAGATGACCCAGATCCAGATTTTCGGTGTGCCGCACCGCGAACCCGATTACGCCAATGCGCTGGACCTTGCCATGGATCTGGCCGAGCTTGGCCATCCGGGCGGCTATCACCTGATCGGTGTAATGTACGAACATGGCCTTGGTGTGCCGGTTGATATGGTGCGCGCGGCGACCTGGTATGAACGTGCGGCCCGCAAGGGATCGGCAAATGGTCAGGCAGCACTTGGACGCCTTTATGCGATTGGCAGTGGCGTCGAACAGGACAATATTCTGGCCTATTACTGGCTGAAAATGTCGGCACCGACCGAAGGCAGTCAGGCGCAGCGCGAAATGGGGGCAATCCACGCCCGTATGAGCGAGGACGAACGCAAGGTTGCCGAAAAATACGTGGCGGAAAATCCCGGTCCGCGTCGCGGCAGCTTTGGCCTCAAGCCGCTTGAACAGGATGTTTTCAAATCCGGCCGCCGCCAAGGTTAGGACCGGATATCCGTTGGGCGCCAAAGCCCAAGTCTAGGGAAGACCAAAAGCCGTCCTGCGCTGCAGGCGGCTTTTTTATTTACCGGTCGGGTTGGAGCGATGGTGTTGTTACCCATGGCGCTGGATACAGGAAAACTAATCCATTGATGCCATCTGGATTTGAGTTATGGTTTTAAAATCAGTTCGTTAACCCAATTCATTTTCAGGTTCCACCGCAAGGCCCACAACGCCCGGTGACCGAGGTCCAAATGCAAGATGATCTGACATCGGTCTGGGAAGCGACCGCGAATAACGCCCCCGAAACACAAAAGCCCGAAGGCGACTACGCCTGCGATGTCTTGGTTATCGGTGGCGGCTTCACCGGGATGTCCTGCGCGCTTCAGCTTGCCAAGGGCGGTGCGTCGGTGATTGTTGTGGATACCATCCGGCCGGGTTTTGGTGCGTCCGGGCGCAATGGCGGGCAGGTGATCCCGGGGCTTAAACACGATCCGGACAACATAGACCGGCTTTATGGCGAATTCTCAACCGCGTTTGCCGGGAAAACCTCCGAGACGACATTCAACCTGATCAAGGAAAACGACATCGACTGTGATGCCACGCCAAGTGGCTGGATACAGGGTTCGGTCAAGCGCGATCACCTTGGCTGGTTGGAAACCCGCATGCGCGAATGGCAGACGCGCGGGGCGGATGTCAAAATGCTCGATACCGCCGAAATTCAGTCCCTTACAGGATGCCAGCGCCTTGTCGGTGGATGGCTCGATAACCGGGCAGGCCAACTTCATCCGTTGAAATACATTCGCGGTCTGACGCGGGCAGCCCAAGCAGCAGGTTGTCAGGTATTTGCACCGGCACCGGTAAAGCGCGTTAAAAGCATTTCCGGGAAATGGCATGCCGAGATTGAGAATGGCGCGGCATCAATAACAAGCGACCATCTGGTGGTTGCAACAAACGCCTATTCCGGCGACCTATTTCCGAAATTGCGCAGAAGTCTGATCCCGGTAAACAGCTTTCAGGTGGCAACAGTACCACTCAGTGAAGAACAGCTTGCGACCGTGCTACCAACCAAAACGCCCGTTTCCGACAGCCGCCGGATTGGTAATTATTTCCGCATTGGTCCGGGCGGACGCCTGATGATCGGTGGGCGGGGATCCTTTGCTGATCCCGTCAGTCGCGTGGCATTTAATGGGATCGTCTCGGAACTGCATGCCTATTATCCTTGGACGAAGTCGGTTCCGATTGAGTTTTGCTGGGCGGGCCGCCTTGCCATGACTTATGACCATTTGCCGCATATTCATCGCCCGCTGGACAATATGACGATGGCGGTTGGCTATAACGGGCGCGGGGTGGCTTTGTCGACGTCACTGGGCAAGGCAATTGCCGATAACCTGTTGGCGCCCGATACGCCGTTGCCCCTGCGGTTCAGTGACATCAGCCCGTTGATTGCCCATGACATGCACCGTGCCTATGCGACGATTGCGATCTGGTATTATCGCCTGCGCGATTACCTCGAAAGCTGAGATAGGCTGTTTTTCTGTTGTCTGGGATGCAACGTTTTTGGCCCGTCGGCCTATCCGCCGAAACTCTCGACCAGTGATCCGGCAATCAGATACCAGCCATCCACCATCACAAAGAAGATCAGTTTGAACGGCAGGGAAATGATGACCGGCGGCAGCATCATCATCCCCATCGACATCAGGATACTGGCGACAACCATGTCGATGATCAAAAACGGAATAAACAGCAAGAAGCCGATCTCAAACGCACGGCGCAATTCACTGATCATGAAGGCCGGGATCAGCGAGCGCAGCGGGATGTCATCAGGGGATGTGATTTCCTCGATCCCGGCCAGATTAACGAACAGCTGAAGATCACGTTCGCGGACCTGGGTCATCATGAAATCATGAACCGGTTTGACGGACCGCTCGAACCCTTCGAATTCATCAATGTTGCCATTGATCATCGGCTCCAGCCCCTCGTCCCAGACGCGTTCCAAGGTCGGCATCATGATAAACAGGGTCAGGAACATGGCCAGACTGATCAGAACCTGGTTTGGCGGCGATTGCTGAATGCCAAGGGCGGTTCGAAGCAGGCTGAGAACCACGATAATACGGGTAAAGGACGTCACCATCATCAGGATGGCCGGCGCAATGGACAGAACCGTGATCAGGCCGATCAACTGGATCAGACGTCCCGATGATGTCACCCCGGGGCCATCGCCAAGATCAAAGTTGAATGATTGCGCGTGAACGGTGTCACCGCCTGCCATGATGGCGATCAGCGGGATCAGCGACCAGATTGCGCAAAGCGTTAACCAGCGTGGCGCGCGCCAACCAGTTTTGGCCGGTTTCACATCCTGGGTGCGTGCCGATGGTGATGGGGTGTCACGGTTCATGCAGGCGCATTCCTGTCAGTCTGATCGGTGTCTTTTGGGCTGTCGGCCGTGATCGTGCTATCTGAAGATGCGGGGATTTCATCGGCAAGGCTCTGATTGCCAAGGATTTCGCTGAATTGTGTGCCGATATTACGTTCGATCACAGTGTCGCCATTCGGGCCGAGCATGACAAGATGTTCAGTGTCATCACGTTTGAGCAGAACCAGACGGCGTTTGGTATCGACCGGGACGACTTCAACAACGGACAGGCGTCTTTTCACACCACGGCGGTTGATGTTGCGCGCACCGGGTACAAACCGTCGTGCCAGAAGGGCAAACACGCCAATAATCCCCAGCACAAAAAGCAGGGCGGCCACAAACCGGAAATAGGCGCTTAGTTCCATCAGGCAGTTTTCCCCGTCGACAACCTGTGACGCTCAGTTGGCAGGTTGATCTTGAAACGATCACCTGTCTTCGTGTTTCTGTTTACCGTGCCGTGCAAGGTCAGGCAAGGCAGCATCCACATGGGCTGCCCCCAAAGGTCTGTTTCAAGGGCCGGTTTTAAATCAGCACCTTAGTGGCCAGGACCTATTTCGTGCGGGCGGCCTGCGCATAGGCATTGGTTGCCTGTGCGGTGTTGCTGATGCCGCGCAGCTGGCGCTGGATGTCGCTATATTCCTGCTGCATGCGGGTTTCGAACTCTGCCAGTTCCTCGCTCAATGCGGCAAGCAAAGGGGCAACATCCTGGCGCTGGTCCGGGGCCATTGTTCGGGCTTTCTCGCACAGATCGGCAATGCGGCTTTCAAGCGCAGCCAGTTCAACCACCTTGCCGTCTTCAAGGTATCGCTGTCCAGTGCGGATCAATGACAGGACGCGCTTCAGGTCGTTCTTGAACTGATCGGGCTTGTACTGTTCTGGGCTCATGATGGGCCTTCCCCGTTTACGTCATTATTTGGTGTGGCCATGATCTGATCTTCGGGATCGGACTGGCTGCGCGACGAACCGCCATAGATGCGATTTATCCGGTATATATAGTTCAAAATCTCGGCGACGGCTGCAAAGGCTTCAAGCGGGATTTCGCTTTCAACATCCACAGCCATCAGAATTTCGGTCAGGTCACTGTCTTTGCGGACCTTGATGCCGTTGGCAAAGGCGACTTGCAATATCTGTTCCGCAACGCTGCCTTCGCCCTTGGCACTTAATGTCGGGGCATTATCCTTCCCATGCCGATACCGTAGCGCGACCGCCTTTTGGTCATGCGCACCCGGTGCGGCAAGATTTTCCGTCCTGCTTGCCGGGGTGTCGGTAATGTCATAGGTGGGCTTTTTCCCGCTCATTCGGTTCTTCAACTCAGGACGGTTTGCCTTGCCAGTCTGCGGCGATCAACCTCAATAGCGTCGACCATAGACCCAAGATGGTCAACAAATCGTTGTCGCCGACAACTGCGATGAGTAGCCGCGCAAACGACCGTCAGATGACACAGTCGATAATCATCGGGCTGAGATGTTCTGGATGCGGGATGTCAGTGGGGTGGGGATTTAAGCGATAAGCGGGGCGGAGGCATAGTGCCTAATCGTCGCTGGAATCGCTCTTTTTCTCGGACACGGTCTTGTCGGATGATCCAACGGTGCCGAGATGGCGAATAAGATCTTCGCTGACCGCTGCGGAACGGTTTTCTTCCTGAATGCGATCATAAAGTTCGCGACGCAGAACCTGCACATCTTCGGGGAAGGTGAAGCCGAGCTTTACGGTCTTGCCGCGCACCTCAACGACAGTGACTTCAATATTGTCATCAATGACAACGGAGTCGCCAACTTTTCGTGTGAGATAGAGCATGCAATGTCCCGGTTTCGATAGATAGATGACAAATATAATTCGTCAGATGAGCTCAATATGCCCGGTTTCATACTCGGGGTCTAGTACCCGCATCGATTAGAACGAAATGCGGGCAAATTCAACGCTGTTTTTATGTTTGGCACGCTACGTGCATTTGTATTGGCAGGATTTATCGGGGCGGCAAAAACGGCCCTTCGAACGATCCGGGTCCGATCAGGGCGTGATGTTAACTTCGGCTTTACCCGCGCACTCAATACTGCAAGACGCGCAGACAAGGAGCAGGAAATGGATATCGGCAAACTTGGCATGTTCGCCAACCTCAAAGAGAAGATGGACTGGCTGACACAGCGTCAGGAAGTCATCGCGCAGAATATTGCCAACTCCGATACGCCGAACTACCGCGCCAACGATCTTAAGGAATTCGACCCGAAGAATATTGGCCGCGACCGTCAGTTCATCCTTGCGATGCAGGCGACCACGCCGGGCCATAGTCAGGGTCTTAACAAACCGCAGAACTTCAAGGACGAGGAAGTGCGCAAGAACTATGAAGTCGCACCGGGCAAAAACGCCGTCATCCTTGAAGAACAGATGGTCAAGATGAACGAAAACCAGGTCGATTATCAGACCATGACCCGTCTGTATGCCAAACAGAAATCAATGTTCATTTCGGCCCTTGGCCGCATTTAACCTGTCGTTAGAGAGTAAGAACCATGGAACTTTACAAGGCTTTTAAAATCTCGGCTGCCGGTATGCGCGCACAGGGTACCCGTCTTCGTGTTGCGGCTGAAAACGTTGCCAACGCAGACAGCCTTGCAACGGCACCGGGGCAGGAGCCCTATCGCCGCAAGCTTCTGACGTTCAAAAACGTCATGGACCGCGAAGTCGGCGTCGAGATGGTCAAGGTTAATAAGGTGATGCCGGATCGCTCTGATTTTGGTATGAGATATGAACCAAGCCATCCGGCAGCAAACGATCAGGGCTATGTTCAGACCCCGAACGTTGAAACGCTGGTCGAAATGATGGATATGCGCGAAGCACAGCGTTCATACGAGGCCAACCTCAATGTGATCCAGTCATCGCGCAGTATGTTGCTCAAGACCCTTGATATCCTGCAATAGGCAGTCGATATAATGGGACAAGAACAAGCTTAAGGATTGATACCCATGGTCGCAAGCTTCAACGATGCTATTTCTGCCTACCGTAATGCGGCCGCTGGCAAGACCAACACCGTTACGGAAACCGTAACCGGTTCGGGCCAGTCCGTGAATCCGGGGGAAAGTTTTGCCGACATGGTCAAGGGGGCGGCATATGATGCCCGCGATACCATGAAAGTCAGCGAACAGATGACCCAAAAGGCCATTACCGGTGATGCCGAACTGCACGAAGTGGTGACTGCGGTATCCGCCGCCGAAGTTACCCTGCGTACCGTTGTCTCGGTTCGTGACAAGGCCGTTGAAGCCTATCAGAGCATTCTCAACATGCCGGTTTGATCGGCATTTTCAGACGCCCTTGATAAAACCGCGCGATCATTCGTGCGGTTTTTGTGTTTTTGGGGAAATCCGCAAGGAAGCGTTTGATAAGTCAGGAAATCATGGCAAAACCCGTGATAAATCCTGTATGAAGGATAAAGGCCCGAAGCGGCCCGCATGACAAGACGGCGAAACAGGAAGACCCGATGGATCAAGCTGAAATCATGGACGTGGCCTATGACGCGGTGTGGACACTGCTGAAAGTCACCACGCCGTTGATGCTTATTGCGCTTGGGGTTGGCCTGATCATCGCCCTGTTTCAGGCCCTGACACAGATTCAGGAAATGACACTGACCTTCGTGCCCAAAATTCTGGTGATCTTCATCGCGCTTCTGGTTTTGCTGCCATGGATGATGACCGAGATGGTTGAATTTATGGGCCGAATGGTTGACCACTTTATCGGGCTACCGAATTAGCGTTAAACCCGCCGCCCGCCAGCGTGAATGAGTAAGGCAGTCGAAGACGACATGGATCTTCAAGAACTTCTTACGCTGAATGTTTACGTCGTCCTGATGACTTTCGCCAGGGTGGGGGCGGCCTTTGCCTTTATGCCGGGTATCGGGGCGCGTTCAGTTCCGGCACGCGCGCGCCTGTTGTTTGCCTTTTGGGTGGCGGTTGTCATTTCGCCGTTGGCCGGGCCGCTTTTCCCGCCACAGCCCGCTGATGCGCCGTCTCTTCTGGTGGGTATCGGATATGAAGTCACGGTGGGATTGTTCTTTGCCCTGTTCGCCCAGGTGATGATGGCCGGAATCCAGACTGCCGGGTCGATTATTGCCTATCTGTCATCGATGGCGAACGCCTTCACCGCCGATCCGTTGTCCGGGGCGCAAAGTGCTGTGACCGGTAATTTCCTGATGCAGGTCGGGTTGGTGTTGCTGTTTGCCACCGGGATGGATCACCTGATGATCCAGGCGGTGTTTGAAAGCTATACCCTGTTTCCGCCGGGCGGTGTTTTGCCGGTTGGTGATATGAGCGAGTTTTTTGCAAGGGCGCTGAATGACAGCTTCGCGATTGCAATGCAGATGTCGGCACCGTTTCTGGTGGTCGCGATCTGTTTGCAGATTGCGTTGGGTCTGCTTAACAAGCTGATGCCGCAATTGCCGGTGTTCTTTGTCGCGATGCCGGTCCAGATCGCGATCGCACTGCTTTTGTTGACCTTGGCCCTGCCATCCATGATGATGGTTTATCTTGCATATTTCGAGAACGGGCTTGAGGCGTTTCTTAGTCCGTAAGGCAATGACGGGCAGCATTTTCCCCCGCATTGCCAAGCATGGGTTTGCCAATGGCAGAAGAAGACGACAGCCAAAAGACAGAAGACCCCACAAGTAAAAAGCTTGAGGACGCGCGAAAGAAAGGTCAGGTGCCGGTTTCCAAGGAAGTCGGCAACTTCATGATCCTGTTCGGCGGTGGTCTTGTCATGACCATGCTCGGGCCGAGCATGGCCGCAAGCGTTCGTGATCTTGCTGTCGGTTTCCTTGAGCATCCGCACCGATTTGACGTCACCCAGGCGGGCATTCCCGGTCTGTTTGAAGACGTGATTTTGGGCATGCTTTGGGTTCTGGGCATTCCGTTTGTGCTGTTGATGTTTTTTGCCGCAGCCGGGCATATTGTCCAGAACGGTATCGTTGTTGCGATGGAACGGATCGAACCCAAGCCCGATAAACTGAACCCGCTGACCGGGCTCAAGAACCTGTTTTCGATGAAAAGCATGGTCGAGTTTGTCAAAAACGTCAGCAAGATCATCCTTGTTGGCGTTGTGCTGGGCCTCGTGATCGTGCCTGAACTGATGGACGTTGAACTGTATCCCCAGCTGTCGCTCGGCCTGACGCTGGAACGCCTTTACGACATGATTGTGATCCTGCTGATTGCGACGATCTCGCTCACTGCGGTGATTGCCGGGCTCGACTTTGCCTATCAGAAGTACGAGTTCAATCAGAAAATGAAAATGTCCAAGCAGGAGATCAAGGACGAATACAAACAGACCGAGGGTAGTCCCGAGATCAAGGCAAAGGTCCGCCAGATCAGGATGGAACGCGCCCAGCAGCGTATGATGTCAAACGTGCCCAAGGCCGACGTGGTGATCACCAACCCGACGCACTTTGCCGTCGCCCTGCAATATGACATCGATACCATGGGGGCCCCGGTATGTATCGCCAAGGGCCAGGACAATGTCGCGCTTAAAATTCGTGAAGTTGCCGAGGAACACAACATCACGATCATGGAAAACCCGCCGGTTGCGCGCGCCCTGTTTGCCACCGTTGAAATCGATCAGGAAATTCCGCCAGAACACTACAAGGCCGTTGCCGAGATCATCTCGTTCGTGTTCCGTCAGCGCGGCAAGAAACTCGGATAATTATTGCGTGTCATGCGATCACAACAATGACGCGTTCAGAGGACAACATTGTTTGAAAGGCAGGGCCGGATTTGGTTCCTGCCTTTGGCATATCTTGCGGGAACTGCGTTCTATTTGTCGTGATTGCCGGGCAGTCTTATCGACGATAAACTTGCCGGTAGCCAGTCGGGCGATAAGCAGCTAAAAGTATAGACTATTTTGTTAAGTTATTGTCGTTAAAGGCGGTCGCGTGCTGTTTCGGGGGCTTATCCTTGCTGTAAGTGTCGCATTCGTTGCGTTTGTCTTCGTCCTGATGGACGTCTTGGCAAAGGCGGGGCTTGACGCGCGTCTGATGTGGATCATCGGTGCGATGGTCACCGGTGTTGCGGTGGTCGCCGTTGCGTCATTGTCGCTGTCTGCAAAGCTTCGCAATGGCGGGCATGATGGGCTTGGTCCGCTGATTTCGGGCTTTGCCAAATCCGATATCGGGGTTGCGCTGATTGATGCCTATGGCCGCACGCTTTACGCCAACCCGGCCTTTTCATCCAAACTCGGCATTGAAGCCGGATCGGACATGCTCTCAGCGCTTGAGGCGCGCCTGTCCTTCCTTGGGATTGGCAGTGACGAACTGGCCGAATTGCGCACCCGTGCGATGCGCGGTGAGGGCGGGCAGATGTTTGTCGATCTGTCGCGTTCTGAAAAGTATCAGGCCGATCTCGCCCCCTCGGGTGCGGATGACGAAGCCCCCGAAGAAGCCAAAGACGGCGAAGAGGCTGACAAAGAAGCCGATGGCACGCCTGATACGAACAACGCCGCCAATGGTGCCTGTCTTCGCATTTCTGTCACCGCGGCCGATGCGCGTGCGGGCAAGATGCTCTGGACTGTTGACGGTGTCGACAGCGCTGTGATGGCCGATGGCGGATCTTCGTTGCTGTTGCCAGCCGAAGAGACCGAGAAACGATTTGCCCTGTCGGGGCCGCAGGCCAGTGAAATGGTTGCTAACCTTCCGGTTGCCGAGGCACAGGGTGGGTTTGAGCACGCCGATCAGATGATCGAACGCCTGCCGGTCGGGGTATGTGGGCTGGATGAAGAAGGCCGCATTCTATACCTCAACCGCCGTCTGGCGAGCTGGTTGGGCGGGGAGCCCGAAGACTTCAACAACGGGTCGGTCGAACTTGCCGATCTGATCGTTGGTGACGGTGTTAATGGCGAGGTCAAATTCAAGGTCGCCGGTGGTGAACCCATCCGCTGCTTTGTCACCCATTCGATCAATGCGCCAGGCACCGGGCCTGTGCGCAGTCAGGCCGTGATCTTCCCCGATCCGATGCCGGCCCACGAATGGGAACATGCACTGGCCGAAACCGAACGTCGGGTGCGCTGGTTCTTTGATGAAAGCCCGCTTTCGATCGTTCTGGCCGATATGTCTGGCACAGTAACGGATGCCAACCGCGCCTTTATCGATACGGCCGGTCAGATGCATCATAAGGTTGTTGGTCGTTCGATCCTGGAACTGATCGTGCCCGAAGACCGTGACGAAGTGGCGCGTTACCTGTCCAAGGCCGTTATGGGCATGGGCAAAGGGGGGCAGATTGAAGCCCGCCTCGCCGGATCACGCGGGGTTGCCGCCCAGATATATCTGCAACGTGTGGCGGGCCGTTCGGGCGAAGCCGGTGCGTTGCTGTTGAACTTCCTTGATACGACCGAACAGAAGAACCTTGAGGAACAATTTGCCCAGTCCCAGAAAATGCAGGCTGTTGGTCAGCTTGCCGGCGGGGTGGCGCATGACTTCAATAACCTTCTGACCGCGATGATCGGCTTCTGTGATCTGTTGCTGTCGCGTCACGGGCCGGGTGATCCCAGCTTTGCCGACATCATGCAGATCAAACAGAATGCCAACCGTGCGGCCAATCTTGTCCGGCAGCTGTTGGCGTTCTCGCGTCGTCAGACGTTGCAGCCGAAAATCATCAACATCACCGATGCGCTGGCGGAAATGTCCAACCTTCTGCGTCGCCTGATCGGCGAGAAGATCGATCTTAAGGTCAGCCACGGTCGCGACATCGGGTTGGTCAAGGTCGACCCGGGGCAGCTTGATCAGGTGATTATCAATCTTGTCGTCAATGCGCGTGATGCCATGGCGGGCGAGGGCGGGACGCTTACGGTTCAGACCAGCACCGAAATTATCGACGAGCCGACCGCAACCGGCACCGAGGTCATCCCGCCGGGCGATTATATCGGCATCAAGGTGACCGATACCGGCATCGGCATTCCCAAGGATAACCTGACCCGCATTTTCGAGCCCTTCTTCTCGACCAAGCAACGCGGCGAGGGGACGGGTCTTGGTCTTTCGACCGTCTATGGCATCGTCAAACAGACCGGCGGCTTTATCGCGGTCAATAGCGAAGAGGGCAAAGGCACGACCTTTACCATCTATCTGCCGCGCTATGAGGCATCCGAGGCCGAACTTGCCGAAACGCAGGCCGTTGTTGAAGAAACCCCGTCACGCGATTTGACCGGCACCGGCGCAATCTTGCTGGTCGAGGATGAGGACGCGGTGCGGACCTTTGGCGCGCGCGCCCTTCGCAGCAAGGGCTATGACGTGCTTGAAGCCAATAACGGCGACAACGCGCTTGAGGTGCTAAACAACACCGACAAGGTCATAGATCTGGTGATTTCGGACGTTGTTATGCCCGGCATTGATGGCCCGACCCTGATCCGCATGCTGCGAGAGAAAAAGCCGGAACTGAAGGTCATCTTCATCTCTGGCTATGCCGAGGATACCTATCGCGACGAGCTTGACGAAGAAAACGGTGTGCACTTCCTGCCCAAGCCGTTTTCGCTCAAAGACCTTGCGACCAAGGTCAAGGAAGTGCTCTAGCTATCAAGTGGGCGTGTATGATGAAAGTGTCTGATGAATCCGTAGGATCCAAAACCGATTCAGAAAGCTTTAGCGTAAGTACCCGTGCAACCATTGTTATTATATTGGTCGCGGCGGTTGCTGTTTGTGGGTTTTGGATAGGGGCTTGGGTTGTTGGATGGTATCCGGAACTTCTTCTTGATGGGAAAACAAGTCAGCCTTTGGCTGACGCATTTGGAAGTGTTAATGCGCTTTTCGCTGGATTGGCCTTCGCTGGCGTAATTTACACAGTTTATGTTCAAATCATTGAACTAAGAGCTACAAGAATAGAACTGCAACATACTGCAACAGCAAATAGTGAGATGGCAAAATCTGCCAACGAAAATGTTGTTTTTAATATGTTTCAAACTTACTGCAGCGAGTACTTCCAGACTGTAAAAGATCACTCGATGACTGTAATGAGCGCAGGTTTAAGTAGTGCGGCTTATCACGAATATTTAGTTAGTCGTTTAGTACCAGTAAGACAGAAAAATTTTCCTCACGGATGTTGGGATGAAATTGTTGAAAACAATCCAAGGTTTGCTGATTTTCATCCAACCGAAAAGGATTTCAAAGATCACGAACGTGATAAGAGATATAAATTTGATGAATTAATTAATTTTTTTACGATGCTCTCCCGCCAAGGAAAGGCTTATGAGGTTGTTAAGTCGTGTGACTTTTCCTACTCGTGGTGGAGGGCCTACATGTGGCTAATTGCCTTTGATTATGAAGAGCGCTACCAGCAAGTGGATAATGCTAAGGACTATTTGACAAAGATAGATTTTATCGGAGTTGTTAGGGAGCTTGATAAATTCTATGGATTAAAAAGTTTTAAGAGCAAAGATGATCTGAAGAAACATCTTGGAAACGACGATGTCGTCAAAAAGTTCAACATCGCTCCTGCGCATCGCAACTGATTTTGTTTAATCGCTTTAGATAGCGAAAAGACTAGTTGCTATGCCGCCAAATAGAACGCGGATCCCCCATAAAGAGCCAGCATCGCGAAGCTTTCCCAGCCGATATTGCCAATGCCACGGCGTTCGCGGTTGAGCATGCCTAACAGCAACACGCCGCTCATCAGGATGACCAGCGCGATGGTGAAGATGTGCTGATCGGTAAAGGCGGCGTAAATCGACCCTTCGCGATAGGCAAAGTCGGATGCGGCCAAAAACAGCACATCAAAGGCATTGCCGCCGATGATGTCGCCAACTGCCAGATTGACCGCCCCCATCCGCACCGCGGCAATGGCCGAAACAAATTCCGGGAAGGATGTTGAAATCGCAGTCAGGAAGGTGCCGACGGCGGTCTCGCTGATCCCGGTAACCGCAACGATTGCAAGGCCGGCCTGCCCGATGACGTGACCGGCAATGGCGGTCAGAAGCGCGAAGGCAAGAAATTCAACCCATAGCCGAACGGAGCTTTCCGGGTGGGTGTCGGCTTCGTCATGTTTGGCGTCTTCTTCGGTCAGGTCGGTTTTCTTGGGATGCCACATCGGTTCATCGCGGATTTCCGACAAAAGGTTCAGACCAAACGCATAAATGATAAACAGCAGGATCGATGCCGGGTGAATATGAAAAATGATCCATTCCGGCCCGGCATAGGCCAGAAGCGGCACGGACA
Source organism: Thalassospira sp. A40-3 (assembly GCF_015871485.1). Lineage (NCBI taxonomy): Bacteria > Pseudomonadati > Pseudomonadota > Alphaproteobacteria > Rhodospirillales > Thalassospiraceae > Thalassospira > Thalassospira sp. A40-3. Next base: position 884,407 of record NZ_CP065428.1, read on the forward strand.
GCATGCTTAAAAGAAGGGTGGTTTGCGCAAGGCCGGTAGCACTTGCGGCGGCATGTTCGAGATTGCCCTTGCGATAAACCAGATCGGCAATTGCCAGAAAGGTTGTCTGGGCGGCGATCCCGCCAAGGGCGTTGCCAATCGCAAGGTCGGTATGGCCCTGCCATGCGGTCGTCACCGACAGGACACTGCCCGGCAGGCTGGTCGACATGCCGACAAACAGTGCGCCTGCAATGATTTGCCCCATGCCGGTGCGCTCGGCCAGTTTGATGGCAATCCCTGCAAGTCGGGTCCCGGCAAAACCGATAATCAGTGTGCAGACCGCAAAGGTCATCACAATTATGCCGAGCGACTGCTGGCCAAGGTCAAAGGGCATGCGCTGCTTTCCGTGATCAGAGAGGACTATCTAGTCTAACTTCTCACAGGCCAGCTTGTTCCTTGGCGGATGTGGTGCGCGTGGCTTACGGAATTTCAGGGACGCTCGGACGCGGACGCATCCACGCAGGCACAAGGTTTAACACCAACGCGCAGCCCACCATGATTGTGACCCCGCCAATGAACTGCATGGCGGAAAGTTTTTCACCCAAAACTGTCGCTCCGATAAAGACGGCAATCACGGTGACCAGAAACTCAACACTGATCGCGCGGGTCGGCCCAATGGAGGCGACCAGTCGGAAATAGGCGATATAGGTGCACACACTCATCAAAACTGCGGCAATGACCAGATACAGGTAATCCATGGCAACCGGTGTGCGTTCCAATGGCACGGCAAAGATCAGCGGAAAGGTCATCAATCCGCCAAACAGAAACGCGCCGATGGTGGTTTCCCAGTTGCCACTGTTGCGCAGATGACGGCTGGCATAATTGCTGCCAAAGGCCGCACACAGGGCGGCAAGGATTGATGCCACACAGCCAAGAGCAAATTCGAACGTGACCGGGACGGCGGGGAACCCGACCAGCAACACAATGCCACTGATGCCAAGCACCAAGCCGGCAAAGCCCTGTCTCGTCGTGCGTTCAAGGCCCCAGAGTTGGCTGATGATCATGGAAAACAATGGAATGGCTGCGACAAAAATGGCGGCCATCGCAGTCCCGATCCGCGGTGCAGCATAGGAAAGGCCGATCAGTTGCACGGCAACCGTGGTGGCACCGACAATGGCAAAGGGGCGCCAACCAGCAGAAAAATCAAGTTTGCGGCGAAACAGTCGGGCAAGAAAGTAAAGCGATCCGGCGGCAATCAGGGCGCGGAAGGTGACGGCACCGACCCAGCCAAAAGCCTCGACAATTTTAACAACAACGAGGAATGACAGTCCCCACACGATGGCAAGGAACAGGTAGCGGGCGATATCCCCTGGTTTCATAGAGGGTGTCCGGAATATGGGGCGTCGTGCATCCAAGGGGGATGCAGGGCGGCACGGTTAAAAACTTTGGTGGCTTGGTGGCGCTGCTTTCCCGATTTTCGGGCCAGCCGCGCGCAGATGGTGCGCGCCATTTTTTCATCGGTCAAGCGCGGAATGCTTGTAATTCCAAAACATCGGGGGGTGCAGCATGTCGCACTCGGGACAAGATGTATCGATGCTATGAAGGATATGCGCATTCGGCGCTGGTCACATCATACAATAAGACGTATCGTTTGGTCTGTTGCGGTGCAAACGCCAGAACAAACAAGTTCCAGAGCATTCCAAAATTGCGGAACCTCGGCGAACAAAAAAGAAAATAGACCAAAGCCTCTTGGGAGTATGTATGGCCCGCTATTCAAGCCACAGGTTTGCCCGAAACTGTGTTTTTGCAGTGATATGTTTCATTGCCCTATTGCTTTCTTTCCGGCTTTTGCCCGCTGCCAGTGCAGATGAGAAATGTATTCGTATTGCAATGCCGGAAATCTACGTGGATCAGCAAAAAATCGAGCTCTATCGCAAGGCGATGGCAGACGTTGGCCTGTGCGTTCATCCCGAAGCCATGCCGCAAACACGTGCGGTGGCAGCACTGAATTCCGGGCAACTTGAAGGGGTTTTTGCATCGCGTGAAGATCTGCCGGAACTTGTTAGTGTGCCATTGATTTCCGGTGATGTGCTGCTTGGTCGATTGGCTGGATATCTTGTTGTGCGCGACGGTCCCGTCAATGGTATTTCAGATCTCACCACAGAGGTCCTTGGCGTACCGCTTGGCGCGACCTGGTGCACCAAGCTTGTTGAGCAATACGCCAACGTGATCAGGGTACCGCGCGGTACGGCGATGTTAAAGGAAATGCTGGCCGAAGGGCGCATTGATGCCATGCTGGCGGATGCTTATTCGCTTGGTCTTGCGGGCGGTGTGCCCGAAGGATACAAGGCGATTGAGGTTGATCATTTTGATGTGCATAGCTGGCTGAAAGCCGAGTTTGCCGATATCAAACCGCAATTTGACCGCGCCACGCGCGCCTTTCTGGCAAAACTTGGTATTACGATATCATGTTGCGATAAGGCGGCGCCTCCGAATTGAAACTACAGAAAACAAATAACTTGTCCTAGCCAATTGGCAGGTTTGAAGATATCGTCTGCAGCAGTGGGCCATAACGCTCCGAAAAAATTACACTTGTAGGCCAACTGCAAGGAGAATTTCCCGGGATACGGTCACTCAACAACCGTTCGGTGCCGTGGGAGTCTGAAATGGTGCGTTTTCAATTTCACAGGTACGTCAGGTCCTGTGTGCTTGCAACGATTTGTATTGCAGCTCTTTTCCTTTCCTTTACCCTGTTTCCAAGCGCGAAGGCACAGCAGCCATGCCTTCGTATTGCACTGCCCGAAACGGCCATTGGCCCGGTCGGGCCGGACGTTTATCGCGCGGTTATGGACGATGTCGGCCTGTGTGTTGATCCAGTACGAATGCCGAACGCGCGCGCATTCATGGCCTTACGCTACAATCAGGTCGACGGCGTATTTGCGATGCTTGAAGAATTCGAACAAAGCGTCGGTACACCGGTTGTGCGTGGCAACGTCCTTGTCGGCAACCCCGATGGTGTATTGGTTGTCAAACGCGACGGACCCAAAGCAGTGTCCGAACTGACCATCGAAGAGATCGGTGTTTGGCTCGGGGCGTCATGGTCGGAAAAACTTCTTGAACGCTATGACCACGTTGTTCGCGTGCCGGGGGGGCCTGAAATGATGAAAAAGATGCTTGTTACAGGGCGTCTTGATGGCATGCTAGTGAATGCTTTTTCTCTTGATCTCCGGGGTGGTGTGCCAAACGGTTTCGTGTCTATTCCCGTGAAAAAGCTTGCGGTTTACAGTTGGCTTCGCGCAGAGCATGCTGAGCTTATCACTATGTTTGACTCAGGCACGGCCAAATATCAGGAAAGAATAGTTGCCTGGGCCAAAAAACCTTCCTGACCGCCATTTGTTGCTGCACTGCGACTTATACGTTTGCCTTGGACGATTGGCAAACAGGCGCTTGCGCTTGATTTTGGATTGCACTTATAGTTTTCCCTAACGGCAAAAGCCGAAACCAAAGAGCAATGAAAATGACCCGACCGCGAACAATGACGGCGGGCAGATCAGGTAGGCTTTCAACATGTCCCGCTATCACTGGGAAGATGTTGCTTTGGGGGTGATATTATGGCGCTTCGCAAGCCCAATGCGATCGTTCGGTCGTGCATGTTTGCTATCATTTTTCTGGCAGTACTTTTCCTGTCATTTGAATTGTTGCCCGGTGCAAAGGCAAAGCAACCATGCCTGCGCATTGCCATCCCCGAAGCCACAATTGGCGATACCGGACACGATATTTATCAGGCGGCAATGAATGATGCCGGTCTTTGTGTCGAACCTGTTTTGATGCCCCATGCGCGAACGTTCATGGCAATGCGCCATGAACAGATTGATGGCGTCTTTGCCATGCTTGAAACATACGGGAAGACGACCGAAACGCCTGTGATCCGCGGCAGTGTCATTTTGGGGAAACCCGATGGTATGTTTGTCGTTAAAAAGGATGGGCCCAAAACCCTGTCAGAGCTTACGTCCGAGCAGATCGGTGTCTGGTTGGGAACAGGCTGGTCAGAAAAGCTTCTTGAACATTATGAACATGTTGTGCCCGTCGCCGGTGGACCGGAGTTGATGATGGAGATGCTTGTGAAAGGGCGTCTGGATGGCATTTTGCTCAATGACTATTCATTGCGCAGCCAGGGTGGTGCGCCGGAAGGGTTCGTTGCGATCCCTGTTGCCAATCTCGCCGTCTATAGCTTCCTTCGGGCCGAACATGCCGAACAGATGGCGAAATTTGATAATGGCACCGTCCGCTTCCGGGAAAAGATAGCGGCCTTGCGCAAGGACCCCTCCTGAGCCGCATCACATGTGGGCCAAAGGCGCTCCCGCCTTTACAGTTGTGTGTTTGCAATGCGCGATCAAAACGGCTTTGGCGCCCCGTCAGCTTGGCTCTGATTCTGGCGCGTAATGCTGCACTGCGACCTATACGTTTGCCTTAGACGATTGGCAAACAGGTGCTTGCACGCGCTTTTGGATTGCACGTATAGTTTTCCCTAACGGCAAAAGCCGAAACCAAAGAACAATGAAAATGACCCGACCGCAATCAATGACGGCGGGCAGATCAGGTAGGCTCGCAACATGTCCCGCTATCACCGGGAAGATGTTGCCTTGGGGGTGATACTATGGCGCTTCGCAAGCCCAATGCGATCGTTCGGTCGTGTATGTTCGCTGTCATTTTTCTGGCAGCACTTTTCCTGTCATTTGAATTGCTGCCCTCGGCAAAGGCAGACGAAGAAGTCTGTCTCAAGATCGCCTTGCCGGAAATGGCCGATCATGTTCGCTCTGCCGAGCGGTACCGTGCCGCGATGGCAGAGGCCGGGTTATGTGTGCAGCCGGTCTGGTTGCCAAACAAACGCACCGCTGTCTCTCTTAAACGGGGCGAAATCGATGGTGTCTTTGCCAGCGGCGAAACCATTCGACAATCGGCTGGTGTGCCGCTTGTTTCCGGGGCGGTGGTTGTTGGACGTCCCAAAAGCCTTTTGATCACGGCTGACGACACCGTGAAATCACTCAATGATCTAAAAAACAAGGAAATCGGCGTTTGGCTGGGCGACGACCACGGCAAACAGGAACTGCTCGGTCTTGCTGATATCGTCACCGTACCCGGGGGTGCCGGGATGATGTTGCGCATGCTCAATCTTGGGAGGCTAGATGGCCTGTTGATTGACGATTTCTCGCTTAAACAGACCGAAGGCGTGCCGGAAGGCTATCGCACCATCGAACTGGAAACCCTTACGACCTATAGCTGGCTGCGCAAGGAATACGAAGCCCTGTTGCCGCAATTCAATCGCGGCACCGATATCTTCCGCGCGGCTCTTGATTTGACAGGCCCGGAAACCAAGTCCTGATCAACCGACCTCGCGAGCCCAAAATCTATCGAAGCTGTCCATCTGGCGTCGGCGCGTGAGCCGTCAAACCGTCATGCAATAAAAGCAATTGCCAACGTCCGAATATTTACGGTTTATGACAGGCAGGGTTGCCCCACTACGACCCGCCAACACAACCGGCATCACGGTTGAATAACCAAACCCTTTCGGAAACGCGCCCCCATGATTTCCCTTTTTGGCGAGGCTGCTGCCTTTACTGCTGCGCTCTGTTGGGCGAGTTCCAGCATGATCTTTTCCAATATCGGCGGGAAGGCGGGGGCGCAGACGGTTAATCGCGGGCGTCTGGCCTGTTCGATTTTTTGTCTGACCATTTTGCATTGGATCCTTCAGGGCCAGCCATGGCCGAATGCCGTGACGTGGGAACAGCTTGGCTGGTTGTCGCTTTCATCGGTTTTGGGCCTGGTGATTGGCGATGCCATGCTATTTCAGGCTTTTGTTCTGATCGGTGCGCGGCTTTCGATGTTGTTGATGTCGACCGTTCCGATCATGGGCGCGGTTCTGGCCTGGGTCCTGTTTGATGAAACGCTGCGCCCGATTGAAATCACCGGGATCGCCTGTGGGGTGGGGGGGGTGTTGATTGTCATTCTTGGCAAAAAGGGCCGCCCGATCGGGCTTGAGGGACGCAATTATGCCATTGGCATTCTGTTTGGTTTTGGCGGCGCGGTCGGTCAGGTCGCAAATCTGATCACGGCGAAATATGCCCTGATTGATGGCTATTCAGCACTTTCCGCCACCTGGATCAGAACACTGGTCGCCGTGATCGCCATGTGGGGATTGGCGATCATCCTTGGCCGGGTGCGGCGGACTGTTACGGCCTGTATCGCGCCGGATGTTGGCAAATGGCTGTTGCTGGGCGCGCTTATCGGGCCCGCAATCGGTGTGTGGCTTTCAATGCTGGCGGTTCAAAACGCCAATGTCGGGATTGCCTCAACCCTGATGGCGCTGCCGCCGGTTATTCTGATCGTTTATGAAGGCCTGATCCTGCGCAAGCCGGTTGGCATTCAGGCGGTAATCGGAACCTGCCTTGCCTTTGGCGGTGTGACCTTGCTGTTCATGCCCTGATCAGTTCGACTGTTTTCGAGCCATCTGGCGACGCTGCCAAAGCATAAGCCCGCCAAACAGGTTCGCGAGGATGCTGCAGCCAAACAGGATGCTTGCCCAAATCGGCAAATCAAACAGCGCGGGCGTGCCTTGGATGGCCGTTGTCGACGACGCAGTTGCCGTCTGGCCGCCCCCCGGTGTGACTGTGGCGTTGGCGGTGTTCGTCGGCTGATAGGCCAATTGCACAACATGCCCCATGCCATCGGCCACCTTGATGTGGAGTTCACTTGGCGCATCTGGTGCTGGTGTGCCGCCAAGCCCAAGGGAGAACTGACCGACCCGGTCCGTGCGCGCCTTTTGCCAGACCTTGCCGTCCTTGGTTGTGACAACCACCTCGGCAAAGGCCATCGGGGATCCGTCGGTATATCGAAAACCATAGGTCTTTGTATTGGCACTATCTTCGACCTGCCAACCAGCACCATGGGCATGGGCGGGGGCAGGGACGGCCAATGGCCCCGCAATCAGCAGGGCCATCAGAACCAAAAGGCGATAAAAGCCGGTCCGTGCCATCATCATTTATCTACGGCGAATGATAGCGTCGCGCGGATGTTGTGGTTGCCAACGCCTTCCTCGGCATCGGGCATATCGGCCGCGATACGCACAATCCACAAACCGGGGGCCGAAACCCGGATCTTGGCAATGCCACTGCCGGCCTCGGTGCTCAGTGTCTCTGTCGCATAGGCCCAGGAGGACGGTGTTTCGGTAAATCCGGCATAGGTTGCCAGAACCGATGTCGTCAACGGGTGACCGTTCAAAAGGATCTGGAACTCGGCATCCTCGCCGACCTTGGTGTCACGCGGATCGCTGAGCGGCACGATTTCAAGTGCATCACCAAGTGGTTTGGTAACAAAATCGGCTGAGCCTTCGACACCCACCAGAAGCTTGGCAAACTTTTCATAGCGGGTCGATGCGATGGCATCGGGATGTTCATCGGCACCGCCGGCCTGCCAGCCATCGGGGGTTTGCGACCAGACAACACCCAGACGATGGCCGGAAATCCAAGCCGCCGTATCGGGCACTTCAAACGTGCCGATCAGATTGGGCGCGGTGTCATTTTGGGAAATCGCAATGTCGTTCGTGCCATTGGCGGTGATCAGCGTGGCGCGCACATCATTTACGCCTTCTGCTTCTTCCGGAAGGCCAAACTGATGGGTCGAATCAAGGATAAGTGTCGCATTCTCGCCCGGCTTCGCCGTCTCAGGCGATTGGCTTGCGATGAATTCATGCGCGTTTGCCGACAGACCGATCAGAAGCGTTGCGGCACCAATCACCATGCTTGCTGCGAACTTTGGTTGAAACATTTGCGTTCCTTTGGGAAATTGTTTTTATGGAAGAACCATGTGCGGGTATGAACTTTTCAAAAAAGATCATACTCGTCAAGCCGTTGATTGTGAGAGGTAGTCAAAATGACCCGCGTGACCGTATCGATTGAAGACGATCTGATGGAGGCGTTTGACGCGTTTCTTGATCACCGCGGCTATACCAACCGGTCAGAGGGATTTCGCGATCTGATCCGTGAAAAGCTTCAGAACACCAAGCTTGAAGACAATGCCGACGGGGTCGGGATTGCGGTTCTGAACTATGTCTATGATCACGAGGAACGCATGCTGGCATCACGCCTGATGAGCACTCAGCACGAACATCACAATCTGACGGTTTCCACGGTGCACTTCCATATTGATCATGATACCTGCCTTGAAAGTGTGACACTGCGCGGGCGGCTTTCTGAAATCCGCGCCTTTGCCGACAAGGTTCTGGCACAGCCGGGCGTGCGCCACGGGCAGCTTTACACCGTGCCGGGTGAATTGCATGTCGAAAGCCATCATCATGGCGATGATCACGATGGACATGCGCCTAAGCACGAACATCTTAAAATCACCACCTGATCGTATTGCCAAACCGTCACTGACCCCACGCCCCGCTGTTGTTGGGCGGGCGGTTGAAGCATCTGTTCTCTGAAAGTTCTAATCGAAGCCATGAGAACAAACTTGCAACATCCGAATTTTTGTGAGAATGTTCGCATTATGTTCTCAGTTGTTTTGTCGATAAGAACGCAGTGGCAGGCTGCGGCAACAGGCAAAACAGTCTAGCGGTGGCGTTCCGCATTATAGGTCCGGGGAACCGCCTGCGTTGCATCCAACCCGGCCCTGTGGAATAAGAGAGTTCGAGCAATGATTCAGACCGCGCTGCATTTGGTGGATAAGGATACTATGGATAAGCAGAAGGCACTCGAAGCCGCCCTTGGGCAGATCGAACGGGCATTTGGCAAAGGTTCGATTATGAAGCTGGGTCAGCGGGAAAGCGCCGTTGATATCTCAGCTATTTCAACCGGTTCGCTCGGTCTTGATATCGGACTGGGCATTGGCGGTCTGCCGCGTGGCCGTATCGTCGAAATCTATGGTCCGGAAAGTTCGGGTAAAACCACGCTGGCGTTGCACACGGTTGCCGAAGCCCAGAAGCTTGGCGGGACCTGTGCGTTTGTCGATGCCGAACACGCGCTTGACCCGGGATATGCCCGCAAGCTTGGTGTGAATACCGACGAACTCCTGATTTCCCAGCCCGATGCCGGTGAACAGGCCCTTGAAATCGCTGACACGCTGGTGCGTTCTGGCGCGATTGATGTTCTGGTCGTCGATTCGGTTGCTGCCCTTGTCCCGCGCGCCGAACTTGAAGGTGAGATGGGCGATACGCACGTTGGTCTGCAGGCCCGCCTGATGAGCCAAGCACTGCGTAAACTGACCAGTTCTGTTTCGCGTTCGAACTGCATGGTCATCTTCATCAACCAGATCCGTATGAAGATTGGTGTGATGTTCGGCAGCCCGGAAACCACAACCGGTGGTAACGCGCTTAAATTCTATGCCTCTGTCCGCCTTGATATCCGTCGTATCGGTCAGATCAAGGACCGCGACGAAGTCGTTGGTAACCAGACGCGTGTGAAGGTCGTCAAAAACAAGATGGCCCCGCCGTTCAAGCAGGTTGAATTCGACATCATGTATGGCGAAGGCATTTCCAAGATGGGTGAAATCCTTGATCTTGGCGTCAAGGCCGGTATCGTCGAGAAATCCGGTTCCTGGTTCTCCTACAACTCGACCCGTATCGGTCAGGGCCGCGAGAACGCCAAGAGCTTCCTGCGCGAGAATCCGGAAATGACCAAGGAGATCGAAAACAGCATTCGCGAGAGTGCCGGTCTGATCGCCGAAGCCATGACCAATATGAGCGAAGACGAACCGGTCAACGACGATTGATCTGATTGATCATTCCAACTGATTGCAAAAGGCGGCGCCACAATGGGTGCCGCCTTTTTCTTTACTGCTCACGCTGCCAGGTTGTCTTTGCCGGCTGAGGGGGCTAGGTGGAGCCTTGTTGTTGCCATTGGCTTGGCGTTTTGCCTGTAATCCGCAGGAATTCACGATTGAAGTTGGATTTGGTGTTAAAGCCGCTTTCAAGCATCGTGTTGGTCACATTTTCCCCCGCGTCAAGCATGCGGCAGGCATGCTCAATCCGGTATTTATTGATATAGCGCGACACGTTTTCACCGGTCGTGGTGTTGATCGCCATTGAAATCTGTTTGAGCGGACGTCCCATGCGTCGGGAAATTCGGGCAAGGGTCAGATCCGGATCAAGATACAACCGTTCCTGTGTCTGTAACGCGTTGAGTTCGTTCATGATGGCCCGACATTGCTCAGAACTCAGTGCGGCCTGGCTATCATCGACCGGGTCCTTCAATGCGACATCAATCGCAATGTCTGGCGACAGGCTGAGAAAGCCAATTGTCAGTAGCGCGATTGACGAGGTGACGCTGAGAACTACACCGGCAATCTCATCGTTCCCGTCAATCTTGGCCAGCAATATCAGCAGGTCGCTGATGGCTGATATGATCAGTGCAATGGCGATAAAACGCCAGACCAGTGCGGGGATCTGTCCCGATGTCAGACGCATATGTGCAAAATCACCCCGTTGGCGATGAAGCATCACCAAAATTGCCAATCCATATCCGACAAAAAGGCTGCACAAGACAGCATCAATCACGACAGGCAAAAAGAAGACACAGAGCGCGACAAGTGCCGGCATCGAAAAATGCAGCAGGTCCCCGCGTTGTAAACGGGCGCGAAGGCTTGCCTCAACAAATGCCATCCACGCTATGACCGGAATGGCAGAAGCCGTGATCGGCTGAAGCCATCTCAGCCCGTCGATGCCGTAATATTGAACAAGCCCGACCAAAAAACTTTGCGCGGCGGCAGCCAGTAGAAGTGCCATCAGCATCTTGGGCGTTTTCTGGCCGACAAGGGCGCGGACAAACAAGAACCCTAAAACCAGCGCCACAATCATCGGAACAGGTAGAACAAGCATCTGATCGCAATTTTCCGCCTAAGGGGTATCAAAACCGGTTTTGAGACGTCCACAAACCCGTTCGAGGACGCAAGGCCATCCTGTTTTGGGCAGAACTTCTTCTGTACTCCAACTTAGGACAAGGATCCTTGTGATGAAACCGATATATCTCGCCTTTGCCCTGTGTCTGTTCGCAGGCCTGAAAACATCGCCTGTACTGGCGGAACAGCAAACCGATTATGCCGGGTATGATCGTTTTGATGTGCGCGCTGCCCATCGTTCCATGCCAGTCGCGGCCTCAGTCTGGTATCCCGCAGACACCGTGATTTATAAGGCACCTGTCGGCAACAATATCATCTGGAAGGGAACAAGCGCCTATATCGGTGCGGCAATTGAACCGGGCAGGCACCCGCTGGTCCTTCTGTCACATGGCTCGGGCGGGAATATGGATGGACTTGGCTGGTTGTCTTCGCAACTGGCCTTGCGCGGGGCAATTGTTGTTGCGCTAAACCATCCCGGTACGACATCAGGGGACTCTTCACCCCGCCGGACACCATTTATTGGCGAACGCGCGGCTGATATTCAGGCGACCCTTGATCAGGTTTTGTCAAATCCGTCCTTTGCCCCCTTCATTGATCGCCAAAATATCTCTGCAATTGGCTTCTCTTTGGGCGGAACGACGGTCCTAAACCTTATCGGGGTAAGGTTTGATCAAACGCTTTTTGCGCAATATTGCGACCGATTTGGCGATGCCGCACAGGATTGCGACTTTTTGCGCAAAGGAGGCGTCGATCTTGATCATATGCCCAATGATTTCGACGTTCCCAGCCGGGATGACCGGATTACACGTAGTATTGCGATTGAACCGGGCATGGGGTTCGCCGCGACGGAGCAAAGCCTTGCAGCGGTGAAATCTCCTGTGCTTTTCATTGGCCTTGGCGAAGAAGAAAAATGGGCGGCTGCCGATTTTGGTCCGACTGGCAGCAATCTTGTTGCGCGCATCAAGAATGCGTCTTCGGCAAATTTTGCGCCTGCACATCACCTGACATTTCTTGACGAATGTCAGCCAAACGCCGCCGAAATCCTGAAAGAAGAAGGTAGCGATCCGATCTGCACCGATCCCCCTGGCACGGACCGCGCCCTGATCCATCGCCAGATCATTGATGAAATCAGTGAATATCTGGCGCTTGATGCAAAGGCATCCTGATTTCGCAGGTATTGATGTGAAGGAGGTCCACCGTGATCTCCTTCACTTGACGTGCCCCAAAATGATCACGATTGAGGAAATATCCTTTAGAATCAATCGATTGTTGTGCTGTTCGCGCCGGGAAATTTGACCGGGAAGAACAATGCCGGGAACAATTATGAGTTGTTGCCGTTTGAATTCCTGTGAGCTTTGACACGATCAACCAGGAGAATGAACATGTCGAATACAATGAAAAAGTTTCTCGCGATTCTGATGATTTCGGGTATGGGCCTTGGCCTGGCTGCCTGTGAAACCGCCGAAGGCTTTGGCGAAGACGTCGAAGATGCCGGTGAAGCAATCCAGGACGGCGCTTCCTGATCTGTAACGGATCGTTATTCATTATCTTAAAGCAACAATAGTGGGAGAATCCCATGCTAGGTTGGGCAATATTCTGTTTGGTTCTGGCACTGATCGCCGCCGTTCTTGGCTTTGGCGGACTTGCAGGGACATTCGTCGGGATCGCAAAGATCTTGTTCTTTGTTTTCCTCGTGCTGTTTGTCGTATCGCTCGTCGTCAACGCGTTGCGTGGCCGTCGCCCGCCGGTCTGATGACCAGACAGTTGCAAGACTGCACGAAGCATACATGCCTATAGAAAGGACGCCATTTCGGCGTCCTTTTCTGCGTTTAGTGCGGCAAACGGCCCTTGTGCGCGATAACGGTTGCAAGGCGGATGCCCCGAGGCCAGAATATCGCGATAAACAACAAAACAGGCGACATGCCTGTTATCCGGACTTGAATGGAGCATCCTGCAAAGATGGAAACGATGACAAAACGTCTTCTGGCCGTCCTGATGGTTATTGGCTTTGGCCTTGCGCTTGGTGCCTGCGAAACCGCCGAAGGATTTGGTCGCGATATGGAAAAACTCGGCAAGTCGATCCAGGACAGTGCAAACGACTAGTCCACGAACGGCCCATCTTCAGACAAACCGTCTTCAAACAGACCGCCTCGACCTTTCGGCGGCCAGATTGGTCGACATCCCCGACCTTTATGCCTTCCTTGGCGATCGTGATGCCATGCGGTTCACCCAGTGTGATGAAAGCTTTGCGGCGTGTCGCAAGCGCGTACTGGTCCATGAATGGTTCCGGCGCCGCGATGGATTTGCACCATGGGTCGTAAGGCTGCGCACGTCTGGCGACATCATTGGATGGGGCGGGCTGTATACTGATCCGTTTGATCCCGGTTGGGGGCCGGAGCTTGGCTATTACCTGGCGCCGAACGCCTGGGGGCAGGGGATTGGTCGGGAACTGGCGACTGCGGCGCTTGACTATGGGCGGAGAAAGACACCGATTTCGTGTCTGACCGCCTTTGCCCATCCGCAAAATTCGGCGTCGCGCAAATTGTTGCTGGGGCTTGGGTTTGAGGCCGCCGGGTTTGTCAAGGAAATGAACCGGGATCGATTCACATTATTGCTGAAAACCGGCTGAATTTTGGCTGGGTTTGGCCCGATTAACCTGCCCCAAATCGCCGAATTGGGCAAAACTTGCGGCAAATCCCCCGGACTCCTTTCGCCTGACTGGACAGGGCAGGGCCGAGCCGCTAAATAGGGCAGTCCGTTCGCCAGTATGGCGCGCGCAGTTGTTCCGCGTTTTCCGGGTTGGAGAGATATGCAGACCGTCAACGATATCCGCACCACGTTTCTGGAGTTCTTCCGCAAGAACGGCCACGAAGTCGTTTCGTCCAGCCCGCTGGTGCCGCGCAATGACCCTACCCTGATGTTCACCAACGCCGGGATGGTTCAGTTCAAGAACGTTTTCACCGGCCAGGAACACCGCGATTATTCGCGTGCCGCGACCTCGCAGAAATGCGTGCGCGCCGGGGGCAAGCATAACGACCTTGAAAATGTCGGTCATACCGCACGCCATCACACCTTCTTTGAAATGCTCGGCAACTTTTCGTTCGGCGACTATTTCAAGGAAAACGCGATTGAATTCGCCTGGAACCTGATCACCAAGGAATATGGCCTTCCGAAAGACAAGCTGCTGGTCACGGTCTATCACACCGATGACGAGGCACATGGTCTTTGGAAAAAGATCGCCGGTCTGACTGATGATCGCATCATCCGTATCCCGACCTCGGATAACTTCTGGTCGATGGGCGATACCGGCCCGTGTGGTCCGTGCTCGGAAATCTTCTTTGATCATGGCGATCACATCTGGGGTGGCCCTCCTGGCAGTGCGGAAGAAGACGGCGACCGTTTCATTGAAATCTGGAACCTCGTCTTCATGCAGTACGAACAGATGGCAAATGGTGATCGTGTTGATCTGCCAAAACCGTCGATCGATACCGGCATGGGTCTCGAACGTATTGCCGCTGTGCTTCAGGGCAAGCACGACAACTATGACATCGATTTGATGCGTGCGCTGGTCGAAGCATCGGCCGATGCCACCAACACCGATCCGGATGGTTCACATAATGTGTCGCACCGCGTGGTTGCCGACCATCTGCGTTCAACCAGCTTCCTGATTGCCGATGGTGTTCTGCCGTCCAATGCCGGTCGCGGCAACGTTCTGCGCCGTATCATGCGCCGCGCGATGCGCCACCTGCATATGGTCGGAACCCAGGACCCGACGATGTATAAGCTGGTCCCCGCTCTGGTAAGCAAGATGGGCGGTGCCTTCCCGGAACTGGTCCGTGCGCAGGCCCTGATCGAAGAAACCCTTAAACTAGAAGAGCAGGGCTTTAAAACCATGCTGGATCGCGGTCTCAAGATGCTTGATGACGCGACCGATGGTATGGATGCCGGTGCGACCCTTTCGGGTGACGTGGCGTTCAAGCTTTATGACACTTATGGCTTCCCGCTTGATCTGACGGCTGATGCGCTTAAAGAACGCAAAATCGGCATCGATGAAGCCGGCTTTACCACCGCCATGGAAGAACAGAAAGCCAAGGCACGTGCTGCCTGGTCCGGTTCGGGCGAAGCTGCGACCGAGGAAGTCTGGTTTGACATCAATGACCGTGATGGCGCGACCGAATTCCTGGGGTATGAAACCGAAACCGCCGAGGGCGTGGTTACCGCGCTGATCAAGGACGGTGCCGAAGTCAAATCCGCATCGAAGGGCGACGAAGTTGCCGTTCTTGCCAACCAGACCACCTTCTTTGGTGAGTCCGGTGGTCAGCAGGGCGATGCCGGTGTGATCAAAACCGAACATGGTGCGATCATTGAAATCACCGACACCCAGAAAAAGCTGGGAAGCTTGCATGTGCATCTCGGCAAGGTGACCGAGGGCGACGTCAAGGTGGGCGATGCCGCGGAATTCCGCGTCGATCATACCCGCCGTTCAAGCTTGCGTGCCAATCACTCGGCCACCCACCTTCTGCATGCGGTTTTGCGCAAGCATCTTGGTGATCACGTGACCCAGAAGGGATCCCTGGTCGCGGCTGATCGTCTGCGTTTCGATATCTCGCATCCCAAGGCCGTCACGGCCGAGGAAGCCGCAGTAATCGAAGCCGATGTCAACAGCCTGATCCGCGAAAACAGTGAAGTCACCACCCGTCTGATGACCCCGGACGAGGCGATTGAACTGGGCGCGATGGCGCTGTTTGGCGAAAAATACGGCGATGAAGTCCGCGTTGTGTCGATGGGCCTGCCGGTTGCCAATGAACATGCCTATTCGCTTGAGCTTTGCGGCGGTACGCATGTGAAGCGCACCGGTGATATCGGCATGTTCAAGATCGTGTCCGAGGGCGCAGTTTCAAGCGGTGTCCGCCGTATCGAGGCCCTGACCGGGGCCGATGCCGCCAAATACATGTCGGCGCGTGAAAACGTTCTGACCACGGTTGCGGCTGATCTTAAGGCCGTTCCCGAAGACGTCCCGGCCCGCGTCAAGGCGCTGCAGGAAGAACGTCGTCGTCTGGAACGCGAAGTTTCCGACCTGCGCAAGAAGCTGGCAACGGCTGGTTCGGGTGCGGCTTCTGGTGGCGATGCGTTCAAGGACGTCAATGGCGTCAAAATGGCGCTGCGGTCGCTTGACGGCATTCCGGCCAAGGAACTCAAAGGCATGGTCGACGAACTCCGCGATCAGATGGGTTCAGGCATCGTTGCCCTTGTGTCGGGTGACGGTGGCAAGGCCTCCATCGTTGTCGGCCTGACCGCGGACCTGACGGATAAATACAGCGCCGTCGATCTTGTGCGCATCGGTGTTGAAAAGCTCGGTGGCAAGGGCGGCGGTGGCCGTCCGGATATGGCACAGGGCGGCGGTTCTGATCCTGCGCAGGCGGATGCCGCACTGGCCGCGATCGAGGCACATATCGCTGGCTAAGCGATCACCCGCCAAAAAGTCTGATGAATTAAAAGGGCCCCAAACGGGGCCCTTTTCTTTTGTCTGATGATTTCGGTTGCTTTTGTTATGCGTCGTCTTCGGACGCAGAAATTTTGACCGGTTTCTGATGATGCAAAACCCGCGTGGCGGCACGAACGACGGTTTTACGGTCGTTTTCTTCGGGGATGTCGCGTTCGGCGGCATTGGCGATCATGCGGGCATGGGTGCGCAGCACTTCGCGTTGATGATCGGTCTCGGCCAGTCGCATCAGGCTTTCAAGGATTTCAGCCATCGGCAGCAACACATCCGGCTTTGCCGTCGCAGACTGGCGGATCTGGTCATAGGCCGCCCCAAGCATGCCGCCAAAATCAGACATCAGGGCATGGAGGCGAACTTCATCGTCATCATCGCGCCAGATGCCAACCGGATAGCGGAACTGCATGGCATGTGGAAGGGCGTCCCCAAGACGATAGATTGCGGCAATGGCCGTGAACGGGTCGTTGATGCCCGGTGACAGGGCGCGCAAAGCAACTTCCACCAGTTGGCGTAAGGCAAATTCGACATCCAGCATGGCCGTGCGATGCGATCCGATCATGATTGCCTCAAGAATATCGGCATGGCATTGATCGATATTGTCTTGTGCCTGTTTGGAGACGTCATCGTTTAAGGGGACGATGCGTCCGACGATATCACCGATCAGCACGTGCTGCCCGGCACGGATCACAAGCGAGATACGCGTATCGGTCTGTTTAGCGATTTCACAGATTTTTTCATAATCGACACCCTGCACATATCCCGAAGACGCAACGCAAATGGCCTGATCGCGGGGGATGTCCTGTGGGTCGGGGAGGGTTGTCTGGGCGCGTTCGGCGGCCTTGATCGGATCGGTCAGGGTGTTGCTGGCCGATTGAATGGTTTCTTCAAGGTTTTTACCAACACGCTGAATGACCTCATCGGCAACGATCGATCGGCCAAGGTGGTGGACAAACAGGATCAGGACAAAAACGCTGATGACAAACAGTGCGATACCGACCGTCACGGCCAGATGCGGCACTGGGGCAGAGTCCGGTTTTTCACCCATTAGCATAAGCGAGGTGATCAAAAACAGAATGCTGCCAACAAAAGTGCCCAGCGCGTTCTGGGTTTTGTTATCGCCCATGAAGTTGCGGATCATGCGCGGTCCAAGTGACCCGGCGGCAAGGGTCAGAACCACCATCGTGATCGACAGGGCAAAGGTCGTCAGGGTGACGAGCGTAGCCAACAGGGTTTCAAGCAACCCGCGCACCGCCTGGATTTCATTGAACCCGGGCAACAGGCTGGGAAACATGTCGCGCAGGATATCCTGGGGGGCTGCCATAATGCCAACCGCAAAGGTCGCACCGCCCAGTGCAAAAAGCAAAGGCGATACCCACAGGCTATAGGTCAGAAATTCCCAAACGCGGATCAGGCGTTGAACCATGATGCAAAAACCCCTTTCGGGTCAAAGATTGTCGCGTGACCCGGATCCGGGGAAAACGCATGGACATCATATGATTAAACGCCGATCAGCGCATGCAGTTCCCGCCTGATCTGTTTTGCGGTCGGCAAAGGGGAATTCAAAATGCGCAAGCAATGACGAAACGGGCACCGGAAGGCAGGGCAAACGTATCAGATATCGACTTGTTCGATGGCTGCTTTGCCGATCAGGGCTTCTGCCTCGGGCGTGCCCTTGCGCGCGGTGTCGGGCAGCTTTGCCAGTTGATCGGCGGCCGCCCGGATGTCGTCAAGATCATTGATCTCGTCACAGACTTCCATCACCCGGTTCCAGATTGCGTCATGATCCATCCCGCCCATAACGGTCAGGGCGATTGCGCGATAAAGCGTTGCCTGTGGATGGTTGGCATCCTGGGACAGGATTTGTTCAAACGCCTCAAAGGCTGCGATCAGATGGCCTTCACGCAGATTGATCACACCCAAATCGTTTGATGCAGCAAGCGAGGACGGATTGATCCGAAGCAGCTGTTCAACCGCACGCCGTTCGCTTTCAAAATCCTCGTTAGCGCGGTGGCATGTGGCGATCAGCCGGTGGATGCTTTCTGATCCCGGATTATGGTGGGCGGCAGTTTGCAGGGCCGAAAGGGCGGCGTCATAGCGTTCCAGGGCGATCAATGCCTGCCCGCGCAAGGTCAGCATTTCAGGATCGGTCGGTTTGGCGCGCAGCACGATATCAATGTGGTTGAGTGCGCTACGTGCGTCACCGTTTTCAAGCAATGCGCGTGCAATGTGATGCAGGCAGTCTTCATGACCCCCATCAGATTGCAGCACCGTGCGATACTCACCGATTGCTTCGATGATCGAACCTTTTTCATGAAGCGCACGCGCCAGCCCGAAACGGGCATCAAGGTTATCCATATCTTCGCCAAGTGCCTGGCGCAGCATGTTGATTGCGGCGTCATACTGTCGCTGCTTCAAGGCGGCAAGCCCCATATCAGAAAAGGACATTGCATTCATAGGAGGTCTCCCAATCCAATCGCAATCCGTTGACCGGACTGCTGAATTTATCGATTAACGATGGGATTATAATGCCCAAACCGATCATTACCAGCCCTATGTCATAACGAATTCATGACGCCAGACCTGTTGCCGTTGTGAGCCCCAAAAAGAAAAGGCCCCGGAACCAGCCGGGGCCTGTGTCAGGACCGATTTGTGATCCCTGAGCACTTAGTTCAAGAAGGTGTCAGCAATCGGTTCTTCATGTTCCTTGGTCCAAGCAATGATGGTTTCAAGGTTGGTTTTCCAGAGTTCCGTACCAAACGGGCGATCATAAGAAAACTTTTCTTCCGGGATGTAACCTGGGATTACCTCGTCGGTGGGTTGGCGGTAATTAAAGCCGTACTGCACGGTTAGCAGCTTGTTGCGGCGGGAAAAGCGATAGTTGGAAAACACCATAGTTTCGGGTTTCTTTATGTTGTTTCCACGGAAATAGGCCTCAGCCTGTTTGACGCGTTCATTTGCGTTCGCCCCGACATGCAGCGACCAATCTTCAATAATAAAGCACTTTTGATTTCCGCCTTCCTGATTGGCCGACTGCTCATAATAGAGTGTGCTCTGATCAGGATCACAATAGTCGGTCGCATAGAAATAATACCGCATCGACGTCTCAAGTGCGGTGGCAAACATTACGAGGCCATCCAGATTTTTGTCAGCATCAATTTTGGCCAAAACAACCTCACCAAATGGCTGACCTGAGTTGTTTTTTGATATTGATTTTCCGACAACCTTCCAATCGCCTGGTGGCAAAAGAACTTGGCCTTGCGGGACGCTCACTTTCCCTGAATAGATCGTGCCAATTTTGTTTTGCTCGTTAAATGCACTGGTAGCCGTTACACATCCTGCAAGCAGGGCAGCAGTCGCAAGAATGACGAATTTTTTGATCATTTGTGTCCCTTTCCTCAACGTCCCGACAATTCTTACGTGTCTGAATGGAAAGGGTAAACTATCCAAATTCATGGGGACGCGCCCATTCGGATAGTGTCGTTCGCGGGAGGTATTTGAAGCATTTCCGATGGAAGCAGGGCCGGGCGCCATCAGCCAGTCAGCGCCCGGCAAAGAGGTAGGCGATTTTAAAGCTTATGGATCATCTTGATTTCCATGAAGTCTTCAAGGCCAAACAGACCGCCTTCGCGGCCGTTGCCTGATTGCTTGTAACCGCCAAACGGACTGCCCGCCATTGGGGCGGAGCCATTCAGCAACACCATACCGGCACGCAGTTGGCGGGCGACGCGGTCGGCCTTTTTGGCATCCGGGGTCTGGATATAGGCGGCCAAACCGTATGGCGTGTCATTGGCGATCTCGATGGCTTCTTCTTCGGTGTCGAACGGGATCATCGAGACCACCGGGCCAAAGATTTCCTCGCGTGCGATGCGCATATTGTTGTTCACATCGGCAAAGATGGTCGGTTTGACGAAGTATCCCTCGTTAGTGTCGTCGGGCTTGCCCGCACCGCCAACAAGCAGGGTGGCACCTTCGTCAATGCCAGCCTGAATAAGGGTCTGAACCCGGTCAAACTGGATGTGGCTGACCAGCGGGCCGATATGGCTGCCTTCCTTGGTCGGATCGCCGACGGATGCCTGTTCGCCAACGCGTTTGGCAACCTTGACTGCGTCATCATAGATCGAGCGTTGCACCAGCATGCGGGTCGGTGCGTCACAGGTCTGGCCGGAGTTGTTGAAAACGGCATTCACACTCCAGGCGATACGGTCTTCGATATCGACATCATCAAACACGATGTTGGGCGACTTGCCGCCAAGCTCAAGCGTGACACGTTTGATGTTTTCCGAGGCATCCTTGGTGATTTCCTTGCCCGCACGGGTCGATCCGGTAAAGGACATCATGGTGATATCGGGATGACGCGACAGGGTCGCACCGGCAACCGGACCAGCCCCCTGAACCATGTTAAAGGCCCCGGCCGGGAAGCCTGCCTCGTGGATCATTTCGGCATAAAGCACGGCATTAAGCGGGGTGAATTCGGATGGTTTCAGCACGCAGGTGCAGCCGGTGGCAAGGGCCGGGATGACCTTAAGCACGATCTGGTTGATCGGCCAGTTCCACGGCGTAATCAGGCCACAAACCCCGATGGGTTCGCGCAAAAGAAGCTCGCCATTATAAAGGATTTCCTCAGTCTTGAGCTTCTTCAGCGCAACAATGAAATCTTCCAGATGGGCCGTGCCGGCTGCGGCCTGCTGTTCGTGCGACATGGTGGTCGGCGCGCCCAGTTCGGTCGTGATGGTATCTGCAACTTCGCCATAGCGGCGCTTATAGATCGCAAGCAGGTTTTCAAGCCAGCCAAGACGCTGTTCGACGGTTGTCTGGCTGTAGCTTTCAAAGGCGCGCTTGGCCGCGGCGACGGCAAGGTCGACATCTTCTTCGCTGGCCAGGGTGATTTGGGTGATGACTTCTTCGGTGGCCGGATTGATCACGTCCATCTTTTCCGAGGAAATCGGATCAACCCATTTGCCGTTGATGTAAAATTTGCCTGCGTTATCCATAGGAAGCCTTCCTGATCATGTGTGTGGTTCGGGCCAGCGCATTATCCCTAGCACTGGTGACGCTGTTGGCGCCGGTGGCGCGGTTTCAGGTTCGTTCCCTCAGCCAGTTTTTTATTATTTCCCGGTGGCGTTCGGCCCCGTAACTGGCAAAATGCCCGCCATGCACGACCCGGGCCGGCAAATCATAAAGCCGTTCCATCGATCGGACATAGTCAGCTGCATTTGCATGATAAGTGTCTTCGATCAAAGGTCCATCATAAACAATGTCGCCGGAAAACAGGATACCGGTGGCCTTTTCCCAAAGCGCAATACCGCCCGGTGAATGGCCCGGTGTGTGGATGACCTCGAAATGGCGGTCGCCCAGATCAATCACATCGCCGTCCTCGACAATGCGGGTCGCCGGTGCGGCCTTGACGGCGTAAGTGGTCGAGGCATAGGGAAGCGGCGGGAGTTTCGTGAAAATCTCGTCGGTCACATAGGGATCGGCAAGCGTGTTTTTGCGCGTGGGCGCGGCCAGAAGATCGGCTTCACACCGATGGCAAACTCGGTTTTCAAATTCGTGGTGGCAGCCGATATGATCAAAGTGGGTGTGGCTGGCAACCGCCTGAACGCTGCGTTCGGTGACAAGCGGTACCCATTCGGTCAGCGACACAACCCCCATGCCACTATCGACCAGCATGTCGCCATCGCGGCCGCGCACATGCCAGATGTTGCAGCGGTAAAATTCCTCGATGAACGGTTCGCCGATATAGGTGACGTCATCGCCGACGGTTTTCAGGCTATACCAGTCTTCGGGTTCGGCGCGGTCGATCGTCATAGGGCGGCACTTTCTGGTGTGGGGCGGGGCGGATGGCCATGCAACACCACCACCGAGGTCGGATCAAGGGTCAGTTCAACCCATGCCCCCGGTTCGATGATGGCTGATTGCGGCATGTGGGCGGTGATCGTCATGTTGGGGTAATCAAGCGGGCTTAGATGGGCGCGATGATGGGTGCCAAAGAACGATCCATCTTCGACCTTGGCCTTGCCCAGCGTGATGCGCGGGCCGGTTCCGGTGCTGGCACGGAAGTGTTCCGGGCGAATGGCAAGGGTGACCGATGCGCCGGGGGCAAAGCCCCTGCATTCGAATTCAGGCAGTTCAACAGTACCAAGCGGTGTCTTGACGGAAATGGTGCTGTCGGTTGCGCTTTCAAACGTGCCAGGGATGAAATTGACTTCGCCCATGAAGCTCGCGGTGAAAATCGTCTTGGGCTGCATATAGATGTTTTCGGGGCTGCCAACATCTTCGATCCGGCCGGCATTCATCACAACGATCCGATCAGCAATCGCCATGGCCTCTTCCTGATCATGCGTGACGTGGACAAAGGTGGTGCCGACCCGTTTTTGGATGGCTTTAAGCTCGTCCTGCATCTGACGACGGAGTTTGAGGTCGAGTGCACCCAACGGTTCATCAAGCAACAAGACATCGGGTTCGACGGCAAGCGCACGGGCAAGGGCAACACGTTGACGCTGCCCACCCGAAAGTTCATGCGGTTTCTTGTTGGCGGACGTTTTTAGCCCGACCATATCAAGCAGTTCTTCGGCCTTGGCGTGACGTTGGGCTTTGCCGACCTTGCGCATTTTAAGGCCAAAGGCGACATTGTCGCGCAAGCTCATATGCGGGAACAGGGCGTAATCCTGAAACATCGTGGTGGTCGGGCGTTTGGCCGGTGCGACATCGCCCATATCCTTGCCATTGATTTCAATCGTGCCACTGGATGGTGACAGGAACCCGCCCAGAAGGGATAACAAGGTGGTCTTGCCGCAGCCCGATGGGCCCAGCAGGACGATATATTCGCCCGCCGCGATTTCGAGGCTGATATCGTCAAGGGCGGTAAAGTCGCCAAAAATCTTGGTGGCGTTGCGAATGGAGACAGGGGCGGTCATTTCTTTGCCGTCCTTCTAAAGACAATCAATTCAAGAATAAGCAGCAGCGCAACCGAGACCAGGAAGACAACACTCCCAACCGCGTTGGTTTTCGGGTTGAGGCCCGAACGCAACATGCTCCAGATTTCAACTGGCAGGGTGACGTCAAAGCGCGACAACAGGAATGCGATGATGAATTCATCCCAGCTAAACGTTACCGACAGGAAAAAGGCCGCAAGGATGGAGGGCATCAACATCGGGGCAGACACCTGCGTCATCACTTGCCATTCGGCGGCACCCAGATCGCGGGCGGCCCGTTCGATATTTTTCTGATGATCGCCCATGGATGCATAAATAATCGCAAAGCACAGCGGCAGATTGATCACCACATGCCCGATCCCGACCGTCCCAAGCGACAATGATACACCCAACCAGTTAAAGGTGGTCAGCAAACCCAGCGCAATGATCAGGTAACTGACCGTCATCGGCGCAATCAGAAGGCCACGCTGAATACGCGATGCGGGCAGAACAAATCTCGCCAACCCATAGGCCGCACAGAAACCAAGAACACAGGCGACCGTGGCCGAGCCGATGGCAACCATCAGGGAGTTGGTCAGAGCCGACATCAGACGACTGTCAGAAAAGACCTCGCCATACCATTTAAGGGTCGCACCGTTAAAAGGCGGAACCGGCAGGCGGCCATCCTGAAATGAAAACAGGACAAGCACGGCCACTGGCAAAAAGATGAAGCCATACAGTGCGATCAGATAAGACCATGAAGCCAGTTTTGATAAGCGTGAAGAGATCATTTTACGTTCTCTCCATCTTGAGCCAGCGGGCACAGGCAATATAGGCCAGTGTCACCACCATCATCAGAATGATCGAAAGGGTGGCAGCTATCGGGAAATCAGCCCGGCGCCCGAGCTGGAGCATGATGACTTGCGGCAGGGCGAGTTCGTTATTCCCGCCCAGGATCTGCGGGGTGATGTAATCACCAATGCAGAGCACAAAGGTCAGGAACGCACCGACCATGATTCCCGGCAATGTGAGCGGCAACACAACATGCCAGAACACCTGAAACCCGTTTGCGCCAAGATCGGCCGCAGCCCTGCGATAGTTCGGCGGCATCTGCACCAGATTGGCATAGATCGTGAGCGTCAACAGCATGACAAAGAAATGCACAAACCCGATGACGGTCGCACTGCGTGTGCTGGCCAGTTCGAGCGGTTCGGAAATCACCCCCAGATAGACCAGCGTGTTATTGATCACCCCGTTTTGCGCCAGCACCAGCAGCCAGGAATAGGACCGCACCACATAGCTTGTCCAGAATGGCAGGATCGCCATGATCAGCGCCATGCGCTGCCATTTCTGTGGTACGCGTTCGGCAATGATCCAGGCCAGCGGATAGGCAAGGATCACGGAAATGATCGTGACCGTGAAGGTGATTTCAAGCGAGACAAAAAGCCCCTTAAGTAAATGGGCCTTTTCAAAGAATTCGATGTAATTGTCGAAATTCCATGCCATGACGATTTCGCGCCCCTTGCGGGTCGCAAGGCTGATCGCGGCCATGACGACAAATGGAATAACGAAAAACGCGACGGTCCAAAGCAGGGCCGGGGTCACAAAGCCCCATGCGCGGCGATTTTCGCGTGTTTCAAGGCTGGCAGTGGCCATAACGGTATCCTTTTCGCAAACCAGCCCGCCTGGATGGGTGGGATGGTTGCTTGTAACTCGCTTGGGATGGTGGGCGCCGTTGGGGTCAGCTTACCGCAAGTTTGGCACCGATGCCCCGCAAAAAGCGGGACATCGGCCGGTGGCAGTAGACAAGGGATTGCTTACTGCTGGAGCATCTCGACCCAGGCATCCTGCATCTCGGCATCGAGATCGGCATCCGGGATCGGGTAAAGCTGCGAGTTTTTGAGGTATCCGTCCTGATCATCCCAGCGAAGGGCTGCTTTCTGGGCATCGGTCAGGTTTTCGCCAGCCTTGGCGTTGGCGGGCATCCCCCAATAACAAGACGAGGTCGCAAGGCGCGCCTGGCCTTCGGGGCTCATGATGTATTGAACGAATTTAAGGGCAAGGTCAGGCTTTTCGGAATCCTTCATTACCCCGATCGACTGTGCCCAACGCAAGCCACCCTGTTTGGGGATGATCCAGTCAAGGTTCGGCTTTTCTTCGGACAACACGGCCGTGATCCATTCACCACCACCAACAAGGATATCGACTTCCCCGGTTGCAAGCGCAGTCTGGGAAGACACAACTTCACCAACCTGTTTGGAGACCTTTTTCATCGCAAACAGCTTTTCCTTGATCGCGGGCATGTCGTCCGCGCCAAGATCAGCCGTATCGATACCAAGACCCAGGCCAACAAGGCCGATCACCGGCAGGTAATAGTCATAAACGGCAATACGTCCGGCATATTTGTCCGACCAGATCACCGACATGTCTTCCATGTCCTTGGGATCAACCTTGGTCTTGTCGAACGAAATGGTGTTGTAGCCGAACTTTTCGGTGACGGCATAGGTCTTGCCATCCACGACATTGTTCTCGGCCATCACGACTTCGGGAAAGATATCGGATGTCGGCAGGGCATCGGCCGGAATTTCGGCCAGAACGCCCATTTCAACCGCGCGATGAACATCAACACCATCAATTACAAACACATCCCAGTCGCCCGGACGGGATTGCTCAATGATCGAAAGACCGGCACCGGTGCCTTCATATTCCTTGAGATTGACTTTGACGTCGTATTCTTTCTCAAACGGCTCGATCAAGGCCGGATCGGTGTGGTCGCACCAGACCAAAGCATTCAATTCTTCGGTTGCTTGTGCGGTTTGCGCCATGGCAACAGCGCCCAGAATAAAGGTCGCAGTGCTACTCAGAAACTTGTTGCGGGTCTTCCCCGTAGAGACGTGACGAGACATAGGCTCTCCCTGATTTCATAGTTGAGGCCTCCCTTGAATTGGGTTTTTCGGCGCTTATCCGGCGCCGTTGAAAAAATATTGAACGCGTTCATTTTTTGAGTCAATGTTAATTTTGAACCCGTTCAGTTTTTCCGGAGTGACGATGTCAGGACTGCGCGCCCAAAAGAAAGCCGATAAAAACCGCCGTATTCTGGAGGCGGCGACGACCCTGTTCCGCAAAGTCGGATATGACAGTGCGCGCATCGAAGACATCGCCGACATGGCCGGTGTGTCTGTCGGGACGTTCTATAACTACTTCAAAAACAAGGGCGATATGCTGATGGCCACCGTCTCGATGGAGGTCGAGGAAGTGCTGGCAGCGGGAGATGCTATTATCGCGCGCGAACATGAAGATGTCGCCACGGCCTTGTCCGAACTGATCGGGAAATATTACGATCATTCCCTGACATATCTGTCCAAGGAGATGTGGCGCACGGCGATGTCACTGTCGATTGCGCAACCCGAAACGCCGTTTTCCCAACGCTATACAGCGCTTGATCATCGCCTGTCCAAACAGGTTTGCGATCTGATTCGCGCCTTGCAGGATCGCGGTGTCGTGCGCAAGGATGTCGATTGCGATGCCACAGGCGAGCTTGTCTTTAACAACGTCAACATGATGTTCATCGAGTTTGTCAAAGACGAGGAAATGGACGTCGATGGCCTGAAGGCCAGCGTGGCACGGCAGAATGCCCCGCTGGCATTGCTGATGTCTGGTGAAGCTGCCTGAAGCTTACCAGTCTGGTTCAGAAAACAACGTCCTGATCACACCGATCATTCGTTTAACAAGACGCTTTTAGACCCATGTTAAGTTCGACTTGAGGTGCTCGCTGTCACAGACAACCCATTGATTCCATGATATCAAAGACAAAATGCTGTTGATTGCGTCGGCGGGTGATCGCATCGACAGTCAGGCAAAAATAGTGGAACGGGCAGAGTATGCAGGAGACCGGTCAGAGCGCGGATGACGCGTTTGACATGTTTTCGGATCGGGACAGCGCAGACGGTATCGGTGAGCTCAGGCTTGCCGATGGTGAAATGTTTGAATTGCCCGGTGTGACAGGGCGTCTGGAACGGATCGATTTCGATAACGGCATCTGTTTGCACCGTGCGGAATTGAATGTCCGCGAGGATTCCAGATTTGATGTTCAAAACGCTTTGCCGCCGGGCTGGCTTGCCGGATCTGTCAATATTCTGGGCGACCTTGATTTTGATTGCCCGGATGGCAGCAAACACACCATGTCGCCCGAGATTGGATTGATGATGCGCGTCGACCGGCCCGGGACGCGCTATTTTCTGCCCGGTGGACAAGTGATCCGCCATGCCGGGGTTACCATCGGGCTTGATGCGCTGCGTGCCAAGTTTGGCGATGATCTGCCAGCAGCACTTGATCCCTATCTGTCCGATGATCAAAGCGTGATTGAAGTCGGGGCGCTTGGGCTTAACAACAAGATCAGAAGCATCGTCAGTGCGATGTTCTCCGCCCAAGCGACCGGTGTTGGACGCAAGTTCAAGCTTGAAGGTTTATCAACCCTGTTTCTGGCCGAGATGATTGATGCCTATTGCGTGCTGCATCACGATGGCGAAAAGACGCCGGAACCAAGCGTTCTTGAAAAGACGGTGATCGAAGACACGATGGCCAAAATCACTGGCGATCTGGCGGCCGCGGTTTCGGTTGCCCAGTTGGCAGATGCGGGCGGCATGACCGAAAGCCGCCTTAACAGCCTGTTCAAGCACGAGACGGGCAAAAGCTGTGCGGACTTTATCCGCTCCAAGCGAATGGAGCGCGCCCGGGAGTTGCTGGCATCGCGTGATTTCACCGTCAAGCAGGTCGCAGCAGCGGTTGGCTTTAACCATGTCAGCAACTTTTCGCGGTCCTATCGCGACTGGTATGGCGAAAGTCCTGCGCAGGCACTCAAGCGCAATGGCACATAAGCTGTGCGGTGTTTGTTCCCTTGCTCAAATCAGTTGGACGCCCTAGGTTAACGCAAACGTCAACTTGTGTTGCAGGGCAAAAATGAAGTTTCAGGGTACGGAAAATTACGTCGCGACCGAAGATCTGATGGTGGCGGTCAATGCCGCGATCACGTTGCAGCGACCACTTCTGGTCAAAGGCGAACCGGGCACGGGCAAGACGGTGCTGGCCGAAGAAATTGCCAAATCGCTTGGCAAGAAGCTGATTACCTGGTCGATCAAATCCACGACGCGCGCCCAGCAGGGCCTTTATGAATATGACGCGGTGTCGCGCCTGCGCGACAGTCAGCTGGGAGACGAGCGTGTCCATGACATCGGCAATTACATCGTCAAGGGCAAGCTGTGGGAGGCGTTCGAGGCAGACGGCGAAGCGCCGGTCCTTCTGATTGACGAGATCGACAAGGCCGATATCGAGTTCCCCAATGACCTGCTTCAGGAACTCGACCGGATGGAGTTCTTCGTTTACGAGACCCAGCAGATGGTTAAAGCCACCAACCGCCCGATTGTAATCATCACCTCAAACAATGAAAAGGAACTGCCAGACGCGTTCCTGCGGCGTTGTTTCTTCCATTACATCCGCTTCCCGGATGCAGACACCATGGCTGAAATCATCGAGGTGCATTACCCCGGCATCCAGAAACGTCTGGTCGCAGAGGCATTGAACCTGTTCTACGACATGCGTGACGTCTCGGGGCTCAAGAAAAAGCCGTCAACCTCCGAGCTTCTGGATTGGTTGAAGCTTTTGATGGCCGAAGACCTGCCGCCCGAAGCGCTTCGCGCCAAGGATGCCAAAACCGCCGTACCGCCGATGCATGGGGCGCTTTTGAAAAACGAGCAGGACGTGCATCTGTTTGAACGGTTGGCGTTTATGGCACGGCGCGAAGGGCGTTAATCCCGATGTTCACCGGCTTTTTCTATAAGCTGAAAGATGCGCGCGTTCCGGTCAGTTTGCGCGAATATTTGACATTGCTTGAGGCAGTTGAAAAAGGTCTGGCCGGTTATTCGGTTGAGGATTTCTATTATCTGGCGCGGTCCGCGCTGGTGAAGGATGAACGCCACCTTGACAAGTTTGATCGCGTCTTTTCCGAGCATTTCAAAGGCGTGATTGACCTTGCCGAGGGGATGGACGAAGTCGAGAAAACCGAAATCCCTGAAGAGTGGCTGAAAAAGCTAGCCGAGAAATTCCTGACCGAGGAAGAAAAGGCCGAGATCGAAGCCCTTGGCGGTTGGGAAAAACTGATGGAGACGCTTAAACAGCGTCTGGAAGAACAAAAGGGCCGCCATCAGGGCGGCAATAAATGGATCGGGACGGCCGGGACATCGCCGTTTGGCGCTTATGGCTATAACCCCGAAGGTGTGCGGATCGGGCAAGATAAATCCCGTCATCGCCGGGCGGTCAAGGTCTGGGATAAACGCGAATTCAAGAACCTTGATGACAGTGTCGAAATCGGCACGCGCAACATCAAGGTCGCCCTGCGACGTTTGCGCAAATGGGCGCGGACCGGGGCGGCGGATGAGCTTGACCTGCCGGGAACAATCACATCAACAGCACGCCAGGGATGGCTTGATGTTCAGATGCGCCCGGAACGCCATAACGCGGTCAAGGTGTTGATGCTGTTTGATGTTGGCGGCTCAATGGATGATCACATCAAGGTCTGTGAAGAACTGTTTTCGGCGGTCAAAACCGAATTCAAGCATCTTGAATATTATTACTTCCACAACTGCCCCTATGAGGGGCTTTGGAAAGATAACGCGCGGCGCTGGAACGAACAGGTATCGACCTGGGATGTGATCAATACCTATGGTGCGGATTACAAGCTGGTGATTGTCGGCGATGCCACCATGAGCCCCTATGAAATTACCTATCCTGGCGGGGCGGTGGAATATTGGAACGCAGAAGCAGGGGCCGTTTGGATGGGCCGATTGCTGGATCATTTCGAACATGCCGCCTGGATCAATCCGCAACCGGAAAATTGGTGGCGGCACCATCAATCCATCCAGATCATGCACAAGCTGATGGAAGGGCGGATGTTTCCGCTGACCCTTGACGGTCTTGATCGCATGACCGGGGAACTTAACCGCTAGGCCCGCGTTCTTTGCTGTAACAGTTTCATGAAGATTGCACCCAAGACGCGGTGACGCGTTTTTGTGCAGCCAATCCGCGCCTATAGTCCTTGATCACAAAAGGACACTGGATAAGGAAACCCGGGATGCTGATACGCAAAATGATCAAGTCGACCTTGCTGGCGATTGGCGGGCTTGCCGCCGCAACGCTGATGCCTGTGACAGGTGCGATCAATTCGGCCGATGCGCAGGCACTTGATCAGGAAATGGTGGTCATCGCCCATCGCGGGGCGTCGGGGTATTTGCCCGAACATACCTTGCCGGCCAAGGCACTGGCCTATGGCATGGGGGCGGATTTCATCGAACAGGATGTCGTTCTGTCCAAGGATGGTGTTCCGGTCGTACTCCACGATATCCACATCGATACCACCACCGACGTTGCGGAAAAATTCCCGGATCGCAAACGTGAAGACGGACGGTATTACGCGATTGATTTCACCCTTGCCGAACTTAAAACACTTAATGTGACCGAACGGTTCAAGGCTGATACCGGCAAACAGGTCTATGCCGATCGCTTTCCGGCTGAGTTTGCCATCTTCAAGATCCCGACCCTTGAAGAAGAAATTAAACTGATCCGCGGACTGAACCACTCCACCGGGCGCAATGTTGGTATCTATCCGGAAATCAAGGACCCGGCATTTCATCGTGCGGAAGGGCAGGACATCGCCAAAACCGTGATCGCGGTGATGGAGAAGTGGGGATATAATAACCCGGACTCAAATGCCTTTGTACAATGCTTTGACTGGTCTGAAACCAAGCGTATTCGCCAAGAGCTTAACTATCAGGGCAAGCTGGTGCAGCTTATCGGTGAAAACCGCTGGGGCGCACCAGAGGGAACCGATTACGATTATCTGAAATCTGACGACGGCATCACCGATATGGCGAGTGTCGTTGATGGCATCGGGCCGTGGTTGCCGCAAGTTATTGAAGGCTTGAGCGAGAATGGCACGGCGATCATGACGCCAACCCTGATTGCCGCCCAGCGCGCGCAATTGAAGGTTCATCCCTATACCCTGCGCGCTGATCAATTGCCGAAATGGGCGGGGGATATGCAGATTGCGCTCAAGGCGATTTTTGACGATGCCGGGATTGATGGCATTTTCACCGATTTCCCTGATCAGGTCGTGCAGTATCTGGCCCGGAATCCAGATGCTTGATCCTGATGCCTGATCGGGTTCGCATTCGATAACGAACAGACTGTTTCCAAGCTGGCCGTTATCAGGGGTGCATTCTTAAGTCACTATGCAAGCCGACGAAATTCAACCAAGGAGGATGACGTGGCGAAAGTACTGGTACTTTATTATTCGATGTATGGTCATATCGAAACCATGGCCAATGCCGTTGCCGAGGGCGCACGCGGTGTTTCCGGGACGCATGTCGATGTCAAACGTGTTCCTGAAACCATGCCCGAAGATGTCGCAAAGGGCGCAGGTGCCAAGCTTGATCAGGCTGCCCCGGTTGCCGAGGTTTCCGATCTTCCGGAATATGACGCGATCATCTTTGGTGTGCCGACCCGCTTTGGCAACAT
This sequence comes from Thalassospira sp. A40-3, assembly GCF_015871485.1. NCBI lineage: Bacteria > Pseudomonadati > Pseudomonadota > Alphaproteobacteria > Rhodospirillales > Thalassospiraceae > Thalassospira > Thalassospira sp. A40-3. The sequence continues at coordinate 916,261 of NZ_CP065428.1, forward strand.
GCCAGGCCAGATGCGCACCTTCCTTGACCAGACGGGTGGTCTTTGGGCCGAAGGCAAATTGATCGGCAAGATCGGTTCTGTCTTCACCTCGACCGGCACCCAGCATGGTGGTCATGAAACCACCATCACCTCGACCCATACCACCTTGCTCCATCAGGGTATGGTGATCGTCGGTGTGCCTTACAGCTGCGCTGGCCTGACCAATATGGACGAAATCACCGGTGGTTCGCCTTATGGTGCCGGTACGCTTGCGGGTGCCGATGGTTCGCGCCAGCCGTCCCAGAACGAGCTTGATATCGCCAAGTTCCAGGGCAAGCACGTGGCAGAACTTGCCGCCAAACTTGCAGGCTGATTTTCAAGTCGTCTGATCTGATCAAGGCAGTGCAGGGTTCCTGCGCTGCCTTTTTTGTTGCGATTTGATAAACAATCAGGTGCCTGATTGGGCCTTGTTTGGCGACAGTTTTGTGCGACCATGCGGGGTATGAAATTTTGTCTGGCAAGAATGCCGACAGGCAGAGGAGTTTTGAGATGTCTGAGTCTGTGAAAAACGCACGCGGTGTTGAACGTGTCTTGCGCGCGATGGATACATCTGATGGTGCGGGCGTGTCGCTGCGACGGTCGATTGGGACGCCACAGCTTGATATGCTTGACCCGTTCCTGATGCTTGATTCACTTTCGACCGACAACCCGGACGAATATATCGCAGGCTTCCCGGAACATCCCCATCGCGGCTTTGAAACCGTGACCTATATGGTCGAAGGGGCGATGCGCCATCAAGATAGCATGGGCAACGAGGGCATTTTGCGTTCGGGCGGTGGACAGTGGATGACCGCCGGTAGCGGGATTGTGCATTCCGAAACGCCAGAACAGGAAAACGGCCTTTTACAGGGCTTTCAGCTTTGGATCAATCTGCCGGCCAAGGACAAAATGATTGATCCGCGCTACCAGAATATGGAGCCCGATGAACTGCCGGAAATCTCCCCGGTGGATGGGGCGCAGCTGCGCCTTCTGGCCGGATCGATGCATGGCGCAACCGGCCCGATCAACGGTATTTCGACCGACCCGGTCTTTGTTGATGCCAAACTTGATGCCGGTGCGGAAATCACCGTCCCGCTGCCCGAAGGCCATACCGCGGTGGTGTATGTCTTTATCGGCGATGCGGTTGTTGGCGGCAAAGATGTCCCGACCCATCATCTGGCGATCTTGAAAGACGGTGATGGTGTTACGCTCAAAGGCGGTGCCGAGGGTGGCCGGATGCTGGTGATTGCTGCACGTCCGATCCATGAAGAGGTCGTGCGCTATGGCCCGTTTGTCATGAGCAGCAAGCAGGAACTGATGCAGGCGTTTGACGATTACCAGCGTGGCAATTTTGTCCGCAAGGCTGCGTCCTGACCCCAGAGACCTGACAAAATGCGATCTGGCAAAACGCCCTGAACCACATGAATGGTCAGGGCGTTTTTCATTTCACTTCGTGATGAATGCGAAGCGAATGAAACCTAATCCTTGGCGCGTTTAACGTCGGTACCGGAACTGGTATTCGTGATCCAGGGACGGCCATCTGACAACACATCCACCATGTTCGCAGTTACGTTGTTAACCTTGTCAAACGAACCGTTTGTCGCATTCCATTTTTTCAAAGCGTATGCACTGTTTTCGAATACGGTGACATAGACACTACCATCCGTCCCCGCACCTATGTCTTCGACGGTTACACTTTGACCCAACGGGCGGTTTTCAAACCTTGTGCCGGTGTACTGCTGAACAATGTTATTGTTGTCCGCGATCCACAAATCACCTGCACGGCCAACAGCCGCCTTGCGCACGTCGTCATTGCTGAATTTGGCAAAGGCATTGGTTCCGGGTTTAAGGTGATAAAGCTTGCCGCTGATGACGACATAAACCGTGCCATCCGGACCAATCGATATATTTTGAATGTTGCCCGACGTTACCGAATAGGTCCGCTGGATCGTGCCCGTTGATGACAGCTTATAGATCGAGTTCGAACTGTTTCCGTTTGTCCAGATGCTGCCATCAGTCGCAACATCAAACTTCTCGACATTCTGGTTAAAGGACAGAGAGACTTGTTCGAGCTTCTTGGTCTTGGTGTTGAACTTCTGGAACTGGTTTGCTCCCTGATCTGAGGGCGTGCCATACAGGTAGAAACCATCATCCTGTCCGACGGCAATTTCATCAATCGTATTGAGGTCCGCGGTGAATGTTTCAAAAGTTATGTTTTTTGAAAACGTAAAGGCACTCGGGGATGTAACATCCACAACAGCCGCGGTATCGCCACTGCCGGTGGTATCCCCGACGGTTGAGGCCGCAACAAGGCGATCATTCTGTTCGTCACGCTCAAAGAACTTTGATGCAAGCACAACAGTGTCAGTTGTAACAACCCAGGGATAGCCATTGGGGCCGACCGCGACGCTTTCCGGGGTGTGACCCGGTGTTTGAACGACTTCAAAGGTTTTGCCATCCGCAGCCAACCGCATCAGGAATTGATTGGCGGAAACAACATAAACGCTGCCATCCGGACCGATCGAGATGCTCTTGGCCTTTTGCGATAAAACCTCGCACGGTGATTGTTCGCACTGCTGGACAAGGTTGTCAGACCGAATTGTCCATGGGGTTCCGTCCGGGTCGACTGCAACCAAGATGCCCTGACCGGGAATGCGATCAAACCGCGTCATGGCGTCATTAAGTTTGGATAGGCTTCCGCTGGCATCGGCAATGACAACCGATCCATTCCCGCCAATCGCAATGTCTGAACCGGTTGCACCCGGTATTTGCTTCCACAGTTTTCCGGTATGACGGAATACCCGGCCCAAGGTGGAAATGCCCCACGGGTCGCCATTTGCATCAACGGCCAAACGCACCAGTGTTCCCGGAAAATCTTCAAGCCGTTTGCGACGGTTGGACCAGCGGAAAACACTTCCGGCCGCGTTCAAAGCAAACACACTTCCATCCCGACCGATTGCCAAAGCCGTGGCGTTCTCGCGGGTGTTGGTAAAGGTAATGTCCTCGGTCGTTGTTACCGTCGTCGGATCAAGACCGGCATCTTCCCCGGTTGACGGGGCCACGGTTCGGCTGGTGCCTTGCGCACCAGCATCTGTACTTGGTGTAACAGGTGACGCGGTTGCGCCAGTTGCCACCGCGACTGGTGCCGTTGACGGTGCTGCTTGTGCCGCGGGTGGTGCAACAGCTGCTGCTGGTGGCAGGGGCGGGGCTGTGACATCCGGGGCAATTGCCGCGGGCGCACTATCAACAGGGGCGACAGCATCGGGCGCGCGAATTTCCGGTGCCCGGCCTTCTTCGGTTTTGATTTTTTCCGGTGCAACCAGCAATGTCGTTGCCATGATGGCACCACCGGCGACAACCGCCCACGGTCCACCATCGGGTGTGACGGCGGTGGCTGTCGCACCACTGATACCGGCGACAATACGCCAACTGCGTTGTGTTGCATTCCATGCCCTGATCTGACCTTCGGCATCGACAATTACAACCGTATCGTTACCGGCAATGGCAATGTCGAGGGCGCGACCCGGCATGGTGGTCCAGGTCTTTCCGTCATAGGACCGAATGCCGCCATCGCGCGCCACCGCCCATGGATTTCCCGTCCTGTCGAGTGCAATGCGATACGCACTGCCGTCGATCGGCCGCCATTCACTGCGCAAGGGGTACCATTTTTTGATTTCACCACTGACTTTGGTAATAAAGACATTGCCCTGCGTATCGGCGGCAACATCGGCAACGTCGGTGTCCTTGTTTTCCCACCACAACCCGTTATAGCGATAAACCACGCCGTCGGCGCTGATTGCCCAGGGGCGATTTCCCTCGGCTGCGGAAATGCGCACAAAATTGCCCGACATTTTGCGCCAACGTTGTTCTATCGCATCCCAGCGCCACGGCGTGCCATTCGGGGCAACGGCATAGGCCTGCCCGTCACTGTTGATCGAGATGTCAACAGCCGTGCCGGGCAAACGGGTCCAGTTTGATGATGGGGCGCTGTCTTGCGCATGTGCGCCGGTGATCGGATGAACTGTCGTAAAGGCAACACAGTACAAAACCAGACAGAACCGCATGATGAGCGGTCTCATTGGACGACTTCGCATCGCAGTCTCCGAATACAAAAAGCTATAGACCAAGCAACCGGTCACGCACCATCGCGATATGTTGCTGGCCATTTTCGTCGTTCTGCCAAGACTGAATTTTCACATCTCCATTCCTGAACTCTTCGAAGAATTCGCGCCCCTGAAGCTTTTCAATGACTTCGCTGAAGGTTGCGCGCGGCGTAAACCAATCCTTGTGACGGTTTTCCAGACGTTCAATGTCCCGTTCAAGATCCGACATTTCTTCGATCATGGTGTCACGGTCTTCCTGAGCCCGACGGGCATAAAGCGGACGGCGTGGCGTCATCAGGATCAATACAGATCGTTCGAACTGGCGTTCAATGCGCTGTGAGAACAACAAATTGACAATCGGTATATCCATCAAGCCCGGTACGCCATCGGCTGATTTGGATGTTTCACGCTCACTGAGGCCACCCAAAACAAGCGTCTCGCCAAACTTCATGGTGACGGTCGAATTAACATTGGTTTTGGTGGTATCGAGACGGAATTCAAACACAACCGAATTGGACGGGTCGGTCAGGAAGGTACGTTCCGCGACCACGTGCAAGCGGATCATGTCATCGGGCAGTATTTCCGGCGTGACAGCCAGTTTGACACCAACCTCTTTTTGCACCGAAACGCTGTCACCATTGCCGCCGGAAACGGCCGCAGCCAAAATTTCCGTGCCCGAGAAGAATTCCGACGTTTGCCCGGTCTGGGCCACCAAGCTTGGCTTGGCCAGGACCTGATTGTCGGCATCGGCGGAGTTGGCAATATTGAGCGAATACGTCACGGCAGGAATACTGATGGCCCGGGTAATTGTTTGCGTACTTTGTTCCAGCCCGGTGTTCAGATAATCCTTGGTCCGTGTTGATTCATAGCCAAATCCGGACGTTCCGCTGAGCGGGTCGCCAAACTGCAACTGCAACCCGTTCAACAGGTTGATGCCGCGCGAATTACGGACATCTTCCTGTGTGCCGATCAGGACCACATCCACGACCACCATGCCGGTATCTGCAAAGCCCTGTTGTGCAGGGTTTGCCGCACCATATGGATCCTGCTGCTGAGCGGCATAGGGATCCGGGGCTGCTGCTGCGCCGTAAGGATTGCTGGAACCGTAAGGATCTTGGGCGCCGTATGGATTTGCCGAGCCATAAGGATCACTGCTGCCATAGGGATCATTTCCATACTGCGCCAGCATGACCTTGGCGTCACTGTCATAAAATGACTGCCACCCTTGAACGCGGCGTTCGAGATATTCGATGTTTTCCGGTCCCAGAACCGCCTTGCGATAGGCTGCCAAAAATGCCGACGCGCCTGTACGGTCATCCATTGCTGTCAAAGACAATGCCGCAGCTTTGAGCACTTCGGGCTGTTGTTTGGCCTCGGGTGCCACATCCATCAAACGTTTTAACGCGGCTTCCGCCGTTAGGGGATCACGCGCGTAGTATGACGCCGAAGCCAGACTATACAGTACCGCCGGGTCGTCGCCGCGATGAAGGGCGACCGCGGCAAAATAGGCCTGCGCAAGGCCATAGCGCCGTTGGTCCATATACAAAAGGCCCAACTGGTAACTGGCCGACAGGTTGCCCGGATCGAATTTAAGCGCCTGTTTGTAGCCTTGCTCTGCCAGATCAAACTTGCTGGCGTCGCCCTGCACCCCCATCAGGTGGTAGGTCAAGCCATTGAGAAACTGCAAATCCGGATTGGTAACATCAAGCTTCAAGGCCAGATTGATCAAGCGTGATGCTTCATCCATTTCCTGGGCTTCGAGGGCCAGATTACTTGCGTTCACCAGTTCCGAAACAGCATCCGCCTCGACCCCGGAATTAACAACAAACTGATTGTCCGTTTTGGTTGGTGTGTTGTTCAAAGACAGTGTTTGGCACCCTGCCAAAGTTACCAAGGCATAAACCGCAACCGTGCTGCGAAGAGACGTCATAAACAACCGCATCAAATACCTATTCCTGATGTTCCTTGTGCACGCTAGGTGCATAAATTCGGCGTGCGGGCGGGTTGGGGCCCCGATGAGCCCCAACCCGTGACGGGCTACTGCATTTGATAGATTTTATTGTTTTTGGTCAGCCGCCATACCTGACCATCGCCAGCACCAATCGCACTAGAGTCCGGCTCGTCTGCAATCGGATCCCAGTCTTGCTTGGCGCCATTAAACAGGTAGGTTTTGCCGTCCGTGCCAATGATCAACGCCGCACCCGGGATATCGACCGCGATATCAACGGCCGCGCCCGGAAGCTTTTGCCACTTCTTGTTGTTGTCATGGACAAAGATATCGCCATTTTTGTTTACGACCCACGGTCGACCATTCTGATCAATGTCGATACGTTTTGCCGTTCCCGGAAGTTTTTGCCAGCGGTTCCCATTCCGGACATGGATGGTGTTGTCAACGGCGGTAATCCAAACCCCGTTGGCACTGGCGCCAATATCTTGTGCCGCCGGGCCGGGGATTTGCCGCCATTTTGTTCCTGATTGGGCAAATATCAGGCCCGCATCATTGACGACCCATGCGTCTTTATCTGAAACAGCGATACGGACTGCCGCACCGGCCATTTTGATCCATCTTTTTGCTGTCTTGGCGCGCTTGAAGATTTCATAGCCACCGCCAGCTTTGCTTACACCGATGACATAGGTGGTTCCATCCGTGCCGATCGCAACATCGGTGGCGTCTCCCGGGATCAAGTCCCAATTCGTTGCACGACCAGCAGCGCCGACTGTACCGGTCGATTCAATCTGGCTTAACGTGATCGTGTCATTTCTAGTGTTATTTTGGCCGCCATCAATGACAGTATCGATTTCGAAGTTGCCGACAACAACATTGCCGTTGTCCAACGTCACGCTGTGATCGCCGGCACCCGTTGCCTTCTCAGCCGGCATCAATTGTGCCCAGGTCTGTGTGTTCGGCTTGATGGTCTCCTGGGTCATGAGCCCCCAGTTCATCAACACCTCGGTCCGCCCGTTATCAGTCAGTAGAAGGCGGGATAAGTTTACGGGCTTTTTTGAGTTCGCGAGGGCGTCAGTGATGATGGACTCTTGTTTGATCTGATCCAGAGCGATATCGGTTCCGATGCTGGCTACAATCGAGCTTGCGGACAAAATAATCATTGTCGGCGCCATAAAGGCCATAGAGGTGGTGCCAATACTAGTCGTCGTTACCGTTATTCTCATTGTTTCTTTCATCCCCTGCACCAAGTGGGGAAAAATTGCTTGGCCAACCGTTCCCACCGCTTTGGCGACGGACGTTGATACAAGCGTTGCGCTCCCAAGCCCTACATATGCGACGACAACCGCAGCGCCCGGCGCAAGCAACATGATATCGCCTACCTGGTCTTCCATTTGTGGCGGACGAACACCAATATCATTGGGATTCAAGCCGGTTGACCTGCCCGGACGCGCTACCTTCAAGCCGCGTTCCCAGCTTTGCCAGACGCCTTGCATTTCTTTCGCGACCAAAAGCCGGGACTGCTGAACGTATACAGCCAAATAATTCAATAAATCGCGTTCAGCTTTGGTCTTTGCCCCTCTTTTGATCACGTTGAAAACATGCATATAAACGGCCGCCTTCAGGATCGCCGATTCCTCGGGTTCCGTCAGGATCAGGTTCCAAGCTTCGGTTTTTAGCTCGTCTGCTTTGGCTTTATTGAGTCCGGCAGCTGCGATGTAATTGCTGATGCTTTCATCGATAAGCGTACGGTCCTTAATTACCTCGGCAACGATCTCATGGGCGCCAGGCAGACCGAACAACCCATTGGGTGTACGTCTTGCGGGTTCCCAACGCATGGTAAGGTATTCACAAGCCTGACTGGTCTTAACGCCATAAACCGACCGGACCGAATTCACCGGGCATGACCAGCATGTCCCGCCGTCGATGAAGTCGAAATATTCGCCAGCTTTACAGGTCAGCGCAGTTATTTTTTCTGCAGCCACCAGGCTTTCATTGCGGAAACAGGCATTGTGCGCGCTGACCGCAGCCGCCGTACGGCGATATCCGTCAGGACAGGTATAACAACTGCCATTCAGATCCGGGAACGAACCTTCTGGGCAAACCCGATCAATGAATTCTGCCCGACGTGCCGATTCAAAGATTTTACCGCAAGCATCCCATTCATTCACGGCTGACAAGGTGCGGTCAAATCCGGCTGGGCATGACCAACATTCACCGCCATTACGAAGATCTTTGAACGAGCCAGAAGGGCAGGATTTGTGTGCGCCGACGCGGGTTGCGCGTTTATATTCTGCTGAAATCTGCTTTGAACATGCCTTTTGCGTGTCCACCGCAAAACCGGTTCGGTTGTAACCGCTTGGACATGAGAAACAGGACCAGGTGCCGATGTCGAAGAAGGACCCCCGTGGGCATTCACCAACCGCCTTGCCTGTTTTGGTTGCCGATGCAAAGCCGCAAGCCCCCAAAAGGGTGTTTGTGCGCAAATCCATTGCGCCACAAATGGCATGGCCACCTTCTGTGAAGGCAGCTTGCGTCTGCTGCGCCTTTACCTCTGAAGTGCTTGCCAGAATACTGATGAACCCTGCAATCAGGACGATCAACGCCCGCCAGAGTATGTAGCCAGACTTAATACGGCTTCCCATCGATCTTTCCTCAACCAAACAACGCTTGTTATGTAAATTTTCCGCCCACCTGCCATTCAGCAGGCAGGTTCACTGCGCACATCCCACGAGGTGTGCCGCGTGGACTGCGTTGGGGATGAGAAGAAGTATAAAAATCGTAACCGCTTGCCTTGCAGCCGATCAATCAGCGACACACCAAGTCTCTTTAGAGCAAGGCCAACGCTTTGATTGTCGTTGGGTGGACAGTCCTGACCAATTTCAGGACTGTCCTGTTATCAGAGTGTTCCCCCACTCTCCATCATGTCTGAAAACAAAGGCATGACGGCCCATTCCCCGCACGGAGAATTGAGCAGCGACGACGATAAGGATACATGTAATTGGATGGTGTGGTACGTTTGCTGCGCTTACTGGATACTGAGGGCGCTTTTCGGATACCGGAGGCGAATATCAGCCGTGTTTGCGGATTGTCTCAGATGGAAGTTCGCCGAATTCCCGATGATAGTCCTGCGCAAATCGGCCCATATGGGTGAAGCCCCATTGCCTTGCGATTTCAGAGACCGTTTTTCCGTATGGTTCCGCCATCAAAATGGCCCGGACGCGTTTCAAACGCACAACACGTAAATAAGCCATCGGCGTGATGCCAAAGGCGTCCATGAAACCTTTTTGCAGCCCGCGATAGCCGCATCCGGCCGCAGCCGAAATATCGGCAAGTCCCAGTTTCTTGTAGGCATGGGCGTGAATGTAATCACGTGCACGTTTAATGTAATAGGGCACAACTTCGGTGACGGTGCGGCCATTCACAATGTCCTGATAACTGTTGGGCAACAGGCTCAGACATTGTGCGACCAGGATGTCTTTCATCTGGGTCGTGACGATCGGGTTATGCAATTCACGCAAAGGCCCGTCGAGCGCCTCGGCGACATAGTGGACTGTATTGCAGAAAACGTTCCAGCCTGGTGTGGTGGGATCAATCACAGGGTCGAACCGCAATCCATTTAATTCAACATCTTCGCCAACCACCGAACGTGTGTAGTTTTTGAGTTTGTCTTTCGATAAACGAAGGACAAAGGCGCTAAAGTTATCTTCTGTGGCGCTGACCGGTGCGGCCAAATCGCGCATGAACCCGGCATTGGGGAAGAATTCCAGTTCTTGCCCGCAATGCTGCGCAACACCCGCACCAGACGTGACAATATATAACAGCAGGCCATCGTCATCCTCTTCGGAGGATTCGACCGTCAGTCTTGAATTTCCGAATGCGACATGCATCAGACTGATGTCATCACACTCCACGGCGGCGACGCGGGCGTTAAACTCTGCGTTGTGCCCTTTGACATCCAGATCGTGTCGTGACGCAAGGTTTTTGATCGACTCCCGGACCTCATCAAGGTCGCCCGAAGATAGTATCGTGTGATTTTGCAGATAGGTCATTGCCGTCCCCCCGACGTGCATACCCGGAAAATTGTCCATTCGGCGGATCATGGAGCCCTGTGGGCGTCTGTTCCCGGCAAATGAAGACAAACAGATGATACGCGCTCGTCGTAGGATAATCTATTGCTGATTGAGATATCGGGGGCAGTGGGCCTTGGCGATCGTTCGGGAAAAAAATCAGCAAGTAAAAAAATCCCCCGCCAAAATATGGGCGGGGGAATTCCGGGTTCGCAGTTTTGACTTTTATCCAGCCAGCCTGTTCAGGTCATTGCGTGGCCAGATCCGGTACATCATCTTCAAGTACCCAGCCATCATTCGTGCGACAGGCTGATTTGATTTGGCTGCTGGTGCGGTTGCGTGCGGTGAGTTCCTGGCGATAGGTCCTGCACCAGATGCCTTTGTCCGTCTGCACGGTTTTGAGCGGGGTCACCGCGATATCAAGCGCACCGATGGATGCTGTCTTCGCATCGCCGGAATTATTGGTTTCAAGCGACTGCTGAACTGTTTTTGCCAAAAGGTCCTGTGCGGATTTTGCAATTTTTGCCGGGGCAGGGCCATATGTCACCAGTTCTTCGCTGTGATCTTCGCCGGAATTCCATGAACGGTCACGTTTGACATAAAAGCCGATCTCCGGCGCGTACCACCATTTGGTCGTCTGCATCCACCACTGTTTGTAATAGCGTGAACACTCGATAACATAGGTGTCAAACGTATCTGCGGGCACCTCGACCGTTTCAGTTGCGGGTACCGTGCAGGTCAGCCACTGGTCATATTCGTTTACTTTCCCGGTGACGGGATCGGTATTGGATGACCGGGTTGAAATACGAACGTGGTCGCCATATTCCAACGGCCAGATATCTTCCGAGCCAGCCTTGAGCGTCGTAGAACCGGATCGTTTCTGATCCTCTTCATCGGTGTAGGACCAGTCAAGGATCGGGCCGGTGAAATCGCGGGTCATTTCGAAAAGATAGTCACCGCCACCATTCCAGACGATCCGATCCCCCTTGATATCGGCGACATAAATGGCGCGTCCACCGTCATAGACAAAGGCATCGCCAATGCCAAATTCAGGCAAGGATGCGGGCGGAAGGGCCGGGCCGGTATTCTCGGTCTTTTCGGCATATTCGCCCAGACCGTCATTGAGGCTGTTTAATGAATCTTCGAAACTTTCAAGCGTTTGGCACGCTCCGAGCAATGAAAGGCTTAAAACGCAAGAAAGCGCCAAAAACGGGCGCTGGTAGTTCGGCAAATTCATTGTTCTGATCCTGCTTATTCATTTTGTCAGGTCGTTAACGTCCTGGTTCTTATTGCTTGGTTGTTACGGTTGAAAAAACACCGACAGCGACGAGGAGCCCCTCATCGCTGTCGATTTACTCAAAGCTTTTGTTTGGGCAGTGTGTCGTCAGAGCTGCCAAGGTCTGGCAGGTCGACGCCCGGGATCAGTCGGTAAACTGTTTCCCACTGGCCATCCTCTGTGCGGCAAGCCCGACCAAAGAACCCGTCGGGGCCACTTTCAACGCGGTCTGTCGGGAACGTGACGTGATATTCCCGGCAGAAACGCGTCCCCTGACGGAAGGTTCTGAGCGGTTCGATCTTGATGGTGCCGCCACTGTTTTCCGTTGCCCCCAGCGAGACCTGGCGAATATCGCCGCTCAGCGTTTCTTCCAGCGTCTTGCTGATTTGTTCATCAAGCAAAGGGTTGTTGACGGGCGAATAGGAAAACATTTGTGCATCGTTAGATACCAGGGTGCCAACAGCCGCATCACGGGTGTTTTCGTTAAACCAGTTGCCGCCAACAAACGCCAGCAGGACCGCGGCCGCCGCACCAATACCGGTCCAGATCGGCGTATTGTTGTTTGCAACGGTGCGCGGGCGCGCATCGACGTCGCTTTTGCTAACGAAGTGTTTTGCCGGTGTCTTTTTCTGATCAAGGATATCTTCGATGTCCTGAGACAGCTGGGGATAAACCCGATCTGCCAGAAGGCGTTCAGACTGATTGCGCAGAACGACCGTTTGTCCCGCCATGATATTGAACTGGCGGGTCATGGCCGGGCATTTGGCAATTCTGTCTTCCAGCTCGCGACATTCTGTCGGGGCCAGTTCGCCATCAATATAGGCGGACAGCAAAACGTAGTCGCGGTCTTCAAGTTGTTTGCTCATGACGAACCTCTGTAAATGCTGTCTTGGTCTCTTGTCTCGCCGTCATCATCATGCAGGGTTGCAAGTGTTCTTCTGGCTCTGGCGACGCGGCTCATGACCGTGCCGTCAGGAACGCCCAGAATGTCGCCGGCTTCGCGATAGCTGTATCCTTCGATCAGGACCAGTGTCAGGGCGGCGCGCTGTTCCTCGGCAAGGGACGCAAGTGCTGCCTGCAAAAACATTCTGTCGGTGCCACCGTGATTTATGCCTGGAACGGCACTGTCACGTGCATCTTCAAACGAAACCACATTTCCCTGGCGTTGATCGCGGCGCTTTTCGTCAATCCAGCTTGTCTGGATGATGCGGTAAAGCCAGCTATCAAGCCGTGTGCCTTGCTCGAACTGTTCGATCCGTTCAACCGCCTTTGCATATGCCGTTTGCACCAAATCCTCTGCCGCGACAGCATCGCGCGTCAGCGATCGCGCAAACCGCAATGCGCGCGGCAGAAGATCTGCAAGCTCTTGTCTTAAAGCAGTGTCCAAACTAGACGTCCCATTCATGATCGCAGGCGCAATTTTTCAGTCTTGTTGAACATATAACGACGGGGCCTTCGTGTTTCTTCCCTCGGCCGCGAAAAAAATATTGTGAAAAATAATTTCGACAGCCGGGAAGAAAATTCGAACCCCGTGCGTTGTCCTCCCAAATGAACGCGAAATTCACTGCAAGGAAGTGGAGCTGACAATGTTGACCAATAAGAAGAAAAGTCTGCGCAGCAGGATTACGACAGCGGGCATTCTCGGGTTTGGCGCCTTTGCGTTGGTGGTGACCCCCCTCTCGCTTGACCTTTCACAGTTTGACGTCGCAGGCAAAAGTGCCTTTGCGCAAGGTCAAGGTAATGGCGGCGGCAACGGCGGCGGTAATGGCAACGGCGGCGGTAATGGCGGCGGCAACGGTGGTGGCAATGGCGGCCCCGGTGGCGGTAACGGAAATGATGGCCCTGGCGGCGGTAACGGTGGCGGCAATGGCGGCGGAAATGGCCGCAGCGGCCCGGACGGCCCGGGGAACAGTGGTAACGCCGGTGGTGGCAATGGCGGCGGCAAAGGTAATGGTGCCGAAGCACAAGGCAAAGGTGCAGCTGCGCGTTCCAATGCCAAGGGTCTGGGTATGCAGGCCGGGGGCGTTGGACGTGGTGCATCCTCTGCAAGAGAAGGTGTCACTGGTGAAAAAGGCATGCCGCCGGGTATTGCAAATGCACCGGGGCTTGCTGGGGCTTTGCCGCCGGGGATCCAGCGGGTGTTTGGCGCGCCGACCGGTCCGGATGTCGATCCGGATGTCGAACGCGACATTATTACCAAGGGCTGGAAAGAGCTGACCGGGCCTGGCGCAGGTGATGACAGTGATACGCCAGATGATGGCGAGCCGGATACCGGTGATACCGGGGATACGGGTGATACAGGCGACACAGGTGACACCGGTGACACTGGAGATACTGGAGATACGGGTGACACCACAGGTGAGACAGGTGACGCCGGAGATACAGGTGACACGGGTGGTGACACCGGTGACGGAGCAGATAGTGGTGACACCGCCGATACTGGTGACACTGCTGCTTAAGACATCCCAGTTCAAAGCAGCTGATCCTGCTTTGACCGCCGCGGCCTGAGCCTGGGCCGTAGCAACTTGCAGCCCCGCCTGGCCCCCCGCCGGCGGGGTTCTTTTTGTTCGAATTTCAGTATTGATAAAAGAAAACCCCTGCCGATTTTCCGACAGGGGTTTTCCTGATTGGCAAACTGCCGCTTGATCAGATGGATCAGGCCATTGCAGCTTTCAGACCTTCGTCCAGTTTGTCGAGGAACTGGTTGGTGGTCAGCCATTTCTGGTTCGGGCCGATCAGCAGTGCCAGATCCTTGGTCATGAAGCCGGCTTCGACAGTGTCGACGCAGACTTTCTCAAGGGTTTCAGCAAACTTGACGACTTCCGGGGTATCGTCGAATTCACCACGGTACTTAAGACCCTGGGACCAAGCAAAGATCGACGCAATCGGGTTGGTCGAGGTTTCTTTGCCCTGCTGGTGCTGACGATAGTGACGGGTCACGGTGCCGTGGGCGGCTTCTGCTTCGACGGTCTGCCCATCCGGGGTCATCAGAACAGAGGTCATCAGACCGAGCGAGCCAAAGCCCTGTGCAACGGTGTCGGACTGAACGTCGCCGTCATAGTTCTTACAAGCCCAAACGAAACCACCGTTCCATTTCATCGCACATGCAACCATGTCGTCGATCAGGCGGTGTTCGTAGGTGATGCCAGCTGCTTCGAACTTGTCTTTGAATTCTTCCTGGAAGACTTCTTCGAACAGGTCCTTGAAGCGGCCGTCATAGGCTTTCATGATGGTGTTCTTGGTCGACAGGTAAACCGGCCAACCGAGCGACAGACCATAGTTCATGCAAGCACGTGCAAAGCCCTTGATGCTGTCATCAAGGTTGTACATCGACATGGCAACGCCCGAAGACGGGAAGTCGAAGACTTCGTGTTCAATGGGCTCGCCGCCGTCTGCCGGCTGGAATTTGATGGTCAGTTTACCTGCGCCCGGAACCTTGAAGTCGGTCGCACGGTACTGGTCACCAAATGCGTGACGGCCGATAACGATCGGCTGGGTCCAACCCGGAACCAGACGCGGAACGTTCGAGCAGATGATCGGCTGACGGAAAACGGTACCGCCAATGATGTTACGGATGGTGCCGTTCGGCGACTTCCACATCTTTTTCAGGCCGAATTCTTCAACGCGCTGCTCATCGGGGGTGATGGTCGCGCATTTAACACCAACGCGGTGTTCCTTGATGGCATTTGCTGCATCAATGGTGATCTGGTCGTCGGTCTCGTCACGTTTCTGAACCGAAAGATCGTAGTATTTCAGGTCAATGTCGAGATACGGCAGGATCAGTTTGTTTTTGATGAAGTCCCAGATGATCCGGGTCATCTCATCGCCATCAAGCTCGACGACTGGATTCTTAACTTTAATCTTGCTCATAGAATACTCCCTTGCTGGCCGCGGCCGACATGCAGCGCGGCTGCCATTCAAGATGGTTAAATCTCTGTCTTCCGGCGCGCGAGGGAGCGCCCTGGCCGCGTCGGGAGCCCGCAACATACAGGAAGCCACCAGAAAATCAAAGAGGGCTGGAATACAACAATGTGATGAGGGCTGCAAAACCCGGAAATCCGGGCATTTCGATCAGGTGAATTGGCGATTTTTGTTGCCAAAAAGATCAATAATCCTGATCGTTTAGGCGAATTTGACGACAAGTTCGAAAAAACTGTCTATCGGCCTCGCAGAGTTGATTTTTCTGATCCTGATCAATGACCAGTTGATCCGTTAGCCGATATTGTGACCGTATTGCCGGTGGATGGGGGAGACTCCGATTTCCGGGGCGCCATCAAAGGGGAACTGTCATGAACTTGGCAAGTGAAAACATCATTGTCCTGATCATCTGCGTTGTCGGCTTTTGCCTGCTTGGTTTCGGCTTTACCAATCGTGATCGCAACTGGGGTGTTGCGATGATGTGGGTTGGCGTTCTGACCATGCTGGGACCGATTGCCTGGCGGCTGTTGACGCTGTTTGCGTAACAGGCTTTGCCTGGGTGTGCCAAACGGGGCAGGGGATGTTATTCGCCAAGTCGCAGCATGGATTGCGGGCCTCAACGGCTAACTCAGGAAGTCATTTTTTCCGGATCTAGCCCGTGGCCACGCAGGAACATATCGACCGCTGCAATCACATGGCTGCGCAGATCTTTTTCCTGCGGTTCCCAATCGATATAGGACATTTGCCGGATATCGTAGTCCGCCTTGATCAGGCTGGAAAAGAACACCGCAGCTTGCCACGGGTTGCCTTTGGGAAAGTTGCCCTCGTCCATCTGACGTTCGAAATAAGACGCAATGTATCGACGCCCCGTCATCAGTCCGCTTTCATAAAAGACCTTTCCCAGTTTCGGGAAGCGGGGCACTTCGGCCAGAAACAGGCGCATATACCGGATGGTGTCGGGCATGGTCAGAAGCGTCATCAGCGTTTCGCCGTAATGGATCAGGGCCGCGCGGAGCGGCAAGTCCGACATTTCAAGGTCGCTCATGACGGATGTGATTCGCCCGGTGCAATCGCGAATGACGGCTTCGAACACGCCATCCTTATTCCCGAACAGCTCATAGATCGTTCGGCGTGATCCGCCGGCCTCGGCCGTGATCATTTCAAGCGTCGTGCCTGCAAGTCCATGTTCGCAAAACAATTCCCGCGCCGTTGCGATGATAGCTTCGCGGCGTTTTACGGTTCTGGGATCAATCTTCTTGGTGTCTTGCACAGGGGATTCCGATTCCGGACTTGACGTTTGGTACTGAGTAGTACCATAAATAGACAAATGGTACTGATCAATACCAAAAGGAAAAATCAGGCAATGAGTGTGAAAAAGATCATTCTGCCCCTGATCGCAGCGGCGATTATTGGTGGCGGTGGATATTACGGGTTCTATTGGGTGACCGAAGGTCAGTACCATGAAAGTACCGACAACGCGTATCTTCAGGCTGACGAAGTTGCAGTATCGCCCAAGGTGTCAGGCTATGTTGGCGATTTGCGGGTGGCCGAAAACCAGCCGGTGCGCAAAGGCGACCTTTTGCTGACCATCCGGGATGAGGATTTCCGCCTTGAACTGGCCAAGGCCGAGGCGGCCCTTGAAGCACGCCGCTCGGCTGTCGGCACCATGGAACAACAGATTACCCTTCAGGAAGCCGCAATCAATCAGGCCGCGGCCAACGTTGATATCGCGCGGGTCGAGTTGGAACGCACCAGCGATGATTTCAAGCGCTATGACGATCTGGTCAAAAAGGGTGCGGCCAGCCGCCAGAAATTCGATTACGCTAAGGCCGATCGTCAAACCGCGCAGGCGGAGGTGGCGGCTGCCAACGCGACATTGGCCGTCGAAAAGGGTCGTCTTGGTGTTTTGCGTGCCCAGAAGATCGAGGCGGAGCGGGCTGTAAAACAGGCCGAAGCCGCACGTGATCTGGCGCAACAGGCGATTGATGATACCAGGATTTTTGCGCCGTTTGATGGCGTGGTTGGCAATCGGTCGGTTCAGACCGGTGCATTGGTCCAGCCGGGTGAACAGCTTTTGGTGCTGGTGCCTCTGCCGGGTACCTATATCGTGGCCAATTTCAAGGAAACCCAGATCAGCCACATGGCACCGGGGCAGAAGGTTGCGGTTGAAGTTGATGCCTTCCCGGATGCCGAGATTGTTGGCCATATTGCAAGTTTTGCCCCGGCAACCGGTGCGCAATTCAGTCTGCTGCCCCCGGAAAATGCCACCGGCAACTTCACCAAAATTACCCAGCGTATCCCGGTTCGCATCGAACTTGATGACAGCAAATGGGCCAATGCACTGCGACCGGGGCTGTCGGTGGTGGTCAATGTTGATACCCGCAATGCCAGTGGCGAAGAAGAAATCGCCGGTGTTGGTCTTGCGCAAGGGATCGTCCCGACGGCGGAACTTTCGGAGCTTAACTGATGGCAGCCGTCAGCCCGACAACAGCGCCGCAATCCGAAACGCGCCCGATGGAAACCGCCCAGTTTGTCGGCTGGGTGGCGATGGTTGTCGGCATGTTTCTGGCGATCCTTGATATTCAGATTGTCGCAAGTTCGCTTGAAAACATTCAGGCGGGATTGTCGGCAAGCCCCGACGAGATCGGCTGGGTCCAGACCAGTTATCTGATTGCCGAAGTGGTGATGATCCCGCTGTCGGGGTTCCTGTCGCGCCTGATGTCAACGCGCTGGCTTTTCGTGATTTCTGCAATTGGCTTTACCGTGATGTCGGTGGCGTCTGCCTTTGCCTGGTCGATTGAAAGCATGATCTGGTTTCGCGCCATGCAGGGGTTTTTGGGCGGGGCGATGATCCCGACCGTGTTTGCCACGACCTATATCATTTTCCCGCCTGACAAACGCAATGCCGCCTCGGTGATGACCGGGTTGATTGCGACCATGGCACCAACCATCGGCCCGACCCTTGGCGGGTTCTTGACCCAGTCACTGTCTTGGCACTGGCTGTTTTTGATCAACGTTATTCCGGGTCTTGTGATTGCCGCCGTTGTCGCCATGACCTTGCGCGTGGATCGCGGGGATATCGGCCTGCTTAAGGGATTTGATCTGCGCGGGCTTTTGTCGATGGCGGTGTTTTTGGGCAGCCTTGAATATGTCCTTGATGAAGGGCCCAAGGATGACTGGTTTGATGAAACTGCGATCATCTATGGCACCATCACATGCGCACTTGCCGGGATCTATTTCTTCTGGCGGATGTTTACCTATGACAAGCCGATTGTGGATCTGAAATCCTTTGCCGATCGCAATTTCACCATGGGCTGCGTGTTCAGCTTTACCCTTGGTGTCGGGCTTTATGGCAGTGTTTATCTGATGCCGCTGATGCTGGGACGCGTGCGCGGTTATGACAGTCTTGAAATCGGGATTGTCATGGCGGTGACCGGTATCACCCAGTTCCTGTCAGCCCCGATTGCCGGGAAGATGACGGCGAAATATCCGCCGCGCGTGGTGCTGGGCATCGGGCTTGCGTTGTTTGCCACGGGTCTTGCCATGCATGGCTTTAACACCAGCGAGGTTTCGTTTAACGAGCTGATCTGGCCGCAGGTCGTGCGTGGTGCCGCACTGATGTTTTGCATGTTGCCGGTGACCAATCTGGCACTGGGCACCTTGCCACCCGAAAAGATCAAAAATGCCAGTGGGCTTTATAATCTAATGCGGAACCTTGGCGGGGCGATTGGCATGGCGGCGATCAATACGCTGCTTGATAAGCGGATCGATTATCATTTCTCGATCCTGTCCGATCACATCAACCCGGCCAGCATGGCGTTCAAGGATTATCTTGCCACACTTACCGCACGGTTTGGCGAGATGGGCCTTGCCGATCCGCATGCCGCAGCAATGAAATTCATCGTCAATATCGTCAACCGTGAAGCCTCAATCATATCGTTCAACGATGTCTATCTTGCGATGGCGGCGGCCTTTCTGATTGCCTTCCTTTTGCTGCCTCTTGCCAAGCCGCCCCGTGCTGAGCCAGGCATGGATGCCGCGCATTAAAGGTTATTGAACAGGCGCGCCAAGGACACAAGAACAAGGTCGCACACAGTTCCCCCCCGACCCCGGCAAGCATATGCTTGCGTGCGACCTTACCGGCCCCTGCATCGCAGGGGCCGGTTCCTTATGGCGATGCGCATGTGTGTCCTATTTCACAAACAAGTTATTCAACCCAAAGTTTTTATGGGGTACTATCAGTACCTCAAAGCAAGCCTCACAGGTTTACGCGCAACCCGGGTTTCGTGCGATGTGCCTTCATTGGATCCCCCGGAAATTCTCTTGCCGACATTGCTTGTGAAAGCGCGAAGGATAGGAGCAGATAATGAAGACGTTTCTGGTAGCGGCGGTGGCGGCGGTTTCCCTGAATTTCATCTGGTCTCCAGCATCTGCGCAGGACGTGGAAAGGCCCAATATCCTTGTGATCTGGGGCGATGACATCGGGTGGCAAAACCTGTCTTCCTATGGGCTGGGCACCATGGGGTACACGACCCCCAATATTGACCGGATCGCCAATGAAGGCATTCGGTTTACCGACCACTATGCACAACCGAGCTGCACGGCCGGGCGTGCGGCCTTTATTACCGGGCAATATCCGATCCGGTCGGGCATGACGACGGTTGGCCAACCGGGCGCGGTCCTTGGCCTGCAAAAAGAAAGCCCGACACTGGCGGAGCTTCTGAAAGAAGAGGGCTATCGCACCGGACAGTTTGGCAAGAACCATCTGGGCGACCGCAACGAACATCTGCCGACCGTTCACGGCTTTGACGAGTTCTTTGGCAATCTTTATCACCTCAACACGCAGGAAGAAGCCGAGCAGCGCGACTATCAACGCTTTGCCGAGCAGTTTGCCGGATCGCTTGAGGAATATGACGCGCGCTTTGGCACCCGCGGGGTGTTGCACAGCTTTGCCACCGAAGAGGACAACGGTACGGTCGATCCGCGCTTTGGCCGGGTTGGCAAACAGATCATTCAGGACACCGGTCCACTCACCCAGGAACGGATGAAAGATTTTGACGGGGCGGAAATCATCCCGGCCGCGATCAATTTCATGACGGCTGCCAAGGATGCCAACGAGCCATTCTTTGTCTGGCTGAATACCAGCCGCATGCACCTTTACACCCGCCTGAATGACCAGTGGCGTTACGCCGCCGAGGAATACACATCCGAGGCCGATTATCACGGCAGCGGCATGTTGCAGCATGACCATGATATCGGGGGTGTGCTTGATTGGCTTGATGCGCAGGGTTTGGCGGAAAACACCATCGTCTGGTATTCGACCGATAATGGGCCTGAGCATGCATCCTGGCCGCATGGTGCGACGACCCCGTTCCGCGGCGAGAAAATGACCACCTATGAAGGTGGTGTGCGGGTGCCGTCCATGATCCGCTGGCCGGGTAAACTTCCCGAAGACAAAATACTGAACGGTATTCAGGGCCATCAGGACATGTTCACATCCCTTGCCGTTGCCGCGGGGATTGATGATCCTGCCGAACGTGTGATGGAAGAAAAAAACCAGTATATCGATGGGGTGAACAACCTGCCGTACTGGCAGGGTGAAACCGACCAGTCGGCACGCGATCACATCTTCTATTATTTCGAAAGCCAGCTGACGGCTGTGCGCGTCGGACCCTGGAAACTGCACTTCGCGCTTAAGGAAGATTACTACGACAACATGACGCCGCGGAACTTCCCGATGATCTTCAATCTGCGGATGGATCCGTTCGAAAGCTACAGCAGCATTGATTCCTATGGCCACCTTGCCCAGAAGGTTTCGTGGTTGATGCAGCCTGTCAGTGTGCTGATGACCCAGCATCTTCAAACACTTGGTGAATATCCGCCTGTGCAGGGCGGGGCATCGTTTGACATGTCGAACATGGTGCAGGATTTCCTTGCCAAGGGACGCCAATAGGATGAAGGGACTGACGGTCTTCGGGAGATACATTTGTCCGGGCAATCTCCCGATCCTGTCTTTGGCGGTCGCAGGGCTTTTTGCAGCACCGGCCGCCAGTGCAACAGACCTGCCTGAGTTTGTTGAACTGTCGGGTGGCACCTTCCTGATGGGGGAAGACCGCATTTATCGGGAAGAAACCGAAATCCATCAGGTGACGGTTTCGCCATTTGCGATCAGCCGAACTGAAATCACCAATGCGCAGTTTCGCGAATTTGTCGAAGAAACCGGATATGTGACGTCCGTGGAAAAGCCGCTTGATCCGGCGGATTATCCTGGTGTGCCCGAGGAACTGCTTCAACCCGGATCGATGGTTTTTGCCCAACCCGCAGGTGCTGTGGATATGGGGGATATCGGAAACTGGTGGCGGTATGTCGCCGGGGCAAACTGGCAACATCCAACCGGACCCGACAGTAACATCGATGGCTTGGATGATCATCCGGTAACACAGGTGTCCATCGAAGATGCGCGTGCCTATGCCAAATGGGCCGGTGGCAGGCTTGCGACCGAAGCCGAATGGGAATTCGCAGCGCGCGGTGGCTTGTCGCGCAAGGCCTATGTCTGGGGCGACACATATGACCCCGCCCAAGGCTGGAAAGCCAATAGTTGGCAAGGCCAGTTCCCGACGGACGATCTGGCCGATGACGGTTATCATGGAACTGCACCCGTCGGGCAATTTACGGCAAATGGATATGGTCTTTACGACATGGCCGGGAATGTCTGGGAACATGTCAATGACTGGTGGGTGCCGGGCCATCCAAACACTGCCCAGACGGACCCAAGCGGCCCGCCGATGAAGCTTGCCGTACGTTTTGCCAGCAGTGCAACCGGCCCGATGACCGTTGTTAAAGGTGGTTCATGGTTGTGCGCGCCAAATTTCTGCCTGCGGTATCGCCCGGCGGCCCGACAACCGGCCGAGGGGCATATCGGTTCCAACCATATCGGCTTTCGCATCGTCAGGGATATCCAATGATCCTCCCTTTAGTCTGATGGCGGATTTGTTGTCAGGAAATGCTGTTTGATCTGTGCATCGGTTGTCGCCGCGACATCCGCCCCATCAACTGAGAAAGGAACAGGCTATGCTTTTCGTAAGGTTTTTAAAATTTTGCGTCCGCCAGCGGGTCCTTGCCAGTGCAGTAGGGGGTGGCATCATGCTGATGCAGGTCCCGGCGGTTGCGCAAAGTGACAATTCCGATCTTGCCAAACAGTTGGCCAATCCGGTGGCCAATCTGATCAGCGTCCCGTTCCAGGGCAATTATGACAGCGGGTATGGATCGGCAGACGGGGAAAAATACCTGATCAATGTGCAACCGGTCATGCCGATGCGCTTGAATGATGACTGGAACCTGATTTCGCGCACCATTCTGCCGTTGGTGCACCAGAACGATATCAATGGCAATAGTGGCACCGATACCGGTATTGGCGATACGGTTCAAAGCTTCTTCTTCTCGCCGGTTAAACCCACCGAAAGTGGCCTGATCTGGGGTGTTGGTCCGGCATTGTTATTGCCGACAGCCAGTGAAAGCAGTCTTGGCGTTGATCAATGGGGTGCCGGGCCAACGGCGGTCGGTTTGTTTGCCGATGGTCCATGGACCTATGGCATGTTGACCAATCATATCTGGGGCGCGGACGAGGGGTCTGCTGCCTCGGCGACCAACGCCAGTTTTTTCCAGCCCTTTATCAATTACACCACGCCGAATGCCTGGACTTTCGCGCTGAATACCGAAAGCACCTATAACTGGACCGCCGAACAATGGTCGGTGCCGGTCAATGGCATCGTTTCCAAGCTGACCAGCATCGGCGATCAGAAAATCAGTGTCGGGGCAGGTGTCCGTTATTGGGTCGATAGTCCGGATGCGGGGCCCGATGGGTGGGGCGCGCGACTGATTTTGACATTCCTGTTTCCAAAATAACTGGTGGATATCAACACAGGTTCGGGACCGCTTTGAACAGCATAAAAGCGGTGCGTAATAGTCGGATCAAACCGACAGGTGCTGCGCGTGCAACTTGGATACCATGATGGGGGGTGATATGGGACGGTCAGTTGTTGGCCAGTTTGCTGGTCATTGGGCGATTGCAGGTGTTGGGGCGTTATTTGCAACGGCGTCGCTGTCGGAGGCGCGGGCTGCCAATTGTGCCGCAGATGGTGGGCTGATTTTTGTCGGGAAAACAGCTGATAATTCCAATTCAGTGTGGCTGTCAGGCACCAGTTCCGGGGCGTTTCGCCTTGATGCACAAGGGGCAACCAAGGATAGCTGGAATCAGGCGCGTCGCGGTTTACATCTTACATTGTCTGATGTTGTATCGACCGGCAATGGCGGCACGCACCATCTTTATGACAATAGCGGTGGGGGCTGTCTGCTTGATAGCCAGAACCAGAAAGGTGGGGTGAACCTGCCGCCGATCGGACGGTTGTTTCCTGATTTTCTGACACCCGAGGTGCCGACGGTTGTTGATCCGCCCGTGGCGATCAAGCCCCCGATCGGGATTTTGCCGCCCCAAACGATCACACCGGAAATCCCCATCGCCGTGATCCCGCCAATCGGTATCCTGCCACCGACCGGCATCACGCCCGAGGTTCCGATTGCTGTCAAACCGCCCATCGGCATTCTGCCGCCCGATCTGATTACGCCGGAACTCCCGATTGGTGTCACACCCCCCATCGGCACCCTGCCGCCAACCGGGATCACCCCGGAACTTCCCATCGACACAAAACCGCCCATCGGTGTGCTGCCCCCGGAGCCGATTACGCCGGAGCGCCCGATTGGTGTGACGCCGCCCATTGGCACCTTGCCGCCAACCGGGATTACGCCAGAACTTCCAATCGGCACAAAACCACCCATCGGGGTGCTGCCCCCGGAACCGATTACGCCTGAGGTTCCAGCAATCACCCCGCCATCGCCAAACGTGCCCGAAACAGTTGCCAATGCGCAGCTTTCAAAGCGCCCTGACGCATATCTTGCGGATAGTACCTGTGCGATCCTTGAAGGGAATGGGTATCTGTATCTCGATGAAAGCGGGGCGATCTTTACCGCACCCTGCACCTTGGTCCGACAGGGTGGGTATGAGGGGATCACGGTGGCATCCTTGCTTGAACAGTCGGACGTGCCATTGACGCCGGGGCGCGATTTCATTCGGGAACCCTTGTGGAACTTCTGGTCGGAAACGCGCGGCTTTTATGCCGAGGATCGTCGCCATAATCTTGATACCGAAGGGTACAGCGGTTCGTTCCTGTTCGGGGTTGATCGCGAAATTGCCGACGATACGGTTGCCGGTATTTCTGCGTCATTTGAAACCAGCGGGTCTGATGGATATGACGGTGGGCTGGAAACTGCGGCCTATGGCTTTTCGGTCGGGCCGTATTTTGCCCATCGGCTGTCGCCACAATGGGCGGTGCAGGGATCGCTTGGCTATATGTTGTTGCAAAACGATCTTGAGGTTGTCGTTCTTGAGGGGAATTACTTTTCCCATCAACTTTCCGCCGCGGCCGCGATCAACGGGCAGTATCGTTACGAAGAATGGTTCTTGCGCCCGCGCCTTGGTCTTTCCTATGCCGAAACCTTTGTCGAGGACTATGATCTGAGCGGTACGATCAACACCACACCGGTGACGGTCAATATCGGCTCGGATCATTTTGGCTATGGTTCTGCGGAAATATCGGGCGAGGCCAGCCGGTATGTCGATCTGGGTGACGATCTTCTTGGGATGCCCTATGGCGAGCTTGGGCTGCACATCGCACTTGATCGCCCCAATGACGGAAAAATCCTGTCGGGTGATCTGCGACTTGAAGACACATCGCCTGTGACCGGCACCATCCGCGGCGGGATGCGGTTTTTCTATGAGGACCGGATCGCCTTTGACGTCGGGGCCGGGTATCTCAGTATCGGGCAGAACGGGCTTGATATCTGGGAGGCAAAGGCACGGGTATCCTTTGCCTTTTGACGGTAACAAAAAATGCCCGCCACCCAAGGTGGGGTGACGGGCACCGGATCAACTTGATATTGCGCGCGGATGCAATATCAGTTGGCAATCATCGCGGCCGGTTTTGGCGTGTCCGTGCTGCTGACTGGAAGGATCGGGTAGGTGACCTGCGGTTCCTGACCTGTCAGGGTTTGAAGGAAGGCGGTGATCGCCTTGACTTCATCCTCAGACAGCTCGGTGCCCAGTTGTGAACTGCTCATGATCGCAACCGCCTGTTCCAGATCCCAGACCTTGCCAGAATGGAAATATGGCGCGGTCAGTGCGATATTACGCAACGGACCAGCCCTGAACACATAGTCATCGCTTGCGGTCTGGGTGACGGCAAAGCGGCCCTTGTCATCAGGCGGCAGGACTTCTGAGCCCGGCTTTTCAACAACACCGAACGGATAATAACCCGTACCACCGACATTCACTCCGTTGTGGCAGGATGCACAGCCGGTATCGATGAACAGTTCAAGACCGGTCATCTCGGTTTCGGTCATGATGGTGTCGTTGCCTTCAAGGAACTGGTCAAACCGGGATGCCGGGGTGATCAGGGTGGCCTCGAATGCCTCGATCGCCTTTGCCATGTTGTCAAAGGTCACAGGATCATCTTCGCCCGGGAATGCCGTTTTGAAATGATCGACATATTCCGGGATGGATTTTAGCACGGTGACAACACGTTCCGGCGTGCTGGCCATTTCAACACCGGCCTGAACCGGGCCTTTGGCCTGTGCCTTAAGGTCTTCGGCGCGACCATCCCAGAACTGGGCTTCGTTGAAGACGGCGTTCAGAACGGTTGGTGCGTTACGCGGGCCTTTCTGCCAGCCATGTCCGATGGAGGTTTCCAGATTGTCGTCCCCGCCCATGCCAAGGTTGTGGCAGGTGTTGCACGAAATGATCGCACTGGCCGACAGACGCGGTTCAAAGAACAGCATCTTGCCCAGTTCAACCTTTTCACGGGTGACGGCATTGCCTTCGATGGCGGGAACCATCGACGGAATGACTTCGAAATAGTCCAGCGCACTTTCACGAAGTTCGGCTGGTTCTGCCGCGATTGCCGCACCGCCAAGGGCACATGCCGCAACGGTGGACAGAAGGGCTTTGGAAAACAGGCGTCGGGATGTCATTTCTCTCTCCCATTTTTGGTGGTTCGGGTACTAGACCAAAAACGGGGTTGTAAAACCGTGACATACATCAACTTGTTAATTAAATAACGTTTTATATCAATGGTTTAAATTGAATTTCAATAATGAGAATTCGCAAATGTGCCTTGGCGATCCGTGCGGGCACAAAGAAAACGCCCGGGTGGGAGGCCCGGGCGTTTCAGCCTTTCGGGGGGACACCGAAAGGCGCAAGATGCCGGGGGACATAGCGACCGGGGAAGGTCATATGTTCTCTCCGATGGAGGGGAGAGATGCATCCTGCAGGGAGATCGTGGTCTTGTCTTCTTTGGTCAGGTCGTGCTTTGGGTTGCAGGCGTACTTGCCGTTGCAGCAAGCCGTTTGGTCTTTGCGGCGTGACGGTGTTTTGAAGCTGTTATCTGGATAATCCCGATCATCACCAAAAGGGAAGAGATCCAGAACACACTGTCATGAGTTGGAGTCGGTGTGAGGTCGAATTTGGCGGCCAGCATCTCAAGGCCCAAAAGGACAAAGGGCAGGATGCTTGTCGACAGGATGTATTTCTCGACCCCGGCAATCTTGATGGATCGAAGGGTTAAAACCATTGCCGGCCCACGGAACAGAATGCCGATCAGAAGTCCGGCAATCAGGGTTTCGGTGCCAAACAGCCCATCGGTCGAGATATAGGGGATTGCAACCGGATTTATGAATTCGACCACCGGCGGAGCAATCAAAAAGACCGAGGCCGTAATCAACAACAACACCCCGGTAAAGCGCAGATGCGCCCAGGTGTCCTTGACCTGATTATCAGGATGAAGTTCCGCCAGAACCGAGGACGAAATTGCCGTGACTTCGGATGCCAGCATCAAAAGCACGGCCGGGTTGGCGAACCCGCCGGGCAAATGCCAGGCCAGCCACAGGGCGCCGGATATCAGGATCGCATGGCCAAGCCATTCCGAACGCCCCGGTGCGCGCCCAAGGATAAAGGTCGCGGCAAGGGCTGCCATCGGCATGCCGGTTTGCGACAAAATGCCGCTTTCAGGTGCGCTGATATATAAAAGGGATGCCGTCCAACTGACCCCGGTCAATACACGCAGGAACCCATAGGCCCAGTTGATCGGAAGGGCAAATTGCCGCCACGGAATGCGGCGCCCCGGTGCAAGAAGGACAAGCGCCATCCCGCCAAAGACAAGCTGCCAGCAGGTCATGGCATAGGCATCAACCGCAAAGCTGGTCAGCGCAATGCGGTTGCTGACCAACATCAGGGCCCAGACGAGTGTGGTGCTAAAAAGCAGGAGCAATACGGGCATATGAAGATTTTTTAAAAGTTATGATCTTCGGCCATGTTGCACCAAACACGACAAAAGCGCGACAGGAATTTGGGTATCAATATCTGAATTTATTTCATGAAAACAAAAGTGTGGTTCTCAGTTGTTTGGAAAGGCCGCGCGCAGATCGCACTTATTGGTCAGACAGGATCCATCCAGCGGCCTTTTCGGCAATCATCAGGGTCGGCGAATTGGTGTTGCCGCTGGTGATTTCGGGCATCACGGACGCATCGACAACGCGCAGGCCCGCAACGCCCTTAAGGCGCAAATGCGGGTCAAGAACGGCCGATGTGTCATCCTTGCGGCCCATCTTGACGGTGCCGACCGGGTGGAAAATGGTCGTGGCGATATCGCCGGCCAGCTTGGCGAGCTCTTCATCGCTTTGATATTGCACGCCCGGTTTGAATTCGTCGGGCTGGTACTTTGCCATGGCCGGTTGCGACATGATGTCGCGGACCTGTCGCAGGCTGTCGGCCGCGACTTTACGGTCTTCGTCGGTATCAAGGTAGTTAGGCGCAATTTGCGGCGCATCTCGGAAGTCCGCAGACTTGATCTGAATGCTGCCGCGGCTGGTCGGGTTCAGGTTACAGACCGACACCGTGACGGCAGGAAAGTCATGAAGATCACCGCCAAAGGCCTCAAGGCTAAGTGGCTGAACGTGATATTCAAGATTTGAATATTGCCGCGATGGATCGGACCGTGTGAAGGCGCCCAATTGGCTGGGGGCCATACTCATCGGGCCGGAGCGGCTGAGCAAATATTGCAGGCCGATTTGCGCCTTGCCGATCAGGCTGTTGGCAAGGGTGTTGAGCGTGCGCGCGCCATGCACCTTATAGATCGCGCGAATTTGCAAATGGTCTTGCAGGTTCTGCCCGACACCGGGCGCATCAAGCACGACGTCAATCCCATGCTGTTTAAGCAATTTTGCCGGACCAATGCCGGAAAGTTGCAGGATTTGCGGCGTGTTCACAGCCCCGGCAGACAGGACGACTTCCTTGCTGGCTGTAACGCCAAGTGACGTACCTGCCTTGTTGACGATTGCCCCGGTGCACACCGTTTGGCCGTCGGCATTGCTCGCAAAGGTCAGTTTTTCGACCTGTGCCTCGGTCCAGACTGTCAGGTTCTGGCGCGATTTGATCGGGCGGATAAAGGCCTTTGACGTGTTCCAGCGCCAGCCGGACCGTTGGTTGACTTCAAAATAGCCAATGCCGGTATTATCACCGTCGTTGAAATCATCGGTCGGCTCGATCCCGGTTTGACCGGCGGCCTCGATGAAGCTGTCAAGAATGTCCCAGCGAAGCCGTTGTTTTTCAATGCGCCATTCGCCGCCATGACCATGCATCTCGGTAAACGGTTTGCCACTTTGTGTCTCGGGGGTGTTGCCGTGATCAAGCTTGTAGTGATCTTCATGGCGCTTGAAGTCGGCCAGGGAATGCTGCCAATCCCAGGCTTCTTCGCCGGTGATCCTGGCCCAGTTATCATAGTCACGGGCCTGACCGCGCATATAGATCATGCCGTTAATCGATGAACAGCCACCCAGCGCCTTGCCACGCGGATAGCGTAAAACGCGGCCGTTCAGGCCCTTGTCCGGTTCGGTCTGGTACATCCAGTCGGTGCGCGGATTGCCGATGCAATAAAGGTAGCCAACCGGGATGTGGATCCATGCATAGTTATCTGCCTTGCCAGCCTCAAGCAGCAGCACCTTGTTCTTGGCATCAGCACTCAGCCGATTGGCAAGCAAACTACCGGCAGAACCGGCTCCGATGATCACATAGTCGAAGTTTTCTGTGGTTGTCATCGTTGTGACGCGCCTTCCCTGTTGGTTTCTATCGGTTTGGCTGTCGGCCCAAAGGGCCGCGCAACCAAAGGCCTACAAAGGCAATTCCGATGGCCGCTTGCTCTTTTGATCGGCAAGCGGTCTTCATTTGGTGCGAACACCGAATGTGTATTTAGCGGGCAAGCGTCGCATAAATCTAATGACAAAATCCGAATAGCAATATTAGTGTTATTTATATGACTCGTTTTTCGAACATCAACATGTTGCTGGCATTTGTCACCGTCGCACGCGAAGGAAGCGTTTCGCGCGCCGCATCGGTGCTGAACCTGACGCAACCGGCGATCAGTCACCAGATCAAGCGTCTTGGTGAGGAAACCGGCATTTCGCTTTTCAAGCGGACATCAACCGGGCTGCAAATCACGCCGGACGGGCAGGCGATGCTCAAAAAGGCTGAGATTGTGCTCGATGCGATGGACGAGTTTCGTCGTAGCGCGCGCAAGCGTGCCGGGCGTGTGGGCGGGAAGCTTCGGATCGGAACCATCGTTGATCCGGAATTCATCCGTCTTGGCCGGATGTTAAGCCAGATGCGCATTGATTACCCTGATATCGAAACTGAACTGGTGCATGGCGTTAGTGGCGAGATGCTGACAAAGGTCTGCCGCAATCAGATCGATGCCGGGTTTTACCTGAGCGGGCCGGATGTCGATGGTGATATTGCGGCCATCTCAACCGAAGAAATCCACGCGATCAAGCTTGCCGATTTTAATTATCGGGTGATCGCCCCGGTCGGTTGGGAAAAAGAGGTCGCACACGCCGACTGGGCGACACTGGCAAGGCTTCCGTGGATCGGCACGACAGACGCATCGGTGCACTCCCGGTTGCTGAGGCGGATTTTTGATCAGTATGACTGCACGCAAAATTGCGTCGCGCGTGTTGATCAGGAAGCCTCAATGCTGGAAATGGTTCGATCCGGCGTGGGGTTAAGCTTGTGTCGTGATTCCATCGCACTGCATGAAAAGCAGACCTTTGGCCTTGCCGTGTGCAACACCGTTTCCATTCCGGCCTGCCTGAGCCTGATCACAACCGAACGGCGCAAGGAACTGCCGATGATATCGGCCTTGTTTGAGGTTCTTGAAGCGACCTGGTGAAATGCTGTTTGCGTGTTGACGGCTTAACACACCATCGCCAGGGCCGGGTTGGGAAAGCGTCGACGCATCGTTACGGCATAGAATGTCTCGACAATGTCGGGCAGAACCTGTGCCTCAATCAACTCACCACGGGCAATTTCGTCTTTGACAACGATCGGCGGAATAACGGCCAGTCCGGCCCCTTCACGGGCCAAAAGGCGCATCATTGCCATATCGTCAATCTCGGCGGCGATTTGCGGCACAATATCAAGACGGTCACACAATGCGTCAAATCCCATGCGCATGCCGCTCGATGAGGATGGCAAGATCAGCGGCACAGTGCGCAAAAGGTCTTCAAGCTTGTCATTGGCGGTACATAACTTTGGTGTGCCGATCAAGCCGACCGGCTGGGTATCAATCGTTTTGACAACAAATCCTGACAGGGCATCGGAATCTGGCGGTTGGTTGGTCAGCACGACATCGAGTTGATGCGCGGTCAGGGCGTTCAAAAGTTCGGCCGAACTGCCGGACCGCAAAATCAGTTCAATGTCGGTGTTGCCCAGAACCGGGGCCAGAAAGGACAGCTGAAAGTTACGCGACAATGTCGAAATCGCCCCAATCCGCAAAGCCCGGCGTGCGACGCCCGATTGTTTCAGCGTGTTGATCAATTCACGCCCGGCAGAAAAAATTGCGTCCGCATGATCAAGCGCGATGCGGCCGGCCTCGGTCAGGATCAGGGACCGTCCACGGCGTTCAAATAATTGCTGCCCCAAACGTTCTTCCAGCTGTTTGATCTGACTGGAAAGCGCCGATTGCGAAACATGCAGCTTTTCCGCCGCCCGGGTCAGGTGGCCTTCATGGGCAACAACATGGAAATAACGCAGGTGATGATAATTCAGCTCGGCCATATCGTTCACATAAACAGAACAAAACAATAGAATCTATATATTTTAATTTACCATGGCTTTGACCCTATTGTCTGCGGAAATCGAGCGGATTGGAGATAACCATTTGTTTTCGCATCTTTTTTGCCAGTTCTGACCATTGCCTGCCTGCTGGCGGCCGGTTTGACGGGGTTTAGCAGTACCCAACGCCTGTCGCGCGGTCATGAACGCCTGATCAAGGGGCTATCCCTTGCGGGGCTGGCAAGTGCGGTTGCCACGGCAGTCGTTCTGATAACTGGCGGTGACATGCGTGCGGTGGTGCCGATAGTGGGTCCGATCCGGTTTGAACTGATGATCGATATTGTCAGCGTCACCATGCTCTGCCTTGTGGCGTTTCTGGCATGGGTCATTTTGACGTATTCCATCAGCTATCTTCGTGCCGAAGACGGTCAGGGAAAATTTGTCGGGTATCTTGGTCTGTCACTGGCAAGTGTCACAGCCTTTGTCCAGTCGGCCAACCTGATCCAGCTGGCGATCTTCTGGGTGACCACCAGTTTTCTTCTGCATCGGTTGTTGCTGTTTTATGCCGACCGCAAGGCCGCCAAGCGGGCCCAGCGCAAGAAATTCGTCATTGCGCGGTTGGGGGATGCTGCCCTGATCAGTGCGATTTTTCTGACGTATCTTCAGTTCGGGACGTTCGATATTTCCGAAATCAGCCAAGCTGTGCGGGCTATTGGCTTTGATGGTTCGGTTGCGTGGATTGTCGGCCTGATCGGGATTGCCGCGATGATGAAATCTGCGCAGTTTCCGACCCATACCTGGATTGTCGAGGTGATGGAAACCCCGACACCGGTTTCCGCCCTGTTGCATGCGGGCATTGTCAATGCCGGTGGGTTTTTGTTGATCCGGTTATCGGATCTTGTGGTTGTGGCCCCCAATGTGATGGTTGGCATTGCCATGGTCGGTTTGGTGACGGCCCTGTTTGGCAGCGCGGTGATGATTACCCAACCGGCTGTCAAGACCAGGCTTGCGTGGTCGACCATTTCGCAGATGGGCTTCATGATCCTGCAATGCGGACTTGGTCTGTTTGCCTTGGCTTTACTGCATATCGTGGCCCATTCGCTTTACAAGGCATATGCGTTTCTGTCGTCAGGCAGCACGATTGAGAAACTTCACACCTTGCGCAAGCTTGGCCCGCAAAAATCCATGGGCACGGCATCGGTTATCGGAAGCCTGGTTTTGGCCATCGCAATCTCGGTTGGGATCGGTGCGCTGTTTGGCGACGGGGGTGCGCCCGCGGTGATGGCGATCAGCGTGGTGGTGATTTTTGCAAGTTTCCACCTTGTCTGTTCGGTCCGCAAGGAAGGGGCTATTTCGCAAAGTTGGCTGATTGGCGCGCTGACATCCGTGATTATCTGCGTGACCTATTTCGGTTTTCACACATTGGCCCATCACGCAGGGCTTGATGCGTTCCCCGACTGGCAGGGCAGCCCCATCGTCATGTGGGCGATGAGCATCCTTGTCATCGTAAGCTTTGCGTTGCTTGGTCTGATGCAAAACCATGTTTTGTTCGGGCAGGCGCCGTCGCCTCGGTTGGCGCGATTTTACGTTCATCTTTGCAATGGATTTTACCTTAATGCGATCACGGACCGGGTGTTTGGCACCTGGCGCATTCCGGCAACACCGGCCAGTTTAAGTGGAGAAAAATCATGAATGTTACCGTGACCAATATCGCGTTTGAAGATGACGGCGCGGTGCCATCCTTGATTGATGATGCGATTGGGCGCGCGATTGAAAACATCGCCCCGGCTTGGCCGCTTGAAAGTACGGTTGCAGTTAATCCATTTGTCGGACAGGCCAGTAAACGTCTGGCAGAGGTCGCAGCCCAGCATCAAAGGCTGATCGGGACGGACACCTTGCAGCCGGGTGACTGGTATCTTGGCAGAATCAAGTCAGGCGCAATTGCCAAACACGCCCTGAGCGAGGCATTGGATGCCGCGCCATATTGCGTCAAGCCTGTTGGTGTTGCCGAACTTGAAGACGCGCTGCGCGCAGAGCGGGCATCAGCCTGCAAGGTGCCAACCCTTGCCGATATTGCCATGACGGCAACGGGCACCGACTGGCCAACGATTATCGAGGATTGCATTGGTCGATGGGCTGCGGCCTATTTTGATCGTGGCGGCGCACTTTGGCAGGGGGCTTCTCAGGCACAAACCGCTTGGAAGTCCTGGCAATTCTGGGTGCAACATGATCGCACGGCGCAATTGCTGGGATTGGCCGATTTTCGGGCGACTGTTCGCGATCTGCCAAGTGATGCGGTGGCGGCAATCGATGAAATGGTTGCAGTGCTTAATCCGCATAACCTTGGTCTTGATGGCCAATTGCATCAGGCATTGCTATCGATCAATGGCTGGGCGCAGCATGGGCGTTATTTGCGCTGGATCGCCGAGCTTGATGGCCGCTCTGATGATACGATCATTGATCTTTTGGCAGTGCGGTTGTCATGGGATTTCGCCCTTTATCAGGCGTTGCAGTCCCAAATCGAAGTCCATTGGCTGAGTGCCTTGTCAGACCATGCAATGCCGATCAGTGCATCCGAATTTGATATTGCGCGTGAAATTGCGCAAGACGCCTATGAACGGTCCCTGCAGGGCAACCTGACCAAGCAGCTTGGGGCAGTGGATGCGAATGACCGCAAGGATCTGGCTCCATCAATCCAAGCCGCATTTTGCATTGATGTCCGTTCCGAGGTGTTTCGTCGGGCGCTTGAAAGTGTATCAGACGATATCGTGACCCTTGGTTTTGCCGGGTTCTTTGGTTTGCCGGTCGCCCATGGTCCAGCCAACTCAGCGCTTAGCGAAAGCCGCCTGCCGGTCCTGCTGTCACCGGGATTGCAAAGCTGCACCCATGATCACGCCGAAACAAGCGGCCTTGTTAACGAGCTTGTTCATAAGGCCGTCCGCCCGTGGCATCAGGTCAAGACAGCCGCACTGACATCCTTTGCCTATGTCGATGCGATTGGGCCAACTTATATCTGGGAACTGGCGAAAAGCACGATGGGGCTGACTGGGGACAAAGGCAAAGCAGAAAAATCGCCAAAGCCGGTGTTTCAAACTGCACTTGATGATGGGGCGAAATGCGATATTGCCGAAAAGGTCCTGCGTGCGATGTCGCTGACCCATGGTTTTGCACAAACGGTTTTGTTGGCCGGTCATGGCGCGAATGTCACCAATAACCCGCATAAAAGTGCGCTTCATTGCGGGGCGTGCGGTGGGCATGCCGGGGATGTGAATGCACGTCTTTTGGCAGATCTGCTCAATGATCAGGCGGTGCGCGATGGTCTGGTAGATCGCGGTATTGGCATTCCCGATGCGACGGTTTTCGTTGCCGGTTTGCATGATACCACAACCGACAGTGTGACCCTTTATGATGGCGATATTGATCGCCCGATGGATCGCGCGGCGCTTGATCGGCTTTTGGATGTTATTGGCAAGGCCGGGATGATTGCACGTGCCGAGCGGACGGCTCGATTGCCCGGGGCCAAGTCCGAACGCGATGTTATGGCACGGGCTGCGAACTGGGCGGAAACCCGCCCGGAATGGGGGCTTGCGGGTTGTAAATACTTTATCGCCGCTCCGCGTAGTTATAGTGCGCAGACCAGTCTTTCGAGTGAAAGCTTCCTGCATGATTATGATCACCATGCCGATCAGAAGAACGATTATGCGGTTCTTGAACTGATCCTGACGGCACCGGTCGTCGTGGCAAGCTGGATCAGCCTGCAATATTACGCATCAAGCGTTGCGACAGAGCTTTATGGTTCGGGCAACAAACTGCTGCATAACGTTGTTGGCGGGATTGGCGTTTATGAAGGCAATGGTGGGCAATTACGCACCGGGTTGCCGATGCAATCGGTATCTGGCGATGACGGGGCTGGGCACGAACCGGTGCGGTTAACCGTGTGCATTGATGCACCGACATCTGCGATTTCTGATGTGTTGGAAAGGCATCCAACCGTGCGCGCCCTGTTTGATAACGGCTGGCTTCATTTGATGGCATTTGAAGGGGCTGGCAAGCTATCGCGTCGGTACACCGGTGATCTGGTCTGGGAAGATGTCCACCCGTCGGCTGACGCCTAAGACGAGTGGACCATACACTATCGAATTCCAGCGCGCAGGAACGCCTGAATGAATTGCCGCTGGAAAATCAGAAACGCCATTAAAAGCGGCGCAATCGTCATGATGGTTGCCGCACTGATCACCGAGATATCCACCCCGGTTTCCGGTGCGCCAAACAATGATAAGCCCACCGTCAGCGGCCGTGTTTCTGGCGAGTTGGTGACGATCAACGGCCACAGGAAGTTGTTCCAGTGCGTCGCAATCGATACCAGCGCGTAGGCCAGATAAACCGGTTTGGCCGCCGGCACATAGACCTTCCACAGAACGCCCATCCAACTGCATCCTTCGATCCGGGCGGCTTCTTCAAGCTCAATCGGTACGGATTTGAATGCTTGCCTTAACAGGAAAATACCGAATGCACTGGCCATGTAAGGCAGGCCGATGCCAAGTGCTGTATCAAACAGGCCAAGCTTGGACACGATGGCGTAGTTTTCGACAATCAGCACTTCCGGCAGAATGAAAAGCTGCAAAAGGACCAGGATAAAGACCGTATCGCGGCCCTTGAATTCAAAGCGGGCAAAGGCGAACCCGGCCAATGTGCACAGCACCAGTTGGCCCGCAAGGATCAGGGTTACGAGGATCACGGTATTGGTAAAATACCCACCCCACGGCACAGCACCCCAGACATAGACAAAGTTCTCGAACGTCAGCGGATTGGAGAAATCCAGACCAAGGGCGGTGCCGGATGGCTGTAACGCCGCCCAGGCGGCAAACAGCAGCGGTGAAATCCAGACGATTGCGAGAACCCATGCGCCAAGCGTATCAAGGACCTTGTCGAGATCAGGCAGTTTGAGTGTGGTGTTGGCGGTAACGGTATCTGTTTTCATCGGTAGTGGGTCCGTTTTTCAACCAGTCGGAACTGCGCGACGGCAACAAGGCCAAGGGCCAGCAAGACAAGAATGGTCATGGCGGCCGCATGCGGGCTGTCGAAATAGGCAAATGCCATTTCCCAGATCCAGTACAGGATCAGCTTGGACGCATTGTTGGGCCCGCCCTTGGTCAGGATGAACAGATGGTCGATCAGTTTGACCGAGTTGATCATCGCATTGACGAACACAAAGATCGTGGTCGGCATCAAAAGTGGCAGCAACACACGGCGTGTGTAGGTCCAGCGGCCAGCGCCTTCAATCCGGGCGGCTTCGCGCAGATCCGGCGGGATAGTCTGAAGGGCGGCAAGGTAAAAGATCATGAAGAACCCGGCTTCTTTCCAGATCGTCACGATGATGACGGATGCCAGTGCGGTTTCCGGCTGGCCCAGCCAGTTGGTTGGCGATGCGCCAAAGAAACCGGTAATCTGGTCAATCACCCCAAGATCAGGGGTATAGAAAAACAGCCACAAATTGGCCGCGGCAATCATCGGCAAAATGGTCGGCGTGAAATAGGCGCTGCGGACAAACGAGCGCGCCGGGATATGGGCATTGGCCCAAAGCGCCATGATCAGCGCAAAGATGATCGAAACCGGGATCGTCACCCCGGCATAAATCAGGTTGTTGGTTGCAACCGTCCAGAAGGTCGGGTCGGCAAACAGATCACTATAGTTTTCAAACCCGGCAAAAACAGACGGGCGGCGCGATGTGCCCCGACTAAACAGGCTGTGCCAGAAGGTCGCAATGGCCGGGTAAAAGGCAAACAGGCTCATCAGCGCCAATGCCGGTGCGGCCAGCATCCAGCCATAAAGCGCCAGCCTGCGTTTTTGAAGTCGGGCCATTTCATTCATGGTCGGCACGTCCTGCGATCAAAACGGATTAATCAAAGTCATCAAAGAATAAGGTGCCGAAGCGGGGAATATCCCGCTTCGGCGTGCAGATCGGGCGCTCTTAGTGGAAGGCCCTCAGAAGACGTTCTGCTTCGGACTGGGCATCGCCAAGGGCTTCTTCCGGGGTCTTTTCACCGGTCAGGGCCGCCTGAATGGCGTTGTTCAGACCTTCGCGGACACGCGCGGTGTCATAGGTGGAAAACTCGGCAACTGAAACTTCAAGCTGATCACGCGCGACCAATGCCGGCGGGAAGTCCGCAACATAGGCCTTAAGCGCGTCGGTTTCGTAGGCATCCGGGGTGACACCAACATAACCGGTCGCAATCGACCATTCTGCCGCACGTTCCGGTGCGGTCATGTATTTGATCAGCGCCAGCGATGCTTCTTTCTGCTCATCGGTTGAGTCCTTGAACAGATAGAAGTTGCCACCACCCGTGGGCGAGCCCGGCTGTTTGTGTTTCGGCAGCATGGCAACGCCGAAATCAAACTGTGCTTCGCGTTTGACCGCCGACAGGTTGCCGGTCGAATGCCACATCATTGCGGTCTGGCCCTGAACGAAGGCCTGACGCAGGGTTCCCCATTCAATGGTGCCTTCCGGCATGATTTTTTCTTCGGTCGCAAGGCCGTGCCAGAATTCAAGCGCCTCGACAACAGCCGGATCGTTGAAATAGGTCTCGGTGCCATCGGCACTCATCAGTTCCTTGCCATTCTGGATGGCAAAGCACTGGAACATCCAGTACGGATAACCGGTCGACGGCACCATCAGGCCCCATTTGCCGTCTTTCGAAAGTGCCTTGCCGGTCGTTACCAGTTCTTCCCAAGTCTTAGGCGGCATTTCCGGATCAAGACCGGCTTCGCGGAACATGTCCTTGTTGTAGTACATGACAATGGTCGAACGCTGGAACGGGATGCCCCAGGTTTTGCCATCGACTTCGCCATTGGCCATCAGTGCCGGATAGAATGACTTCAGCCATTCCTTGTCTTCGGCGGTTTTGACAACATCATCAAACGGAACAATCAGATCCTGTTCGATCAAGTCATAAACGTCGATTGAAAACATCACGGAAAGCTGTGCCGGATCGCCGCTTTTGATTGCCGAAACCGCGCGCAGGCGGGTGTCGTCATAGTTGCCGGCATAGATGGCGTTGACTTTGACATCCGGGTTTTCGGCTTCAAAGCCTTCTATCATGCCGTCAATCACGCTGGTCAGCGGGCCGCCAACAGCGACGGGATAATACATGGTCAACTCGGTCGCAGCAAAGGCCGGGCTCGCCGCCGTTGCCATCAGTCCGGCCGCAATAGCGGCACTGGTTACGATGTTACGCATGAACAAAAGTTCCCTGTTAAAGTGTCGAAGTTGCAGTGTCAGGTTGAGAGGTGATCTTGGTATCTTGCGCTGGTGTGCCCGGTACCGTCGGTGTCAGACGATGACCGTGTTCGCCATCAAACCAGTGGGCCGCAGCGCCAGCCCAACTGAGCGAGACTTCTGTCCCGGGCGAAATTTCAACGCGACCGGGCAGGCGGGCGGTGGCCCCATCCGTTCCCGGGATCGCGACAAATACAAATGTCTCGGCCCCCAAAAACTCGCTGCCGGTCACGGTCGCTGGAATGCCCCATGGATGATCGTTCTGCCCGGTCGACAGGATCAGATCTTCGGGGCGGATGCCAAATGTCAGGTTATTGGCATCAAGGCCATCCGGGATGACTGAGGTTGGCAGGGCACTGGCCGGGATCAGCGTCATCGGCGGGCTTCCGACAAATCCGGCGGCAAAGGCGGTGGCGGGTTTCAGGTACAAGTCGGCGGGGTCACCAACCTGCTCGATCCGGCCATCCTTCATCAGAATGACGATGTCAGCCATGCTCATGGCTTCGGTCTGATCATGGGTGACATAGACAACCGTGATGCCGAGGCGCTGTTGCAGGTCGCGGATATCCTTGCGCACGGCATGGCGCAGCTTGGCATCAAGGTTTGAAAGCGGTTCATCCATCAGACACAGCGGATGACCGGCAACAATGGCGCGCGCCAGTGCCACGCGCTGGCGCTGCCCACCGGAAAGCTGAGCGGGTTTGCGGTCTTCATATCCCTCAAGGCCGGTGACACGCAGGGCATCCTCAAGACGGGTCCTGATCTCGTCCTTTTTGGCTTTGCGCACCTTGAGGCCAAAGATGATGTTTTCGGCAACGCTTAAGTGCGGGAACAGGGCATAGGATTGAAACACCATCGACAGGCCGCGCTTGGAGGGCGGCGCACTTGTGACGTCCTTGCCATCAATCGCAATGGTTCCCTGATCGGCGGTTTCAAGCCCTGCAATCAGACGCAGGGTTGTCGACTTGCCACAGCCCGATGGCCCCAGCAGAACGACAAAGCTTCCGCGCGGAATGTCGAGTGACAGGTCATGCACGCCATTGCCGCCGTTAAACACGCGCGACACAGAATGGATGCGAATAAAAGGGGGCTGGTTGGTCATTCGTAACTTTCGCTTTTGGCAATTTGCAGACGCGCGCGAACGTCCTGACGGTCAAACAACGGATCGAAAACGCCGCCGGGCACACCATCAACGACGATCAGGTCGGGGTCGGTCAGATGGCCGCCCTTGGCCGGGGCCGGGCGGCCGAATTTGGATTGATCGGCAACAAGGATGGAATTGCGGCAATTGGCGGCAATCGCCTGACGAAGCGATACTTCGCGATGGTCGAAATCGGTAAGCGTCCCGTCCGGCTCAACACCGCCGACGCCAAACAGGCCGTAATCGACCTTGTATTTGTTAAACATGGCCTCCGCTTCGGGACTGATGACGTCGCGATCGGGCAGGCGCAGCGTGCCACCCGGAATGACAATCCTGTTGCTGGTATTGTTGCCCAACGCCATGGCGGCATTCATGTTGTTGGTAATCACGGTCAGATGGCGATGATCGACCAGATTAAGCGCAACCAGTTCAAGCGTGCTGCCGATCCCGATCAGGATCGAGGCCCCGTCAGGGATCAGACTTGCGACATGCAGCGATATGGCATGCTTGGCGGCGATATTGGTGACCTGACGACTGTCATAGGACAGGTTCATGCCCGGTTCACCAGCATATTCAACCCCGCCATGGCGACGGCGCACCAGATTGGCGTCGCTGAGCATATTGACGTCGCGCCGCACGGTTTGCGGGGTAACGTCAAAATGTTCGGCCAGCTTGTCAATCGAGACAAAGCTGTCACGGCGCAGGATGTCGATGATATCGCGCTGTCGCGTAGAAATATTCATTTGATCGTTCAATTTGTTGTTTTGAACATTGAAGCGATCATACGCGGCTTCGTTGTCACTAAGATTTCAGAAGCGTGACATTCATATGAATATTCAGACGGTTACGAACCGCGCGGAAATTATGGGGTTTTAGGGCGATGATCAAATGAACACCGTTCCCGGATCATCCATTTTGCACGGGCGCGTAACAAAAGCACCGCCGCGCGGTATGCGTGGCGGTGCCTGTTCGGATATGATTGAAGTTTGTCCCTAGTTTGCGATTTTATCGAAACACTAGCGATTGGTGCGCGCCAAACCCGGCCATGACACCGGCGGCCGACGCCAACGTTGCATTGTGACGTGCAGTTGCGGCATCACCGGCGGCAAATACCCCCGGCACACTGGTTTCCTGACTGGGATCAACAGCAATGAACGGACCCTGTGGTCCTTCATCAAATCGGCATCCCAGCATCTCGGCAACCGGGTTTGGCATGGAAACGGTCGGACCGGCGAAAATGGTTTGAATATGCAAAGTGCGCCCGTCCGCCAACCGAACACCATCAATGACCGGTGCCTTGCCCAGCAGTTCGACAATCGGCGAATGTTCGATTGTGATGCCACGATCACGCATGGCCAGTACCATGTCGTCATCGGGCATATGTTCAGACTGGCTGAAATAGGTGGTCGGACCCCAGTCGGGCAGCATCATTGCTTGATGGCTTGATGCTGGCATGGTCGCGATGACACCGATCTGGCTATCGCGCACTTCATAGCCATGGCAATATGGGCAATGCAAAACCGTTTTGCCCCAGCGTTCGGCAAGGCCGGGAATATCGGGCAGGCTATCGCGTACGCCGGTGGCCAGAATGATACGCCGGGCTTCAAGGGTGATGCCATCTGCCAGTTTCAGTCCAAACAGCGGATCGGATGCATCGCGAAGCGTGCAGGCCATGGCGTCGGTGACCAGCCCGCGACGAAAATCAACAGTTTCATAGCGACAAAGCTGATCAATGGCGGTAGTGCGAATTTCGGCCGGGGTTTTGCCGTCATGACCCAGAACTCCGTGGGCGGTGGTTGCAAAACGGTTACGGGGCTCTCCGGCATCAATCACACATATATCGCACCGGGCGCGCGCAAGCTGCATCGCTGCCGAAAGCCCGGCGAACCCGGCCCCGATAACGGCGACGTCATATTGTTTCTTGCCTGCCGGGGTTGATTGGGCAGCAGAAGGGACATTTGGTGACATTGCATTTCCTCGTCAAACATATGGATGTGCATCATGTAACTTTATAAGTATCGTGATATGAGCGAGTCAAAGGAATTCGAAACTTTTGTTGTTGCGAGATGTGCCAAGTGCTACGAATTGCTGGAAATCAAACCCGCATCAGGAGTTCGCAATGCGCCGTGACAGCCGACTTTCGCGCATGCTGCATGTTCTTATTCATATGGACCGGATAGACGGTGCTGCGACGTCTGATCAAATTGCGCAGATGCTTGGGACAAATCCGGTGGTGGTGCGACGAACCATGGCGGGGCTTCGCGATGACGGGTACGTGCATTCGGAAAAAGGTCACGGTGGTGGCTGGGTTTTGACCAGGCCCTTATCGGAAATCACAATGCTCGATATACATCGCGCCATTGGCAATCCCGCTTTCTTTGCCGTTGGAGTTGCCGTCGATCATCCGGAATGCCTTGTTGAACAGGCGGTTAATTCGGCACTTGGCAGTGCGTTCGAGGCTGCTGAAAACCTGCTGATCGAAAAATTTGTCTCTGTCACATTGGCTGATCTGGCCGATGAATTTGATCAGCGCATGGCAAAGATTGCCGATAAACCAACCTGCGAGCTTTCCCGTTAATCTTCATTCGAGCTGAAGTATCGGTTCTTCCAGTGGCGTGATTACCACAAAAAAGCCCGGTCAGGTGAGGCTGGCCGGGCTTTGGTCAGGCCATTTTGCCGAGATCAGAACAGCTTTTCGCGCGGGTCAAAGCGCGGGGCCGGTTCGGCGGCAAGCTGTTCAAAGATTTCATCGAGCGTGTTGGCCACGGTATAGAGGTTCTTGTGGCTGGGGCGGGCAAAGCCTT
Source organism: Thalassospira sp. A40-3 (assembly GCF_015871485.1). Taxonomy (NCBI): domain Bacteria; kingdom Pseudomonadati; phylum Pseudomonadota; class Alphaproteobacteria; order Rhodospirillales; family Thalassospiraceae; genus Thalassospira; species Thalassospira sp. A40-3. The sequence continues at coordinate 959,025 of NZ_CP065428.1, forward strand.
CGTCGATGATGGCGTCAATCATGTCAAAGCACTTGTCCCAATAACCAAGCGCATTGAGGAACACCATCGGCTTGTCATGAATGCCAAGCTGGCGGAGCGTCATGGCCTCGAACGCCTCATCGAGGCTGCCAAGCCCGCCCGCAAGGGTGACAAACGCGTCCGAGCGACGGAACATCTCGACCTTGCGTTCATGCATCGATTTGCACACGATCAGTTCGGACAGGCCAGTATGGCCGACTTCGATATCGTCAAGATGGGCCGGGATGATGCCCACGACCGATCCGCCATTTTGCATAACGCCATCTGCCACGGCCCCCATCAAACCGATCCGGCCGCCGCCATAAATCAGCGTGATGCCGCGTTCGGCCATCATTTTGCCAAAGGCGATGGCATTTTCCATGTGTTGCGGATTCTTGCCATCCGAGGCACCGCAAAAAACACAGATTGATTTTACTTTTGTCATGGCGACCTGCCTTGTGTTTCTTGTTTCGCAGGTAGCGGGGTCACGCATTTCTGAACGAAACCCCGTACGGAAAGGGACCTTAACCGATCCGATCGCATCTGTGGCAGTAATTTCCGCATAGCAGCATCTGAATTTTATCGATCCTGCCCTGATTTGTTCGCCTTTGGCCGTAATATTGCCAATTGGTTATGGCATTGACGGCCAAGCTCTGGAAGGCCGCAATTCGCGCGCTTTTTGTCGCAGGGTTAACAAGTTCTGAACCTGATTGTGGGATGGGTAATTCTCGCAGCAGGAAACTGCGTTAAGCATATTCATAAGAAGAAGGCAGGATCGCCCAACGTGTTTGTCGATAGTCCATTCATTCTCGCCATTGTGATATCGGGCATTATCGCCGCCGTTCTGATGCTGGCCTTGTGGCTGGGGTTGGAACGTTCCATCGCGCGTCGCCTTGTTCTGGGCGCGATCATTCCGGCGGTTGCCGTGGCCGTGCCCGCGGCCATCGGACTGCCTGAAACCGCACGCGGTGGTGTGGGCGCAGCACTTTTGATGTTGGTGCTTGGCGGTGTCTGTGGCGCGATCATGGATATTTCGCGACTGTCGGAACGCATATCATTGGGCGTTGCCGGGCTGACCCTGCTTTTGGGCGGCTGGTTGGTGCTGGCAGCACCGATCCGGGGGCTGTCATACCATCCCGGCGCGATCCAGATTTTTGCATGGTTGGCGTTTTTGATTGTCGGCGGATGTTTCCTGTGGGTGACGCGTCCGGATTTCACCGAGGATGACGATGACGGGGCAAAACCCGCCAAAGGCAGGAAAGCCAAAAGCGCCAAATCAAAATCCGGCAAGTCGACGACGGATGCCAAAAGCGACGTGGAAACAATCGCGAAACCCGGCCCGATTGCGGTTTTAATGACCCTGGCCCTGGGGCAGGGGATCATCGTCCATCTGTTTGGTCTTGGCGATCATGTTGTGTTTCAGGCGGCCTTGACGGTGGCGTTGTTTGTCGCGCTGATTTCTGAAAAGGCAGCCCCGCAATACCGTGTGGCGGTGTGGCTTGGTGTTGTTGGTGCGCTGATGTCGGGGGCGGCAAGTGCGATGATCATGGTGCCGGCATCCTGCCTTGCCTTTGCGGTGTTGCTTCTGGTGGTTTCAGCACGTCAGTCCTCGGTCAGGCTGGCGGCGCATCTGCCCACCGATAACCCGGCACAGGTCGCACTTTTGGGTATGATGATCCGGGTCGGTGTTCTGGCGCTGCCACTGATCATGGCCGCCCTTGTCGCCTATGTCGGGGCGGAGATGGCGGCCAGAAGCCTTTGACCTCAAGGGTGTTTGCTGCGCGCGGTTTTAGTCTCTTCATCTTTGCCTAACGGTTGCGATGTATCGTTTGTAGGTTACGTTATGGAAACTGCACGTACAAAGTAGTACAAGTTTCTAATTAACGTGCTCGCACGGGTTGTTTGAGGGGAATATGGCAAGCAATTTCAGTGTCTTGAGCATAAGAGTTATAAACATAAACATCGTTCAAGGATATTTCCGGTGAAGCGACCCTATATCCTCGTCATTGTCGGCGTTGTACTGATCATTGCAGCGATTGCGCTGAATTACATGCTGACCAAGAGTGCGGATGAAGAAACCGCATCGGCAGTAACACAGGCGCCTGCGGTTACCACCGAGACGACGCCAAATGAACCGGCGTCCGAACCGGCCACTGACGCACCTGCGATCACCAATCCAAGCTTTGATGTCGTGCGCATCGGCCCGGACGGAAATGCCGTCATCGCCGGCCGCGCCGAACCCAACAGCACGGTTCGCATCCGCGAGGGTGAAGAAGTGATTGGCGAAGCCACGGCCGACGAACGCGGTGAATGGGTCGTATTGCCAAACAAGCCGTTGGCCAGTGGCGATCGGGAATTGTCGCTTGAAGCCGAAGACGCCACCGGGAATGTTTCCAAGGCAGATGACAAAGTTGTTGTCCTGATCCCAGAGGAAAAGGCACCGGCAGCCACCAATGAACAAAGCGGTGAAACCGGCGAGACCACAGGAACCGCCGGGGCCACCGACAGCGAACCGGCAAGCGAAAAGCAGCCTGTGATCGCGCTTAAGGTGCCATCTGATGGTGACGGTGCCGTTACCGTAATGCAGGGACCGGCACCCGAAGCCGCAGCGGCACAGCAAGAAGGTTCTGATACGCAAGACGCGACCCTTCCGCGTCTGTCGATTGATGTTGTCGACTACGATACCGAGGGCCGCGTTGCAATGTCGGGCAAGGCCGACCTTAATCACACAGTTCGGGTTTACCTTGATAACAACCATGTTGGCACCGCGCCGGCCGATGAAAACGGCAACTGGGCACTGACCATCGGGCAGCCGATTGAGCCGGGCAACTACACGCTGCGCGCCGATCAGCTTGACAGTTCCGGCAAGGTGACCGCACGCGTTGAAATTCCGTTCGAACGTGCGCGGCCAGACCAAATTCTTGAGCCGGGTTCACGTTATGTCGTTCAGCCGGGTAACAGCCTGTGGCGGATTGCGCGCAGTACTTATGGCGAAGGCCTGAAATACTGGGTGATCTATCATCAGAACCGCAACCAGATCCGCGATCCTGATCTGATTTATCCGGGGCAGATTTTCGCACTGCCGAACGAAGAAAATCAGCAATAAGCATCACTTTTCTTTGCGAGGGGCAAAGCACATGGTAAGTGTGTTTTGCCCCTTTTAAGTTTGGGGCCAAACAGTTGAACGCGGGTTGCGTTGCCCATTGTCATCACTAGATGGTAGGAAGGCGCCCGCACGGTACCATGCGTACCAAATTGATACGCCCAACCATGGCAACCAGGGAATAAAGACTTTGAAATCCGTTCTTGTGCCGATCAATCCCGAAGGCTGGAAATTCGTTGCGATCTTTGCGGCGATCACTGTGGGCTTGTTCCTGATTGCGGAACCGCTGGGCTGGATCGGCGTGATCCTGACACTTTGGTGCGCGTACTTCTTCCGCGACCCGGATCGCATTACCCCGACCGATGAAAATCTGGTGATTTCCCCGGCAGATGGCCGTGTTTGCATGATTTCGCAGGCACCGCTGCCCAAGGAACTTGAACTTGACGACAAAACCCCGCGGACGCGTGTGTCGATCTTCATGAATGTGTTCAACGTTCATGTGAACCGCTGCCCGGTCAATGGCGAAATCGTTGGCGAGGCCTATGTGCCCGGCAAGTTCGTCAATGCCGAACTTGATAAGGCATCGGAAAACAACGAACGCCAGATCCTGCTGGTGCGTGACAAGGAAGGCCGCGAGTTTGGTGTTGTCCAGATCGCTGGTCTCGTTGCACGTCGCATCCTGTGTGATGTCGGCACCGGTTCGCAGCTTAAGGCGGGCGAACGTTTCGGTCTGATTCGCTTTGGCTCGCGCGTGGATGTTTACCTGCCCGAAGGTGTGTCACCCAACGTGATTGTCGGTCAAACCACGATTGCCGGTGAAACTGTTCTTGCCGATGTTTCGGCCAAGGGCAAGGAAGCCGCGGTCGGGGAGATCCGCTAATGGCAGGCGGCATCGATCCCATTCGTCGTCCACGTCGCTTCAAGGCGCTGTCGCTGACACGGCTGGTGCCCAATGTGGCAACGATAATGGGCATGTGTGCCGGTCTGACTTCGATCCGCTTTGCGATGCAGGATCGCTGGGAGGCCGCCGTTGCCGCCATTCTGATTGCCGGGATCATTGACGGTCTTGATGGCCGTCTTGCCCGGATGCTTAATGCATCCAGCCGCTTTGGCGGTGAACTCGACAGCCTGTCGGACTTTGTCTGCTTTGGCGTCGCACCGGCGATGATGCTGTATTTCTGGTCGCTGCATGAATTTGGCGGCATTGGCTGGGCGTTGTCGCTGCTGTTTGCCGTTTGCATGATGCTGCGTCTGGCGCGCTTCAACACCCAGATGCTGGGCGAACCGGAATTGCCGACATGGGCCTATCGGTTCTTTACCGGTGTTCCGGCCCCGGCCGCCGCCGCGCTTGCGATGTGGCCGATTGTTCTGACCTTCCAGTTTGGCGAAGGCATCTTTGACAGCCCGTATATCGTAGCACCTTATGGCGTGATTATCGCCGGTCTGATGGTGTCGCGTTTGCCGACCTTCAGCTTCAAGAAGGTCAAGGTGCCGCGCGCCTGGGTGTTGCCTTTGATGTTGGCGTTCGGGGCGTCGGTGGCGTTTCTGGTGTCCTCGCCGTGGCTGACACTTTCGGTGATTGCCGGGGTCTATTTCATTACCTTCCCGCTGTCCTATCGTTCCTATCGCCGTATGGGGGTCGAGAACCAGCAAGAACAGGATAAAGCGGACGAGGAAGATGATGATGGTGAACCCGATGATGATCCCGACGAGGGACTGAACCGCGTCCATCAGAACTGATCAAAAGATCAAAACAAAAGCCGGCATTTTTGCCGGCTTTTTTGTTATTGCGCCGATGATGGGCGGTATTCCAGGCGGGTTTCGAAATGCTCGGCATGGATATATTGATCGCGTGCGGCATAGAACCATTCCCGGTCACTCGCACCAAGCCAGTCGGCATAATAGTCGGTCCAGGGCATGGTCGGATGTGCATCAACGATGGCATTGATGGCTTCAATGGCCTTTTTGCCCGCCGGTGTTTTTGCACAGCCAATGGTGGCCTCAAGCAAGGTGGTGTTTCCGGCAATCGGCAGGGCCTTTATCAAAAGGTCGGGCGTCTGGGACCGACGGTAAAATTCCGCCTCGGACGGGAAATAGAGTGTCCAGTCAATCCGTTTGAGATCAAGCATCCGCACGAACTTGGTATCTTCGGCGACCTCCATGATGCGTTCTGTATTGCGATACCGGTTCAAATGTCCGTCAACCAGCGTCCCGTAAGCGCGCCCAATTCGAACCGCGGTTGAAAGTTCCTCGTCTTTGAGGAGGTCCTCGATCTTGATGTGGCCTTCGTCATTCAGGTAGGGCGCAAAGCGGGCCTCATCCTCGGCGCGGATAACGATCGAGATCGGCAAATGCAGCAGAATGGTTTTGGCAAACGTAATATAGGTGCGCCGTTCCGGTGTCGGGATCAGCGTGGTTGAGCAGCGTAATTCGCCATCGCCACTTTTCATTTCCGCCAGAAGCCGGGCCAGGGGCACATGCATAATCCGGTGCTGATACTGTGAAAGCCTGGCTGCGAACCAGTTCTGGGTATCGGCGGCATAGCCGCTGAGTTCGCCGTAATCCTTGATGAATGCCGGCGCAAAGGACGGGACCGCCCAGATAAGGGATTGGTCGGGCATGGCGTTTTCAGCCGCCACACCATGGGGGGCAAACGCGCCTAGCGCACAGACAAGTCCAAATACCTGTGATCGCGCTTTATGCCAAACAGCCCATACCATACAGATCCTTTGTTTCCGCCAGAAAACAGTTCTCGATAACTATTCTAAAAATACGCCCGGAAACATTAGGAAAGTGTGTATTCCGGCCTTCGCAGACGTAGAAGGGGTCAAAAAATTAAATGATTAAGATGTTTGAATGCAAAAGGTTGCATTGCAATTAAATCACACGGCTTTGATCACCCCGATTGAAGAAAAAGTAACCGGCCCCCGGGGAGGGGGCCGGTATAACCGCACGGCGGGGTCGGGGGAAAAGTCGCGCGGCTATTGGGTTAAAGGGATCGATTATGCAGTCGGGCCTGATGGCTTTGTCCTGTTATGTCCAAACCGCGAGGAGACAAGCGATTTCAGTCGATTGCCAATTGATGTCTTTCGCAGACGGTTGGCAATCTTGTGACGCATCATCAACGCACAAGGCGTAAAGATCAGGGTCAAAGCCGTCGCAAAGGCCAAACCAAACGCGATCGAGGTTGAAAGCTGTACCCACCACTGTGTGGACGGTGCCCCGACCGTGACCTCACGGGACGTGAAGTCGATATTGATCTGCATGACCATCGGCACCAGACCAAGAATTGTCGTGACCGTGGTCAGCATCACCGGACGCAGACGCTGCGCACCGGTTTGCAGAATGGCGGCCTCGATGCTGCTGGCGGTGTGTTTGAGCCGGTCAAAGGTATCGATCAACACGATGTTGTTGTTCACAACAATCCCGGCCAGTGCGACAACGCCGATGCCGTTCATGACGATCGAGAAAGCCTGCCCGGTGATCATCAGACCAAGGAACACACCCGCCGTCGACATGATGATGGCGATCATGATCAGAAGCGAGCTCGAGATGCTGTTGAACTGGGTGACCAGAATGATGAACATGATGAAAAGGGCCACCGTAAAGGCGTTCATCAGGAAGTCTGCCGATTTCTGTTGTTCTTCATCCTGACCCTTGAATTCGACCGATATACGCGGATCGATATCAAGGGTTTGCATCCATGCCTTGACCTCGCCAAGCTTGGTGTCGACCAGAACGCCTTCCTGCACGTCGGCCTTGACGGTCAGGGCACGGCGGCTGTCAACGCGGGTCAGCGTGCCGGTTTTGGGTTTGGGGGTGCGCGTGATGAAGTTGGACATCGGCACCAGACCCTTATCGGTCACGATCTGAAGGTTTTCAAGCTCGTCGAGGGAGCGATACTTGGCCGGGTAACGCCCGACAATATCGATTTCCTCGGTTGAATCATCGGGACGATAGGTCGTGAAATTGATCCCGTTGGTCACCAGTTTGACGACATTGCCAATCTGGTTGATATCAGCACCAAATTTCAAAGCCTGGGCGCGGTCGACTGTGTATTCCCAGTCAATGCCCGGGGGCGATTTGCCGTCTTCGAAATTGTACATCCCGCCCATTTCCTGAAGACCGTTGACCAGAATGGTCGCCGTTTCATCAAGAAGTTCAGGATAGTATGAGCGAAGCTGGATCTGGATGTCCTTTCCTTGCGGCGGACCGGCTTCTTCGGCGCGGACTTCGACGTGAATACCAGCAAGGTCGGCCGTTTCGGCAAGGATACGTTTTTCAATCTCGCTTGCCGGCGGGCGCATCTGCCAATCAGCATATTCAAGCTGAACCGTGCCGATCACGTCCTCGGATGCCTCGTTGCCGCCGGCACCATCGCCGGAACGGGCATAGACCGTATCAAACCAGTGTTCGCCTTCGTGACGGGCATCAAGGGCCAGAATGCGGTCCTCGACCTCTTTGAGAAGGGCATCCTGTTCGTAATAGGACAGGTTGCCGCGTGCACGGACCTGAACCACGGCGACTTCGGGTTCAACAGCCGGGAAGAATTCAACACCCTTGCCAAGCTTGCCAAACGCCACCCAGACCGAAATCAGAATGATGAACGCCGCCGGGATCACCAGCCAATAGAAGCGAAGCGATCCGCTGAGAATACGGACATAAAGCCCGGTGCCGCCTTTGACCTTGTGGATGTCATCGCCATGATCGGCTGCGATGGCCTCAAGGCTTTCGTTGCTTTCGCTGCCCGGTTTACCAAACCACGCGCCCACGGTCGGCACAAAGATCAGCGCCATGGCAAGCGAAGCGGTCAGCGTGAACAGAACCGTAATCGGCAGGAATTTCATGAACTCGCCGACGATATCGGGCCAGAAGGCCAGCGGCAGGAAGGCTGCAAGGGTGGTTGCGGTTGACGCAATAATCGGAAGCGCCATGCGTTTTGCCGCCAGCGGATAGGCCTTGCTGCGATGCAGGCCGTCGATCATCTTGCGGTCGGCATACTCAGTCACAACAATCGCACCATCGACCAGCATCCCGACGGCCAGGATCAGACTGAACAGAACAACGATATTGACCGTCATGCCCAGCGCCCAAAGGATCAGGATCGCGGTCAGGAACGAGCCCGGAATGGCAAGCCCGACCAGAAGACCCGACCGCCAGCCCAGCGCCCAGATGACGACCACCATCACCAGCAGGATCGCAAGGATCACGCTGTTCTGAAGGTCGGTCAGCATGGTGCGGATGTCAGATGACTTGTCCTGTGAATAGCTGATTGTCAGGTTCGGCGGGAATGCTTCCTGTGCCTCGGCGGTGACCGCCTTGATCGCATCAATGACTTCGATGATGTTTTCGCCGACACGTTTGGATACTTCAATCGCGATGGCCGGTTCGCCGTTAAGACGCGCAAAGCTTTTGGCATCCTTGAATGTCCGGCGCACGTCGCCGATGTCGCGGAACCGAATGACGGAATCGCCATCAACGATCAGCGGCATATCAAGAATGTCATTTATGCTTTCAAACAGGCCGGGTACCTTGATGTTAAAGCGCCCCGTACCGGTATCGATCGCACCGGCCGCCACCAGCGCATTGGAATTGCGCACAAGACTGACGATGTCGATACCATTCAGGCGATAGGCCTCGATCTTCATCGGGTCGATGATGAATTCGACCAGTTCTTCGCGATCACCGGCAAGTTTGGCTTCAAGCACCGCAGGCAGGCCTTCGATGGCATCTTTCAGATCGCGCGCCATGCGCAGAAGCGCACGTTCGGGCACGTCACCCGAAAGGGTTACCACCAGAACCGGGAACAGCGACAGGTTGACCTCGTGGACTTCGGGGTCGTCGGTGTCTTCGGGCAGTTCGGATTTGGCGATGTCAACGCGTTCGCGCACATCGGCAAGGGCTTCGTCGATGTCGACGTCGGAGTAAAATTCAAGCGTCACCGATGCCCCGTCCTGATAGGACTGGGAGCTCATTTCCTTGACACCTTCGATGGATCGCAATTCCTGCTCCATCGGGCGCAAAAGAAGGCGTTCGGCATCTTCCGGCGATACGCCGTCATGATGCATGGTGACATACAGAACCGGGATCTGAACATCCGGGTCGGCTTCCTTGGGGATGGCGTTATAGCCAACCGAGCCAGCCAGAAGCAGCAGGATCAAAACCAGAATGACGGTGCGCGATCGATTGAGCGCGTGATCAATCAGGGACATTTTTTATCTCCTCATGATACGCGCTATTGCGCGGAGTTTTCCGAAAGGGTCTGGCCGGTATCGTCAGACGCCGTCGAAGGTGCTTCGTCATCCTGCATGATCGGAAGGCCGTCCTTGTCGGTTTCAAGGTGGACAACCTCAACAGTTGCCCCTTCCTTGACCCAGTCATGGCCGACAACGATCAGTTCAAACGTGTCGGGCAGACCACCGATCCAGATCCGGTCACGATTGCCGCCCTGCAATTCGACAGGCAGGAAATCGACCTTGTTGTTATCGACAATGGCGCGGACGCCAAGTTCACCCTCGTCATTAAGCGTCAGGACGGACGGCCTCACCTGATGGGCCCGTTTGATGCCGACCGGAATTTCAAGTTCGGCGGTCATGCCATCAGGAATGCGCAGATCGGGATTATCAATTTCAACCTCGACCCGGAAGGTGCGGGTGTCATTGTCAGATGCCCGGGCTGTATAACGGACGATGCCGTCATGGGTGCTGCCGTCAAACAGGGTGACGCTTGCCAGTTGGCCAAGGTCAATCGCGCTGATCGAATGTTCGGGAACATGGGCAACGACCAGCATCGGGTCACCCTGGATCAGGGTTGCAACCCGATCCCCAATTGACAAAAGGTCACCGATCTCGGCCGGGCGTTCTTCGACAATGCCGTCAAACGGGGCGCGGATTTCGGTATTGCCAAGCTCGGTGCGCGCGATCATCAGATCAGCGCGCGCCTCTTCAAGCAGGGCAAGTGCCTGTGCCACACCGGTTTTTGACCGATAGTTCTTTTGCGCCAGACTTTCGGCGGCGGAATGTTCAAGTTCACGCTGTGCGACCAGCGCGCGCGCCTTGGCAACACGGGCCTGACGGTCACCGGTGTCAAGGCGTGCGATCAGATCGCCTTTCTGAACGGCCTGGCCTTTGATCGCGCCAACTTCAATCACGCGTGCTTCGGTTTCGGCACTGATTTCAACAGAAATGACCGCTTCGGTGCGGCCTGTGATGCGCAAATGATCGACGTGATCCACAGCGTGGCTGGTAATGGTGCGCACACTCGCCGTTGTTTTGGCGGCCTTGTTTTCAGTGGTCGCATCTGAGGCGCTGGTCTGTTCCGTCGTCTCATCACCACCCGTCAAATAGGCGCTGCCGATCCATACAACGGTCCCAACGACCAAAAGAATGGCGATCAGGCGTGAAGCATTCATTGTTCTGTTCCCTCAAATATTCCGCTATCGGAATGCGTCAGTGGCTCTGTTGGGCACGTCTTGCGCAAAGCGTTCGGTTGCGTCCTAGGACTTGTTGGCCTTGCGCGTCTTCAACTCGTCAAGCAGGCCCTGCTTGTTTTCGCGAATAAACTTCAGCGTCGCATTGCACATGGCCTGTCCCAGTCCGGCAACGAAACAGCATCCTGGTCTGAGTTCGCCGTTTTCATCGCGGGCATTCGATTTTTGATGCGCCGGTTTGTCGGTGTTTTCCGGATCGATCTGCTGGCTCATCAATTCATGACGGGCAGCAAATTCATCAATCAGCGCCTCGGTCAGCTCAATCGGCATTTCTTCGGCAAAGGTCAGCATGAACAAAATATCGGAACGATAACGATCCTCGGCCGGTCTGGTCTGCAACAACGTGCGCAGAAATGTGCGACGTCCTTCGGATGTCAGTTGATAGATCTTCTTGTCCGGTCTGTTTTCCTGTTCATGTTCAACAAATGTCACCAGACCGTCCTGAGTCAGTTTGGTCAGGGCCGGATAGATCGAACCAAGGGACGCGATTTGAAAATGGCTGAATGTGCCATCTTCAAACATCTTGCGGATTTCATATCCTGTTGCCTCGCCGCCCATCAGGGCGCCCAGACATAAAGTACGTACGTCCATCTTGTGTTCTGTATCCTTGTTTACGCATCCGGGACTGAGTGTGCCGCGGCGGGGGAAGTTACCAAAGCGACTATATCAATCCGATATATATCGAACTATCATATATCAATTCGATATAGTCAATTAAATATGATGGAACCTTTTGTGACAGTCCTTCAATCTGGACGAGGCATGTTTGGTTCGTGTTACAACATGATTGTTGTGATGATCGGCCACGGGGTCGGGGTATCGGTAACCATCGGGTGATCACTTTCGCAAAATCGATCCCTGGCGGCGTCCGCCTGTGCACAATCGGACGCCGATAGTGTCCGGCTGTGTATATTGAAACGATATAGTTGATCGGGCCGGACATTGTTCGTCGTCTGAAGATCCATCTGAAAAATCAGGAGCATGCCGGAATGACCGGTTGGACGTATTATGTAAGCGCTGTGGTCGCAGCCGTAGGCATCGTGCAGGCGGTGTTTCTGTGTCTGATCCTGCGGTCCGAAGGTTCGCGTGCCTTTGGGGCCAACCGATGGATGATGCTGTTTATTGCTGCTGTTGCGCTCAATCTGATTGAGGATGTGGCTGAACCTTTGGTCTCGGCCGATATGGGCGGGTTGCTTGATCTGTTCTTTAGTCCGATCAATTTTGCAATTGCGCCTGCGGTTTACCTTTATTTCCAGGAAATTTCGGGCAACCCGTCGCGCCGCCCGTGGGGGCATTTCATTTTGCTATTTGTGGTGTTTAACCTGACCGCGTGGGTTGTCACACATAATGGTGGTGGGAGCGTTTGGGCGGGGCAATATACGATCGCGGAATTCGTTGATGCCTTTAGCTGGGGTACGATCTTTATCCAGATAACGATATATATTGTTCTGTTGTGGCAGGTGGCTGGCCGCTATTTGCGCAAGACCGAAGAACAGCTTGGTGCGGATCGCAAGGCCATGCAACGCTGGATTGGCGTGGTTCTGGGTGGCCTGACCTTCGTGTTTGTTACGGTCGCGGTAAGCAAGATTGTTGAGCTTTACTTGCCCGATAATGCCGAAATGTTTGGCACCGAGATCGCGTTTGCGCTGGTGCTGTTTGCCATGAGTTATGAAATCGCCACGCAGCCGGCCGTGTTTGTCATGGCTGATTGGCCATCAGATGACGCCTTGAATGATGCCAATGAAGCCGGCGATGAGCAAAGCCAAACGGTCATGTCACCAGACGAAAATGCGCCCGTGCAAACAGCTCGGACGGATCATCGTGCGCATGACGATGCGACCCCGCGTCCGTTGCTTGATCCCGATGGTGTGGAACGGGCCTTGGCGCGCCTTGAAGACATTCAGGCGCGGGGGGATATTCTTCTGGACCCGCTGGTTTCCTTGCCGAAACTGGCGCGTGCGGTTGGCATAACACCCAATCAGCTGTCCTATGTGCTTAATCATCATGTCGGCAAAAGCTTCTTTGATTTCGTCAATTCTGCGCGCATACGCGAGGCCCGGTCCGTTCTGGTGCTTGAGCCCGATCGTACCATTCTTGATATCGCGCTCAGTGTCGGGTTCAATTCGAAATCGACCTTTAATCTGGCCTTCAAGAAAATTACTGGTGAAACCCCAAGTGCCGTGCGTGAAGCCAGGGCAGGAAATGCCAATAATGATGAGCAAGCCGGGCTCCAAAGCCTCACGGGAAAATCATGATTGACACTATGCTTGGTTATCTTGATGTGACAATCGCTGTCATTGGGCTTCTACAGGGCGGTTTTCTGTGTCTTTTGCTAAGATCGGAAGGTGTTCGGGCATTTGCTGCCAACCGATGGATGATCTTGTTTATTTGCTGTTTGATGATCAATCTTCTTGCTGATATCGGTGATAATTTCAGTTCTGAACAGGTTCGGGATTTGATCGTTCTGTTTTCCTTTCCCTGCAATTTCCTGATTGGCCCATCGATTTATCTGTATTTTCGAGAATTATCAGGCACCCCGGAGCGTGGCCCATGGGGGCACTTCCTCCTGCCGGCGTTGGTTCTTAATTTGTTGGTCGTGCTTTTTGCCGTCGACGGATTAAGTGGGCAGGCCTCAGTCGGTTCTCTAGTTTTCCTTATCGAAGGCATCAAAGGCCTTTGTTGGGTGGCGATATTTTTACAGGCCTGTTTCTATATCTATCAATTGTGGATGCTGTCTCAGGTTTATTTTCGGCAAGTTCAGCAACAGCTGGGAGTAGGTCGTCGCGTGATTCAGCGATGGGTATTTGTTATTTTCGGCGGGGTTTGTTTGATCTTTGTGACGGTTTTTGTCAGCCGGGTGGTCGCATTTTATATACCCGAGCAAATGGCAATGACCGGAACGGGTATTGCCTTTGTGCTGGTTCTTTTTGCGATGAGTTATGTGATCGCAACGCAGCCTGCGCTATTTGTCATGGCCGATTGGCCGGAAAATATCAAAAGGTCTGCAATCGCAGACGGCGTCTTTGATAACAAGCGGGCGCAAGATCAAGAAAATGGCATGGGTGTTGGTGTTGGTGTTGCTTCGTCTTCGGAAGCTGCGCGATCACTGCTTGACGAGGACGCTTTGCAAAGGGCTTTGACAAAGCTCGCCGAAATTCGGTCTTACCGCGAACTGTTACTTGATCCTTTGGTGTCTTTACCCAAACTTTCCCGGGCTGTTGGTGTGTCTCCCAATCAGCTTTCCTATGTGCTTAATCGTCATCTTGGGCAGAACTTTTTTGATTACGTCAATAGTGCACGTATTGAAGAAGCACGTGCAGTTCTGGTGTTGGAGCCCGAAAGGACGATCTTGGACATCGCACTTAGCGTAGGTTTCAATTCGAAATCGACCTTTAATCTGGCCTTCAAGAAAATCACGGGTGAAACCCCCAGTGCGGTGCGCGAGGCAGCAAGACGGGAAGTCTTGTCTGCGTCGGTGACGTCCGAACCGCCAATTGCAGGACCGGATCAACAGCATTGGACGCCAAAGATCGGGTGATCGCGGATGCTGTGGCCTCTTTATCTCAAGGGGGCATACATGCTGCAACCACGCTTTATCATTCAAGCCAATTTCAATTCTGCAACAGACGCGCACGCGGCAAAAGATCTACAGCGCATTCAGCGCTACCGAAAATGGACGCTTCGCGTCGGTGTTGTGCTGCTTTTGGCATTGGTTTGTTTTACCCGTGCAGGATTTGATCGCAACAGTGTATGGCACCACGCTATCCAGGTTGTCGGTATGATGGCGATCATGGTCTGCATCGTGGGGCGGGGCTGGTGTTCGCTTTATATTGGCGGGCGCAAAAAGACCGAACTGGTGACGTCCGGCCCTTATTCGATGTGTCGAAACCCGCTTTATGTTTTCAGCTTCATTGGTGCATTTGGTGCCGGTGCCCAGACCGGCAGTATTGCCATCGGGTTGGTCTCTGCTGTTTTGTGCTGGGCGGTGTTCCGGCATGTGGTGCTGCGTGAAGAAGCCATGCTGGCGGAGCGGTTTGGCCGGGCATTCAAGCGTTATGTGAATACGGTTCCGCGTTTTCGCCCGACATGGTTCCGCTGGCGAGACGAGAAAGAGATTTTGTGTCGACCGGCCCTGTTTTTGGCGACCACCCGCGATGCGATGTGGTTCTGGATTGCCATTCCTGTGTTGGAAGGTGTCAAAATTTTGCAAGATCACGGGTGGCTGACACCGGTATTCTGGTTGCCATAAATCCATGATCCTATGCAGGGCAGAGGTGTTGGGACGCGATCAGTTGATAACGTTCTCTGCCCGGGGTGCTTTATGTTGCGCCCTTTCGGCTTGGCATGCCGTCAGGCGGCGGCGTTATCCGTTGGCCTGCCGCCAAAGGATTTGATCATCTGATTGCGTTCATCTTCACGCAACGGATCGGAATCAAGGGCAAGGGCGGCTTCAAGCACTTGCGGTTCGACCATCAGGACGTCGATGCCGTCCTTCATGTCCTCCTTCGCCCAGAGATGGACATGACATTCCATCTTGATATAGCTGCGCATTGCAGCATCGGGATCAAGTTTTTCAAGGGTGTCGACTTCATACTCGCCAGGCGAAAGCAACCCGGCATGACCGGGCAAGTGGAACGGATGAAAGAACGTCACCGTACGATGGGTTGTGCGGGTTATGCTCATGATCATGGCTCCTTCGAGCATCCTGAAGATGACCTTGAAGGTGCGGATCTGATTTTCTTTTGAGTGTTCACCCCTTTGGGGCGGCTTAAGATCCGCAATCCCCGGTCTCTTCGGGTCATTCGGTAAAGCGCCGATACCTGTGTCATATGCTCGGGACGCACAGGCATCATTGGTCAGGCGCCAAGTGTGTCACCCTGCCTGCGAACAGGCATGGTGTATACATTATATATGGGGGGTTTCGGCCAAAACACAACGTTTCGCACAAATCTGTGCGCCATCCATGTTCGAAAAATGCGGGATAAAATGCGGCGGATTTCAAAGGATGGCTGGCTCAACGATGTTCCGGGCGGTCCGGATCTGCATCGCGTGTCAGGGCAATATCGAGATCAACCGGTTTGATGGAAAGAATTCGATCAACCATCATGCCGTTATGTTTGTATTTCAGATGCAAATCGGTCGATACCCTGCGATAGGCCGTAATCGAAACACCTTCGATCAGTTCTTCGGTGGTATCGACGACATAGCTTCCCGGTGGAAACAGATCGCTATGTCCGCGCAAGTGAAACGGATGAGCAAAGGTCACGGTTTTGTGCGTCATCCTGCTGTGCTGCATGGCACCAGCCCTTTATGAAGCGGGAAACGGGCGTTTCCTGCATGTTCATGATTTTCGGAAAAGATCGGCCAGAAAAGGCGATGGCGGAGGATAACCTCCGCCAGCACGGTATCAGTCATTCGCGCCTTGATGCGCGGTCGGTTTGGTTTCGGCAGGGGAATTTTCGGACTTTGGCTTTGCGGCAGGGCTCGATGCGCTATCTGACGATTTTGCATCCGGCTTCGAGCCCGCTTTTCCCTGGCTTGTCGAAAAACTGCGAAATGACATGATGTGATCTTTCTATTTGCCGGCGCAAAGCGCGCCCGCTAATGGGGAAGTGGTGCGCGTGCGGGCAAATAGCAAACATGCCAAACGGCCTGTAACGGGTCATCTGGCGCAATCGTGCGGGAAAGGCTCGCTTATTTCGGATAAAATATATTTTGTCGTCACTGGCAAAGTCCGGGGGCGGGTTTAAACCCCGCGCAGATTGCCCCAGACATGGACATGCCATTGCGGCAGCACGCGCACATCAAACCATTTGCGCCTTGCCACTTCATCGACCAGCCAGCGATACCGTTCAGTCAGGCCATCGATATCAACACCGTCTGCGCCATCGGGATGGGGTTCCGCGGGTGTTGTATTGACCGGCTGTAAACAGACCGGAATGCCAATGTGAAGGTTCCTCACATAATCGGCAAACATCAGGTCGGCGGCATCGCGCACCGGGAATTTCAAGGTAATGGCCGGACCATTCAGAATGCCATCGGATTGGGCTGCTTCGATACAAGCCTGCAATGCATCCTTATCAAAACTGGTCGAAGAGCTTGGCGGCTTTGGGCTGATCGTCAGGAAATTGAGGTCGGTAAACCAGTCCTTGGCGATGCTGCCTTGTGTTTCAATCGCAAAGGTAAAACCTTCGTCCTTGCCCATGGCAATCAGGTCACCCAGTGGCTGGATGGCCGGGTTGCCACCCGACAGCGTAATCAGGATCGGCTTGCCACCGGAAATCTTTTTGACCGCATCCAGTACCTCGGTCGCGGACATCGGTTTCCAGTCAGCGCGAAAGGCCGGATCAACCGCATAAAGGGTGTCGCACCACGAACAGCGGAAATCACAGCCGCCGGTGCGGACAAACACCGTCGGCATGCCGATCAGGGCACCTTCGCCCTGCACGGTCGGGCCGAAGATTTCCGAAATGCGGATTTTACCGCGTGCATCATGAAGATCGGCAAGTTTGGGGTCGTGCACCGTCATGGACGATATTCCGCCCAGGTTTTCGGCGTTTCGGACACGCGCACTGCCGAAACTTCCGGCCAGCGATCATGCGCCCATTCATAAAAGAACAGCGCAAGCCGTTCGGCGGTCGGGTGATCGTGACCAAGAACCTCGTTCAGGTGACGGTGATCAAACTCGTCATCAATCAGCCGTTTGAGCGGCCCCAATTCGCGGTAATCACGCACGAAACCACGTTCATCAAGGTCGGCACCCTTAAGCTCCACCTCGACGATATAGTTATGGCCATGCAAGCGGGCGCACGGGTGATCTTCTTCAAGGCCGCTGAGCTGGTGGCTTGCGGAAAAGGCGAATTGTTTGGTGATGGTGAACATCGGTTTTCTTTCGGTGTCGTCCATTTCTGCCACCATGAGCATGCGGATCGAGGTCCCCGCCTTCGCGGGGATGACGGTGCCAAATCAAGCAGGTCTGCGGTCGATCCGTCATGCCCGCGCAGGCGGGCATCCATGGTGCAAATTTTAATTGTATGAGGATTACTTTGCTGCGCAATCGGTGGTGGGCAAGGGGCCGAATTTGCGCGCCATATGGTCGGCACGGGCCTGTTTCCAGTAATCGCGATCGACATAAACGGTCGGATCCTTGACGCGTGCCAGTTCAAGCGCCTCGCGCCGCTCGACACAGGTGCCGCACCGTCCGCAATGGGTTTCCCCGCCCTTGTAACACGACCATGTCAGATCGACCGGCACGCCAAGACGCCCTGCCTCCAGCGCGATATCGGCCTTCGAGACATTGACAAACGGCGTATACAGCTTGACGTCTTTGACGCCCTCAAGGGCGTGGTCCTGCATGGTCTGGAACGATTTGATGAAATCGGGACGGCAATCAGGATAGATGAAATGATCCCCGCCATGCACAGCCGCGGCAACCGCATCGGCCCCGGCACTGGCCGCCGCCCCAAAGGCCACAGCCAGCATGATCGCATTGCGGTTCGGCACCACGGTGATGCGCATGGTTTCTTCGGCGTAATGGCCATCGGGCACATCGATATCATCACTGGTCAGTGACGATCCGGTCAAAAGCGCACCGACCGGGGTCAGATCAACGATGTGATGTTTGACGCCAAGATTACGCGCCGCACGGGCAGCGAAATCGAGTTCCTTTTTATGGCGCTGGCCATAATCAAACGAAATCAGGGAATGGAGCTTGTGCTCGGTCGCGACCTTATAGGCCAGCGTGACGGAATCCAGCCCGCCAGAGCAGACGACAATCGTCTTCATAGTAATCAGTCTTTCGTGTTTTTAACCTGGTGCTACGACAGGGGAAGGATCATCCTTCCAAGGGGGCGGGGTTTGCCATGCCGGTTGCCAAAACGCAAGCACAAATCCGCGCATGCGGCCATGCGTGATGCGCAGGAATGCTTGGGTTTTACAGGAAATCAGCGATCAGACAGGTTGGCCGGATCAGGCGCGCTTTGCGCTAAGTACATGAAAACAAATCGGGACCTGAAAATGGCCGTCTTCGATATAGGGGGCCAACGTTTCAAACATCGCTGCATTGATCGCGCCGACTTCCATGTCCGATGATTTGCGCAGAACATTGCCAAACAGCATATCCATTTGCGGTTTCCAGAACGGGGCGTTTTCGGGAATACGGCCAGCCGGGCTGTGGGTTGTTGCTTCAATCCCGGTAAAGCCTGCTTTCTCAAAGCGCATCATGGATTGATCGGCATCGCCAAAGCAGAACGGGTCGAGCCCGGCGGCATCAAAGCCGATGCCAAGGATGTTGCCAAGAACTGCGTCCATGGCGGCAAACAACGGATTATCCACGAGCGGCGCCCAGACCATGAACACCGCTTTGCCACCGGGGCGCAGAACGCGGAATGCCTCGCGAAGCGCCTTGTCCGGATCCTCGCAAAACATCACGCCGAAACGGCACGACACCACGTCAAAGCTTTGATCCTCGAACGGCAGTTTTTCCATATTGGCCGGAACGGCCTTGATGTTGGAAATTTCTTCTTCGGCGGCGCGTTCCATAAGGGCATCGCACATATCAGAAACGATATCGGAGGCGGTCACGTGCCCGGCAATTCCGGGGATGTTAGCGCTATCATCCGTGCCGCCGCCCAAGGCACGGGCAAAGGAAAAGGCAGGTTCACCCACCCCGGATGCCAGATCAAGCACATCAAGCGGTGCGCCATCGCGCAAAGCTGCAAGCCCCGGAAGGTCGGCTGCCTCGATCATGTGGCGGTTGATCTTTTCGGCCGCCGGTGCCAGGCGTTCGGCCCAGGTGATCCAGTCGGTCGAAAGGTTTTGCCAGGTTTGGGATGATTTGTCGGCGGTGGTGTCGGATGTGTTGTCGGATGTCGGGGTGGTCATGGCCGATCTGTCTTTCTTTGGGTGTTTAGACGACCATAGACGTAAAAGCCCCACCGGTTAAAGGATGTTTTGCAGCGCAATGAGGGTCAGAAGCCCCGCGCGGGGGCGCGGGGCTTCCTACACTCGCTGAGAGGTGGCTCTTCAACCTGCCAGCAAGCGTATCAGGTTCTGGCGTATTTCACTGACGCGGGCCAACATCGCGACACTTGATTTGATCAGGATTTGTTTCGACGCGTAGTTGGTCAGTTCCATCGCAACGTCGAGATCAAGCAGGCTTGAGCGCGCCTCTTTGACGTTTTCAAGCGTCGAGGCAAGGCTTTCGCTGGCAGCATCCAGACGGTTCTGGTTGGTGCCGATATTGGCCCGTGCGCGTTGCAGATCATCAATCGCGCGCGCCACGGCCTCGATCGCACTTTGGGCCTTGGCGGATGTGGCAATCGCATTGCTGCCCAGCTCATCAAGGCTTGTCTCCGTGCCGTTTTTGCCGGTGCCAAGGGCAGCGCCGTCAACCGCGGTCGTCGGGATCGAAAGCTGCGCACCGCCGGTATTGCCGCCGCCAAGCTGGAAGTAGATCTTATCAGGCAGTTTGTTGCCCTGATCCTCAAGAACCGAGAAAACCGGGCTGGCGCCAAAAATCTGCGCCGTGGCCGATCCATCGGCACCGGCACCATCGGAGCCTTGGGCCAGGGCGTTGGCGATGGTGGTTGCGATATTGAAGTTCAGGTTCACTTTCACACCGACATCCCCGAAATCGAGTGTCTGTGTTTGACCGGGATTAAGTGCCTTGCTGCCGCCGGACGCATAATCGGTGACATCGATGCTTTGGGTCCGGTGCGGGCTGGTGCCATCGATTTCGGATATGGCACTCAGCAGAATGCGATCCCCGGTCTTGAGCACATCAAAGCGAAGCTGATTATCCGCCGATCCGTTTTCGTTGGCATCACGCGCCCAGTAATTGTCATCGGTGATGGTGAAATTTGAAAAGCCATTGGCAACCGAAAGAACCTCGGCAGAGCCACCAGCCTGCAAATCCGAATAATCAAGGGACACATCACTGCCATCGCCGAGCAACTGGATGCCGTTGAAATTGGTTGCGGCCGCAATGCGGTTGATCTCGGTGCGCAGTGCGACGAATTCGTCATTGAGAAACCCGCGTTCCGTGTCTGACAGGTTTTCC
Organism: Thalassospira sp. A40-3; assembly: GCF_015871485.1. Classification (NCBI taxonomy): domain Bacteria; kingdom Pseudomonadati; phylum Pseudomonadota; class Alphaproteobacteria; order Rhodospirillales; family Thalassospiraceae; genus Thalassospira; species Thalassospira sp. A40-3. The sequence goes on from NZ_CP065428.1 coordinate 979,695, forward strand.
GATGCGGCCTGAACGGCCAGTGTGTTCATGCGCACCAGCACATCGTCGATGGTGACCATGGCCCCGTCGGCAATCTGCAGCATGGAATTGCCCTGACCGATATTGACAATCCCCGATGTCAAAGCAGAGGCCGTCGAGTTCAGCCGCGACCCGATGGCCATCGAAGCGGCATCATCGCGGGCAGAGACCACACGTTTCCCCGATGACAGCTTGGCAAGCGATCTGTTCGCGGCCTCCTCGGCTCGCGCCAGATTGCGGTGCGCCAGATTGGCCGCGTGGTCGGATATGATATTTAACGCCATAACGCAGTTCCTACCTGAACAAGCAAAGATAAAGGGTGGCGGCGTGGACGACCTCCTCCTGAGATCGGCTGAAGGCAATGTTAATTAGAAAAAACTTAAATGGCAATATCTAATATTAGAATTTTCTTAATAGTAAGTATCTGAAAAATATAAGAAATATGCCATCCTACGCGAAAGAGGGGGGGCTCTCATACGGATGGAAATCAGCCGTTTTGCGGCTGCTTAGGCTCAGGACCTATTAATTTGATTGGAATGGCAGACGTTATATTTGTGAAATCCAAGGAAAGGCCCGCCGGGCGGGCTGGTATCCCGGCCAAGGGGTTTGACGCAGGAGTTTGCAAATATAACGTCTGTCCTTTGGATTCACCGGGTTTGCACGGGCTACTTTGTCGCAAAACCTTGAAAGATACATATCTTCCTGCGGTTTTGCTTCGCGTATCCGCACAAACCCGGTGAACCATTCAAACCAAATTAATAGGTCCTGAGCCTAGTTAAACCCGCGATATCGCGCGCCCTCACAGGCATTTTCGCTCCACGTCGACAGGGGACGAAACGCATGAAGGTGCCCGATGGAGCAAGAAAGACAACAAGGCCTGAACATCTGGCGGTTGGCGGGGGCGTCCATCTTGGCCGGATTGACCTGTGTGCTTTATTTCGGGTTTGTGATTACGCTGTTCGCCGGATTTACCGCCGATATTCAGCGCGATTCCCTGCTGCGTGAACTCGGTGTGTCATCGCCTGGCATGTTGGAACGACTGGTCCTGCAAGCCTTTCACGAGGCCGCCTTGCGCGAAGAGGCCGGTACTTTGCGCGATGATATGCGCGCGATTGATACCAGATCCCTTGAAGAAACCCGGAATGGACTGGCCTTGCGCAAGGATGCGATTGCCGCATGGTGGGACGCGTTTGGCAGCTATTCACAACTTGGCGCAACCGTTGCCAGCAATCGCGATGCATTTGACCCCGAATTTGCAGGCGCGTTCTTAAGCGCGCTTAATGCTGCGCATCAATTCGTGACAAGCCAGCAAACCGCCATGCCAACCGACGGGTTGTTTGATCCGCCAACCGGCATTGCCGGCGGCGGTGGTACAACCCTTGGCCGCGCCGGATCGCCAATGCTTGATGTGCCGTTTGGGGAAAGCGATGCGGACAGGAAACGTCGCGCAGACGGCATTGAAATCATGACCCGGCTTCACGCCCTGCTTGATCACCCGAAATTCACCGACAAAGCCCCGGAAACCCTGATGGATCGCGCCGGCCAGCAAGTCGATGCCATCCGAAGTTCCATGATCCGGTTTGACGAGAAAAACGCCCGCGCCCAGATCGAATGGGCCAATATCCGCGCAGAAAACCAGCACGCCGCAAAGCTCAGAACGACCTTGCAAAATGAGCTGGCCGAGATCGAGGCAGAGATCAGGCGTCAGGACGAAGAGTTTGGCCAGGATACGGTTTCGCTGGTTGCCCTGTTTCAACACCCCGTTGGCCATATGCTGTCCTATTTGATCCAGTTGCCTACCATCATGCTGACCTTGTTGGTCACAGTCGCGGCGGGCGGATTGGGGGCTGTGGTTGCCTTTACCAGACAGAATTTCGGCCAGCCGCCCACGGCCCAAACGCCGCCCAAAACACCGCTTGATGAAAATGCCACGGATCACAACGCCGCAGATCACAATGCCATGGATCAAACCGTGCCGGAGGCAGTGCACGCGCCGCAGGCCGAAACGGTGCCGCGGCTTCAGGGATGGGCACAGCTTGGCAAAAGCCTGAAGCCCGCCGCAAGGCTGCTCGTCATGACGGGGGAGGGGATCGCTGCCGCCATGGCCATCTTCCTGTGCACAGAGGCAGGCGTGCTGATGGTCAGCCAGGGCGGACCCGACGGATCAGGTCAAATCGACATCAGCCCGTTTCTCGTGACCTTCATGGCGTTTGTTTCGGGCTTTATGGCGGAGGATGCGTTTGCACGTATTCAAGCTGCGGGGCAAAAGCTGTTTCGGGTTACGGATGATCATGATCCCGGTGGGGGTGTCGGGCGGGTGTCGTAACCGGCAAAAGAAAAACCGACCCCAAGGGAGCCGGTTTTAATCTGTGCGAACGAGATGTTTGGAGGGTTAGCCGTTGGTGCCGTAGCGCGGCGCGTTGCGCTGGGCATTGCTGCCCGCTTCGGCGTAGGCTTGGCTGGCCTGTGCGGTCTGGGTGACCTGCGATTGCAGGACCTGTTCATCGCGTTCCGGCGTTGCGGCCTCGGCGGCTTCTTCTGACGCGCTGCTGTTAAACAGCTCGGTCAGGCGCTGCTCGATGCTTTGCAGGCCTTCATTCAGGCGTTCTTCGGTCTCGTTGATATTGCCGTTGATTTCGTCATTCAGCGCGCCCAACCCGTCAAGGATGGCGCGGGCATCTTCAAGGCCGGCCTGAATGCCACGGCTTGCCTGATCAAAGATCTCGCGGGCTTCGGCCTCGGAGCTTGCGTTCGAGGCAATCAGATCGCCAACGCGGGCGAGAATGCGGTCAGCAACGCCTTCTGGCGTGTAATCGTCGGGATTGACACCCTGGATCGACAGGCCGGTGGATTGCAGGCTTTCATTGATTGCGGCAACGATATTGTCCGCCGACAGCCGGTTTGCCGATTCAGAAGACAGCGAAACAGACGTCGCAGCGGCAAAGGCGGACGTGCCATTATTGTTGCCAGCTTTTTCAGTATCGCCCTGGCCCGGCAAATAGGATTGTGCCGAACGCGTAGACGCGCCGGATTGTTGGGATGACAGACCACCAATGGTGATATCCATAATCGTCCTCCCTGGACGGAGAGCTTTGAGAGCTGTGCTGACAATCAGCACTTTTCCAAGCAAGCTTGCGCGGCAGTTTCGCGCGCGAACAAAGACTTGGCAAATTTCACCTTTTAATATGGCATGGATGGCCGGGAAAATCCAGTGTTGTTGTATCAGGGCTGATGTGCAAGTTCGGGTTGATGGGGGCGCGGGTGTATGCATTCCGCGCCGGTTGGCGCGGGCGGTTGGCGGCGGGTGGCGAATGTTTGGCAAAATCGTCGGGTTTTCGCCAGAAATCTCGTTATCTGATGTTGCACGTCGATCAAAGCGCGCTTATGAACACAGCTTAAGAATATTTTGGAACCCGATCCGGGGGAGGCGCGCCATTTGGGCGGCGCCGGAGCCAGGGTCGGCGTTGGACAGGCAGGAGTTGATTAAGCGTGGCGAACTATCAGGAAAGTGCGCGGGTATTTGAAAAGCGCTGGCAGGAGTATTGGCGGGAAAACGATACCTATCGCACGCCAAATCCCGGCGATGCCGATTTCGACGCAAGCAAGAAGAAAAGCGTCATCCTGGACATGTTCCCCTATCCAAGCGGGGTTGGCCTGCATATCGGCCATCCGCTGGGCTATATCGCGACCGATGTAAAGGCGCGCTTTGAACGCATGCGCGGCAAAAACGTTCTGCATTCCATGGGCTTTGATGCCTTTGGCCTGCCGGCAGAACAGTTCGCCATCCAGACCGGTCAGCATCCGCGCATCACGACCGAAGCCAATATCGAAAACATGCTGCGTCAGTTGCAAGTCATTGGCCTTGGTCATGATCCGCATCGCCGTTTCGCTACGACCGATGTCGATTATTACAAATGGACGCAGTGGATCTTCCTGCAGCTTTTCAACAGCTTCTATGACCCGACCGTCGAATGGAAAGGCCCGCAGGGGCAGGTGATCAATGGCCGTGCGCGCCCGATTGCCGAGCTGCGCCCGTTGCTTGAGAGCGGTGAATGGCTGCTTGACGAAGACGGCGTGCCGCAGCCGAAATCGGTGATTGGTGAAGGCACCAAAGCCGAAGGCAAAGAGATTGATCGTGCGATTGATCGCGGGCGTCTGGCCTATGTCGATGAAGTGCCGGTCAACTGGTGCCCGATGCTGGGGACGGTTCTGTCGAACGAGGAAGTCACCAACGAAGGCAAGTCCGAACGTGGTGATTACCCGGTTTATAAACGTCCGCTGAAACAGTGGATGTTGCGCATTACCGACTATGCCGACCGTCTGGTTGCCGACCTTGAAGGCCTTGATTGGCCAAATGGCGTGGTCGAGATGCAGAAGGGCTGGATTGGCCGTTCTGTTGGTGCGCGGGTGAACTTCCCGGTCAAGACCGTTGATGGTGCGGATGAAAAGATCGCGGTTTACACCACCCGTCCGGACACGATCTTTGGCGCGACCTATATGGTTCTCGCACCTGAGCATCCGCTGGTTGATAAGCTTTGCGCCACCGACAAAAAGGCCGATGTTGCGGCCTATCGCGCGCAAGCGTCCGAGCTTAAGGCCGTGTCGGCCAAGGATGATGCCGAGCGTGAAAAGACCGGCGTGTTTATTGGCGCACATGCGACCAACCCGGTCACCGGTGAAGAAATCCCGGTCTGGATTGCCGACTATGTCCTGATGGGCTATGGCACCGGTGCCATCATGGCGGTTCCGGCCGGCGATCAGCGCGACTTTGAATTTGCCCATAAATTTGGCCTGCCGATCAAGGCAACCACCAAACCGTCCGAAGCTTGGCTTAAGGACAACGCACCGGCAGATGCGGCGGATGCTGATGCTACAACGCTTCTGGCGCGCTATGAGGCGGAACCGGGCGCGTTTAAGGTTGCCCAGACCGAAGTGGGCGAGACGATCAATTCCGCGAATGATGAAGTCTCGATCAACGGTCTTTCGACCCCGGATGCCAAGGCCAAGATCATCGAATGGATGGAAGCCAAGGGCATTGGCCGTGGTCGCGTGCAGTACAAGCTGCGTGACTGGCTGTTTTCGCGTCAGCGTTATTGGGGGGAGCCGTTCCCTGTTCTGTTCGATAAGGAAACCGATCAGGTTCACGGCATCGCCGAGGCGGCCTTGCCGGTTGTCCTGCCGGAAATGACCGATTTCAAACCGAAATCAAACGAAGACCCGAATTCCGAGCCGGAGCCGCCGTTGGCACGCGCCAAGGACTGGATGGAAGTCACCGGGATCGTCCTTTCTGATGGTTCGGTTTTGCCGGTCGATGCGGCTGTTGGTTCCAAACACACCCATGACGGTGCGGAATATGAAGTGCGCGCGTTCAAACGCGATGCCAACTCCATGCCGAACTGGGCGGGGTCTTGCTGGTATTACCTGCGCTATTTCGATGCCAAGAATGATGCGAAATTTGCATCAGATGATGCCGCGGCCTATTGGGCGAACAGCACGGATGCGGGTGGCAACGCCCTTCCGGGGGCGGTTGACCTTTATGTCGGCGGGGCGGAGCATGCGGTGCTGCATTTGCTCTACTCGCGTTTCTGGCACAAGGTTCTGTTTGATCTTGGTTACGTCGCAACGCCCGAGCCGTTCCAGAAGCTGTTTAACCAGGGCATGATTACGGCCGATGCCTATACCGATGCGCGTGGTGTTTATGTCGACATCCATGATGTTGAAATGCGCGATGTCGATGGCAAGAAAGTGCCGTTCAACGCCAAGACGGATGAGCAGCTGATTACCGTTCCGGGCAAGATGGGCAAACGTTACAAAAATGGTATCCCGCCCGAGGAAATCTGCGATCAGTACACCATCGATACGTTCAGAACGTACGAGATGTATATGGGGCCGCTTGATAGCTCCAAACCGTGGCAGTCGGATGCGATTGTTGGCATGATGCGCTTCCTGTCGAACGTCTGGAAAGTCACGACCCAGATGGAGCGGACCGATAGCGTTGATGGCAAGATCGAGACGCTTCTGCACAAGACAATTGCCAAGGTGACTGGCGATATTGCCGACCTGCGTTTGAATACCGCAATTGCGGCATTGATCGAACTTACCAATGCGCTGACCAAGCAGAATGCGGTGCATGATGATCATGCCAAGGCCTTGGCATTGATGGTCGCCCCGTTTGCCCCGCATCTGGGCGAGGAGCTGATGAGCCGGATGGCAGCGGACGAGTTCGGTGCCAAGAAATCGGTGATCAAGTTCGACTGGCCGGAATTTGATGCCGAAAAGGCCAAGGATGACGAGTTCGAAGTGCCGGTTCAGGTCAATGGCAAGAAGCGTGGTTCGGTCATGGTGGCAGCCGATGCCGATCAGGCAACGGTCGAGGCGCTGGCCAAGGCCGATGAAAACGTTGCCCGCCATCTTGAGGGCAAGGAGATCGTCAAGGTGATCTATGTTGCCAAGCCGACGCCGAAACTGGTCAATATCGTGGTGAAGGGCTAAGCCCAGACCGCGAGGATGGATTTTACGAGAAGGGCATGTTGCTTCGGCAGCGTGCCCTTTTTTCGTCGCGGGTTAGCGGTCTGCAAAGATGGCCTTGGGATCGCAATCGCTGATGATTGCGGAGGATGGCAATTCGCGTTCAATGATCTCCTGATCTGGCAGGAGGCTTGCGCGGCCAAACAGTTTTGCCAGGCTCCCGTCGCACAGCATTTCGTAGATCGCCTTGTTAAAGGCCTTGCGGTTTTCAATACCGGCAAGATCGGCCTTGAACAGGATCAGGACATTTTCGCTGGTGACCGGATCCTCGGTGACAGAGATGGTGTCTTCAAGGCCAAGCAGCTTTCGGACATGGTTGCCCGAAAAACGTTCGATGATGGCGGCATCGAGGCGGTTGCTGGCAATCATGCGCAACAAAAACGCATCGTCGGGCACGCGCTCAAGGTTGAGTTCCTGACGATCTAGAATGTAGTCAGGGTAATGATAAGCGGCCAGCCCAACGCGCGTGCCATCAAGGTCTTCGAGCTTGGTGACATTGCCATGACCAAATTGATTAGTGCTGTAAAAAATCAGATTTTCGCGGCGATAAAACGGGACAGAGGCCAGCGAGACCGGAATTTCAGAAAGCGACGGATATGCGCCCAGCGCATCATATTTACCGCTTATGAAGTCCTGTACCGCGCGCCGTACCGGCAGAATGTCAATTACGACGTCAGTGTCCGACCGCCTTGCTATTTCCGCATACATATCAATGAAAACACCGTGATCCTTGCTTTCTGCCATCAACGGAATATAGGGAAAAACCACCCGGATTGGTGACGTTGATGGTCTCGCCAGTGCATGACTGGTGATCAGAAGCAGACAGCCAAAGGCGAGGAAGACAAAGCGCATCAAAATAAGGTCGCAAGTTGCAGAGCATGAGAAGAAACTAGATCACGTTCCGGGAGACGGCACAAGGGCGCTCTCTTTTGCCGCAAAGCGCTTAGCAATTGACGGGGCATGGTCGGCTGGCTACAAATCGGCGACCAGATTATTTGCAAGGTTTTACCAATGAGCCACGGGCGCAAGATTTCAGTTATCGGTTTGGGCTATGTCGGATTGCCGGTGGCGGTTGCATTTGGCACATCATGTGGTCGCACTGTTGCCTTTGATATCAATCAGGCGCGCATCGCCCAGCTTAAAGCGGGACATGACGCGACGGGCGAAGTCGATGACCATGAACTTGCCGCAGCCGATCTTTTGTTGACCGCGGACGCCAAGGATCTCGCGCAAGCCGATTTCCATATCGTAACCGTGCCGACACCGATCGACAGTTCCAACCGTCCGGATCTGTCGCCGCTGCGCTCTGCTTCGAAAACCGTTGGCGCCATCCTTAAAAAGGGCGACATTGTTGTTTACGAAAGCACGGTTTATCCGGGGGCGACCGAAGAAGAATGTGTGCCGATCCTCGAAGAACTTTCGGGCCTGAAATCGGGCACCGACTTCACGGTCGGCTATTCTCCGGAACGTATTAACCCGGGTGATCGCGAACACCGCTTTACGACCATTACCAAGGTTGTATCAGGCCAGGATCAGGCAACGCTTGATATCGTCGCCGATGTTTATGGCAGTGTGGTGACCGCTGGAATTCACAAGGCGCCGACGATCAAGGCGGCCGAGGCGGCGAAAGTGATTGAAAACACCCAGCGTGATTTGAACATCGCACTGATGAACGAGCTTTCACTGATCTTTGACCGGGCTGGTATCGATACCCGCGACGTGCTTGAAGCTGCAGGCACCAAATGGAATTTCCTGAAGTTCACCCCGGGTCTTGTCGGTGGGCATTGCATCGGTGTTGACCCCTATTACCTGACCCATAAATCCGAAGAGCTCGGCTATTATCCGCAAGTGGTTTTGGCCGGTCGCCGGGTTAATGATGGTATGGGCGATGTGGTGGCCAACAAGGTTATCCGGGCACTACTGCGTGAAGGGGCAACCAAGAACCCGACTGTCACGGTACTTGGTCTGACCTTTAAGGAAGACGTCCCTGATATTCGCAATACGCGTGTGATCGATATCGTTCGGTCACTCGAAGAGGCCGGGGTCACTGTGCAGGTCCATGACGTGCATGCGGATGCTGGCGAAGTGGCACACGAATTTGATGGCTTGAAGCTTTGCTCGGACAATTGCTTGGAACCCGCCGATGCGGTCGTTCTGGCCGTGTCGCACAAGGAGTATGTGGCTAAGGGCTGGCCGCTTGTCAGCAGCTTGCTTAAAGATGGCAAGGGTTTTGTTGCTGATGTACGTGCGGTTTTGCCGCGTAATGCTGTGCCGACCGGCATCGACCTGTGGCGTCTCTAGGCTTCCGCTCCTATTCGTCCTGATAAAGATCAAGCTCGCGCTGCAGTTTTTTCGTCAAACCCTTGGCGACGATGCGGTGCGAGCTTTTTAAATGGTCCTTCAAGTCATCATCGCTCAAGCCCGGCGCATCATAGTGTTGTATCCACTTCATGCCGCGCGATGCCAGATAGGGCGCAGGACGCAGGCCAGGCATATCTTTCAAGACCTCATAGCCGATTTCGGATGTCTTGAATGTGACACCCAATGTCTCTTTTGTGGCCCAGCCACCAATGGCGAACACCTTGCCGCCGACCTTCCAGACATCCGCGTCCCCCCACTGAACAACGTGGGTTGTCTGTGGCAGGGATTTGCAAAAGGCGTTGAATTCGTCCCGATCCATTCTGGCCATCCTGTTCATGCGTTTGCCGTCGGTGTTGATGGTACGCAATCGCCCACGGCACGTCAGTGATTTTCGATAGTGCTGTGAACCAGTTGGCGCAGTTTTTCGGCAAACCTGTCTTGGCGGAAGTTCTGTCGGCACATCTGATAGGCGGCATCGCGCATTGTGGTTGTTTTCTCCGGTGAACGGATTGCTGCGCTGATCGCATTTGCCAGTTCTTCAGGGTCTTGTGGCGGACAAAGCTGACCGGTTTCACCGTCCCGGACAAACTCGGGCAGGGTTGCGATGTCGCTGGTGATCACTGGCACATTGGCCGCCATGGCTTCGAGCACCACAAGTGGTTGGGCTTCGTTGGGATAGTGGCTGGGAAAGATGAAGAGGTCGGAGTTTTCAAAGGCTCCCTGCCGTTCAGGATCGGAAACCGGCCCCAAATATGACGCTGCCGTATGCATCTGATATTTTTCAAGTAATGTGGCGAGCTCGGCTTTGCTGATGTCGCCTTCGGCCCCGGCAATCGTCAAATGGCAAGCGACATCTTGGGCGTGCAGGATCTCACAGGCAGCAAGCAGGGTTTCGATGCCTTTGGCCTGAAACAGATTGGACAGCCATAAAAGCCGGATCGGATCATGGGGCACCCATTGTTTGGTGGCTGGGCCGACGAAGGCACTATCATCCAGGCAGTTGGCGATGATGGCAGACTTGCAATCAAGGCCTTCTATTTCGGCGCGTAAGCTCTCGCCGAGCAGGATGACGGTTTGCCCTTTAAAAACCGTCTTCTGAAGCAAGTCAGACCATTTTGATCTTCGCGTTTCGGGAAGACGGCGACCGTGCAGGTGCAGGATTGTGGGCACTCGCAGGAGCTTGGCCAAAAGCACATAAATGCAGTCGCGATAATAGGCGAAACCATTTGGTGCAAAGCAGATATAAAGCGCCTTGGCGCTTGGCAATGCAAAGATCAGGCGCAGCAGTAACCAAACTGCCAACCCGATCTTGCGCAGCGAAAATTGATTTACGTCGGACAATGTCCGGGCAAAGCGCATTTCAATGACATGCAAATCAAAGTCTTTCGCCAAGGCCGTAATGGCAAACTGGTTCATTTGGGCCGCCCCGTGCATGGGCGGTGGCAACTGAACCATGGCGATGATTTTCGGGCGGTTGGTCATCGAACGTCCCTTGCCGAAAACAATTGCAAGTCGCGAAGTTTGGCAGCTGCGAGCCAGATCGAACAAGGCAGGTCAGGTCGATAACGCGCAAGAACGGAAGCACGTGTTTTCTGATAAAGCGCGTTCGGTATCCTTGCGAAATGGCGGGTGCCCGCATCAAGGGTACGTTCGATCAGGCGCCTGTTAAGTCGACTGATGCGGGCCTTGGTAACACAGCAGGCGCGCAGATAAAAATCCAGATCAATGCAGCAGGGTAAATCCGTCGCATAACCACCCGCACGCGCCCAGACAGAGCGATGCATGACAAGTGACGAATGATGTAGTGGATTACTGAAACAAAGCCGTGCGGCTGAAAAGTGCTGGACGGCTGCCATAGTCGGTCGCCACGGATCGGACATGGCGCGCGCGAAGACAAGTTGATTGTGGTTATTGCAAAGCACATCAACTTGCCGATCCAGTCGACTGGCCAAGGAAATGTCATCGATATCTTGAATGGCAATCAGATCGGTCGGGCTGTTCTCAATCGCGAGGTTAAGTGCAGCACCGCGTCCAATTTTGCCGGGATAAAGGACGATCAGTCTCGGTTCGTTGTGCCAGTCTGATGGCGTTGCAAGGGGCGCGGTTGAACCGTCATCGACAATAAACGCATGATCACGGGGACCGAGTATCTGGCGCAGATTGCCGAAATAGCGATCCATATGGGCGTCGCCATCGCGCACGGTCGTGATGATGGTGATCGGCTCACGCATCAGAATCTCCCCATGAGATGGCTAGAGTGACGTTATGCCCTTGCCCTGTCTTCGCACTGATCCTTGTTGCCGGACCAGCAGCGCTGAATGTTGCTTGTGGGATCATGTGAAGCGGGGCGCTTGCGATCAGCTTTATTCCGAGTTCTGGACAGATGATGGTGTTTTTCGCGATCTGGGTCAGGCCGATGTTGCCATCAATCAGAATTCGGAACAGTTCGACTTCGTTAGCTGCGCAGTCGGGAATCTGATCAGAGACAATAACACGCGCGTTTTGAAACTCGATCGTTCGATGACCAACAATACCTGCAAGCTCGAAACTTACATCAATCTTGTTCTCAGATATCTGGCGGGTCTGAAGAAAGCGGGCAAATTCGGTCTCGCCAATCGCGGGAAGCGGCTGTGAGGCTTGGTCATTAAGGCTGGGCGCATCCTGTTCTCCGCCGGTTGGTGGCAGGAAGATGCGGGCAGGTTTTCCTTGGTCCGAAACAATGACGGGGGCGCCGGAGACATCAAAATTCTGTCTGCCACAAAGCGTCATTTGCGCGTGATAGTAGGAGGATGAAAACTGCGCGATGGTGTTTCGGGCGATAGTTGCCGAAGCAGGTGAACGGATCCGTTTTGGCACTGGCAGTTGTGAGGCCTTCAGCAGCCAATAACCTGCAAAGGCAAGGTAATCATCGTGGCGGTTATAGCTGTACCATCCCGGTGTTTGTGGAATTTCGGGGCCGGGGTTTTCGGGCAAGGGCGCAGGGGCGAGCAGGTTGAGCGGCAGTTCACCTGCCGTGAGAACAGCATCTTCCAGCCGATGCAGGATTGCCTCTGCTTCGTCGCGGTATCCGGTTTTTAGCAACACATAAAGCGCGCAGGCCGCGCCAAAACTTTGCCCAGCACCACGTCCGAGCAGATTGACAAATCCATGGGTCCCAGCAAGTTGTGCCAGCATTTCAGTGGCCCGGTTGGCAATACGTTTATGGCGTTTATGGGGACTGTCAGACAGAAGAGCTGCGCAAAAGGCGTGGTACTGCGTGGAGAAGCAGGCTGGTCGGTCCATGAAAACTGGTGCGCGGCAATAGCGAAACGAGATGAAGGTGAAATGGACGAGGTTGAGGAGCTTTGCGGTTAGTCCAGCATTTCGTTTCTGCCGATTGATCAGCTCAAGTATTTGCCAGTTCGCGACATCGGGACGTTGCGGTTTCGCACCCCGAAGGATGTCGGTGATGGCTTCCGATGACAGGCCCGGCGTATCCAGCAACGCATATTCGATGAATTCGCGGTGGTAGGTTTTATCGCGCGGCTCTGATTTCAGGGCATGACGGGCGCGGGCAATATTTGAACCAAATTGAACGGGATCAATCCGCGTCCAGAGATTTACGGCAAAGGCCTTGGCGTAAAAGTCCGGCTGTTCAAAATGCCCAGTCGTCAGTTGACGTGTTGCGAGATCGTCTGCAATCCGCTTGGCTAGATTGAGGCAGCGTAAGCGAAGCATGTCCTGGCTCACTGAAAGTGACATGTCACCTCCATCGACAACGACTGCCCCGCTTTGAGGCGATTAAGCGGCACAGCCTGAATTTCAGGGCAGTGACGGCCCATGCGTTCGCGCAAGCGCCAGATCAGCCTTTTGAGAGGTGGCATACGCCAGAGCAAAGCTGAAAACCAACCGGGTGCCGATAGCGTGAAAAATCGGTTTGCCCAGCGCAACCAGACTTGATCAACCGGATCACTTGGCAGCAGGCGGGCATGAATGATCCAGTGATCCTCGCGATCGCGCAGATACATGTATGGATCAAACCGGCCCGCCCCGTCCGCGTGATCCAAACTCACGGAAATGGTTGCGCCATCCTGCCCGATCAGCGCGACCTTGTTGGTTGGATAAAGGCGGTATTTGTCGCCGTTGGTGTGGTGAACTGTTTTGTTTGCGATCCGCCCGTGCTTGATGGCGGTTTTGTCAAATACCAGCCGGATGACGGCATCTTGCAGCAGGATATCGTCCAGTGCCTGAATGCGTAGCTTAAGCCCGATTGTGTTTGGGGTGGGCTTGCGGGTTTCGTACGTGGTACATATTCGCCCGCCAGAAAGGTGCCAGATATCACCGATCTGTCTGGCGTTTCGCGGTTGGTCGGTGAGTGTCACAAAGGAATGCTGGTCCGAGCATTCCAGTCCCCACGGACCAAAGGTGATGTCACCATACTGGCCTTTTATCAGCTTATTGTGGGTGATGGTGGTGGTCAGTTGCCTCATGCCATGACCTGCCGTCTTGTTGCGACTTTTTGGCAGGCCAGCAGGATCAGAACCAGATAGGCCAAGCGGAGTTCGATCAGCATCATGATGTCGGGTGCGAGGTCGCGGGGCGGTATGGCCGATGCCGAGATGATCATCAGTGCAAGGCATCCCCAACCCAGCCATTTTACCGCTGATATTTCCTGCAAGATCAGGATCTGTCGGGCGATGAATGCCATCAATACCGGCCAGGCTGCACCGATTTGAAGGATCGTGATCAGATCATCAGACGGGCTGGCAAAGAATAGATCGGCCAATTTGTCTGGCAGGAACAACAGCAGGCCCGCGATCAATACCATCGGTGCCAAAAGCCAGATGTCACGTATTTGGCCCACCTCGTTTTTGGCAAACAGGGTTGAGGCAATGGCTGCAATCAGGCCGGCGCAAAACAGGAAAACGCGTTGCGCCAGAAACAGTGGATCATTGTCTGTGCCCAACAGGACAAAGTCGAGGTTTGGCAGAAACCCGGCGAGCAGGGTAAAGCCGACAAGGCCGAATACGCTGGACTTGGGGGCAGGCTCGGCGTTGGTGGAATGACATGGCGACTGTTCAAATGCAAATGCTATTGCGAGGGCAAGGCTTGTCAGAGAAACCGCAGGCACAATGAGGTAAAGCGCCAAATCTGATTGGCTGAGCGAAGCCCAAACCGCCACCACTATCCCGCATCCCTGACCAATAACCGCAATCATACCGAGCCGTGAAAACCGGGTTTTGGCCGCAATCATCCAGTCGGGCGAAAGGGCGGCGGCAATCGGGATCAGGATTAGTGGCCAATATTGCGCAAGCGGAACGCTGTTTGTCGTGACGATCAGGATCGAGGTGAACCCTGCAATCAGGAACCTTGTGGAGACAACATGCATGGCCTGTCCGAAGGCTGCATTTTGTGCCAGTCGCACCAGAAGTGGACCACTGCCAGCCTGCGTCGCGGTAACCGCAAGACCGACCATGGCGAGCAATTGGAAATAGGCGCCAAGATCGGCCTCTGAATAGGCGTGACCGATCAGAACAAGGATTGCCATACCGCCCAGCCGCGCAATCATATTGGCGCCGATCATCCACACTGGATATAGCCGAGAACCCGCTGATTTTAGGAGGGCTGACCATCTAACCATGGCGTGACAGAATGGTTTCATAGGCTCGATCAACCCGCGTTCCATAAGTGTGGCGAAGGTCACGGGCGATTTGAGCGCGGGCCGTTTGGGCGATGGTTCGGCGCATCTCGGGCTGTGTGATCAGGTTTGTTGCTGCACTTACAAGCGCATTTCGATCCCGTGGCGCGATGATCAGGCCGCTTTTCTGATTGATCACCGGGCTGCCAGCATCGAAGGTGGTGATGACAGCACAGCCGGCTGCCATCGCCTCCATGGTGGCAAGGCTGCTGCCCTCCGTCAGGCTGGGAAAGACAAAGATTTCGGAAGCCAACATATGATTGGCAACCTGATCGTGCGGCAGGGGGCCAAACCACTTCACCCCGTCGGGCAGATTTGAAAGCAGGTCCTTGGCACAGGGTTGTGCCGCGCCGATCAGGGTTAGTTCGGTCCTTAAACGGAATTGCCGGCGGATGGTTTTCCAAGCCGCCAGAAGATGGGCTGTGCCCTTGGCAAGCGACAGGTTGCCAACATAAAGAAGCCGGATGACCGTATCGTCGCGCGCGAAACGTTTTCGATCCAATAGCGCCTGACAATGTGGTGACGTAAAGGGGACGAGATATATCTTGTCAGGCGCGATGCCAGTTCTTTGCAGGCCGTCCGCGACCGTATCCGAGGGCGCAAATACCGCGTCGGAAAATCGTGCTTCGGCTGTGCGCCGACTGGCAAGGAAGGCCGATATTTCGCGGTGGGTGCGGCCGTGGGATGCATATTCGCCGACAAGCTGAACATGGCGGATTTCGGCCAGTTGGCCGGTGACATCGGAAATCGTGATCATATTTCGTGCCTTTGCGCGACGCATGGCAGGCAGGCTGTAATTGCCCTGCCCATGCAGGATGTCGGCGTTTGGCATTTGAAAGGCGGCCAGCAGCGACAGTGGAATGTCGGAATAAAGATTGCGCGCCGGTAACCGAAGCTTTTGGGCCGTTTTGCCAAGCATATCGGGCAGAAGGTGGCGGCCGGGGATATCGCAAAGTGCAGTACCGACATGGCGTGATGGCGGGCGGACAAGACCCGTACCGTCATGGCGCCAAAAACTGTCCCAACGTACCAGCCGTTTCTGATCGGCGAGGTGTTTGGCCAGAATTCTGGCCTGATCGACACGGCTGATCATCCAGACGGATGGCTCGGATTTCATGCTGCGGTTACGATGTGGCGTGATCATCCCCACCGCCGCACGTCCGGGTTATGATTAACCGCCTGATGAACTGCCTGCCACATGGTGTCGCTGTGATGGGCGGGGGTGCTATTGGCAATTTCCCTTGCTTGATGCAGACGCGTGTCCTCGAGAAGTTGCGGCGCATCAAGAAGGCGTTTGCAGGCCGTGATCCAACCTTGCGGATTATCGATCGGCAGGATTTCGGGACCGCGCAAAACATCTGGTGCGCAGCCGGTGAATGGGCTTGCGAGTGCAACCGCACCACAGGCAATCGCGTCAATTACACCAACGCCATAAGCATCGTTTCGGCTGGGGAAAAGAGCGATCTTGCTTTTGGTCAGAATGGGCGGGAGTTGATCGGGGGGAAGTTGTCCGAATATATCCACTTGATCACCAAGACCGGATGATTGCGTAAGCCTTGCGGTGTTTTTAATGTTGGTACTGCCAACAATGGCGATGCGTTTTGCAATGTCTGCCTTCGACAGTTCTGCTGCGATCCGAATAAAGACGTCAAAGCCCTTTGAAACCGTCGTACGACCACACCAAACGATGTCGTATTGTCGTTCCGCCGAGTTTTGGTTGGTGGAAATATCGGGCAAGGGAAATGACGGGGGGATGGGGGCGATCCAAATAAGATCTGGCGATGCGCGATGGCTTTCAAACCAACCCGCCCCGCGCGAACTGGCGGCGACAAAGCCATCGGCACGGGCAATCATGACCCGGCGTAATCTGCGCCGAAGCGGATTGTCATAGTTGGCATCGGAGCCTGCCCAGCCATCGAATTGCATCACGGTCGGAATGCGGTGTTTCAGTGCCCAGTTTTGCGCCTGCCATTGCGCGATGCCAAAACCGTTTATGATCAACGCATCACTTGGTTCACGGCAAACAGCCCGTGTGGCGCCAAACGGAAGTGACAGGGTTCGGTTTTCACCAAGGGGAATTCGCACGCCCGGCACGGTGATATAATCAAATGCGGGTGTTGTGATTGACCAGTTGCGTTGTGGTTCGCGATGTTGGGTACATAGTACACGCAAACCTCCGCCTGCGGCCATCGCGCGATGATGAAGCGCGTTATAGGCATCAGATCGGTAGGGTGGCACAAGGTTTGTCAGTAAAGTCACCCTCACCGCGGCGATCACCTTGAGATGCTAATATTGCCTGTAACTCAATCATAAGTTACCATTCAATTCAACCAATTAGCCGTCACTTAAATCGTTGACGGCGGCGAAAGACGGACGCCAACAGCAGGAACTTTGTGTTTCTGCCGTTTTTAACTGTCCGACCGGGGTGACAGGGGTGGCGCATGCGTGACGAACTCAAAGGGCACACAGCTGCCTTCTTCGGGTTGCCGCTCGATACGAGACGACGCCGTGTCGTCTGTGCTGATATCGCCTTGAGGCTTCGCAAAGGTACGGCGACGGCCAACCAAGCCTGTTTTCGCCACCATTGCCTGAATGCGACCAAACTGCCCGCAGCATTGCGCGATGATCGGTTGTTTTCGGCACTTTCGCGCGCAGATTGCCTGTCGGCTGATGGCATGGGGATTGTGTGGGCAGCCCGCCTGTTGGGGATCAAGGTTGCCGAGCGCGTCACTGGCATTGATCTGATGACCGATCTTCTGGCGCAGTTCGCACAGGATGGCACGCGGGTTTTCCTGTTGGGGGCGCGTCAGGATGTGTTGGATCAGTTGCAGGGGACATTGCCTGCACGTTTTCCCGGACTGATCATCGCGGGTACCCATCACGGTTATGAGCCCGATGATGAAAAGCTGGCTGATTGTGTTGCACAGGCCACACCAGATGCCGTTTTTGTCGCCTTGCCATCGCCGCGCAAGGAGCTGTTCGTTGACCAGTACGCGGCCAAGACCGGATGCCGTTTTGCCATGGGTGTTGGCGGGGCGTTTGATGTTCTGGCCGGGAATGTCCGGCGGGCCCCGGTTATCTGGCAGCGGTGCGGGTTGGAGTTCCTTTGGCGTATCTTCTGTCAGCCACGCTACATGATCCCGCGCTATGGGCCTGGGCTTTGGGCATTTGCCCGCCTTGTCGCGCCACGGATTGTGCGTTTTCAACTCCGGCGCTTTTGGTGTGCCCTACAAAAAGTGGCAACCATTTCGCTCATCTTTATGATGCTGACAACGGCCGCCGATTTACAGGCGCAGCCAACAACCACAGCGACGTTTGATCTGGAAAACCGGCAGGCGGCGATCAGCTGGATAGAGGCCGAAATCGCAAAGGTCGAAGCCACCGAAGACGTCGCCAAATTGATTGATGCACTTATCGGAGCTGTGCTGTCAGAGGATGGCACCAACCAACAATCTGACATCGATTGGCAGGTGGCAGAGGACAGCCTTAAAGTATTGCTTGGTCTGTTTGATGTGGTTCTGGGCGGCGGCAGTAGCCGTTTTTTGCTGGAGACCGTGCTGGGTGGGGTGGTCCTGCGTCTGCTTGATCTTCATCCCGACCCGGGGCGCCTTTCGGAAATCGTCCGGGGTAATTCTTCGGATTTGGCAGAGCGCCTGTTTGAACGCAATGCCAATCAAGCACTGATATTCGCAGGCGAACAACAATCATTTACCGCAAGCATCGAGCCCGAAGTCGCACCGCGTGTTGTCGGTTCCGTGCGGCCACCTGAAACCGAACGGGCGCTGCGTTATTCGCTTCTTTTTGTTGGTGGCCCGCGAAACCCCGTCGTCGATAGCTATTGGGGAGTTGAGGATTATCAGGAACCAATCGGAATTCCAGAACTTGAGGATGCAAGCCCGAGATGACAGAGCATCCCAACCATCCCGTCGCGATTACCGGCGTCACGCAAGAACGGTTTGATCCGTCCCTGCGCGATTTGTTGAGCATTCTTTGGCAAAGGCGCGGGGTTGTCGCACTGACCTTTGTTGTGGTCCTGATCGCGCTTCTGAGCGGGATCGCCAATTGGCAGGGGGATTATCGATCCGTCACCGAAATCGGGCTTTCTGCAAATGTGGAAATCGCGGAACGCCAGATGCCAGCGGCATTCAACACCGACCGGCGCATTGTAACCTCCCAGGAAATCGAAACGGCAATTGCGGAAATCAAAGGGCAGAAAACACTTTCCACCGCACTTTCGGTTATGCGCGGAGAGGGTGTTTCGCTGACGGATATGCCGGTATCCAGTGATCTCGAAACAGACGGGATCTCTCATCTTCGCAATGCTTTGGAAACCACCCGGGTTGGCAATGCGGCGGTCATTGAAGTGGCCTTTGTCGCAAGCCAGCCGGAAACAGCGCAAAAGGCGTTGATGGCCGTTATTGAAAGTTATCTGTGGCAGCGTGAAGACCGGCAAAAAGCCGCCATTCGAAGACAACTTGCCGAGGCGGAGGCGCAATTCAAATCTGCGCAAACTGACTTGGATGGTCTGGAAGGGGATCTGGCCAGCTTGCAAAACAGCGCCGGTATTCTGGACCCGGATGAGAATGCGCGGATGCTGGATCGCATCTATGCACTCGATGAGCAGGCTGAAAAACTGGGGCAGGAGGTTGTCAGCCTCAGGCTTGCGCGCCAAAGCCGCAATGAGGCGGCAAACCTTGATGATTTGCTGGCGATTGACGATGTGGCTAGCCATCCGATGGTGCGCCAAATCTCGGCCCAGTTCGAGACGACAAAACAGGAATTCGTCAGGCTTGATCAGCGTTACGGTCCCAAGCATCCGACCATGCAGGGCAAGCAGCAAGAACTGGATGATCTTCATAACCAACTGGCTGCTGTCGCCAGCAACATCGCCGGTCAAATGGATATTACCCTTGCCGGGGCGGAAGAAAAGCTGCGTCTGATCACGGCCCAACGGGATCGTTGGCAGGATCGGATGGCTCTCCGCAATACAAGCGTTCAGGGGCAGGCTGCCCTGGTGCGATCTGTCGCCATGGCGCGCGCCAATGTTCAGGAGCTGGGCCAGCAGGTACAAGCTTTGCGCCGTGAAATGGCAGCGTTTCAGGGGGATGCGGCGATCCTGCATGCGCCTACTTTGCCCGCAGCAACCGAATTTCCCGCCAAGCGCGATCTTGCCATGTTGGCGATCATGATGGCGTTGTTTGCCGCCGTGGTTGCCGCATTGCTGCGTCACTATTTCGATCAGAGCATTGATGACGACTTTGATCCTCAGGCGGCGTTGGGCATTCCGTTATTTGCCCGTATCCCGGAACGGTCCTGGGCGAACAAGGTCGCCAGCACTGCCGCCCATGACGAGGCCGCAGGCCATCTGGCAGTTCTGATGCGGATCATGGTGCAGGGCGCAGACGCAGCAAGCAAATCCGATAAGGACGGACAGGTGATTGCGCTTGGCTCAGCACTCTCGGGCGATGGCAAAAGTCATATCGTTCATGCACTGGCGGAAAAGCTGGCTGGCCTTGGGGCATCGGTGATGGTTCTCGATGCAGATTTGCATGATCCGGCACTGCCAAGCCGGGCGCGGCATGATGATGAAATGACTGCTGATTTGACTGATGTCATGTCAGGGATTGTGGATCTGGATGCCGTCCTTACCGGCGCAGAAAACGGCGAGGGGTATCGATATCTTGGTGCGCGTATGCCAGTACCTGGGAATATCGCGACGGGCATGATTGACGGGCAATTACCTGGTTTGATCAAGCACCTGCGCACCCGGTTTGATCATGTGATTGTTGATACGCCGCCGATCCTGTCGGTTGCCGATGGTGTGATTGCGCTGGGATTGGCCGATGTCAGGCTGTTTGCCCTGCGCTGCGGCCACAGCAAGCGCCGCGATATCACCCAGGCCCTGTCGCAATTGCGTGCAGCCAATATTGTGCCGGAGGGCATTGTTTTGAACGGTGCCAAGCCGCGTGCCGCCTATGGCAAGCCACAGGCGGCCATGGCGACCGAGGGGCCGACGTCATGAAGGCAGCCCTGATTGTGATTGCCCTGCTGTTGCTTGGCTCTGGCGGCATGGTCCTGGTTTCGGAAGGCAGGGCGCTATCGCAGCTTGAAAATAAACGTGCCGCCTTTGCCAACGGAGACGGCTTTGGTGCAGAGCGTGATGCGATGGTGGTCGATAGTACGGAACTTGACGAGCTACTCAAATATCGGCTGATCGAACGGCCATTTGATCCGGTTTTGCTGGGGCTGAAGGCGGGAATAGTGGTCAAGGATGATTTGGCGCTTAGCGCAAAGCTTTTCGATCAGGCGCAGGTGATTGCCCCGCGTGATCCCCGCGTGCAGGCATTGCGTGATGGGCTGCAAATGCGGCTTCAAAGCTTGACATCACCAGCATCACAACTGGCAGAATAAGGGCAGGCATGAGCATGACCCAGTCGCCCATGCTGCCAATCATTGCCATAAAAAAAAGGGCAATCAAAAGCGCACGCGTGTCGGGTTGCTGGCAGGTGGCAAGAACCGTTTTGATCGCGATGATCAGTGCCGTGGCCAGGATCAGCATAATCGGAACCCCAAAAACGATTGCGCCATCAAGCCAAAGGTTATGGCTGCTAAACCAATGGGCATTTGCGTTCAGGTCCGGGGTGGTGAAATGAGCAATGACCAGTCCAATACTGTCCGCCCCCCATCCGGTAAATGGTCGTTCTGCAATCGCATGCAGGGCGGTGATCCACAAATCATCTCGCTGGATCAGGTCGTTGCGGGCAAGGTCTTTGAAGCGGTCGAAAAGTTCCAGCGATGCGAAGGCTGTGACGGCAATGGTCGCGATGATGCCAAGGGCGATCACAATCAGCCGCTTGAAGTGGTTGGCGTTTTCGCGCGGGGTCAGAATGATAAACAGTGCCCCGCCAACCAGCGCCATTATAAAGGCCAGACGCGAGTGGCTTTCGAGAAGGGCCGCTGCAAAAAGTACAGCAATCGCCAGCCAGCCTCCGGCCTGATCAAGGCGCTTGGCCGTGCTCAGCGCCCGGCTTTGATCATACAAAAACAGGCAGGCCAGAATACCGAACGCCATCATGTTTCCGAACGCTGTGCGATTGGCGAAGCTGCCGGTCCAGTCGCCCAGATGGACTTGTTTGGCAAACCAGAACGTGGTTTGCCATCCCATCACATCGGCACCTGCGGCAAGCGCCACTTGAACGGCGCATGTGATGACAATTGTGCGGGCGATGGTGATATTCAGATGGTTGTGAAGGCGCGCCAAAAGCGCGGTCAGGCTCGCCACACCGCCCAGCCATATCAGATAGGCCGCGACATTCAGCCAACCATTCGGGGCGAGTGCAATGTGTGGTGCATTGAACGGATAAGCTTGAACTGGCCAGATCGGCAGGCTTTGCAGGATCGCCCAACCAATCAGCGCAACGATCCCGATCCAAAGAAAAAGCAGGTGCTTGCCAATTTGCACAGGACCGCGGCGCAGACAAATCGCAAGCATGCCGATACCGGTCAGGATCGCCAGAAGGGCAAGCGCCCATGGCCGCAATCCGCCCAGCAACAACGGGGCAAGAATGATCTGCACCATCAGACAGGTTTGCGCCAGCCAGAGCATCAAGGTCAGCCAATCTGCTTTGAAATCAAGAGCTTCAGACTAACCGAATTTTCGCAGCGTGTCGCGCGGCTTGCGCGAGGCGCAGCGCCATGAAAACTCTTCCGTTCGAGGTCATACAGTACTCCGGGCAGGGGCAGGGAACCGCAAGCCAAACACTCTCACTGCCGATCTGGCTGGTATTTGCGGGCAATCTTTTGATGGGCGCCTCGTTCTGGCTGATTGCAGCGGGCGGAATGGTCGCCAAGCTTATTCTGCTTGGTTTCTGGATTGCGATGCTGTGTGGTTACGCCCGCCCGGTTCGAATTACGCCGGGTTTGCTTGCGGGCTGTTTGTCTCTTGCCGGGCTGACTGGTGTCATTGCCACTGGCAACGGGGCCAGCATCGAAAAACTCCGTCTGATCGGCAACCTTATGATGCTGCCGGTCGGGCTGTTGGTCGGGCTGTTAATTGGCCGGGACAGTCTTCGGGTGATGATGCCGGTTCTGGTGGTTTATCTGCTGCTATCTAGTTCGTTTCAGATGACCCATGAAGGCATGCGCCTTAATCAGCCGTTCTTGTTTTTGGGGCTTTTTGCGCTCTGTTCGGTGGCCGGGTGGCGGGGCTGTCGACTGCTTGTCGCGGGATCGGCCTTGGCCGTGTTGCTCAGTCAAACGCGGATTGCGGTGTTGGCGATGTTGGTCAATCTGATCGGGATGATCCGGTTTTCGCGGGCGATGACGTGGATTGTTGCCTGTGTCGTCTTGGGCTTGGCTGGCTGGTTTGCAATGTCGCATCTACCGCGCCTGTTTCTGACCCATGGCAGTGGGCGGTTGGCGTTCTGGCAGGATTTCTGGGGGATGTGGCAAGGCGGCTCTGGCGGGCAAAGATGGCTTGGTTTCGGGACCGGGTCGGTGGAGGAAATCCTGTCCGGCTATCAATCCTTCGCATCCTTTGGCGCTTTGCATAACGATCATTTTCGCATGCTGTTTGAAACCGGCATTGTCGGGCTAGTGCTTTGGGCGGCGGGATGGATTGTGATGCTCTGGACCGTGCGCCATGTGCGTCTTGCCGTCTGTATCCTGCTTTCGGTGATGCTGACCATGGTGACGGATAATACGCTGAATTACGGGCATTATCTGATCTGTTGCGGTATGGCTGCCGGGATTGACGCCCGTGCGAGGTGTGCGCATGAATAGGGATCGTCTGATCGATATCCGGGATCGTGTGATGGACCGCATGGTCGCGGATGGCTTTGCCGGGGCCGATCCGTTTGACGGGCTTGAGAGTGCTTTATTCCGCGCAAGCGGCCTTGGCCGGTTCCGACTGGCGCGGTTGGTCTGGTTACAGGCAATCAAGCGTGGCCCGGAAGGCTTGCGCAAGGTTGTTCGCATTCCCAATATGGTCAATCCGAAGACACTAGCCCTGCTGGGTGGGGCCGCGCAGGGTGTGGTCCTTTGTGATGTTCGGGGACGCCTGCTTGAAATGCAAAACCCGGATGGCGGGTGGGGATATCCTTTTGAATGGCAGGCGCGGGCGTTTTACGCCAAACGTCATCAAAGCAATGCGATTGTGACAAGCTTTGTCGTTGATGCGTTACTTCAAAGCGGGATGCAAAAGGATCACCCGGCGTTGGTTCATGCGGCCGGGTTTGTTGAAGACAAGCTCTGGCGGGAAGGCTATTTCGCCTATTTCGATCATGTTGTCGTTGAAATCCATAATGCCAGCCTTTGGGCGGCCTTTGCACTGCATCGGGTGATAGGACTGAATGACAAAACCGCACTGGCGGTGGAGCGCGTTATCAATGCGCAACAGTCTGATGGCAGTTGGGCCTATGGCACGCGGTCCCATCACCAGTTCGTGGACGGGTTTCACACGGGCTATGTTCTTGATCTTCTCGACAGCTTGCGGGCGTCGGGGATGGACGGGCTGGACAAAGCCATTGAATGTGGGTGGCAATTCTATCGCGCAGCGTGCTTCGATAAAAAGGACCTGCCGCGCAGCTTTGCCGGGCGGGATGGCTACCTTGATGCCCATGCAGTGGCACAGGCGATGGCAAGTCTTTGCCGGTTTGGGGACCGCGACGGGGCGATCCGGGTATCTGAATGGGCAGCAGAAAATCTTTTTGATCCGAGCCGTGATCTGTTCTTTGCCGGGATAAAGAAAGGCGGCCGGCCAGATCGGCGCAATTACATGCGCTGGACGCAGGCATGGATGGTCTGGGCACTGTCAATCGTGATAGAAAACACCAAGCCGAACCCGTCGAGCCCGCAAGATCAAACCATGTCGAATTTTGACCCGACCACGCCACTCAGTTTTACCCATCCCGATCCGAACCGGGCGGAGAAGGAGGCGGCCTTGCGTGCCTTGCCCGAACCTGTGTTTCGCGGGCTTTATGATATCACACGCGCGGCAGCATCGCGGGCCAAGGCTGAGGGCGCGATGGAAACGCTTTATGGCCTGACGCGCGGGATGAAGACCCTGCAGCGCATCGGGGCGGAGCAGGGCGTCATCCTTGGCATCAGGCGCGGTGGCTAAACTCGGCGGTTAGCGTTGGCGCAGCTCGTCAGCGGTCAGTTGGCCATCGCCGTTTTTGTCAAGATAGTTGAACATCCGGTTATGGACGGCCTGGAATTCTTCAAGCGCCAATTGGCCATCGCCGTTGGTGTCCATCATGACGATCATCATTTCCGGGCCATGCATTTTGCCCATCATGCCACCCATCATCATGCCGCCATTCATCATGGCACCGTTCATCATACCGGGGCCCATCGCACCGTTATTGCACGGCATCGTGTTGCAGGGACCGTAACCTTGTCCGTTGCCCGGGCCATATCCCTGACCCATCATGCCCGGACCTTGCATCATACCTTGGCCCTGCATCATGCCTTGGCCGTTAGGGTTCATCATTTGCGGGCCTTGTTGGGCCTGGGCGACGCCAAGCGCACCGGCAAGCATCAGTCCGATTGCGGTAATTGCGAGATATCTTTTCATCATAAGTCTCCTGTTCCGAAGGGATGAGACCATTATGTGCAGATGACCCGTCGCATTTTTGCGGATCGAAGGCGGGAAACTGCCCAAAACAATAAAATCATTCTATCATCATCAGGGGCGCGCGCATTGAGGCCGATCAATCGGCATCCGCTGCCAGAGTAAATTCTGGCGTGATTTTCATTGCCCCGGCCAACCCCGCGGGGATATTGCTAGGCGATGCCCGCAAACAGACATCTGCTGTGCCAAGCTGAGTATTGAAAACATATGAGTTCCCGATTTCCCGCCCTGCCGATTGATGCTGTCCTGCCGGAGGTGATTTCCGCGCTGGAAAACGGCACCAATGCGGTTTTGCAGGCGCCACCGGGTGCTGGCAAGACGACAAAGGTGCCGCTGGCGCTGCTTGATTGCGCGTGGCGCGGGGATCAGAAGATCATCATGCTCGAACCCCGTCGTCTGGCCGCGCGTGCCAGTGCGCGGCGCATGGCGCAGTTACTAGGCGAGGCGGTTGGCGAGCGTGTGGGTTATCGCGTCCGCTTTGACAGCAAGGTTTCCAAGGACACGAAGATCGAGGTCGTGACCGAGGGCATTCTGGTTCGCATGATTCAGGATGACCCGGAACTGTCCGGTGTTGCCGCCGTCCTGTTTGATGAATTTCACGAACGCTCATTGGATGCCGATCTGGGTTTGGCCCTTGCCCTTGAAACGCAGGGGGCGCTTCGTGATGACCTGCGCCTTGTTGTTATGTCGGCCACCCTTGATGGTGATCCGATTGCACGATTGATGGGCGGTTGCCCGGTGATCACATCCAAAGGTCGCGCCTATCCGGTTGAAACGAAATACGTGGCCCCCAAGCCCGATAAATGGGGCAATACCCGCATTGACGCCGAAATGACCGGCGCGATCAAAACCGCCCTTCGCGAAGAAAGCGGATCGATCCTGGCCTTCCTGCCGGGGCAGGGCGAAATCACCCGGGTTGAAAGTGCGCTTAAGGATGCGGTGGGAAGTGATGTCATCATCGCCCCGCTTTATGGCGCGATGGATGCCAAGGCGCAGGATATCGCGATCCAGCCCGCCCCGGATGGCAAGCGAAAGGTCGTTCTGGCCACCGCGATTGCCGAAACGTCGCTGACCATTGATGGCATCCGGATGGTGATTGATAGCGGCCTGCAACGCCTGCCAAGGTTTGATCCGGCATCGGGGATGACGCGTCTGGTCACGGTCAAATCATCACAAGCCAGTGCCGAGCAACGTCGTGGCCGCGCCGGGCGACTGGAACCGGGCGTGTGTTATCGCCTGTGGCCGGAAAACGAACATCGTGCGCGCGCCCCCTTTACCGCGCCCGAAATTGCAGAGGCCGATTTGGCACCGCTGACGCTGGAGCTGGCGCGCTGGGGTGTTACCGATCCCGAAACGCTGCCGTGGCTCGATGTGCCCGATCGTGCCAAGATCGATCAGGCGCGCGATGTCTTGCGCGGCCTTGAAGCACTTGATGGCGAAAACCGCATTACACCGATGGGCACTGCCATGGCCGGATTGCCGGTCCATCCGCGCTTGGCGCATATGATGTTGCGCGGTGCTCAGCTTGGCCTTGAGGAGGTCGCCTGTGCGCTGGCGGCGTTGTTGTCTGATCGCGATTTCTTGCGCGGGCGCGGGGCGGATTTGCGCATTCGGGTGGAAGCGATCATCAAGGGCCGGGCGCCGAAAATGATATCGGAGGCCGCCAAACAACTTGCCCGCCGTTTGCGCGATGCCGCAAAGCAGGGCGGGTTGGCAAAACCCGATACCGCGCGGGTGGATCGGGCCGATGAGGTTGGCTTGCTTTTGGCCTTTGCCTATCCCGACCGGATCGGCGAGCGGCGCAAGGGGGCGGACGCGCGTTATCGCCTGTCGGGCGGGCGCGGCGGTGTTTTGCCCAATGAAGATAGCTTGGCGTCGGAGCCCTATATCGCGGTGGCCGAACTGGACGGGCAGGCGCGCGAGGCCAAGATTTATCTAGCCGCCCCTGTGGCGCGTGCAACTCTTGAAACCCATTTTGCCGATCAGATTTCCGAGGGCACGGAAGTTTTCTGGGACGCGCAAAGCGATGCGGTTGCCGCCCGCTGGCAACGCCGGATTGGCGCACTGGTGTTGGATGAAAAAGCCACCCATGACGAAGCCGATCCCGATGCGATTACAGCGGCCATGATCGAGGGCATCCGCAAACTCGGCCTGCATTGCCTGCCATGGGACAAGGCATCAGAAGGCTTGCGCGCAAGGCTGGCGTTTCTTCATCGGGTGGAGGGCGATGCCTGGCCTGATGTTTCTGACGACGGGCTTCTGGCATCGCTTGAAGACTGGATCGCACCCTATCTGTCGGGCATCACCAAACGTGGTCAGCTTAAACAGATCAAGCTTTCTGAGGCGTTGCTTGCCGGGATCGACTGGAACCAGCGACAGGAAATGGATCGCTTGGCCCCCACCCATTGGCAGGTGCCGACCGGATCAAACATCCGCATTGATTATAGCGGTGAAACACCTGCTTTGCCGGTGCGCATGCAGGAAATGTTTGGTGCCACCGAAACGCCAAAGGTCGCGAATGGCAAGGTCGCGGTGACGCTTCATCTGCTATCGCCCGCACAACGGCCCATTCAGGTGACGAGTGACCTAATCGGGTTCTGGAACGGGTCCTATGCCCAGGTGAAGGCCGAGATGAAGGGGCGCTATCCCAAACATTACTGGCCCGACGACCCACAAGTCGCCGAACCAACACGTCGGGTTAAGAGCCGCATGTGATTACTGATCAATTTGTCCTGGCCATAATTTCTTCCTGAAAAATATCAGCCATAACTAGAAGTAATTCACGCACTAACTCAAGGTGCTTTTCCAAGTCTAGAAGGGACAAATCTGGATCGCTTCCATGAGCAATACCATGTCGCCATCCAACAACTTCATTGTCTATCTTTAATCTGTATTTTTGGAGTTTGTCATAACTGAATGACAAAACTGAAAAATTTGTTTTTATTTTATCAAAGTTTAAGTTTGATCGAGCAAGCAAGACGCTAGTGTCATATCCTCTAGCACCTTCTTTGAGGGCAACGGACAATTTTTCAACGAAATCATGTTTGGCTTCAATTGAGTGGTTTCTAGCCCTTAAGCTCTCAAAGTTGCTCGTTAGCAGACCTAGAAGCAAACTCCAATCTACTGCGCTGAGAGGTTTGTTTAGATGGGTTAGAAATCTAAGATATGTGTGGGCGCATTCGTTGTAAAAACCTTCCCAGTGAGCATAGCTCAGTACGATTGCGGACTTGGACATTATTCCCCTAGGGTCACTGTGTGGAGAATTACAATAAAGTCGCTTTATTTCAGATATCTCACGTACTCTTTGGACGCGAACTGAATCTATCTCGCTGAGAAATCCATCAGAACTGTTCATTCGGGTTAAACCAAGCTTGTCCAAATGGGATTGTTCTTTGTAAGCGGGTTGTTCCTCTCAAACCAGCTGCGCTCATTTCATTTACTTCGGGACGCTGCCAAAATGCTGTAATTTTGTCACGAACAAAACCTACCGGATTATCTTGCCTTTCAATATCGCCTTTGTTGCGAGAGACGCCAACTGCGATGGCTTCTAGTGCTCGAAGAGAGAACCTCTTTGCAATCGCCTCGGGGGCATCATCTGGCGGTATAAGAGCCATATCTCCAGCTGCCTCAGTAAGTATCTCGGCAGTCCAAGTGATCTGTCGTATAACCTGATCTTGGTCTTCTTCAAGAAGAATTTTGACAATAGACTTGTCGAGAAATTCTTGAACGTCAGACTCGTTTTCGTAGTCGACAAGGCTGTGGACGATTAATCTAGTTGCGTACTCAATATCTAATTGACGTTTGCGCTGATCAGGGGACAGGCGGAAAAGCTCGGAGAAGACATCTCTGTTGCAAAATTCACGTATTGCGGCTGTAAAGGTGTTATTCGCGAGGACCATTGAGCAACTACGAACCTCTTGCTCATTAGCGTAAGCGCCACCCCTGTTAAGTCTTTGAAATAAATCGAACTTTGTTCTCGCAGCGCTAGGGTGTTTTAATACCTGAAAGTCTATTCGAGCCCGGCGAAAGAAAAGCTGCAGAGATTTCTCGAGTACCTTATTTTCGTCTTGGTCAACCTCTGATGTTTTCCAAATCACATCTTGCAATGATGGTAGATATTTTGCGCCCTTTAGACTTGACTGCAGGAAATGTCCCGGTTGGTCTGGGTCTCTTAATAGGCCCATGAACTCAAGAATAGTTGAGATACGTTGAAGGCCATCAATAAGCTCCCAAGTGCCATCTTCGTTTTCGTAGGCGAAAGCTGGAGGTATAGGGATGCCGATCAAAATCGACTCAATGAAGTTGGATTTCTTATCTAGAGACCAGCGGAATAAGCGCTGAAATTCTGGAAGAATTTCCAGCTCGTTGTCTCGATACATTGTTGCAATTTCACCGATCGTGATTTGAACGCGATCAGTTGTAACTAGGGCCTTTGCATCTTCAATTTCATCTCGAAGCATGGTGCCGGGCCTTTCCCAAAGTCTGGTAATTTTCTCCCTTGATAATCGCTAAATTGCTAATTTATTGCAAGTTTTACAATTTTGGCGAGTTATCGCGCGGGTAATTGATCTCAAGGACTTCGAGTTCGTCTTCGCCGGACGGTGTGCGGACCGTCACCACATCGCCGACACCCGATTTCATCAGGGCGCGGGCCACCGGGGAGATCCAGCTGATTTTGCCATTGAGGCTATCGGCTTCGTCCTCGCCGACAATGCGGATGGTTTTTTCTTCGTCGCGGGCATTCACATAGGTGACGGTGGCGCCAAAGAAGATGTGGGCGTGATCGGGTTGTTCATCAGAGCGGACAACGACGGCATCTTCGATCCGCTTGCGCAGATAACGCACACGGCGATCAATTTCACGCAAACGCTTTTTGCCATAGATGTAATCCCCGTTTTCCGAACGGTCGCCATTGCCCGCCGCCCAATGGACAACGGCCACGACTTCCGGCCGTTCCTTTTTCCAAAGGTGGTCGAGTTCGGATTTAAGGGCGTCTAGCCCTTCGGGGGTGATGTAAATCGGTCTGTCCATGGTCTGCGTTTTAACGCAAAGCCGATGGTTGGAAAAGAGGACAAAAAAGCAGCGCCCGAATAGTGCCGGGCGCTGCTTTGATTTGTGAAACGCGCGGCGAACCTATGCCTTGGCCGTGGCGCGCAGTTCCCTGTCATCAATGGGCATATGGACGATGGCGGCAAAGACGCCAAGGGCCACCGATGCCCACCAGACCGCATCGAAATTGCCGGTCAGGTCATAGACAATGCCGCCCATCCATGCGCCAAAGAATGCGCCGATCTGGTGGGACAGCATGACAATGCCAAACAGGGTCGCCATGTAACGCGGGCCAAAGACCTGTGCGATCAGGCCACTGGTCAGCGGCACGGTCGAAAGCCAAAGTGCGCCCATCGATGCCGAAAACAGCAAGATGGTTTCAGATGTTTTGGGTGCAAAGATAAAGATCACAATCACCAGCGCACGCATGCCGTAAATAAACGACAGGCCATATTTCTTGCGCCATTTGCCGCCCGCCCAACCGGCGGTCAGCGTGCCGACAATGTTAAACAGACCGATCAACGCCAGACCCTCGGCCGCAACCGAACGGGGCAAGCCGCAAAGCTCGGTAAAGGTCGGAAGGTGGGTGGCGATCACCGCGATATGAAAGCCACAGACAAAGAAACCGGCATTGAGCAACGCAAAGCCGCGATGTTTGCGGGCTTCGTGGAACGCGGCGGCCAAGCCCTGCGGACCCAGATCGGGGGTGGCGGTCGGGCTGTTGCCTTCGGCCTTGCCGGTCATGGCAAAGGCGGCCGGGATGATCAGCATCGAAATAGCAGCGAGGATAACAAGCGCCGATACATAGCCAAGCGAGCTGTTGAGCGCCTGGGTGGTCGGGGCCATCACCAACTGACCAACTGAACCACCGGCGGATGCCAGACCCAATGCGAAGCTTCGCTTTTCATTGCTGAAAACGCGGCTGATCGCGGCCAGAACAACCGGGAAGCTGGTGGCGCCAACCCCGGTGCCAATCAGGAAGCCTGCGGTCAGGTGCAACTCGCCCGGGGATTGCGACGTTCCCATCATGTAAAGGCCAGCACCGTAAACCGCAGCCCCGCCAATCAGGGTGCGCGTGGTGCCATAGCGGTCGGCAAGCGCACCGGCGATCGGGGCGGAAATACCCCACATCAGGTTTTGAATGGCAAAGGCCAGACCAAAGGTGGCAGCGTTCCAGCCCGTGTCATTGAGCATATCGGGGATAAACAGGCCAAGGGACTGACGCACACCAAGGTTTAACGACAACACAAGGCAGCCAGAAAGCAGAACCAGCCACGGGAACCATTTTTTCGCCCGCATGAGGGTCATGCGTGTGGGGCTTTGTGGCGGCGGAATTTGGGGCGAGCTTTGAGTGGGGCTCATAGACGATCCTCCGAGAGGGATTATTGTTTGGTGGCGATATTGAACGCGGGGGCGCTATGCGTCCAATTCATTCGGATTATGATGCTGATAACATTTCTGCATGGGGGGTGTCGGATGCTTTGCCGGCATTGGGTTCAGACCCTAATCACCAGTTCGCCAACCTTGTCGATCATATCGTCAAGATCAGAACTTGATGCGCGGCGGATCAGGGTGATGGCCATGCCCCAGTTCATGCCGGGAATATCAAGGATCTTGATCCGGTTTGCGGCCGGGCTGTGCTGGCAAAACCGCCGCGCCATGATCCCGTAACCCGCGCCGGCTGCGACCATTTCGATCTGTAATTCAAGGGCGGAGACCTCTAGCACGGATGTAAATTCGACCCCGTTTTTATGCGCCCATGCATTGCCAAGCGCACGGAACGTACATCCTTCGGGCATCAGGATCATCGGGTGTTTGGCAAGTTCTTTGATGGTTGTCGGATGGGGACGGGCTGATTTCGGGCCGATGGCAACGATTTCATCATCCAGCAGGGTCTGCGGCGACAGACTTGCCGGCAGATCGCGGGTTTGTACCCCGCCAACAATGCCGTTTGGGCCATCAAGCGACAGCATGGCATCAATTTCACCCCGACGCAGAAGCGGAAGAAGTTCCGCTGACCAGCCGCTTTTGATCGAAAGCGACATATCCGGGAAGGCCTGATGCAGGGAACGGAGTTCTTGGGCTGCCAAAAGCGGGGCGGCCCCGTGGCTTACGCCCAGTCGAAACGGGCCGTGGCGTTTGGTGTTGCCAAGAACCGAGTCACTGAAACCTTCAAGGCGGCGCAACAGATCGCGTGCCTCGGTAAGCGCCCGGTGCCCGGCGATGGTCGGTTGCAAGGGCTTGGTGGCGCGGTCAAACAGGCTTTTGCCAATGCGTTCTTCAAGGCGCTGAATACGGCGGGTCACCGCCGGTTGCGTCAGGCCAAGGCGATCCGCCGCACCGTGAAAGGATTGCGCGTCTGCAACGGCGATAAGGGTTTCAAGCTCGCGGGTGTCCATGGGGCTATCCTGATCCGTTCGGGATCAGGGAAGTGTCCGGGATAATTCATGGCCATGCAAGAAATCTATTGTCGCGTCACAATCGATGCGTTTCACGCATTGGTCGATGATGCGCCAAGGACCGGATCGCGCTTTCTTTTTGCCTTGAACGCGGTGGCCGCCGCGGTATAGCCGCCTTCGCCGCCATCAAGAAAATGGAAATGCGCATCACTTGTGATGGAGGGCACGATGCAGGTCATAATCGCGCTGCGTTGGCGATGGGTGCCAAAATGAACATCGCCTTGCAGTTCTGCCGCATGCAAAAGGGCTTCGACTTCCTCGGCACGGGTC
This sequence comes from Thalassospira sp. A40-3, assembly GCF_015871485.1. Classification (NCBI taxonomy): domain Bacteria; kingdom Pseudomonadati; phylum Pseudomonadota; class Alphaproteobacteria; order Rhodospirillales; family Thalassospiraceae; genus Thalassospira; species Thalassospira sp. A40-3. Next base: position 1,012,690 of record NZ_CP065428.1, read on the forward strand.
AAACTGCAATTCACCGTCATCCACAGCCCATCACCGAATTTGCGAAAGTCGGTATTATAGCCGGTGTAATCGCGATAGCGCCGTGGATCAAACGCGCCCAGTTTCCAGCCGGTTTTCATCAGGATGGCCGCGATCAGCGCGATATAAAGCGCCTTCAGCCATGCTTTGATATAACCGCCTTCCTTGTGTTTGGTGGCCTCTGCCTCAAGATGCATGCCAGGCGGCGGGAAGGCGACACCGGGCCCGTCTTCGGGGATCGGGTTGCTTTTGCGCGGGCTGTCATCGAGAATGGCAAACAGGGTGCGCACCGTTTCATCAAAACGGCCCGGGTTGTCGCGCGGGGCAACAATGAGTGACAAGATAACATCTGAGTCCTCGGCACGGATGGGTGACCAGCGGCAAGACAATCCGGTTAAATCCGGGCGGGTGCCCGGTGGTGCCGGCGTAATCAGGTTATGGCCCTGTTTCATTTGGTCTTCGGCCCATTGCAGGCCGCGCCCGTTGAACATGGCATAGGAAACCGGCTTGGACACCGCATAGCGGGCAACGCGCACGTTACGACCGGTGGCACGGATGTCGCCAATCCGAACCAGCCCGACCCGCAATTCAAGATCGAGTGTTTCAAGGGCCCATGTGGCTGTGGCGGCCATCGCATCGCGCACGCCGTCAATCTGATCCGGGGGGCATGCGAAACTTGCTCCATCACCGCCAAACAGAAACGGAAAATCTGAATGGCCAAGCACATTGCTGACCGCGCAGATTACCGACGCCCCGACCATATTGACGTCCTTGTACCGACCGGCTTCGACCGCCTTGGTCGATCCAACGACGTCGGATGTACCCACCCACCAGTCATCTGGCAGGGTATGATACACCGTGCCATCAAGGACCTTTACGAAGTCGTCAAAGGTCGGTATGTCGAGATAAAGGTTGGTCAAATCGATCTTTCATTGGCAGGCACGATCGCCAGAAACCAGCAAACCCTGCGTGCCATCAATAATGCGGCGGTGGTGCGTCGTCTTCGGGTGCTGTACGCAGGAAATCGATCATGCGTTTAATATCGGACGACATTAATTTGTTCTGACGTTCAAGCAGATCGATGCGATCCCACTGTTTCTTGATCATGTCGGACAGATCGGTGACGACGGTTTCCATGTGGGCAAGCTGTATTTCAAGCTCGTTTATGCGGGTGTCGGTTTCTTCGTGGCTCATTCCGGTATCTTCTGCAAATGTGTTCAATTGGCTGTGTATGCCGTGACTTGCGATGTGCGCATGCCTGTGGCACCACTGCGCGGCACGGACCCTAACATATCTGGATGGTTGATGACTGATTTATCCGTACTGGCCCTTGTCGGCATTATTTTGGCGCTGATTGCGGGATATGCAATCCGTCTAAAGGCCGTTCCGATGCCGACATCGGCCAAGGCAGCCGACGAAATCATCGCCTATATCCCCGGTGATACCAAGGCGGTGACGGATTTTGGGTCGGGCTGGGGGGATCTGGCACTGGCGATTGCGCGCGCAAGGCCGGAGGTCAGGGTAACCGGTATCGAGCTCTCGCCAATCCCCTATGCCATCAGCCGGATGCGGGCGGTTTTGGCCGCACGACCCAACCTTGATTTCATCCGGGGTGATTTTAAAACCCTTGATCGCGATCCGGGCGACGTTGTGGTGTGTTTTCTTGATCCACGGGTGATGGGCGATGTTGGCGATGTGCTCGATCAGCGCATGGCAAATGGCGGCATTTTGATATCGCGCGCCTTTGCCATTCCGGGTTGGCAGGCGTTTGGCGAAGTGCCGATGAAAACCGGATCGGACCACCTTTATCTATATCGGATCGGCAGTCACAAGCCGGGCATTGTTGCCTGATCTGGGTTGCCTAATTTGGCCAGAGCAGCTTAGTTACCATGCCCGCAACAGCCACCGTCTTCCCCGCGCCCATGCAACTGGATCGGCGGGCAGGGGACGGTGCCATACGAACAGAAAACACAGCAATCACCAGCCTTGGGACGAAGAACAGCGCCACATCCCTTGCAGTCATAAAAGTACTGGCAGGCGTCGGTCGGCATGGTTTCGCTTTCGACATGCCCGCATTCGGGGCAGGTCAGAACCGAAACCAGTTCGACATGATCAGCGTCAGTCTTCTTCATAGACTTTGATCAATGCTGAATGATCGAGATCGCCATGGCCCATGTCGATCAATTCGTCATAAAGTTCCATGGCAAGACGGGTGATGGGCAGTTCGACCCCCAGTTCGCCTTCGGAAAATTCAAGCGCCTGGAACAGGTCCTTGCGCTGGGTGACGACCTTGCCGCCCGGTTCGAAATTACGTTCGATCATGCGTTCGCCGTGCTTTTGCAGGATGGCGGAATCGGCAAAGCCACCGGTTAGCGCAGATCGCAATTTATCAAGATCGACACCGGCTTCATCGGCCATGGAAAAGGCTTCGGCAACCGCACCAATGGTGATGCCGACAATCATCTGATTGGCCGCCTTGGCAATCTGGCCGGAACTGACATCACCGACATGGGTAACGCGCGAACCAAGGACATCAAACACCCGATGGGCACGTTCGAAATCTTCGGGCGATGCACCGACCATGATGGAAAGGGTGCCGTTCTCGGCCCCGTGGGTGCCGCCGGAAACCGGGGCGTCAATCCATGTGCCGCCGGCTTCTTCGACCACATCAGCAAAGCGCCGTGTGGCTTCGACCGACGTTGTGCCCATGTCGATGACGATGGTGCCTTCTTCGAGGCCGTCGATAATGCCGTCTTCGCCCAGAAGCACATTTTCAAGTGCGGGCGTATTGGCAACACAGATGATGACGATATCGGCCTCGGCCACGGCATCGGCCGGGGTGCCGGCAGTCGCAATGCCAAGGTCTTCGAAGGCGTTGAGCGTTTCGGGATTACGGGTATTGACGGTCAGGACTGCACCGGCCTTTTCAAGATTGAGCGCCATCGGACGCCCCATCAATCCAAGTCCGATAAAGGCAATGTTTTCCCCGGAAAGAGCGGTCATGACGGCGATCCCTTTGTGTGACGGTAGCGATATCTGAATTGGCGACGCAAAAATGGCCCGCGCCCATTGGCCCGAAACCGGCAAGTTTTGTTGGCTGGGTCCTGTCCCATTATGGATGACCAACAGCAGCAATTTCAGGGCGTAACGCCCAAAATGCGCGTTGGGTTCCACAAATTCGATCAGACAGGCCCAACACGAAGTTGGAATGCTGAATTAACCGTTTTTCACTCAACGAGGCCGTGCTGGCAAGGTGCCGCGGCCGTCGTTGCAAACATCAAAAATCACCGGGCCGGACATAGCGCGCCGCCATGGCGCGTTCGATGGCCGATCCGACCAACCGGTCAATATCAAGCCGGTGGCGAAGCAATTCAAGAATGCGGAGTTCTTCCTGGCTGATTTCACTGTCGGACAGGACAATTTCACAGGCAAACACATACGCGGTTTCGCGCAGTTTGCGCGGCAGGGCATCGCGGATCATATCCAGCGTGCGGTCCATGCCGTCTTCTTCGCCCAGCAGCTTGGCGCAGTCGCGCGCAACACTGGTGACGCCATCATTGTCAAATCCGGCAAAAATCGGAAGATAACGGACCCGGCGGCCCATCGCGGAAAGTTCGGCGTCGGTGATATCGTTATCGGCGGCCGATACCATAACCATTGTGTAGATCAAGGCGTCCTGATGCGAAATCACGTTGGTTACTCCTTATCGAGGATGGTTCCCTGAAACGCTTTTATCCGGACTTTGACGTTGGGATCCGGACAGTGTGAAAACCACCGAGCCGAGCGATGGTATGCCGATAAACTTCCCCGGGCAACAGTTAACCGATGAATTTTCAAGGATTTTAAGGATTACGTAGTGAAATCGCGTTCATTCTGTCGGCACCGGTCGCGCGGGCGTTGAAAGCCGTGAAAAAGGCGGCATGCGCGACCAAAAGAACAAAAAATGAAGCTGCTACAAAAATACAAGCAAAATGATTGGGGTGGTGGCTCTCGTCGGGGAAAATTTGGCTTTGCACTGCATGGGGTAGCAGTTATGGTCGCGCAGCGACAACAAACATGACGAATAAAGCCGCTATGGGAGACATCAACGCAATCGATTCCGTCGGTATGTTGACGGCGTTGATCAGCCACCTGTGTTTGCCGTCTGGAGCATATGATCCAGACGAAGGACGACTGCTCGTAAATTCAGCATGGCGCGAAGCCTATGACGAGAGTGTACAGGTCGGTGAATGGGTTTCTCCGGACGCAGTTGAAGGTTTGTCGGAACCGCTGGCCGAACTTTCCGCGCGGCTTTTTGATATTGGCGGCTACCATTATATAGAATGCGGGTTCCGGGATTCTGCATGCGTGTTGTTCGGCTGGAAGCTGAGCATCGGTCGGCGCACCTATATCCGCTTTACAACCATTGAAGCCACCGTTTCATCGGGCATCGGATCGTTGATTTCACCGCAACCGGTGTTGCTGGTGGAAACCAACGGTCGCCTGCGCAGCACCAATTGCGCAGCAGAGCAGCTTGCCCTTGAAATGGGCATGGCATCGCCGCTTGATCTGATGCATCCAAGCGACCAGCGCCCGCTGGTCAGTGACGAAGGTCCGCAATTTGACACCGACAGTCCGCGCACCGTCCATTACGGGCAGCGGTTCTTCCAGTGGCAATATATCACGCTGGAAAATTCGGGCTGTCTGGTGCTGTTTGGTCAGGAACGCACGCGCGAGGAAAGCTATCGCCGTGCCCTTGAACATGCGGTGCATGGTATTATCGAGCTGAATGCTGAAGGCACGATTACCAATGTGAACGAAGAAACCGCGTCACTGTTCAATTATGATTCCGTACGCGAAGTGACCCAGGCCTATTTTCGCCATCCCGAAACCTTTTATGCCAGCGACAGCGACCGCATTCAGCTGCGTCGTGATCTTGCATCCGGCAAGGGGGTTCAGGCCCGCGATATTGAAATGCGCCGAGCCGATGGCAGCCAGATCTGGGTGCGGGTGAATGCCACCGAAATTCGTGGCGAAGGCGGAATGCTGCTGGGCTATAGCGTTACCATCACCGACATTACCAAGAACCGTCAGGCGGAATATGATCTGCGTCGGCGTCAGGAACGCTATCGCGCCTTGGTTCAGACGGCGGGCAGCGTCATCCTGTTCCTCGATGCCGAGGGGCGCATTCTGGAATATAACCGCGAATGCGAATGGACGTTCGGCTATTCCTGGATGGAGGCGGCAGGTCAGAACTTCTTTGACTTTTTGCTGGTTGAAGAAGACCGGGCGCGTGTTCGGATGGCAGTGCGCCGGTTGCTGTCGGGCGAAATCATCAAGGATGAGGTCCTTTCATTCAAGCGCCGCGACGGTGAAACCCGCCTGTTGCAATGGAATGCGCGCGCGCATTTCGGCGAAGATGGCGATGTTGCCGGTGTGATCTGTATCGGTCAGGACGTGACAGAAAAACTGTCGGTCGAACGAGCACTCCGCCATGCCGAGGAAAAATTCCGCGGTATTTTCGAAAATTCGGCAGAAGGCCTGTTTCAAAGTATTCCGCTTGGCCCGATCCTGTCGGCCAACCCGGCCTTTGCATCCATCTTGGGCTATGACGCGGTCGAAAGTCTGATTGCCAAGGAGCATGACTGGGCGTTTCATTATCTGAACCCGGTCAATCGTTTGCGGTTTATCGGCCGGTTGCTGCGCGATGGAATTGTGCAGGGCTTTGAAACCGAGATGCGCCGCGAAGACGGCAAAATCATCTGGGTCGAGGAAAATGCCCGTCTTGTCCGCGATGAGAAGGGCCGTCCGACCCTCATTGACGGATCGATCACCGATATTACCGATCGCAAACGCAGCGAAGCGCGCATTCAGTTCCTTGCCCATCATGACGGCTTGACCGGGCTTCCGAACCGGACCCTGTTCCAGGAACGGCTGGCGGCGGCCGTTGCGCGCAGCAAACGCGAACGCTGCCACTTTGTCCTGATGATGTTTGATCTTGATAACTTCAAGGACATCAACGACACGCTTGGCCATCCGATTGGCGATCTGCTTTTGCAGGGGGTTGGCGAACGTATGCGGGTTTGCCTGCGCAACGAGGATGTGGTCGCGCGTCTTGGCGGTGATGAATTCGCAGTTCTGATCCACGAGCCGGGCTCGGTCGAGGAAGTGACCTTTGTCGCCCAGCGCCTGATCGAACGCATTTCCGAACGTTTCATGCTGGATGGCAATGAAGTGCAGGCATCGACCTCGGTCGGGATTTGCATGTATCCGCAGGATGGTCGCGATGAAAAGGACCTGCTACGCAATGCGGATCTGGCGCTTTATTGTTCCAAGGCCGAGGGGCGCAATCGCTATCACTTCTTTGAACCGAAACTTCAGGTCGAGGTTCAGGAACGCAAGGCGATGGAACGCGATCTGAGCCATGCGATTGAAAATGACGAGCTGGAGCTGTTCTATCAGCCGATCATTGATATCGTCGGTCATCGCATCATCGGCATGGAAGCACTGGTGCGCTGGTTCAGCCCGTCACGCGGCCAGGTCAGCCCGGTTGATTTTATCCCGGTGGCTGAACGCATGGGCATCATTGCCGATATCGGCAAATGGGTGCTGAAACGTGCCTGCGAACAGACCAAGGCATGGCGCGATGCCGGCTATGGCCAATTGACCATATCGGTCAATCTTTCGCCGCTTGAACTGGCCCGTCACGAAGACCTGATTGAAAGTGTCGGCGAAGTGCTTTCGCGCACGGAACTTGATCCCCATCAGTTGCAGTTCGAGGTGACCGAGGGGGCCGTGATGGACAATCCGCGCGAAGCCGCCATCACGCTTGGTATCCTGCGAAATCAGGGCATTCGCATTGCGATTGATGATTTCGGGACGGGGTATTCGTCGCTGGCCTATCTCAAACGCTTCCCGGTGGACAAGATCAAGATCGACCGGTCCTTCATCATTGATATCGACAGTTCTGATGGCAATGCCGCGATTGTGCGCGCGGTTGTGTTCCTGGCGCGATCATTTGGCATGGCGGTCAATGTCGAAGGCATTGAAACCGAAACCCAGCTTGAACATATCGCGTCCGAGGGTGTCGATGAAGTTCAGGGCTTCTATTTCAGCAAGCCGATCAGTGCCAGCGATATGGAAAGTCTGCTTAAGGCCAACCTGACCTCGCCCGCCCGTTTCCCGGTTGCCCAACCCAGTTCATAATCAGCATTAGTGTTGGTCCAAAAGAAAACGCACCGGAACGGTATCCCGGTGCGTTTGTTGTTTGATGATCGTGACGGCCAGTTATGCCGCGGATTGCTGTTGCGGGTCGCCTGCGACCTTGCACAGCTTGTCGCGATCGATCCGCATGGTCGATGGCATGCGCGGGTTTCGGGTGATTGCGCCCTCACGCCTCAGATTGGCGATCATGCGACTAGCCGTTTCGGTCGTGGTCGCAACGATATTGCCAAGCTTTTCACGGTTGGGCAGCGATACCAGATCATTGTGGGCAGACCACAACAGGAACCGGCAAATCCGGCGCATGGCCGATCCGGTGCCAAAACTGATCTTAAGCTGCTGACCATCCATGACCTCGCTTGCCAGAAGAGATGTCACAGCCGATTGCGTGCGGGCATCGTTTTGCTGGGCAAGACGGATCCGCTGGATCGGGATGCGTTTGATTACCGAGGGTGCGATGGTTTCAATCACAAGCGACGGGTCGGTCACCGCCAGCATTTCAAGGCCGATCGGATCGCCAGGGCGATAAACCCGGCAGACCTGCCTTTCCCCCTGTTCAGTGTATTTGCAGCGCAGTGCTAACCCGGACTGCACAATGTAAACATATGTGTGGTCCTGGCTGTGATGTCCGATGCTGGCATCGGATGGCAAAGTCAAAACGGCGGGTTCGGCAAGTTTTTCCAATACAAGCAAGGCGTCGTCTTTGTTCATGGGGATCTCCCATTGGCAACCTTACAGATACGCGGCAATGCCGTCGCGTATCGACACCAGTCTGTGAACCGGGATGTCCCGGAAGTCGCCGGCTTTACCGGCTGGCATGGGATGATGATCGGATAGAACCACGTCCGTCAGATACAGTTGTGGCGTAAAACCGCCAACAAGGCCCTGAAAGACAGTGCTTGGAAATCCGGTCAGATGGCGACCGGCGGTGCGCGCGGGGATGCGGCAATCGGGCAGAAATCGTGCAGACGTGCCGTAATGTGAAGGGCCGTGACCTTATTAGACAGCCGGATCCGATGGATCAACGGTAATTCAGGTTCAACCGGCATGCCGACCACGTGGTTGCCAAGGCCGCAACTGGCGCACTGGAAGCCATCAAAGGCGTCGGAACTGTGCGGATTGGCAGTGCGATCTGCGGCAAGGTCGGCTGGAACCGAAATGGTTTTGATGCCATTTGCGGTACAGATAATCAGCGGGACATAGGTCTGGGAAACTTCCGTGTTCGACGTCGGCACTGTTTCAAGGGCGACAGGCGCGTGCATGAACCCGAAAAACAGCGCGTTGACCAGCAACAGCCACGCCACACAAAGTGACAGGGTGCGTCGTGCAACCAAGCTGTTGAGCGGTGTGAAATACACGGGTTTCCATCCAGATTGGATAAGGTCTGGAATTTGATAGACCCTTGAAACCCCCATGTCAAAGCATCGAATTGTGAACCCGTTATCAGTTTTTCTTTATAATCGTTCTGATATGCCGGGCCAGGCCCGGCACACCCTTGGCTACGCCGTTGCCTTGCGGGCCGATCTTGCCATGGAAATGCGCAACATAACCACACCGGTTATCGCCACCGCGCCGCCGATCAGGGTCAGGATATCGGGCGTAATACCGTTTAGAGTCCATGCCAGCACAACGGCAATGGGTGGCACCAGATATAAAAAGTTTGCCGCCGATGCCGGCCCGAAATGGCCGATTGCGATGCTCCAGGTGGCATAGCCAAGGGATGCGGAAACAAGACCAAGGAACAACACCGCCGAAATCACCGAAACCGAAGCCACACTGATTTGTGCCATCCCGTCGGGCAACCAGGGTGTTAGCCATAGCGCACCGGTGATCAGTGTCCAGCAGGTGCAGGTGGCCGGGCCATATCGCGCAATCACCCCACGCACCAGAACGAAATAGGTGGCTGACAGCATGGATGCCAGCAAGATCAACGAACTGCCATTGCCAAAACGCATCGGGCCGGGTTGACCAACGGCGATCAGGACAACGCCGGAAAAACTCACCGCTGTGGCAATCCAGGCACCAATCCCGAACCGGTCACGCAGAAACACTGTCGCGAGCATCGCCGTCCAGATCGGTAATGTATTGATGATAAAGCTTGCCGCGCCCGGTGATACCGTTTGCTGCCCGGTATTGAGCAACCAGTTATAGATGCTGATGCCAAGCGCACCGCCCAATCCAAGCCGTGCAAGATCAACCAGCTTGGGCATTTCCGGGCGTTTGATCGCAAGCCAGATCACAGCCGGACAGGCCGCCAGTGTAAAGCGCACAGCGGCAAGGGGCAGGGGATCAAGCCCCGAAAGCGCAACCCCGATCAACGGAAAGGCCGCCGCCCAGGACAGAACCGTAATCAGGGCACAGGCAAGGCCCAAAGTGGCTTGTGAGAACATCAGCATTCCCCTCGTTCTATGCGAATGAATTTGTCTTCTGTCTTGCTGATAGCGCGATCATGAGTGTTGACATAGAACATAGCTTGGGGATCAGATGTGCATATGGTGCACAGCAATGACCTTTCCCTTCCGCCTCTTGCGCTTTTGCCCGCGGTGATGGCCGCGGCGCGCAACGGGTCCTTTTCGGCCGCCGCCAGTGAAATGGGTGTGACGCATAGCGTGATCAGCCGCCATGTTGCACAGGTCGAACAATGGCTTGGCTATGATTTGTTTGAACGCTATGGCCGCGGGGTGCGCCCGACGCCTGATGGGCAACGGTTTTTGCGCGAAACACAGGCGGCGATTGATCTTTTGTCGCAAGGCGCGCAGCCCTGGCGGCAACGCCGTGGACCGGATGTCATCAAAATAAGTTTGCTGCCATCTTATGCCCGGATCTGGTTCCTTAAGCTTGTGCCCGAGATCGAGCGTGATCTGAATGTGCGGCTTGAACTTGAAATTACCGAACGGCTGGCCGATTTCGATGGCGGGCAGACCGACATCGCCATTCGCTGTGGCAAGGGACAATGGCCGGGTACCAAATCAAGCTTGCTGTTTGCCGATGATCTGGTGCCGCTGATTTCCCCCAAGCTCCTCGGCGGGCTCGAACCGCAAAGCCTTGATGCAGATGCAATTGCCAACCTTCCGCTTTTAAATGACAGCGACGCGACCGGGTGGCGGCATTGGTTGGCCGAACATGGGGTTAAGTATCGGCCCAAGCCATCTGATCGCCGCTTAGAGGATTACAGTGTCGGGCTGTCTGCGGCGGATGCCGGCCTTGGTGTGATTTTGGCCCGCCTGCCGTTTGCGCGCACGGCAATTGGAAATCACGACCTGATCATGCTGCCTTTCGCACCGGTTCGAAGCCCGCTTGCGACGTTTTTGGTGCAGCCGGCCTATGACCAGCGCCCGGCTGTGCGTGCGGTGGCAGAGCGCCTGATCACGGCGGCAAAGGCCTGTGATTAAGATCAGCCCCTTGGGAACTTGTCCTATTCGACAGGCGTTAGATGGGCTATAATTTGCAGCAATTTCAGGTTGATATTGCCGCGATCCACAGCAGTCAGGAGCACCCTACCATGACCTTGATCGTTAATGACGGAACGCCGGAAATGCATGGCCTTTTGGAAAAGGGGCGCAAACGGCTGCGCAACGTCGGCGTGGTGATGCTGATCCTTGGCGTACTGGCGGTGGCCTTTCCCTTTGTCACGACAATTGCCTTTAAAACCGTGATTGGCTGGCTGTTCCTGTTTGGGGCGCTTGGTCATTTTTACGGGGCCTGGAATGCCGATACCCCGACACGGCGCAGCCTTGATGTCGTTCAGGGGATTGTCTTTGCCCTGATTGGCGGCTGGCTGGCCTTCATGCCAGAAGGTGGCATTGTGACACTGACCGTGTTGCTGGCGATTGCCTTTTTGCTGCACGGGATTTTTGAAACCCTGATGGCGCTGTGGCTCAAACAGTTTCCGGGCTGGAAGTGGATGCTGGTTTCTGGCGGGATTTCGGTTCTGGCCGGTGTCCTGATCTTTGCCGAACTGCCAAGCTCCGCCACCTGGGCGATTGGTCTGTTGATTGGCATCAATTTGTTGTCGTCGGGTTTCAGTTATCTGATGGTATCGATGGCGATGGGCAAGGTTTCGCAGGCCTGAAAACCATAAACACATAAGGGGTAAGGCATGGCAAACACGCCACCAGTTGGTGTTCTTGAACGGTGTGATGATGCCTTGTCCGCCCCGGGCCTTAACCGCACCATTCTGATCATTACCCTGCTTGCCATGGCGGGGCATTTTATCCTGATGTTTCCTGGGGTGTTTGGTCTACCCGACATGATGCTGGGCCAACGCACCGCAGACCTGCCGCTTTTGGTTTTGTTTTTGCTGGGTGGCATCCCCATTTTGGCGCAGCTTGCAATCAAGCTTTTGCGGCGCGAAATGGGCGCTGATTTTCTGGCCGCTATTGCCTTTGTTACCGGTGTGGTGCTGGCGGAATATCTTGCCGCCAGCCTGATCATTCTGATGCTGACCGGCGGGCAGGTTCTTGAAGGCTTTGCCATGCGCAAGGCGTCGTCGGCCCTGAATGCCCTGGCCAAGCGCATGCCAAGTGTCGCGCATCGCAAATCCTCCGATGGCGAGATTACGGATATCGCGATTGATGAGATCGACATTGGCGATCTGATCGCGGTCTTTCCGCATGAAACTGCGCCCGCCGATGGCATCGTTGTTGATGGCCATGGCAGCATGGATGAAAGCTACCTGACCGGGGAGCCCTATGTGGTTGCCAAGGCACCGGGCACCAATGTGCTGTCGGGCGCGATCAATGGCGAGGCCGTCCTGATCATCCGGGCGGAAAAGCGCGCGCGGGATTCCCGTTATGCCCAGATCATGGATGTCATGGCCGAGGCCGAACAAAAACGCCCGCGCATTCGCCGTCTTGGTGACCAGATCGGCGCGTGGTTTGCCCCGGCAGCGCTTTTGTTTGCGATCTTGGTCGGGTATCTGAGTGACGATTCTTCGCGCTTTCTGGCGGTGCTGGTGGTGGCGACACCCTGTCCGCTTTTGATTGCAATTCCGATCACGGTGATGAGTGCGATTTCAATCGCCGCCCGGCGCGGCATCGTCATCCGCGACCCGACGGTTCTGGAACGCTTGCCTACCTGCCAGACCGCGATTTTCGATAAAACCGGCACGCTGACTTATGGCCGTCCCGAACTGGTGGAGGTGCTGGCCGGGCCCGACATGGACGGCAATCTTGTCTTGCGACTGGCCGCCAGCCTTGAGCGTTATTCCAAACATCCGCTGGCCTCGGCGGTTTTGAATGCCGCGCGCGATCGCAAGCTGCCACTTGATGAGGTTAATCATGCGTCGGAAAAACCGGGGCAGGGGCTCAGCGGGCAGGTCGATGGCCATGAAGTCGCCGTGACCCACCGCAATAAACTGATGAAATCCGACCCCGAGATCGCGGGGCTTTTGCCGGAAACGGCAGCCGGGCTTGAATGCGTGGTGCTGGTGGATGGCAAATATGGCGCGACCTTCCGCTTCCGCGATACCCCGCGCGCAGAGGGCGAAAGCTTCGTCGGGCATCTGGGCGACATCCATCATTTCAACAAGGTGATGTTGCTGTCGGGGGATCGCGAAAGCGAGGTCAGCTACCTTTCCGAACTGCTCGGAATTTCCGAAAGTCTGGCATCACAAAGCCCGGAACAGAAAGTTGCGACCGTCCGCGCAGAAACTGCCAAGGCCCCAACCCTGTTCATGGGCGATGGCATCAACGATGCCCCGGCATTGGCCGTCGCCACGGTCGGGATTGCCTTTGGCAAGGAAAGTGCGGTGACAGCCGATGCCGCCGGTGCCGTGATCCCCGAGGCGTCGTTGGTGACCGTCGACGAGCTCCTTCACATCAGCATGGCGATGCGCCGCATCCTTTTGCAAAGCGTGATTGGTGGCATGGTGCTTTCCATCGTCGCCATGGGGTTTGCCGCGGCTGGCTATATCACGCCAGTTGCGGGGGCGCTATTGCAGGAAGGCATTGATATCATCGCGATCCTCAATGCGCTTCGACTGGCGATCCGGCATAATATTGATGCGGATATTGTCGAGGACTAGAGCGACTGAGATGGAAAGTCGCGGCCCGAATATGTTTGCGGACCGCGACGAAATAGCAGGGTTATGCCGTGCGCAATTTGCGTTGCGGGCGGGCGACCAGCAGGTAATCCAGAAGCCAGATGACAATCATGGATGCGCCAACGGTCGGATAGATGATGCCGCCAATGACAAGGATGGCGGTGACCGTTTTAAGCTTGCCTGTGTCGCGCGGCATCGGCGGGACGCCAAGGGCACCGGCTGGGCGTCGTTTCCACCACATCACACCAGCCGATACCGACATGAAAATGATCAGGGCACAGATCACCAGCAGGATGATCTGATTGGCGATGCCAAATTCCTGACCCATGTGAACATTGATGCCAAATTCCATGATCTTGCCGAACGGCCCGTAATCGGCATAGCCCATATCGATCAGGGGCCTTCCGGAATATTGATCCAAGTGAATGACCCGTTGCAGCGACAGGTCATCGGGATAGATCGACGCCGAATAAACCCCGGTTTCCGAGCGCGGCAGGGCCACGACATATCCCGGTGTGAGCCCCATATCGTTAAAGGTTGCGACGGCCTGATCAATGCCGATGGGGTTCGGCTTTGTCACCGGATTGGCTCCACCATCAACCGATTGCGGCAGCGGAATGTTTTCGTTGATCCAACTTACGTCGCCAAAGGCATCAATCATCGGAATGGTCGACAGCGGCACATCGATCCGAACGCCGGACGGATATCCATTGGGCGTGCCGTTGGCAAACTGGTTGGCATATTTGCCCCAGAACACCGACCAGAACATGCCGGTTCCGGCCATGAAGATAATGAAAACACCAATGAAGATGCCGGTGACGGCATGGGCATCACGCCACCAGATGCGGCGTTTGGGTGTTCCACGCAGGCTGACAACCCCGCCTTTCTGATTGCCGCGCGGCCACCACAAATACATCCCGGTCAAAACCAGAAGGATCGCCCAGCCTGATGCAATTTCAATGATGTAATTCGGGATGGTGCCAAATTCGGCAAGGCTGTGAATGCGCCGGACCACCCACATGATGGTAGTGCGATCGGGCATATGCCCCAGAACGTCACCTGTATAAGGATTAACGTAAACCGCCTCGCGCCCGCCGGCCTCAGTGGCAATGACGATTTCACTGCTGCGATCCGGACTTGCCGGGGGCATGACCTTGGCGGCACTGCCCGGAACGGCAAGAAGGGCCGCGTCAATCTGTTGGCTTATCGGCAGGGGCGCTTGGCCCGATGCCTCAACGAATTTAAGGTCGGCGTGATACCAGTCATCGATTTCATCGCGATAGATGTAAGCCGCCCCCGTGATCGCCATCAGGATCATGAAGGGCAGGATCAGAAGACCGGCATAAAAATGCCAGCGCCAGACAGCGCGATACAGGCTTGTATTCCCCTGTGATGCCGGGGATTTGGAAGTTTCAGTCATGTTTCTTGTCCATGCATGTGCGCAAGGCGTGCGAAGGTGTGTTGGCACGACAAGGGCACAGGTAATTTTGGGAAAAAGCAGATCTGAACGCGCAATTATCCTGTCATGGAACTTGCGGTTTTTTCAGGCGTGCTAAGGCAAATGGTCAAGAAACAGCAGGCGGGGCGCGTGGCGATGGCGCAAGCGCACAGAAAACGTGCTTGCGCGCGGTAATGTGAAGGGCAGCAACTGCGTTGCTAAGTTCGATTGCTTCAAGTTCGGGAAGTTCCGGCGTCACCGGCATGCCAAAGGCATAATTGCCCAAACCGCACAGTGCACATTCAAAGCCATCTGGCGCGTCTGCATTCTGGCCTGGTTCGTCGGGCAGGCCATCGGCGCGGACCAGAACGGTTTTGAAAGTGGATCCGGTGCAAATGACAATCGGAATGCGCACCACCCCATCCATCACCGAGGCCAGCGATGCCCCGTTGGCCTTTGCCATGGGAATATGCATGAAGCCAAACATGATGGTGTTGGCAAGGAAAAACACAGCCACCAGTGCCGAAAGGCCCTGTCTGAACATCAGACTGATCTGGTGTTTGCGTTGCACGTGTTGCGATCCATCAAGCTTTGTCTGGATCGTGTTTATGCCCTTCACCGGGATGTGTCAAAGGCTTCCAGTTTTGGGAAGGTCAGATTGCCCAACCGCGCGCGTGATTTCGGCAATGGCATTCGCGATGCCGTCTTCATCGGCGATCTTGCTTGCGATGCGTTCTGCGTTATTGCGATAGGACGTCGTTTCAAGGACCGTTTTGATCCGACGGGCCAGCATCGCGGCATCAAGTTTTGCGGGCTTGATCGGGCGTGGCGCAACGCCAAGCCTGTGCAGGCGCTTGGCCCAGAAAGGTTGATCACCGAAAAACGGAATGATGATCGACGGGCGACCGGCGCGCAGGGCGGCCGCACAGGTGCCAGCCCCGCCATGATGAATGACGATATCGACCTTCGGGAACAGCCAGTCATGGGGAACCTCGCGCACTGCAAGGATGTTGGAGGGCCAGTCAATGTCACCCATGCCGCCCCAGCCAGTTGCGATGATAGCGCTAACATCGGCCTGCGACACTGCCTTTGCAATCATTTCTGCCATCGCGGTCGGATCATTGCCGGGCATTGATCCAAACCCGATATAGATCAGGTTTTTGTGACTTTCTACAAAGTTTTGTAATGCCGGATCGGGTGGGTTTGTTTGGGTTGTCCCGTCGAGAAACCAGTATCCGGTGACAGTTGCGTGTGTTGGCCAATCTTTGGGGCGACTGATCACGGCGTTGCTAAAGGCATGAATGATGGGCAGCGTGCCGGTCTGGCAGGACTTCACAATGTCTAGATCCTTGGCATTGATCCTGTTTTGACGTCTTGCTGCCCATCTTTGAACTTGGCGACGCAGCGTTGCGTTCAAAACCCGGTAGATAAGCTTGCCGGTCACGCGGTTATACCAGCGCCCCAAGGTATCGCGCAGGCCAAGATCGGGAGTGCCCATATGGAGATAATCGCCGGTCGGGATGAAGGACGGGATCAGTTGCGCCATCACAACCGGGATGCCGAAATGCCTGGCAATCGGCAGCGCGCCAAAGGTTTTGGGATGAAAAACGATGACGTCGGGCTTGCCCTGATCAATGGCGTCGAAAATATCATCAAGCAGCGTGTCCTGAAGGGCGCGCGCCTTTTTGCCGATGGCGAATAACGATGTCAGTTTCGCCAAGGCCGATGCCTTCGGATCAGAGGCATGGGCAAACTGCGGATCATCCATAAGCGCAATCAGCGCATCGGTCAGGGGGGTGAATTCAAGATCATGATCGGTGATAAAACCGGCAAAGCGTTCCGGCGCAGTGAGCGTGACCCGATGCCCCTTTTGGATCAGCCCAGGGCCAAGCGCGACAAAGGGCTGCACATCGCCGCGCGTCCCATAGGTCATCAGCATGACATGCATGGTACGTCCTTTCCGCCGTCACAATTGAGGCCAAAGAAACCGATTAACCTTCTTCGCGATTCCGGTCGCTGCCAAGGAAGCTTCGCGTTTGCTCAATCGCCTCGCGCAGGCCAACACGCTGGACCTCGACATCATCGGGGAAGGCCCCCAGAAGCCGCGATGGCATGCGGTTATCCAGCAACACAAACACACCGCGATCTTCGGCACGCCGCACCAGGCGGCCAAAGGCCTGCTTCATACGAAGCCGTGTGAGCATGTCGTCATAGCGCGCACCGTGGAAAGCGGATTTACGCGCACGGTGCAGGATGTCTGGCCGGGGCCAAGGCACGCGGTCAAAGACGATCAGGCGAAGGCTATCACCCGGCACATCCACCCCGTCACGCACCGCATCGGTGCCGAGCAGACAGGCATCGCGCTCCACCCGGAAAATGTCAATCAGGGTTGAGACATCCATGCCATCGATATGCTGGGCCAGAAGTTGTAAACCTGCTTCATCCATGGGGCCGGTCAGGCGCTCATACACCGCCCGCAGCCGGTTGATCGCGGTAAACAGGCCAAGCGCACCGCCACCCGATGCCAAAAACAGTTCGCGATAGGCCGCCGCAATGTGGTCCGGGTTATCCCGGCCAAGGTCATTGACGATAAAGACGCGGGTTTGTTCGCGGTAGTTATACGGGCTTTTCATCGCCGCCCGGATGGCGGGCAGCGGCATGTGGGCTGCCCCCGTGCGATCCTCGGCCACGGCCCAGTCGAATTCTTCGTCGCCTGTGCCATCCCGCAGGGTCGCGGATGTCACCACCATGCCGTGTGCTGTGGGGGCAAGGGATGTGGTCAGCGGGATGGTCGGGTCAAGGTAATGACGATGCATGCCAACATCAAAGTCGCGGCCAAACTGACGTTCAATCGCAAACCAGTCGACAAAGGTTTTGGGTGTTTCCTCGACCAATGAGGCCAGCATTTCACGCCATGCGCCGACCTGCATGATCGCGCGGCGTTCAAGTGACCTTATGGCGGCATCAAGGCGCTGGCGTTCGGCACTGTCAAGCTCGTCAGCCTTTTCATCAAGCATATGGGCGATGATCTTGATCAGCGACTTGGCCGGTTTTTCCATGGCCTCCAGCGCGCGATCGAGATCCGCTGCACTGGCAAGAACTTCGTTGAGTGCTGGTTTGCAATCGGTCTCGATTGAATAACCACGATCCCCCTCGGCAGACCTTGCCATCACCTGTGCCCGGACATGGGCCAAAAAGACCTCCGCCGGGCCCTTGGCATATTGTGATCCGTCATGAATGCGCGATAGCCAGCCCTGTTCGGGCAGGCATTGCGCGGCGACAATCACCGCATTGACGGCATCACGCAGTTCGTCCCGATCCAGAATAAGCGTTTCAAGCCGTTGCTTGAGGCCGCGTGCGCGCGATGATCCTTTTTGCTCCGCGCCCAGAAGCCAACGCCGAAGTTCCTGCCCCTCCATCCCGGTCAGATGCGATGAAAATGCCTTGTCCGCCGCGTCAAACAAATGATGGCCCTCGTCAAACACGTAACGTGTCGGCATGGAGGCATCATCAAGCCCGCCCAGGGCTGCCTGCACCATGACAAGCGCATGGTTCGCAACTACGATCTCGGCCGAACGGGCGCGGCGTACGGTCTTTTCGACAAAACATTTTGAATAATGCGGGCAGGCGGCATAGATGCACTCGCCGCGCTGATCGGCTAGCGCCCCGGTAAATCTGTTGCCCAGCAATTCGGTCAGCCAGGCCGGGAAATCACCGCCCACCATATCGCCATCACGGGTATGCGATGCCCACCGCGCAATCAGGCCAAGCGGGGTGGCCTGATGTGGTTGTTGATTAAGCGGGCGTTGGGCTTCCTCGAAATTCAGCAGGCAGAAATAGTTTTCCCGTCCCTTGCGCACGACGGCCTTCAGGCGTTTGTCCTTAGGATCGTCATAGAGGCGATCCAATTCCTGATCGATCTGGCGTTGCAGGTTACGGGTATAGGTCGAAATCCACACCGCGCCGTCATTCTTCTGGGCCCACAATGATGCCGGGGCGACATAACCCAATGTCTTGCCGGTCCCCGTTCCGGCCTCGGCCAAAACAATGTTTGGCGCACCATCATGCAGGCGCGGACCAAAGGCCGAACACACCGATGATGCATAATCGGCCTGTTGCGGGCGTTCCTCGGCCCCTTCGCCGAGAAGTTCCTTCAGGCGTTTACGGGCATCCTTGGGATCAACCGGATGGTTGGCTGGTGGCGGGGGCGGGGCATGTTCAGCCCATTCGCCAAGCTTTTTCCAGACTTTAAGGCCCTCATACACCGCATAACGATGGGGGCCATCGCCATCGGCCCCAAGGGCGGCCAAAACCGAAACACCCCACGGCCAATGGCCGCGCGCCATCGGCCATGCAACCGACAGGGCCGGTCCGCGTTTGTTGCGATGAAGGGTGGCGAGTTCCTGCAAAAGCCGTTTCATGGCTTCTGCCAGTGCCTCTGCCTGACCGATCAAGTCATCGGCCGGTTTCTGGCCCGTCGCCAATGCAATGCCGCGCGGGGTCGGCACACAAAACTGTGCCGGACGGACAAAGGCAAACAGTTCCAGCAGGTCATGGGCCGGAAACGGATCGGATTTCAGGCGCCTCGCGCAGGCCGGGGTATGAACCAGAATGGGGCGTGATGACCGGGCACGTTTGGCCGCCGCCCCGTGCGGGAGTTCCTCGATCTCGCCATCGGGCGATAAAAACACGGCATGACGCAATCCAACGACCATGACAGGTGCGTTGGGCGGCATGAAACGCGGTTGGGACTCTTCGGAACGATCATCGAACATTTGGGGCACTATAAGCAGACAGCGACAGTGGCGCCACCGGGGAAATTGACCTATCTTCGAATTTATAAAGCAAACACCCAAACACAAGAAGACGGACCACAATGGCAGCCCCCAATACCCGCAATCAGCATTTCTGGCGCGACGATGCGATGCCGTTTGTCGAATTGCGGCGTGTGGCGGACGGGCATCAGGTCTGCTATGAACGCCACAGCCACGATACCTTTTCCATCGGAACGGTGAAGGGCGGTTACAGTACCTATTGGAACCGGGGCAAAACCCATGAAACGCAGGCAGGCTCAGTGGTGATCCTCAACCCCGAGGATGTGCATGGCTGCAACCCGGTCAAGGGTGCGGATTGGGTTTATGACATGCTATTTGTTGATCCGGACTGGCTTACCGATTTGCAGATTGAACTGGATGCCGATGCAGCCGGAAAGTTTGCGATGTTTTCCGATACGCTCAGCCATGATCCGCATCTTTATGATGGTTTGATTGATCTGGCCGATATGCTGGCCAATCCGGATGTCGATATTCTTGGCAAGGAAACGGCACTGGTATCGTTCTTTGGCGATCTGCATGTGCAGCTTGACCGGCGCGGTGTGTTGGCGGGAAAAGATCGTGCCACCGGTGCGGTCCATGATCGCAAGATGGCCCGGGCGGGCGAGTATATCCGCGCCCATTATGCCGAAAATATCAGTCTGGATGATCTGGCTGCACTGGTTGGCTATTCCCGGTCCTATCTGGTGCGGGCGTTTAAAAAGAGTTTTGGCATGACGCCTTATGCCTATCTGATCAATTGCCGGGTGCAGCGCGCGCGCCATGCGCTTCGGCGTGGGGAGAAGATCGTGGATGTCGCGCTTGAAACCGGCTTTGCCGATCAGGCGCATTTCCAACGCATCTTCAAACGCCTGATGGCGGCAACCCCACGGCAATATGCCCGGGCTCAGGCGGCGTGATTTGGGTGCTGTGGATGCCCGCCGTCGCGGGCATGACGAGGAAGGCTTAACTATGTCGTCATTCCCGCGCAGACGGGAATCCCTCGCCGCAAGTGTTCATCCGAAAACCAGATAGGCGGCACTGGCGATCAGCAACACCGCCATCGCCCGGTTGAACGCGCGAATACGGTATGGCTCGCCCAGGAAACGCGACAGGAACGCGCCGGCATAGGCCCAGCACGCGACCGAGGCAAAGCAGATGACAAAGTAGATGGCGGTGAATTCCCAGATCAGGGTTGGCGCGCCGGACGCGGCATAGGCGCCCATCCCGGCGATGGAGGCCAACCAGGCCTTTGGGTTGAGCCATTGCATGACGGCCCCGGTGATCGCCTTTGGCCCGGATTGGGCATCACCCCTGCCCAGCTCACCATCTGACGTTGCCAGTTTCCAGGCCATGAACAGCAAAAACGCCACGCCAGCCCACTGAATGACGGTGGTCAGTTGCGGGAAGGCTTCAAGCATTTCATGCAGCCCCAGCCCGATCAAAAGCAGCAAAAGGCAAAATCCCGCCGTCGCGCCAAAGACAAGGCGAAGGGACGGGCGAAAGCCATATTGCACACCAGAACTCAGCACCAGAATATTGACCGGTCCCGGTGTGATGGAGGCGGCCAAGGCAAAGGCAGCCATGGAAAGATGCAGGCTGAGTGTGGCGCTAAAGCCGGACATCTTGGTGTTCCTCGCACGGTGTTTTTTGTTGTTGATCAACATGCGCTGTCTGGCGGCGCGTTTATTGAACAAAATTGACCTGCGCGAGGGTGATTTCGGCTTTGGGCATAAAAAACGCAACCGGATGTGGAGCCGGTTGCGTTGCGTGCTGTCGATATCCGTGTTCCGGTTGGTGTGCCGGAACCGGTGTCAGATCAGCTTGCCGTCAGATCCATCAGAAGCGATGCACAGCGCTGAGCGATCTCGTTGTTGGGTTCGTCACTGCCCGGCATGGTTGCCCAGCCTTTTGCAATCACGAAATCGTCGCGCTTGTAAGAGCTTTCAGCCTTGAGGGCCGTAAGTTCCGCCGTCTGATTGTTGGGCGAAAGCATTTTGAACTGGGCGACACATACCGGTGCCATTGCCGAGATCGTTGCTTCCTTGCCGCTTGCATCGGCCATTTCCTGCGCAGTGCCACCAGACACCACCGAGCCGGTGCTAAAACCGACAATGGTGATCAGTGCGGCGCCGATAATGCCGCCCCAAATTCCGGGCTTTGTCCATGCAGGGATTTCGATAGCCATAAATAAAATTCCTTTTAATCAGGCCGTGAAAAGTATTTTTCGCGGCTCTGTTAGATCAAAGGAAAACATTGATGATGTAATATTACAATTGATTTATTTTTAAATATTTAAATAAAAGGTGAATTTTTTGAAGGGGAGTGGTTTTATTTTTCGATATTTCGAAGAATTATTTCGTGTTTCAACCGGAAAACATGTTCGATAAACCAGTTGCCCCACCGGCAATCATGGCATAGCGCGCCGCCTTGCCAATGGTCACCAGAATGATGAAGGGCAGAAGGCGCACCCGCATGACCCCGGCAAACAGGGTCAGCGGATCACCAATAATCGGAAGCCATGAAAGCAGTAAAGACCACAGCCCGTATTTGCCAAACCAGCGCGATGCACGATCCAGTGCCTCGGCGGAGACGGGGAACCAGCGCTTGTGCTTGAAATGCTCGGCATAAAGGCCAAGCCACCAGTTGATGAGCGATCCCAGAACATTCCCGACCGTGGCGACCAGCACCAACAACCATATGGCATGATCGCCAGACGCAATGAGGGCTGCCAACGCCGCCTCGGACGTGCCGGGCAGGATGGTTGCGGATGTCAGGGCGGAGAAGAAAAGGGCGAAAAGCACGTGTAAAAGCCAGTCAGATCAAGTCAGGCGTTATGATTTGAGGCTGAATTTACGGACTTCAAGCGGCTGTGCAAGCACTTCATCCTTGCTCTCGGCAAAGGCTTTTAGGTAGGGCATCTCGAAATGCCGGGCGAGGTCTTCTTCCGAGCGCCATGTTTCATAGGCCAACCAGAGGGCAGGATCGTCATTTGACTGGTGCATATCATAGCTGATGCAGCCTTCCTCGGCGCGCGATGGTTCGACCAATGCCAAAAGCCGTTTGCCAAGTTCGTCTTCCATGCCGGGTTTGGCGCGTGCGGTGGCAACAACGGTAAGCTGCTTGGACATTTCGGTTTCCTGTCATTTTGATTGTTTGGCTTTTGGCTAGGCTCAGGACCTATTAATTTGGTTCGAATGGTTAACCGGATTTGTGCGGATACGCGAAGTAAAACCGCGGGAAGATATACATCTTTCAAGGTTTTACGACAAAGTAGCCCGTGCAAATCCGGTTAATCCGAAGGACAGAGGTTATATTTGCAAACTCCTGCGTCAAATCCCTTGGCCGGGATGCCAGCCCGACCTGCGGGCTTTTCCTTGGATTTCACAAATATAACCTCTGCCATTCAAATCAAATTAATAGGTCCTGAGCCTAGATCATCACCAACCACAGTGCAGGACAAATGTTTGTTTCACAAGCAGGCAGAGAACAGAAAAAGGCCCGGTGCGGGGGACACCGGGCCTGGAATTGCTGGTCAGCAAGTTTGGGGGGAGCTGACCAGCAGGGGGGAGACGAAAACTAGGCGATGGTCGTGGTGACATCGACATTGCCGCGAATTGCGTTGGAATAGGGGCAAATGGTGTGCGCTGTTTCCACAAGCTTCTCGGCATCCGCCTTGTCGAGACCCGGCAGCGATACAGTGAGTTCGACAGCGATACCAAAGCCGCCTGCTTCGCGCGGACCGATACCGACTTCGGCCGAAACCCCGACGTCATTTGGCACCTTGATCTTGGTCTGGCCGCTGGCAGCCTTCATGGCGCCGATAAAGCAGGCCGAGTAGCCCATGGCAAAAAGCTGTTCCGGGTTATGACCGTCACCGCCAGCACCGCCGAGTTCCTTTGGCGTGGACAGCTTGACATCAAGCGATCCATCGTCAGTCGAGGCGCGGCCATCGCGGCCACCGGTTGCAGAAGCGAGTGCGGTGTATTTGACATCAACAGACATGGTTTTCATCCTTTGTTTGAACATTGGTTCGGTTGGTGATTACCCGGCTGTTAGGGACCAAGATCCTTCATATGTCGCCGGGGGCGGGCAGGTGCAACCGCACCTACCCGAAAGAGTGTTAAAGTTTGGGGACAATTCCCCTGTATTCGTCGTGTTATTCGCCGTGCAGGGCGGTGTGGAGATACTGACCGGCCTGGGCAATTGCGCCTTTGGCAGCCGGGGTATCGGCAAGGGCATTGAGCATGACAAAGTCATGGATCGTGCCGTTGTAACGCGTGACGGTGACATCAACGCCAGCCTGGCTCAGTTTGCGGGCATATGCCTCGCCTTCATCCCGCAGCACATCGTTTTCCGCAGTAATCACAAGTGCCGGGGCCTGACCGGCAAGCTGATCGGCACTTGCATGGATCGGTGTGATTTTCGGGTCAGTACGATCAACGCCTTCGGGCAGGTACTGGTTCCAGAACCATTCCATCGCAGGCTCGGTCAACCACGGGCCGTTGGCAAATTCGGTATAGGATCCGTTATCAAAATCGGCATCCGTCACCGGATAGAACAGAACCTGTGCGGTGATTTCCGGACCTTTGCGTTCCTGGGCCAGAAGCGAGACCACAGCGGTCATGTTGCCCCCGACACTGTCACCGGCAATTGCCAGACGGGTCGGATCGATATTGAGTTGTTCACCATGTTCAGCAACATATTTGGTAACGGCGTAATCCTGCTCAATCGCGATCGGATAGCGTGCCTCGGGGGAGCGTTCGTAATCCACAAACACCAGGGCGGCATTGGCACGAACGGCGAGTTCACGGACCAGACGATCATGGGTGCCGGTATCGCCCATCACCCAGCCTGCGCCATGGAAATAAACAATCACAGGAAGGCGATGAGTATTGCCCGCCGGGCGGATGATGCGGACCTTGGTGGCGCCTGTTGGGCCAACACCAAAGACCGTGTCAGTGATATCAACGGCCGGTTTGGCTACTTCGCCGGACTGTGCGCCAGCCAGAACGTTGCGGGCCTCAGCCGGGGTCAGGGTGTAGATGGCCGGGCCGCCGGACGCGGAAAGGACATCAATGAATTCCTGGGTGGTGTTTTCAAGAACCGGCTCTGCGAAGGCTGCGGTGCTGGTCAGGGAGGTCGACAATGCCAGTGCGCCAGTGAAGAGTGCGCCAGAGAAGACAGCAGCAGCAACTTTTGAATTGAATGGGCTCATGGGTCTGATCCTTTAAATGGGCCGTCCGTGATGTTTGATGGGCGGCGTTGCGTTTTGTTGAATTATGTATCGCATGCAATTAAATCGTGCACGATATAAAAATGAGAAACCCAGCCATGCAATAAAATCGCTTGTTATTTAATCGCGCGCGATTTAATTTACTTGGCTTTGAAAATTTCAGACCCAGGATGTTTCGAGAAGACAGACATCGCCGGTGGGTATGGAAGTCGCAGATTTCTGCGCAATGCGATGTCTTGTTGCCCTACATTAAAGGACCAGACCAATGGACAATTCATCCAAAGATGATCTGCTTCAGCTCGAAAAGTTTCTGTGCTTTTCGATCTATTCAGCCGGTCATGCCTTTAACCGGGTCTATAAGCCGCTGCTGGATAATCTGGGGCTGACCTATCCGCAATATCTGGTGATGGTGACCCTGTGGCAGGAAGATAACCAGTCTGTGCGGAGCATTGGCTCGAAGCTCTATCTGGAATCAAGTACGCTGACACCGTTGCTCAAACGTCTTGAAGCCAACGGCCTTGTCAGCCGTAAGCGCGATCCGGAGGACGAGCGATCCGTGCGCGTCAGCTTGACGGACGCCGGTAAGGACCTGCGGAACAAGGCAGAAGAAGTCCCGCCCTGCATTCTTGACGCCACCGGACTTGATATCGAGACCGCCAAACGCCTGAACCGTGATTTGCGGACCATGCGCGATCAGATGGAGGCTGGCGGTCAGAAGGTTTGAACGCGGTTAGTTCGCCTGCTGTTTGAGATCTTGTTTCCGGTCCCGGTGATAGGTCAGCGCCCAGCCAAGCGCGGTCTTGATCGCCGGTTCAGGCAGGGGACGATCCAGCGGCAGGATAATGGCGCGGTTGCCCTCGGTCGCCAGATCGGCCGAGAGCAGGCTGCGCGTCCGGTCAATCAGGTCGGTCTTACAATCAAAAAAGATCATGACCTGATCGGGTGTTTTGGCTTTCCAGTCGGCACGAATGGTAATGCCCGATCCGGATTTGGGCCGCCAGGCCGGTTCGCCCCATTTCAGGCTTTCGGTGATCGGGCCAACCCCGTCAATTTCGCCCGCCAGTTCAAGGATCCAGCCCCGGATCGACATCAATGCCCGCCGGGCATGCGCCGGGCAGGCGTTGAATTTTGCCGCGACATCCGGGCTTGCGAAATCCCGAGACCCCATCACATGCCCGCAGCGCTCAGATTGCCAAAGGACTGGATCAGAAGCCAGACACCGCAGATCGCAAGGGTGATGTGCTGCATGACCATGGCCGGTGCGATGATGCGTTTCGATCGGGTCAGGGTGCCAATGGCATGTAAAATCCGGCTTGCGATCAGAATGGCAGCCACAATCCAGATGATGGTCGATGTTGCCAGGATCGCCTCGATGGCAAGGATCAGCAGAATGCAAAGCGGGGCATTTTCAACGAAATTGCCATGCGCGCGAATGCGCCGGCGCAGCGTGGTGTCATCACCATCCCCGCTTAGCACATTAAGCTGGGCGCGCCGGATCGAAACCATCAGGCTGAGCACGGTCAGCATCAAAACAAAAACGGCGGTGATAAAGATGGTTACGGGCAGCGGCAGCATGTCAGTATTCCCGGCTTGTGAAGGGGATTGTGAAAGTGTTTTCGAATTCAATCACTGAACGCAGTTTGGATCAAACAAAAGGACGACACCAATCATGGTGCCGTCCGAAGTGTCATGGGTCGAAAGGTACTTTTTCGCCCTAGATGTTGCGCAGGCGATCAAGGAAGTTTTTGACCTGTGCGTCAAGATTGCGGGCTTCTTCGGCCAGTTGGGTCGCCCCGGCCTGAACGTTCGAGGCCGCTTCGCCGGTTTCCTGGGACGTGTTGCGAACAATCCCGATAGAGGACGAAACTTCGTTGGTGCCAGCAGCCGCCTGTTGAACGTTACTTGAAATTTCGGCGGTGGCAGCCCCTTGTTCCTCGACCGCGGACGCGATGGCGGTGGCGATTTCGTTGATGTTGGAAATGGTTTCGGTCACCCGTTCAATCGCGCCAACGGTATTTTGCGTCTCGGACTGGATGGAGCCAATCTGTTGGGCGATGTCTTCGGTCGCCTTGGCGGTCTGGTTGGCCAGGTTTTTGACTTCCTGTGCGACCACGGCAAAGCCTTTGCCAGCCTCGCCCGCACGGGCCGCCTCGATGGTGGCGTTCAGTGCGAGAAGGTTGGTCTGGGCGGCAATGTCATTGATCAGGTTAACCACTTCGCCAATGCGGTCGGCCGCCTCGGCCAGGCCGGTGACCATGGCGTTGGCACGTGAAGCTTCCTCGACAGCAGTGTTGGAGATGTCAGATGACTTTGCCACCTGGGAGCTGATTTCCTGAATGGAGGCAGACAGTTCCTCGGTCGCAGACGCCACGGTCTGGACGTTGGCACTTGCCTCGTCCGCGGCGGCGGCAACAACAACAGCCTGTTCGGAGCTTTCATCGGCAGCACGGCGCATTTGCCGGGACACTTGTTCCATGTTTCCGGCCTTGTCAGACACGTTGACAACGATGGAGCCGACCGATTTTTCAAACTCGTCAGCCATTTGCAAGCGCGTGCGATTGCGTTCGTCGCTGGCGCGCTGTTCGGCTTGAAGCTTTTCACGTTCGGCCATCTGCATGCGGGCGGAGGCCTCCTTGAAGGCTTCAAGCGCCTTGGCAATTGCCCCTATCTCGTCATCGCGTTTGAGATAGGGCACCGTAATGTCAAACTCACCCTTCTGGAGGTTGTCAATCACACTGGTCACCCGCGTCATCGGGCGCGCAACAAGGGTTCTGGTCGACAAAAGAACCACGGCAATGACAATCGCCAACAGGATGACACCGCCGATCAGGGTGATATTGCGCAGATTGTCTGCCGGGGCAAAGACGGTCGCCAGCGGCACATTGACCACAACGCCCCATTTGTTGGGGTATCCGGCAATCTCGACCGGGACAATCATGTGCATGGTTGTATCATCATCAATCCGCATCGGATCGCCCGATTGCATGGTTTTTAGGATGGCGGCATGGATCGGGTTGTTGCCATCAAGGGTGGTGCCACGGAGTTCCGGGTCTTCGTGGGCAACCCAGGTGCCTTGGGCGGAGACAAGATTGACCGTACCAGTGCCAAACGGTGTCAATTCGGCAAAGCGTTCTGACAGGGCATTGAGTTCAAGATCAACGCCCAGCACTCCCAGAAAATCACCGTTCGGGTTCTGCACCGGATAGACAAAGGATGTCAGAACAACGTCACGGCCCTGAATGTCATAGGTGATGGCGTCGGTGACATAGGGCTGATTGGTGTCACGCGGTGCCGTGTAATATTCATTGATCTCTGGATTATCGAGACCGGTCAGGTGATAGGGGGTAATGCCGTCACCGAAATTGTAATAATAGGTGACGTATTTGCCGCTGCCGTCGCCGAATGGCTCGCCCTCGTTTACGTAGTCGGCATCCTTGCCATCAAGTGCATCGGTTTCAAAGCCCGCCCATGCGCCGGCAAGTGTCGGATTGTCGATCAGTGTCCGACTGAGAATTTCGTTATATGCCGCGCGATCAACGCCGCCTTTTTCGCGGATCGCACGAAAGGCCCCGGCCAGGTTTTTTGCGACCAACATCCCGCCATTCAGAACACTACCAGCCTGCTCTGCGTGATAGTTTGCAACCCCACGTGCTTCGCCGACGGTCAGTTCCTCGGTGGTCTGGCTTGTTTGAACGGTTTGAAGAGATATACCTGCAATCAGGCAGAGCGCGATGGTTACTGCACTGACAAGAGTCAGCTTCGCGCCAAGGGACAGGGACGAAAAGTTCATACAGTCATCCTTCCGACCTATGCTTTCGTTTGAAAGATCGCAATTGAGTAATAGGCCAGCCAAGTCAATGGCTTGGCAGTGCAATAAGGCACGACATATTAGGCGATTACTCTAAGGTATAATATTTGGAAAGGGAAGCTGTCTGAATATGTAGTTTTTGTTATTAAAATCGTTTGGTTTTTCCGATTGTCGGCGCAAACACTTCCTCGGCGGGGACAGGTTTGCCAAACAGGAATCCTTGCAGCTTGATGCCCGGCACGTCGCGCAGGAAGTCATACTGCGCCTTGGTTTCAACGCCTTCCGCTGTGACCGACAGGCCAAGTGCACCCGCCATTGCCAGCATTGCGTTGATCAGGGCCACGTCATCACTGTTGCCCGGTACCCCGCTTACAAAGGCACGATCGATCTTGATGCGACTGATCGGCAGGCTTTTGATCGACCGAAGGCACGAATAGCCGGTGCCGAAATCGTCAATCGCCAATGAAACGCCGACTTCCCGCAGGTCGTGCAGGGTCCGGATCATGCTGATTTCGTCCTGGATCATGCTTTCGGTGACTTCGATTTCAAGATCCTCGGCCGGGAGGCCGGAAATCGCCAGTTCATGGGCGATGCTGTCGGCAAAACCGGGCTGTTGCATCTGGCGGACCGACACATTAACGGCCATGCGAAGTTTCTGGCCATATTCATCCTGCCAGCGACGGGCCTGGTGGCACGCTTCGCGGATCACCCAGCTGCCGATTTCAAGAATGAGGCCGCTTTTCTCGGCAATCGGGATGATTTCATGTGGCCCGACAAGCCCGTGGACCGGATGTTTCCAACGCAGCAATGCTTCGACACCGACCATGTCGCCGGTTTTGCCATCAATCTGTGGCTGGTAATGCAAAACCAGTTCTTCGTTTTCAAGCCCGCGGCGCAATTCAAGGGAGCGCGTCATGTAATGGGCTGCATTGGCCGTCATTTCCGGCTCATAGAGGGCAAAGGTCCTGCGTCCGCGATCCTTGGCCGCATACATCGCGGTATCGGCAAGCCGGATCAGATCGTGTGATGATCGGCCATGCACTGGATAGAGTGAAATACCCAAACTTGCCCCGATATTCATTTCGTGGCCACGGATATAGAACGGGCGTTGCAGTTCCTGAATGATCTTTTGCGCCAGATTGGCGGCCGCGGTTTCGTTGGGGATGTTTTCGCGAATGATCAGGAATTCATCGCCGCCCAGCCGGGATATCGTGTCGGTGCGTTCGGTAATACCCTTGATCCGGGTTGCGGCAATCAGAATGACCTGATCGCCAGCGGCATGGCCAAGTGTGTCATTGATCGTCTTGAAATCATCAATATCAAGAAACAGGCAGGCGACCATCATGCCGCTGGGTTCGCAACGTTCGATCGCGCGGTTCAGGCGGTCAGTGGCAAGCAGCCGGTTGGGCAGGCTGGTTAATCCGTCATATTGGGCGAGGTAATGCAATTCCTGTTCGGCCTGCCGGATGGCGGTCCGGTCAGAGACGATCATCACATAGTGGGTCAGCTCGTGCTCTTCGTTTTCGACGGCAATAACCTGCAGGGACAGCGATATCGGGCCACGACTGGCGTTGTGGGTATCAAGATCGCGATGCCATTGGCGGCGGGCACCCGGCCCGGAAAACAATTCCTGAAAGAACTCGGCAGGATGTTCATTGGCAGAAAGGAAATAGGGCGGCTTTTGCAGCGTGTTTTCTTCGGTCTCGCCCGTGATCCGGTAATAGGCGTTGTTGGCGTTGGTAACATTGAGGTCCGGATCAAGAATAAGAATGCCGTCCTGGGTGGTTTCAAACACCGTCATGGCTTCGCGGAGCTTGTCCTGGGTCAGGCGCTGATCGGTGATGTCTTGCATCATGCCGATGATGCGTTGTGACCCTTTGCGATCATCGCCAAAGGACTTGCCGCGGGCTCGCAGCCAGCGATAGTTCTGATCCTTGTCCAGACTGCGAAAGACAACGTCATAAAAATCGCCATGGGCAACCGCATAGGCAAAGGCCTTGCGTACCATGTCGCGGTCTTCTGTTGCGACCCGTTCAAGAAAGGCATCCCAGCTTTCGGTGACGATTTCGGCATTCTGATTAAGATCGGCATTGCCAAGCCCGGTGGAGTGCATTTGCCGGGTCAGGACATCAATTTCCCAGCAACTCATCTGTGCCGCCGTCATGGCAAGCGACAGCCGGTGTTGGCTTTCCGACAAGGCCAGTTCGGCTGTGCGGCGTTCCAGGGCCATCTGGATCGTGGCATGCAGTTCGCGATCCGAAAACGGTTTGATCAGATAGCCATAGGGACGGGTTTTTTGCGCACGCGCCAGTGTCGCGTCTTCTGAGTGGGCCGAAAGATAGATGACCGGGATCATCAGGTGCGGCGGGATGCCGGCCGCCGTTTCAATGCCATCAATGTCGCCTTCGATGCGAATATCCATCAGGATGATGTCAGGTGGATCCTCATTGATGGCCGCAAGCGCGTCACTGCCACGGGTATGTGCGCTGGTGCGCTGGTAGCCCAGCTTTTCTAGCTGCTTGCGCAAATGAAGGGCGATAACACGTTCGTCCTCGACAATCATGACATGGACTGAATGTGGCATCCCGATCACTTCCCTATTTTGAAGTTGATGACAAAGGTGGTTTCGCCATTGGTCGTGATATCAAGCGTGCCACCAATCTGGTCGGCCAGCAGTTCAATCAGTTGCAGGCCAAGCCCGTCACTCGTGCCCGGGGTAAAGTCATCGGGCATGCCACGCCCGTTATCGGATACTCGCAAGGTCACAACATCCTGCTCATTCATCTGGGTCGATACCGTGATCTGACCTTTTGCACCGTCGGGGAAACCGTGTTTCAGCGCATTGGTGATCAGTTCGTTGGCAATCAGTCCGCATGGCACGGCCTGATCGATGGTGAGTTCGACATGGGCCAGATTGCTTTTGACCTGTACCCGGCTGATATCGACATTGAATGTCGCCAGAAGCGACGAAATAAGGCTTTCGCAGAAATCGGCAAAATTCACCTTGGCGATGTCTTCGCTTTGATACAGCGACTGGTGAATTTGCGCCATCGACCGGACGCGATTGCAGCTGTCGATCAGCGCTTCGCGTGCCTGAATGTCAATGACCGAGGATGTCTGCATATCGAGCAAACTGTGAATGATCTGCAGATTGTTTTTCACCCGGTGATGGACTTCGGAAAGCAGGGTTTCCTTTTCACGCAGGGACCGAGCGATCTGTTCTTCGCGATGTTTGCGTTCAGAAATGTCGGAAATGGCTGCAAGGATTTGATGCTTTTCGCCATCAGAGATCGGGTTCAGGCCGATTTCAACCGGGAACTCGCTGCCATCCTTGCGCAAGGCATAAAGATCGCGGCCAGCCCCCATCGGGCGGGGATTGGGCTGCTCCGAATAGGATCGGCGCAAACGCGGGTGTCCGGTACGAAAACGTTCGGGGACCAGCATTTCAATCGGCTGACCCAGCAGTTCATCGCGCGCATAGCCGAAAATGATTTCGGTCTGGGCGTTCACCATTTCCATGGTGCCATCCGCACTGATCAGGATCATGGCATTTGGCGCGTATTCAACAACGCGTTCAAATCTTTGATCCGGACTTTTCGTCGGAAAGGCGTTTTCGGTGATGTGCTCACCGGTCTCTCCAAACGACATCAACACACTCCAATCATCGTGTTTGGTTCGTCGATCGGGTTTGCCTTCGCTTGCGGACGATCAATAGTATTAAATTAAACTAATAGTGTATCGCAGCATAAGCGTATGGTTATGCAATAAAAGCTCTTCTCAATTTAAGCGTGCTTACCCACTGTCGGATATTTGTCGGCAGGTGGCTGAAGTCAACTACACTTAGGTGTAGCCGCTAAGGTGGCTTTACAAGCAACCGCCTGCAGATAAATATCGGCGATTGGCCCGGTAATTCCGCGATTATTTGGCAGCCATGCGCAACAGGTGCTTGATCTTGGCCCGAAGTGGGGTATAGCTTCGCGCAAACATGCGATCAGCGTGATGCGTATATTTCCCGAGAATTTAACGATCCAACTGACAAACAAGGTTTCAAAAATGACAGCCGATCTTCGAGATGCCGCACTTAACAGCAACGTCTGGGCTTTTCAGGAAGCCAGCAAGCTGGTCAAGCGGTACAAACAGAAGGCGCCTGAAAAGGGCTATGTCCTTTTTGAAACCGGCTATGGTCCGTCGGGTCTGCCGCATATCGGCACTTTTGGCGAAGTTGCGCGCACGACCTATGTCCGTCGCGCGTTTGAAACCATGTGCGATATCCCGACCAAGCTGTTTTGCTTCTCCGATGACATGGATGGCCTGCGCAAGGTGCCCGACAACATCCCGAACAAGGATATGGTCGCCGAACATCTTGGCAAGGCGCTAACCAGCGTTCCCGATCCGTTTGGGACGCATGAAAGCTTTGCCCATCACAACAATGCCAAGCTGCGTGAATTCCTTGATGGTTTCGGGTTCGAGTACGAATTCAAATCATCGACCGACTGTTATCGTTCCGGCATGTTTGACGCGGCGCTTTTGCGCCTGCTGGAACGCTATGACGCGATCCAGAAAATCATGCTGCCGACCCTTGGTGAAGAACGCCGTGCGACCTATAGCCCGTTCATGCCAGTCGAGCCGGGCACCAACAAAGTCCTGATGGCCAAGGTGACCGAACTCAAGCCTGAGTCCGGCAGCATTGTTTACGAACATCCGGAAACCGGTGATCTGGTCGAAACGCTGGTCACGGGTGGCAATTGCAAACTGCAATGGAAGCCGGACTGGGCGATGCGCTGGTATGCGCTGGGCGTTGATTATGAAATGGCCGGCAAAGACCTTATTCCGTCGGTCGAGCTTGGCAACAAGATCGTCAAGGCACTTGGCGGCACCCCGCCGGAAGGCTTCAATTACGAGCTGTTCCTTGATGAGAACGCCCAGAAGATTTCCAAATCCAAGGGCAATGGTCTTTCGATGGAAGACTGGCTGAAATATGCGCCGGAAGACAGCCTGTCACTGTTCATGTTCCAGAAGCCGAAAACCGCAAAGCGTCTGTATTTCGATGTCATCCCGAAAACCGTGGATGAGTACCTGACCTTTGCCGAAAAGCTTAAAACCGAAACCGATCCGGAAAAAATCCTGCAGAACCCGGCCTGGCACATTCATGCCGGCACCGCACCGGATCGCGAAATTCCGTTGTCGTTCGGCATTCTTCTGAACCTTGTTTCGGTCTGCAATACTGATGATCGCGACCTGCTGTGGAAGTTCATTTCGCGCTACGCCACCGGCGCAACCCCGGAAACCTCGCCGTATCTTGATAAGCTGGTCGGCTATGCGATCAACTATTACAGCGACTTCGTCAAACCGACCAAGTCGTACCGCGCCCCGACCGAGGCGGAAAAAGCAGCCCTTCAGGATCTGCGCGATACGCTGGCCAAAATTGCACCGGGCACCGATCCGTCCGACATCCAGACCGAAGTTTTCACCGTGGGCAAAAACCACAATTACGAAAACCTGCGTGACTGGTTCAAGACGCTTTATGAAGTGCTGCTGGGGCAGGAACAGGGCCCGCGTATGGGCTCCTTCATTGCGCTTTATGGTCTTGATGAAAGTGTTGCCCTGATCGACCGTGCGCTGGCCGGTGAAGATCTCTCTGCCTAAGACGGCGCGATCAGATAAACATAAAAGACGGCTCGCCTTTGGCGGGCCGTTTTGCTTTTTGGGTCATATCATTCAATAATTTGCCGATCAGACCGGCTATGGCGGTGCTTTGCGTCACCAGCAAGGAATTGAATGATATGGGATTTTGGCAGAAATCAATGATCGCGGTTGCATGTTCCAAACCGCTTCGCACCCTTGGCGAGGCGATTGGACGCAAGACCGGACTGGCCGCACAGTTCGTCAGTGCGAACGATGGCATCGGGCATGTGTCGCGGGCAAATGCGCTGGCGGCACAAGGTATCCGGATTTCAAGCTTTTATCTTGGTGAATATGTCGAAGACATCACCCAGGTCCGCGAAACGGTCGATCAGCTTTGTTTTGTGATACCAAGCCTCGATATGTCTGGACTGGATGTGCATGTGTCGATTGATCCGTCGCAGCTGGGCTATATGCAGGGCCAGGCGGTCCTGACCAAACATGTCGATGAGATCGCAAACAAGATCCGCGATATTGCAGAACAGGCAAACTCATCCCAAACCATCCGGCTTATGATCGATATGGAAGATTTTGACATGGTCGATGATACGCTGGCGCTGCATCATCGGTTGGCGACCGCCGGTGTGCCGGTTGCCCAAACCCTTCAAGCCCGTTTGCACCGGACGGAATCTGATCTGAACGACATGATTGCACGCGGGGCGATGGTACGACTGGTCAAGGGAGCAATGGCCCCACCGGCAAGCGTAGCTTTTACCGACCGTGACCAGATTGACGCCAACTATCTGAGTCTGGCCGGCATGATGTTATCGGAAACCGCCAAGCAAAGCGGGTTTTTCCCGGTCTTTGGCAGTCACCATTGCGACTTGGTGCTCAAGATCGCGACGCTTGCTGATGACAATGGCTGGGCGCGCGATCAGTTCGAGTTCGAGATGCTTTATGGGGTCAATCAGCCGTTGCAACGTGAACTGCTTGCGGCGGGGTATCGCCTGCGGCTGTATGCGCCGTTTGGAAAGGATTGGTGGGCCTATGCCTGGCGCCGGGTGGGGGAGAACCCGCGCAACCTGTCGCTTTTGATGAAGTCGGGACTTCATCGATAATAAAACCGAACGAGGCCAGCATAGATGTGCTGGCCTCAAAGTTTTAAATCAGCTTGGTGGCAGGTAACGCCGCAACGGATGATCTTCAAATGGCGCCAGAAGCACATGGCGGGCACGTTGCCAACCCACCCCGAATGCCATCACCAGCCCGCCAACGATGAAGCAGACCAGAACGATGGTCATGGACGGATCAATCGCCGCCCCCTCGAACCCGGATTGCAACAGATAACCGACATAGATCAGGCCACTGATGATCGGCGACCGGCGATCCAGGATCAGGGACAGCACCATGGCGATGATGATCACTGGGATCATCGCAAGGGCGGCGGCCTCAAACGTTGCGGCAATCGAATGGATGGTCAGCGGCGCGCCAAAGACATAAAGCCAGAACGCACATTCTGCCCAACCATTGATCCGCTTGGGATCGCGGCTGTCGATAAAGATCGCAAGGGCGAGCAACAAGATGCCCGTCGCCGTGATCAGATAGGGGATATAGGGTTCTGCCGCCGGGCCGAATGTCGCCATCAAAGCAGACCAGAAGACCCCAACAAGGCCAGCAGCAATCAGCGCAAAGGATACCGGCAGGCGATAGCGCAGGAAGAAGCCAAGCTGGAAGGCAAAGCCGATGATGGCGACAAAGACCAGCACATTCATCGACCGCTGCCCGAAATCAATTACGGTATCAAGATCGGACAACTGCCCGGCAGGCCCGGCAAGCGACATGTAAATCGCCACCGCATAGATCATCAATGTCGCGCCAAGGGCGGCCATAATCGCGATGGAGGGCAGGGATGCCTTGAGCTTGCCGGCGATATATTCCGCCAGCGCGACATAGGCGATCATGGCAAGCGGTGGCGCGATCCAAAACGCCGGGCCATTGGCAAGCAGGCCCCACAGAACGAACCAGCCGATGGTCAGTGCGCATATGCCAAGGGCGATGAAGATGTCATTCATGCCGCGAAACAGCGTGAATTTCTCGGTTTCAGGCGACTCTTGTGCTTGTTCGGCAAGGTAGCCTTCGAGCCGTGCAAAGGCCTCTTCGCTGAGCACGCCGGCCGATACCGCATTTCGGATATCGGCAAGGGTGAAATGATTGTTTTTCACGGTGGCTCCGGAGTGTGTTGTTGCTCTTGTGCCGTTTTGGCGTGTGTCCGATGGATCAGTGATACACGCCCTGTGCAATGCTTTCAAATTTCTTGGTATGCCTAAAGGCGGACTAAGGCATCGAAAGGGCACCTAAACTACGCAGTTAACAGGAAGATAATATTTGACATATAAGTTAGTGAACTGACTTATATTTTTGAGGTATCCATGGCCACCAAGCTGAGTTCCGAGCAAAAGCGTCAAAAGCTTGCCCGTGCGGCAATGAATGTGATCTGGCGCGATGGCTATCACGCCGCCACCATTCAGGCGGTCGCGACCGAGGCCGGATTACCTGCCGGTGGCGTATTTTACCGCTTTCCCAAGAAACATGACCTTGCCCTGGTGGCACTGGAAACCATGGAAGGGGAGTTTGTCCCGCTTCTGGAAAGTCTTTCCACGTCGCGTTCGGTCGCGGATCGGTTGGCAAAGTTCTTTGATTATCTTGATGCCATGACCCCGCGCCGGGTCAGTCATGGCTGCCCGTTGGCAAGGCTGATGCTTGATCTTCCAGCGGATGATGATTTTACCCCGTCGCGCAAAACCGGGCAGGCGGTATTTGACGCCCTGATCAACTGGGTTGCCGGTCAGCTTGAAGAAGGCGGGGTAGATCGCAAAACAGCCGCAAAGACCGGCCGTCAGATCATCATGCGGTGGCAGGGCGCGATTATTCTGGCCCATAGCATGGGGGATCGGGCCATCCTTGATGATGAGATCAATGAACTGCGTGCACTGGCCAAAGATCTGATTGGCTAAACCCCGGTTGTTTTTCTCCTAAAAGTTGATTGCCATTATTTACGCATTTTCTGATGATGAATTAGGGGTTTGGCGCATTTACCCGATGCGTGTCGCACTTGGTCCGGCAAACATTTCAAACCAAAGGACACGGGCAATGACGAAGATGAAACTTGTGCTGGTGGCGATGATGGCAACGGTCTTGGCGGCCTGTGCCACAGGTCCGCGCATCTATACCGATGCTGATCCGGCGGCCGATTTCGGACGGTATCAGACATTCGCCTTTGTCGAAGGGGCTGGCAAGAATGCCGAGGCGCAATATCAGACCCTGTCGGGTCAGCGGATCGAGGATGCGATCAACACCGCAATGGTGTCGCGCGGATATCAGCTTGATATTCACAACCCCGACCTTTTGATCAATTTCCATCTCAAGACCGAGGAAAAGACACGCTCCTCTCCGCCGGTTTATATGGGCGGCTATTATGGCTATCGCAGCGGCATGTATGTCGGCTGGCCGGGCTATGTCGAACCGGGCTATGTCGATAGCTATACCGAAGGCACGCTGAGCATCGATCTGGTTGACCGTCAGACCCGTCAGATGGTCTGGGAAGGCACGGCTGTTTCGCGGGTGACCAGTTCGCTTCGCGAAGCGCCGAATGAAACAGTGCGGGCTGCGGTGGCGTCGATCTTTGCGCAATATCCCTATGTGGCGGGCAATAGCGCGCCCCGAGCCTTGGCGCAGTAAGAAAGCGTTCAGACGGAATAAAAAACGGCCCGGATATCCGGGCCGTTTGTCTGTCGATCATGTGCGAAGTGCTAACTGCAATCAGTCTTCGCTGGCCGCAACAAACGCCATGTAAAGGTCCTGCGCGCGCCGCGTGATCGGGCCGGGCTGCAGGTTGCGGTCATCCAGTTTGACGCACGGGGCGACCTTGTAATAGTTGCCGGTGCCAAAGATTTCGTCAGCGGTTTCGAGTTCTTCGTATTTGCAGGTCTTTTCCACGACATCAACGCCGTCTTCACGCAGAAGCTTGATCACGCGCTGGCGGGTCAGTCCATTGAGGAACGTGCCATTGATTGCCGGGGTAAAGACCGTACCGTCCTTGGCAAAGAACAGGTTGGCATAGGAAAACTCGGCCACATTGCCAATCGGATCGAGCATCACGCCGGTGTCAAAGCCCGAACTGGTGGCCTCGGTCACCGCGCGTCCGACATTGGGATACAGGCAGGATGCCTTGGCCTCGGTCGGGGCACTTTCCGGTGACGGGCGGCGGAAGCTTGATTTGCGGGCACTAAAGCCGGTTTGGATGGCTTCTGGCATTTCACTGACAGAAATGCACAGCACGAACTGCGCGCTTTCGGGCGTCGGCGCGATGAAGCCTTCGCCGCCAAAGACCAGCGGTTTGATGTAAAGGGCGAGTTCCGGATCGAACTTTTGAACGCCTTCCTTGACCAGGGCAACGATTTCCTCGGTGGTGATCGTCGGTTTCAGGCCCATCAGTTCGGCCGAGCGGATCACACGCGCACAATGCGGATAGAGGTCCGGCATTTTGCCATTCATGCGGCGTGCACCATCAAACACGGTCGAGGCCATCCAGAAACCATGGGTTTGCGGCCCCATGATGTTTGGGTTCCCTTCGTGCCATTGGCCCTGATACCAGGTCCAGGTAGTGACAGTGCTATCGGTGGCGGCGTGACCCATTTTTGTACTCCTGTGGGGCGGTTCATTAGCGCTGCCTAGCATAGGATTTTTGCAATCAAATGGTCAAAGAAAACATCACCGCTTTAGTGCCTTTGAAATGTCATGAAACCTTGCAAGCAGTTATGCGATAGGTTTTTCTATAGATAGTTGATTTTGAGACGCTTTCCGCTTTGAAAGGAAAACAGGATGGGTGATGACGTCAAACTTGATCTCGACGCGCGGTTCGAACATGCCCGTGACGTCATCCGCACTGCCGGAAAGCGGGCGATGGAATATTTCGACGGCAGTGCCGGCGATCTCGAGGTCGAGGCCAAGGAAAACCCGCTCGATATGGTCAGCATCGCCGACAAGAATGTCGAGGCGATCATTCGTGATCAGATCGCCGACACCTTTCCCGAGGATGGCTTCCTGGGCGAGGAAATGGGCATCGAAAAGGGCGATAATGATTGCCTGTGGGTGATTGACCCGATTGATGGCACGGCGTGCTTTGTCAATCAGATGCCAAGCTGGTGCATTTCCATCGCCCTTGTCGTCAAGGGGAAGATCGAAATCGCCCTGATTTATCAGCCGTGCGGCAAGGAATTGTTCAGTGCCCGTCGCGGTCAGGGGGCGCTTGCCAATGGCGAGCCGATCAAGGCCAGTGAGGCCAAAACCGTCGGTGATGGCGTGATGGGGCTTGGCATGTCCCATCGTACGACAAGTGACGCGATTATGCCGTTTATCAAGGACTTGCTGGATCGCAAGGGCATCTTTATGCGCAACGGATCAGGCGCACTTTCGATGGCCTATGCCGCCGCCGGGCGGATGATCGGCTATTACGAACCGCATATCAATCCGTGGGACTGTCTGGCCGGGATCCTGTTGATGCAGGAAGCAGGCGGTTGGGCCAATGATTATCTGGCAGCACCCGATGCGCTTGAAAAAGGCGCACCGATCCTGACAGCCGGGCCCAATGTTGCCGAAGAACTTAAATCCATGACCGGTATCACCCGTTAGGTGCTTCTTTCGCCCAGGATTGTCAGATGTCAACCGGTGTGCCTTGCGCCTGACGGGCTTCGAGCTTGCGGTCTTTTAGGCGCGCAAGTTCACCATTAATCGCTTCGACATCAAGGGGTTTGGTGCAATAGGCGTCAAAGCCGGACTCGCGGAACTTTTCAAGGTTGTCGTTTGAAATATCCGCGGTCAGGGCCAGTACCGGCGTGGTTGCCTTGATCGGGTCATCAAACAGACGGATGCGTCGGGTGGCTTCGATACCGTCAACACCGGGCATGTGAAGATCCATCAGAACCGCGTCGAAATCGGTGCCAGCAAGAATATCGAGCGCGATCTGACCATCAGCAGCCGTGGTAATCGTATGACCCTGTGCTTCCAGCAGTTTCTGGGCAAGGATGCGGTTGATCTCGATATCCTCAACCAAAAGCAGGTTCCATGCACCCGGATCAGCCGTCTCGGCATTTTCAGATCTGGCGTCGTCCGGGTTTGCGGTTTGTCCTTCCTGCTGGGCAACGTCGGTTTCGTTGCTGCGTGGCAAGGTCAGGTCAAACCAGAAACGGCTGCCTTTGCCTTCCTCGCTTTCGACTTGTACCCGGCCGCCCATTGCCTGAACCATGCGCTGACAAATTGTCAGGCCAAGTCCAGTGCCGCCATAACGACGCGTCGTGGTGGTGTCGGCCTGTGTGAAGGCATCAAAGATGGCTTCGAGTTTGTCATGTGCAATGCCGATCCCGTCATCACGCACAGAAATGCGGAATGAAACGGTTTCATCCCCGACATCAAGTGCCTTTACCAGAACCTGAACCTTGCCCTGTTTGGTGAATTTGATGGCGTTGGAAACAAGATTGGTCAGCACCTGTTTGAGCCGCACAGGATCGCCAATCACATGGCGCGGCAGTTTCGGATCGATATCAAGTTCAAGCGTGCTGTGCTGTGCGCGTGCCGGCACCAGCATCATCGAAACGACTTCCTCGCAGATGTGGTGCAGATCAAACGGGTTTTCTTCCAGCACAAGCTTGCCGGCCTCGATCTTGGAGATATCAAGAATATCGCCAATCAGCGACAGGACGTGGCGACCGGCCCCGCGAATGGTTGATAGGTAACTGCGCAGGGTTTCGGTCGGTTCATTGTGATCAAGACTGTCATTGGCCAGTTGGGTGTAACCCAAAATGGAGCTCATCGGGGATCGGAATTCGTGGCTCATATGGGCAATGAATTCCGATTTGGCACGATCGGCCTGCTGGGCTTGCGTCATGGCAGTTTCGGCTGCCGCACGCGCATCTTCAAGTTCGCGGGTCCGGATCGTAATCAGATCGACAATTTGCTTTTCTGTTCGATTAAGCGACCGGAGGTAAATCAGAAGCAGAACCGTGATCATGCTGCCAAAAACGAAAATGGCCCAAGGCTGCCAGTAAACAAGCGAATTCAGGCCTTCCTGATGGCGATGCAAAACAACAATCCAATCCCGATACCCGAAGGTGAAAGTTGACACATTGGGGTTAAAGGGAATGGCCTTTTCGCTCTCTATATCTTCAAGCGCGTGGTCAGGATCATGCGCACTATGAAAGAGCAACCCGGCGCGACCTGGTATCTTGGCATCCGCCAGATAAAGTCCGTAATCAACCGGGATGCGTGCGACACGTGCCGCACGTGTGATCATATCGCTGATCCGCAAAATGCCAGCTGCAATGCCCAGTGGCGGACCTTCGGGATCGCGCCGGTTCTTTACCGCCAAAAAAGCCAGTGACGAAACAAGCGATGCATCCGTCCGATATGACGGAAGCGGCTGGGTCATCGTGACATTGTTGGTCTTGATCGCAGTCTCGAGCGAGCGCACACGTGCAGGTTCACTGGCAAGGTCAAAGCCGACCCGATGTTCATTTCCCGACCGGGGGAAAATATAGAATACCGGGAAGTAGCGGTCGCGTGCGTCGGCAACGCGCATGATACCTTCGTCCATTTCACGAATCTGGAAGTTGTCAACACCGCGTAGTTCGGCATTTTCCTCGATCAGGGCGCGGGCGCGTCCTTCGACATAGGGGGCCCATTCAAGGGCGGCAACCCCCGGTCTTCGGTTGATCCAGGGGGCAACCATGGCATCGAATGTGGAGGATGAAACATCGCCATGGACATCAAACAATGTCCGCACCGCAATCAGCGCATCGGTTGCGCGGCCAAGTTCCTCGCGCAGCGACGCCTCAAACGCCAGGCGGTACTGCTCTGTGGCTAGCTGGTCGGCTTCTTCAAGTTGACTAAAGGTGTACCAGGATGCAAATCCCGAGACGCCGAAACCGATGACACCGATGAAAATCGCCAGGGCACGGCGCAGACGGTGAACGTCATCAGAGAAACTGCCGTCACGCGCGCCCTTTGTAACCAGACTTATGCGCTCCAGAACGACTGCAAGCAGCAAGGTGCCAACTGAACTGGCAATGATATAGCCGAACAGATTGTCGATGCCGGTCTCTAGTTCTGTACTGACAAAGGTCATGTTGCCAAGTGCGGCAAGGGCGATGATATCAGCAGCAATCAGCGCATTGGTGACAACCGCGCCAAGCAAGCCATAGCGGATCGTCGCCCAGATCACACAAGGCAGGGATACGAAGATAAACAGAAATTCCGGACGGGCGGTAAGCGGCGTGGTTTGAATAGCAGAAGCCAGTACCACACTGGCGAGGCCGATAAACACAAGCTCCCAATAGTGCACCAGTGGGCGCCCGGTGGCTCCCCAGTTCATAATGCGTAAAACCAGTGGCCCAACAACCAGAACCCCGATGACATCGCCCCTGAACCAGCCCAGCCAGAACGGCTCGAATTGATCAAAGTTGCCAAAGTCAAACATGCTGACATTAAGCGCCCCGAGGCTGGCCGCAAGGGCCGGGGCCAAAACACCACCAGCAAAGAGAAAAATCGTAATGTCGCGCAGGCGACCCAGTGGATAGCGGCCAGCAAAGCGCGCAATCAGAAGGGCCGGGATGACGGTTGCGATTGTGATACCTGCGGGCACCAGAAGGACGGTGGCGATATGTTGTGCCACCACGAGGTTTAACAAGAGCGCACCGATATACACGGCCGGAAAATAGCGCCAGCCCCAATAAACCAGTGCGGCCAATGCGATGCCGGCCGGGGGCCAGATCAAGGTGACACTAGTGGCAAAAAACGGCAGGTGGATACCGGCATAGCCGGTAACGAAATAGCCAAGAATGATTACCAGATAACGCACAAT
The DNA here is from genome assembly GCF_015871485.1 of Thalassospira sp. A40-3. Classification (NCBI taxonomy): domain Bacteria; kingdom Pseudomonadati; phylum Pseudomonadota; class Alphaproteobacteria; order Rhodospirillales; family Thalassospiraceae; genus Thalassospira; species Thalassospira sp. A40-3. The sequence continues at coordinate 1,055,780 of NZ_CP065428.1, forward strand.
GTGATGGCGCTGCAGCGTCAAACGATTCTTCCTTTTCCCCTCTGGCTCAGGCCAGTTTTCTTGTCGGGTCCTAATGTAAGGTGCCCGGCATCGGATTTGAATAGCACAATGACGAAATAGGCTCTCAAAAGTATAGGATCAGAGGTCGCTACTGGCTGCACCACAGAATACGGGCGACCCAGTCGATTTCCTCTGCCGGAATAAAACGGTCTTCGAAATCGGGATTCAGGGATTTTAACTCCACACCCAGCGCACCACGCCGGACCAGTTCCTTGGCCATGACTTCGCCCTCATGGGTTTTGACAACCACGCGGTCCTTGGGGCGGATGTTTGAGGCCGGGCTGACAATGATCAGGTCACCATCGCGAAACACCGGCGCCATGGACTCCCCCGATATCCGCAACCCATAGGCGGTTGGATCGTGCAGGGCGGGAAAGGTAATGTCTTCCCAGGATCCGCCAACCGGATATCCGGCATCATCAAAAAAGCCGCGATTGCCCGCCTGGGCAAAGCCGATCACGGGGATACGCCCGGCGCCATTGCCATCCACCAGTTCGGAAAATTCCCGAAAACTGACATCGGTGACGGAAAGCACCTTTGAAATGCTTTCGGTCGACGGCCAGCGTGCCTTGCCCTGGGCTGTGGTGCGCTTGGACCGGTTGAACGTGGTCGGGTCAAGTTGTGCCAGGCGCGCCAGTCCCGAAGGGGTCAAACCGTGATCTTCGGCGATCTGATCCAGGGCGGCCCATATTTGTTGATGTCTGATCATGCCCCATTCTAGCAGCAGGCAAGATCAGAAAGAAGGAATTAATTCCTTCTTTGAGGCTGGAATCGGCATCACACAACAATCCTGCGCGGTTCAGGCACCGAAAGTCCCGCAAACCGGGCCGTTCTAATCACCGTGGGCAAAACAAAAAGTATACCGCTTTTCTTTCGGACTTGATTGCAGCTTTACCCTGCCATTTCAGGGTCTTGATGACCAAGTGGCAGGGGCTTTGATCGGATTGATGGCATGTTCCTCATCTTTGGAATAGGAAATTAATCCTTTACAATGAGAACAAAAAGGGATTATAGCTTGCATATCAACACCGGAATTGCATCTGGAAATAAGTCAGGCCTCTCGGGGACCGGCTGAAAAGACGGCGAGAACCGTCGATATGCGCGGGCGGAACACCGCCCTTGGGGACATCACAAACCATTCATCAAATCAACGTGCATCGCAAGATGCGCGAACGGGAAAGTTTTATCTTTTTCAAAGGTTTGGTGCGGTGAAGGGTTGGTTGCAGGTCCGGTGGAATGAACAGGTTTTATCCAGCAGGAGGGCGACGTGACCGAACAACGACTTTTTCCCAAACCGCATTCTGCGCGCGACATCACCCCTTTTTCCAGTGCGAGGCAGGCGTGGTTCTGGTTCGTGCGCTGTCAAACCGCGCGGATCGAAGGCGCACGTGTGGTGGCCGACGCGGGCGAGGTGGTGCGCCCCTGTGATCCTGATGATGTCTATAACGCGGTGATGCGCCTTAAAAAGGCGGGCATTCTGGGCGACCGGCATTTGCAGGTACTGGAATATTTCGGGCTGGTCGAACGTGAACCCGATGCCCGCGATCCGCGCGAAAAGGACAAGGGTGATTTATGGCAACAGGCCCTTGATGCGCTTGAAAATGTGCTGGTCACACGCGGCATCGTCAAACGCGGGGAAGACGAAAGTTTCCATCACGAAGATGTCGCCGTGGAACTGGGTGGGGATCTGTCGCCATGCGGGATGTAACCAACGTGCTCAAACAATCCAAAGCCTCTGAAACGGCGCAGGACTCCGCCGATCCATGGATGGATCACTGGGCCGATCAATCCGCATCTGGGCGCGAGGTTTCAGTGCTTGTCGTCTTTGCCGATGCGCCGGAAAAGCGCCTGTTACGTATCCTGAAACCGGGATTTCGCCACTGCTTTGTGCTGGTCTCCGGGGTGCGGGCCGGGGAATGGATTTGCCTTGATCCGCAAAGCCATCGGGTACGCTGTGAAAGCTGGTGCTATTCGCCGATCTTTGATCCGGCAGCCTATTATCGCGGCCTTGGCTATCACTGCATATGGGCGCGGTATCCGGCCTCGATTGCGCGCAAGGTTCGCTTTGGCCCGATGAGCTGTGTCGAGCTGATCAAACGCCTTTTGGGTATTTCGGCCTTCTGGATCATCACCCCCTGGCAGCTCTATCGCCATCTGCAACAGGGGATCGAGTGCGATCAGATCGGAGATGTGTTTTTTTCTGAAAAATGTTCTTGATTTGTTCTTATTAATGTGACATAAGAGACAAATCAACGCCACAGATGCGCCCGCAGGGTTTCGACCCTTGCGGGCGTTTTTGCGTTTGGCCGTGAGCTTGTGGATCGAGATTCCCGCCTGCGCGGGAATGACGTTCGCTTCATGCAGCTGTTTTGGGCACCGTCATCCCCGCGAAGGCGGGGACCTCGTGCAGCGTGCTCTTACGCAACCATCGCCCAATTTCACAACCTGGAGGCCCCGATGGGAAGTCTGTTTTCCACGCCGAAACCGGCGCGTGTTGCGCCGCCGGTTCCAGCGTCAACGGCGACTACAACCGAAGAAGACACCAGTGCCGAAGACGCCGCACGATCTGCCCGGACTGAGGCGCTTGAACGCCGCCGTTATGGTCGTGCCAGCCTGATCGGGACAAGTTATCGCGGGCTTTTGACGGACCGCATCGCCAAGGCGGGTGGCGGCAAGAACCTTTTGGGGGAATAGGCATGGCGAATTCGCAAAAGGCTGTGACTGAGGACAAGGCAACCGACGGGGCAGATATCACCCAGTTGCGCGCCCGTTTTCAAAAGGCGATGGAGCGCCGACGTAACTGGATTGCGCATTGGCAGGATTGTTATGAATTTGCCCTGCCACAGCGCAATGCTGCGGCATCCAACCAGACCAATGGCGGCAAGCGCCTTGATCGGGTGTTTGACGCAACTGCGTCCGATGCGGTCGAACAGCTTGCCGCCAGCCTGATGGCCGAAATCACCCCGCCGGGTGGCGGCTGGTTTGAGTTGGAACCGGGCGGTAATGTCGCCAATGCGGATCGACAGGCTTTGACCGAGCAACTTGGCCGGGCCGTTCGTATTTTGCAGGGGCATTTTGATCGCTCCAATTTCGCGGTCGAAATGCATCAGGCGTTTCTGGACCTGGTGACGGCCGGAACCGCGTGCTTGCGGCTGGAAAAGGCCGATTTGCACAGCCCGTCTGCTTTGCGCTTTACCGCCGTTCCCTTGCGGGATCTGGCGTTTGAAGAACGATCAGATGGCAAGATGGATGCGGTGTTTCGCAAACTGGCGCTCACCCGCGCGGAAATCCTTGCGACTTGGCCGGGGGCAAAGGGCTTTGCCGATGATGATCGCGATGACAAGGATGCACCCAAACGCTTCACCGTGATTGAGGCTGTTTTGCCTGCAACCGACCGCAAAACCGGCTATGAGCTGTGTGTCTTTCGCGAAGACGGCGATGCCAATACCAATGATCTGATCTATCGCGACCGCTTTGATGTGTCGCCCTATATCGCCTTTCGCTGGATGAAGGCACCGGGCGAGATTTATGGCCGATCACCGGTGATGAAGGCGCTGCCCGATATCAAGACCGCGAATAAGGTGGTGGAGCTGGTGCTCAAGAACGCCTCGATTGCCGTTACCGGAATCTGGCAGGCGGATGATGACGGCGTGCTGAACCCGGCAACCATCCGACTTGTGCCGGGCAGCATCATCCCCAAGGCCGTTGGATCGGCGGGGCTGAAACCGCTAGAGGCGCCCGGCCGGTTTGATGTGTCTGATCTTGTGCTCTCAGACCTGCGGGATCGCATTCGGCGCTGCTTGCTGGCCGATCGGTTGGGCCAAACTGATCAACCGGGCATGACCGCGACCGAGGTGCTTGAACGTGCGTCGGAAAACGCCCGGCTTCTGGGTGCAACCTATGGCCGGTTGCAGGCGGAATTGCTCTATCCGCTGATCCGGCGTGCGCTTTATCTCCTGACCCAAACAGGCGAACTTCCCGACATCCCGCTGGATGGCGATGTTGTGGTGCTGCGTCATGCGGCCCCGCTCGCACAACTGCCCAAGCGGGTACAGGCGGGACAGGCGCTTGATTGGCTGTCGCGGATTGCCGCCCTTGGCCCGGATGCCTTGGCAGAGGTCGATCTGCCGGTGATGGTCCGCTGGCTTGCCGATCAGTTTGGCGTGCCGGACCATTTGTTGCGGCCAAGCCTGCCACCCGAAATCACGGAGGCCGTGTGATGAGCAGTAACGGATGGGACTGGTTCGAGGCCGAGAACGAGACACTTTCGGAAAACGGCAGCGACCATTGGCAGGCCTGTTTTGATAGCGACGCCGGGGCAAAGGTCATCGCCGATCTTGAACGCCATTTCCTGCAAACAGCCCTTGGCCCGGATGCCAGCACTGCGGCGATCTGGATGCGCGAAGGGAAGCGCGCACTGGTGCTGCAGATCAAACGGCTGGCAGAGCGTTCCGCCGAGGATTGATCCCCGCCTCATCTACCAAACCCAAGTTTGACCCCATTTAGCGGAGTGTTCGCATGACAACCGAACCCGACCTTCTCGCACCGGAAACCAAGACGCCGGAAGCACCGGAAGTAGCAGAAACACCCGAGCTATCCGATACCGAAAGCGAAGTACTAGAAACCGACCTTGACGCCGCAGTCCTCGCCGATCTGGTGCCCGAAACACCGGACGCCTACGCAATCACGCTTGCAGATGGCATGGAAGATATCGATGCGGATTTGAACGAGCGCCTGCATGCGGCAGGCTTCAGCAACGCACAGGCTCAGCTGGTTTATGATCTGGCGGGGGAGGTTCTTTCACCGCTTCTGGGTGATCTTGATCAGGCCGCACAGCGGGCAACCGACCGTGCGGCGTTGACTGCCGAGTTTGGCGGGGCGGAAAGCTGGAAAAAGCTGGCCCCGAAAATCGAAAGCTGGGGCAAGGCCAACCTGCCAGAGGCCGCCTTTGAAACCCTGTGTCAAAGTGCCGATGGCGTGCGCGCCATGCATCGCATGATGACCCATGGCGATGAGGCAGCCCTTGGCAAAGCTGATGGCGGGGCGGGGGAGACCAGTCTTCGCTCCGAAATCCGGCGCAAGATGAATGATCCGCGCTATTGGCGGGATCGCGATCCAACGCTGGTGGCCGAGGTGCAGGCGGATTTCGCCCGTCTTTCCGGTGGGTAGCCAAGCCTAGCCAAGCCTAGCCTAGCCTAGAACAGCTTGTCGGCACGGTCGATGACCGCGTTGACATAGTCCGGGATCGGGGTCAGCGGCAAAAGGAAATAGCCCGCAATCCCCAGCCCGATCAGACTGAACAAAAGCAAAACCGACTTCTTCACGGCAGATACTCTTTTTCTTTGTTTTCTTGTTTGTCTTGGACCGGACCGCGCAGAAAAGCCCGTCGGGTGCAACAGGTCGGGGCAAATCAAGCGCGTGTCCTACGGAACCTCGATGGATGAGGTTTCCTGTAACAGCGCTCTTAAAACACCAAACCTTGGCCGGAAAATGACCGGTTTTGGGGCAATTGTGGCACTGGCCTTTATGGGCAGCGCAATTGAACCCCGACGGCTGCCTGCAATCACGACAAAACCATATCTGAAACAAGGGGATAAAAGGCGATGACAACCACGATTGATCAAAGCTTCATCGACCATTTCCAGGCCGATGTGCATCAGGCCTATCAACGCATGGGATCAAAACTGCGCAACACGGTGCGGGTGAAAAACGCCATCAAGGGCGCGACCACGGTTTTCCAGAAAGTCGGCAAGGGCACGGCGACCACCAAGGCCCGCCATGGCAAGGTGCCGGTGATGAATGTCGATCACGAGGCGGTCCGGTGTGACCTGCGCGATTACTATGCCGGTGACTGGGTCGATGCGCTTGATGAGCTCAAGATCAACCATGATGAAAAGATGGTTCTGGCCAATGCCGGGGCCTATGCGCTCGGCCGCAAGACCGACGAGCTGATCATCAATGCGCTGGTCGGGGCCGATGATGTCGTGCCCGATAATACCGAGGGCATGACGCTTGATAAGGTCATGATGGCGTTCGAAGGCCTTGGTGATCGCGATGTGCCCGATGACGGGCAGCGCTATGCGATTGTCGGCTGGAAACAGTGGTCGGAGTTGCTTCTGATCGATGAGTTTTCGCGATCTGACTATATCGGCGATGAAGATTTGCCGTGGAAGGGTACACAAGCCAAACGCTGGCTTGGCACGCTTTGGATGCCCCATTCCGGCCTTCCTGTCGCCTCGGGCATTCGATCCTGCTTCTGGTATCACCGCACCGCCATTGGCCATGCCATCGGCTCGGACGTTCAGTCCGACATCACCTGGCACGGCGATCACGCAGCCCACTTTGTCAACAACTCCATGAGCCAGGGTGCCACGCTGATTGATGGCGATGGTGTCACCTGCATCAAGGCGCAGGAATAACACCCACACCCGACTTTTCCCGAACCAAGGAGACCCAAATGGCAGAAGGTTTCAAAGCCAGAAACCTCAGTGTTCTGGCATACGCCAACGGCTTTACGCTGTGGCACTACATCACCCCGGACGTCGCCGCCGACGTCGATACCGCCGACTATTTTCTTGAGGCCCGCGACATGCTGCGCGTCGGCGATTTCATCATCGCCAACACCAACCGCGACGCCACCATGTCCGGCGGCCTGTTCGTCGTCGCAAGCTCCGGTGCGGGGGGCGTCGATGTCCGCGACATGACGGCAATCGGCACATCAAACACCGACTGATCGCACACCCCCGATCCACCCTTTTCATCCTCCCTCAACCTCGCCCCGGTGACATGTGTTGCCGGGGTTTCTTTTGACCAGAACAAGGATTGCCCATGTGTAACTGCAACAAGATTACCATCTGCACCGAATTTGACGCCGCCCAGATCGCCGGCCTTCAGGTGCCGATTGCTTCCATCCATGCCTTTGCCACCCAGACCGTGCCGGACGGCTATCTGATCTGTGATGGTTCGGTTGTTTCCCGCGCAGAGTATGCCGACCTGTTTGCTGCACTGGGCACTGTTTGGGGCGAGGGTGATGGCAGCACGACCTTCAATGTCCCCGATTTGCGCGGCGAGTTCCTGCGCGGCTTTGATGCTGGCCGTGGTGTCGATGAGGGGCGTGTGTTTGCATCTGAACAGAATGATGAGTTTAAAAGCCATACACACGGTTTTACCGAAACCAAGTCTGCTTTGTCAGGGTCGAGGGAGTACCCAGTCTACAGTTCGCAAGTTGTTGAGCCGAACGCTGTAGAGGAAGCTGTTACTCACACTGGTGGGGATGAAACCCGCCCGCGTAACGTGGCCGTGACTTACGCGATCAAGGCAATCCACCCTGCGAGCAACTGAGTAAGACCCGCAACCAATCCACATCTTTTCAAACGCCCTGGCAGCATCCGCTGCCGGGGTTTCTTTTTCTCAACCAAGGAGACTGCTCATGCAGGGTAATACCCCGGTCGAATGTGAAATCCTCAATGTCATTCAGGGTGCGGGCATCTGGCCCGATTGCGATGATAAAACGCAGCTTCTTCAAGCCATCGAAGCGCTGATTTCAGGCGGTGGTTCTGGTGGTGGCGGTGTCGTCGCTGGCAGTGAAATCGGTTCGGTTTCAGCTTTCGCCATGCCAACCCCGCCAACTGGCTGGCTGGTCTGTGATGGTTCAGCGATCTCACGCACCGAATATGCCGATCTGTTCGCAACCATTGGTACGCTTTGGGGGGCTGGTGATGAGGTGTCTACCTTTAACCTGCCGGACCTGCGCGGTGAGTTCGTGCGTGGCTTTGATGATGGTCGCGGCGTTGATGATGGGCGTGTGTTTGCGACTTCACAGGACTTCGCCCTTGAAAACATCACTGGGCGTTTTGGCGGAAGCGCGTTGTCGGGTGGTAACGACATCTTCGAGGGTGTTTTTGGTGACAACATCACAGGTTTGTTGGATCAGTCGCCAGGTTCGGGCGTGAAGCAGCCCTACGGCATTGATTTTGATGCTTCGCGAGTTGTCAGCACAGCTAACGAAACCCGCCCACGCAACATCGCGATGACCTATGCGATCAAAGCGTTCTATCCGACGTCTGCATAAGTCTTGCAATGAAATTTATGACCCTGGCAGACCGTGTTTGCCGGGGTTCTTTTTTGTCCAAATTGGAGAAATCATATGCAGTGTTTGAGCCCGGTTGAAAGTGAAGTTCTCAATGTCGTTCTGGCAGCCGAAATTGTTCCGGATCGCATGGACGATACCCAGCTGTTGCAGGCACTTGAAACCCTGTTTGGCGGTGGCAGTTCTGGGGGTGGGGCTGTGCCGGTTGCGACCATCCTGCCGTTTGCCGGTTCGTTGGCACCGGAAGGCTTTATGATTTGTGATGGTGCGGAACTTCTGGCGGCGGACTATGCCGATCTGTTTACCGCGATTGGCACGACCTATGGTGTCGGGCAGGCCGCTGGTAGTTTCAAACTGCCGGATCTGCGCGGTCGTGCACCGATTGGTGCCGGTCAGGGCGATGGTCTGACGGATCGTGTGATTGGTGCGGCTGGTGGTGAGGAAACGCATCAGCTTACGGTCGATGAGATGCCAAACCACACTCACCAGTACGGTGCGCCTCATCTCCAAACCTATGGCATGGGTTCATTTGCGGAACGGGGCCTAAACCCGACTTCGCAGGAATGGTATTCGGTGTCGGATGCTGGTGGCGACCAGCCTCACAACAACATGCAGCCGTTCCTGGTGGTGAATTACATCATCAAGGTCTGATTGCTGTGATCTAGAACCTTGCGGGGCCCGGTTTTCCGGGCCCCGTTTTTGTTGGGGGATGTGATGGCGTTAAGTGATGTGGCGCTGTGCGCGCGGGCGTTGGTGATGATCGGGGCAGCACCGATTTCATCGTTTGAAGAAGACGTCGCCGAGGCCGAGATTGCCCGGATGCTTTATCCCGCTGTGCGTGACGGCATGCTGGCGGGCTACCCTTGGCGGTTTGCCGGGCGGGGGTGCTGGCTCTCGCGCTTGGCGGACGGGGATGGCGCTGGGGCTGGTTCGGCCAAGGAGGACAGCAATCTGTTTGCCTTGCCACGGGACTTTATCCGCTTGCTGTCGCTTGAAAATGAGGGGGGCAAGATTGCCCGGTTTGAGTTGCGCGATCAGGCGGTTCTGGTCGCAAGTGACAGTGCGTATCTTGGCTATGTCGCGCGTTTGCCCGAGGGCAGCTTTCCGGCCTGGTTTGATATGGCCTTGATGGCACGACTGGCGGCCGAGTTTTGTCTGCCGCTGACCGAAAGCAGCACGCGCGCAGAGTACCTTTTCAAGCGGGCCGAGGATCAGTTGCGTGAAGCCAGGCTTGCCGATGCGCAGCAATCGACCCCGCATGCGATTGATGATTTTTCCCTGATTTCTGCAAGGGGGTAGGGCGGGCACGGAGCATGCCGCCATAGATCCCCGCGAAGGCGGGGATCCCGATCCACAAGCGTATGACCATAATTCAACGAGGGAGCACCCCATGGCACGCCGCGTTCTGGAGAAAAACACCTTTTCGACCGGCGAACTGGCCCCGGAATTGTGGGGGCGATCGGATCTGAGCGCTTATGCCAATGGGGCCGCACGTCTGCGCAACGTGTTTATCGAGCCATCGGGCGGGGTGCGACGCCGTCCGGGCATTCGATTGATTGATGAATTACCGGGCCCGGCCCGCCTGATCCAGTTCGAGTTCAATACCGAGCAGACCTATCTGCTGGCCTTTGGCGACAACCGTGCGCTGGTGTTTGAGGACGGGGTCGAGACGATCTGGTTTGAAACCACGTTTGGGCCAGAGCACCATGATCTTTTGAACTGGACGCAGAGTGCGGATACGCTGTTGGTCGTGCATCCCGATGCCCAGCCGGTCCGGATCACGCGCACTGGCGATGGCAGTTGGCAAACCAGCCTTTGGGCCTGGCGCGAAACCAATTTCAGAACCAGCCAACCCTATTACAAGTTTGTCGAACCGGCTGCGACCCTTAGCCCGTCGGGCACCAGCGGCACAGTGAGTCTGACCGCCAATCTGGATGTGTTCGTGCCAGGCCACGTCGGGACCCTGTGGCGGATTCAGGGGATTGAGGGCGAGATTAAAAGCGTTGCCAATGCGCGGTCCGCCACCATCGCGCTGAAGCAGGCATTGCCAAATACCAATGCCACCGTCGATTTTGTCGAGCAGGCCTTTTCCGATGTGCGTGGTTGGCCGCGCAGCGTGACCTTCCATCAGGACCGGTTGATCATTGGCGGATCGCGCGATCTGCCCAACCGGTTGTGGATGTCAAAATCCGGCGATCTGTTTAATTTCGAGCTCGGCGAAGGGCTTGATGACGAGGCGATTGAATTTGCCCTGCTGGCCGATCAGGTCAATGCGATCACCGGCATTTTTGCCGGTCGTCATTTGCAGGTCTTTACCAGCGGATCGGAATGGATGGTGACGGGTGATCCGCTCACCCCTGCCAATGTGCAGGTCACGCGCCAGACCCGGATTGGCAGCCAGAGTGATCGTACCGTGCCGCTGGTTAATGTTGATGGGGCGACGCTTTTTGCTGGCCGGAGCGGGCGCGAAATTCGCGAATTCCTGTTTACCGATGTCGAGCAGGCGTATGGATCGGCCGATCTGGCGTTGCTGTCGCGCCATCTGATCCATCATCCCATCGATCAGGCCTTTGATCCGGATCGAAGGCTTTTGCATGTGGTGATGCGCGACGGATCGCTTGCCACCCTGACGCTCTATCGGTCTGAGGCGATTACCGCCTGGTCGGCGCAGTCGGTGGCGGGATGCGCCTTTGCATCCGTTTCGGTGTCGGGTGGCGACGTCTATGTCGTACTGGAACGCGATGGCCGATATTTCCTGGGCGTGTTTGACCCGGCATGCGGATTTGATCTTTATCGCCGCCAAAGGGTGGCCGCGGGCGAGCCGCCACGCCGCCATTGGGGCAATCTTGATCCGCTCGATGGTCTGGATGTCAGCGTTTGGCACGATGGCGTTCTTGCCGATGACATCCCGGTTGCCGGGGGCACGATTACGCTGCCAGATCGTATCGGGGCAGTGGCGGAGATCGAAGTCGGCTTGCCCTTTACCCATGAGATTTTTGCCCTGCCGCCGGCCGCATCGGATGGCAGTCGCCCGCATGGCGGCAATGCCGTGCGGCTGGTTTCGGTGACACTGCGTTTGCAGGAAACTGGGCAGCTTCGCGTTGATACCGGTCGGGGATTGCGCGATGTCGCGCTGCCGGTATCCGCCGATGACAAAGACGCGCTGTATAGCGGGGATATCACGCTGCGCGCACTGGGCTGGCGGCGGGGCAGTGGCGGAGGACTGAAAAGTGGACTTTGGCGCATCGCCGGGGCATTGCCCCGGCCTTTTTTGTTGCTTGGTGTGGCCAGTGAAATGGGGGTGAATGACTGATGGGTGGATTTACATCAATCGTGCCGATGGCGGCATCGGTGCTGCAAACCGGACAACGCATTGCTGCCAATCAAAGCAATGCACAAAGCCGGATTGATCAAACCGAAGCCGCCCGTCAGGCGGAGCTGGCCGAGATCGCAGCACGTGAGCGCGAAGATGCGACCAATCGCGAGGAGGACCTTAGGCGGCGTCAGGCAACCGCACGTGCCCGGCAAGGGGCATCGGGCTTGATCGCCGGTGGATCCGGGTCGGCCAGTGCGGTTTTGGCGGGTTACGAAAAAGCCGCAAGGCAGGATGCGGACCAGAGTGCCGATGCCGCCGCGAGAAACCGCAATCGCATCAACCAACAGGCCGCCTGGCGCGAAAAGTCGCTGTTGCGATCGACACAGGATGACACGGTCGCACGGCTGAATGCCTGGTTTTCCAAGCGCGATGGCTGGGGCTGAGGTTCTGGGGCTGATCACATTTAGGGGAAGTACGCTATGGGCGCTGTTTTTGCCAATCAGATCCGTGCCGCCATTGTCTTTGTCGGCGATGGTGCGCGTGACAAATTTCCGTTTGATTTTGATGTGTTTGATGCGGGTGATCTGCGCATCATCATCGATGGCAATGAAATCGAAACCGGGTTTCACATCGCCTTGACGCCCAGTGATGAGGGCGGCGGTGGTGTGGTGCGGTTTGAACACCCGCCGGCAAATGGCAGCACGATCACCATTGCCCGCCAGTTGCATTTGCGCCGGTTAAGTGCCTTTGACGCCATGTCGATCCCGCGCGGCGATGCGCTGGAACGCGATCTTGATTTCATGACGGCCGCCCTTGGCGATGTTGATCACGCACTGACCGGGACGCTGCGTTTTAGTGCGGATCAGGATGCACCTGCGTCGGCTGAATTGCCGGTGATCAAGCCCGGTCGGGCCCTGATCTGGAACAGTGATGGTACGGGGCTTGCCAATGGCCCGACGGCCGATGATATCGCGGTCGCAAGCCATAAGGCAAGCCAGGCACAAAATGCCGCCAACCGGGCCGAGGCCGCCGAAAGCCGGTCTGAAATCGCAGCTGCGTCGTTCGAGCGATCAAACGCCTCCGCGATGCTTGATCTTGATTTTCGCAGTGGCGATGTGCTGGCGTGGGAGGATGAACGCCGCATGCCGGTGATCGACGCGCCGGTCAGCCGGATCATGGATATCCGCGAAACCGGATCGCTGGTCCGGCTTTCAAGCGGGGCGCAATTGACCTTGCCGGTGGCGTCCGTTGCGCGCAATGGCGTTCGGTTTCGGGTGTTTAACGGCGATGGCACGATGGTTGATATTACAACGGCGGCGGGCAATGTGATCCGCCCGACCAATGGCGGGGTAGAGGCAACTGTTTATCCGTTGCCGACCCGTGGCGACATGGTCGATCTGATCTGTGATGGTACGCGCTGGTTTGCTGCCCCGATCCATGAAAGCGGCCCGGTGGTGAAGCTTCTGCGGGTGGCCAGCCAATCCATCCCGGCGGGCGGGGCGTTTCTGGTCGAATGGGATCAGGTGATTGAAGACAGCCACGGGCTTTATGACAGTGCGGTGCATGGTGTCACCGGCCTCGCGCCCGGCTTTTATCATGTCGATATCGGGGTGCGTTTCCCGATTACCGACCAGTCGGTATTTACCACATTGTCGCTCGAACGCTTTGACGGCGCCGATTGGTCAAGCCACCTGCAGGCCAATGACATCACCGCCATGGGCAGCGGGGCGGCGCACAGTTTGCGCCTCAATGGTATTGCCCGGATTAATCCCACACCCGGCAGCGGATTGCGCCTGCGTCTGTCGCATAGTGATGTGCAAACACGCGACATTGGCGCAAGCGGTCTTTTGACCTGGTGTCACATTCATCGCATTGGCGGCTAGCGCACCACCATCAACCCATAGCCAATTAAACGGAGATGCATCCAATGGGATTGCGTTATCAGCCGCTTGCGGCCTGCATGAACGTGTCGCGCGCCAGCACCAAGCTTGTTCGCGGCCAAAATGGCCTGCTTGAAACCAGCGCGATTGATGAACCGGCCTATGACCATGATCGGCTTGGCCGGCGTTTGGGCCTTTTGATCGAGGGGGCGGCGACCAATTTGCTGCGCTACTCAACCGCCTTTGACAACGCGCTTTGGGAAAAGAACAGCGGTGTGACCGTGTCCAGCAGCACCATTACCGCCCCGGATGGCAGCCAAACCGCGATGCAGCTTGATCTGCCGGGCACTTCCGGTGGTGCGGACGGGCTGTATCAGAATGTCGGCGGGCTTGTCGCCAGCCAGACCTACAGCTTTGCCGTCTGGATGCGCGCGGTTTCGGGCACGGCTGACATCACGCTTGGCGGGATTGACGGGGCTTCCGCGCATGGCTTTGCCCTGGATGAAAACTGGCAGCGGGTGTGGATCGCCGAACCGGCATCCGGTACGACCCGCTATCCGAAGATCAGCACCGCGATAACTGCGCTTCCGGCCTCAATCCTGATCTGGAATGCGCAGCTTGAAGCCGGGCCAGCCCCCACCAGTGATATCATCAGCAACGGCATTCCGGCGGCGCGGGCGTGCGATTATGTGCGGCTTGATCCCGGTGACTGGTTCGCGCAAGGCCGGGGCACCTTGGTGTTTGATATCCATACCGCGTCCGATTGGGATGGCATCTGGCGGATCGTGCAGCTTTACTCGCTTAGCCTCAATGACGATCACCTTGATCTTGGCTATGACAGTGCCGCCGATCAACTGCGCATTTCGCTGCGTTCTGATGGCGTGCCGCTGATCACCCAGTCGCTTTATGGAAGCCTTGCCAGGAACACGCGCCATCGCATTGCACTTGCCTGGGATGACGATGTGATCTCGGTCGGGCTGGATGGTGTGGTGCTGTCTTCCCCCGATGGCTTTGCCATGCCGCGCAACTTTTCCAATATCGTGCTGGGTTCCTTTGGCGGCATCGACAAGGCACTGAACGGGCATGTGCGCAATCTCGCCTATTGGCCGGAAAAGCTTTCCAATGCGCGGCTTTCAGAGCTATCAATTTGACAGCTAGCAGTAGATGTTATTGTTAGTTCCCTCGTAAGCTTGATCAGGAAAGCAGTCCATGGCGCAGCCAGTTACATATTTTGTTCGTCATGCTTCCAAATTAGATATAAGCGATGAAACTTATCAGGCTTTGCTTGATCAACATCTCATCGCGATCCATTTCCCGCATGAGAAGGCAAACCCAGTACCGAAGAAGGATAGCGTGTCGACTGATCCCGCCGACTATGAAGGAACAGCTCACCAAAATCTCAAGCGTATGCATATGTTGGCGAAAAATGGTGGATATGTTTGTGCATACTACCAATTTGGGAGACGCTGTATCTTAGGAAAGGTCAAAAAGGGCAGTAATATTTCACTAACTGAAGGTCAGTGGAAGTCACAGCCAGAACGTATCGCGCAACTAAAAACACTAGAACTAGAGATGCATAGGGAGTTAACTTTAGAGCAACAGATTGCGATATTAGCTGGACGTCCTCGTCAGGGAACACTAGTTCGGTGGAAAGCTGTTGGCAGTCAAATACAGCGTCTGGTCGATAGACTTCCTGCCGAAAAAATTGCAACCAACTTATCCGTTTCTCAACAAGAAGTGATGGTTGCTGAATTTCTTAGACAGAATGTTCATGACGATCTTCCGCGCATGCAAAGCTTGCTGATGCCCGTTGGTCGTACATTGAAAGATGTGGATATCTTCGGATTATCAAAAAGCGGGCAAAAACTGCTAGTTCAAGTAACCAACAGTCACTGGGACAGCGCCGACATCAAGCATAAAGTCCGAAAACTCTCTTACTACGGTGCAACTGGAAACCAATTGATAATTGTCGGGCCCGGTTCAAAGCCCCCGGAATATAAGCAAGATCATCAGATGATTTTTGTTGGTATGCAGTATTTGATGGATCGTTTTTTAGAGACAGAGGTTGGTCAAGTTTGGTGGTCATCAGTTTCTTTCTCTTAAAGCTTGGTGCAGATTGAGCTTTCAAGGTGCGCTGATGGCTCATGTGATTGATCACCTTAAAAATGATTTATCCGTCGAATTGCCTGACGACATCGCAATGGCCCGAAACTTCGCCAACATCGTTTTGGGATCGTTTGACGGCGCAGACAAGGCGATGAATGGCCATCTGCGCAATCTGGCCTGTTGGCCGGCAAAGCTTTCCAATGCGCGGCTTTCAGAACTTTCAACTGTCTGAGGATGGGCGATGCTTGAGAGGGAAAACACCGATCCAATCGCCACCTTGCGGGCGGAGCTGCTGCGTGATTTGCCCGATGATATCAAACGGGTGCGTAATGCCTATCGCCGGGCGGCTCAGCAGGCGGCCCTTTTGCGGGATGCCAAGGATTTCAATGCGCATCAGGCGGCATGCAAAACGGCACTCGGGCATCTTGAAAGCTTGATCAAGCTTTTGCGCTGGGCGTGTGAGGGAGCGGGAGAAGTTGATAGCGACGCACCTGAGAAAAGCAATGTCGATCAGCTGATTGCCGAAGCAAAGCTCAGTCTTGCGGGCGCCTGAGGTGCTGCGCCCCACCATTCAATGAGCATGGTAGGGCGCATAAATTCAGTAGGACAATGTTACCAATTCGCATTTGGCGTTCTTGCCACCGGCATAGTCGTAGAAGACTTTCATGAAACTGCCGCTGCCGTTTTGGATATTCAGCGTGATCTGATAGCGATTTGCCGTGGTCGTGGTTGTTGCCGTGCCGCGGCGGATTTCAGATTCAAGATCTGACGGGGTCTGAATTCCGGCATTCGGGCCGCGTTCACGAACGCGGGTATAAAAGTGAAATCCTTTGTCCTGCCAGATCATAGGCAACATGTTGCTCCACTGGCTGTTCGTAACCTGTTTCCACGCATTGTCGACATTGCTGCCGCTGAGTGAAAACGTTGTCGGGGCACAGGCCGATGGCGGTTTGGCATGTGCGGGCAGTGTGACGAAAAGACCAAGTGTCAGGAAAAGAAAGGCTGCCATCAGGCCGCCAAAACGCATGCTGCGATAGGTCTGCATTATCGGGTTGCTCCTTGTTGTCATGGTACTCAGACACAGCTTTGACGTCGCCCGGACGCGAACGTGACAGAGCACAACAAGCAAATTGATGGAGTGGGGAATGCCAATTACTCAGACCGCCCGCTTCGCCGAATTCGTCTGGATCTGGGATCAGATGTTGGGGCTCAGCCTGCCGGTCCATCATCGCAAGATGGCCGATTGGCTTGAGGACTGCTGGCAGTCGGGCAAGCGGGAAATGCTTTTGATGGCGTTTCGCAATTCCGGCAAATCGACGCTGGTCGGATTGTTTTGTGCCTGGTTGCTTTATCGCGATGCCGATTTGCGCATTCTGGTGCTGGCCGCCGATCTGGATCTGGCGAAAAAGATGGTGCGCAACGTCAAGCGCGTGATTGAGCGTCATCCGTTGATGAGCGCCCTTTTGCCCGAAAAGCTGATCGATTGGGGGAGCGAGCGATTTACCGTGGCGCGAACGGCTGTGTTGCGTGATCCGTCGATGCAGGCCGTCGGGATTGGCGGCAATATCACCGGATCGCGTGCCGATCTGGTGATTTGCGATGATGTCGAGGTGCCCAAAAACAGCGACACGGCCCATAAACGTGCCGAGCTGCGCGAAAAGCTTGGCGAGATTGCCTATGTGCTGGGGCCACGTGGTGCGCAGCTTTATGTCGGCACCCCGCACAGCTATTACTCGATCTATGCCGATGAAGCGCGAACTGAAATCGGGGAAGTTGTCCCGTTCCTTGCCGGTTTTTCACGCTTTGAGCTTCCCATCGTCAATAAGCACGGTACATCAAACTGGCCGGAACGGTTTGACGCAGCCGCGATTGATGCGATGCGGATCCGCACGCCAGAGCGCAAGTTTCAAAGCCAGATGATGCTTGAAATGATGGCCCCGGTGGCAGGCATGCTCGACCCCGCAAAACTGCGGTTTTACGACGACGCGGCCGAGATCACCCATGGCAATGGCCGCATGAGCCTTCGAATTGGCGGGCGGACCATGGTCGCCAGTGCCTGCCATTTTGATCCGAGTTTGGGGTCGCTTCGGGGCGACGGGGCGGTGGTGGCATGTGTTTATATCTGTGATCAGGGGGAATATTGGCTGCAGGATATCGCGTGGCTGCGGGCGTCTGATCCGACTGACCCAACGGCAAACTGCGATATGCCTTGGCGCGATGAGGCCAGCCAGCTTTGTGCGCAAGTGGCCGACTTTATGGCGCGCCATCACTTGCCGTCGGTCCGGGTTGAGACCAATGGCATTGGCCGGTTTCTGCCCAATATTCTTCGGCGTGAATTGAAATCAATCGGATGGGCGGCGAGCGTCGTAGAACATCATGAGAGTACCAACAAGGCCACCCGGATCGAGGATGCCTTTGGTGCGGTGATGGGGGCAGGATTGCTGCATGTCCATCGCGCTGTTTGCCAGACACCGTTTCTGCGCCAGATGCGCGATTGGCATCCCGATAACAGCAATGCCAACAAAAGTGCCGATGACGGGCTTGATGCGGTGGCGGGCTGTATTTTGCATGATCCGGTGCGCTTGCCACGGGTCGATATGCCGATCAAACGCGCCGACTGGCGGGCACAAAGCGGGATTTTCCGGGCCGATAGCCATTTCAACCCGTGAGAACGGGCTTTCAATTCGTGAGGGAGTAAAAAACTTTCTCACAATGCCAAATGGTTAGCGCGGGTCTGTATCACATTTGTGAAATATTCATGGAAAATTCAGCTTTGGTCCCTACGTTTATTATATGAAAGCATAGTAAGTAATTTTTCTTCCTATACTAAAGTGAGTTTTCGAAGCCAGAAAAAGACGGGTCCCGGCCCATGAAGCCGGCACAAGGAAGCGGCCAAAGATCATTTGTTGATTGATTTTGCAGTACAGGAAAACAAGACGTCCATGTGGGCGCACCTGACTGTCAGGAGGCCTGACCATGTTGAAAACACTGAGCTTGATTGCTGTGGTGGCAGGTGCCGTTGCAGTAACACATACCCCAGCCTCGGCATCCCCCGTCTGCGGGGATCGATCCAAGGTGATCGACAGCCTGAGCGCAAAATATTCCGAAGAACCGGTCGCGGTCGGCGTGACATCCAATGGTGGCGTGATCGAGGTGCTTAAAGCCCCCGATGGCCAGACCTGGACCATCCTGTTTACCTATCCGTCCGGCCCAAGCTGCCTTGTCGCCTCTGGCGAGGCCTGGCAGGACCTGGAAGAAAAGCTCAAAGGCCCGGCAGCTTAAACCAAGCTTCCCCGCCTCCTGACTGCTTTGACCGCTTATCCAGCCCGTGGGATGTCGCCCCGGGCGGAGAAGAGGTCGACCTGACCCGCAAACCATCGGTTTGCGGGTTTTTCTTTGTCTGAAAATCGAGGCCCCCATGACCCTGCCTGTGACCCAGACGGTCGATGTGATCTGGTGGATCACGGCTGTTGAAATCCCTGCTGTCGCCAGCCTGTTCTGGCTGCATTGGCGGATGCGTTCCGAACTGCTTGGCCGGGTGGAGCAACTCCGTGCCCGCGAGGAATCAGATGCCAGCGACCTGCGCGATGCCTTGGCTGCCTTCAAGCTCGATGTCGCGCGCAACTATGTCTCCATCCCCTATCTCAAGGATGTCGAAAAACGCCTGACCGGTCATTTGCTCCGGATCGAGGCCAAACTCGACATGCCGCCCATCCCGACCAAAAAGGATCTGAGCCTATGACCGAACCCCAAACCCTGACCAGATCGGTATCAACGCCGGTCACCGATCCCGATACACTGCCCGAGGTCGAGGTGCTTGCCCGCACCCTTTATGGCGAGGCGCGCGGCGAAGAACTTCGCGGGATCGAAGCCGTGGCATCGGTCATCCTCAACCGGGTGGCGTTTGCCAAGCGGCGCGGGCGCTATTGGTGGGGCAATGACATCAAATCGGTGTGCCTGAAACCGGCACAGTTTTCCTGCTGGAACGCCAAGGATCCCAACCGCAAGAAGCTGCTGGCACTCAGCCCGCGTGACCCGGCCTACCGTTTGTGCAAACGCATCGCGAAGCGCGCGGTGGCGGGGGAGCTTCCCGATCACACCGAGGGTGCGACCCACTATCACACCCATGCGGTCGATCCGTTCTGGGCGCGCGGCCATGTGCCGGTGGCCGAGATTGGAAACCACTTGTTTTACAAAAATATAGGGTAGGGAGTTATCACATGATCCCGGCATTGCTCGCCCAGATCGGCCTGCCGCTTTTGATGAAGGCGGTGGGCGCGGGGCTTGATCATATCGACAACCCAATTGCCAAAACCGCGGCCGAGGGCCTGAAACAGGTGGAGGCGGCTGTGACCAAGGGCGACGTCACGCCCGAACAAATAAGCGCGGCCAACCGCCACACCGAACGCATGGCCGAAATCGAACTGGCGCGTGATACCGAAACCCTGAAATCCGTCAACCGCACCATCCGCGCCGAGGTCGCCAGCGAAGACGCGTTTGTCCGCCGCTGGCGCCCCAGCTTCGGCTACGCCGTCGCACTCACCTGGATCATGACCATGGGCGCCATCGCCTACGCCATCATCCTCACCCCGCTTCAAGCCCCGGCGATCATCGCAGCGCTGGTCAATACCAGCCCGATCTGGGGCATTGCGTTGGGTGTTTTGGGGGTGAGTGTTGTGAAGCGGAGTGCGGATAAGAAGATCCAATGATTTCGTTTGTTGCGAATGTTTCGAATATTGCGAATAGATGAGCGCGTGTGTATAAGTAAGAACGCTACAAGAAAAATTGTAGAAAATTTGTAGAAAACTTGTAGCCGTGCGCCGGAAAGTGAAATGGAGATTGCAATATGTCCGCAATTCGCAAAGACGATTTTGGCGGTAGATTGCCCACGCAAATTGAAAGCGCTACTGCCGATCAGCTCCGCCAGATTATCGCATCGCAGACCAAAGAAGGTGAAGATACCAAGCTGACCGTCATGCCCGGTGACGGGGAGCCGAAAACGATTACGCTCAGCCCGGCTTTGACCGAAAGCCTGATGTCTTTGTTGCGTCTGGTGTCCAGTCGTCAGGGCTTTCAGATGATCCCGCTTTCGGCGGAGTTGACGACGCAACAGGCGGCGGATTTGCTGAATGTGTCGCGGCCCTACCTGATCAAGTTGCTGGAGGCCGATGAAATCCCATACGCCACCGTCGGACGGCATCGCCGGATCAAGGCCGAGGATTTGTTTGCCTATAAAGAAGTCCGGGATGCCCGTCGCGCCGCTGCTCTGTCCGAGATGGCGGAGAGGGACGCGGATTTGATCCTCAAGGGATATTAATTCGCCATGACATACCGGTCAGACCATTTTACAGCGCTATTGGATGCATGTGTTCTGGCTGGTGTGTTCAAGCGAAACTTGTTGCTGAGTCTTGCGGAAGCAGAGCTTTTTCGCCCGCGTTGGAGTCCTGTGATCCTTGATGAGATGGAACGGGCAATCACGAAAATTACAAATGGCGAAGTTGATGCTGCGCAAGAACGAGAGAGCGTGGAAACTGCCTTCGAGGAAGCTTGCGTCACTGACTTTGAGCAGTTCATTCCGGCGATAAACCTGCCAGACCCGGATGACCGTCATGTTCTGGCGGCTGCGGTCGCCACACATGCTCAAGTTCTGGTGACAGATAACCTAAAAGACTTCCCAGCAGAAGAGCTTGGCAGGTTCTCAATCGAGCCGAAATCACTTGATGATTTCCTTGCAGATACGATTACTCTGCATGAGCATACAGCTTTCTCAGCGCTTAAGAAAATGCGGCAGCGTTTCAAAAGACCAGCCTTGTCAACCAGCGTGATTATTCAAACAGCGGAAAGTCAGGGTTTGTTGAAAACTGCGCTCTTGCTTAAAGAATACGAGCAGTATTGGTGAAGGGAGCTGGCCTCAGAGCACCAACGCTTCTGATGGATGAGATAAGAAGTAGACTTTCGTAAAGCCTTGCAGATCAAAAGACCTGCTGGTCGTTGGTGAGAGCGTGATTTTCCCACTGTTATTCAGGTGGTTGGCGACCAAAAGTAAGCGTATATCTGGTCCTGCATTCTTACGATAAGTATTCAGCTTTTTGCATTTTGTATCGATTGCGGCTTGAATGAGCTCAATGGGGTCTTGGCTTACCCATCCGACTCTGTCGTTTACAACGTACCAGCGAGAATGAAATTCTTTGGTGACCCAAACCTTGGTGCCGCAACGGAGCAAAAATTGAGTTTGGTAGCCGGTTTCTCTGCTTTCAAGGTTTTCTGCCATTAAGGCTTGATGCAGTTCTTTTAACTCGCATTGAGAGATATTTCCAGCATCTGGCTTCCTAAGGAGCCGAACATGCAAAGCCAAATTAGATTTTTTCTCAAAACTATGAGCAAATTTTTCTAATTTTTTGCTTCGATGTTGTTCTGTCTGTTTTACGGACGATCCTCCTTTGTTCTTGTTTTCATTAAGAAATATTTCCCTTACCTCCAGCCCAAAAATAAGTGCGCCCTCTTTTATGATAAAATCTGGTTTCTCGCGCTGTTCTAAAATTTCCCACGAGGTATTTAGTAGCTGAGATGCTTTGAGCACAAAGTTACGCTCATCACGCTTTTGAGAATCTGAGGTCATTCTTGAGTTCTGCCTCTTTGGAGGTGTTCAAGGAACGCCGTGATATCCTGTGCCGAATACCCCAACAACTCTCCCATCCGCGCGGAATCTGCGTCATGGTCCTTGACCGTCCCAGCGCATAAATTACGACACATAACCAACGCTTCCTCGATCCGCCATTCTTCGCCGGGCAGGGCGAAGAACAAGTAGCGCATGTCATGGGGTGGGCGCGGGATGATTTCTTGGGCGCGGATGATCCGGCCTGATTTGACATGCGGGGCAAAATCGGCTTCGGGGAAATAGTCGCTGACATGAACCGCGTCCGAGAACATTGCCATCGGCTTTGTTCCGGCCAGCATCAATTCCAGTTCTCGGTCATTGTGCGGGCCGATGCCCGGCGGGAGTTCGACATCATCATCCATGGGGTCACCCGAGTTTTCTGATCCAAGCGTCACATCGGTTCGACACATCGTCAATGATCAGATCAAGCCTTGGGCTATCGGCATCCGTGTCGCGCAATTCATTGCGCAGCGGGGTGATGGTTTCGCGCAGTTTTTTTGCCATGGTGAGCAACGCCTTGCGGAGCGCCGTGGGGGAGCTTCCGATCATGCGGGCCTGGGATTCCCAGTGTGACCAGTCCAGTTCGGTCGGGTCAAAGCATCCGCCGATGGATTGGGCGAGGCGGGGGCGCTGGCTTTTGAAGCAATCGCGAAATGCCGCACCATTGTTGACGTCATAGAGCGGACTGATCGCGGTGTGGACATTTGTTGCATTGGCATTTGTCGGGCGTTGCCGGTAGATCAAGGAATAGTTCTTGGCGTGCGCATCCGGGTTGCCGATCAGGAAATTGAAAATCACAAACCCAAGCAGCTTGGGGATATCGCGCGCCGGGATGGTGGAGGCCTGTTTGGTGAGCGTAAACATCGCGGCAAGGTCCGGTCCACCCTGACGTTCATATTTGACATCCGGATTGACGCCAAGTGCCTGACAGAAATCTTCCTGATGCAGGCGGGTCACGCGGACGCCGTTTGATGTCTGGGCATAGGCCCGGTCAAAGCGGGTGACGAACAGGACAGGGCGATCGTTAAACAGGCGGATTTTGGTGTGCGCGGCATCAAGGCCGATCTTGCGCGCAAGCTTCATGCAGAAATGCTCGGTCCGGGTAGAGTCCGGCAGGCGTTCGATATCAACTTTAAGGATATGGGTACTTGGATATCCGCCAAACGGCAGGGAGATTTCCTGTGTGGCTGGATCGATATAAACCGCGGCCTTGTCATTCACCCCGGCCAGCGACAGCACAACTTCATCCTCTTCGATGAAAAGCGGTCTTTGCGGTAGGTCGGCAATGCGTTTGGCAAGATCATCGGTCGAGATTGCCGAAAGACGGGCGTCGGGTTGCAGGGGGCTTTTTGCCTGATCGGGATGGATCAGCATCAAGGCCCCGGCGCAATCGCGCCCGATATGTTCCAGAATTCCAAACTCGTCCGTCGGGGCGACATCAAACAGTGCTGCGATCTGGCGGCGGACATCCTTTTTATCGGGCAAAAGCCCGTCAAAGAACGGTTCAATGGCCTGATGGTCAAACGCACCATCCCGCAGCGGAATGCTTTGCGAAACCGGATAGGCCGCAGGGCTTGCAAGCCATTCCGGGTCATAGGCAAACGACATATAGCCGCGCGCATCGGCGCGCAAAACGCCAACCCGGTCGCGGCCATTGGCAAGGACCAGAAGGGTTTTGGTCATGCCCGGTCTCCGTCCATTTGAGTGGGATCGGGTTCTGATGACATATCCGACCAGTCCAGCATCACCTGACCGCCAAGGGCACGGGTGATATCCAGGATATTGGCAAAGCCCGGATTGTCGGCCTTGCCGGTTTCAAGTTGGCTGAGGAACTTGACGCTCAAGCCCGTGGCAAGCGCCAGATCGGTCTGCGACAGGCCAAGCGCCTTGCGGGCCTTGCGGATTTCCGGGCCAAGCTGATCCATGCGGGTGATGTGCATGGTATCCTCCAAATTTACCTATGGGTAAATTTAGGGGGTTTTGCAGCGAATGTAAAGTGAAGTTTACCTGTAAGTAAAATTATGTGGTTTTGGGCAGATTTTTCGTGAAATTTTACTTTTGGGTAAAATTTGGCGCTTCTGCGAGTGTGCGGAAGCGCCAAAGAGGGGAGGTCTAAAGCGCAATCTCAAGGTTCTTCATTACCTTGCCCTGACCACCTGCCAGAAGGCCGGTGATGCGGTCATCTTTAAGCTCCAGCGTGACCTTGATTTCGCTTGGGGACGGTTCGGTCATGAATTCGCCCTGGGCGATCAGGAAGCTGTCCTTTTTGATTTCTAGTAAATCATGGAGGACGCAGGCCAGCGGGCCGGCGGCCATGCCGGTGGCGGCTTCCTCGGTGATGCCATAGCGCGGGGCGAACATGCGGGTGGTGGCGTCAATCCCGGCATCACCTGTGTCACCGGTGTCGGTGGTAAAGATGTAATAGCCGATCAGGTCCAGTTTCTCGCTGATCGCGTTGATGGCATCCTGATCGGGCGTGATGTTGGCGAGCGTCGCCTGATCTTTCACGGCAATGACGATGAAGTTATTGCCGGTGTTGACCAGAACCGGGCGGGCGCGGTCATCGAGATCATTAGACGTGATCGCAAGCGATTTCAGCACATCATCAAGTGTTACACCTTGATCAATCCAGCGGGCGGCCGGGGTGTAGGTCGGGGCCAGTTGCTCCATATAGGCCATGCCGTGATCAAGGATGATCTTACGCGGGCCATCGACGGTTTCCTTGGAGGTCTCGCCATCGCCAAAGCGTTCGAGTGCGGCGAGATAGGAAAAAGTCGCGATGGTCGCATGGCCGCAATGGGCGATGCGTTTGGTCGGGGTAAAGAAATCAAGCTTTATGCCGCAGGTCTCGGATTTCGAGACAAAGGCGGTTTCCGACAGGCCGACTTTCTGCGCGATGCTGAGCTTTTGCGCGTCGCTAAACTGGTCGGCATCCAGTACGACACCGGCCGGATTACCGCCCTGACCATTTTTCACAAACGCATTAACGATCTGCACCGGGACGGTTTGGGTATTTTGTTGAGATGTACTCATGACTCTATTCCTGCTAAAATCTCTGATGAGGCTGTTTTAAGTGTTTTGTCAGGAATTTCGGACTCATATATAGATGAAGAAACCTCATGAAATGTCGCGGGCGGATCTGATCGGACGGGTGAGCCCCTTGGCCCCGGTGTTGGCCGCGATTGCGCGTGAAAACAGTTTCAGCAAGGCGGCCGAAAAGCTGGGTGTGCATCAGTCGGCCGTCAGTCACCGGATCACCCAGCTTGAAGAGGCGCTTGGCTTTGCGTTGTTTGAGCGCACCACGCGCCAGATCACGCCGACCGAATATGGCCGGGTGCTGTGTGCGGCTGCGCTTGAGACGGTGGGTGTCTGGGACGGGGCGTTTGACCGGCTGGAGAAATTCAGAACGAGCGGCACGGTGCGCCTGTCGGTGGCATCCGCGCTGGCGATGAAATGGGTATTGCCCAATCTGGCGTCGGCACAGGACGCCGGGCTTGAGATTGCCTTGGACGTCAATGACCGGCCGGTGGATTTCAGCGCTGGCACGATGGATGCCGCCATTCGCTTTGGCGCCGGGCCCTATCCCGGTTTGCATTCCAGCTTGCTTAAAAAGGCAGCGATCGTGCCGGTCGCCCGTCCGGGTTATGTCGCCGGGGGCAGGGGGCTTGAAGAGGTTCTTGGCGACAGTGATGTCACCTTGCTTAAGGATGCGGTCGGGGAGCGTGATGGCACGGATTTCAGTTGGGGCTATTATTACGCAAAGGCCGGTTTAAGCCTTGATGCGGATCGCAAGGCGCTTGCGTTTGATCGTGCCGATCTGGTGTTACAGGCCGCAATCAACGGCATGGGCATCGGGCTTGGCCGAACCCTTCTGATTGAGGGCGATATCGCACAAGGGTTTCTTGCGCCGGTTGGTCCGGAGGTTCCCATGAAATCGGCCTATTGGCTGGTCTGCAGTCCGGAATTTTCCAAGACGGAACGGTATGCGAAGCTTTTGGGCTGGCTGAAGGATCAGATGAAATAGGCTTGCCGTTTCGCACGTGTCTGCCTAAATTCCCGCCATGACAAATACAACTGATGACATGATCTATCGCGTATTGGGTTCGGATGAATGGGCAGAAGCGCTCAGTGCCGGACAATATGACGGTGCGCCGCATGATATTGCCGATGGCTTTATCCATTTCTCGACCCAGGATACGCTGGCCGCAACGCTTGCGCTGCATTATGCCGGGCGGGATCACTTGAAATTGCTGCGGGTGCCGGTCGCGCCGATTGCCGCGAAAATCAAATGGGAACCGGCCCGCGGCGGCACGCTGTTCCCGCATCTCTATGATGTTCTGTCCGTGGAGCACGTGACCAAGGTCGATGAAATTCGCCTTGATGAAAACGGTGTTCACATCCTGCCCGAAGATCTGCGTTGATCTGCGCCAGCTCCGCCTGAACGCGCCGGATCTAAATCCCGCACGGCTTCCAAAGATATAATCGCCCGCCGCCTTTCTTCGTGCCGGTATCGATCACGCCGGGCAATTTCCCGGCGCGCACGGCATTCAGGAATGAATGGCCGAGTTTGACCTTGTCGCCGATATAAAGCGCGTCCCAGTCACGCCCATAGATTTCATGGAAATGAAACGGGCCGGGATTTCGCGCGGCAAGGGTTGCTTTGAGTTTATCAAGATCAAGCTGTGTCATGGGGGGATCTCAGCACAGGTGCGGCGTGTCTGCATTGTTCTGGCGCAAATTGGCCGGAAACAAGCGCGCCCGTCAGACGTTGTGGTTTCATGCATAACATTCAGATCCATAGCCGAAAGGCCCGGCCATGAAGGCGCCGAAAAATGCAAAGGTCGAGGATATCGTTGCCCGGATTGGCGAGCGCGCAGAAGGCGACCGCCATGTTTCGGTGGGCGATATCGTGGCCGAGCTGGGGCAACGCAGTCAGGGGCCGTTCCTTCTGGTGCCGGCCCTGATTGGTGTGTCGCCGATTGGTGGCATTCCCTTTGCGCCGACCTTTCTGGCCGCACTCGTTGCCGTGTTTTCCCTGCAAATTATCATCGGACGCACGCATTTATGGTTGCCCGACGTCTTGGCAGATCGGGAAATCGGGGGTGACAAGGTCCGTGTCGGGCTGGAAAAGATTGATCCGGTCGCCAAACGCATGGATCGCTGGTTCGGCGGGCGGTTTGAAAGCCTGATCAGCGGGGTTGCCGTGCGGATTGCGGCGCTGATGTGCCTGCTCCTGTCTCTGTCGATGCCGATGTTTGAACTTGTCCCGTTTGCCGCCATCGCGCCGCTGAGCGCCATTGCCGCCTTTGGCTTGGCGATTTTGGTCAGTGACGGGCTTTTGATGCTGGCGGCCATTGCCATGACCCTCGGTACCGTGGTTTTGATGTTTCAGATCATCTGAGGCATTTAGCCAACGACCCCGCCCGATATGCAAACAGCCCGCCGATGGTTCGGCGGGCTGTTTTTTTTGTGTTTGTGATCGGTGTTAACTTACGCGAGTTCTGCCAGGGCAGAGGCGTTGAAGTCTTCCAGCTGATCATAGGCGCCGCTTTTGACCTTGTTGGCCCACTGGGCGTCGCTCAGAAGTGCACGGCCAACCGCGATCAGGTCAAACTCGCCCTTTTCCATGCGATTGATCAGCTCATCAAGGCTGGCCTTTTCCGATGCTTCGCCGGAGAACGCACCGATAAAGTCCGATGACAGGCCAACAGAGCCCACTGAAATTGTCGGCACGCCGGTCAGCTTCTTCGCCCAACCGGCAAAGTTAAGGCCCTTATCGCCATCAATTTCGGGGAATTCCGGTTCCCAGAAACGGCGTTGGGACGCGTGGATGATATCGACCCCGGCCTCGACCAGCGGGCCGAGCCAATCGGTCATTTCATCGGGCGTGTAAGCAAGGCGGGCGGTAAAGTCCTGCTGTTTCCACTGGCTGACGCGCAGGATGATCGGGAAGTCCGGGCCCACGGCGGCCCGCATGGCGGTCACCACTTCGCGGGCAAAGGTTGAACGTTCCTTGATCGTCTTGCCGCCAAAGCGATCGGTGCGCAGGTTGGTGCCGGGCCAGAAGAACTGATCAATCAGATAGCCGTGCGCGCCATGAATTTCAAAGGTATCAAAACCGGCATTCTTGGCATCCAGGGCGGCCTTGGCAAAGGCTGCGATGGTGTCGGCAATATCAGATTCCGTCATGGCGTTGCCGCGCGGATCATCCGGGCCGACCAGACCCGACGGGCTTTCGACCGGTGCGCCCGGTTCCCAGCCATCCGGTGTGCGGGTTGATCCGGTATGCCAGATTTGCGGGCCCATTTTGCCACCAGCCGCATGCACGGCATCGGCAACGGCCTTCCAGCCCTTCATGGCGGCCTCGCCATGGAAAAGCGGAATGTGCGGAAGGTTACGTGATGCCGGACGATCGACCACGGTCCCCTCGGACAGGATCAGACCAACACCGCCTGCGGCGCGCTTGCTGTAATAATCCGCGTTGGCGGCGCCCGGAATGCCGTCCGGTGCCTTGTTGCGCGTCATCGGGGCCATGACGATACGGTTGGGAAGATCAAGCGTTTTCAGCTTGAAAGGTGTGAAGAGAATGTCGGGTTTTGACATTGGATATCCTTTGATCGGAATTTCTGTTTTGGTCGCTCCTAGATATTCCGGAAATCGCGGCTGTCAATCTGTGGCCACGCGATAAAAACATCGGTGCATGATTTTATGCAGTACAGCACCTGAGATCGTTGATGGACCGGCCATAAGAAAATAACCGGCCGCGTGGCACCACTTAATGCCATTGATCCTTGCCCAAAAGCCCTTGGCCGCGTAAGAAAAGGGCATGTCCTTTCAAGCACGGAGCGTCTCGCGTGGGGTGGTATAAGTCACTGGTTTTGCCGATTGTCCGCTGGATTGATGCCGAGACCGCGCATGGTCTGGCGATCTGGGCACTGAAAAACAATCTGGTGCCGCGCGCGGATGACGCAACCGACGCGACCCCGATGCTCGAAACCGAGGTGTTCGGGCGCAAATTTGCCAATCCGGTCGGGCTTGCCGCGGGCTTTGATAAAAACGCCGAAGTCCCCAACCAGATGCTGTCGCACGGGTTCGGTTTTGTTGAGATCGGCTCTGTCACGCCATTGCCGCAACCGGGCAACCCGAAACCCCGTCTTTTCCGGCTTTATTCCGACCGGGCGGTGATCAACCGCATGGGGTTCAATAACGACGGGGCCGAATTGGTGGCCGCGCGCCTGCGCAAACGTGCGCGGCGTGGCGTTTTGGGGGCCAACCTTGGTAAAAACAAATATTCCGAAGACGCGGCTGATGATTACGCCAAGGGGGTCGAGGCGCTTGGTCCCTATGCCGATTATCTGGTGGTCAATGTGTCCTCGCCCAATACGCCGGGCCTGCGCGCTTTGCAGGGCCGTGCGCCGCTTGAAAAGCTGCTTAAGGTCGTGATCAAGGCGCGGAATTCCTTTGCCAAGGGGGTGCCGGTGTTGTTGAAAGTCGCCCCGGATTTGACCGAGGAAGACAAATCCGACATCGCGGCTGTGGTCACCAAAGTCAAACTTGATGGCATGATCGTATCGAACACCACGATTGACCGGCCGGTCGGGCTTAATTCTTATGATCAGGATGAAAAGGGCGGTCTTTCCGGCCCGCCTTTGATGGAACCCTCGACCAAGGTTCTGGCCGACTTTTACCGATTGACCGAGGGCAAGGTGCCGCTGATTGGGGTTGGCGGGATTGCATCGGGCAAGGATGCCTATGAGAAGATCCTCAATGGTGCTTCGCTGGTGCAGCTTTATTCCTCGCTGGTCTATCACGGTGTGGAGTTGGTGACCGAGATCAAGGAAGACCTTGCACGGCGCCTGCGCAAGGATGGCTTTGCCAATGTATCGGATGCAGTCGGTGCCGCCTTCCCGGAGATTTCGGGCAAAGGCATTCCGGTCGATGAAGCCCGTTCTGCCAAGGCAGCTGTTGCTGCCAAATCAAACAAGAAGTAACACAAGGATCCGGACGGCATGAGCAAGCCCGCGCCCTATGAAATGATCAATGGCCTGTCCGAGGTGATTGGTAAATATGATGCCGTGATCCTTGATCTGTGGGGCGTTGTGCATGACGGGGTGACACCCTATCCAAGCTCGATCGCCGCGATGACAGCCCTTAAGGAAGCCGGTATTCCGGTGGCCCTTCTGTCGAATGCGCCGCGCCGTTCCTCGGTCGTGGTCAACCGGATGGAAGATATGGGCATTTCGCGCGATTTGTATGGCCCGGCGGTGGCATCGGGCGAGGTTGCCTATGCCCAGCTCGTCGCGCGATCCGATCCCTGGTACGCCAAGCTGGGTCGCAAGGTCCTGATGGTCGGGCCGGTGCGCGATATGTCGATGTTTGAAAATCAGGATGTCGAAATCGTCACCGAGGTCGATGATGCCGACTGGGTTCTGATCACCGGCCCGAACGAGGATCATGATCAGGTGTCGAAATACGAAGACCTTCTGCATGCGCTGAAGGCCCGCGACCTGCCGGTGCTGTGTCCCAACCCGGACCGTGAAGTGATCCGCGGTGGCAAACGCATCATTTGTGCCGGTGCCATTGCCGGGCGTTACGAAGAACTGGGTGGCAATGTCCGCTGGGAAGGCAAGCCGTTGGCAAGTGCCTATGACTTCTGCCTGCAGATGTTTGATAAGGGCCCGGATGCCAAGCTTCTGGTCGTCGGCGACAGCATCTCGACCGATATTGCTGGATCCAACAATGCCGGTCTGGATGTCGCACTCGTCACCGGCGGCATCCACGCCGAAGAACTCGACGCGCCGCGCGGTACGCTGCCGGAACGCGAAAAGCTTGATGCGCTTCTGGCCGCCACGGGCCGTCACATCACCTATGCGATGGGGGATTTCTGCTGGTAGCAGTTAGGTTGCTCTTGGCATAATCAAGCTTGTTTTTGACGGCCAATTTATCTTGGAACTCGAATGGTTACGTTGGCTAACGTGTACGAGAAGTTCGGTGAAGTTTCTGAGGCCGCCCAGCTTCTGGAAACTGAACTCGGAACAATGCTGTTTACGCATGAATGTTTGGATGCCGACCTAATTCGAAACCCTGATTCAGCCAAAGCCAGTGAGATTGTTCAAAAGGTGAACAAACACACGCTTGGTCGTTTGATTTCCGCTTTAAAAGCAAAGCAGAAAGATTCTGCGGTTTCTGCGGAAATGCTTGAGACTGCTTTGCGTGCAAGAAATTTTTTAAGCCATTCCTTCTATCGGTATCACAACTTTCGGCGAAACTCTTCTGAGGGTCGTGAGCTGATGCTGAATGATTTAGAGCGGCTCCATAATGAAATCCTTGCCGCATATTTGGCTCTATTATCTGCTTCTGGTATAGATATAGATGGGCAAATTGCATCGGGCGGAAACTCGCAGCTTCCGACGCGATGGGTGAAAATTTAGCATGTCATTTAGGTGTGGGCAGTCCTATGTATTCGGAAGGGAAACGGGCATGCTAACCGATGAGATCCGCGACTATGCCAATCGTTCGGTTCTCTGCTGGCTGGCGACAAGTTCTGATGCCGGACCGTCGGTCAGCCCCAAGGAAATCTTTGCGTGTTTTGGGGATGACCGCATCATCATCGCCAATATTGCTTCCCCGCAGTCGGTTGAGAATATCGCGCGCAATCCGCATGTTTGCGTGAGTTTCGTTGATGTTTTTTCGCAACGCGGCTGGCAGCTTTATGGCGCGGCGACCCTGATGCGCAAAGGTGACGCCGGGTTTGAAGAACGCCAAGCCATCCTGCAGGACATGGCAGGCAACGCCTTCCGGGTGGCGACCCTGTTTGATGTCACGGTCACCAAGGCGAATGAAATCCTCGCCCCCAGTTACCGGTTTAAAAACGACGTGCATGAGGCCGACATGCGCGAAAGTGCGATGCGGACCTATGGCGTCAAACCGCGCGACTAGTTTTCCGCCGCCACCTTGCTTTCGCGGAAGATCACGAAAAGCCCGCTTGCGGTAATGATGGCTGCCCCGACAAAGGTCAGAACATCGGGCGTTTCACCCCAGAACATCCAGCCAAGTGCGGTTGCCCAGATCAGGGCCGTGTAATCGAATGGTGCCACCGTCGGGGCCTCGGCAAAGCGGAAGGCCTGGGTGATCATGGTCATGCCAAGCGAGCCACAGAGCGCAATCGCCAGAAACAGCCAGATGTCCTCCGCCCGGACCGGGCTCCAGACAAAGATCACCGGTATGCTGGTCAGGATCGCGCTGGTCAGGCTGAGATAAAGCAGCAATGTCCACATGCTTTCGCGCGTATCGACAAAGCGCGCGCTTAGCATCAGGATCGCATAGGTAAACGCAGTCGCAATCGGCAGGAGCGATATCAGCTCAAACGTTGCGGCACCAGGCCGGACAATTACCAGAACCCCCAGAAAACCAACACTAACCGCAAGCCAGCGCCGCCAGCCGACCCGGGCAATGAAGATTGCCGACAGTGCGGTGATAAATAACGGTGCGACAAAGGCCAGTGCTGTGGCTTCGGCAAGACCGAGGTGGTGGATGCTGGTAAAGAACATCACGGTGGCGGCAATCCAGACGACACCGCGCATGAAATGCACGTGAACGCGGCTTGACCGCAAGCTGCGAGAACCGCCCATTTTGAGCGCCACCATAAAGGCAAAGGGAAGGGCGATGATGTTGCGCAGGAAGATGATCTGGATCGGGGAATAATGATCCATCAGGCTTTTGGCCAGCGCATCATTGATACACAGCGCTGCCACCCCGCCACACATCGTCATGATGCCGACAAGGTTGTTCTGGCGGGAAGACGTTTGCGTGGCCAATGGGGCTTCCTAGTTGGTGGTGGCGTTAGCTTTCAGCTTTACGGGAATTGTTGCGATGAGGCCAGCAGTTAAGCAAAAACGCCGCCCGAAAGTGGGCGGCGTTTCGCGGTTTGATCGGCTTTGAGGAGACGATCATCTCAGATGTTATTTGATCGGATCAGATCGCCATCTTGCGGTTGGCGTCGATATAGATCTCGCGCAGGCGCTTGGCGACCGGGCCGGGAACACCATCGCCGATCTTTTTGTCGTCAATTTCGACAACCGGGCAGACAAAGGCCGAGGCCGAGGTCGAAAAGGCTTCAGCCGCGTTCTGGGCTTCTTCGATGGTGAAGTGGCGTTCTTCGACTTTGAGCTGAAGCTCCTCGGCGCATTTCAGGACCGCCGCACGGGTGATGCCGTGCAGGATGTCGGTCGACAGTTCACGGGTGACGATTGTGCCGTCCTTGGTGACGATATAGGCGTTGTTGCTTGACCCTTCGGTGACATAGCCATCCAGCACCATCCAGGCATCATCCTTGCCCTTGGCAGCCGCATCGGTTTTGAGAAGCGACGCATAAAGAAGCTGGGTGGTCTTGATGTCGGACCGGCGCCAGCGGATGTCGGGGAAGGTCACGATCTTTTGGCCGCGTTCGGCAAGGGCCGATTTGATCAGGGATTTGCTTTGCGTGAACATCACGATGGTCGGCGGCGTTTGCGGGTCGATCGCGAAATCTCGATCACCGGCCGAACCACGCGAAACCTGCAGGTAGATCAGGCCTTCGGTGATGTCGTTAAGCTTCACCAGTTCACGGTGGGCTTCAAGAAACTGGTCAATATCGGGCTTGAACTGGAACTTGAGCTCGGCAAGCGAGCGTTCGAGGCGCTTCATGTGACCCGTAAAGTCAATCAGCTTGCCATCAAGCACCGAGGTCACTTCATACACGCCGTCGGCGAACAGGAAGGATCGGTCAAAAATCGAAATCTTTGCTTCGGTTTCCGGCAAAAACTCGCCGTTCACATAAACAGTGCGCATGGTTATTTCCCTGTCTGGCAAGCGGACCCTTCGCGATCCGTCTTGGGTGGATAAAGCGACGTTTCCAAAGACCCGTTCGCGCACGGCCAGTGCCATCGCGATCATTGGCTTGTTCGGTTTCTCCGCTCTTTAGAGTCTCAAATATCACAGGGGGACGCAATCTGTCGCGCAAAAGCTCTATATCGTGCGTGTAAAAGGTGAATTGTTGCTTGAATGGGCCGTGATCATGGGGTGAATGCTGTGAGTGGGGCCGTGATTTCAGATATTATTCGCAGATTATTCGATTTAAAGTTTTTCGATTTTTTGCGTTTGACCGTAACATAGGTTGAGGTTTTATCGTCCTGCTTCATGAGATCAAACGATGATGAAAAGACATCGTCAAAGGAATGGAGCCTTGTGATGAATAGCCACCAGCCCGTCACCCATAACGCCCCGGTCGCACCAGACCATGACACTTTGCAAAGCCGGATCAATGCCAGTTGGGCCGCCCCGATCAAACGCCCGAGGCAGGAAGTGGATCTGGATGCCTATTTCGCCCGGATCGGCTATGACGGCCCGCGCGAAGCAACGCTGGAAGTTTTGCAAACCCTGCATGCGATGCATCCGGCAACCATCCCGTTCGAAGCGATTGATGTCTTCAACGATACCCCGATCAGCATCGATCCGGAGCGCGTCGATCAAAAGCTGATCCATGACGGGCGGGGTGGCTATTGTTTTGAGCAGAACGGCCTGTTTCGCCGGGTGTTGTGCAGCCTTGGCTTTGAGGTCGAAGGTCTGGCCGGGCGGGTTTTATGGGGCTATGGCCCGAATGATCTGCCCCGTCCACGCTGCCACATGGCCAACCGGGTGATGATTGATGGCGAAGCATGGCTGGCCGATGTTGGGTTGGGCGGCTGTGTGCCAACCGGGCCGTTATTGCTTGATATCGAAACGCCACAAGCAACCCCGCACGACACATACCGCGTGACCAAGGGGGCGCACAGCTATCGGATTGAACTGGAACGCGATGGCGTTTGGAAGCCGGTGCATGAGATCGATATCGCGCCTGTTTCAAATATCGATTACGAGGTCATGAACTGGTACGCATCCGATCACCCCGACAGCGGATTCTGCAAGACCCTGATGGTCGCACGCTCTGCCCCGTTTGCCCGCTTCACCCTGCTTAATAACCGCCTGACCATCCGGCTGGTCACCGGCGAGGAAGAACAACATACGCTCAGTGTTGGGGATATTCCCCAAACGCTCAAAGACATCTTTGGCATCGAGCCGGACCCGGCCTGGCGCGGCGCCTTTGCCAGATTGGTCAATCACAGTCACGTATAAACGACTGTGCGGTGTTTATCGGGCTGTGAATGATCAAGGGCGGGGCGTTTTTGCTCCCCGCCCTAATTACCTTCAAACGGCTTATTTGCCGGCCTTCGCATTGGCCTCGTTTGTCAGGCTTTCCATATAGCTCAGCAGATCGGCGATGCTTTGGGAGGTAAAGGAAAATTCCGGCATGGTCATGTTGTCATGCGAAACCGTGATGCCTTCTGCCAGGGCTTCTTCAAGGTTTTCGAGCGGCCAGCGTTGCCCGAAACTGGCAAGGGCCGGGGCGGTGGTGACGTTCGGATCGGGCAGGGGATCGCCTTCGAATTTGGTGTGACAGCGCAGGCAGGTCTGCTCGGCAATTGATTGCCCGCGTTCGACATCGCCATATGCCTCGCCCTTGTGCGCCATGTAATCGCTGATCCCCCACATGCCCAAGGCCACAACACCGGTCAACAGGATGACAAGGCTGGTTTTCTGCATGGCGGGCTCCCGGATGGCGATTTTGAATGTGTTCTAATCACCTGTATAGCAAGCCAAGGTAACGAAATTCCTAAGCTTTCTGGCGGTTGTTACGACGGGTTGATGTCGGGTTATGAGCGGTTTGGGGCGATAGCGGTGCTGGCATGAGAGAATAAAGGGATGGCTTTGTGACATCCCTTTACACGCGTGAGATCAGTTTAGCGGAATGTCGAGCCCTATCCGGAAGGTGCTTGCCTGGGTTGAGCTTACATCCTGATTAAATGAAGATTTGAACTTGCTGTTATCCGGCAGGAAACCGAAAGTTACCGGCGTGTTTGCAATGATTTCAAAGCTATGGGACTCATAGTTCGCTAGGCCAATGCCGTCATAGGCATATTTGGCGTAGATACTTCCGCCATCTTCAAAGGTGATGTCTCCGCCAAGTTCCGCTCTGGCGCGCAGCTTTTCGGTATCTACTTGGCTTCCGTTACTATGTGCAATCGGTGGTGCCCGGAAATCCCAAATGCCGCGAAGAGCAACGAATGGCCGATATGTTGGGCCATCTTCGACTTGCAAAACGCGAACAATTTCCGGGCCGAACGTAAGGTTGCCGAAGGTTATTGTCTGGGCTTCGATCCGCTCCCCGCCAAAGTTTGTGTATGCTTTTTGTTCTTCACGGAAGTAGTTGATGCCGATCTGCGGATAAAATTCCCAATTTTCTGAGCGGATGTCGCCGGTCAGATTGGTTTCCAACTGTGAGCGTTCACCGTCATATTTGTCCCATCCCCGGCCGAGCGGATTGATCTTGTTTTTTGATTTACCCCAGGCAACGCGACCATCCCAAATCAGGTTTTCATCCAGTCGAGAGACCATATAGGGCCCGACCATCCAGCCTTTTCCCTCACCATGGCTGTCTTGGCCAGTGGCAGTCGATTTGTACAGGTCATATTGGCCAAGGATGCCAACCATCGTGTCTTTATCAACACGATAGTCGATGCCCGTCATAAACAGGCCGAAATCGCTGTCTCCTGCTGTGCCACCCCGACTATCATTAATGCCTTCCCATCTGCCCTTCACCCACAGGTTCATCGGGCTTTCAAAATTGGAAAACGCGCTGGGCGGGAGACCACCTGTATTTTGCTCTCCGGCAGCCAGTTCTCCCGTCCAGTTCATCACGCTATTGAGATTTGCTGCAAAGTTGCCTCTTCCTTCGTTCAACTCCAGTGCAACCGGTAAAGTCAAACCTGTGGATTCCGTCAAGGCATTCCCGAATGCGGCGCTGTCGCCAAACAAACCGCCAAGGCTGCCGCCGCCACGGCCAAATCCGCGTCCGGTAATCAATCCGGAAAGGCCAACACTTTGCGACGTCATGTTTCTGATATGCGTAGCAAGTACAGTCTTGATCGCAGACTGGGATTCTTCAAGGTTCCCGGCGGGGGCAAGTGTGTTGTCAAACAGCTTTAGGCTTGCTGTTCCTTTCACCGTGCCGCCTGAGTTGCGCAAGGTAAAGGAAATGAAAATATCGCGCCCGGCAATCTGGGGAAGATTGATCGTTAGGGATTGTCCTGCAATGGTGTTACCGCTCAGAATTAGTCCGTCGAAATTAGCAAATGATCCCGGCGTCGTTCCTTGTTGGATGGTGACGGTGAGCGACGATCTTCCTTGGGGCGATCCCGAGAAGGTTGCCCAAGTCAGGTCACCAGTGCCAGCGCCGCCCGCACTCGCTTCGAGAGAAATGTTGGCGTCACCAAAGGTCGCCCCGCCACTCAGCGAGATTTCCAGCGTATCGCCCGCTGCAAATCCGGATGGTGCCGGATTTGCCTCCTGGAAGAAGGTCAAGCTGTCGCCGGACACTCTTTTGCTGGCTTCGGTTGTAATCGTCTGTGTCGGTGTCGCCGCACTGCCACCCGCGTTTGTTACGCTGTAGGCATAGGCGCTATTGGGCGCGACAAGCAAAAATAGTACACCACTGCAGAGCCGCGCGAAGTTGGTTTTTATCTGCGTTGTCGATTTTGTTTTTTTGTATCGTATTGTTTCACGTTTTATATTTATTTTCAGTGCGTTGTTGGTAAACGCAGTTATAACAAGCAATGCCCGCAACAATATGTGGCCAGACTTAAAACAGCTTTCCATAGCTCAATCGTTCTCCCAGACAATGCGTTCTACGCCGCTGTTGTCTTCTGGCTGCTCTCACAGCAAACAGGGTCATCGTGTTCATGCCATAAGGTTTGCCTTATGAACTGCATCGGGGATGAGAAGAGCTCTGAAAGTCTGCTCTGTTTGCGCCTGATCACATCATCGGATTGCAAAACGCCAAGTTTTTTACCCGGGTCAATGCTTCAACGGTTATCCGCCAGACAGGTCTTTGTCTGATGCATGAATTTCCATCACGCAAAGACACCTTGAAGATCGGCTAAATTTTCAAGTGAACAAGAAGCGCTTCAATCCCCGCGCAAAAAATTAAGCTGCATTTCCGATAAAGAAACATGCAATTTGGTGCGGGCATACGTTTGCTGCGCTTTGGGGATACTCTGGACGCTTTATGGATATCGCACCCGGTTTCTAGTGCCGGCTCGACCATTTGAATGAGTCCGGACCCTAGAACAATAGACGTCGAACGTGCGTTAGAGGCAGGCGAGTGCGCGGCTGGAGATCGATACCGAATTCTTTGCCGGGTCCTTGAGGTTCGCGAACTGGTAGCTGTCGGCCTGATGGATCGGTCCGACATCGACCCCGGATTTGATCAGGGCGTCTCGGGTGCTTTCGACATCCTCGACTTCAAAGACCAGTTTGATCAAAGACTGGCCCGCTTTCTGACCTTTGCCTGCCGGATGCAGCATCAGGATCAGGCCCCCATCGGCACGGCGCAGTTCGATGATGCGATCATCGTCTGATGGATAGGGTGTTTGATTGCTGTTGATAATCAGTATCATTTGCGCTAAGCGTGTCATCCCATGCGGGCACGGGGCTTGCCCACATTGTGCAAAGGACATTCTGATTGGCTTCGAACGCGACATCAAATGTGACGTCATTGGCGCTGTTCATGCGCCAAAGATCCGCACTTGTGAACTATGCCAGCAGCATCATCGGCAGCCGTGTACAGGCCGAAGATC
Source organism: Thalassospira sp. A40-3 (assembly GCF_015871485.1). Classification (NCBI taxonomy): domain Bacteria; kingdom Pseudomonadati; phylum Pseudomonadota; class Alphaproteobacteria; order Rhodospirillales; family Thalassospiraceae; genus Thalassospira; species Thalassospira sp. A40-3. The sequence continues at coordinate 1,094,601 of NZ_CP065428.1, forward strand.
TGGTGCAGGAAGCATGGTTGCGTTTTGATGCGGCGACCAAGGGACGGTTTCTGGACGACACCACCGGTTATTTGTACCGGATCGTGCGCAATCTGGCCCTTGATAGCAAACGCCAGATTGCCCGTGAAAGCAGCCTGACCGCCGCATCTGATTATGACGTTGCCGTGCAAACGCGCGCATCCGACAGCCCAGACCCGGAAACGGTTGCGGTGTACAAGGATGAATACGCGATTTTGATGCAAGCCCTTTCTGAGCTGCCCGAACGCACGCGCATTGCGTGCGAGATGCATCGGGTGGGCGGGGCGAAACTGCGCGAGATTGCCGACTATCTCGATATTTCCGTGCCGCTTGCTCATAAGCTTGTGTCTGAGGGAATTGATCATTGCCGTGAACGGCTGGGTGGCTGGCCATGAGGATCATTCATTGCCCAACCAAACAGTTTGGCCTTGCAGAAATTTGCGCCATAACCCGCACAGATGGTGACGCGTTGCGTGATATCGGCTATATCGCCCTGATCGCACCAGGCGGTGCAACGGGGGCGCAATAGGGTGATGGCAGAGATAACCGATCCAGTTCAAAAACAGGCGGGCAAGGCCGCGACCGAATGGTTGATCCGCCTGCAGGAAGATCCGGAAAACCCGGAACTGCAAGCACGGTTTGCCGACTGGTGTGCCGAGGATCCAGCCAATCTTGATGCCTGGAACGCCACGCAAGAGACCGCCGATTTGATGGCAAAGGCCAAGCCATCTGGCACGGCCGATTGGCAGGCGTTCCTTGACGCGCGCCGCGTGGGTGGCGACAAAGGCGGTGCCGACGGTCAACAGAATGACGCGGTCGCGGCGCTACCGAATATTGATTACGAAAAGGCCGTTGCCGAGGGCAAGGTCATCTCGGCGCAAACCCGGTTTCAAAAGCGCGGCAATATGTCCTGGCGCGGGATCGGGCTTGGCGGGGTGGCGGTGGCTGCATCCCTTGTGGCCGCCATCATCGGGCCGGATATCGCAACCCATATGCAGGCCGATCATGTCACATCGACTGGCGAGATGCGCACCATCACGCTTTCTGATAACAGCACGGTAACCCTTGCGCCGGAAAGCGCGATTACGGTCCGTTTTGACGGCACGACGCGCTTTGTCGAATTGCTCGATGGCGAGGCGTTTTTTGACGTCACCCCGGATCCGCAAAAGCCGTTTCGCGTTGGGGCCGATCAGGTGACGGTGACAGTACTCGGCACCGGGTTTGATGTATCCGAAGGCAATGCGGTCTCCATGGTCGGCGTGGAACACGGGCGGGTACAGGTCGAAAATGCCGCCAATGTTCCGGCGGTTTTTGAAATTCTTGAGGCCGGGCAGAATGTCCGGGTCGGGCAGGACGGCACGGTGATCCGTCATCCTTCGCCGACCAGCCAGATCGGTGCCTGGCGCAAGAACCAGCTGATCGCACAGGATCAACCGTTATCCGACGTTGTTGATCAGCTTCGGCGCTATTTCAATGGCACCATCCTGATCACCGATGAGGTCCTGGCTGCCCAGACGGTCACCGGGGTCTATCGCCTTGATGATCCGGTGTCAGCCTTGCGCGGCATGGCGCGGGCGCAAAAGGCAACGGTGCGTGAAATCACCCCGTGGGTTCTGGTCGTCTCGAAGTCCTGATGGCGGTGGGGGCTGGATCTTGGCCTCGTTTATACTCACTTGCCAGAAAAAATAATGCCTCTCAAATCCGCAGAATTTTGCGGGTTTGGAACCATCTCGATGAATTCCCTCAAATATTTTTTGAAAAAACAGAACCGGCATCCGTTTTGTCTTTTATGCGAAATTGAGAAGCGTTTGCATTCTCAATTTGTTTCAGGCATAGGACATGAAACGGAGATAGAAGAAAATGAACAATGGGGGTGCAGCTCGACTGCAAAAACGTGGTCGTGCTGTGGTAATAGCCACTGCCTTGATGATGACAACCGCCTTGGCGCCGGTCGTGTTGTTTGCACCTGACGCAAATGCACAGGTCAGTGCGGGCGCGATCAATGCCGAGCACACATTTGATATTCCGGCCCAGTCACTGACCAGTGCCTTGGCCCAGTTTGGTGTGCAGGCCGGCGTGCAGGTCACCGTCGATGGTGCGCTGGCACGCGGAATTGATGCGCCGACCATCAATGGCACGATGCGCGCAAGCACAGCCCTTGAGGCGCTTCTGCGCGGCTCGGGGCTTGATTATGACGTCACCAGTGACGGGACGGTCGTGATCGAAGCCGTCACCAGCAGTGCCGGCGAGGAAGTCCTTGATACGCTGCGCGTTGAAGCAAACGCGGCAGACGCATCTGATCCGACCAACGCGATTACCGACAGCTTTGTTGCATCGCGCTCACGGACCGCGTCGAAAACCGATACCCCTATTTTGGACGCCTCAGCGGCGGTTTCGGTGGTAACCGAGAAAGAAATGGAAACCCGTAATGTTCAGGATCTTCAACAAGCGGTTTCCTATACAGCGGGTGTGCAAGCGGGTGAATATGGTTCGGACGTTCGCTATGACTATGTGCGTATCCGTGGCTTTGGCCAAACCAACCTTGGCACTTATCGCGATGGATTGTCTTCGCGGATCTACAATTTTACCACCAGTCGGCCGGAGACCTATGGCTTGCAGCAGGTTGATGTGCTTAAGGGCTCGACATCCAGCCTGTTTGGCATGAATGGCCCGGGTGGTCTGGTCAACATGACGACCAAGCGCCCGCAGGATGAAGCCAGTGGTGAAGTTCTGACCACCTTTGGTGAAAATCATCTGCGCGGTGCGGGCGACGTGACCGGCCCGGTTGGTGAAAACAGTAACTGGTCCTATCGCCTGACGGCGCTTTGGCAGGATGCCGAGCGCGGGCAGGACTATTCACAGGATGATCGCATCTATGTCGCACCGGCATTCAGCTATACCCCGAACACGGATACCAAACTGACCATCCTGACCAGCTACAGCGATCGGGAAAGCGGCCTTGGTTATGGTTTCCCGGCCGGAATTGAAACCAGCCGTGATGCATTCTTTGGCGAGCCTGATTTCAACAATTTCGATACCGAAGAAACCAATATCGGTTACGAGCTGTCGCACCAGATCAATGATAAGCTCGAGTTTCGTCAGAATGCGCGCTACACCCATGTCGATCTGACGTATGAAACGGTCTATCTCAACGATACTACGCCGCTTGGCAATCGATATGCTTTTGCGATTTACGGTGAACTTGATCGTTTCGCCATTGATAACCAGCTCCAGTATGACACCGCCATCAACGATACCTTCGACAGCAAGACGTTGGTTGGGCTGGATTACAACCGCGATCAGAACCGTGAACGCCGCTTTGACGGCACGGCCAGTCCGATTGATCCGTACAACCCGTCCTATTGCGGCATTTCGTGCATCAACTTGAACTTCACCTCTGATACCGAAATCACCCAGGCGGCCTACGGTCTTTATGCCCAGGAACAGCTGACCATTGCCGATGACTGGATCGCGACCGTTGGCGGACGGTTCGATTATGTCCAAAGCGACACCGACACCATTAGCAGCGGTACGACCGATGAACGGGATGATCATAAATTCACATCGCGTTTTGGTCTGACCTATAAGGCGACCAACGAAGTGTCGGTTTATGGGAATTATTCGGAATCCTACCAGCCAGTTTATTCCAGCCTGGCGTCGCGACCGGATGGGGTTAAGCCGCAGGAAGGAACGCAATACGAACTTGGCGTGAAATACCAGCCCGAAGCAATCGATGCACTGTTTACGGCGGCGGTGTTTGATCTGACCCAGGAAAACGTCTCACAGTACGATTCCGGGTCCGCTACCTACAAGCAAATTGGCGAAATCAATTCGCGCGGACTTGAGCTTGAAGGTAAAATGTCGCTGGGCGAGCAGACCAACATGATGGTGGCCTATACTTTCCTTGATGCTGAAATCAAGGATGATGCCACGGCAGCCAACATCGGCAACCGTCCCGCAAACGTGCCCAAGCATCAGGCTTCAGCCTGGCTTGATTACACTATTCCGGGGCAGGGCGCGCTTGGCGATCTGACCCTTGGCGGTGGTGTGCGTTTTGTCGGTGAACGTCAGCGCAATGATGGCAATACCGAAACCCTGCCGTCAAACAGCGTGTTTGATGCAGCCATCAACTATGCCGTGACAGATGACGTCAGTCTGTCCGTGAACGCCACCAACCTGCTTGATCGGGAATATGTTTCTTCAAACACATTCGGCAGTCGTTATTACGGTGAAGGTCGTACGGTTCTGGCGACCCTGAAATACAGCTGGTAACGCCAAGCCTTTAAACAGAAGCGGCCGCCTGTTGTGATCACAGGCGGCCGTTTTATTGTGTCGGGACGGGGTGTAAAACCCTAGCTGCCGTCAGCAGTACGGAAGACCGTCAGACCGTTGACGACAACCCGCCCATCGGGCAGCAACTGACCGTCATATTCGGTGGTACCCTGGGGTCCCGGGCGTCCTGCGGCAAGGCCGTTCACGGCAAAGGGCACAAGCGCGCCAAGGATGGTCGGGTTGTCGGGTGTTCCCAAAAGATCGACCAGCTTTTCCTGACCCAGAAGTCTGAAGTCGAAATCACCGGTGAAGCCATAACGTGCCGCGGCCTGTGCCAGGAATTCGCCAGAACCCAGCGCCTCAAGCCCGCGGGATTCAACATAGAATTCATCAACCTTGACCGGGGCACCGTTCTGGGCGGCCTTTTTCCACAGCGCATCGCCGATTTGGCGGCGGGCAAAGCGCGGGGCGGTGCCGGTCAGGATATCGTTGAAACCCTTTGCAATGATCGGTTGGGCATCCGACCAGGGCAGGCCGGCACTACTTGTTTTGACCCGCACCGTGCGCGGCTGCAGAAGGCTTGGCAGCCACAAACCATCATGGGAATAATCAAGGTGGGTTGCGCCGTCTTTATCAGGATAAAGCGTGAAGCTCGCCGATTTGATCGAGCCGCGCTTTTCACGGTTCGGGCCGGTCCATTCGGCCGCCTGCCAGGCGATCTTGGCCATTTCCGGCAACCATTGAATGATCAGGCCATTCATCAGCCAGTGCTTGCGCGAAACCGGCTCATCGCCGACCAGAAAATCGGCAAAGCCGTCAAAGGTAACCGGCACATTGCGCGCGGTATCCCAGCGCAGATAACCCCCGGCATTGCGGAGCGTCAGGTCGCGTTGATCTGTGGTTGCCTCGGCCAGCATTTTGGCCTGTTCGGGCAGTTTGACATCAAGATCAACCTGATTGGCACTATCGGTATCGCGCACCGTGACCAGAACGTCATCCATCGCCAGTTGGCGCGGGCTGGAATAGCCGCTGAGATCAAGGGAAACCGCGTCATAAACCAGTTCGACCGCATCGCCATCCACGGGGCGGGCATCGACCTCGGTCGCGGAAATGCCCGATTGCATCAGGATCGCATCAACCGCCGTACGGGCATCTTCAACGGAAATAGCGTCGGCACGCGTGGTCAGGCCGGCAATCGAAATAGCCAGAACGCCAAAGCCGGTAAGTGCCTTTCGCAACTGCATGACGGGATCCTTTTGCTTGCCAGAAGGGGGGGATACGCCCTCTGTTGGTAACGCAGGCCAGAGTTTACCCCAAATTTGGTAATGTTAGGGCAAAGTAATTCAAGTGTGATGCAGGTCACCCTTCGGGAATTTTCGCCAATTTTCGCCACGATAGGTCACACCTGACAGGATGCTGTCAGGAGGGGCTGGCTATAAAACCACTCAGCGACGACGAAGGGGGAGTTATTTGTTCGCGCAGTCGAACGTGTCACGCGCTTGTGGTGTTGCGACACCACACAAGAAGGTTTCAACCGCGCGGGAAACACGTTCAGCAATCTGCTGATCGGTCATTGGCGGGCGCGGATTGTGTTTCATGATGCGCGACAGCCAGTCTCCGATGACCATGGATTCAAACATTTCCGCCGAATGTTCCGGGTCGTCGACGATCATATTGCCAAGCTTTTGTTGCCTTGAAAGGTAATCGGCAAGGTGCTTGCGCGTGCTGTCGGGGCCAACTTCAAAGAATTTCTCGATCAGGGGTAGAAAATGCTGGCCTTCGGAATACAGAATCTGGGTGAAGCGGGCGACTTCCTCGGTTACAATCTTTTGGGCCAGTTTCGTACCGAAGTCCGTTAGGGCATCACGGGGAGGGAGATCGGTTTCCAGTGAAATATGCAGTTCGGCTGAGAATTCTTTGCATTGCTCGGTCATGACCGCAGCCAGCAAGCCATCCTTTCCGCCAAACGCTTCGTACAGGGTTGTGCGCGACCCGCCAGATTTTGAAATCACGTCATTGAGGGTCACGCCAGCAAAGCCACGTTCAAGCAATAACGCCCATGCAGCATCCATCATTGCACGACGGCGTGCAGTACCGCGAGAATGTTGCTTTTCAATCTTTTCGGGCGTTTCACTCATCTTTCTTGGCTCTGCTGTTTTTGGCTCTTGATCGTGCAGCGCACAATGTGTACTGTACCGTACAGTATTTATAAAAGCAATGGCAAAGCGCACACCACTCGGCTTTGCGCGGACTTAGAAGGAATAAGCATTTTGTCCATGCGATCTTGTTTGAAATTCGCTGGTATGGCAGCGCTTGTCGTGCTTGTAGCCGCCTGCAGCGAGCAGAGCGAAGGCGACCAACAGGCAGCCGCCCAGCAACAGCCACAGGCGACCCCGGTCGGTACCGTGACGCTGAACGCGCAGACTGTTGGCCTGGTTGAGGAAATGCCCGGTCGTACCGTTGCCTTCCGTCAGGCAGACATCCGCCCGCAGGTCGATGGCATTATCAAGGAACGCAACTTCACCGAGGGTGCGTTTGTTGAAGCCGGTCAGCAGCTTTATATGATTGATCAGGAAGTTTACCTGGCGCGCGTTGATGCCGCACAGGCCGAACTGACCCGTCAGCGCGCAACCCTTGATCAGACGACCAAGACGCGGTCGCGCTATGACCCGCTGATCAAGTCGCAGGCCGTCAGCCAGCAAACCTATGACGATGCAGTCGCAGCCGAGGCACAGGCAAAGGCAGCCGTTGCCGCGGCACGTGCCGAGCTTGAACAGGCGCGCATTAATCTCGCCTACACCACGGTCACCGCACCGATTTCCGGTCAGATCGGTTCGTCGGATTATTCCGAAGGTGCGCTTGTGACCGCCAATCAGTCGGCAAAACTGACCACGATCACCCAGCTTGATCCGATCTATGTTGATGTGACCCAGGCCGGTGGCCGGTTGCTGAAGATCAAGGAAGCCATCCGCAATGGTCGCATCAAGGGTATCGAGGAAGGCCAGATCGAGGTTTCCCTGATCATTGATGCCACCGGTGAGGAATATCCGCACAAGGGCACCTTGCAGTTTTCCGATGTGACGGTGAATGAAACCACCGGCACGGTGCGGTTGCGCGTTGTCTTCCCGAACCCAGATGGCACGCTTCTGCCGGGTATGTTCGTCCGCGGTCAGGTCCGTCAGGGCCATCTTGAAGGCGCATTCCTTGTGCCGCAAAAAGCGGTGATGCGTCGCCCGGATGGCTCGGCTTATGCCTATGTCGTCGAGGATGGCAAAGTGGCCTCCAAGGATCTGACGATTGAGCAGTCGCAGGGACAGGATTGGCTGGTGACGGCCGGTATCGAAGATGGCGCGCAAGTCATTGTTGATGGCATCCAGCGTATCGGACCGGGTGCACCGGTTGCGCCACAGCCCGTTGAAACCGCCAAAGCCGCCGAATAAGGACTTATTCAATGGCAAAATTCTTTATTGATCGCCCCGTCTTCGCCTGGGTTGTCGCCCTGGTGATCATGTTGGCGGGGGGGCTTTCGCTTTGGCAGTTGCCAATCGAACAGTATCCGTCGATTGCACCGCCGTCGGTCGAGATCGAGGCAACCTATCCGGGGGCGTCGGCCCAAACTGTTGAAAACACGGTCACCCAGGTGATCGAACAACAGATGAACGGGCTTGATTACCTGCGTTATATGTCCTCGACGTCTTCGGGGAACGGTCAGGCAACAGTGACCCTGACCTTTGAGCCCGAAGCCAATCCGGACATCGCCCAGGTTCAGGTGCAGAACAAACTGCAGGCTGCCATGTCGTCGCTTCCGACCGAAGTGCAGCAGCAGGGTGTTACCGTCAGCAAGTCCAGTGGTTCGTTCCTGATGGTTGTCGGCTTTGTCTCGGCAGACGGATCGATGGATGCCGAAGACCTCTCGGACTTCGTCGTTTCGTCGGTCGAAGACCCGATTGCGCGTGTGAACGGTGTTGGTTCGGTTCAGGTGTTTGGTGCGCAGCACGCAATGCGTATCTGGCTCGATCCGAACAAGATGCTGTCCTATAACCTGACGGTGATGGATGTTAACAATGCCATCGAGGCACAAAACACCGAAGTCACCGCCGGTCAGATTGGCGGCGCGCCGTCGATTGACGGTCAGCAGATCAACGCAACCATCACCGCGCAAAGCAAACTTCAGACGGTCGATGAATTTTCCAACATCCTGCTAAGGGTCGAAACCGACGGATCGCAGGTGCGTCTTGGCGATGTTGCCCGCATCGAGATCGGCGGCGAAAGCTATAACATCGTCGGGCGCTACAATGCGCAGTCGGCAACCGGTATCGGCATCAACCTTGCCACCGGTGCGAATGCGCTTGATACAGCAGATGCGGTCAAGGCCCGTCTGGCAGAACTAAAACCGTTCTTCCCGCAAGGCATCGAGATCGTCTATCCCTATGACACGACGCCGTTTGTCGAAGTGTCGATCGAGGAAGTGGTCCATACCCTGTTCGAGGCGATTGTCCTCGTCTTCCTGGTGATGTTCCTGTTCCTGCAAAACTGGCGGGCAACGCTTATTCCGACGATTGCCGTGCCGGTTGTCTTGCTTGGGACCTTCGGGATCCTTGCCGCCTTTGGCTATTCGATTAATACGCTGACCATGTTTGCCATGGTGCTGGCAATCGGCCTTCTGGTTGATGACGCGATTGTTGTGGTGGAAAACGTCGAACGTGTGATGCACGAAGACGGTCTTCCGCCACGCGAAGCAACGCGAAAATCCATGGGCCAGATTACTGGCGCGCTGATCGGTATTGCCTTGGTGCTGTCAGCCGTGTTTGTGCCGATGGCGTTCTTTGCCGGGTCTACGGGGGCGATTTATCGTCAGTTCTCGGTCACGATCGTTTCGGCCATGGCGCTTTCGGTGGTTGTGGCAATTGTTCTGACCCCGGCCCTTTGTGCGACCATGCTTAAGCCCGGTCACGAAGATCCGAGCAAGAAGAAAGGCCCGTTTGGCTGGTTTAACCGTGGGTTCGATAAGACCAACAACTTCTATCAAGGCAGTGTTGGCCATGTCGTGAACCGCAAATGGCGCTATCTGTTCGTCTACGGCATTCTTGTCGCGGCGCTGGTTGCGCTGTTTGGCCGTCTGCCGGGATCGTTCCTGCCAGAAGAAGATCAGGGCATCATGTTTGCCATGGTTCAGCTTCCGGCTGGCGCGTCTCAGGAACGCACCGTGGATGTTCTCAAGAAGCTTGAAACACACTTCATGGAGAACGAGGCGGAAAACATCGATGGTCTGTTCACGGTTGCCGGCTTCTCGTTCGCCGGGAGTGGCCAGAACGCCGGTATTGCTTTCGTGAACCTGAAAGACTGGTCGGAACGTACCCGTCCGGATCAATCGGTTGATGCGGTGATTGGCCGTGCCTATGGCGCGTTTGCGGGTATCCGTGAAGCCATGGTCTTTGCCTTTGCACCACCGGCGATTATCGAACTTGGTACCGCGAACGGCTTTGATCTGCAGCTTGTGGACCGCGGTGGCATTGGTCACGATGCCCTGATTGCGGCCCGTAACCAGCTTTTGGGCATGGCATCACAGGACCCGCGTCTTGTTGGTGTGCGTCCGAATGGGCTGAATGATACCCCGCAGCTAAACGTCAATATTGATCAGGAAAAGGCAAGCGCCCTTGGCGTGAGCATTGCTGATATCAACCAGACATTGGCCGCGGCCTGGGGCTCAAGCTACGTCAACGACTTCATCGAAAACGGCCGGGTCAAGCGCGTCTATATGCAGGCAGATGCCAAATACCGCATGATGCCCGAAGACATGGATTACTGGTATGTCCGCAACCAGATGGGCGAGATGGTGCCGATTTCGGCTGTCTCGACAAGTGAATGGACATATGGATCACCGCGTCTGGAACGCTTCAACGGTCTGTCCTCGCTCAACATTCAGGGCTCTGCCGCCCCGGGTGTGGCATCGGGTGACGCGATGAACGCAATGCAGGAACTGGTAAACAAGCTTCCGGGCGGTATCGGCCTTGAATGGCAGGGACTGTCCTATGAAGAACGTGAAGCGGGCGAACAGGGACCGGCATTGTATGCCCTGTCGATGATCGTCGTCTTCCTGTGTCTGGCAGCGCTGTATGAAAGCTGGGCCATTCCGATTTCGGTGATGATGGTCGTGCCGCTGGGTGTCCTTGGTGCGGTGATCGCAGCGATGCTGCGTGGTCTGCCCGATGACGTCTATTTCCAGGTGGCCATCCTGACCACGATTGGTTTGTCGGCCAAGAACGCCATCCTGATTGTCGAGTTCGCCCGCGAACTTTATGACCAGGGCATGGGGCTTCTTGAGGCAACAGTCGAGGCCGCCCGTCAGCGTCTGCGTCCGATCATCATGACGTCGATGGCCTTTACCCTTGGTGTCGTGCCACTGGCGATTTCGACCGGTGCCGGTGCCGGGGCCCGTGTGGCCGTGGGTACCGGTGTGATGGGCGGGATGATTGCGGCAACCGTGCTTGCGATCTTCTTCGTGCCGCTGTTCTTTGTTCTGATTGTTGGCACCTTTGCCAAGAACCGGAAGAAAAAGGACGAAGTCCAGGCCGCCCACGAACATCCGGCTGAATAAAATTTAAGGCCAGCCTTGATCAAAAGGCTGGCCTTAAACGGCATCGCGCCGTGACGGTGCAGATATAGAACATCAAGGCTCTAATCTGCATGATCCCCCGACCCCGCCGTTGCGCGTGCGAAAGAAAGGGCCGATGCGTTTGCATCGGCCCTTTTGTTTTGACCGCAACCCCCAATAAGGTCAAGCGCCTTTTGGATAGGGTGCGCCGCGCCAAACCCGCACGAACGGCGTAGATATCGAACTTTTGGGCAGGCAAAAATCAGGTTTTGCTCATGCTATCAAGGCTCTGACGGTGGGCGTGCATCTGATGGAAAATCGCGTATCTGCGATCATGATCTGCCTTGGCTGATGGATCGGGCGCATGGGCGGTTTCCTTGCCGGCCATCTGGCGCGCGGCCCGGGCAAGCCCACCTTCCGCATCAAGCGCACCTGCGGCCAGCATCGCCGATCCCAGCAGCACCGGCTCCTCGCAATCAGACATCACAACCGTGCAGCCGGTGACGTCGGCATAGAGTTTCACCAATACCTTGCTGGCGGTGTGCCCGCCGCTCAGATGGATGTGGGTGATGTCATAGCCGGTATCATTCATCGCATCGATGATATGGCGCGTGCCATAGGCAATCGCGCACGCAGTCGCCCAATAAAGCTTCAGGAAGCTCTCCTCGCTTTGATCCAGTGTCAGGCCGGAAATCACGCCAAGCGCCTCCGGATCGGCCAGCGGCGATCGGTTGCCATGGAAATCTGGCAGGACATGCAGGCGCGGCGCCAGATCGGTTTTTTCCGCCATCATCGGCATCAGTTTTTCACCGGCAAGCTTGTGGGCATCGCGGCCCATGTCATGGGAAAACGGATGCATGGCAACGATGTGATCCAGCAACGCACCGGTCGCCGACTGCCCGCCTTCATTAAGCCAAAGGTTCGGGGCAATCGCCCCGAAATAGGGGCCCCAGACACCCTTGATAAAGCGCGGTTCCGTCGATAGCGCCATATGGCATGTCGAAGTCCCTGCGATCATGGCAAAATGCTGATCAAGGTTGCCATCAAGATATTCACCAAGGGTACCCAGCGCTCCGGCATGGGCATCAATCAGGCCAGCCCCGACCACGCAATCCGTCGTCAGGCCAAGGTCGGCCGCCCCCTGTTCGGAAAGGGACCCGATCAATTCACCAACCGCAAGCGCGCTGTCATGCATGTTGATCTTGTCATTCAGGTCTTCCATGTCGATTTTTTTCAAGAAATCGCGATCCCACGGTTCATCCTGATGGGCAAGGTAGGTCCATTTACACGTCACCGTGCAGCAGGACCGGGCGTTGCTGCCAGTTGCGCGGAATGACAGGAAATCGGCCAGATCATACGCCGCACCCATTTTCTGCCAGGCGGCATTGTGATGGCGTTTCAGCCACATCAATTTGGGGATTTCCATTTCGGGTGACATGGTGCCGCCGATATATTCCAGCACCTTGGCGCCGGTGGCGGTGCATTCCTCGGCCTCGCGCACAGCGCGGTGATCCATCCAGACAATCACATCCCAGTTGTCCGCACCATTGGGGGTGACACCCAGTGGTTTGTTGTCCTGATCGCGGATCACGAGCGAGCAGGTGGCATCAAACCCGATGGCCGCGACCTTTTGCGCAGGGACCCCGGATTTGGCCATGGCATCCCGCACCGACTGACAGACCGACTGCCAGATATTTTCAGAATCCTGTTCGACGAAATCGGGTTTCGGGCGGTTCATTGCAATCGCGTGTGCGGCACTGCCAAGCAATTTGCCATTGGCGTCAAACACGCCGGCGCGCGCACTTCCGGTGCCGACATCGACACCGACAAAACAGGGGTAAGTGGGACTCATGATCGGGTACTCCTCCGCATATCCCCTGGCTTTTCGGGGTTTCTCCGATGCCGGGTGATCTTTTGTTTGGGCTGTTGGTTCGTCTGTTTTGAGCTCAATTTTGCCTGAGTTGATCAAAAGTTCATTAATTGGTCAAATGTTCATTTTTGTTGACGCTGAACTTATCTCTTAGCTACGCTGTAGCGATAACATAAATCACACAAGCCAGGTTCAACATGGCCCGAGGAAACAATGTCCAAGGCCCGACCGATGATGTCGGGGCCGGTATCGTAACGTCAGCGTCAGAGATCCAAGGTCTGTTTGACGCCTGTCGTGTTGTCCTGTTTGACTGTGACGGCGTTCTGGTCAATAGCGAACCGATCTCGCTGGCAACGCTTGTCGATGTCCTGGATCATTTTAACGCGCCGCTCAGTCTGCGCGACGTATCGGACCGATTTACCGGACGATCAAGTTCCGCACCGATTGAATATATCAAAACCCAGACGGGCCGCGATGTCAGTGCAGAATTCAAACCGTATTACTATAAAATGCTGTTTGACCGCTATGACCGCGACCTGACCAAGATTGACGGGATCGAAACCGTCCTGACCGTCCTTCAGGCACGCGATATTGCCTTTTGTATTTCATCAAGCAGTTCTGTCGAACGGCTTGAAAAAACCATGCAGGTCACGGGCCTTGGCCCATGGTTTGACGGGCGTGTCTATAGCGCGGATTTCGTTGAAAACGGCAAGCCGGCCCCGGATCTTTTCCTGCATGCGGCCAATGCCATGGGATATGCCCCGGGTGATGCCATCGTGATCGAAGATTCTGTTGCCGGGGTGACGGCGGCACGGGCGGCGGGCATGAAATGCATCGGCTTTGTCGGCGGCGGGCATTATGCCGATGATCCCCAAACCGCCAGCCAGCGACTTTATGACGCGGGTGCTGATATCGTCATTAAGGATATGGCGATCCTGGCACAGGCGATTGCGGTTTAGTGCCGCTTACCGCTGGGTCAGAAGTTTCTGATAGCGGGTCTGGCTTTGGCTGAGGTGATCGCGCATCGCCTTGCGGGCGGTATCTTCGTCGCGCGCGGCAATCGCATCATAAATCCGGCGATGTTCACCGGTGATCATCTGCATATAGGCCTTTTGGTCTTCGGCCTCGGGCGGGCGACGGCGCAATTGCGCGCGCGGGATGGTTTTGTCGCCCAGATGTTCGAGGAACTCGGCAAAGCGGCGATTGTTGGTGGCAGACGCAATCGCGCTGTGAAATTCGAAATCGGCCTGTTCGGTCGGCTCGCCCTTTTCAAGGGCGCGTTCCATTTTGGCCATCGCCTCGTAAATCTTGGTTTGCTGCGCAACAGAGCCTCGCGTGCAGGCAAGCCCGGCCGCCTCGATCTCGACCGCCATGCGCAATTCAAGAATTTCCAGAACGTCGGACACTTGTGCGTAATCAACCGCAAAGATCGATTTATCATTGGCCCGCGTTTGCGGTGACAGAACAAACACCCCGGCACCCTGACGCGGCTCCAGCAACCCGTCGGCCTTAAGGGCGGCAATTGCTTCGCGGATGACGGTGCGGCTGACGCCAAACTGTTCGGTCAGAACCGGTTCGGTCGGCAATTTGCTTCCGGGTTCGCGTTGCCCGCTTTCGATCTCTTGGCGCAGGCTGGCAATGACCTTTTCGGTCAGTGATACTTTGCGCGGGGCGGCCGACACACGGGGTTTGTTCATTTTGCGTATCCGATAATTCCGGTGTAAAACAACCAGATAAAAAATGGCGGGTTGGCGTTAATCTTTGTTTGCGCCATTACAGTTACCATCTTCAATTAATCGAACGATAGTGGTTCTGTAAAGTCATCATATGATTTTGGTTGGATTTGAGGCACACAGGAATGGCCAAAAAAGGCGAACCTGAATACCGTTGGAACAGTGGTCCTTTTCAGATCGGAATTGTCCCAGAGGGCGGGGCGATATCGCGGATTGACTGGATCCGCCCGGATGGCAAGGGCATTATCAATTTGTTGCGTCCGGTCACCCCGGAGGCGATTGCATCGGGCAATCCTTCAAATTTGGGCTGTTTCCCGATGGTGCCGTTTGCCAACCGACTGGCCTTTGCCGAGTTCGAATTTGATGGCCGCATCGTCAAGGTCCCGGCCAACCGCCCACCCAGCCCGCATGCCATTCACGGCTTTGGCCGATCTTCGGAATGGCAGATCGAACGCCCGACGGTTGATACGCTGCGCTTCAATCACAAACATGACGATACGCAAAGCGGCTTTGTCTATGTCGCCTGGCAGGAAATCAAGGTCACCGAGGGGGATGTGACCATCGAAATCGGTGTGCGTCATCTGGGCCGAACACCGATGCCCTATGGTATTGGTTTACACCCCTGGTTCCCGGGTGGCGAAGATGTTTCGGTCGCCTTTATTGCCTCTGACAGTTTCGCAACCGACGAGGATATGCTGCCGACCGCGCGCACGGTGATTGATCTGGGCCGCGATTTTTCCAATGGCCGCATGATCCGTCATAACCTGGCACTTGATGCCCATTATGCCGGTTGGCACCTTGAAGCCGATATGGTCTGGCAGGATGCCGGTTACAGTGTGAAGATGCTGGCAAGCGACAGCCTGTCAAACGTGCAATTCTATATCCCCGAAGACGGCAAGACATTCTGTGTCGAGCCGGTCTCCCACGTGCCAAACGTTCATAACCGTCCGGAATTCAAGGAACTCGGCGATCTTGTCGTGCTTGATAACAACCAGACGCTGACCGGGACCATGACGCTGATCCCGACCTTGCTTGAGACACCCGATAACGGCTTGGTCGACGAGGACGAGGTTTTCGGCAAACCGGGCAACCGCGACTATTCGCTGGTGGATTGATCCGAAACGGCGGGCAGATCGGCAAAGGCTTTACCGACCAGAAGTTTATCGATAAAAACTTACAAGTAAGTTTTACAAGATAACAAGTCCGGGGGACGGATGTCGGAATTGCTTTTAAGGGTTCAGAAGCGCGAAAAGCTTGCCGATCAGCTTTATGGTCAGATCCTTGAACAGATCATCTCGGGCAACCTTGCCGAAGGTGCCAAGCTGCCCTCGGAAAATGAAATCTGTGCGTCCTTTGGCGTGTCGCGCCCGGTTGTGCGCGAAGCTTTGCGTAAACTGCAATCTGATGGGCTGGTCTATGCCCGCCAGGGGGTTGGGTCGTTTGTTAAAAAACGCCCGCCACAAGGCCTGATCGAGTTTGGTGGTGTCAGTGATGTCGCGGGGCTTCTGCGCTGCTTTGAGGCACGTTCCGCGATTGAAGGCACAACGGCCCGCATGGCCGCCGAACGCGCCAGCCCCCGCCATCATCGCGAAATTGAAAATGCGCTTAAACTGCTCGAAGACGGGGTATCGGCCGGTGATATTGCCGATAAGGCCGATCTGGCCTTTCACATGGCGATTGCCCGTGCCAGCGGCAACGAGATTTTCGTGACCATCCTGAATTCCCTGCATGAAGTAATGTCGAAATCCATGCGTGTGGCGCTTAATATCACACGCGGGGGCTCTGCCGAACGTGCGCAAAAGGTGCTTTCCGAACACCGCCAGATCTATGATGCGATCCTTGGTCATGATGGCAATAGTGCCGAATTGATGATGCGCTATCACCTGCATCAGGCCCGTCAACGCGTCACCGATCACGCCCGCGACAAGTAATCAGATGTGCTGCCCGGCCTGACGGATACGGGGACGGGCGGGCACAAATCCTGTTGACGAACAGGGCCCCGGACTGGCAAACCAGACACAACAAAAATTAATCATATGAATTTGGGAGTGTGCGATGACCGGTGGTGTAATGTATCAGCCGGAAATTCTCAGTGATGAGACTTTCACGTTGGCGGAATGCCCCAATTGGGATGCGGCCAACAATCGGCTTTACTGGACAGACATCCTTAATTGCAAACTGCACGCGCTTGATGTTGCCACGGGCCTTCGCAAAACATGGACCTTTGACAGCGAGCTTGGCTGTTTCGGGCTGACCGATCAGGGCCGCATTATCGTGGCCCTGCGTAAGGATATCCTTTTCCTTGATCCGAAAACCGATGCGCGTGCGCCGCTGTGTCGCATTGAAGACGGGATCAACAGCCGCACCAATGATGGCAAGATCGGCCCGGATGGCGCGTTCTGGGTCGGCACCATGGATGACAATCCTGAAAAGATGCCAATTGCCTCGCTCTATCGCATTACGGCCGATGGCAAGATCGAGGAAAAGGCAACCGGTTTCAAGATTTCCAACGGTATTGCCTGGTCCGGTGACGGATCGAAAATGTATCATTCCGACTCACGCGGGCCGTGGGTCAATCGCTGGGATTTTGATGTTGCCACCGGCAATATTTCCAATTGCACGCGTTATCTTGATCTCAATGATCGGCTTGGCCGTCCGGATGGCGGCGCTGTGGATGCTGAAGGATGCTATTGGTCGGCGGGTGTGTCGGCGGGCAATCTTAACCGCTTTGCCCCCGACGGGACGCTTTTGAAATCAATCCCGATGCCAATGCCCAATCCGACCATGCCGTGCTTTGGCGGGCCGGACATGAAAACGCTGTATGTCACCAGCCATCAGGAAGGCTATAGCCCGGAAAAGCGTGCTGAGTTCCCGCATGCCGGGAAGCTGGTCAAGCTGCGCGTTGAAGTGCCCGGTGTGCCGGTGACCAAGTTCCGCGAAAATAGCGAGCGCCGCGCGCAACCCCGCTAAGAGGTCTGCTAAAACCAAAAAGGCCATGCAGGGAAATCTGCATGGCCTTTTTCTTTGGGGTCGGTTTGATCAGACCTTTTTGATTTCAGCCGTCACAGTACCAAGCCCCTCAAAGATCGCCTCGATCTTGCCATGCGGCGTAATGGTCGGAAGGGCGCAGGCACCGGTGGTGATCACATCACCTGCTTTAAGGCTTTTGCCACGTTTGGCAAGGAACCCGACCAGATATTCAAGCCCGCCAAAGATCTCTGGCCAGGCATCCGGATCATCATTGCTGGCAAGGACTTCACCGTCACTTTTGGTGGTGACTTTGCCGCCGATAAAACCAAGATCGCGCCAACCGTCAATTTCAGCACCCAGGATGAAGTGACTGGTCGAATTCAGGTCGGCCAACGTCTGGATCGGGTCCTGCTTGTCGTGATAGCGGCGATCCGCAATCTCGATTGCCAGATGCATGCTTTTGATATGATCAAGGATGTCGCTTGATGTCGCATCCGGGGCAGGGGTGCTGTCCATGACAACCGCGATTTCCGCCTCGATATTGGGGAAATGGATGTCCTTGGTGGTCAGCGTCGCGCCATCGCCAAGAATACGGCCATCCAGCAACGGCCCCACCAGCGGGCCATCGGCACCGATCTTTTCCTGTGCCGCACGGGTCGCAACAGCAAGCTTCCAGCCCGCCTGCGCAATGCCGACCTCGGCAAGGGTGGCGTCCTGAATGGCATAGGCCTCCTCAAAGTTTTTGGGCGCAATGTCAGCAGGCAGGGGATCAATCAGGGTGTGGGTGGTAAAGGCATCGGCAAGGATGCGGCTGGCGGCGGTGATATCAGTCATTCCCGGTCTTCTTGTTTGTGGCAATTGATTTGGTCGCCAGAGCCTAGCGGGCTTTGTTGCCAAAGTCATCATACCAATTGCCGCGATTCGGTGAAATCAACCAGATCTTCCTGATTCATTCCAAAGTCGTACATTGTCGGAATGCTCAAGAAATCCCTGTTTTTTGCGGTTTACGGCGATTTCAAAAAGTCTGAGTATTATGTTTGACAAAGTGATATGATGAATTTATAGAATCGTCATAGTTATTTGACGTATTCAGACATTAGGGACGCTTGATGCACTATCTAGAGATGAAAAAGGCGATTGGCGCCGGGTTGCTTTCTTTTCCGGTGACGCCTTTTGATGCCGAAGGCGCGCTTGATCTTGCGACCTATCGCACGCATGTCGGCTGGCTGTCGCAATATCCGGCAACCGCCCTGTTTGCCGCCGGTGGCACCGGGGAATTCTTTTCCCTGACCCCGGCCGAGGTGGTCGAAACCGTGCGCGCGGCCAAGGAAGTTGCGGGCGATACTCCGATCATTGCCGGGTGCGGATATGGCACGGCAATGGCGGTTGAGCTTGCCAAGGCCTGCGAGGACGCCGGTGCAGATGGTCTTTTGCTGTTGCCGCAATATCTGGTCGGTGCCGAACAGGAAGGCCTGTTTGCCCGCGTGAAGGCGGTGTGTGATGCGGTTGATATCGGCGTGATTGTCTATAACCGCGACAATTCGATCATTACGGCTGAAACACTCGCCAAGCTATGTGACGTCTGCCCGAACCTGGTCGGGTTCAAGGATGGTCATGGCAATATCGAAATGGTCACCAAGGTTTGCACCGTGATCGGGGATCGCCTGTCCTATATCGGCGGCATGCCGACAGCCGAGGTTTTTGCCAAGGCCTACAAGGCAGCCGGGGTGACAACCTATTCATCGGCGATCTTTAACTTCCTGCCGCAACAGGCGCTTGATTTCTATGACGCGCTGGGCCGTGACGATGACGCCGCGATGAGCCGCGCACTGACCGAATTTTTCTATCCGTATTTGGATATCCGCAATCGTGGAAAGGGCTACGCCGTTTCCATCGTCAAGGCGGGCATGCGGGTGATCGGGCGCGATACCGGCCCGGTGCGCAGCCCGCTGACCGATTTGACCGATGCGGAACATGACATGCTGGCCGATGTGATCCGCAAGGCCTATGGCGACGCGGCCCTTCGCGCTGCCTGATGGCGGGTCGCCAACGCGACATATGACTTGTTATTTCCCGGCAGGGTCGCCTGCCGGGCGACAGAATGGGACGCTAAAACTGCAATCGGTGATCGGGAATTTGATGCCGTTCGCAACTTAGTTGTTAACAAATCTTACAGTTATGTTTACAAGTGCTGAATTGTAGGATTAAATGATAAGAACAAGACCCAAAAGGGCAAAATGCTTCAATGAAATAGACAACAGATTGTCTGGGAGGACCTGAAATGAACAAGTTTATCAAAACCACAACGCTGACGATTGCGGCGGCTGCCGTGTCGGTGGCGCTGGCATCCGGTGCGCAGGCCAAGGAATGGCGCGGCTGGAACATTCATCCACCGGAATACCCGGTTTCGACCGGCATGGAAGAATTTGCCAAGCTGATCAATGAAAAGACCGGTGGCGATCTGGAAGCAAAGGTTTACCACGGCGGCGTTCTGGGCGATCAGCCTGATGCGATCCAGCAGGTCCGCCTTGGCGGTCTGGACTGGGCTGTTTTCAACCTCGGCCCGCTGGGTGAAGTCGCCCCCGAAGCCAACGTTGTCTCACTGCCTTTCATCTTCAAAAGCGTCGATGCCATGCATGACGTCATGGATGGCCCGGCTGGTCAGCAGATCGCCGATGGCCTGATCGAAGCTGGCCTGCAGCCGCTCGGTTGGTATGACTCTGGTGCGCGTTCGTTCTATAACTCCAAGCGTCCGATCAATACCCCGGCTGACCTTGACGGTTTGAAATTCCGCGTCATGAGCAACGATCTTTATGTTCAGATGGTTGATGCGCTTGGCGGTAACGCGACCCCGATGGCCTATAGCTCGGTCTATCAGTCGCTGAAAACCGGCGTGATTGACGGTGCGGAAAACAACTACCCGTCTTATGACAGCTCCGGCCATTTTGAGGCGGCGAAATACTATTCCGTCACCCAGCACCTGATCCTTCCGGAATGCCTGTGCATGAACAAGGCGCTTTATGACAGCCTGTCGGACGAGGAAAAGAAAATCGTCCACGAAGCAGCTGAAGCATCGGTGACCGTACAGCGTGCCGCATGGGCTGATCGTGCAGAGCAGTCCAAGGAAAAAGTGATTGCCGCCGGTATCGAAGTCAACGAGATCGCCGACAAGCAGGCTTTCCAGGATGCCATGCAGCCGGTCTATGACAACTTCCTGAAAGCCAACCCGGATCTTGCCGATCTGGTCAAGGCGATCCAGGACGCGCAGAAATAAGGCCTTAAATATCTGAAGGGCGGCGATAATATCGTCGCCCTTCTTTTTGGCCGCGCTTAGTATGTTCGTCGTTTATCTGTTTCTGGTAGCGCGTAGATGTTTTCTCGTTTTGTTAATGTGATTGATCGCTTGGGCGGCGGGATTGCCGGGGTGCTGAACCTGATTGGTGGTTTGGCCCTTGTCGCACTGATCCCGAGTTTCGCCTGGCTGGTGTTCGGGCGTTATGTTCTCAATGAAACACCGACCTGGGTCGAACAGGTTTCGCTTATTCTGATTGTGCTGATTACCTTTCCGGTCGCAGCTGCTGGCATCCGCGACAACAGCCATCTTTCCGTTTCCTTTTTCCGCGATGCATTGCCGCCGAAAATGGCCGCCATTGTTGCGGCCATCGGGTATGGCGCGTCGGCCTGGTTTGGCTATTGGATGCTGCTTGGGGCGATGGATCTGGTTGCGTTTAACTGGGCCAAGACCATGCCGATCATTCATATTTCTGATGGCTTGCGGTCCGTGCCGATGGCGGTGTGCGGTGCGGGGATCATGTTTTACAGCGTGGTTCATATCCTCAAGATCGCGGCGCGGTGGAAAACCATTTCCCAGGCCCGCATTTACCATGATGATTTGCTGAACGAGGACGTGAAATAACATGGGCATGACCATTCTTCTGGGCGTGTTTGCCATTGGTATTCTGATTGGCATGCCCGTTGCCATCGCACTTGGCATTGCCGCCCTTGGCGCGTTCTTTGTCGAAGGCCTTCCGACCCTGATTGCGTTTCAGCGCATCGGATCGGGGATCTCGGCCTTTTCGCTGCTGGCCATTCCGTTCTTTATTTTTGCCGGTGAACTGATGCTTCACGGCGGGATTGCGACCAGGCTTGTGCAATTTGCGACCGCCCTTGTCGGCAGTCGCCGCGGCGGCCTTGGCATTGTGAATGTGTTTTCATCGATGCTGTTTGGCGGCATTTCCGGTTCTGCTGTGGCCGATACGTCGGCCCTTGGCTCGATCCTGATCCCGGTGATGAAAAAGGAAGGCTACCGTGCGGATTATGCGGTCAACGTCACCGTGACCTCATCAATCGCCGGGATTATGATCCCGCCCAGCCACAACATGATCCTGTATGCGGTGGCGGCCGGTGGCGGCATTTCGATTTCCAAACTGTTCATGGCCGGTGTGGTGCCGGGCATTATCATGTGCCTTTTGCTCGGGCTTGCGACCTGGTTGGTTGCGATCAAGCACGGCTATCCGGCGGAGCCGTTCCCGGGTTGGGCTGTGGTTTGGCGTACGGCGGTCCGCGCACTGCCGGGCTTCTTTACCGCCGTCATTATTGTCGGGGGTGTCTTGAGCGGTGTGTTCACCGTAACCGAATCAGGGGCCATCGGTGTCGCCTATGCGCTGATCATTACCGGGTTGGTCTATCGTGAACTGAGCTGGGCCGGTTTTATCGCCGCGGTCAAACAATCGGCCAAGACGACCGCCCTTGTGATGCTGCTGGTCGGTTGTGCGTCGGCCTATGGGTATATGCTGGCGTTCTATCAGGTGCCTGATGCCCTGGCCGATGCGATCACCGGCATTACCGATAATCCGATCATGGTGCTGTTGCTGATCAACGTCATGTTGCTGGTTGCCGGCATGATCATGGATATGGCGGCCCTCATCCTGATTTGCACGCCGATCTTCCTGCCGCTTGCCATGCAGTTCGGCATGGACCCGATCCAGTTCGGCATGGTTTTGATGATGAATTTGGGCCTTGGTCTGTGTACACCGCCTGTGGGATCGTGCCTGTTTGTCGGCTGTGCGATTGGCGGGGTAAAAATCGAAAAGGCCGTTCAGACGATCTGGCCGTTTTATCTGGCGATCCTGACAGCCCTTTTGCTGACAACCTATATTCCTGCGATTTCATTGACGCTTCCGAACCTTGTGTTCGGGGGTAGTTGATTGCAGGAAAAATCGATACCAAAGAGGATAATTATGAAACGTTTGCTGATCACCGGTGCCGGTGGAAACCTTGGCAAGATCTGCCGCGAAGGGCTTAAGGGCTATGCCGATGTCATTCGCCTGTCTGACATTTCCCCAATGGACCCGGCTGGCCCAAACGAAGAAGTCGTGCAATGCGATCTGTCGGATCGTGCGGCCGTGATCGAGCTGACCAAGGATGTCGATGGCATCATTCATCTTGGCGGCATTTCAATCGAGGCCGCCTTTGATGACCTGCTTCAGGCCAATCTTGCGGGCACCTATAACCTTTATGAAGGCGCGCGTCAGAACGGCGTCAAGCGCATCATGTTTGCCAGCTCCAACCATGCGATTGGTTTTCACAAACGCACGACCAAGCTTGATGACACATCCGCACAGCGCCCCGATAGCCTTTATGGCGTGACGAAATGTTACGGCGAGGCGATGGCGAGCTACTATTTCGACAAGTTCGATGTTGAAACCGTCTCGGTGCGCATTGGGTCCTGTTTTGAAAATCCAAAGGATCGCCGGATGCTGTCCACCTGGATGAGCCCGCGTGATTTTATCTCGTTGATGAAGGCGATCTTTAACGCCCCGATGACCGGCAATCTCGTGATGTACGGGGTGTCGGACAACAAATCGAAATGGTGGAGCAATGATCACGCGGACTTCCTTGGCTGGAAACCGCAAGACAGCTCCGAACAGTTCCGTGCCGAGATCGAGGCTGCTTTCCCGCCCGAAGATCGCAAAGACCCGGCTGTGATTTATCAGGGCGGTGGTTTTGCCGCCAAGGGCCATTTTGAAGACTGATACAGGATCGTCTTTCGATCTTAGATCCGCCTAAAATCAATGGCCCGAACGATTTTCGTTCGGGCCATTGTTGCAACAGGTAGGCACGTCAAAAAGTTTGTCGGATTTGGTCCGTTAGCCTTGCAGCAACCGCAGCAGGTTTTGCGGCATCTGGTTGGCTTGGGCCAGCATGGCAACACCGGACTGAACCAGAATCTGTTTGGATGTAAAGGCCGTCATTTCGGCGGCAACATCCAGATCAAGCAGGGTGGAACGCGCCGATTCCGTATTTTCCTGCGTCGATGCAAGGTTCTGGGCGGCAAAGTCCAGACGGTTCTGGGAGGTACCGATTGCGGCACGGGCGCGCTGCAAGTCGTCAATCGCACGCGTTACGACTTCGACTGCGTTCTGGGCGCCAGCAGCAGTGTTAATCGCATTAGCACCCAGATCCTCGAGCGTTTCCTGACCGATACCAGATGATCCCAGTACCGCAGAATCAACTGCGCTCAAATTAATCGAAAGACGATCATTGGCGGTGTTGCCGCCACCGACCTGGAACTCAATTGTGTCGGAAAGCTGCTGGCCCGAGTCCTCTTCCATGAAAAAGAGCTGACCGGCGGATGTGTCGACGCCAGTTCCCATGAAATCGGTGTTAACCGAACCAAAGCCGAAATCATTGGAACCTGCGGTACCAGCCCTAACATAATCAACGGTGTCGGAGAAGTTGGTGTTTACCGTAATTGAAAGACCCAGCTCATCAAAATTGAGCACCGTGTTCTCGCCAGCAGCAATGGATCGTGACCCGCCGGTCGCGGCAAAATCGGTGATATCAATTGACTGGGTCCGCTCGATAGAGCCATCAATCGCGGTAAGTACAGTCATGATGACCTGCTCGCCGGAACCTTCGTTAATTCTTATCTCTAAACCGTTATCGTCGACACCATCTGCAGCTGCGTCCTGTGCCCAGTAATTGTTGTCCGTGATCGCGAACCGGTCAAAACCGAAAGCGGGCGTGAGCGCTTCATTGTTGGTGGCAGGTGTGAGATTGATTGCAACATCACCCCCATCGCCAAGCAGTTGAATGCCATTGAAGTTGGTCGAAGACGCGATCCGGTCGATTTCGTCACGCAGTTGGACGAATTCGTCATTGAGGAAACCGCGTTCGGTATCTGAAAGGTTGCCAGAGGATGCCTGGACAGCCAGGGTCTTCATACGAACGAGAACATCATCAATGGTTGCCATACCGCCATCAGCGATCTGGAGCATCGAGTTGGCCTGGCCAACGTTAACGCTTGCTGTTTTGAGAGCCTGGGTGGTTGCGTTCAAACGCGCACCGATGGCCATGGAGGCCGCATCGTCACGTGCAGAAACAACACGGGTACCAGAAGACAGTTTCGACAGCGAACGGGTCGCCATCTCGTCAGAAGCAGACAAGTTGCGATGCGCAACATTTGCCGCATAGTTGGATATAATGTTGAGTGCCATTGGATTTCCTACCTGGAAAGTGGCGATGGTTTACTACGTGTAAAGTTCGCAATTAGTGATAAAGCTATAGTAACAACTATAAGTAAAATATCCTCTTGTCGAGCGAAATCTAATTTATACGACAGATAAACAGTAAGATCCTATTCTTTAGAGTAGGTTATGGGCGGGTTTTTCCGATGAATAGGGTGCGAAATAATGCCGTTCTGAGGCCGCATGTGGGGTTTCTGTGCCGGGACTCGCCATTCTGTCATTGGAATAGGTCCGCCACAGAGTTGAGCTTAAATCGGCAGTTGTTGTGTGGCCAACACAGCAAGATTGTCAGATAGCGATGCTGGTTTTCAATCCCGGGACTTTCCCACGGGGAATGGTCGAAGGGGCCTATGCTTTTTGAATTGACGTATGGTCAGGATTGCCTATAAGCATAAACGATAATGATAACAGTTATCATTATCGAATTCTGGATGTGCAGCTATGGCGGTCTGTGACCGTTCCTGGGATAGTCTTTATCAGCAATATCATGACCGTTTGTTGCGACAGGTGCAGAAATATCTGCCGGCACGCGACGAAAGCCAGGATGTGTTGCAGGATCTTTATGTGCAACTGCGCCATCGCGATATTGACCCGGCTGACATTGCCAATCCGCCGGCCTTTCTGATGCGCATGGCGACCAATCTGGCAATTGATGCCGTGCGTCGTCACAATCGCAATCCGGTTGAATTCACCGACCCGGCTGAAATCAGCGAGATGGATGGCGCCGGCAGCCAGTCCGTCACCCCCGAACAGATCAGTTCAGATCGCCAGCGGCTTGAGATCATCCGACGTGCGATTGATGATCTGCCGCCGCGCTGTCGCGAGGTGTTCTTGCTGTGCAAGCGCGATCATCTGAGTACCGTGGAAGTGGCCGAACAACTTGGGATCAGTCGCAATATGGTCGAAAAGCATTTGCGTCAGGCGCTCGGACATTGCAAACAGGTGCTGGCGCGCCATGAAAATTAAACATCCTCTTTTGCACGGCCCGTTCGTCAAACCTACAACAGCCCCCTCCGTCAGAAGCCGGGTAACGACACTGCCATGACCGAATTCCGCTATCCCGACGACTGCCAAAGCAATGACGACATTGCCGATTACTGGGCTGTACGCCTTGATGATGTGCAACTATGTGCCGCTGAAGAAATCGCCTTTGAACACTGGCAGGCGGCGGATCCGAAAAACCCTGCACGCCTGATCCGGGCGCGCCAGACATGGCAGGGCATGGAAATCGCCGCAGCAGAATTTTCAGACGATGAAGACCTTTCGATCGGATCGCGCAAACCGGGTGATAACACCGGCTTTGATAGCGAAGCCGTCCGGCGTGATCTGGAACGATTGGGTGCGCTTGAAGGCGGCAACAGTCGCCTGCCGGGCATGCGATCGGCCAAACGCCGCGCCCGTCCGATGTTGGCGATTTTTACCATTCTGTTGCTGGTGGGCCTTTGGGGTTATTCCGCGTTTCAACCTGATGCCGACCTGATTGCGGCCAGCACTTCTGGTGTTGTCGGTGAAGTGCATGAACTATCAGATGGATCACGCATCTGGATGGAGCCGGGCACGCGTGTTGCCTTGGCCTATGGCGATCAGTACCGTGATTTGACCGTCCTTGAAGGCGGTGTATTCATCGAAGTCGCCAAGGACAGCACAAGACCGCTTCGTATTCATCTGAACAAACTGACGGCAACGGCGGTTGGCACGGCATTCAGCGCCTCCAAATGGGGTGGGCATGTCCGGGTCGAGGTATCCGAAGGCACGGTCAATCTTGAAAGCCGCACTACAAAACTCGCCCGCCTGACTGCCGGGCGGGCATCCTGGCAGGATGCGGATGGCGACATGCATTACGGTATGGTGGCATTGGATCGGGTTGGCGCGTGGCGCGATGGTCGTTGGGTGGTCAATGACATGCCGATTGATGAGTTGTTTGCCCGTCTTTCGCCTTTGATGGACGGTATCAGCTTCGTGCGCGATCCGCGCTTGGGCGATATCACTGTTTCGGGCAGCTTCGATCTGACCAAACCGGACGGGGCCTACGGTGCCATTCTTGCGGCCTATGGTCTTACGGACCGCGCTGTTCCGGGCGGGTTCAGAATAATTTCAAAAAAATAGAAAATTTCACCTCCTCATTTCGCGGCGGTGTTCGTCATGAAGATAATAGTGATTTGCATTATTATTCTCATGCGAAGGGGTTCGAACTTGAATATCGTGACTTTTGGGGAAACCAGAAAATTCGGAATGTCCCGTCTTTTGGGCACGACGACACTGTTTGCCACACTGATGATTGCATCGGTCCCGCACGCCTTGGCGCAAACCGCATCTGACACCGCACAGCCGGTAACGGTCGCCGCCGGGGATCTGCGCACCGCCCTTGATCAGGTTGCCGATCAGTTTGGTTTGCAGCTTGTCGTGCAGGGTGATCTTTCTGGCATCGAAAGTGGTGCGCTGACCGCTGACATGTCCGCCCGCGAGGCGTTGAAAAGCTTGCTTTCGGGCAGCGGTTACGGGTTTGAATTTGTCTCTGATGACAGCGTCATCATCAAGCCTCTTACGACTACCACCGGCGATGCACAGGGCCAGGTGATCCTGCCCGAAGTCGTCGTGACCGCCACCCGTTCGCGCAGATCGATTGCCACCATGTCGCCGTCGGTTGTGGTGATCGGCCCTGATCAGATCGAAGCCCAATCCGCCAAAAGCAGCGACATCACCAATGTCATTCGCAACAATGTGCCGGGCTTCATGTTTGATGATCAAAGCCTGATCTCAAGCACCGAAACCTTCCGTGGCCGTGATGTGCAGGTGCTGGTTGATGGGATTGCGCGCAACACGCCGCTACGCAACAGCAGCCGTATCCTTTCAATGATCGACATCCAGCAAGTCGAAAGCATCGAAGTCATTCCGGGCTCAAACGCGATGAATGGCGATGGCGCAACCGGGGCGACCATCAACATCATCACCAAGACCGGCGAAGTCGGCAAAAACGTCTTTGTCTTGGATGCCCATGCCAAAAGCTACACGGATGATATCGGCGACAGCTTCTCGCCTTCGCTGACCCTTTCGGGCAGTGGTGGTTTTGGTGCGGTTGATCTGGCGGCCAGCGTCACCGGTTCGAAAACCGGTAATGCCTATGACGGTTACGGCAATCAGGTGCCCTCGGATGCGATGCTCGGGCAGGGCGGGTTCGATAATGCCGAGGACCTTAATGTCTTTGGCAAGGCGGGTGTCACGCTTGCCGAAGGCCATCGTCTGTTTCTATCCTCGGAAGTCGTGCGGTTCCGTCAGGATATTGAATACTTTTCAGATCTGACCACTGACCCGGTCTCGGTGAACTACGATAATCCCTACAATGGACAGCCGCTCGAAGAGGAAAGTCAGTATTTCACCGGCGGTTACGAATATGACCTTGGCAAGATCGGTACAGGTGATCTGAAGCTGTTTTACAACGACAGCTACAAACAAGCCGCTCGTGCCGAACGTTCACGATACAACACTGCATTGATTGCGCTTGCGGACAATCCAACGGTGGTCGATCCGCTTGGTCAGTCGGTTATTGATACGAAAAAATACGGGGCAAAGCTCTCGACCGACACCGGTCTTGATGCTGCTTATGAGGGCCTGACCCTGACCTGGGGTGGCGACCTGACTTTTGACGATGTTAAATACGAAACCGTAGGTGGACGCAATATCGGCGCTCCTATGGAGCAAGAAGGCTACGCATTATTTGGTCAACTCAGTGCGCCAATCACGCAGTATCTCGATCTTTCAGGTGGCGTCCGCTACGAAAAATATGACCTCACGGTAAGCGACTTCACGCGACCCAACTATATTGCGGGAGCGATGACAATTGCGGCGGCAGACTTCACCGGAGGCAGTGCAACATACAGTGCAGTAACCTACAATGCATCTGCAGTGGTTCATTGGACAGAACGGTTCGACACATCGCTTAGTTACAGCGAAGGATTCTCAGTGCCAGATGTTGGCGCTTATACCCGTCGCGCGGGTGAACCAAGGACCTCTGTTCCTTTGAACTTTGCCAACATTGATGTTCAAGCCTCCAAGGTCAAAACCTATGAACTGGCAGCCCGGTATGATGGTGCTGACTTCCGTACAACGGGTGCGGTTTATATGAGCACCAATGACTTCGGTAACAATTATGATGCCACCAACAACAAGCTCAGCCAGGAAAAGGAGCGCATCATCGGTGCTGAACTGACCGGCGAATATGACATCTCGGACGAGACCTATATCGGGGCGTTGGCATCCTATGTCGAAGGCCGTTATGACACCAACGAAGACGGCGATCTGGATAGCTGGCTTCCCAATAACCGCATCCCGTCGCCGTTCCGCTTTACCGGTTATGTCGATAGCTACGTTTGGGGTGATCTGAACATGCGCTTTGACGGGACCTATACGGCGGGTCGTTACAAGATCGAAGATGCCAAGATCAAGCCGAGCCTTGTCTTCAACCTGTCGGGCAACTATCCGCTGCTGGGCGGGACGGCGCGCTTCGGGATCGAGAACATTTTTGATACCAGCTACGAAAATCCGGCGGCAACCGCCCTTCGCGGCTATTCGGTTGCCGGGCATGGCCGCACTGTATTGATCGGTTATCGCCGCGAATTCTGATGACGGCATCTCCATCGGATAGACCCATTAACGGCCCGGCGGTTTTCCGCCGGGCTCTTGCGCGTAAAGGAAACCAGTATGTTTCGATCAAGCAACCCGGCCCCGGATATCGTCCTGTTTGAAATGATTGATCGGCAAAGTGATGCGGATGGTAAGGCCTATCTTGCCGCACTTGAGGCACTGGCCGCCCGCCGCGATCCGGCCATTCTGATTTTCCGCGTGGCGGGATTTGCCGATCAGGATCACGAAATCCGCAAACAGGCGGCCATCTGGTTCAAGCAAAACCGCGACCGGTTGAACGTCTTTGCCAAGGGCCTGATCCGCGTCGATGAGGGGCACCATCATGGCGATGGCGCGGTTCACCGTCACGATGAAGAGGACCCGGAACAAAGCAATTTTGCCCGGATGCTGCCATTCCCCGTCAAACATGTTGCATCGCTTGATGCCGCATTTGCCCTTGCCCGTGATTGGCCGCCGTCGGACCGCTAACGGGTCGGGGGCCTGAATGCAGATCCGGGCTTGGAATGTGATAAATGTTCATGTTATGTTCTTTTTGAAGGGCTCACATAACAGGATTTAAAAATGATCAAGGGAAGCTGCCTGTGCGGCAAGGTTACGTTCGAAATTGCCGGCGAACCATCATCGCTAAGCTATTGTCACTGTTCGCGCTGCCGCAAGGCGGCGGGTGTGTTTTCCGCGGTGGTGATTGGCAAGGCGGATGATCTTCATATCTTGACGGGTGAAGAGGTGATTGGTCGCTATAAGGGGCCGGACGCAAAGTTTGACCGCTGCTTTTGCAAGGAATGCGGCACGTCGCTGGGTGATTTGTCTTCGGGCGACATTTACGTTGTGGCGGCATCCGCCCTTGATGATGATCCGAAAATTCGCCCATCCGTGCATATCCATACGGCGTCGAAGCCCGACTGGTATGACATAAAGGATGATCTGTTGAAGTTTGACGGCGACTACATCCCGCCAAACGGCTAACGCGAACAGACCAGATTTCGACAGGCGTCATGAAGTGCCGTGACGCCTGTGATCACCGTTTGCGGATCGCAAGGATCAGGAAGTAGCTCGTGCCGATCAGGGCGGCGATCAGGCCGGTCGGCAATTGTGCTGGATAAATCATGTTACGCGCCAGCCATTCGGCAATCATCATCACATTGACCCCGATCAGAACAGCACCGAGCAAATGACCACCCGCAAGGCGATATCCCGCCACGCGCGCCAGATGTGGCGCCATCAACCCGACGAAGCTGAGCGGCCCGACAAGAAGGGTTGCGCTGGCGGCCAAGATTGCAGCAAGCAGCATCATGGCAAACTGGAAGCCGGAAATCCCAAGACCCAAGGACACGGATTGATCCGTGCCGAGTGATGCCAGTTCCAGCGGACGACGAAGTGCAATCGCCACCACCAGAAGCACACCGGTGACACCGGCAACAATCATCACCTCGTCCATATTGGTGAAATAGGTCGTCCCGGCCAGCCACGACATCAGCATCGATGTCTGCGTGCCGCCGCGGGTCAGAACAATGCGGACAATCGCGCCCAAAATGGCGGTCATCGCAAGACCGTTGAGTAACATGTAATGCGGCGCGTGGGTGAATTTGCGACAAAGGGCAAGCAAGACGAAAAGCGATGCAATCCCGCCCGCGGCCCCGATCACCATCAGTTCCGCGCGCTGGCCAAATCCGAAAATCGCCAGTGCCATGATCATGGCAAGGGCCGTTGCCGAACTGACCCCGGTGATTTCGGGGCTTGCCAGCGGGTTACGCCCGACACGCTGAATAAGCGTGCCCGAAACCGCAAGGGCGGCGCCGCAAATCATCGCGGCAAAGGTCCGTTCCGAACGGCCGATCAGGATATCAAAATTACTATCCTGCCAGCCCAGAACGACAAAACCATTGCCATCCAGCGAGACGAACAATGAAAACACCACACCGATGACAAGGCTGAGGGAAAGCGCAATCGAAAGGGCGGTTTTGGACACGATCTGTTGATCACTGTGATGATCGTCGCTTTGACTGCCGGGCATGATGCGCGCCTTGCGCAACATGAAAATGATGAACGGTGCGCCAAAGAGTGCGGTGGCGGCCCCGGTTGGCAAGGGATCGCCGCCAAACTCGTTAAACTGGCGCACCAGAAAATCAATCACGACCAGCGCAAAGCCACCGGTGAAAACCGAATAGATCATCAAATCGCGCGACCGCGAAAGTCCGGCAATCCGCAGGGCCGCCGGAATGGCAAGCCCGACAAAGCCGATCATGCCTGCGGCCGAAATCACCGAAGCGGTGATGAAAACGGCAAGACCAAGGATCAGCAGTCTAAGAACCGTAACCTTCGCGCCCAGAGAACTTGCCGTGTCGTCGCCAAGGGCGAGAAGATCAAGCGGGCGCGACAGGGCCAGAATGGCAATCATGCCAATCAGCACACGCGGCCAGACAAACTGCGTATCCTCCCAGCCATTCTGGGCCAGGTCACCAGCCCCCCACATGAAGATCGATTGCAGATATTGCTCGTTAAACAGCAGGATGATCTGCGATCCCGACTGCAACAGCAGATTGACGATCATCCCGGCGAGAATGAGCCAAAGTGTTGCATTGCCGCGATTGGCCGCAATCAGATAAACCGCCGCCAGCGCAATCAAACCCCCGGCAAGGGCAAAGGCCTCCTGAAACATGGCAAGCGATGCCGGGGCCAGCAGGACAAACAGGGTCAGGGCAAATTCAACGCCCGCCCCGACGCCAAGGGTCGTGGGTGATGCCAACGGATTGCGCAAAACTGTCTGGATGGCCGCACCGGCAAGCGCCAGGCCCGCCCCGCACAGAAACGCCATCGCAAGGCGGGGCAGGGTGCTGTAATGAAACAGGATCTGGTCAAAATCGGTTTCATCCGGGCTGAACAGGGCCTGCGTGACCTGCCCATTGCCAAGATGCGGCCAGAAATCAATTACCAGCACGGCAAGGGTCAACAGTCCCAGAATGCCTGTCAGGATCGCTGGAATGGACAGCGTCCCGGGAAAGCCGGATCTGCCTGAGCCGTGAAGTGCCGAGTTACTCATTATTGCGGGCCGTTTTCAATGGTCTCGGTCAGGAGTTTGGCAAAACGAAGCCCGGAGGGCACCCCGCCATAGGCCCAGACCACCGGTAATTCATAAACCCGGTTGTTGCGGGTGAAATCCATCACCTTCCAGATCGGGGAATTCAGAAGTTTATCAAGCACAATTTCGGGCACCGGATTGGTATAGACCAGCGTTTCCTTGGCATAGGGGGCAAGTATCTCCAGCCCGCCACGGCCAAAGCCCCACTTGTTGACTTCCCCGTCATAGGCAACCGGCACGCCCATTGCTGTCATCACCGAACCGGGCAGGGAGATATCGGCAAAGATCCCGACATTGCTTTCATCAAAGAAGAACACAACGTTGATTGTCTGATCGGGCCCTATGGCCGTTTTGATGCGGTCGCCATACTTGACCAATTCCTGATCAATATCGGCCAGATATGCTTTGGCCTCTTCCTCGCGTCCGGTGGCCTTGGCGATTTTGCCAAACACCTCGCGCGCGGTTTCAAAGGCTGGGCGCTTGCCATCAAACAGTCTGAGTTCCAGAACCGGCGCAATCTCGGCCAGTTTTTCATACGACATTCCGAGATCGGGCACGGAAATGATCAGGTCCGGCTTTGACGCACGGAGCGCCTCCAGATTGGGCGATGAACGCTGGCCAAGGTCAACGAAGTTGTCTGGAAGATCAGGCTTGGCAACCCAGTCGACGTAATCTTGCGGGTCGGCAATAGCGACCGGATCAAGGCCAAGGGCAATGACGCTTTCGGTAAAGGCCCAGTTGATGGTCGCCACCCGCGTGGCCGGGGCATCAAGGCGCAAAATGCCGCGTTCATGTTCGATCTCGATCGGATCGGCGATGGCGGTTGACGCATGTGCACCGATCAGGGCAGCACACAGCAAAATCGGGCAGATAAGCGCGCGAAGGATGTTCATGCCAGATGTCCCTTACGAACCGCTTGCGGCGGTGTCAGTATTCGTAACCGCATCGGCCAGCAATTCGGCAAAGCGTGCCGCGGACAATACCCCGCCAAAGGTCCAGCTTGCCGGGATGGCATGGACGTGGTCGTTGCGCGCAAACGGCATCGCTTTCCAGATCGCGGAGTTAAACAGGGTTTCGCGTGTGGTCGGTGCGATCGGCTCGACATAGGCGAATTGCACATCGCCCATTTTGGCCAGATCCGACACATCGCCATTATGAAACGCCCAGCCATTGACATCCCCGTCCCAGGCATTGGCAAAACCCATGCGACCAAGCACGGAGCCAAACAGCGATGTCTTGCCATGAATGCGGAAATGCGATTCATCAAGAATACGAACAACAGCGAATTTCGCATCATCGCCGACATGATCGCGGATGCGCTTGGCGGCGGCCCCAATCCGGGCATTGACCGATGCAATGACATCCTCGGCGGCGTCCGGTTTACCGGCCAGTTTGGCGACATTGCGCAACAGGGTTTCGGCCCGGTCAATCGCGGGCTCATCACTGCCGGTATTATAGATGGAATAGACAAATGTCGGCGCATAGCCAGACAGTTTTTCATGGGCCATGGCGACATCGGTGCTGATCAGGATGGCGTCCGGCTTGGCCTCGCGCAGGGCTTCAAAGTTCGGCTCCCGGCGGGTGCCAAGGTCGGTGAAGCTTTCGGGCAGTTTCGGTTCCACCACCCAGGCACGGTATCCATCAGATTCCGGGATCGCCACCGGATCAATGCCCAACGCGATCAGGCTTTCGGTCAGGGCCCAGTTGGAAACCGCAAAGCGGGTCGGGTGGGTATCAAGGCTGATCTCACCCAACTCGTGGGTAAAGGTTTCCCCGGCTATGACGGGCTGGGGCGTTGCAAATGCGCCAAGCGTACCGGCGACAAGCAAAAGGCGCGCCGCAATGCTGCCAATCCAAGGTTTTGATATCATGATTTCCCTGATCCCTGTTGATGTGGAGACGTGCGCAAGCAGCTAGGCGACATAGCTTATGAAGCGGTCCGGGTTGCTGAGTTTGATGACGTCGATATCGGTCTGGAAAATATCGCGCAGCGTATCGCCATTCATGAAATCGTGCGGCGTGCCCTGCCAGCGGGTGCGCCCGCCGCGCAGTGCCAGAATGTGATCGGCAAAGCGCCCGACCATGTCGATGTCATGCAAGACGGCAATCACGGTCAGATTGTTCTGATCCTTAAGGTTGGCGACCAGTTGCAAAATGTCGCGCTGATGACCGACATCAAGGGCCGAGG
The DNA here is from genome assembly GCF_015871485.1 of Thalassospira sp. A40-3. Lineage (NCBI taxonomy): Bacteria > Pseudomonadati > Pseudomonadota > Alphaproteobacteria > Rhodospirillales > Thalassospiraceae > Thalassospira > Thalassospira sp. A40-3. The sequence continues at coordinate 1,129,496 of NZ_CP065428.1, forward strand.
TCGGCTCATCAAGCAGCAGCACCGGTGCATCCTGGGCGAGCAACATGGCAAGCCAGACCCGCTGGCGTTCCCCGCCCGAAAGGCTTGCGACCAGACGGTCGGAAAACTCCGTCACGTGGGTTAGTTCCATCGCCCGATCGATTTTGGCGTGGTCTTCGTCGCGATAACGGCCAAACGCGCCGCGCCATGGATAGCGGCCAAAGGCCACCAGTTCGCGCACACTCAAATGCGGTGGGACAACCGGGTTTTGCGGAAGGTAGGCGACCTTGCGGGCGAAATCGCGTGTGCCATGATTGGCAAGGTCCTGTCCGTCGAGTGCGATGGCCCCGGATGCCGGTTTGTTTTTGCGCGCCAGAAGCTTGATCAGCGTGCTTTTGCCCGATCCGTTATGGCCGACAATCGCGCTGAACACCCCGGTCGGGAAGCCGACCGTGATGTTCTCAAGCAGCGTCTTTGGCTTTTTGCCATCACTTTTGAAAGCGACGTCTTTCAGGTCGAACATGGACGGAAACTCATGCGCCGGGAAATGGAAACTGCGCCATCGCCGGATCGCGGCAAGCAGGCGCGCTGTAAAGTCTGAGAATGCTTATCAATTACTTTCTCTAAATGCAACCGAGTTGCGATTGCAGCCTGCGGAAAATTAAAGCAGCCGATCCAATCATCATATAAAATTACTTTTCAGCGGGCATCATTCCGGTTAGCAATGAAAGCTTATAATTTTGATCGCATCGGGCGGTTTGCCGCGATAAGAATGGTCATACAATTACAAGGCGCCAAAACAGACGCGCCGCGATCAGGGAGAACCCATGTCTAACGTAAAAACCGTTTTGCCAAATCTGCGATGCACACTGGGGGAAGGCCCGCATTGGGACGCCGACGATGGCGTTCTGTACTGGGTTGATATCGTCGGAAAGACGGCTTATGCGCTCCGCCCGGATGACGGCGGATCGCGCAGCTGGGTATTTGATCAGCCGGTTGCCGCCATCGTGCCGCGGCAAAAGGGCGGGCTTCTGGTAGCCCTTGCTGACGGGTTGGCCTTTCTGGATCCGGACAGTGGCAAAACCACCCCGTTTGTCGCCCCCGATGGCGATCATCCGGGCAACCGATCGAACGAAAGCCGGGTCGATCCGATGGGCCGTTTCTGGATCGGGACCATGCAAAACAATATCGGGCCGAATGGCGAAGACCTGCCGGTCACCATTTCCACCGGGACGCTGAACTGTGTCACGGCGGACGGCGAGACATCGCGTTTTGGCGAAAATATCGGGATTTCCAACACGCTGTTGTGGTCGGCCGATGGCACAAAGATGTTCTTTGGCGATACCATCACCAATACGCTCAATGTCTATGACTTTGACATGAAAACCGGTGTGCCATCCAATCCCAAGGTCTTCTTTGGCCCGCAGGATCGCGGCAATATGGATGGCTCGGCGATGGATGCCGATGGCTATATCTGGAATGCGCGGTGGGGCGGGGGATGCCTGATCCGCTTTGCGCCGGATGGCAGTGTTGATCGCATCATCGAACTGCCGGTGACCCAGCCGACCAGTTGTGTGTTTGGCGGCCCGGACCTCAAGACACTTTATATCACCTCGGCCGCGGTCGGGTTGGAAGGCAATGGCAATCCGCTTGAAGGTGCGCTGCTGTCGATCCGCACAGAAGTCGCCGGCCAATTGTGCCACCCGTTTACCGGCTAGGCTTTTTTCGTCAGGATTGCATCGCCTTACGTGCAAATCGCGCCAAACAGCCCCTTGGGTGCTCTAAATCGGGTAATTGGCGCGATTTGCCCATTTTTGGCCTTGGTTTTCAGTATGTTTGGCGTCACCATTATGTGGTGGCAGAATACATCACCAAAAATACGAGCAAGCCGGGGTTAAAATGAAACCTGTTACCGCCGCAACCATGTGGGCAAGGGCGCTTATTGCCTTTGGCGTTGTCGCAATATTGTCGGGCTGTGCCGCCCTGCAATCACCAAGCAACAGCGTCACCGGATCGGTCAGTTACCGTGAACGGATCGCACTTTCGCCGGACAATACCTTCCTTGTTGTGCGGTTGCTTGATGTCTCGCGTGCTGACGCGCCATCGGTGGAAATCGCATCGCTGCGCCAGCCGGTGGCAAATCCGCCGATGGTTTTCATCCTGCCCTATGATCTTGATGATATCGAGCCGCGTCACAGCTATGCGGTCGAAGCCAAAATCGTCAATGCCAATGGCGATCTTCTGTTTCGCAACGATCAAAGCTACCCGGTCCTGACCCGTGGTGCGCCAAACGACGTTGATATCGTCGTTCGCCAGGTGCCGCGCGTTCAGGGTGATGGTGCGCGTAACGGCGATGGATCGGATGTGCCTGACGACATCGCAGCGATCGAGGCCAAACTGGCCGACATGCGCGTCATTCCCGGCCAGTATTCGGCATCGGACCACACCGTGACCTACAAGGCCTATGTCACGACGGATGGCGAACCGCTTCTGGTTGATGAACATCGTGACCTTGGTGATTACGGATCAAGCGACGTCAAACTTTATTACCGCAACGGTCAATTGCTGCGCTTTGCCGAGGACGCCAAACGGGTCAATTACGGCGGGGAGCAAAGCGACGCACCGCTGCAATACACCCTGACACTTGATTTCGCCCAGGGGCGCTTTTCAAGTGGCACCAAAACCGTCAACGGCACATCCAGCCAGCCCGATGAACATGAAATCAGCGGTGCATTGTCGCAAAGCAAGGTGGCACTCAGCCGGATCGAGGCGATGTTAAGCCAGCTTAACAGCACCCCGGATCCGATGACCGGCCCGGAATTGTTTATCTGCGATGATCAAAGCCGCTTTGCCGTGACATTCGATCATGACGCGGAACGCGCCATTGTCGAAATGCGCGGACGCGAACCGATCAGTCTGGCACAGATGCCGACCGGTTCGGGATATGGTTATGGCAATGACATGTACGAATTGCGGGGCAAGGGGGCCGATGCAATCTGGACAACGCCGTCGGGCGATTTCCATTGTGCGGTTTCATCGATGCCGGTCGAGGCCGCAAGCCTTGCCCTTGCACCGGGTGATTTCCCGGTGGTCTCGGTTGCCGAGCTTAAAAGACAGGGCGATGGTATCTGGACGCGCTATTTCGATGACATGATGCCCGCCATCACCGCCTGCCTTGCCAAAAATCCCGGTGATCTGGTGTCGGTGCTGAAAGCCTGGCCGATGGATCATGGCATGGTCGGTGTCCGCACCATCAATGGCAGTGGCGGGCGTTATGATTGTCTGGTGCCGTCTGATGGCATGGGCACGGTCCATACCGAACAGGTCGAAACCACGACCAACATTCTCCCAGGCGAAGACGTCGTACGTTTTACTCCGGCGAATGGGGCGTATCCAAACGGTAAGTGTTTTAGCCATGAACGCCTTGAGCAAGATGGTGTCTTTGTCGGTTGGTTGTCGCAGAAAGCCTGCGAACAGTAATTGCCGACGACGTTTCATATCCGCCTTAACAAAATGTCCGAGTATTGGAAAATGCTCGGCCATTTTGTTGGGTATAGGGGTAAGTTTCATTTCAAAGACGCAAAGTCGATTCGTTCAATGTTCAAGGCTAAACTATTCTTATGAGTGTCTTTTAATTGATCTGCACAATGCCATATAGAATCAGGGAGACAATTTTTCGGTGGCTATATGATGTATGGGTTGTGTTCTCTGAGGGGGGGCATGAGATGTCAAATTGTGTGAAGCAAACCAGGATCGTCATCGCGACCTTGGCCGTCGCATTGGCTGCGATTTCTATCGCTGCGCATCTTGTCTTCTCGCCCGGGACCAGCGATTTTCTGATTGCAGCCATTGTGATTCTGGCGGGACTGTCAGTCTATTCCAGCATGCGTGGTCGAAACTTCGCGTTGGGTCAGCCTGAAGACGCCGAAATGACAACCAGGTATTCCGATCTGGCGACTTGCGTAGACATGGTTCCAGCGCCAGCCTTTGTGATTGATGAAACCCACTTGATCATTGCGTGCAACAACTTTGCCGAAAAGGTGTTTGAGCGATCCCGGTATGCTTTAGAGGGCCTTGAGCTCGGGTTTTCTGATCAAGGGCGTCCTCATCGAGAGTTTTTTACGCAGGGTGATGACGACAGCCGGGATTGGTGGTCAATCCGTCAACAAACCCTGCTGTTGGCAGGGCATGAAGAAACAACTGTAAATGCGCTGATTGTCGCACTTACACCGGCCACGCATTTGGACCGGTATGCCTTGGTAGTCATTACGCCTGCGAAGTCGGACGATATGCCAAGCTATGAGCCGGTATCAATTAGTGTCCAGCCCACCAGTCGTTTGATTGATGACGACAAGTTGCTACTACGCGAGTTGAACTTTGACATGCGGTCACGGTTCCAAAGTGCGCTGGGTGTACTTGATCTGATTGCCGCGAATGTCCCAAATCGGGAAAGCCAGCGTTACATCGGCAGCATTCAAAAGACCTATCGAGAGACCGTCGATTGTTTGGACTCACTTGTGTCTTTCTTCGAACTTGATCTAACGGTTTCAGATGGTGGATTTCAGACATTCGGCCTTGATGAGTTGCTCAATGATGTCGCCTTTGGGCTTGGACTGCGCAAGGATATCGAAGAAAACGAAGTGCTGTTTGATACGGATCGGAGTGTCGAAAAAGCCATTCGCTATCATAAGGAACTTCTGGCCAAGGTGATTTATCACCTCGTTTTGTATGTGGTGGGTACTGGCAGGGGTAAAACCGTTCTAATCCGGGTAAGACTTTCCGATGAAACTGATGCAAAGCCGGTCTTGACCATAGAAGTGCTGACAAAGGATCAGGTTGGGGAACGTCAGGTTAATGACATTGACCTTAATTTGGAAATTGCTCGGCGTGTTGCTTCGCGGATTGATGGTGAATTGTATCTCGGTCACCAGAGGCAGGATTATTCAGGATGCTTGTTCCAGGCAAACATCGAAGGAATAGATGAGTTTAATTCAGGGCTTGTTATTCCAGCGCACCTTAAAAACCTGCAGGCATTGATTGTTGATGATAATGAAGCATCGCGTGCGGTGTTCGAACAACTTACATCAGCACTCGGCTGGAATGTGGATGTTGCGGCATCTGGCGAAGCCGCGATGCATATGATCCGGTTCCAGCAAGGTGTCAGGAAAAACTATGACGTGATCCTGATTGACTGGCGTATGCCGGGTTTGGACGGTTGGGAGACAAGTAAGCAAGTCCGCGCGATGAAAGATAACGGCAGTACGCCGATCATTGTGATGATCTCGGCCCATAACAGATCATTTCTTTCCAAAAATATCGAAGACCGCGGGCGCGTTCTAAATGGCTTTTTGACTAAGCCGGTTACGTTGACGATGTTACTTGACGCGGTCGCCGATGCCACGGCGCATGTTCAAGAACCGGTCATTGAAGGTAATGATCCGTCGATTGAAGCCGAACCGCTTGCGGGTAATACGGTTCTGGTTGTGGATGACAATCAGATGCACCGTGAAGTTGCCAAGGAGTTTCTGGTCCGTAATGGGGCCAAGGTGCACAGCGCTTCGGGGGGATATGAAGCCATCAGCAAGGTTCAGAACGGTGGTGATCAGATAGACGTCGTGTTAATGGATGTCCAGATGCCGGATCTGAACGGATATGAAGCGTGCAGTCGCATTCGTGATCTAGGTTATCAGGACATCCCCATTCTGATGATGACGGCAAACAACACATCAGAGCTGTATCACAAAAGCCTTGAGGCCGGTGCAAATGACGTCGTCATAAAACCATTCGTGATGCGCGAGATTGCCTCGGCCTTGTCCGAGCATGTTGGACACGCACGTCGCAGCCGTCGTGCGCGGGCCAAACAGCTGGTGTCGGTTGACGTTTCGCAAGTCGCCGAAGCTTTGGGCTTTAATACTGACGTGATTGACCAGCATTTTGAGGGGCGGCTGTCAGGATATGTCAAATCGCTTCGAACATTTGTCGAAGATGCAAAGCGATTTCTCAAGAAGATCGAACGCGTTCCGACAGGACGCCAGCTTGAGGATGTGGTGCGCGAAATTCGCGCGCTTGGCGGGATGATGTCCATTGCCGGCGCGCCAGATGATGGTCAACGTGCGAAACAACATGCAGAGGAATTACTACAGATTTTGAGCAACGCAAACCAAAGCGAAGCGGAACAGAAGGCTGTCCTTGCGTGTGTCCATGAACTGGTCCAGTCACGACTGTCAGCATCTGAACGGTTTTTGTCTCGTCTTGAGAAGGATCTTGAAGACGTATAGCCGGTTCGTGTCCACCTTACATTGGTAGGGTTGTTGACGTACCCGGTTTGGTCAGAGTGCAATGGTTCTGAGCTACGCGAGCTTGAAACTCAGGCTCTTTGTTGGAGCGTGCGCAGGACTGAGAGTGTTTCTTCAATCACGATATCGAACCGTTCCAGCAGTTCTGCCACAGCGTCCAGATCATTAGCATTGCTGAGCCGTTCAAGATCACCCGAGGCAACGGTAATACGACTGGCGGCGATTTGGGCGGACGATCCTTTCATGATGTGGAACTGCTCCCCCAGGGTATTGGCATCACGTTCTTTTAAAGCCTGACGGATTTTCAACTGACAGTCACGGGCTTGGGGTTCGAAAAGTCTGCATAAGTGATCATACAAATCCATGTTCCCTGCAGTCAGGCCGTGGACTTTGCTCTCATCATGCAACGGGGCATCGGCCCAGTCATTATGTGATCCATCCTTTAGGCTCTTCTGATATGTTGTGGCCCCCGCAAGGTCATCAGGCTGTGCTGTTGGCTCAAAATCAATTGCGCTGAGAGCGCGCGGTGCGTGCTGAACAATTTTCGAAACAATCAGTTCAAAATCAAACGGTTTGCCGACGAAATCATTCATGCCTGCTTCGCGGCATTTTTGTTGTTCATTTTCCAATACGCCGGCGGTCAGTGCGATGATTGGCAGTTCAAGCTCAGGATATGTAGCACGAATGCGTTGCGTTGCTTCAATTCCCGTCATTTCAGGCATCTGAACATCCATCAAAACGATGTCGAACTTGCCGTTTTCAATCGCGGCAACGGCTTCTACCCCATTGACTGCCAAATGAACATTCGCGCCCAAAGAGCACAATAAATCCTTGGCGACTTTCTGATTGATCGGATTGTCTTCTGCAACCAGAATTTCATAACCATCAAGGGTTTCATTCGCCATGTTCCTTGCTGATGGACTACCGGGCCGAATAGCAGAGCTTGCGCCACTGACAGCAGTTATAGCGTTAAAGAAAGACGAACCGGTGACCGGTTTGGTCAGTAGTTCATACTCGTGACCGTCTGCTGTTTGTGACAGTAACTCGCGTTCATAAGCAGTTACCATAATAATGGATGGCATCTTTACCAGCTTGCTTTCTGGCAACCGTTTTATGGTTTGCAGGCCGTCAAGTTCAGGCATCTGCCAATCAATCATCAGAATGTCATAGGGCTTTGTCGCGTTGACGAGCATATCAATAGCGGATTTCCCATTTTCCGCCGTGTCTGCGTCGACAAACAGGGACTGAGCAATGGCTTGAAGAGCTTCACGCGTTTGCGCGTGATCATCAACGATCAAAACCCGAATGTTTTGATGTTCATCATCAAATTTCAGCGGCGGCGCAATGTGACTTGGTCCATCTTTGAGAGGCACTTTAAGCGTGAAGGTTGATCCTTTGCCCGGCTGGCTTTGAAGTGTAATGTTTCCGCCCATTGCCAGCGCCAATCGGTTGGAAATCGCAAGCCCCAGTCCCGTGCCGCCAAATTTGCGGGTTGTGGATGCATCCGCCTGCGTGAAAGGATCAAAGATTGACTGTTGCTGGGCTTCGGGGATGCCAATGCCACTATCCACAACCGAGAAGCAGATTTGATCAGATTTCTCGTCACTTGCTTCTTTACGCACTTCGAGGCGGACATAGCCGGACTCGGTAAACTTGATCGCATTGCTGATCAGGTTAACAAGGATCTGTTGAAGGCGATGAGAATCCCCAACGACCGAACGCGGAACATCCGGTGCCACCTTGATCACGGTTTCAACCGGCTTGTCATTGACAGACATCGACATGATCGACCCGACATTATCAATGACGTCCGGGAGAACAAACGGCTCGGAATCCAGAATCAGTTCATTTGCTTCGATTTTTGAGAAGGTCAGGATTTCATCAATCACGCCCAACAGGAATTTCCCGGAAAGCCCGATCTGACGGACATATTCCTTTTGCTGTTCTTCAAGCGGCGTTCGTTTGAGAAGCTGTGTCAGACCGAAAATTGCATTCATCGGTGTTCTGATTTCGTGGCTCATATTTGCCAGGAAATCGTCTTTGATGTTGGCCAGCCTTTCTGCGTCGCTTTTGGCGATCTCAAGCTCGCTATTGATGGTTTTGAGCTTCTCGTTATAACGCTGCGTGGCGATGCCGCGCAGATGGATGAACCACAGAATCGCAACCATAAAGACCATGACAACGATGGATGCGATTGTCATGCCAGACGCGAACACCTGCCAATATTGCATGGCATACTCGTAGGGTCGGGATGTGGAAATTACCAGACTGTCATGAAACACACGTTCGCCAACACCAAACCTGACTTGTCCGGTAAATACGTTGGCATAGATTTCGGCAACGTGACCGTCAGGTGAGTTGGCAACATCGGTATAAATCTCGGCATTGGCCATCGACTTGCCAATCATCTCTTCTTTTGCTGGCTGCCGAGCGACGAGGTTAAAGTTACGATCCAGTAAGGTGACGTAATCGACTTCGTTTGCAGATTGGGCGATCCGGTCAATCATCGTGCCTGGATCAATCACCGTTGAAATCACACCAACCAGTTCTCCGGAAGGGGCGCGGATCGCGCGTGATAGCGAAATTTGCCATCTGCCATCGACAAGGTTCTTGACCGGCCCGGAGAGGAAACGTTGCGCTTCGCCACCACTTAAGAAGAACTGGACGTAGTCGCGCTCCGAGAGATCTACGTCCGGCGCAGGAAAAGTACGCGACGAATGTATGATCCGCCCGTTTATGTCAGTAATGCCAAACACTCGAACAATATCAAGCGCATCCGCCGCCTGTTTGAGAAGAAGGTGCTTTTCACGTGCGGAGTAGCGATTGTCATTGGCAATGCTGCCAAGCGCGGTCAAGGTTGTTTCAACCCCGATCATTTGTTCTTCGACCTGGCGGGCATAGCCATCAAGCAAGGTCGACAGTGTGCGTAACTCGCGCTGTTCGGCATTCTGCGCCAATGGGAAATGCACATAATAATTGAAGCCCAGGACAAGAAGCGCAATGGTCATAGCCGCAAACGTGACGGGCAAGCTTTGAGGGCGAAAAAAGGCCAGCTTTAAAGCATTAAGCATCGAACATATCCGGGCTGAGGTTGGTGTGTTTTCGGACCAGAAAGATCAGTTTAACATCAATGCATTACAACTTGGTGAGTATGCCATTAATTGCAATGGACGAACATAGAATTTTACCCGACCAAAGGGCGACAGAGCATTGGCGTTTGCTGACCTTCACGACATGTCACCGCGTGCGGCATTGCGTCACCTGCGCGAACATAAAAAAAATCCCGGCAGGGGGCTAGCCATACCGGGATTTCAAGGGGGAATTCTTGATGTTGGTTCTAGTGGGTCATTGCGCCGGTTGCGTAAAGCATACCTTGCGCGCCAGTCAGAACATCTTCATTACCAAGATGGACCGCCTGGAACCGGTGACGGTCAAAATGGCCGGGCATCAAAAGCCCGCTTGCGGGGGCCGCATGGAAGCCAAAGCGTGCGTAGTAGTCCGGATCGCCCACCAGAAGAACCGAACGGTGACCGGCAGCCTGTGCCGCATTAAGGGCGGCATAAACCAGACCGGCACCCACGCCGGACCCGCTATAGATCTTGTCGACGGCAAGCGGGCCGAGCAGCAATGCATCACCTGCATTGCCAGCATTGACATTCCACAACCGGACAGTGCCGATCATTTGTTTGCCGTCGTGGGCGACAAACGCAAGACCGTCCGCCGGAAGCCGATTACGGCGCAGGATTTCAGACGATTTCTGAAACCGCGCCTGACCCATTACGCGATCAAGCAGCTTTTCGCGTTCAATGTGCGAATATGCGCCTTCGCGATCAATTGTGATCATTGGCCTATCTTTCCCGAATGGGGTCAGATGATGTAGGCGGCAAGCGGCGAGAAGCCGTTGAACGCCACAGATGCATAAGTGGTGGTATAGGCACCGGTTGCCTCGATCAGAACCTCGTCACCGATGGTCAAAGAGACCGGCAGGTCATACGGGGTCTTTTCATACAGCACGTCAGCCGAATCACAGGTCGGACCAGCCAGAACGCACGGGGCAACTTCGCCGCCATCGTGGATCGTGGTGATCGGATAGCGGATGGCTTCGTCCATGGTTTCGGCAAGGCCACCGAATTTACCGATATCAAGGTAAACCCAGCGCACCGGATCGTCGGCATGCTTGCGCGAAATCAGAACAACTTCGGCTTTGATCACGCCGGCATCACCCACCATGCCACGGCCCGGTTCGATAATGGTTTCGGGCATGTGATTGCCAAAGTGGTTGTGAAGCGCATCAACAATCGCCGCACCGTATGCTTCGGTTGCCGGAATGTCGCGCAGGTAACGGGTCGGGAAGCCCCCACCCATATTGACCATGCGAAGGTGAATGCCTTTTTCCGCCAGGGTACGGAAGATCGAGGATGCTTCGGAAAGGGCAGTGTCCCAGGCGTCAAGGTTGCACTGCTGCGACCCGACATGGAACGACACGCCATAGGCATCCAGACCCATGTGATGGGCATGCTGAAGAACTTCGAGCGCCATGGAAGGCGCGCAACCGAATTTGCGCGACAGCGGCCATTCTGCGCCAACGCCGTCGGTCAGAATGCGGCAGAAAACCTGCGCACCCGGTGCGACACGGGCAATTTTTTCGACTTCTTCGACGCAATCAACCGCATAAAGGCGCACACCGAGTTCAAAAGCGCGCGCAATGTCGCGTTCTTTTTTGATGGTGTTACCAAACGAAATGCGGTCCGGGCTTGCACCAGCGGCCATCGCCATTTCGATTTCCGGGACGGATGCGGTGTCAAAGTTGCTGCCAAGATCGGCAAGCAGGCTCAGAACTTCCGGTGCCGGGTTTGCTTTGACCGCATAGAAAATGCGCGAGCTCGGCAGGGCACGGGTAAAGGTTTCGTAGTTGCGCTGAACAACGTCAAGGTCAACAACAAGGCACGGGCCTTCCGGGCGGTTCTGTGCGAGAAAATCAATAATACGCTGAGTTGCCATTGGGGCGTTCTCCCATTCCACGATATGGCAGCGTGCATGTACCTGATGCGTGTGCGCGGTGGAGGCGCAATGACGCGGACTACTTGCGTGCTGTTTAGCCCCGGGGCCAACCGGAACTGCGAAGTTAAGTCTGCCTCGCTATGGAATGGGGAGTTCCCGTTCCGCACGTGGGCAATGATGGTGTGCCTCTTTAGTGTCGGTGGATTTGGACGCCACCTGAGACCAAAAAAGCCCTACACCGTCGTTGCTTTAAGTAAGTCCTACGGGTTCCAGTAAGCAGGACCACCACAGGCACGTGCGACTTTGGGCAAGTCCGCATGTACGCCCGTTGCTTTTTCCGCGCAAGTGAAATTTTCACCCGTTTTGTCATGAAACAATCGCAGGATCGTCGAAGAACTGATGTCGCAACGCACAAAATGGCTCAAATGGCCGCGTTCGGGCTTTGCAAGAATTTCAGTTGGCGCATTTCGGTATGGGGCATTGCAATTTGCGCATAACCCGAACGTGAATATCAAGCCGATTGACCGTTTCCCGGCGGCGCTGTAGCCATTATTCGAAACGCGGCAGTCGCCGTGGTCATGGGGGCATTTTATGAATTGGCTGATCGCCGTTGTTTTTGTTCTGGTCTATATCGGCATGGCGCTGGGGCGCTGGCCGTGGCTTGCGATCAATCGCACCGGCATTGCCGTGTTCGGCGCGGTGATCTTGCTGATCAGTGGGGTGGTTGACCGCGATGGCGCGCTGGCGTCGATTGATTTTGCCACCCTTGCGGTGTTGCTGACATTGATGGTGCTGTCGTCACAATATGCGGCAAGCGGCTTTTTTGACTGGATCGGCCATCGGATCACCGCGCTCAAATGCGGGCCGGGCGGGCTACTGGCCGGGGTGATCGTCATGTGCGGGGTGCTGTCGGCCTTTCTGACCAACGATGTTGTGGTTTGGGCGGTGACGCCGGTTTTGATTACCGGGGTGATTGCGCGCGGGCTTGATCCCAAACCCTATGTGATTGCGGTGGCGTGTGCGGCCAATGCCGGATCGGCAGCCACCCTGATCGGTAATCCGCAAAACCTGATGATTGCCGAGTTTGGCAATCTTGATTTTGTCGGCTTTGTTCTGGCCTGTGCTGTGCCTGCACTCTTGGCACTTGGCGTCGTCTATGTCGTGATTTTGCGAAGCCCCTTGATGCGCGGGCAAACACATGCCGCCGCGGCGGGGGCAATTGCAAATGCGCGATCAGTTGATCAACCGGTTTGCCCGCTTGATAAAACCATCCTGACCAAGGCGGTTTTGGCGACCATTGCCGTGATCGCGATTTTTGTCTTTGTTGAAGACCGTGCGCTTTGGTCGCTTCTGGTCGTGGGGGCCTTGCTGCTTAGTCGTCGCCTGTCGACCGATCAGGTTCTGGGGCGGGTTGACTGGCATTTACTGGCGCTGTTTTGCGGGTTGTTTATCGTCACCGGCGCAATGGCGCAAAATGACGTGATTGCCAGCCTGTTTCGCGATGTCCTGATCACGTTGCAAATCCATCATCCGGGTGTTCTGGCCGGGGTGTCGCTGGCCGGGTCAAATACGATTGGCAATGTGCCGCTGGTGATGATGTTGCTCTCACTCGGGCCGGAATGGAGCACGGAAATGTTGCATGCGCTGGCGATTTTTTCGACATTGTCGGGCAACTTCCTGATTGTTGGTTCGGTTGCCAATATCATTGCCGTTGAACAGGCCGCAAAGGCCGGAACGGTGATTTCATTTATCGATTATGCGCGCCTTGGCGTGCCCGTAACATTGATCAGTCTGGCGCTGTCGCTGGGTTGGGTCATCCTGATTTCATAGGAAACATCATGTCCAATATCAAAATTACCGCTGGTCCCTTCACCTTTGACGCGGTGCTCGAAATCGAAAAGGCACCGCATACCTGCAAGGCGTTCCTTGATCGCATGCCGTTTGAAAGCAAGGCGGTCCATGTCCGCTGGAGCGGCGAGGGTGTCTGGATGCCGCTTGGCGATTATCAGTTCGGTGTTGATTATGAAAACCACACCAGCTTCCCGGCCCCGGGACAGATCATCCTCTATCCCGGCGGGATCAGCGAAACCGAAATCCTGCTGGCCTATGGCGGGGTGCATTTCGCATCCAAGGTCGGCCAGCTTGCCGGCAACCATTTCATCACGGTCACCAGTAATCTCGAAGACCTTGAAAAGCTTGGCAAGATGACGCTGTGGGAAGGCGCTCAGTCAATCCGGTTTGAACTGGCGTAATCAACGCAACTGTGATCGGGCACACTTTCAAGCGTGCCCGGTTTGGCCTAGAAGGCGAACCACCATCCAATAAGTGCAGGCGGACGTGCCGTGTTTGAGACGATTAATCTGTGGATTCAGGATCATCAGGATCTGGTCTATATCCTGATCTTCACCTATTGCGTCAGCAAATCCAGCATCCTGCCGGTGTTTGCCGGCATGCTGGTGGCGGCCGAAAGCCTGATGATTGTACCGGCGGTTACATCAATGATCGCGGGCGGTCTTGTTGGTGATGTGTTGCGCTTTGGGTTAGCTCGCAAATACGGCGATACGATTGTCCGCAAGCTGCCCAAATCCCTGTCAGACTGGATGGGCAAGACCCTGCGATTGTTTGAGCATTACGGTGTCGCCTATATCCTGCTGTGTCGCTATCCGCATGGGGTGCGATCGTTTGGGGTGTTCCCGGTCGGCATGAGTTCGATGTCGTTCATTCGCTTCCTGCCGCTTAGCATCGCATCAGTTCTGCTTTGGGTCGGGCTCTATTACGGGCTGGGTCATAGTCTGGGGGCCGGGATGTCCGAACTGGTTGAACAAAACCTTGCGATGCTCAGCCCGATCTTGCTGATCGTGTTTCTTGTGCTGGGCTGGTTTGCGCTCCGCCGGATTGATCGGCTGGAGCAACAGGCCGAACGCGCTATTAAGTAATCCAACGAAAAACGGCAGCATCGAAATCGAATGCTGCCGTTTTTGTCTTTGCGATAGGTGGGCTGCTTATTCAGCAGCAATCGTCTTGCCGTCTTTTTCAAGCATCTCGCCCTGTTTGCGCTTGGCAAGAATTTCGCGCGCCTTGGCGTAGCTCTCATCGTGCCAGAAGATCAGGCAGCCATTGCAACCCCGGCCACAGCAGCCCTTGGTGCCAACACGCGGGGTGCGGAAGGAGCGTTCCTTCTGACGATCATCAAGGGCGGTCTGAAGCGCTTCGCGTTTCGCGTCATAGCGTTCTTCGTTGCCTTTGCCCATCTCGATCTTGTGGCCTTCCTGATCAAGTTTCAGGCGTTGCCACTCGTCTTCCGAAAGCGCCTTTTCCTTGCGCACGATGGTCATCGGCAGGATTTCGCGTTTCAGGAATTCCGGGTCTTCCTGTTCAAACAGGCTGAACGGAAGGCGGATGCGCGGATGGGTATTGGCATGCACCGCTTCGCCGACCTTGCCGGTTTTGGCATCGATGAATTCATACATGCGGATGAAGATCGTCTGGCGCGTACGCGGCGGCACGATTTCGATCACATCGCCGGGCAACATGCGGTTTTTGACCGACATGATAAAGGCGTCGTCTTCGACTTCCTCGATCATTCCGGCAAATTCCCAATCCGACACATTGGTGTTGCTGTCATAGCCATGTGCGTAGTTGGTCAGGCGCCCGTCATGGAAGGCCAGCGTGTAACCGCGGTTCGGGATGGTCGCCAGTTCCTTCATGTATTCTTCGGCCGACCAGTTTTCCGGATCCTTGTACCAGTCATCAATCGCCATGCGGTATGCACGGGCAACGAGACCGGCGTAATACGGGCTTTTGCCGCGGCCTTCGACCTTGAGGCTGTCGACACCGATTTTCAGGTAATCCTCAAGCTTCGGCATGATGCACAGATCGCGCGAGTTCAGGATGTACGATCCGCGCTCGTCTTCCTGAATTTCCATCAGCTCGCCCGGACGCATGTCTTCTTCGAGGAAGAAGTCAAACATTTCCAAGTTTTCCTCGGTCAGTTTGAGTTCCTTGACCGTGCCGTCCTTAAGCTTCATGTGGACTTTGTATTTCCAGCGGCAGCTGTTGGCACATGCCCCCTGGTTCGCCCCACGTTCGGCCATGAAGTTCGACAGCAGGCAGCGACCGGAATAGGTCATGCACATCGAGCCATGCACGAATGCCTCGATCTTGATGTCCTGGCATTTTTCGCGGATTTCGGTCAGTTCCTCATAGGAAACTTCACGCCCGAGAACGACCAGCTTGGCTCCGATGCTCTGCCAGAATTTGACACTCTGCCAGGAACATACGTTTGCCTGTGTCGAGACATGCAAATCAAGTTCTGGCGCATGTTCGCGGACAAACATGAACACACCCGGATCGGCAACGATCAGGCCATCCGGGCGGACCTTGCGCACGGTATCGACATATTCCGGAAGCTTGTCGATGTCCTTATTATGCGAAAACAGGTTCAGTGTGAGGTAAACGCGCACACCATGGCTGTGGGCAAAGTCGATGCCCTCGACCACGTCATCGAGTGACATCTGGCTTTTAACGCGCAGCGACAGGTCCGGCGTGCCCATGTAAACGGCGTCTGCTCCATAGAGCACAGCAACTTTCAGCTTTTCGAGCGAGCCTGCGGGCATCAGCAATTCGGAACGGCGCGATTGATTACTCATCACTTGCGGGTCTTTTCTTTTGGTCGTCTGCGGGAAATCTCTCTGGCGCGGCTTCTATCACAGCCTGCTGCCTGTGCCGATTAAAATCGCATATTTCACAAGCCTTGCATAGCTATGGCCGTGATGATCTGCCATGCCGGACTTGCAGGGCGCCAAGCAAAACACCCCCGCCAAGGGGCAGGGGTGTTTGGAATCGTTTCAAAGTTTGGCTTACTTGACCTTCTTGATCTCGCCGCTTTCGATCTTGGCCCAGTATTGTTTGACCTCCCCGCGCACCACCGGCATCAGGAAATAAAGGCCGATGATATTGGGGATCGCCATGGCAAAGATCATGGAATCCGAGAAATCAATCACGGGACCGAGGCTCATGGACGCACCGACGATCACGCACAGGCAGAAGAACAGTTTGAAAATGATCTCCTTGCCCTTGCCTTCACCGACCAGATAGGTCCAGCTTTTAAGCCCGTAATAGGACCAAGACAGCATGGTCGAAAAGGCAAACAGCACAACCGCCAGTGCAAGGATCAGCGGGAACCATGTAAAGGCCGATGCAAACGCGGCCGAGGTCAGCTCAACCCCGGTCAGACCAGAATTCAACTCGCCACTGATGGTGATCACAAGGGCGGTCATGGTGCAGATCACCACCGTATCAATGAACGGTTCAAGAAGGGCGACATAACCCTCTGTCACCGGTTCCTTGGTGCGAACGGCTGCGTGGGCGATGGCGGCTGAGCCAATGCCGGCCTCGTTCGAGAAGGCTGCACGTTTGAAGCCCTGGATCAATGCACCGATCACACCGCCGGCAACACCGGCACCGGTAAAGGCACCGACAAAAATCTGGGCAAAGGCATCACCGACCATGGTGATGTTCGACAGGATAATGATCATGCCGGCGGTGACGTAAATCACGGCCATAAGTGGCACGATCTTTTCGGTCACCTTGGCGATGGATTTGATGCCGCCAATGATCACGACGCCAACAATGATTGCCATGACTAGGCCAAAGAGCCAGCCCGATCCGGCCAAAAAGCTGTTTTCCCCGCCTGTGACATTGACTACCTGCTGGAAGGCCTGATTGGCCTGAAACATATTGCCGCCGCCAACAGCGCCACCAATACAACAGATCGAAAAAACCACGGCCAAGACCTTGCCCAATCCCGGTTTGCCTTTTTCAGCCATGCCCTTGGACAGGTAATACATCGGGCCCCCCGAAACGCGCCCGTCGTCATATTCGTTACGGTATTTAACGCCCAGCGTACATTCTGTGAATTTCGATGCCATGCCCAAAAGTCCGGCCAGGATCATCCAGAATGTTGCCCCCGGTCCGCCAATGGAAACGGCGACTGCGACACCGGCAATATTGCCAAGCCCGACCGTGCCCGAAAGGGCGGTGGCAAGGGCCTGAAAGTGCGAAACTTCACCGGCATCTTCGGGGTGGGAATAGTCGCCCTTGACCAGCGCAATGGCATGGCCAAATCGACGGAACTGAACAAAGCCGAAATAAAGCGTGAAAATGGTGGCGGCAACAACAAGCCAGCCGACAATAAGGGGAAATTCTGTGCCGGCAATCGGCACGGAATAGAACATGGTGCCGGCAATCACGTTAGAAATCGGTGCGATCGCCTGATTGATTCTTTCATCAAGGCCGACTTCCTGCGCAAGTGCGATTTGCGGCAGGGTGGCCGATATCATTGCAACGGCGCTGGCCGCTGCTGTCTTTTTCCAGAACATGATGGTTCTCCGGTTTAACTTCGTGATTGCCTTACGGAACGACAGTGACCGGAACAGGCGATGCCTGAACCAGGGTAAGCGGCAAACTGCCCAGCAGCCGCGCGCTCAATGTCGATCCACCCTTCCTGCCGACGATGATCTGACAGGCGCCTTTGTCTTCGGCGATCTTGCAGATCAATTCGCCGGAATGGCCGTAGCGGACTTCCGAAGTTACCGGTATTTTAAGTTTGTTAAGCGCGTCCAACGCGGGCTTGAGGGTTTCCTCCGCCCGCGACAGTTCTTCTGTTCGCCTTTGATGGCGTTCTTCAAGTTCCTGTGTCGACAGGAAGCTGTAGGGGGACCATTCAAGAACGTAAACCAGATGAATGGCGCAGCCTTCGGCTGTTGCGCGTTTGCCCGCGAATTCCACGGCACGCTGTGCTGCATCTGTTCCGTCATAGCCCACAAGAATTGGCTGATCGGTCATGTGCTTCTCCTGATCAGAGACTGAAATGTCGGATAAGACTCTCCCACTTCCTCTCGCAATACAGGTGTCGGCCTGTACCATGTCGCTTTAGGGGCAGGACCTATTAATTTGTTTCGAATGGTCGACCAAATTTGAGCGGATACGCGAAGCGAAAACGCAGGAAGATATATATCTTTCAAGTTTTTGCGACAAAGTAGCCCGTGCAAATTCGGTCGATCCGAAGGACAGTGCTTATATTTGCGAACTCCCGCGTCAAATCCCTTGAGCGGGATACCAACCCGCCCAGCGGGCTTTTCCTTGGATTTCACAAATATAAGCACTGCCATTCAAACCAAATTAATAGATCCTGCCCCTAATCCCTGACACCAGCACACGACGGTTCCCCCGAATTTCATTTCCAGCGCCAAGTGAAACGACATCGGGGAATGATACATAAAACTGAAACGAATTCGCCAAAAAGTTGATATATAAAAATAAGATGTTCTGTTTTGGCGTGTTATTTGCCGCCCAAACAAAATAAAACGCGCCGAATTTTTCGGCGCGCGCGGGAATGTTTTGTATGAACGCTTAAAAAAAGTGGGTCGACCGGATTGATCAGGCCGTTTCTGTGCCAGAAATTCCTTTGATAGGGCCGACCATTTGCAGGAAGTCGATCAAAACGCGGGCGGCAACATTGATATCCTCGGGCGTGACGGCTTCGTCGGGATGGTGGCTTAGCCCGTCGCGACACCGCACAAACAACATGCCAATGTCGCACAGGTCATGCATGGCAAGTCCGTCATGGCCAGCCCCGCTAAACAGCCGAAAGGGTTTTATGCCCTGTTCACCAATTGCCTGACCCAGCCCATCCATGATCCAGTTGGCGCACGGCACGCCTTCGGCCTCATAGGTCAGGTCGGCCGATATTTCCACACGGCGATTGGTCGCGATATTGGGCAGTGCCGACAGGATTTGTCCGCGACCATTGACCCGAACGATCCGTTCAGGTGCGCGCAGTTCGATGGTCAGATCGACATGATCGGGAATGACATTGACGGCATTCGGGCTGACTTCGATCTTGCCGACGACACCGACCATGCCATCGGTCATCGAACAGATGCCTTCTACCTGATGGATGACATCGGCGGCTGCCACCAAGGCATCGTGTCGGTCATTCATCGGGGTTGTTCCCGCATGGCTGGCCTTGCCCTGAATACGGATGCGGTGGCGTTCAATGCCGGTCAGTGCGGTAACAACGCCAACGGGCAGATCACGTTTTTCAAGAACCGGGCCCTGTTCGATATGGGTTTCGATAAAGCCCAGTACATTGGCCTTGTCACGTTTGAGGCCTGCGATATCTTCGGGCCTACAGCCAAATGCGCGCAAGGCATCGGCAACAGAGATGCCTTTATCATCGGTGGCCTCCAGCGATTTCGGGTCATGTTTGCCCGCCAGCGCCCGAGAACCGACGAGTGTTGATTGAAAGCGCGTACCTTCTTCATCGCCAAAGGCGACAATTTCGATGCCGAAGGGCAAGTCGATCCCTGATTTATTGAGTTGTTCGATCACCGCAATTGGCAGGGCAACGCCCAGCATTCCGTCATATTTTCCGCCTGAAACAACAGTGTCCTGATGGGATCCCATAATCAGGGTAGGCGCGCCATCCAGCGCCTTTTGATCACGCCCGACAATATTGCCTGCGGCGTCAATTTCACTGACAAGGCCCGCCCTGGTCATCCAATCGCGGATCAGCGGCGTGACGGCGCGGTGTTCGTCACTCAAGAACAGACGGGTAACACCCGGACTGGGTTGGCTGTGGATGGCGGCCTCTTCAAGGCGGTCAAAGATCAGTTGGCCAAGCATGGCGATTTTTGCCCTGGTTCTAGTATTGGTGAGGTTTGTCAGGCGTCGGCAGACGATCAAAGAAGTAACGGTATTCCGGGTCCTGTGTTTTGCCATACAGGCGCATCAGTTCGTGCACGGGATCAGAATGATCATCAACACGCAGATCAAGGGGCAGGCGGTTTGGCGTCATGACCTTGATCACTGCCGATGTTGTGCCACGCACATCACCCCCGGCCTTGAAACCTGCGACGAGCGCTTCGAGAATGCATTTTTCAAATGGCTCTTGTGCCTTGCGCATCATGGTGAACTTTTCACGCATGGCATCGGGTACATTGCTGTGGGCCAGCATATTTCCGGCAATCGCCAAATCACGCTCGGTGATATCGGCGGTTTCTGATCGGTTTTTATCCCCCGTCCAGACAGCCGTTTCACCAGTCTGGTCAAGGACGATCAATTGTCGCCAATTGCGACCATCGTCATCGCCGGTCAGTTTTTCTCGGACCGACTCCGCAGATTTTCCTTGTTCAAGCAGTGCCAGACCATTGATGCCGTACCAAAAATTGGTCGAGAAACCCTGTGTGGCGATGGCACCAATACCCGGCGCAATATGCGGGACAAACCCGCCAACGGCCAGATTTCCCGTTGCGCTGGCGATGCCAAGTGCATTGGTTTTCGGGTCTCTGGCGACGATTGTGAAGGTCATGTTTCCCGCCTGTCAGACAGCTTGTTGAATGTGCTGTCCTAAATTTATCATGATAAATAATTGCCGAATTCGAATTTATCATTATAAATAGGTTTTGCAACCGTGACATCCGAAAGCATCGACAACGGGTTCGGAATTCAGGAAACGTCCAATCAAAAAGAACACCTCACATACGGTGCGTTGTCGGTCGGTTCGGTATGAGCCGGGGGTAACAGGAAGGTTTCAACATGGGAGGCTTGAATGAAAAGCCTGTTTAAAGGGGTGCTTGCAGCAGCAACCCTTGCGGTTTCCGCAATCGGTTTCGGCCCGGCCGAAGCCCAGACGCCACCGGGTGTCCTGGTGGTCGGTCAGATTGCAGAGCCCAAATCACTTGATCCGGCGGCAGTGACCGCCGTGAATGATTTCCGCATTCTGATGAATGTTTATGATGGTCTGGTCCGCTACAAGGACGGCACGCTCGAAGCCGAGCCCGCCCTTGCAGAAAGCTGGACGATCTCAGATGACGGCACGGTTTACACTTTCAATCTGCGGGATGATGTGACCTTCCATGACGGCACACCATTCAATGCCGAGGCGGTCAAATACAATTTTGACCGCATGCTTGATGAAAATCATCCTGAACATGACACCGGTCCTTTCCCGCTTGCCTTCTTCTTTAGCGCGGTGGAAGAGGTCGAAGTCGTCGATGACCTGACCGTCAAGTTCCAGCTGAACGCACCTTATGCGCCGTTCCTGTCCAACCTTGCCTATCCGACCGGCCTGATTGTTTCGCCGACGGCTGTTGCGGAAAACGGGGCAGACTTTGGCCGCAGCCCGGTGGGCACCGGTCCGTTCAAATTTGCCGAATGGGAAAGCAACGCCAAGGTGGTTGTCGTACGCAACGACGATTACTGGGAAGATCCTGCCAAGCTTGAAGCAGTTGTGTTCCGTCCGATCACGGATGCCAACACCCGTGTGGCCGAATTGATGGCTGGTGGTATTGACCTGATGGTCGAAGTCCCGCCAGACAGCCTGACCCAGCTTGCGGGCGACGATAACTTCAGCGTCTATGAACAGGCAGGCCCGCACTTGTGGTTCCTGATCCTCAATCTGAAAGAAGGCCCGTTCCAGGACAAGAAAGTCCGTCAGGCGATCAACTATGCGATTGATAAAAAGGCATTGGTGGAAAACGTGCTTCAGGGCACGGCTGAAATCGCATCGGGTCCGACCCCGCCTGCCTTTGCATGGGCTTATAACGAACAGCTCCAGCCTTATCCGCATGATGTGGAAAAGGCCAAACAACTGATCAAGGAAGCTGGCGCCGAAGGGGCAGAAGTTACCTTCTATGTCACCGAAGGTGGCTCGGGTATGCTTGATCCGGTCCCGATGGGGGCAGCCATTCAGGCTGATCTGGCACAGGTTGGCTTGACGGTTGCAATTGAGACCTACGAATGGAACACCTTCCTTGGCAAGGTGAACCCGGGTCTTGAAGGCAAGGCGGACATGGCAGAAATGGCATGGATGACCAACGATCCCGACACCCTGCCATATCTGGCGCTGCGCACCGATGCGTGGCCGGACAAGGGTGGCTTCAATTCGGGGTACTATTCCAACCCGGAAGTGGACAAACTTCTTGAAGCAGCCCGCTCTTCGACCGATCAGGCCGAACGTGCCAAGCTGTATCGCGAAATGCAGGAAATCGTCTATGACGATGCGCCATGGGCCTTTATCGCAAACTGGAAACAGAATGCGGTTTCAAGCACGCTGGTGGATGGTTTCAAATTGCAGCCGTCCTTCTTCCTGCTGCTTGATGATGTCGTAAAGAACTGATCTGATACATCAATGCCGGGGCATGGCCTGCCAGCCCCGGCATTTTTGGTTTAAATCCCATTTCCCGCACATAGCCAGACGAGCCTTGCCATGCACGTCTATATTTTACGTCGATTGATCCTGATGGTGCCGGTTTTACTGGGCCTGACCGTGATCGTTTTTCTGATTATGTCGATGATCCCTGGCGATCCGGCATTGGCGATCCTTGGATCCTATGCCACGCCGGACAATGTCGAGAAGTTGCGTGCCGATCTTGGTTTGGACAAAACCATGGTCGAACAATACTGGATCTGGCTGACCAATATGCTTCAGGGCGATTTCGGGCGATCCTATAGCCTGAACCGGCCGGTTCTGGATGAAATCCTTGAACGGTTTGGCGCGACCCTAATCCTTGCGGGTACGTCGCTTGTCCTCTGTACGATTTTTGGCCTTTTGACCGGGGTAATTTCCGCCGTGCGTCAATATGGCTGGGCGGACAAGGCGCTGACCTTTGCGGTCCTGATTGGCATTTCCGTGCCCAGTTTCTGGCTGGGTCTTTTATTGATGATGTT
Source organism: Thalassospira sp. A40-3 (assembly GCF_015871485.1). Taxonomy (NCBI): domain Bacteria; kingdom Pseudomonadati; phylum Pseudomonadota; class Alphaproteobacteria; order Rhodospirillales; family Thalassospiraceae; genus Thalassospira; species Thalassospira sp. A40-3. Next base: position 1,152,505 of record NZ_CP065428.1, read on the forward strand.
CTTTGCCGTTGAATTGCGGTGGCTTCCGGTCAGCGGCATGTATGCGATTTATGGTGGTGGGGATTTGCCCGATCTGATCCGCCATTTGATTTTACCGTCGGTCACGCTTGCCGTGGTGGCGACCGGGATTATTGCCCGGTTGACCCGATCAAACATGCTTGAAGTCCTGCGTCAGGATTTCATTCGCACAGCGCGCGCCAAGGGGCTTGATGAAAACCGTGTGATTTATCGCCATGCCTTCAAGGCAGCACTGGTGAATGTCATTCCGGTGATCGGGGTGCAGGCGGGCTTTGTTCTGGGCGGGGCGGTTTATATTGAAACCGTGTTCCAGTGGCCCGGAATTGGTCGCATGCTGGTCAATGCGATTTCGACCCGTGATATCCTGCTTGTACAGGGAGGCGTGGTTCTGGTCGCGGGCAGCTATGTTCTTTTCAATCTGTTTGCCGATGTGTTGCAGCATCTGCTTGATCCGAGGGTGAAGGCATGACCAGCAACACAGCAACAGCACCGGATATCAAAGCCAAAAAGCGTTCTGCGCGGCCCTCGGCGTTTAAGCTTTTGGCGCGTAATCAGCTGGCCCTGATGGGGGCTGCGATCCTTGCCCTTGTCATCGCGCTTGTCTTGATCACGCCGATCCTTCCGCTGCCCGATCCGGATGTGACCGACCCGGCGCAACGTTTGTTGCCGCCTTTCTCGGAGGGGCATTTTCTGGGCACGGATCATTTGGGACGTGATCTCTTGTCGCGTTTGCTTTGGGGCACACGGGTCAGTCTTGCGGTCGGGATCTCGGCATCCCTGGTGGCGGCCCTGTTCGGATCGACCATCGGGATTGTGTCGGGCTATTTCGGCGGGCGGACAGACAACATCATGATGCGCGGCATCGATATGTTGATGGCCTTTCCCTATATCCTTCTGGCACTGGCGATTGTCGCAGCCCTTGGACCGGGTCTGATGAATGCGCTTTATGCGATTGCGGTCGTCAATATTCCGTTCTTTGCGCGGAACATTCGCGGTGTGACGGTGGGTATTGCGCATCGTGAATTCGTTGATGCCGCCAAGCTGTCTGGCAAGGGGCATATCCGTATCTTGGTGACGGAAATCCTGCCAAATGTCATGCCGGTGATCGTGATTACGATTTCGACCACGGTCGGCTGGATGATCCTTGAGACGGCAGGTTTGAGCTTTTTGGGGCTTGGTGCGCAGCCGCCACAGGCCGACCTTGGCTCCATGCTGGGCGAGGGGCGCAAACTGATCACGACCGCCCAGCACCTTTCGGCCATTCCCGGTGCGATGATCTTTATTCTGGTGATGAGCATCAACTTGCTGGGTGATGGCATCCGTGATGTGCTTGATCCGCGTTTGAAATCGGGCGCGCTCGCACGTCCGGCGCCCATGACCAAGATTGATCGCAGCGACGAGGGCACAGGTCATCCGGTTGACGATGACACCGTTCTGGCCGTTGACGAACTTCGCACCGAATTCGTTCTGGGAGATGACACCTACAAGGCCGTGGGTGGTGTCAGTTTCTCGGTCGGCAAGAATGAATGCGTTGGTCTGGTGGGCGAGTCCGGGTCCGGCAAATCGGTAACCGCACTTTCGCTTTTGGGGCTTGTGGCATCGCCACCCGGCACGATTGCCGGGGGCCGGGTGATGTTTGATGGCAAGGACGTGTTTGACATGTCCGAACGCGAGGTCCGCGACATTCGCGGTGGCAAGGCGGCCTATGTATTCCAGGATCCGCTTTCAACGCTGCATCCGCTGTTTTCCATTGGCGATCAGCTGGTCGAGGCGATCCGCGCCCATAACGCCATGAGCTACAAGGATGCCTGGGCCAAGGCGGTTAAGCTTTTGGGCATGGTGCGTATTCCCAACCCGGAACGCCGGGCGGAAAACTATCCCCATCAACTTTCGGGCGGTATGCGCCAGCGTGTCGGCATTGCCATGGCCCTTGCCAATGAGCCGCAACTTATCATCGCCGATGAACCGACGACGGCCCTTGATGTCACCGTGCAGGCGCAGATTTTGAAATTGATGAACAATTTGCGCACCGATCACGGGACTTCGGTCCTGTTCATCACCCATGATTTTGGCGTGGTGTCGGAAATTTGTGACCGGGTGGCGGTGATGTATGCCGGACGCATTGTTGAAATGGGCACGACCGAACAGGTTCTTGGCCATCCGGCGCATCCCTATACCAAGCGTCTGATTGACTGCGTGCCGCGTCTGGGTGAGCCGGACCGTCGCACTGCGGCTATTCCGGGATTGCCACCGGCCGTTAACAACCTGCCAGCCGGGTGTGCCTTTGCTGATCGCTGCGAACGGGCAGAGGATAAATGCCGGGTTGGTGAGATCAGCTTTGATGATTTGGGCGACGGCCATGGTGTGCGCTGTATCAAACCGATGGAGGCGGCAAATGTCTGAGACGTCTGACGTCGTTTTGCAAACCAGCGACCTTGTGCGCACCTTTGGCGGCGGCCGCACGATTTTGGGCGGGCCGAAACCCATGGTCTATGCCGTGCGCGGCATTGATGTGGCGGTGCGCAAGGGTGAAACATTGGGCATTGTCGGGGAATCAGGTTGTGGCAAGTCAACACTGGCCCGCATGCTGGTCGGGCTGGATCGCCCGACAGAGGGCAATATTACCCTGACCGGATCGGATATGAATGATCTGATCGCCCAGGATCGCCACGCCTTGTCCAAGCGCATCCAGTATGTCTTTCAGGATCCGATCAGCTCGCTTAATCCGCGCAGGCTGGTCCGTGAAACGCTGGCGGCCCCCTTGCGTCATTTGCGTGGTCTTTCGGGCGATGCGCTCGATAAGCGGATGAAGGAATTGATGGATGCGGTCAATCTGCGTCCGGAATTTCTTGATCGTTACCCGCATGAGTTTTCCGGCGGGCAGGCCCAGCGCATCGGCATTGCGCGCGCCCTTGCGGCAGAACCGGAAATCATTGTGCTTGATGAACCGGTCTCGGCACTTGATGTGTCTGTGCAGGCGCAGGTTTTGAACCTTCTGGCGGAACTCAAGGCGCAATTTGGCCTGACCTATGTGTTTATCAGTCATGACCTTTCCGTGGTCCAAGCAGTCAGTGACCGGGTGGCCGTGATGTATTTCGGCCGGGTCGTTGAACAGGCGCCGGGACGGGCATTGTTTGAAAAGCCGCAGCATCCCTATACCCGGTTGTTGCTTGATAGTGCGCCAGTACCGGGTAAACGCGGCCTTACGGTCGAAGATGCCAGTGCCGAATTGCCCGATCCGCTGGCCCCGCCGCCGGGCTGTGCCTTTGCGCCACGCTGCCCGCGGGCCCAGGATGATTGTGTTGCCACCGTCCCGGATGCACAATACGGCTTGGATAACCACGATGCGGCATGTCTGCATCCGCTCAATCCGGTGACAAGGTCCTGAAAAAGGATAGAATAGGGGCCGGAATGCGTTTGGGCGCGACAGGGAAAAACAAATGACAAAAAACCCGATCAAGGGGCCGAAACAGGACTTGGAACTGACCACACGCCCGCGCAAGCGAGAGCGTAAACGTTCCGATATCATTGCCGACGCGCTGAAAGACTATATCGCGCAAACGGGGCTGCGTCCGGGCGAGCGTCTGCCACAGGAAGCGGAACTGATTACACTGTTGGGCGCATCCAAGGGGACCGTGCGCGAAGCTCTGAAATCAATGGAAACGCAGGGGATTATCGCAACCCGGACCGGACCGGGCGGCGGGGCGTTTATCGATACCGTGTCCGAGGGACGCGCGGTCGAACTTCTGGCCAATTACTTCTTTTTCAAGGATCTGACGATCCGCGACATTTACGAGCTTCGGATCTTGCTGGAACCGGAAATGGCCGCGGCCTGTATCGGTCATCTGGAAGAGGACGATTTTGAAAGGCTTGAAGAGGTCATGACATGGTATGCAAGCCATCCGACCTCGATCGAGGAAGCGCGACGCCAACGCATCAAGGAACTGGAATTCCATCTGGTTCTGGTGGAGCTTTGCCCCAATCCGCTGTTGTCATTTATCTGCCGGTTCATGATCGATTTGCTGATGAATTTGACGGTCTGCAAAAAGATTTATGATCAGCCCAACACCGAACTGCGCGAAACGGGGCGCAACTATCAGTTCCGCCTGATCGAAGCGCTTCGCAAGGGCGATGGTGAAACGGCGCGTGCGGTTACCTATCAACACATGTGTGCCGCCCAACGTTTGATGGAAGAACAGGAAGCGGTGGTCGAAAACCGCTTTTTCCGGTCGGGCAATATCGATCTGCCGCGTGACTTGTCACCCAGTGCCGAATTGCGCGCGCTTTCGGGTATCGCAACCAAACACTGATCTTTGAGCCGACATTATCTAGGAATTTAAGGACGGGTATCATGTCTGAAACCCATATTGATCGACAATATCTCAGTGCGGTTCTGGCAAGGCTTCTGACGATTGACAGCCCGACGGGCATGACCGAGCGCGCCGTGGACTTCGTCTGTGACGAGTTGCGCGATATGGGAATATCGTTTGAACTGACCCGGCGGGGGGCGATCCGGGCTGTCATTCCGGGTCAGGCCAAGGGATCCGACCGTGCGGTCGCAGCCCATCTTGATACGCTCGGCGCGATGGTCAAACAGATCAAGGATAATGGCCGACTGGAAGTCGCCATGATCGGGCATTGGTCTTCGCGCTTTGCCGAAGGGGCGCGCGTGACGGTCTATTCCGATAACGGCAAAACAACACGCGGCACGATCCTGACGATCAAGGCATCAGGCCATACCTATAACACCGAAATCGAAAGCCAGCCGGTTACATGGGAACAGCTTGAGCTGCGTCTGGATGCGCGGGTGTCAAACGGAGATGACGTGCGCGCCGTTGGCATCAATGTCGGGGATATGGTTGCGATTGATACCAATGCCGAATTTACCGACAGCGGCTTTGTCGTGTCGCGCCATCTTGATGACAAGGCGGGTGTGGCGGCTGTTCTGGCGGCTGTCCGTGCGCTTGTGACGGGAAAGGTATCCTTGCCGGTCGATTGCAAAATCCTGTTTACCATTGCCGAAGAAGTCGGTCATGGCGCGCCACATATTCTTGATGATGATATTGCCGAACTGGTGGCAGTTGATAACGGCACCTTCGCACCGGGGCAGAACACCAGCGAGTATGGCGTGACCATTGCGATGAAGGACATGTCCGGCCCGTTTGATCGCAAGCTTAATCGCCATTTGCTTGATCTGTGCGAAGCAAACGGCATTGAGCATTCCCGCGATGTGTTCAAGTTTTACCGAAGCGACGTGGCCGCCGGGATTGAAGCTGGCTATGACGCGCGCGGATCATTGATCTGTTTCGGGCTGGATGCATCGCACGGGCATGAACGTGCTCATATCGACAGCTTCGTCGCGGTCGGTGAATTGCTTGTGGCGTATCTGCAAAGTCCGTTGCTTGGCTCGGATGTTTGACCCGGAGACTTGATCACGCCTCTGACAAGGCGTCTTCCGGATCGGGGTCAAGCGGGCGGGGGCGACCAGCCTCATCGAGCGCGACAAAGGTAAAGATACCTTCGGTCACCTTATCGGATGTTTCTTCAAAGCGGGTCTGGCGCCAGGCCTGGACATGGATGCGAAGGGATGTGCGCCCGACATGGATGATTTCGGTGAAGAACGACACTTCATCGCCGACATGGACCGGACGCAGGAACGACATGCTGTCGACAAAGACGGTTGCGGTTCTGCCCTTGGCCCGGCGTGCGGCCGCGGTTCCGGCGGCAAGGTCCATTTGCGACATCAACCAGCCGCCAAAGATATCCCCGGTCGGGTTGGTATCAGACGGCATGGCAACGGCACGCACCGACGGTTGACGGTCAGGCAGGGTGTCGGTGGCATCGTTTACAAGGGTCATCGAAGGCTTTCCGAAGTGGGTTTGTCCGATGACGTTACTTTAGTTTGTCTAAATAAAGCCAGCACAAAATGTTGCCAAATCAGGGACATACCGGATGTCCAATGGGCTGCTATCCGATGTGGATATGATGGTGCCGGGCCCCGGTTTTTCGGCGTGGATGCAGGTGTTTTGCGACCCAACCAAGAATTCGGATTTTTAATCTTGACCAAATGATCAGGATTGGACATGCTGTATCCGTCAGAGAGAGGCATCTGCACGTGTATCAACCGGGGATAACCCCGAAACTATAACCACACGGCAGATCAAATACTGGGAAACAGTTCAGCATTGCCTGAACGGATACGCCAAGAATGTCAGTACGAGAGACCCTGAGTTGGTCGGGCCCGCCCGTCCACGTAACGCCATAATTGCATTCTGATCGCGCGATAGCTGCGATCATTTTTGGCCAGCGGTCGATTGTAATGTCATTCTTGTTTTGTCTCTCGATGACGTCAGGAGAGGACGCCTTTTTGGCAGGGAGACAAACAAATGACCACCTTGCAGGCCAAGCAAGCTTCAAAATCCGGTGCCGTTCATGGCGGTGCTGGTCACAATGACGCAGATGACGGCTTTTCCGATCTGCATCCGGCCTATTCCACGCTTCAGGCGATGGCGGAAAGCAACCGCTGCCTGTATTGCTATGACGCGCCATGCGTGACCGCATGCCCGACATCAATCGATATTCCATCCTTCATTCGGAAAATCAGCACCGGCAACCCGGACGGGGCGGCAAAGACCATTTTGTCGGCCAACATCATGGGCGGCACCTGTGCGCGGGCTTGCCCGACCGAAGTGCTGTGCGAAGAGGCCTGCGTTCGTAACGTCGCCGAAGATACCGCCGTTGAGATCGGCAGCCTGCAACGATACGCGGTTGATCATCTGATGGCGCGCGATTTGCCCCATCCGTTCAAACGTGCGCCAAAAACCGGCAAGACCATTGCCGTTGTCGGTGCCGGCCCGGCGGGCCTTTCATGCGCGCACCGTGCGGCGATGCTGGGCCACGACGTTGTCGTGTTCGAAGCCAAGCCGAAACCGGGCGGGCTTAATGAATATGGTCTGGCTGCTTATAAGATGACCAACGATTTCGCCCAGCGCGAAGTTGAATTCCTTCTGGGCATTGGCGGGATTGAAATCGAATATAACAAGGTGCTTGGCAAGGACATCAACGTTGCCGACCTCAAGGCAAAATACGACGCCGTCTTCGTTGGTGTCGGCCTTGGTTCGACCAATGATCTTGGCCTTAAGGGCGAAGATTTCCCGGGCGTTGATGATGCAATCAATTTCATCGAAAAACTGCGTCAGACCGAACCGAAATCCGACATGCCGGTTGGCAACAACGTGATCGTCATCGGCGGTGGCAACACCGCAATCGATGCCGCGGTACAGGCCAAGCGTCTGGGCGCTGAGGAAGTGACCCTTGTTTATCGCCGGGGTGCGGAAAACATGTCCGCGACCGAGTTCGAACAGGATTTGGCCAAAACCAACGGCGTTGTTGTGCGTTACTGGGCAAAGCCGGTTGCAATCAAGGCCAATGGCAAGCTGATGGGTATGGAGTTCGAAAAAACCGAACTTGATGCCAGTGGCAAACTTGTTGGCACAGGCGAAACCTTTGAAGTGCGTGCAGACCAGATTTTGAAGGCCATCGGACAGAAAATCAAAACCGATGACCTTGCCGGGATGGAGATCACCGGTGGCAAGATCGTGGTCGATAAAAACTATCAGACAACCGCCCCGGGCGTGTTCGCCGGTGGGGACTGCATCAAGAGTGGCGAAGATTTGACTGTTCAATCGGTCGAAGACGGCAAACAGGCCGCCATCGCCATTGATGCATTCCTGAAATCCGCGTGAAACGCTAGCCAAAGGGAGAGAGAAAATGGCTGATCTAAGCTGCAAAATCGCCGGTATTGATTCGCTAAACCCGTTCTGGCTGGCCTCCGCGCCGCCAACGGACAAGAAATACAACGTCGTTCGCGCCTTCGAAGCAGGCTGGGGCGGGGTTGTCTGGAAGACGCTGGGCATCGATCCACCCGTGGTCAACGTGTCGTCGCGCTATGGCGCGCACCATGACCAGAACCGTCGTCTGCTGGGGATCAATAATATCGAGCTGATTTCCGACCGTCCGCTTGCCACCAACCTTCAGGAAATCCGCGAATGCCGGAAAGAATATCCTGATCATGTCATTATCGGTTCGATGATGGCCCCGATCGAGGAACGCGCCTGGAAGGACCTGGCCCAGCAGATCGCCGAAAGCGGTGTGCATGGCCTGGAACTTAACCTTGGTTGCCCGCATGGCATGTGCGAACGTGGCATGGGTTCGGCCATCGGTCAGGTGCCGGAAATGGTCGAACAGGTCACCCGTTGGGTCAAGGATGCGGTCGATATTCCGGTCTTTACCAAACTGACCCCGAACATCACCAACATTCTGTGGTCGGCCGAAGCAGCGCTTAAGGGCGGGGCGGATGCCGTATCGTTGATTAACACCGTTAACTCCATCGTCTCAGTCGATATCGACAACATGATCCCGGAGCCGGTTGTTGACGGCAAGGGCACGCATGGCGGTTATTGCGGATCGGCCGTCAAGCCGATTGCGCTGAACATGGTTGCTGAAATCGCCCGCACACCCGAAACCCGCGATCTTGAGATTTCCGGTATCGGGGGCATCACCACCTGGAAAGACGCCGTTGAATTCATGGCGCTTGGATCGAACGCCGTTCAGGTTTGCACGGCTGCGATGATCTATGGCTTCCGCGTGGTCGATGACCTGATTGACGGTATGAGCCAATGGATGGATGACAAGGGTTATACCAGTGTCGAACAGTTCACCCGTGCTGCCGTTCCGCAGGTTTCCGACTGGAACGAGCTTAACATGAACTTCGACACCAAGGCGGTGATCAACCCGGATAACTGCATCGAGTGCGGTCGTTGCCATATTGCGTGCGAAGATACCTCGCACCAGGCAATCACCATGACCGACAAGCCCGAAGGCGGCCGTCTGTTTGAAGTGGTCGATGAGGAATGCGTTGGGTGTAACCTTTGCTATCACATCTGCCCGGTGCCCGATTGCATCACCATGGAGCCGGTCAAGACCGACAAGCCGCCGATGACCTGGCCGGAACATCCGCTTAATCCCATGCGCGTGGCTGCTGAATAAGCCATCCGCGCAAACGCCACCAAAACCAAAAGGACTGACGAATGACTGCTCAACCCAGTGTACGTAACCTGTCAATTGATGGTGACCGCCTTTGGGATAGCCTGATGGAAATGGCCAAGATCGGCAAAACCGCAAAGGACGGCGTTTGCCGTCTGGCGCTGACCGATCTTGACCGTGAAAGCCGTGATCTGTTCATCGACTGGTGCAAGGCAGAGGGCTGCTCGATCCGGATCGACAAGATGGGCAATATCTTCGCCCGCCGCGAAGGCCGTAATCCCGATCTGCCGCCGGTGGTGATGGGAAGCCACCTTGATAGCCAGCCAACCGGTGGCAAGTATGACGGCGTTTACGGGGTGCTGTCGGGTCTTGAAGTGATCCGCACGCTTAATGAAGCCAAATACGAAACCGAAGCGCCGCTTGAGGTCGTTTGCTGGACGAACGAGGAAGGCTCGCGCTTTGCCCCGGCAATGGTGGCATCCGGTGTCTTTGCCAAGGTGTTTGACCTTGAATACGGTCATTCCCGTGCAGATGTTGATGGCAAAACCATGGGCGAGGAACTGGAACGTATTGGCTATATGGGACCGGACGAGGCGACCATTGATGCCCATCCGATGGGGGCCTATTTCGAAGCCCATATTGAACAGGGCCCGATCCTTGAAGATGAAGGCAAGGATATCGGTATTGTCACCGATGCCCAGGGCCAGCGTTGGTATGAAATCAAGTTCACCGGTGTCGAAGCCCATGCCGGCCCGACCCCGATGAAGACGCGTAAGGATGCATTGCTTGGTGCTGCACGCGTGGTTGATCTGGTCAACAAGATCGGTCTGGATCGCTCCCCGCTTGCCTGTGCGACGGTCGGTATGATGCAAATCCATCCAAACTCGCGCAACGTCATCCCGGGCGAGGTGTTCTTTACCGTCGATTTCCGTCATCCCGATGATGCGGTTCTGGCCGATATGGACAAGGCATTGCGCGAAGGTGTCGAAAAGATTGCCAAGGATATCGGCCTTCAGACCGAGCTTGAGCAGATCTTCTATTACGCACCGGTTCCGTTCGATAAATCCTGTGTCGATGCGGTGCGCATGGGGGCCGAACTTGGCGGGTTCTCTGCGCGTGAAATCGTCTCGGGTGCTGGGCATGATGCGTGTTATCTGGCGCAAGTCTGTCCGACGGCGATGATCTTTATCCCGTGTGTTGATGGCATTTCACATAACGAAATCGAAGAAGTGCATAAACACTGGTCGGATGCCGGTGGTCAGGTTCTGCTGCATGCGGTTCTGGCCAAGGCCGATGAAACGGTGATGCAAAAATAGGGTCCCGATATTTCACGGGAACCAAACACAAAGCAGGGCGCATATAACGCCCTGCTTTTTTGTTGTGGCAACACGCCGCCGTTAACTCGCCCCTTCGGACACATCAAGAAGATGGTTCTCTGTCCACTGATCAAGCGTTCCGTCCTCGGCAAGCTGTTCGATCAGGATATTCAGGTTTCTGACATGTCCCATACAGGGGCTTTTGCGTGAAAACATGAAATGGACCTTGTTGCTGTCAATCGGTGGTTCGACCACGAAGATCTCGTCGATCAGATTGTCGCGATAGATATTGGTCAGCCCGTCAAAGCGTCCCAGCATCACATAATCGACCCGCCCATTCATCAGGACGTCAAAGATGCGATTGCCAGTGGGGGAAAAAATCATGTTCAGCCGTTGTTCGGCAAAGCGGTCGATATAATCGCCGTAACTGCCACCTTGCGGACGCGCACCGTCATACCCGATCAGGTCGCTCAGTTCGACAACCGGAAAACGATTGTCGTTGCGTTGAAAGACCATGATGTCGTCATTGGCAAATGGCGCACTGTAAAAGTGGACCTGATCGCGTTCGTGGGTGAAATAGGCGCCAGCAATCACATCCAGTTCACCCTTGCTGAGCATCTGAATGGCGCGTGTCCAGGGAATGTCGAGATTGAGATCAAGCTTCAAATCGTGACGGTTGGCGTAATCCTGCAAAATGTCGATTGCAAGTCCGGTCTGTTGGCCATCATCACGGATATAGGTGATCGGCTCCCAACCGTCTGCGCCGCCAACCGACAGCTTCCTGCAATTGCTGGCAGGCGGGGTGTTTTGTGTCTGGGCTAAAATTGCGTTTTCGGCAGCTGCCGGGAATGTCATCAGGGACGCAGATCCGCCGATCAGGACAGCGGAAATACAGCCACAAACAGCGCGAAGAGATGGTCCGATACACAGCATTATTGTCTGCAAACATCGTGATTATCAGGAATAACTAAAATTGGTCCCGCGATAATCCGATACAACTATACAGAAGTGGTGACGTCGGCCGCTGTTAGGTCCCCAAACGGGGGATCAGGCGAGGCCAACACCCTTCAATATGATGCGCACGACATTTTCCTTGGCCTCGGCAAACTGCGCGTCGGTCAGTGGCTTGTCATTGTTGAAAATCTCGATCTGGCGGCCAAAGTCGGCATAGTGTTGGGTGGTGGCAAAGATCATGTACATCAGGGTGTAGGGTTCGACATCATCCATCTTGCCCTCGTCAATCCAGCCCCGAATGACCTCCACACGGCTATCGAGCCAGTTTTTCACCGTGGTCGAGATATATTCCGACGAGAATTTGGCGCCACGGATGATTTCATGTGCCCAAAGACGCGATCCGTATGGACGAACGCGCGATAATTCCATCTTGGCCTCAATATAGCCACGCAGAATGAAGGCGGGGTCGGCACTGTTATCGAACGTCATTGCCGCTTCGAGCCAGTGGTCACAGACATCTTCCATGATGCGACGATAAAGCGCCTCTTTGGTGCTGAAATAGTAATGCACATTGGCCTTGGGGACATTGGCGATTTCGGCAATCCGCGCGGTGGTCGCCCCCTTGAACCCGAAATCGGCAAAGACCCGTTCGGCAGCGGCCAGAATCTGTTCTTCGTTTTCCTGTCGGATCGCGGCCTTGTGTGCGCCGTTTACTGCGGGTTTTGTGCTCATTTTTGTGTCCCGTTTCGCGCCGATTTTGATGGATCTCAATCGTGCTGTCTAAATCGCGTCATTTATCTTGACCGTTTGGTCAGGTTAAAATAACCTCTACTGCAAATATCAAAAAGAAACTTTTTATGCGCGTCGCGCCTAGGGTCCAAACTTATCCAAATGACCGTTCCGGTCGCCCGGATTTGTGCGGATATGCGAAGCAAAATTGCAGGAAGATGCACATCTTTCAAGATTTTGCGACAACGTAGCCCGTGCAAATCCGGGTGATCCGAAGGACAACTGATATGAGAGAAAGCCTCTGCGTCAAATCCCTTGATTGGGGATCACCCCAATCTGCGGGCTTTTCCTTGCTTTTTCTCTCATATCAATTGCCGGATCGATCATTTGGATGAGTTTGGACCCTGGCCATGGTCAAGAGTCGGTTTTGTCCGAAATATCGAACAGTACCGATGAAAGATAAACACAAAATAGACGCCGTAAATAAAAATCAGGGTCGCCGAAATGGTGTTTGACAGTCGAATATTCGAAACAGTTCCGCGGTGGTATTAAAGCGCTAGTGCGTGGGCATGTCTCATGCTAACGACGTTTGTGTGCCCGCAACAGGTCGGGCCGTCCCGGGAAACGAATGTGCGACATTTTGGTCATTAGGCCAGATACCTTTTCGCGAAAACGGGATGAAGAATATCAGATGCCGGTGCACGGTGGCCCGCCACCGAACCGGTCGAGGGAAGAACTTGAAAAGGTACGGGAGACCTTTTGATGACAGCCACCACGAAAATTAGCCGTCCGAACGATCTTTCGGCGTTCTGGATGCCCTTTACTGCCAACCGTCAGTTCAAGCAGACCCCGCGTATGCTGGTGTCGGCCGATGGCATGTATTACAAAACCGACGATAACCGCGACATCCTTGATGGCACCGCTGGCCTTTGGTGCTGCAACGCTGGTCACAAGCGTCCGAAAATCGTCGAAGCGGTCAAGGCGCAGATGGACGAGCTGGATTATGCCCCGGCATTCCAGATGGGCCATCCCAAGGCGTTCGAACTGGCCAGCCGTCTGGCACAGTTGATGCCGGGCAATCTCAACCACGTTTTTTATACCAACTCCGGTTCTGAGTCGGTTGAAACCGCGCTTAAAATCGCACTGGCCTATCACCGTGCACGCGGCGATGGACAGCGGACCCGCCTGATTGGCCGTGAACGCGGCTATCACGGTGTGAACTTTGGCGGTATTTCTGTTGGTGGTATTTCGGGTAACCGCAAAACATTCGGCCAGATGCTGGGCGGTGTTGACCATATGCGTCACACTTACCTGCCGGACGAAAACGGTGTTACCCGTGGTATGCCCGAACATGGCGCCTACCTTGCCGAGGATCTGGAACGCATTTGCGCGCTGCATGATCCGTCGACCATCGCGGCCGTCATTGTCGAGCCGGTTGCAGGCTCCACCGGCGTTCTGATCCCACCAAAAGGCTATCTGGAACGCCTGCGCGAGATCTGCACCAAGCATGGCATCTTGTTGATCTTTGATGAGGTCATCACCGGTTTTGGTCGCCTGGGTGCGCCGTTCGCAGTCGATTATTTCGGTGTTCAGCCGGATCTGGTCACGACCGCCAAGGGCCTTACCAACGGTACCATCCCGATGGGGGCGGTGTTTGCCACCGACGAAATCCATGATGCCTTCATGACCGGCCCGGAAAACATGATCGAGCTGTTCCATGGCTACACCTATTCGGGCAACCCGGTTGCCTGTGCGGCTGCGATGGCAACGCTTGAGACCTATGAAGAAGAAGGTCTGTATTCCAAGGGTAAGGAACTTGGTCAGTATTGGGAAGATGCGGTGCACAGCCTGATCGATCTGCCGCTGGTCAAGGATGTCCGTAACCTTGGCCTGATCGGTGCGATCGAGCTGGAGCCGATTGAAGGCTTCCCGACCAAGCGTGCGTTCAATTCCTTCCTCAAGGCGTTTGAGAAGGGCATTCTGATCCGCACCACGGGTGATATCATTGCGCTGTCGCCGCCGCTGATCCTTGAAAAATCACATATTGATCAGCTGTTCGGCACACTGCGCGAAGTGCTTAAAGAGATCGACTAGGATTACGATTTTCGTTCCCTGCCTGCGCAAACGGGCAGGGGACACCCGGCTTGCAGAACCATCAAAAACAAACGGGTCTGCAACGCCACGGAGGAAACAACTGTTTCGCGATTTTTCTGATCGCGTCCCGTCTGGGAACGAACCCGTAAAAAAACAAACAGGGTTCTTGGGGCGCGTTTGGGCATAAGTCCGTCAGACCACAGAAGTGGCAAGGACATAAAAATATCAGATCAAGGAGGTATCTCGGATGTCAAAGCTGAGAGGTGGCCTGATTCAAATGAGCCTTAAGGGTTCAACCGATCAGTCCCCCGAAGAAATCCGCAAGGCCATGATCGACGCGCACCTGCCCTATATCGAAGAGGCGGGCAAAAAAGGTGTGCAGGTTCTGTGCTTTCAGGAAGTATTCACCCAGCCCTATTTCTGTCCGAGCCAGGACAAGAAATGGTACGCGGCTGCAGAAAAAATCCCTGATGGCCCGACCACACAGCTGATGTGTGAGTTGGCCGCCAAATACAAAATGGTGATCGTTGTTCCGATCTATGAGGAGGACATCACCGGTGTTTATTACAACACCGCTGCCGTGATTGACGCCGACGGTACCTATCTTGGCAAATACCGCAAAACCCACATCCCGCATGTCGCCGGTTTCTGGGAAAAATTCTTCTTCAAGCCGGGCGTATCGAACTGGCCGGTCTTTGATACCCAGTATTGCAAACTTGGCGTTTATATTTGTTACGACCGGCACTTCCCGGAAGGCTGGCGTGCCTTGGCGCTTAATGGCGCGGAATATATCGTCAATCCGTCGGCGACCGTTGCCGGGGTGTCGGAATATATCTGGAAACTCGAACAGCCGGCGTCGGCTGTCGCCAATGGGTGCTTTATCGGCGCGATCAACCGGGTTGGCCGCGAACAGCCATGGGATATTGGCGAGTTTTACGGCCAAAGCTATTTCGTCAATCCACGCGGCGAAATCGAAGCACAGGCATCACGCGATAATGACGAATTGCTGGTCCATGACATGGATATGTCGATGGTGCGCGAAATTCGCGATAACTGGCAGTTCTTCCGCGACCGTCGCCCGTCGACCTATACCCGTCTGACGGACGGGAACTGATTTCATGATACCGGCGAGCGGTCAAAGCGCTGCTCGCCGTTTTGCCTTGATCGACAGGTGGGGTATCATTCCCCGTTCCCGGCAACGACCGGGCAAAGGCTTTATGCGTTTGATCAATGTCGACAAGGTTCAGGGCAACGTCCCTGAGGGAGGCTTCCATCGACTGTGCCAAAAGAGACGCTTTTGGTTCTGAGAGAGACATACGATCAGGGGAAACCCCATGACGCTAAAACAAGTCGTCAATAATGTTGCTGAGATGCCCGCATCGAAAAAAGCAGTTGTTGATATCAAGAAACTGTCGCTGACCTTCCAGACGGCAGACGGTCCCGTTTACGCCCTTTCCGATGTCGATCTGACCATCGAGGAAGGCGACTTTGTTTCCTTTATCGGCCCGTCGGGTTGCGGCAAAACAACACTTTTGCGTGTGATCGCCGACCTTGAACAAGCCACCGGCGGCGAAATTTCGATCAATGGTGTGACGCCGCACGAAGCGCGTGAAAAGCGTGCTTATGGCTATGTGTTTCAGGCACCGGCCCTTTTGCCGTGGCGTTCGATCGAACGCAACGTGACCTTGCCGCTCGAAATCATGGAAATCTCCAAGGAAGAGCGCGTCAAGCGCGCCCAGGAGGCCCTGAAACTGGTCGAGCTCAATGGTTTTGAAAAGAAATTCCCATGGCAGCTGTCAGGCGGCATGCAGCAACGTGCATCAATCGCGCGTGCCCTGTCGTTCGACGCCGACCTGTTGCTGATGGACGAACCGTTTGGCGCGCTTGATGAAATCGTGCGCGATCACCTGAATGAACAGCTGTTGAAACTGTGGGCGCGGACCAACAAGACGGTGGCGTTCGTCACCCATTCCATCCCCGAGGCCGTGTATCTGTCGTCCAAGATCGTTGTGATGTCACCCCGTCCGGGGCGGATCATTGACGTGATCGAAACCGACTTCCCGAAAGACCGCACACTTGATATCCGCGAAACGCCGGAATTCCTCGAGATTGCGCATCGGGTGCGCGAAGGGCTGCGTGCGGGGCACAGCAATGACGAGTAACACTGCTGCCATGACCGGGTCCGTTCGCGGACCATCGACCTGGACACGCATGATGTCTGGCCAGACCGGGCCGGTTTGCGTTGTTCTGATCGCCCTTCTTGTTCTGTGGTATGTCGGGGCGGTTTTCATGAACGCGCCGACCCAGATTGACCGTTACAACCGTGCTGACCAGACCTGGACCGCAGGCCAGCTGATCGAAGATACACTGGCGCAAGATCGCCCGATCCTGCCCGCCCCGCATCAGGTCGCGGTCGAGATGTATCACACCATCTTTGCCATCAAGATCACGTCGAAACGGTCGCTGGTCTATCACAGCTGGGTAACGCTTTCCTCGACCCTTCTTGGGTTTGGGATTGGCACGTTGCTCGGTGTGTTGCTGGCGGTTGGCATTGTCCATGTCATGACGCTTGAAAAAAGCCTGATGCCATGGGTGATTTCATCGCAAACCATTCCGATCCTTGCCATCGCGCCAATGATCATCGTTGTTCTGGGCGCCATCGGGATCAAGGGACTGGTGCCAAAGGCGGTTATTTCGACCTATCTCTGCTTCTTCCCGGTCACGATCAGCATGGTCAAAGGCCTGCGTTCCCCGCAGGTGATCCAGCTTGATCTGATGCGGACCTATAACGCCTCGAAATGGCAGACCTTCTGGCAGCTTCGTTTGCCGTCGGCCATGCCCTATCTGTTTGCCAGCCTGAAGGTTGCGATTGCGATCAGTCTGGTCGGTGCCATCGTTGGTGAATTGCCGACCGGTGCGCAGGCGGGTCTTGGCGCGCGTTTGCTGGCCGGCTCCTATTACGGACAGACCATTCAAATCTGGTCGGCCCTTCTAACCGCGGCGTTTGTGGCCGCCATCCTTGTCGTCATCGTCGGCTGGTGTGAACGCAGGGTTCTTGTGCGGATGGGGGTGAAGTCATGACCTGGACGAAATTGGACAAGTTCTGTCTCGTCGCGGCGATTGCGGCCTTGCTCGCCCTGATCTTCCCGCTTGCGGGGGTGGATGGCGATACCGGCAAACAGGTTGCCTTTGTCGGGGATATTCCCGGTCTTGCCGTTGCCATGGCGCTCTGTGTGATTGCCGGGTCGGCCTTTACCTGGCTTGGTGTCGGATCCGTCACCGCCGGTATGGTCATTCTTGCGATTGCGGTATTTGGCTGCTGGCAGGCGATCAGTGTTCTTTATGACTACGGGGTTGCTGGTTATGCCGGGCCGGGGTTCTGGTTGTTCATTCTTTCGCTTTGGGCGTTTGTCTGGCGCGGGATTGATGTGATTGCCAATTTCCACAGCCTTGATCGCACCAAACAGCATCTGGCGAACTTCGTCGTGCCCGTAGCCTTTGGTGTGTGGCTTCTGTTTGTCTGGGAAGTCGTCGTTTCAGGCTTTGGCGTGCCACAGGTCCTGTTGCCGCCGCCCAGCATGATTGGCGAACGTTTCGTCAATTCCACCGACATTCTGGCCGCCGACTTCCACCAGACCTTTGTGAAGGCGGTGCTGAGCGGCTATGTCATGGGCTGTGGTTCGGCCTTTATCGTGGCGATCGCGGTCGACCGTGTGCCGTTCCTCAAACGTGGTCTTTTGCCACTTGGCAATATGGTCTCGGCCCTGCCGATCATCGGGGTCGCACCGATCATGGTGATGTGGTTTGGCTTTGACTGGCAATCGAAGGCGGCTGTGATCGTGATCATGACCTTCTTCCCGATGCTGGTGAACACCGTGACCGGGTTGAATGCCGCAGGAAAGCTTGAAAAGGACCTGATGGCGACATACGCGTCGGGCTATTGGTCAACGCTGTTTCGTCTGCGTTTGCCGGCCGCCATGCCGTTTGTTTTCAACGCACTTAAAATCAATTCCACGCTTGCGCTGATTGGCGCAATCGTCGCCGAATTTTTCGGCACCCCGATTGTTGGTATGGGCTTCCGCATCTCGACCGAGGTCGGGCGGATGAATATCGACATGGTCTGGGCAGAAATCGCATTGGCGGCCCTTGCGGGTACCGCCTTCTACGGGGCTGTGGCTTATATCGAAAGAAAAGCGACGTCATGGCATCCGTCATTCCGGGTACGTCGCCATTAAAGGCATAAAACAAGACGACCCGTCGGGAGGACTTGACTACAACCTGAGGAGACATCGACGAATGAATAAGTTTATTTCGACTGCTATGGGGTTGAGTTTCGGGTTGGCATCGTTTTCGGCGATGGCAGCAGACGAGGTAACCCTGCAGCTTAAATGGGTCACACAGGCCCAGTTTGCAGGCTACTATGTGGCACTCGACAAAGGTTTCTACGAAGAAGCCGATCTTGATGTGACCATCAATCCGGGTGGTCCGGACGTTGCCCCGCCACAGGTGATTGCCGGTGGTGGTGCGGATGTGATCATCGACTGGATGCCATCCGCCCTTGCATCGCGCGAAAAGGGTGTGCCGCTGGTCAACATCGCACAGCCGTTTGCCAAGTCGGGCATGATGCTGACCTGCCTGAAGGAAACCGGGATCGAAAGCCCGGATGACTTCCCGGGTCGTACCCTTGGTGTCTGGTTCTTTGGTAACGAATATCCGTTCCTGAGCTGGATGTCGAAACTCGGCATTCCGACCGATGGCGGCGAAAACGGCGTCACCGTGCTCAAGCAGGGCTTCAACGTTGATCCGCTGATCCAGAAGCAGGCCGATTGCGTCTCAACCATGACCTATAACGAATACTGGCAGGTGATTGATGCCGGTATTCCGGCTGATGACCTTAAGGTCTTCAAATACGAAGATCAGGGTGTCGCAACCCTTGAAGACGGTCTTTATGTTCTTGAAGACAACCTTTCGGATCCGGCATTCGTCGACAAAATGTCGCGCTTTGTTGCAGCCAGCATGAAGGGCTGGAACTGGGCCAAGGAAAACCCGGAAGACGCCGCGATGATCGTTCTTGATAACGACATGACCGGTGCCCAGACCGAAAAACATCAGGTCCGCATGATGACCGAAATCGCCAAACTGCTTGGTGATTCTGCGGTTCTCGACGAAGCAGCCTATCAGCGTACCGTTGACAGCCTGCTTTCGGGTGGTTCCGATCCGGTGATCACCAAGGAACCGGAAGGTGCCTGGACCCACGCCGTGACCGACAAGATGTAATCTTCCATCTTGTAACTTTTATCCGTCCGGCGGGGTTTGGGCTTCGCCGGACGGGATGACTTCCAGGACTATGACGATCGATTGAAGACTGATTGAATACCCTCTGGGTGTTTGGAGATAACGGGCGAAATGCCGGGATGGCCCGCAACTTTTCGCCGCAGAGACAGACAAGGAGCCACCCATGTCCATGGTTATTCGTGGCGGAACCATCGCTACCGCCGACCTGACCTACAAATCCGATATTCTGATCGAAGACGGCAAGATTGCCGCCATCGGGGACAACCTGACCGGGGACAAGGTGATCGAGGCCGACGGCTGCTATGTGATGCCCGGCGGGATTGATCCGCATACCCATATGGAGATGCCCTTTATGGGCACCTATTCCGAAGACGATTTCGAAAGTGGCACCAAGGCCGCCGTTGCCGGTGGCACGACCATGGTGGTCGATTTCTGCCTGCCGGCCCCGAACCAGTCGCTTCTGGAAGCGCTGCAAGCCTGGGATAACAAATCCTCCAAGGCGGTGTGCGACTATTCCTTCCACATGGCCGTCACCTGGTGGAGCGAGCAGGTCTTTGATGAAATGAAGACCATCGTTCAGGAAAAGGGCATCAACACGTTTAAGCACTTCATGGCCTACAAGGGTGCGTTGATGGTCGACGATGACGAAATGTTCGCATCCTTCTCGCGCTGTTCGGAACTGGGCGCGATGCCGCTGGTGCATGCTGAAAACGGTGACGTGGTCGCCACCTTGCAGCAGAAATTGCTCGCCGAAGGCAATAACGGGCCAGAGGCACACGCCTATTCACGTCCTGTCGATGTCGAGGGCGAGGCATGTAACCGTGCGATCATGATTGCCGATATGGCCAATGTGCCGCTTTATATCGTGCATGTATCGTGCGAGCCGGCGCACGAAGCCATCCGTCGCGCACGTGCCAACGGCAAACGCGTGTTTGGCGAACCGCTGATCCAGCACCTTATTCTCGATGACAGCGAATATAAAAACGCCGATTGGGATCACGCCGCACGTCGCGTCATGTCCCCGCCGTTCCGCAGCAAGGAACATCAGGATGGTCTGTGGAATGGTCTGGCATCGGGCAGCCTGCAGGTTGTCGCGACTGACCACTGTGCGTTCACGACCGAACAGAAACGCATGGGCGTTGGCGACTTCACCAAGATCCCGAACGGTACGGGTGGTCTTGAAGACCGCATGCCGCTTCTTTGGACCTATGGCGTTGGCACCGGTCGGCTGACCCCGAATGAGTTCGTGGCCGTGACCTCGACCAACATTGCCAAGATCCTCAACATCTATCCGCGCAAGGGTGCGATCCTTGTCGGGGCGGATGCCGATCTTGTTGTTTGGGATCCGAAGGCCTCGAAAACCATCACCGCCAAACACCAGCAGTCGGCAATTGACTACAACGTGTTTGAAGGCATCGAGGTCACCGGCCTTCCGCGCTACACACTCAGCCGTGGCCGCATTGCTGCCGAAGAAGGTGTGGTTCTTGCCAAATGCGGCGACGGCGAATTCATCGCCCGCGAACCGTATCCGGCCGTCAACAAGGCGCTTTCCAAATGGAAAGAAATCACATCGCCGCGTAAGGTTGAACGCAGCGGTATTCCAGCTGGCGTCTAAGCCAATCGAGCACGATCCATCAAAAACGGGGCAGCCATCGGTTGCCCCGTTTTTCTGTTTGCAACATGGGCTCACCAAGGTTGGCAAAACATAGTCCAGGCGCAGCAATATTTGCGTGACCAACGGGCTTACGATAAGGCCAGGCGATCCCAGTAGGGCGGTTTTCCCGTAGCTTCCGAAAGAAAGTCCAGAAAGACAGTTACCTTGGGCGAACGCATTCGGTTCTCCGGAAACAGAAGATGAATGGCATCGTTTATCGTATAGGCTTCTGCTTGCCAGTCGGTCAGGATCGGCAAGAGATGTTTTTGGCGGATGTGCTCGTGTAAAAGCCATGTCGGGAACAGAATAATCCCCTGTCCCTGACGTGCTGCGGTAATAAGGCTGTCGGCATCATTGCTGCGTAGTGAACCCTTTACCCTATAGGGTCGGAAAGGCTCATTTCCCTTGCGAAAGAGCCATGGCATTTCCCCGTTTGCCCCCTTGTAAACAAGGCAATTGTGGTCGGCGAGCGCGTCGGGGGTTGGTGGTGCGCCATGTTGCTCGAGATATGACGCCGCACTCACAGCGACGTAGCGCTGCGCGGCAAGTTTTCGACTGACAAGGCTGGAATCACGAAGTGTCCCGATGCGTATGACCACATCGGCCCCTTCTGAAATCGGGTCGATAAAGGCGTCTGTCAGGGTCAGGTCAACTTCGATTCCGGGAAACCGGTGCTGGAACTCGGCAAGATGGGGCGCAATGTGATGGCGGCCAAATGCGACGGGTGCGTTGATGTGCAACCTTCCCTGCGGTGTGGTGGCATTGCCCCTGACCGCGTCGCTGGCAATATCGAGAGCGGCCAGAATTTCGCGAACTTCATGCACGTATCGGGTTCCGGCGTCGGTCAATCTGACAGCACGGGTATTGCGCACAAGGAGTTTGTGCCCCAAGCGGGTTTCCAACGCATTGATATGGCGTGACACGGAAGATGTCGGCAGGCCGCGCCGACGGGCAACGTCACTGAAACTGCCCTGTGTTGCCACATCAATAAAAAGGCGTAGCGCCTGAAGGGTGATATCTTTGCTCATTTTGCAAAAGTAATTTCCAAATTCGGGTAATTGTTGCCCAGTTTGGTGCAAAGTATGTTCCGTTGCAAGTTAACGGAGTTTGAAATGAAGCAGATATTGATATTGCTCATCGTGTTTGCAGCGGGCATGGGGCTGTCTGTCGAGGCAGGGCTACTCGGGCCGTTGGGTGAGAATGTCGGACACATGTCCGCGACCCTGTGCATTTTTCTGGTTGGTAGTTTGCTGTTGTCACTGGCGCTGGTGTTCGCCCGCAATCGGTCTTTGCCACAATTGTTTGCGCAACCGCGCTGGATGTTGACGGGTGGTGTTTTAGGTCCGGTTTATGTCGTTGTCATTACCACCACCACGCCGATTATCGGTGTTGGCGCAACAATGGTTGCAATCCTGTTTGGACAACTCGGCGCAAGTCTGTTGTTGGATCATTACGGCGCCTTTGGTGTGCAAAAGCAACCGGTAGATCGTTATCGGTTTGGCGCATTGATCCTGATTGCGTTGGCACTCTGGCTTATCCACTGAGGTGACTGATGGTTACGTTTTTTGTTATTCTTATCGCGTTGCTCGGTGGCTGTGCGCTGTCGGTGCAATCATCTGTGAACGGGCGGCTTGGGGCGGCTGCGGGCGTGTTGGGCACCGCTTGGCTGACATTTGTTCTTGGCGCTGTAATCAGTATCTTACTGGTACTGTTTGTTCAGCCGCCGCAGGAACTGACATTGCTTGACGCCCCCAAGTGGCAGCTGACAGGCGCCTTTTTTGGCGTCTGCTATATTGTGGTAATGGTGTTTGCCGTGCCACGTGTTGGTATTGCTGCTGCTACGGTTGCTGTGATTTCCGGACAGCTTGCAATGAGTTTGCTGATCGATAATTTTGCATGGCTCGGGAATGATCAGATTGCATTGGACCCGAAGCGATGGGCGGCAATTGCCTTGCTGCTGGGTGCGATGGTTTTGGTGTATCTCGGCAATCGCAAATTTGAACGACGTGCGGCCAGCTAAACAATGGAAATCAACGGCGCAGTCACAGGCTGCGCCGTTCGTCTATCTGCCGTTTGGCTTTTTTTACGTACGAAGGGTTAGCTCGGACTGAACAATTTCAGCATCACGATCCCGGAAAGGATCAGCGCGATAGCGACCAATCGTCCGGGGTTGGCGGGTTCGCCGACCATGATGATGCCAAAGATCACCGCACCGGCGGCACCGATGCCGGTCCAGATTGCATAGGCCGTTCCGATCGGGATGGTGCGCATGGCGATTGAAAGTAGCCAGAAGCTGGCGGCGATCGCGGCAATGGTCAAGGCACTAGGGATAGGCTTGGTGAAGCCTTCGGTGTATTTCAGGCCAATCGCCCAGCAAATTTCGAGAAATCCGGCAATAACCAACGCTGTCCAGGCCATGGGGGCCTCCTGTCTTGCGGGGCCGTCCCCATTGATCGGATCAGGAATACCGGTCGTCCGGCATCAAGGCGGAAGTCGCAAAGTCTTTAATCACTCTAAATCAATGCCTGTAGGGCGACAATGTAAAAATGACGCAGTGCAGCATTAGGGCGCGGCTTTAGAAAACGCGTTCGTGACAAGACGACAGATGCAACGGTTGACGCACTGGATTATGATGAGGGCGCCTGATTATTCGCCCCCTTCAAAGGTTTGGTCTTATCGTGAACACGCCCCAATCCCAACATGTCCCAACCCTTGGCCTTGTTCTCGCCGGGGGCGAGGCACGACGTATGGGCGGGAACAAGGCGTTTCGCGAGGTCGGGGGCAAAAGCCTGATCGGGCGGGTGATTGATGTTGCCCAAGCCCAATGCGATCAGGTGATGATTTCATCCAATGCCGGGACTGAGGCGTTTATGGATTACCGCCTGCTGGTGGTTGGTGATGCGCCCAAACCGGGGCAGGGGCCACTGGGCGGTATTCTGGGTGGTCTGTTAGCCTTGCCGGACGGTATCGATTGGCTGGTGACGTTTCCCGTCGATTGCCCGATTGTGCCGCTTGATATGGTGGGGCGTTTGCAGGCCGCAGCCGAGGATGCCGGGGCGAAGGCGGCCTTTGCCAGTCACGCAGACCGCGACCATTACCTTTCAAGCATCTGGCACCGCGATGCGGCCCCGGTGATTGCCGATCTGCTGGCGTCCGATGATCGGCGGGTACGCGGTCCGTTGCAGGCGCTGGGTGCGCCGCGGGTGGTGTTTGAAGATAGGGTTTACGGGTTGGAACCGTTTACCAACGTCAATACGCCAGATGATCTGAAGCTGATCAACAGTGCGCTTGCCAGCGCTGTATCTACGCAGGATTAATCAACCGCGCAGGCCCGCCAAGGCTGCCACGGTTCGTAGTTCTTGAAGAACTCGGACAGAAAATGATCGACGCGTTCGCGGTTGATCGCGCGGTCTTTGGGCGACAGGTCCTTGTCAAACTGGCCGCAGTTCTTTTCGACCGCATCACCGATGGTTTTCCAGTCGACATCTTCGTTATGACCTGGCATGCCGGTCGCAATAGCGCACCAGCCAACGGCTTCGGCCTTGTCATCGACCGTGCGGGCTTCTTCGGCAAGGTAGGCGGCCGCACGCA
The DNA here is from genome assembly GCF_015871485.1 of Thalassospira sp. A40-3. NCBI lineage: Bacteria > Pseudomonadati > Pseudomonadota > Alphaproteobacteria > Rhodospirillales > Thalassospiraceae > Thalassospira > Thalassospira sp. A40-3. Next base: position 1,177,201 of record NZ_CP065428.1, read on the forward strand.
TTTCGCCGTGTTGGGCAGCACGGCGCAAATATGTCAGGCGATCGACATCGCTTTTGGCAAAGCGGTTGGCAAGAAGTGTCGCCGCACGTGGATCACCAAGTTCCCACGCCTGTTTAAGGTGGGCTTCGGCCTGTGCCGCATCGCCGCGATCAAGCGCATCAAGGGCCAGCCAAAGCATTGCCTGCGTGTTGTTCTTTTGGGCGGCGGCAATATAGAGGCCGCGAATTTTGTCTTTGTCACCGCCCATCGCCTCGAGACGCCTAGCCATGACAACGCTGGCATTTGGGTTGTTGTTATCTGATGCCTGTTCCATCAGCATCCAGCCTGCATCTTCGTTGGCAGTAACGCCAACGCCATTGATGGTCTGGCAGGACAGAAGATATTGCGCGGTGGCATCACCGTTGTCTGCCAGCGATGAGAAAATACCGGCCGACTTTTCAAATTCCCCGTGGCGATAGGCCTTGATGCCGTCATCAAGGGCCGACGATGCCAACACCGGGGCTGAACCCAGGGCGATCATCGAGGTAATCACCGTGGCAAGTGCCAGAGCACCAACGCGTGTGGCTTTCAAACAGGATGGTTTTGCTGAACGGGCGATGATGTTTTTCATGGTGTCTTGTCTAACATTTCTGTGCCAGGCGGGCGAAAAAAAATGTGCCAGAACAGACCTGATGGCCTGTCCTGGCAGTTTGCTTTCATCGCAGGGAGGCAACTTCTTCTGGTTGATTGCGGGATGTCGTTTGGGGCTGTTCCGAACGGATGGTGCGCAGGAAGTCACGAACCCGATTGCCCAGATCATCGGACTGGTTGCGAAGGCGACCTGTCGCATCAAGCAGGCCGTCAACCGCGGCAAGGTTGTCATCTGCTGCGGCGCTGACCTGCGTAATCGTGCCATTCATCTCGCTGGCAGCTGTTGCGGATTGTTCGACGTTGCTGGCGATTTCAGCAACGAATTCCTGCTGCTCGGATACAGCGTCCGACATTTCGCCCACGGTTTCATGGATGCCGGTGATGCTGTCTCGAATTTCGGCGATGGCCTTGACGGCAACCCCGGTGGTCGACTGGATTTCGTTGATGCGCTGGGCAATGCGGTCGGTGGCCGTTCCGGTCTGGTTGGCAAGGTTTTTGACTTCCTGTGCGACAACCGCAAACCCTTTGCCAGCTTCACCGGCACGGGCGGCTTCAATCGTTGCATTCAGCGCCAACAGATTGGTCTGGGCTGCAATGTCCTGAATAAGGTTCAGGATCTCGCCGATTTCCTGCGCACCGGTTTCAAGTTCATGCATGGTGGCATTTGTCCGTTGGGCAGCTTCGACCGCACTGGTGGCGGCACCAACCGACTTTTGCGCCCGATGCCCGGTATCGCGCACCCGATCCGAAAGCGACTGTGTGGCATCCGATACCGATGCCATATTGATCGATATTTCCTCGGACGCGCCAGCAACACCGGTGGCATTGGTCGAGGCCACCTGTGCCCGATCACGGACCTGATCGGATGTGGTCTGGATGTTTTCTGCCTCGTGCGCGACGTCCTGGGCGACTTGCAGGATTGACGTTTCAAACGCATCAGCCAGATCAAGCATTGCGCGCCGCCGTTCGTGTTCAGCCTGTTCGCGTTCGCGGGCAACTTTTTCTTCGGCCTGTTGTGCGGCAAGGCTGGTTTCACGGAACTGTCCGAGGATTTCGGCCATTCGGCCAATTTCATCCCGGCCGGTATCGTTGACTTCGGTCGAAAGATCGCCGTTGGCAACCTTGCGCATTCCGTCAATCACGCGCAGAAGACGCTTGATCAGGTTGCCGCGCACATAAAACAGCATGATCAGAAGCGATATCAACAGAACAGAAATCCCGATGATCGCAATGACCTGTTGATCCCATTCGACCTTTGAAAGGGCTTCGCTGGCGTTGGCGTCAACCTCGGTGCGCTTGGTGTCGACCATCAACGCGATGGCGTGTGACAGCGCCTCGGCGGTTGCCAGTGTGGCATCAAGGGTTTGTTCCGTTTCATACTGGTTGTCCCATTCTGCCTCGCGCAGATCAAAGACACTGTTGCTGCCTTTGCCAAAGGCCAGAAGGGCATTGGCAAGTTCACGGATACGCTTTCCGTCATCATTGTCTGGCAGTTCTTCAAGCGCATCGGTAATGCGCAGCTCCGCCCAGCTCCATTGACTGCGGACTTCATCCATGGCCTCGCCCTCGGGCACGGCGATGGCGGCGGTCAGCATGCCAAAGGCAAGGTTCACATTGGCGCGGATTTCGGCAATCAGCTGTGAAAAGCCGATGGTCTCTCCAAGCTTTTCTGCTGCGTCGGTGTTGCCATTGGCGACGCGCGATATACCGCGATCGACATCAATATCAACGACCTCGACCAACGGGCTCAGGAACTCTGACAGGTCGCTATAGGCAAAGACCATATCAAGGGTCAGATCACCGCGCAGCTTTTCAATCTCAAGGCGTCTGGTGGTCAGTTCATGAAGGTGTTCACGCCCGGTGACGATGTTATCAAGATGCTCTCTTAGAATGGAAATGGCATCGACAAGTTCCGGCTCTGGCGCAGTGGTTTGCGCATCAGCGCTTTGTGCTTCGGAGCCACCAGTGCTCTCCGTGCCATCGGCAACCGCGGGTGCGTTGGCCCCTTCACGTTCACCCTCACCTGCGCCGACGTTCCGGGCGGCAAGGTCAATAATGATGGAATCCGGATTGGCTTCGGTGATTTCCTGAAGTCTGGCCCGTGCATTGGCAACAAGTTGATCAAGGCGGGCCTCGGTTGCTGCCAGTTCTTCGGCATCCCGTGACGCGGCAAGCACGGGGGCTTGTGCGGCAAGGCCAACACCGTTCGTCGCCAGTTCCATCTGACGGATGATCGAGGGCAGGCTGTTGGTCGTGATATCAGCGACAAGATCGCGATTGCTGCCAAAAGATACCCATGACACGGCCGATGAAATCCCGGCCAGAACCAGAATCAAGGCAAAAGAAGCCATAAGCCGACCTTGAATGCCAAGGCCCGCGCGACGTTTTTTGATGGCGGTATTCACTGTTTCCTCCCTGTCTGGCCCTTTGTTTTTTCTTTGGGCAGACAATTCCCTTTTTGGGAAATGTGCATCCTTTTTACGGACTTCTTGGGTTTTTATGACTTAACGGAATACGCGTCGGAAATATGAATTCTATTGGAAAATCGGGTGGGACGGTCGGGGGTGAAAAAATCACCCCCGACACCCCCAGTAGTGTAGCCCGAATTACTGGGCTGCACGCCATTCCGCGATCAGATCGTCATATTTGACGGTCTCACCCTGCGGTTTTTCGTTGGCAAGTTTCGGTTTCGGTGCGCCCGGCTGGTCGAACCAGTACTGGGCATCACGTTCTTCGTTCAGCTTCGGTGCGCATTCACCACCGATGCCTGCACGCTCAAGACGCTCCATCACACGGTCCATGGAAGTCGCAAGGTTGTCCATGGCTTCCTGCGGGGTCCGTTCGCCGGTTACAGCTTCGGCAACGTTCTGCCACCAGAGCTGCGCCAGTTTCGGATAATCCGGAACGTTGGTACCGGTCGGCGACCACTGAACACGGGCCGGCGAACGATAGAACTCGACCAGACCACCCCAGTTCGGAGCGATATCGGTCATTTCCTGGGTATCCAGGTCAGACTGACGGATCGGTGTCAGACCAGTCAGGGTCTTTTTCAGCGATACGGTTTTCGAGGTGGTGAACTGTGCATAGAGCCATGCAGCTTTGCGGCGCTCAACCGGGGTGGACTTCATCAGAGTCCAGGAACCCACATCCTGATAACCAAGCTTCATGCCTTCTTCCCAGTACGGGCCGTGCGGCGACGGGGCCATACGCCATTTCGGCGTGCCGTCTTCGTTCACAACCGGAGTACCTTTTTTCGCCATGTCGGCGGTAAAGGCGGTGTACCAGAAGATCTGCTGTGCGATCTGGCCCTGTGCCGGAACCGGACCAGCTTCACCAAAGGTCATGCCGGCTGCTTCTGGCGGGGCATAAGCCTTGAGCCAGTCGATATATTTGGTCAGGGCATAAACCGCTGCCGGGCCGTTTGCGGCACCGCCACGGGTCACGCTTGAGCCAGCAGGCGAGCAACCTTCAACACGGATACCCCATTCGTCGACCGGAAGGCCGTTCGGGATGCCCTTGTCGCCAGCGCCAGCCATGGAAAGCCACGCATCGGTGAAGCGCCAACCCAGTGACGGGTCTTTTTTGCCGTAATCCATGTGGCCATAGACTTTCTGGCCATCGATCTCACCAACGTCATTGGTGAAGAATTCGGCGATGTCCTGATAAGCCGACCAGTTGACCGGAACGCCCAGGTCATAGCCGTACTTGTCCTTGAACTGCTTTTGCAGGTCTTCACGCTGGAACCAGTCATAACGGAACCAGTAAAGGTTCGCGAACTGCTGGTCAGGAAGCTGATAAAGCTTGCCATCCGGACCGGTGGTGAAGGACAGACCGATGAAGTCGTCCAGATCCAGGGTCGGAGAGGTAACGTCCGAACCTTCGCCCGCCATCCAGTCGGTCAGCGGCACAACCGCGTCATAACGCGCGTGGGTCCCGATCAGGTCCGAGTCATTGATGAAGGCGTCATAGATGTTGCGGTTCGACTGCATTTGGGTCTGCAGTTTTTCGATGACATCGCCTTCGCCGATCAGGTCATGGGTCAGGTTGATCCCGGTGATTTCCGAGAAGGCCTTTGCCAGGACCTTGGACTCATATTCGTGCGTGGTGATGGTTTCAGACACCACGTTGATGTCCATGCCGCGGAACGGTTCAGCTGCTTTGATGAACCATTCCAGTTCGGCCATCTGGGCGTCTTTGCTCAGGCTCGACGGCTGGAACTCGCTGTCGATCCATTTTTTCGCCGCGTCGGTATATTGATCTGCCATGGCCGGGTTCGCCAGCACAGCAAGACCAAGGGCGACTGCAACGGCGCTGCCTTTAACAACGCTTTTGGCACCTTTGGCTTTAACGATCATGTCGTTTTCTCCCTGGTCGTCTTCCTTATTGCTCATCCGGTAAACCCGGTCATCGACGCTGGGGGAAGACGGACAGCCCACCGTGATGAATTCGTTCGAAAACGGCACCGCTGCAGGACGCGGTACCGTTTTGGTTGTTAACCCCAGCGCATCACAATGACGAGCCAGACAAGTGCGATGATGGAACCGATCCAAAGGGCGGCATCGGTAAATGCCAGCCAGCCAAGATGGATATAGGCGGCTCCAAGCAAACTGATAAACAGGCGATCACCGCGTGTGGTGGTCAGTGGCAAAAAGCCACGCCGCGGAACGGTCGGTGAAACCGCCTGCCAAATTCCCATCCCGATCAGCATCAAAAAGATGCAACCAAAGAACGCGGCGGTAATCGGGGTCCAGGCCATCCATGCCATTTTGATATTCCTCCTGTTTTCCGATTACACGCGACCCATCGCGAAACCTTTGGCGATGTAGTTGCGAACGAACCAGATCACCAAGGCGCCCGGGACGATTGTTAAAACACCCGCAGCCGCCAGAACGCCCCAATCAAGGCCCGATGCCGAAACGGTACGGGTCATGGTGGCGGCAATCGGCTTGGCCTCGACCGAGGTCAGTGTGCGCGCCAGCAGCAGTTCAACCCAGCTGAACATAAAGCAGAAGAACGCGGTCACACCGATGCCGGACCTGATCAGCGGCAAGAAGATCGTGGCAAAGAACCGCGGGAACGAATAACCGTCGATATAGGCGGTTTCATCGATTTCCTTTGGAATGCCCGACATGAAACCTTCAAGGATCCAGACGGCCAGCGGCACGTTAAACAGGCAGTGTGCGAGTGCCACAGCGATATGGGTGTCAAACAGGCCGACACTTGAATAAAGCTGGAAGAACGGTAACAGGAACACGGCCGGCGGTGCCATACGGTTGGTCAGAAGCCAGAAGAACAGATGCTTGTCGCCGGTAAAGTTGAACCGCGAAAAGGCATAAGCCGCGGGCAGGGCGACCACGAGCGAGATCACCACGTTGATACCGACATAGATCATCGAGTTGATATAACCCGTGTACCATGCCGGATCGGTCAGGATGGTTGCGTAGTTGGCCAATGTCGGATTGTCCGGGAACAGGGTCATTGCGCCCAGGATTTCCGTATTGGTCTTGATTGACATGTTGAACAGCCAATAGATCGGAACCAACAGGAACAGGATATAAAGAAGAAGTCCGATATGTCGTTTCTGGAACTGCATTTTATTGTTCCCCCTGCTTTCCGGCGTTCATCACGACGGTATAGAAAACCCAGCAAACCAACAGAATGATCAGGAAGTAGACCAGCGAGAAGGCCGCAGCAGGACCAAGGTCAAACTGACCGACTGCCATCCGGGTCAGGAACTGGCTGAGGAAGGTGGTTGCGTTACCCGGACCGCCACCTGTGAGGACGAACGGTTCGGTATAGATCATGAAGCTGTCCATAAAGCGCAGCAGGACACCGATCACGAGAACCGACTGCATCTTCGGCAACTGAATGAAGCGGAACACGGCCCAGCGCGATGCACCGTCAATCTTGGCCGCCTGATAATAGGCATCCGGGATTGACCGCAAGCCAGCATAGCACAGCAGCACAATCAGGCTTGTCCAGTGCCAGACATCCATGACAAGCACCGTGATCCACGCGTCCATCGGGTTCTGGGCATAGTTGTAATCAATGCCCATCAGATTGATGACATAGCCACCCAGACCAATGTCTGCACGGCCAAAGATCTGCCAGATGGTGCCAACCACGTTCCATGGAATAAGCAGCGGCAAGGCAAGCAGCACCATCGATGCCGAAACGCCCCAGCCCTTGCGCGGCAGGGTCAGTGCAACCGCAATGCCCAGCGGAATTTCGATGAATAGAACCGAAAGGGTGTAGATGATCTGACGCAGCAGCGCATCATGCAGGCGACTGTCGCCCAGAACCTGTTCAAACCATTCGGTACCGACAAAGAAACGCGTCTGCGGATCGAAAATGTCCTGAACCGAATAGTTCACAACCGTCATCAGCGGAATGATCGCGCTGATGGCGACGATAAAGAACACTGGCAGGACGAGGAACCAGGCCTTGTTGTTGGTAATCTTGTTCATTTCCCCATCCCCCCTTACGCGACCAACTGACTGTCGGCGTAAAGCTTGGTCCATTCCGGCGCAAAGCGCAGAATGCCGGACTGGCCGACAACCTGTTCGTCTTCGCCGAGCTTGACCTTGATTTCAGATGCGCCGAACCGGGTGGTCGCGATCTTGAACTGGCCAAGGTCTTCGACCTTGGTGATGTTAACTTCGATCCCGTCTGATCCCTTGTCGGCGTTGCCGGTTTCAAGGGTCAGGAATTCGGGACGAATGCCGAGTTCAAGCTTGCCGGTCTGTTTGGAAACGGCTTCAAGGTGACGGTCCGAAAGACCGATCCGCTGACCATCAACCCAGGCCGCACCATCATCGATCTTGCAATCCATAATGTTCATGCCGGGGCTTCCGATGAAGTAACCGACAAAGGTATGGGCCGGATTTTCAAACAGTTCCTGCGGGGTGCCCAGCTGCACGACCTTGCCGCCATACATGACGACAACCTTGTCGGCAAAAGTCAGAGCTTCGACCTGATCATGGGTGACATACACCATGGTCGGGCGCAGCTTGTTGTGAATTTCTTTAAGCTTGCGGCGCAGAACCCATTTCAGATGCGGGTCAATCACCGTCAGCGGTTCGTCAAACAGAATGGCCGAAACATCGTCACGCACCAGACCACGCCCCAGCGAGATCGTCTGTTTTTCATCCGCACCAAGGCCGCGCGCCTTTTGCTTGAGCTTGCCGGTCAGATCCAGCATGCCGGCAATTTCACGCACACGGGCATCAACGCGCTTTTCATCAATGCCGCGATTGCGCAGCGGGAAGGCCAGGTTGTCATAGACCGTCATGGTGTCATAGATCACCGGGAACTGGAAAACCTGTGCGATGTTGCGCTCTTCCGGGGCAAGGCTTGTGACATCCTTGCCATCAAACAGGACCTGCCCATGTGACGGGGTCAGAAGGCCGGAGATGATGTTCAGCAAAGTCGTCTTGCCGCAACCCGACGGGCCCAACAGGGCATAAGCACCGCCATCTTCCCAGACATGCTCCATGCGACGCAGGGCATAGTCCTCGTCCGTTTTCGGATCGGGGAAGTAGGAATGCGCAAGGCTTTTAAGATCAATACGTGCCATTTTCTTACTCTTCCCTCACGCCGCTTTGCCGTTTGAAATTTCGACCGGCGGGGCGGCCACGAGCGCACCATTCGCATCAAAGGCAAACAGGCGTGTCGGATCGACATAGAACTGGGTTGCTTCGCCAAGGCGCGGATTGTGAACGCCTTCTTCCTGGATCACCCAGGACACATCATTGAAATGGACGTGGACAAAGGTTTCCGAACCGGTGATTTCGGCCAGTTCGACCTGTCCCTGCATCGCGATCGTGTCATCCCCGGTCGGATCAACCGACAGGTGGTTGGCGCGAATGCCAAGGGTGTAATCGCCATTGGACAGGTTCGCCAGATGCCCTTTCAGCGGCACCTGATGGCCGCTTTTCATAAAGATCGCGCCATCGCGGACTTCGGCTTCAACAAGGTTGATCGGCGGATCGGAAAAGATCAGGCCGGTCTTGACCGAGGCCGGGTTGTGATAAACCTCGGTCGTCGGACCAAACTGGGTCATCCGGCCTTCATGCATCACCGCGCACTTGCCACCCAGCAACAATGCTTCCATCGGCTCGGTCGTGGCATAGACGACAATGGTGTCGCGCTCGGCCAAAAGGTTGGGGATCTCTTCGCGCAGTTCTTCGCGCAGCTTGTAATCCAGGTTGACCAGCGGTTCGTCAAGCAGCAGCAACTTGCAATCCTTGACCATGGCGCGTGCCATGGCGGTACGTTGCTGCTGACCACCGGAAAGTTCCTGTGGCAGGCGATCAAGCAGATGTTCGATATGCATGAGTTCGGCTGTCGAACGCACACGCTTTTCGATTTCTGCCTTATCAACGCCCTGCAATTTCAGGGGGGATGCGATGTTGTCAAACACGTTCATCGACGGATAGTTGATGAATTGCTGATAGACCATGGCGACATTGCGTTTCTGCACGGCCATGCCGGTTACATCAGCATTATCAACAAGGATGCGGCCCTTGGTCGGCGGCTCAAGCCCCGCCATAATCCGCATCAGCGTCGTCTTCCCGGCAAGTGTCCGCCCCAAAAGGACGTTGAACGATCCCGGTTCGAGCGTCATCGACACATCGTCGATATGGGTCTCCCCACCCACGGTCTTGGTTATGTTTTCAAGCGTAAGGGTCATTTTCCACTGTTTCCTTCGCCCGCTTTCACGGTGTTTTTTGATGTCGGTTCGGTTTTGAACCATTGGACAATGGCATTACGCGTCTCATCCGAAAGGTGCAGCCCCAGTTTGGAGCGGCGCCACAAAATATCATCGGCCGTTCTGGCCCATTCGTGATCCACCAGATAGCGCAATTCGCACTCGTATACGTCGTCACCGAAGTGCTTTCCAAGCCCTTTCAGATCGCTGGCATCGCCAATGATCATATTGGTGAGTGTGCCGTAGTTTTGCACGTAACGGTATAGCTGTGCTTGTGCAATCCAGGGAAACTTCTTGTGCATCGCAGTAAGATAGCGTTCGAAATCCGCATCGGGGATATCGCCGCCCGGAAGCGGTTTGTCCGCGGTCCATCTTGTATCGTTGCTGCCAAGTAGCGGGCAAAGCTTGCTCATCGCTGATTCCGCAAGCTTGCGATAGGTGGTGATCTTGCCGCCATAGATGTTTAGAAGCGGCGCACCATTATCGGCATTTTCGCCCCGGTCAATTTCCAGAACATAATCGCGGGTTACCTGGGATGCGTCTTCGCTGCCATCGCCATACAGCGGACGGACACCGGAATAGGCCCAGACAACGTCATCGGTGGTGATTTTCTTTTCGAAGTAGGTATTGGCAAGTTCGCAAAGATATTTGGTTTCATCTGCGCTGATCGCGACCTTGGCCGGATCGCCTTTGTAATCACGATCGGTCGTGCCGATCAGGGTAAAGTCCTGCTCATAGGGGATGGCAAAAACAATCCGCCCGTCCGGATTCTGGAAGATATAGCAATAGTCATGGTCAAACAGTTTTGGCACCACGATGTGGCTGCCCTGAACCATACGAATGCCTTGTTTCTTCTTGGCCTCAACCCGTTTTTCAAGAAGCTCGGCACACCAGGGACCTGCGGCATTGACCAGTGATTTGGCCTGAATGGTTTTTTCCGACCCGTCGTCGATATTGCGCAGTGTCACGGTCCAAAGGCCATTTTCGCGTTTGGCCGATACACATTCGGTGCGGGTTTCGATATCGGCCCCGCGATCACGAGCATCCATGGCGTTCAGCACCACAAGGCGCGCATCCTGAACCCAGCAATCGGAATAGACAAATGCCTTGTCCATTCCCTTGACCAATGGCGCACCGGCCGGGTGGGTGGCAAGCTTGATGCCCTCGGACCCGGGAAGTTTTTCACGACCGCCAAGATGGTCATACAAAAACAGGCCAAGCCGGATCATCCATGCCGGGCGCAGACCCTTGACGTGGGGCAGGACAAAGCGAAGCGGCCAGATGATGTGCGGGGCGGCACGCAAAAGAACTTCGCGCTCAATCAGCGCTTCACGCACAAGGCGGAATTCATAATGTTCAAGATACCGCAGGCCACCATGGATCAGCTTTGTGCTGGCCGACGAGGTCGCGCTGGCAAGGTCATCCTTTTCACACAGATAGACGCTTAGCCCACGACCTGACGCGTCACGCGCAATGCCCGTGCCATTGATCCCACCACCAATAATGGCGATGTCATATGTTTTTGGAGTGAGCAACCGATTCCTCCCCAATTGCTCTTATTTGTGACAGCTGTTCTCAACTGCCATTCTATTCTTTCACAAACGTTACGAACGCCCCAAAATAATTGCAAGCGAAAATTATGGCTGTTTGGAATTTTCATTAACGAAACTGAATTTCTGAAATGTAACAGATTGTAATCATTGGAGGATTGAACAATTCCCTTGTTGGGCAGCAGGCAAATCTTTGTTTCTTTCGTTTGCAATCAGGGCGGAAAATCCATTGGAATCGGTTGAAACTGAAAAAATAAGCGATGAAAGCCGCCAAATATGCGGGGCTGAATATCAAAACTCTTTTGCGATTGAAAATGATTATCATTGTTGTTAGCTTGCGCTTCCGGGTTGCCGTGTGATCGGAAATCGCATTGTGGCCCGACGCGACAATTCGCGACAAAGCGTGACCAAGCGACAGCAGATGATCCAAATATGAAGCCCTGGCAGAACACGCTCTCAAAACTGTTTGAGGACCACCGTCGGCAACTGGTCTCGATGGCCAATCGTCGTATCGGTGACCGTGAGACGGCGGATGAAATTGTTCAGGACGTCTATGCCAGACTGTTGCTTTCGGGGGATCACGGCACGGACGAAGAAAACGTCAAGGTTCTTTATGCGTCTGTGCGCAATGCCGTGATTGATCATCATCGCAGCACAGCGGGGCGCACAGGGCTCATGCGCCGGATCTTGCCCGTTCAGCTATGGCAGAGAGAAACATCATCCCCGCACGATCATGCCCAGTCGCGTCAGGCCCTCTCGGCACTGGATCGGGCCTTGCTGGAACTGTCCCCCAAAGCGCGCGAGATGTTTGTTTTGCATCGGGTCGAAGGGGTTTCAAACGCAAAACTGGCGCAGAAATACGGAATATCTGTCAGCGCAGTGGAAAAGCAACTTGCACGCACCATGCGCCATTGCCAGCAACGCCTTGAAGCCTATCGGGATACAGATTGAAAAGTTTGAGCCAAACGGCATGAGGATATTTTGTTCTCAGCCGTTTATTCGTTATAGAAATCGCATAACAGCCAGTACCGTGTGGACCGATAACAGATCAATGCAAGGCGACGTTAAACTGACCGAGGCGCAAAAGGACGAAGCAGCCCTTTGGCACGTAAAGCGTGCAGGTGGGGCGCTGACGGCCTCGCAGGAGCAAGAATTTGATGCTTGGCTCAATGCCGACACAGGCAACCGCCTTGCCTATGATCAGATGCGTGTTCTTTGGGCGCAGGTCGAAGAGCCAGCCCGCCGCATTGCAGTCAGAGACGCCGGGCAGGTGCCAGTTTGGCAAAGGATGCTTGACTGGTTCTCTCCGCTACGGACTGTGACGTCATGTGCGGCGGCGGTGGCGGTATTGGCGATGGTTGCCTTTCTTAACCCCGATGCCCTGGAAAATCTTCAGGCCGATATTGTTACCGATGCCGCGACGGTAACCGAGATGCGGTTGCCGGATGGATCCGCGGTTTTTCTTGCCGCCAACAGCGCAATTGCCACCGACTTTGAAGACGGGAACCGGGATGTCGAACTTTTGCGTGGTCAGGCATTTTTTGACGTCATGCATCGCGATGGCGACAGCTTCCGGGTTCGGGCCGGTATGGCAACAGTCGAAGTGGTTGGGACGCGCTTCAATGTTGATTACCTGACGCACGACACAACGGTCGGCGTCGAAGAGGGCGCTGTCCGGGTGTCGACCTGGGCCGATACAAGCAGTGTCATGCTCGGACCGGGGGATGCAGTGGCCGTCGGGGCTGGCGGGCTAAACGCCAAGGAGGCCGTCGATATTGCATCCGTGCAAAGTTGGATGCATGGGCGTCTGAGTGTTCAGAACGTGCGTCTGGATGATCTGGTTGCGCGTCTTGATAACTTCGCACCGGGCCGTCTGATGGTTTTAGGTGAGATCGGAAACAAAACCGTTTCGGGCAGTTTTCCGACCAATGATGTTGCCAGGTCCCTTGACACGCTTGCCGTTGCGGTGGGGGGATCGGTGATCAAAACATCACCTTGGTTAACCATTATTTATTAAGATTGCGAAAAATTCGCAAAAAAGTGCTTCCTCATGTGAGGAGTTTATTTTCCCGCTCGTTTGTTTTTCTAGGTGCAGGGGGACCTGCCTGAAAAACCAATCTCAGAATGGAGCGGGAATTTGTATTCCAAGCAGGCAAAATCAAAAAAGAATATCCTGATCTCGGCATTGTTGATGACATCCTCAATCGGTCTGCCGACCGCTTTGATGGCGGCGGAAACCAACACTCAAACCGTGCCGGGCAAACAGGTCGAAGTCGCGCAAGCACTTTACAGCTTTGATCTTAGCGTCAGGTCAATCGCCGAGGGTATCAGCCAGATTGGCGATGTTTCCGGCTGGAGTATCGCCTATACTATCGAACTGCCCGAAATTTCCGGAACGCGCGAAATCCGTGGCGATTTTTCTGTCCCGGCGGCAATCGAAATGCTTATTCGCGGCACGGATTTGTCCTATCGCGCGATTGGCAGCCGTTCACTGATCATTACCGACACAAGCACGCAGGATAGCGCCAGCGGCGAAATGGTCACCGATCCGGTGATTGTCGAGGCCACCGGCACGCAATCCGATCTTGCCCCGGCCTATGCTGGCGGGCAGGTGGCAACCGGCGGACGACTGGGCATGCTCGGCAATACCGACATCATGGATGCTCCGGTCAGTATTACGAGCTACACCAGCGACTATATCGCCGATCAGCAGGCGGAAACCATCGCGGATGTTCTGCAAAATGACCCGTCTGTGCGTGCGCCGAATGCCGAAACGGCCAACCTCGATACCTATCAGATCCGTGGTTTTGGCGTGAACCTGTTTAATACCGGCGAAGTTTCGTTCAACGGTGCCTATGGGGTGGCACCGACCTATCGTGTGATGTCCGGTTTGGCAGAGCGGATCGAAGTCGTCAAAGGTCCCAATGCGTTGCTAAACGGTATGTCGCCCACCGGCGCGGTTGGCGGGGCGATCAATATCGTGCCAAAGCGGGCCGGTGAAAAGGATCTGACACGCACAAGCGTTGATTACGGTCGCGGTGAACAAGCCAGCGGTGATATTGATTTCAGCCGCCGTTTCGGGGCGGATGACGAATTTGGCGTTCGCTTTAACGGTGGTTATCACAATGGCGACACGTATCTGGATCGTCAGACACGTGAAGCATCCCTTGGTGCGCTGGCCCTTGATTACCAAGGGGATCGCTTCCGGGCATCGCTTGATCTGATTGATCAGCGTGAAAACCTCGATGCGCCTGCACGTGAACTGCGTTTCAATTCCGGCTTTGCCATTCCCGACGCGCCCGATGGTTCCACCAACCTCATTCAGGATTGGGAATGGTCGGATGCAGTTGATCGTTCCGGCATGATTCAGGCGGAATATGACCTGTTTGATGACGTTACGGTCTTTGGCAGCTTTGGCGGCGGGCGCACCGAACTTGATCGTCTGTTTGGCACGCCGACAGTTCAGAATGCGGCTGGCGATTACATCGACAGTGGTCTTTCCTATCGCCGTTTCCAGACGGATCGATGGTCTGCCAGCACAGGCGTGCGGGGCGAGTTTGAAACCGGTGAGGTCAAGCACAAGCTCTCGCTTCAGGCGACACGTTACGAAGACGAGCTACGTCAGGGCATCAGCAATGCCGGATCAAACCCGTCGGCCAACATTTACACCACGGCTGCGGTCGCGCCGATTGCCGTCAGTGCCCCGGCCAGCAAGCCCAAAACATCTGCATCGGAACTAACCGGCTTTGCATTGGCCGATACGCTGGCCTTCCTTGATGAAACGGTTCTCGTTACCCTTGGGGCGCGGCATCAAAGCATTGCTGTTGATAACTACAGCAGCGGTGTTGTTAGCAGCTCCTATGACGACAGCGAAATCAGTCCGATGGCAGGCATCGTTGTTAAGCCGACTGAAACTGTGTCGGTTTACGCCAACTATATCGAGGGCCTCAATCAGGGAGATATTGCACCCAGCAGTGCCGCTAACGCGGGCGAAGCGATGGCACCTTATGTCGCCAAACAGATTGAAACAGGCATCAAACTTGATTTCGGGAATATTGGCGGTTCCATCTCTGCCTTCCAGATCACGCAGCCGGACGGTGATACCGATGACGGCACCAATATCTTTACTGCCGATAACGAACAGCGAAACCGTGGTATTGAGCTCAATGTTTTTGGTCAGGTGACGGATGATATTCGGTTGCTTGGTGGTGTGATGTTCCTTGAGTCGGAAATTACCGAAGCCGTCAACGCAGATAACTTGGGCAAGCGGCCGGTTGGAACGCCTGAAATGCAGATCAATCTTGTTGGCGAATGGGACACCCCGTTTGTCGATGGTCTGACACTAAGCAGTACGGTCACACACACATCGTCGCAATTTGTCGATACCGCCAATACTCAAGACATTCCGGAATGGACGACGCTTGATATCGGTGCGCGTTACAAGACTGAACTTTACGACACCCCCGTAACCATTCGGGCGACGGTTCAGAACGTCACCGATGAAAGTTACTATTCGGGTGTGAACCAGTGGCGCTTCGTCTCGTTGGGCGCTCCGCGTACAGCACTGTTGTCGCTAACCGCGGACTTCTGATGTGACCGGAAACCTGATCGGGACAAACAGGAAAATCCATCTCCTGTTTGTTCTGCAACTGGTTTCGATGGGTGCCATGGAAATGAGCGGGCCTTTTTGGCCCGTTCATCTGCGTTCACTTGCCAGTTCGGATGATCTGTTCACACTCGCCGGTGTCGGCGTTTATGTCGGGCCGATGCTGGGTATCATGTTGACCAGCACGTTTTGGGGACGGGTCGGGGATCGGTTCGGCCACAAGGCGATGATGATACGCGCCCTGTTTGGCTTGGCCGCGACCCAGCTTGCATTGGCCTTTTCTGGTGACGTTTTTTCGATCCTGATCTTGCGGTTCTTGCAAGGGGCCTGTGCTGGTTATATCGCGCCGGCCCAGGCGTACGGGGTCAGTGTCGAAAGCCCGGCACGGCGGGCAAAGCTGTTTGCCTATTTGCAGGTATCGACCAATCTCGGTTCGCTGTGCGGGGCGTTGGTTGGTGGTGTGATCCTTGATCTTGCCAGCTTCTTTTGGATCAACTTTTCGGCGGCCATACTGTGTGCACTCTGCATGATTTCGGTTTGGGTGTTACTTCCGACTGTCGCCACTCCGGTGCGGCCTAAGACAGGTGACAGACCGGATACCAAGCCGAGCATCGTGCGATCGCCACAGGTAATTTCCTTGCTGACGATCATCGGCGTTCTGTTGCTTGGCCGAATGGTAACGCAATCGCCGTTTCCGATTTATGTCCTGCACACTTTTGATGTCGGCAACTGGGTTGTAGGGCTGTGTTACGGCCTTTTGGCGATGGGCTTTGTGACAACCGCGTCGCTTTGGGCGCGTTATTTCGAAGGGCGTTCCGCGCCCGGCGTTTTGGGCCGGCTGTGTCTGGTCATTGCCGGATGCATTGTCGTGACCGTAACGGCCGGGCTGACCGGGTCGGTCATTGTTTTTGCCGCGATGTATTTCCTGTGGGGAATGCTTTTGGGCGCGACCACGCCGGTTCTGACCGCACTGGTGTCACGCAGCGCGTCTGATCATCAGCAGGGATATTTGCTGGGACTGGCGCAAAGCACGGCCCAGTTTTCATCGATTGCCGGGATCGCAATTGGCGGCTGGTTCGCGCAAGTTTCCGGGCTTTCAAACATCTATTTTCTCGTCGGTTTTGTCTATTTCGTCGGCTTGGTGCTGACCGCTGTGACGCGGGTTGGTGTCGGTCGTACGACAAACCCGACTGAGCTATCAGGGGAGTAAAACGAGGATGCGTAAACTTTCACAGATGCTTGTGTTTATGGTTTTGGTTCTGATTGGGCCGATGCCAGCACAGGCCGAAACCATCACGGTAACCGATATCGCCGGGCGCGAAGTTGCGGTCAATGTCCCGATAAAACGTGCCATCCTTGGCGAAGGCCGTCAGCTTTACATCATTGCCGCCCTTGATCGCGAAAATCCGGCGGCGCGCATTGTCGGTTGGCGCAAGGACCTGATCGAAGCCGATCCGGCAACCTATCAGGCCTATCTTGCGAAGTTCCCGGAATTTGCCGATATCCCGGCCTTTGAGGGGCTGGAACAAAGCCTGATTGATATCGAAACCACGATTGCGCAAAAGCCTGATATCGTTTTCCTCAATCTTGAAACCAAGCGCGCGGTGGAAGAAGCCGCCTATATCGAAAAGCTTGGAGCCCTTGATATTCCGGTGGTCTATGTCGATTTTCGCAACCGCCCGGAAATCAATACCGAACCGTCCATACGTTTGTTCGGAAAACTGTTTGGCAAGGAAGACCGTGCCGAGGAATTTATCGCGTTCCGTGCTGGCGAAATCGCAAAAATCACTGATCGTCTGGCAAGTGTGAAACCGGAACGTCCAAAGGTATTCATCGACCGCGCCGCCGGGTTTTACGAGGATTGCTGCCATTCATTTGGTGATGGCAATTTCGGTGCGATGGTTGAAATGGCCGGTGGCGACAATATTGCCAAGGATCTGATCCCGGGCACCTTCGGGCAGATCAATGCCGAACAGGTCATTGTTTCTGATCCGGACCACATCATCGTCACCAGCGCGATGTGGAATGTTTATGTGCCGGGGGGCAAATGGGTTCCGGTTGGTCCGGGTGCCGACCAGGACGAGATTGTTGAAAAGTTGAAATTCTATCCGACCCGACCGGCCTATCTCGGGATCAAGGCGAAAAAGACCAACGCATTTCATGCGGTCTGGCATCAGTTTTACAACAGCCCCTATCAGTTCGTCGCCATTCAGCAGATGGCCAAATGGTTTCACCCCGATCTGTTTGCAGATATCGATCCTGATGAAACCTTCAAACAGCTTCATGACCGGTTTCTGCCGATTGATTATCAGCCGGGCTATTTCGGGACGCTGTCGAACTAGGTGTGTTTTTACGCATAACACAATAACGCGACGACTGATCATGGCGGGAGCAACAATGTTGTTCCCGCTTTTTTGCGCAAATATCGCAGGTTCTGCTAATCGGCGGTGGTTGGCTGTCCTTTGATGAAATCTTCTAGCAAAGCAGGCCTCGGCCCCGGTTTGCGATTGCTATTGGGTAAATATCTCGCAAAAATGTGGCATCCACCACGGAGCAGACTAGATAAAGACCAGAATGCGATCATGTCGCTCCCAATAATGCTTTCCGGAGGCACTCAAATGATTTCGCTTAAAGACCCCAGTCTTTTCACCCAGCAGGCCTATGTCGGCGGGGAATGGGTCGATGCCCCAGACGGGAAAACAGCCGAGGTAACCAACCCCGCAACCGGTGAAGTGCTTGGCACCGTTCCGGTTCTTGGCCGTGATGAAGTTGCGCATGCCATTGATGTCGCCGAAAAGGCGCAGAAGCTTTGGAAAAAGCGCACCGCCAAGGAACGCGCGGGCATCCTGATGAAATGGTACGACCTGATGATGGAAAATCAGGATGACCTGGCCGCCCTGATGACGGCAGAGCAGGGTAAACCATTGACCGAGGCCAAGGGCGAGATCGCCTATGGCTCATCCTTCCTGCAGTGGTTTGCCGAAGAAGCCAAACGCGTCTATGGCGATGTGATCCCGACCTTTGCCGAAGGTCGCCGTGTAATGGTTCTGAAAGAACCGATTGGTGTTTGTGCTGCCATCACGCCGTGGAACTTCCCGACCGCGATGATCACCCGTAAAGCCGCCCCGGCCTTGGCCGTTGGCTGTGCAATGGTGGTCAAACCGGCGATGGAAACACCGTATTCCGCGCTTGCCATGGCCATTCTGGCCGAACGTGCCGGTCTGCCCAAGGGGCTGTTGTCCATCGTGACCGGTGATGCGCCGGTAATCGGTGCGGAAATGACCGAAAATGCCAAGGTCCGCAAATTGACCTTTACCGGTTCGACCGCCATTGGTCGTCTCCTGATGCGCCAGTGTTCCGATACCGTCAAAAAGGTCAGCCTTGAGCTTGGCGGCAATGCGCCGTTTATCGTCTGTGAAGATGCCGATATCGATGCGGCGGTCGAAGGCGCGATTGCGTCCAAATACCGTAACGCCGGTCAGACCTGTGTTTGTGCCAACCGTCTGTTCGTCCATGATGCAATCTATGACGAGTTCGCCGAGAAATATGCAGCCAAGGTTGCCAAAATGACCGTCGGCAATGGTGCGGACGAAGGCGTTGTGATCGGCCCGCTGATCACGGAAAAGGCTGTCGAGAAGGTCGAAAGCCAGATTGCCGATGCGGTTGCCAAGGGTGGCCGTATCCTGACCGGTGGTAAGCGTCACGAAAAGGGTGGCTCGTTCTTCCAGCCGACCGTGATTGCCGATGCCACCCGCGAAATGACCGTCTTCCGCGAGGAAACCTTTGGCCCGATGGCACCGCTGATCCGCTTCAAAACCGATGATGAAGTGCTTGAGATGGCCAATGATTCTGAGTTTGGTCTGGCATCCTACTTCTATTCGCGTGACATCAACCGGATCTGGAAGCTGGCCGAAGGCCTCGAAAGCGGTATTGTCGGGGTTAATACCGGCATCATCTCGACCGAGGTGGCGCCGTTTGGTGGCGTCAAACAATCCGGTGTCGGCCGTGAAGGCTCGAAATACGGTGTCGAGGACTACCTCGAAGTCAAATATGTTTGCATGGGCGGCGTTGACGAATAACGCTTATCCCCCAGAAGGCATACCAGAAGTCAGAAAAAAAAGGGCGCTGCAACTCGCAGCGCCCTTTTGTGTTGAAGGCTACAAGGCCGCACTCAGACATCAAAGATGTTTTTCTTGCGTGCGCCAGAGGCTTCATCCTGTTCGTCCTGCTTGCCAGTAATCGACTGCGACGAGCCGTTTGGCAGTTCGGACTGCAATTCGGTAAACACATCGAACATGTTCGGGTTAAACGCGATCCGTGCCTGCAACCGGTCGCGGCGCTCATCAGCGGTTTCATCCCCGTCGGCGGATTTGCCAAGTTCGGCCTCGGCCATGCTGTTGCCGTTCAGGCGCTGCTCGATGGCATCGGCAATGACTTTTTCGATGGCCTGGCGATCATCGGCATCCATTTCGGCCAGTTTCTCTTCATCAAGGCCCATGCTTTGCAGGATCTTCGCACGCAATTCTTCGATTTTGCGTTCCTCGATTTCCTTTACATAGGTCGTGAAACCATGTTCGCGGATATAGGCCAGCTCGGCATTTTCTTCCTTCTTCTTTTCGGGAAGCGGGACGGTGTTCGATGAAATGGTCTGGCGGAAACTGGCCGCACTTTTGGCGCTTTGTGCGGTGTTGGTGACAGCAGCCAACGTTTCATACAATCCCATCAGAAACCTCCATGGGGAAAAAGATGCCGGTTGAAATTCATTCTCCTGTTTTCGTTGCAAACCCTGTGCCGTACTTAAGCAGGCACGTTTTTACCGCCTGTTTGATCAACAGAAGCGGCTTGAAAATTCCCTTGTAAAACAGGGGTATGAACGCATTGCGCAGAAAAATTTTCGAAAACGAATTGTTTTTTGCCGCGATTTTTTTCTAAATAGAGCGATAAAACCAATGGCACCGTCATTAGGGCGGGCCGCAACGCATCAATGTATGCAGGGTCGGATGGCAGGAAACCTGCCGGCTCGGGAGGAAAACAAACATGTCAGAAACGCGCTATATCCTTGCCATTGATCAGGGAACGACAAGTTCACGCGCCATTGTCTTTGATGAAAACGGCCGCTCCGTTTCCGTCGCCCAGCAGGAATTCCCGCAACATTTCCCCAATAGTGGCTGGGTCGAACATGATCCGGAAGACCTGTGGAGCACCGTGGTCGCCGTCTGCAAGGAGGCATTGTCACGGGTTGATATCGCCAAGGTCGCCGCAATCGGCATCACCAACCAGCGTGAAACCACCGTTGTCTGGGATCGCAAGACCGGCAAGGCGATCTATAACGCGATTGTCTGGCAGGATCGCAGGACCGCAGCGCTGTGTCATGATCTTAAAAAGCGTGATCCCAAGCTGGAAGAGGCCGTAAATGCCAAGTCCGGTCTGTTGATTGATCCGTATTTCTCGGCCACCAAGGTCGCGTGGATCCTTGATCATGTTTCGGGCGCACGTGCGCGTGCCGATCAGGGGGATCTGGCGTTTGGGACGGTCGACAGTTTCCTGTTGTGGCGCCTGACCGGTGGCAAGTCGCATGCAACCGATGCGACCAATGCGGCGCGCACCAACCTGTTCAATATCCGCGAAAATGCCTGGGACGACGAACTTTGCAAAATCTTCCGCGTTCCGCGCAACATGCTGCCCGATGTCAAGGACTGTGCGGCTGATTTCGGGGTGACCGATGCCGATCTGTTTGGCGCGGAAATCCCGGTGATGGGCATGGCGGGTGATCAGCAGGCGGCGGCATTCGGTCAGTGCTGCTTTGAGCCGGGCGATATCAAAAGCACCTATGGCACCGGCTGCTTTGTCATCCTTAATACCGGTGATGAGGCGGTGACCTCCCAGCATCGCCTTCTGACCACGGTTGGCTATCGCATCAATGGCAAAACAAGCTATGCCATCGAAGGTGCCATCTTTGTTGCCGGGGCGGCTGTTCAATGGCTGCGCGACGGGCTTGGTATCATCAAGTCGGCGGCTGAAACCGAAGGATTGGCAAAATCGCTTGATGACAATCATGGTGTCTACCTTGTCCCGGCCTTTACCGGCCTTGGTGCACCTTATTGGGACCCGGATGCCCGCGGGGCGATTTTCGGACTGACCCGTGATACCGGCCCGCGCGAGTTCGTACGTGCAGCCCTTGAAAGCGTTTGTTATCAGACATTTGATCTGTTCGAAGCCATGGCGGCCGATGGTGTGTCGCCCAAGGCGGTTCGGGTTGATGGCGGCATGGTTGCCAATGACTGGATGTGTCAGATGCTTTCAGACGTTTTGGGCATTTCGGTCGAACGCCCCGAAGTCACCGAAACCACAGCACTGGGGGCAGCCTACCTTGCCGGATTGCAGGCCGGTATTTACCGCGATCTCGATCATATTGCCGAAAACTGGCACCTTGATGCCAGCTTCGAGCCTGATATCGAACCGGGCCGCCGGCAGGGGTTGCTCAATGGCTGGAAAGATGCGGTCAAGCGCGTGCAAACAGCGCCAAGTGACTGATACGCATGGCTGCCTTGCCAATGGAATTGCCGGGCAGGGCTGGTAACACTGCAAAATGATTTGTACTATCAAAGGACAGCGTCAATGATGCTGTCCTTTCTTTGTGCGTGATCGACGTGGGTTACCCGATCTGTTGCGCTGCTCTGGGCTTTGATGCTCATTCTCGCCTTTGGGGGAAACATGCTTGATCTGATCGTCGGAAAAGTTGGACCGGTCTTTTTGACGATCCTGTGCGGTTTTCTTCTTACCCACATCAAAATCATCAAGCGTGAAGGCATTCCGTTTCTGGCAAAACTTGCCATGAACGCCTTTATCCCGGCGATGCTGTTTCAGACCCTGTCACAATCCGACATCAGCGCGCATTTCGATCTGCGGCTTTGGGGAAGTTATTATTCCGGCGTGCTGTTGAACTTTGCGCTGGTATTTATAATCGCCAAGCTTTGGCTGAGTGCCAAAACCGATGAAGCAGCCGTCACCGCGATGGGCGGCGTCTTTTCCAACATCGTTCTTCTCGGCATTCCTCTGGTACAGGCGGTCTACGGCGAAGAGGGCCTGGTGCCACTTTTGATCGTGCTTTCAATCCATCCGGTGACCCTGATGGGTATGACAATTCTGATTGTTGAAGGCAGCCGCGGTGGCGATGGTCATTGGTTGTCCAATGTATTTCGCAGCATCGTTCGTGTGGCCAGAAATCCGATCATTGCGGCGATTGTGCTTGGCGTTCTGGCGTCGCTTTTTGAAATCCGCATGCCCGAAATGGTCGATGGGACGCTGGAACGGTTCCGTACAGCCGGTCCGACCATTGCGCTTTTGCTGGTCGGGGCTGGGCTTTACGGGCAGTCGGTGCGCGGTAACCTCAGTGCCAGCTTGCTCTGCACCACGGCCAAGATGTTTGTCCAGCCGCTTCTGGTGTTCTCGGTAGGGCATTTCATTTTCGATCTGCCGCCGCTTTGGCTGATGATCGTTACACTGGTGGCTGCCCTGCCAAGCGGGGCGAATGTCGCGATTGTCGCGGGCAGTTATAATGTCTGCATTGATCGGTCATCCACGACGATCTTGCTGACCACCATCATCAGTATGCTGACCTTGCCGCTTCTGATCCTCTATGCTGGATTACTCTAATTCGGCGTTTGGGCGGTGGTCGTGTTGGCGGCCGTCAGGATACACGCCATCAGATCAATCTCGTCCTCAATGCTTGGCATCAGGGCAGGGTGCTTGCCACTTAAAACGGCGCGTGTAAACGCCTCTATCGCAGCCGCCTGACCCTTGTCCTGCCCAAGCCAGTTGCGTTTTACGACCCGGCCATTAACCCGAAGCCTTTTCCAGTCAAACAGGCTGGCCGAGAAATTCGGCGCCGTTACCTCAAGCACTTCCTTGGGCTCCCCCCGATTGCCGTGCAGGTAACTGATCTCGCCCATTGACCCATCGGCAAAGCGCAGCTGCCAGATGCTGTCACCCGCCGCGCGATCAATCCAGTGACAATTGAGTTCAATCAGTTCGCTATCGGTCAGGCTTGCAATCAGATCAATAAAATGACTGATCTCGCCAATTGTGCGCCCGCCCTGATCCGAATGGTGAAGCCAGTGATCAGCCTGAAGCGGCGTGATGCGAACCCGGTAGTGAAATTGTTTTACGCCAGTTGGCAACGCTTCACGGAGTTTCGCAGCCATCGGTGCATAACGACGGTTATGTCCGACCATGAAGATGTGTCGGGGCGTGCGATCAGCGACTTCTCGCAGCAAATCCAGACCTGCGCGATCAATCGCGATGGGTTTTTCCAGCCAGACATTTTTGCCGGCAAGAATGGATGCGGCGGCCAGTTCAGCGTGACTGTCATGACGTGTCGTGATGACAACGCTGTTGACACTTTGATCCTCAAGCAGTTCATCTGCCCCGCCATACATGCGCAGCCCATCAATCTTCTTTGAGAGCGCAATCGCCGCCAACCCGCTTTGAGAGCAGCAGGCTGCAATCTCGACTTTCGGGTGCTCTTGCAACAGGGGCAGCAAACCGCCGCCGAGATAGCTGCCCGCCCCGATCAGTCCGACCCGCACATGGTCATGGGCCGGCACGGATGTCTGCGCCGATGGAGCAGGGGGCTTTAGGGGGACGTTTTCTGCATTTCTATATCGCACCAGTGTCGCCAATTGTGCCGGGTCTGGCCCCTTGGCGAAGTGATCTGCGATATTGGCAAAATCAATCTCGGACGTGATTAGTGCTATCGGATCAAGGCGGCCATTTGCCATCAAATCAAGGGCGGCCTGCATGTTGCGCTTGATGGTCCAGCGCACATGACCAAGCGGATAATCTTCGCCACGTTCTTCATAATTGGGATCATAACGCCCCGGTCCATAGGAGCGGACCTGCCGAATGGTGATTTCCTTTTCATACAGCGCTTTGCGCTTGCCATTCGGCGTCACATCGCCAACGCATATGATTGTCCCCCGGTCACGACAAAGGCGGGCGGCGTCGTCGATCAATCGATGATTACCCTTGCCCGGCGCGCAGATAAAGACGCTGTCAAATCCGCTTCGCGGTGCAGCGCTCGCCTTGGCAAAACCATTGGCACGGCCTTTTCTGGTTGCAATCTTGCGGCGTGCAAGGTCCGGCTCGATCACGGTCACCAACGCACCGGCAGCCCGTGCTGTGTCAGCGACAAGCTGCCCAATCAAACCCGCCCCGATAACAGCGACCTGATCGCCAACTGACGTCTCTCCCTGTCGAAGCGCATGCAAGGCCAAGGCATACAATGTTGCAAACACAGCCTTGCGGTCGGGAACTTCATCCGGAACCGGGCAGGCAAGGTTAACCGAAACCTGATTCCACTCGGCATGATTGGCCTGCCCCATCCCCGCAATCGCAACACGTTGGCCAGCTTTGAGGTCCGTAACATTCTCGCCCGTGGCTTCGATCCGCCCGACAGCGCAATAGCCCATCGGGATCGGACGCCCCAGACGGTTTTCAACACGCGCACGCATTCTCCCAAAGCCTTCCGATTTCAGATGCTTGAACGTCAGCGCGACCAGATCTGGCCGCTGCCACGCCTTTTGCAACAGGGATGCGTGCGTCTGGTTAGCTTGAGTGAATTCAGTTCCGGGACTGATGACAGAGTAGGCCGTTTTGACAAGGACAGCATTTTTGCCCGGTGCCGGGATGGGGCAATTGGCCAGCGCAAGTTTGCGTTCACCGGGAGAGCGCAACAAAGCCTTCATCTCCGTCATCATCGCCCTCAAGTTTAATTGGTTGAAAATTATGATGATGATTAAACCATATGTCGTGCCAACTGGTCGACGCGTTCTTGCAATGATGATTGACGCGAAAGCGCCGCGCGTTTAGCAAGGTGACAGACTTCAATTTGGAACCGCCCATCATGCAACAGACCGTCTCGACCCGGCATTGGCGCGATACAATGCTCGGCATCGCTGCCATTTTGTTTGGCATTTCGGCACCCTTGTTCTTTTTTGGTCGGGCGGCTCTCGGGATTGGTCTTGGACTGTCACTGATCTGTGCGGTTGTGTCTGCTGATCATGGTGAAGCATGGCGCAAAATGCGCCGTGATATCGCAACGCCAATTGGCGGGCTGGTTGTTGCCACACTGATTGTGTTTCTGATTTCGGCAAGCTTTTCTGTCGTGCCAGAGAAGTCGCTGGGCACCTGGCTTGGACGTTTCGCGATGGTTGCGGGCATCTGGTACTTGATGCGTCTGATCGAGCCCAAAGCCAAACTGGCATGGGATGCTTGTATTTATGCCACCTGGATACTCGTTAGCTATTGCCTGCTTGCGATCTTGGTTCAACCAGAAGTCCTGTCGCTTAAAGCGCTACGAGAACCCGATTTCGATTTTGACATTACTCGGCGCTTGAAACCTGTGGGCAGTTTCCTGATCTTTGGTGCGATGATCTTGGTTTTCGATGCGGTTGATCGGAAGAATGCAAGCCGGTTTTTCTCGCTCGCAATTGCCGTCGCGATTGTGCCGATTCTCGAGGTTTCCCATGGCAGAGCAAACGTTGCCGCAATGCTGGCTGCGTGCGGCGCGATTGGTTTTTGTGCAGTATTTCTGATTCGTTCGCGTCTGGTGCAAGTGGCTATCGCCGCTGCAATTGGAATATTGGTCGTGATCGCGCTTTCCTGGCTCGGCGACGTGACAGGTAATATGTCCGACCTGCGTGGATTTGAGCCTTATCTGCCAATATGGCTTGTTGATGTACATCGACAAATGATCTGGCAGTTTACCTTTAGCCATGTCTTTGACCATCCGCTTATCGGCTATGGGATTAACGCGGCACCTTGGGTGCCGGGTGCGAATGAATTGGCGGGTAGCTCAACGCAATCTGTTTTGCCGGGGCATCCCCATAGCTGGTTTATGGAAATCTGGTTGGAAGCTGGCGCACTTGGATTGGCGGTGGTTGTCCCGCTCGTTTTAATGATCGGACTCACCGGTTTTAAGGATGTGCGCCACAACGGAATTGTCAAAGGTGGATTGACGTTGATGATGATGGCGTCCTACTGGTTTGCCGGGTTGTTCAATTACTCATTCTGGACCTCGTGGTGGTTTGGTGTGGTGATGCTGACATTTACGTTGGCCTTCCTAAGGCGTGAGCGACTTCTTGTTAAGGACGCCACCGTGAAGCGTCGTAAAACCCTGATCGTCTGTGCTGAAGACTGGTCCTTTGTTTCGCACAGGATCGTTTTGGGGCGTGCCGCATTGGTGCGTGGGGATGATGTTGTCGTTGCCTGCAACACGGCTGCTGCGACTGAGGGCTTACGCAAGGAAGGTTTTCGCCTGGTCCATGTGCCGATTGCGCGCGGTGGCCTAAGCCCGCTCAAATCCCTCAAAACCATTACAGCGCTGGCTTGTTTGATCCGGCGTGAAAATCCCGATGTTATCGTCAATGTGGCGATCCAGTGCGTGGTTCTATCTTCATTTGCGGGGATTCTGGTCGGTGCAAAGCGGTCGGTTAACATGGTTACAGGTCTTGGCTTCCTGTTTGTCTCAGATGGGGCAAAAACAAAGATCTTGCGTCAGATCGTTTCATTGTTGCTGCGCTTTTACGCGCTTTGCCCATCGATCCGGGTGATCGTGCAGAATGCGGATGACTATGCCTTGATGAAGAGGCTTGGCTATAAGGAAAGGTGTCTGGCACTGATCCGTGGATCCGGTGTTGATATCTCGGCCTTTAGCCCGGCAGGGGAGAAAACGTCCGAGCCCAAATCAGCGATTTTTGTCGCGCGCATGCTCTGGTCCAAGGGGCTTGGTGAACTGATTGAGGCTGCGCGCATTCTGAAATCGCGCAAACGCGATTACCGCCTTGTCTTGGTCGGTGACGTAGATCCGGCCAATCCCGATAGCGCCAGCAAGCAAGATTTGCAAAGCTGGCAGTCGGAAGGTCTGGTTGAATGGCTGGGCAAACGATCAGACATCGGCAAACTCCTGCGTGAGTCCGATCTTGCGGTATTGCCGTCCTGGCGCGAAGGCTTGCCTAAGTCCTTGCTTGAGGCGGCTGCAAGCGGACTTGCCATGGTGGCAACCGATGTGCCCGGTTGTCGAGAGATCGTGCGCCATGGCGAGAACGGAGTTCTTGTTCCTTTGCGTGACAGCACAGCACTCGCCGGTGCGATCGAAGAACTGATGGAAGACGACACTCGGCGGAAGGCGTATGGCAAGGCCGCCCGAGAGCTAGTAGAGCGCGACCTTTGCGATAGCGTCATCATTGCCCAGACCCTTGCCTTCGTGACAGGTGATGAGGCCACGGAGGCAAATCATTCAGCAAAGGCCACTGCGACAGCGTGAAGACGCTTGACTGTCCGTGTCAGATTTATCGCATCGAAAGGGTCCGTTTCCGGACCCTTTTTCTGTTCGAAAAAAATCCCGTTGCATCGTGATCTTTAGTTTTGTATACAATATACATGAATTGAATGCGGTCGCCGTTGATCGGGGCTGTGATGCTTAAAGGCGCCGGTATGTTACCGTGCTGCCATAACAGGAGGTTTCTTTCTATGCAGGTAAACTGGACTGGCGTTTTCCCCGCCGTTGCCACCCAGATGAACGAAGACGGTTCGATCGATTTCGATATGACCGCCAAACAGATCGAAGACCTGATCACGGCCGGTGTCGATGGCCTCGTCATGCTGGGTTCGGTTGGTGAAAACACCGCCCTTGAGCCGGACGAAAAAATCGCCGTTCTGAAACTGGCCGTCGAAGTTACCAAGGGCCGCATCCCGGTCCTGTCCGGTGTGGCCGAAAATTCGACCCGTGCGGCCATCCGCTATGTTCAGGAATGCGAAAAGCTCGGTGCTGATGGCCTGATGCTTCTGCCGGGCATGGTCTATACCGCTGACCCGCGCGAAAATATCGAACATTTCCGCACGGTCGCGGGCGCGACCAAGCTGCCGATCATGATATATAACAACCCGGGTGCCTATCGCATCGACATCAAGCCCGAAGAGTTCAACCAGCTTGCCGATGTCAAAAACCTTGTCGCGATCAAGGAAAGCTCGGGCGATCCGCGTCGTATTACCGACATCTATAATGCCTGTGGTGATCGTTTTGTTCTGTTCTGCGGCATGGATGACCTTGTCATGGAAACGCAGGTTCTCGGTGCTGTTGGCTGGATTTCCGGTTTCACCGATGCCTTCCCGAAAGAATCGGTCGCGCTCTGGAAGCTGCTGTCGGAAGGCAAATACACCGAAGCGCTTGAAATCTATCGCTGGTTCACCCCGGTTCTGCACATGGATGTCCATGCCAAGCTGGTTCAGTACATCAAGCTTGCCCAGGAAATGACCGGCGTTGGCAAACCGCACGTCCGTGCACCGCGTCTGCCGCTGGTTGGTGAAGAGCTTGAAACCATCAAGGCCACCATCCAGAAAGCCATCGATACCCGCCCGTCTCTTTGATCGGCAGTCCTTTGCAATCAGGATGCATATCGCGCAACACCGTGATTGCATTGAGACGGTATTTGATGAAACAGTGAGCTCCTCCGCCTATCTCGCGGGGGAGCTTCCTGCTATCTGTTTGCTGCTCAGAAGCACCAAAATACGCATCGTCGAAATTCGAGAGGCCCCAAAATGACATCAGCCAAAACCGCTACGCCATCCGATACCGCCGCCGGTCAAAAGGTCGTTGTGATTGGTGCGGGTATTGTCGGGGCCAATGTCGGGTTGGCGCTACTTGATAAGGGCTATGACGTCACAATTCTTGATCGCGGCGAACCGGGCATGGGCGCATCCTTTGGCAATGCCGGCGGCGTTGCGGTTTCTGAATGCGCGCCGGTTGCCATGCCGGGCGTGCTTAAAAACGTGCCCGGTTGGTTGATGGACCCGTTGGGCCCGCTTTCGGTGCGCTGGGGCTATTTGCCAAAAATGATGCCCTGGTTGTTGATGTTTCTGGCATCCAGCAGAAAGCAACGGGTCGAACAGATCGCAACCAATATGGCGACCTTGCTCAACCGCGCATGGGATGATTACGACCCGGTCCTTAAGGAAGCTGGCCTTGCGGATGCGGTTTTCAAAAAACATGGTGCGATGGCGGTGTATCGCAGCAATGCGTCTCGTCAGGCGGCCGAATATGCCATTGATCTGCGTCGGCGTAACGGTATCAAGCTGCGCGATCTGACCCGTGATGAAGTGCGCGATATCGAACCGGATCTGGCGCCGATCTTTGCCTGTGGCGTGATGGAAGAAGACTGGGGCCATGTCCTTGATCCGTTCAAAATCACCACCGGCATTTTCAAGCATTTCCTCGATCGTGGCGGCAAGTTCGAGACCGCCGATGTCACCAATTTTGTCTTCCGCGACGGCAAACCGCGTGCTGCCACCACCGATGCTGGCGACATGATCACGTTTGATCATGTGGTTGTCGCCTGCGGTGCCTGGTCAAAGACGCTGGCCAAGCGGTTGGGCTCGCCGGTGCCGCTTGATACCGAACGCGGCTATAACACCACCGTGCCCTATCACGATGCCAAACTGTCGCGCATGATTGTCTGTGCCGATGACAGCTTTGTTTTAAGCCCGCTTGAAATGGGCATTCGTGTTGGTGGGGCTGTCGAGCTTGGGGGGCTTCTGGCCGCGCCCAACTACGAACGTGCCAAGGCGCTGTTTGCCAAGGGCAAGGAAGTCCTGCCCAAACTTAGTGCCGAAGGCGGTACGGAATGGATGGGCTTCCGTCCCTCCATGCCGGATTCAACCCCGGTCATTTCCAAAAGCCCGCATCATGCGAATGCCTATTTTGCCTTCGGGCACGGGCATCTTGGCTTAACACTTGGGGCCACGACCGGGCGTCTGGTTGCCGATCTGATGGCAACGGGCAAAACGCCGGTCGATATGACCCCGTATCGCATTAATCGTTTCTCTCGTTTCTATAGCATCTAGGGCCCCCTCCATGGCGAAAAGCAGTTTCTTTTGTGTCGACGGTCATACCTGTGGCAACCCGGTGCGTCTGGTTGCCGGAGGTGGTCCCAAGCTTGACGGTGCGACCATGCTTGAAAAGCGTGCGCATTTTCTTCATGAGTATGACTGGATCCGTACCGGGCTGATGTTTGAGCCGCGCGGCCATGATGTGATGTCGGGATCGATCCTTTATGACCCGACCTCGGATGACTATGACGTCGCGGTGCTGTTTATTGAAACGTCTGGCTGCCTGCCGATGTGTGGCCATGGCACGATCGGTACTGTCACCATGGCGATCGAGGAAGGGTTGGTGAAACCCAAAACCCCCGGCCGCCTGCGCCTTGAAACACCGGCGGGCCTCGTCATTGCCGAATATAAACAAGTTGGCGATTACGTTGAATCGGTCAAGCTCACCAACGTGCCGTCGTTCCTTTATAAAACCGATATCGAAGTCGATTGCCCCGATCTTGGTCCGATCAAGGTCGATGTTGCCTATGGCGGTAATTTCTATGCGATTGTCGAACCGCAGGAAAACTATCGCGACATGGCCGATTTTTCGGCCGGTGATCTGCAACGCATCAGCCCGGAACTCCGCCGTCGCCTGAACGAACAGAACGAATTCGTGCATCCGCTTTATCCCGACATCAAGGGCCTGTCGCACATCCAGTGGACTGGCAAGCCGACCCAACCCGACAGCACACATCGCAATGCGGTGTTTTATGGTGACAAGGGTATTGATCGCTCGCCATGTGGGACTGGCTCCTCGGCCCGTCTCGCCCAACTGGTTGCCAAGGGGCAGTGGGATCCCGAGCATGAATTGGTCCATGAAAGCATCATCGGATCACAGTTCCGGGTGTCGGTGGTCGAGAAAACCAAGGTCGGTGAATTTGATGCCGTAGTGCCGGGGATTGAAGGCTGGGCGCGCAAGCATGGCTACAACACCATCTTCATTGATGATCGCGATCCCTATGCCCATGGCTTCATTGTCAAATAGGCAAAGTGCTGTCGATCACACAAAGGGGGCTTCATGCCCCCTTTGTCGTATATCGGCGAAGTTTGGCTGCTAATACAGTAGGCAATTGTATTGCGACTTGTTTGACCCAACGCTATGAATAGCAAAACTGACAGATTCTGTCGGATGGAACTTTGCCCGATTGATCAGCATGCCATGTCGCGTCGGGGTAACACCATAAAAGAGCTGAAATGACCGCATCACCGCGATTTACCCGCCGTACCATCACCGATCAGGTGACCGAAGATCTTCGTGCACGTATTCTGACCGGCGATTTCCCTGCCGGCTATCAATTGCGACAGGATGCCATCGCGGGTGAATATAATGTCTCGCGCATTCCGGTTCGTGAAGCCCTGCAGCGCCTTGATGCCGAAGGGCTCGTCTCGTTCCAGCCGCACAAGGGCGCGATTGTCTCGCAGCTCTCGCTTGACGAGATTGAGGAACTGTTTGAAGTCCGCAAGCTGCTTGAATGTGATCTTCTGCGTCATGCCGTCCCGCGTCTGACCCCGGCGGACCTGAAATCGGTCGAAGATATCCTGATGGTCTATGACGAGGCGTTCCGATCCGGCGATGTTTCCAAGTGGGGGGAGCTCAATCGCGAATTCCACGATCGGCTTTACCGCGCATCGAACCGTCCCAAGACGCTCGAGATTGTCCGCATGATCGGTAACAACACCGTGCGCTTTACCCAGGCACAGCTGGCCCTTTCCGGCGCAACCGACCGGGCCGAGCGCGAACACCATCAGATATTTGACGCCTGCAAGGCCGGGAATGTCGAAGAAGCCGTCGAGCTTCTCGCCAACCACATTCAAAGTTCGGCCGACAGCCTGATGGACTGCCTGCGCAAGGCGCGTGAATAGGCGAACCAAGTCCGACCAAGTCTGAAACGTAAAAAGGGATGCTGATGGCATCCCTTTTCTGTTTCTGTCTTATTGAACTCGGCCAACAATAAAACCCCGCCCGATTACATCGTCTTCTTCAAGCCAGAAACTGGCCTTGCCACTATAATGCGCCTTGCCCGTGACCGAGGCGATGATGGCCTGATGCGGACCGCAGTTCGTTGTGGCTTCGACCGATCCTTCAAAGCTTGATCCGATCACGCTTTCAAACACGCGGATATCGCCCGGTGCAATCAGTCCCTTGGCGTGTTGAATGGCAAGGCGGGCGCTGACACCTGATCCCGTCGGGCTGCGGTCGACCTGATTTTTGGCAAACACACATATATTACGTGTCGCAGATGCCTCAAACGCATCGCGTCCGTCGGTCAGGATCGCCCCATATAAAAAGGCCAGATCGTCATGATCGGGATGGGCCAGCGTGACGCTGTCATTCACCGCTTGGCAAATCGCCTCTGCCAGACGCGTCAGTTGGCG
>NZ_CP065428.1:1215000-1557500 GCF_015871485.1 Thalassospira sp. A40-3
GAAATTCCTTGTCGGGTAAGTTCCGACCTGCACGAATGGCGTAACGACTTCCCCACTGTCTCCAACACCAACTCAGCGAAATTGAATTCTCCGTGAAGATGCGGAGTACCCGCGGTCAGACGGAAAGACCCCGTGCACCTTTACTACAGCTTTGCAGTGGTATCAGGATGTGAATGTGCAGAATAGGTGGGAGGCTTTGAAGCCATGGCGCCAGCCATGGTGGAGCCACCTTTGAGATACCACCCTTTTGCTTCCTGATATCTAACCGAGGTCCGTTATCCGGATCCGGGACCCTGCATGGCGGGTAGTTTGACTGGGGCGGTCGCCTCCCAAAGAGTAACGGAGGCGCGCGATGGTAGGCTCAGGCTGGTCGGACATCAGCTTAAGAGTGCAATGGCAAAAGCCTGCCTGACTGCGAGACTGACAAGTCGAGCAGAGACGAAAGTCGGTCATAGTGATCCGGTGGTCCCGCGTGGAAGGGCCATCGCTCAACGGATAAAAGGTACGCCGGGGATAACAGGCTGATACTCCCCAAGAGTCCACATCGACGGGAGTGTTTGGCACCTCGATGTCGGCTCATCACATCCTGGGGCTGGAGCAGGTCCCAAGGGTTTGGCTGTTCGCCAATAAAGTGGTACGTGAGCTGGGTTTAGAACGTCGTGAGACAGTTCGGTCCCTATCTGCCGTGGGCGTAGGATACTTGAGAAGAGCTGTCCCTAGTACGAGAGGACCGGGATGGACGCACCTCTGGTGTACCGGTTGTTCCGCCAGGAGCATCGCCGGGTAGCTAAGTGCGGAAGGGATAACCGCTGAAAGCATCTAAGCGGGAAGCCCCCTTCAAGACTAGGTATCCCTATCAGATCCCTGGAAGACCACCAGGTTGATAGGCTGGGTGTGGAAGCGTGGCAACACGTGAAGCTAACCAGTACTAATTGATCGATCGGCTTGATTGATCCCTCTTGCTACTGATCTGCATATGACTTGCGCAGCGGTAAAATCAGCAAGACCAATACGTCACAACAATAAATAGTTCGCAACTCAACATCACGATCTCATAAGATCTCCGATCTCTTCGCTGTGTTTGGACGGCCCGGTGGCCATAGCGGCCGGGAACCACCTGATCCCATCCCGAACTCAGAAGTGAAACCAGCCTGCGCCGATGGTACTTTGTCTTAAGGCACGGGAGAGTAGGTCACCGCCGGGCCTTCCAAATACAGCAACTCATATTCCCTATAAACACACCCAAACATCCAACGCCGCATCATCCCAGACGCGGCGTTATCTGTTTAAACAACAGAATACACCCACTGACGCGGGGTGGAGCAGCCCGGTAGCTCGTCAGGCTCATAACCTGAAGGTCGCAGGTTCAAATCCTGCCCCCGCAACCAACATTAATAAAGCTCGCCCTTGTGGCGGGCTTTTTTAATGTTCGATTATCGGGTGCATATGGATTGGAACATCGCAAACAGGCCTATGCCTGTTTGCAGGTTCTTTGCGTAGGCCATAGGCCGGAGTTGGCGGAGCCCATAGGGCGCAGACTAATCCTGCCCCCGCAACCACTTCTTGTATAAGTCGCTTCTTTGCGAAATATAACAACGCCCTAAATCAAAACACCCCGCTTGGCGAACCTGAGCGGGGTGTTTGTCTTTGCTGTAGCCTTGTTTGGTAAAGGCGTGTGGGTTTGAGGAGAGGTCTCAGACCTTTATACCGAACAGTTTTTGCGCATTCCGGAAGGCAATTTTTTCCTTGGCTTCACGGGGCAGATCCACTGCCTTAAACCAGTCGGTTCCCTGCTTCATGTCTGCAAACGGATAATCGGTTCCAAACATCACACGATCCACACTGATGTATTTCAACAAAAGATGAAGCAGTTCATCCTGGAAAAATGCGCTGGTCGTGTACCAGAAATTGTCATTGAAGTACTGGCCGATGGGCTTGTTCAGGGAGCCTTCGGTCACGTCGCCCAAATCTTCGACGATACGCTCAAAGAAGAACGGAAGGCCTTCTCCCATATGGCCGATGATCATTTGCAGTTTGGGGAACCTGTCGAACGTTCCTGTCATGATCAGTCGAAGACATTGCGTAAGCACCTCCTGATGCCAACCATATCCGGAACCACTGAGAATATAGTCCTGATATTCGTCATTATATCCTGGCCGCATGATGCGGTAGTAAATGTCGAAGACTTCCTTGGGCGGGAAACCCGGATGCAGGTATATCGGGACATCAAGTGCCTCGGCCCGCGCCAGAAGGGGTTCAAAATCGGGATGGTCGAGAAACTTTTTGCCGATGAAGCCATTGGTCATGGCGCCGACAAAGCCATCTTCGCGAACGGCGCGTTCCAGTTCGTCGGCTGATGCGGCCGGGTCCTGTAGCGGCAGGGTTGCATAGGCCTGGAACCGCCCCGGATAGGTGACCATCGGGCCTGTGGCAATCATCTTGTTGAGGCGATAGGCAAAATCGATGCCTTCCTGACCAGCGAGATCCTGCACACCGGGTGTATGTGCCGAGAGGATCTGCATATTGATCCCTGCCTGATCCATGTCACCGATGCGGCCGGGGCCAAGTTCGGCAAGACCGGTTTCCCTGAGATATTCCACGTGATCATCGTTAATCGCATTCAGCGCGATCAGTTCGTCGGTGGTATAGGTCTCTTCGGTGGCGATAAAGGGCAGGTCCTGGTCTCGCAAGGCAATGGTCGATTTTACTGCCGCAGTGGTGTTGGCGGCATTGGCGGGTGCGGCCAATCCGGCACCAACACCAATGGCCGCAGCACCACTTAGAAAGCTGCGGCGTCCTATTGCTAGGTTCCCTTGGTGATTTTCGGTCGGTTTCATATCAATTTCTACTCCGCTATTACGTTGTGTGGTTCGGGGGCTTTCGTCATCATCGTTCTTGGGATCGAACATTGGTGACGGCAGCCCGGTAGGCCTAAAACCAATGGAAAGGGCAGGCGCTTCACTCAGACGGCCTTGTGTGGATCGACTTATGCGCGTCCACGTCTGGGCAAATATCGGATCAACAGGCAAAAGGCCTGCTATTGCTGGGGGTGGGGGCAGATCGCAACATCGTCGCGCGGGATAAAAGACAAGCTGTTTTTCAGCCGCTCAACCGCGTCGGGCTAAGCGGGACACCCTATTTAGGTTTGGCACCTAGGGCAGATAGATCACAGGTGTCAGCCATCCCTTTTCCTGCATCACTTTGATGCCTTCCAATACCGGTCCAGCAGCCAGAAACCACATCGCATCGCGCGTCGTGGTTAAAAACAGTGACGGCTTGCACAGCAGTGTTTCTTTATCCCGCCAGCGAAACCAGGTCGGCCGAAAACGCGGCACAGTATTGGTATAGCGCAGGAATGCCTTGCCAAAGCGTTCTGATAACAGCACCTCTTCTTGCAAGACCACATTGCGAAACACCATCCAGCACACGCCCGCAAACAAACTGGCGAGCACGATGCTGCCGGTCTGGGCTCCGACACCAAACGCCCCGATTATGCTGAAGAGATAAAGTGGATTACGGCAGCTTGAATAAGGCCCGGTGGTGACAAGCTCTGTGTTCTTGCGCCCGCCGATATAAAGGGAGCACCAGCCACGTCCGATGATGCATACGTAAATCGCAAATAGCCCAACGGCTTCGATCATGTCGTGAAGCGCGCTCTGCCGATCGGTCAAGGACCGAGATCCGGCAACGAGTACCAGAAGAACCACAACACCAAGCCGAAGAATACGTTTTCTTCGGCGCTGTATGGTTCGCATGCCGGCGTCATCCGGGGGCGTTCCCGACACCGCATTACCGGCAAAACGGAGTGCTGTAGGGGGGATCATAAAGTTCACTCTTGCCACAAATCAAACTGCGGTAACTTCTATCGTTAACAGGTTGATTGTGGCGTCCAGTGCTTCACATCCGGTCGTTCGGTTGCAAACTCAAACTTACTCACTCCCCCTCAACCACCCCATCGACAACACCAGCCTCCATCAGCTCTGCCACCTCCGGGAACCAGATCCCGGAATGCGGGGCGAGGAAGACTTGCTTAAGGAAACTCTCGGCAATGCCCTGGCTGCGATAGAAGGTGATTTCCTTTTCCTGCTGGCCCTTGATGTCATAAAGCGGGACGGGGTAGTCGAGATCGATCTTGTATTGATGAAAGCCCAGCCGGGCGTTCGGGCCAAGGTAACGCTTGGCGCCACCGATAAAGGCGGTTGTGCAGGCGGAACTGCAGGCCTCATAAACATAGGTGTCCAAGCCCCGATCGCGGATCAGCAAGCCGACACCGCGCCCCTCATAGACATGCCCGCCATCACTATGCAGGACGATGCCGGTGATACCCGGATTTTGATCGAGCAAGGCGGCCAAGCGCTGCGCCATGCCAAGGGTAAAGGTGCCAGTGATGTAAATGCGGGTGTTATCGGGGCTGAGGGTCAGCGCATACTGGCTGGCGCGGGCATCTTCAAGCTCGGTCAGGTTGACCGGAATAAACCGCTCCGGGGCAAGCGCACGGAAAGATGCCGCGATGCTGAGTACGGTAAAGACCAGAGAAAGCCCGATCACCCCATAACTCACAACAGTCCAGATGTTGGCAAGAATGCTTGATTGATGTTGGGTGGCGCGCAGCACCCCAACCACCTGCCAGACAAAAACAACGCCATGAAAAAGAAGGATAAACGCAACCGTCGCGATCAGCGCCGGAACGCGATCAGGGATATAGGGCGGGAGCGTGTAGCGATCGGCAAACAGGATCAGGGCACGGATCAGGATCAGGTTGACGAACAGCGCGAATAACAGCGCGTGCTTTCCCTGCCAGTGATCCCGGATGTATGCCAAGTAATCTTTCCCCTAGACGGTTAATTTCTTGGTTTTATATGTATTTTTAGTGCTGTTCTGAAAAAGCCGATCTGTATAGTCGAATTGAATAATATGTGTGTGGAACACAGAGATTCTGAAGCGAGCCCTTCAATATTCCTTTCTTTGGCAGAAAAGTATAATTCGTTTCTATGGCCAATCCCAATTTTGATAGCGACTAAATGATTCGGCAACGCTTTTGGGAGCATTAGGGTTGGAAATATGAGTGTCAAAACTACGTAATCTATATTTCACTTGCTCTGGTGAGTACGGGGAGTATGGTTTCTTAATCTCCGGAGCGAGTTGTCTTATTTGCTGAAAATCATTGTTTCCTGGGGTTTTCAGCCACGTAACAGCAATCATTTCTGCTCCAGTGGCCTCAATAAATGAACGAGCAGCCTCGCTTGAGAACCCCTGCGTACAGATGTCATCAATCAATAGAACCTTCTTGCCCTTTTTTAAAGGCGGGCTCTTGTATCGCAACTGCTTTGGCCCGGTTCTAACAGGATCCCGGCGTAAGCATATTGTTGAAAGCTGATTTCTGTGATCTGGCGCTATTCCTTGTTTTCTAAGCAACTGCGATTTTTGTGCATCTGTGTGCCGTATTATAAGATCATCTAGGTATTGCGCTTGAAGTGATCCTGAAACAACTTTCAAGGCATTCGTCAAAAGTGTTTTTTGTGAAGTAGTTTTATGCCCTGGGTAAGGAGTGACGTAGTTTACTTCTGCTCCCAAACCGGAAAAATGTAACCGCGCGGCCATAACCAAGCCCCAGAACCTTAGGTCTCCGATACTAAATTTGGTAGCTGATTTTGCGCTACTTGAGTAGCCAGCAGCTTCGGGATATCGCTTCGAGAACTCAGCTAAGGGGGCTATTGAATATATCCGTAAGCCTTCTTCCTCGATTTTCCAAAACCAATCTTCTGGGTCGCAGCAACAATCAATAAATTTACCTATCTCTAAAGGTGACGCAAAGTCGAAACCATATTTACTGTTCTGCGCGTGCCAATTTGCATTCAGGAATAATAAGCCTCCGTTTCGGGCAGCCTGCATATCATGATCTGTACTACCTACGTAAACGGCCTCTTGTTTAGAAACGCCATAATTATCAAGAACGGTCTTCATGGCCTGCGGGCGTTGTTTATAAGGAATGTGAACGCCGCCCTGAAAGTATGGGATTTCGGTGCCGACAAGTTCTGAAATAAACTGTTGAAATGATTTGTTGGCAGGGCGAACAGTCCAGTGACTATTGCTGACTAAGGCGATATCTATTCCTTTTGAAACAAGAAATTTGAATAGTTTTACTGTTTCAGAAAGCTTTTCATTGTCGATAGTGCCTTTTGAAACTAGTACGTCTCTCAGAGAAAAAATTACTAATTTGAGTGAATGCATAATTAAATCCCTTCGAATAGATTTTGTTGGATAGGCTCTTCGATATTTCGCTTTTGTAGAGCTTCCCTTACAAATTCTCGAAATTTCTCTTCCTCTCCTGGGATTGCAAACTCACAAAAGTTTGGGGCCGTAATACTCGGTGGTGTAAGGCCTCCACCTGGAGAGTAAACACTGAGTGTTGCAATTGCCCTTTTTAGCTTCTTCGCATATTGGACAGTGTGCGCAGTACCACTCTTTGCTGCCCATTCTGTAGGGATAAGCACCTTAGCCAATGCAGCTTGAAGTCTATTCCTCCGAACAAAGTTCTTGGCGCTATATGTCTCGTTTGGGAGGTACTCTGTTATTATCGCTCCTCCATTGCGAACAATGTTGCGACGCAGTTCTGATGCATTCTTGGGATAGTCAGAAAAAATTCCCGTTCCAAGTACCGCGATGGTAGGAAGGTTTGCTTCAATACTGGCTACATGTATTTTTTGGTCAATCCCAAGAGCCAATCCACTCACCGTCGGGCAACCCCAATAATTCAGACAAAGTCCAACGTACTCGGTTACCCATAAGCCTTTGTCACTTGGAGAACGAGTGCCGACGACTGCGATTGATGGTTCGCTCAGAACGCTCAGGCTTCCCTGAACGAACAGCCAATGTGGCGCATCCGAAAGGTCCAGCAGCGATTTAGGGAACATTGGGTGGGATCGATCTATGACCTGCACCTGCGCTTCGTTTAGATCGCTTAGCAATTTTCGAGAGCGAGTTAGTATTCGCTCTCGAATACTTGCCCAGTCGGAGACAGACTCCGTTGCTATACGCGCCCCATTTGAGCGCAATACATCCGCGGCTTCTTTGGAGCTGTTGAGATCGACGATGTCGGAAAAGGGTATCTGCTTCTCAGCTATCGAGCGCAAAGTTTCATAGCCCACGCCCTGAATAGCAGATAGAGCGAGAAAGCACTGAATGTTGTAGTTTGGGCTAAGCATTTATGGCTCAACTAAGGCATTCGGAAATTGCAAAGAGGCGGCTAGAATACGCTAAGATAGAACGTTAAAGCTAGATATTTGGCAAGCAAAGTTAATTCTGTCGGACAATATCGTTATAGAAAACAAAACACCCCCAGTCTCACAACCGGGGGTGTTCTCATTTTGAAGCCGTAAAGCCCCAAATCACATCAGGCGATCAGCCCTCACGCCACATCAAAACTATCGGAGTTCATGACTTTCACGCACACGGACCATAAGAGCGGGAGCTGTCCCCTTTTCGTCGTGAGTACCTATAGATCGTCAGTGAATTTGAAACAAAATCAATGATTTCATGTAACCAATAATATTGCTGGTCTGTGTTGAATTGTAACCTTCCATAATCAATTCAAGGTGGTAATATGGTGCCTCTTGTTGTTAGGGGGGGGGCAGTGGATGGCCGTCTTATTGAAATCCATATACTTCGTTAGTTTTGCCCTATTGATGGTCTTGATAAACACAAGTGTTTCTGGCGAAACCTTGTCCAATAATATGCTTCAGACAAAGACCTTTGATGTGGAAGAGACCGAGCAATTACTACAGGTGTGGTCGCTACCAAATGATGATCAGAATAATGGCATTCTGTCTTTGGTGGCCGTGACGGCGAGGTCTCCGATACCGAACTTCGAAGTTATAGATGTACGTAAGGAAGGTAGAATATTCACTCTTCTTGGTGAATTGAAGTGTCGGTCGCCAGTGGCACTTTCAAATGGTGGTTTCTACTTCGAAGATGACGCGGGATTTCCTCAGCCATTGGGATTAGTTATTAGTGCAGGGCAAAAGAAGAATGATTTTCGGCGACGTAAATTTGGAGGATTTGCCGTTTTGAATAAACAACGGGTAGATATTATTCCCGTTGATTCCGTTTCTGCGGCGCGGGAGGCGTATCAAGCAATACAGTCATCTCCAATCCTAGTGTACAGAGGCCAAAACGATATGTTTTCTGATCGCGAGGTGAAGTTCAATAGGACAGCTATCGGTATTACTGATTCTGGAAATGTTGTCTTGTTGGGGGCATTCAGACCAAGAGGAAGTGCTGTTTCACTTTATGAGTTTGCTGAATTGATTGTGTCATTAAAGTTACACGGGGGTCCGCGAATTGAAGCGGCTCTAGCCTTGGATGGTGGTCCCAGTAGTCAGATAATAATCCCAGAAACGGGAGATATATTTGGTTATGACGGTCCGAATTACTTGCCAAATGCTATTTGCCTGAATGTTCTCCAATAAAGAATAAGGAACTTTCATGTCAGTCGAGAATGACAACGATGATTCTGGGGGACGAGGAGGGATTACTCGTATCGTTCTGAAATTCGTTGTGGTGTCAGCCTTGGGTGTAGCGAGTTTCGCATTTTTCGAGCCATTGAAGACTATAACTAAAAACTATCTCTGGCCTGAAAATATCGAATTACATGAAACAGCGAGCGGCATAGTGGGGGTTGCTCAGGGGTATCAATTTTCGTTGGTCAATAAGTCATCCGTTGCAGGCATCTCCGGAGGGGCAATCCTATTTGTTCCTCAGGGGCAAGGGATCGAGGTTGTTGGAAAGTCTAAGTTTAT
Organism: Thalassospira sp. A40-3; assembly: GCF_015871485.1. NCBI lineage: Bacteria > Pseudomonadati > Pseudomonadota > Alphaproteobacteria > Rhodospirillales > Thalassospiraceae > Thalassospira > Thalassospira sp. A40-3. Next base: position 1,223,799 of record NZ_CP065428.1, read on the forward strand.
TATAGAGCCGTCAAACGGCTCCGTTTCAGTGCCGAGTTCAGAAAAACTTATGATTATAACTCGTCGAGAAGGTGAGCATCGTTTGCTAGCCAAGATCGAGACCCAACGAGGTGCAAAGTTTGAGGGAGAGGTTATAATTCACTCAAAACCCCGCTCCTTAGTTACCACAGATGACTATTCGGGGGTATGGGATGTGTTGCTAAATGAGGTTTCTGGAACAATGAAAATTGAACAGACTTCCCCTTCGGACAGACATTTCGGCGGAAGAATAACCCTCTCCGATGGAACGCACCTGAATATCAGCCCGTCAGCTAGTAAGTGGGATGGAAGAACAATCGTAATTTGGGCTACTAACGAGTTTGGGGATGAATATAGTTTTCAGTCTAGGAAGTGTAGATTGGAGATAGACGACAAATATTGGGTGTTTGCTCATGGTGACTATAAGGTACACCTTAAAAATGGTGGATCAAAGGACCTTGAATACAATTTTTCTACCTATGTAGAAAAATGCCCTGGAAGTGAGAGCGTTAGTCCACGGGAAAATAGTGGTAGTTTCTTTGCGAGAGTAGCTTCTCGATAGTTTATTTCTGCTGACTGTTATGATTTGAAGTCCACTAATGAACGAAATATAAAAAACACCCCCGGCCTGACGACCGGGGGTGTTCTCATTCCGAAGCTCAAAAGCTCCAATCCAAATCACATCAAGTCATCAGCCCCTCACGCCAGATCAAAACGATCTGCGTTCATGACTTTGGTCCAGGCGGCGACGAAGTCTTTGACGAACTTCTCGTGGTTGTCGTCCTGGGCGTAGACCTCTGCGTAAGCACGCAGGATGGAGTTGGAACCAAACACCAGATCCACGCGGGTGGCGGTGTATTTGGTTTCGCCGGACTTGCGATCAACGATGTTGTACAGGTTGTCGCCCGCCGGTTTCCAGCTGTAGCCCATGTCGGTCAGGTTGACGAAGAAGTCATTCGACAGCACACCAACCCGATCCGTGAAGACACCGTGTTTGGTGCCGCCATGGTTGGTGCCGAGCGCCCGCATTCCACCGATCAGGCAGGTCATTTCATGCGCGGTCAGGCCCATGAGCTGTGCACGGTCGAGCAGCATTTCTTCCGGTGAGACGACATAGTCCTTTTTCGACCAGTTGCGGAAACCATCCGCCAGTGGTTCGAGGACATCGAAGCTATCCGCATCAGTCATTTCATCGGTCGCATCCCCGCGGCCCGGTGCGAACGGGACGGTGATGTTAACCCCGGCATCCTTCGCGGCCTTTTCAACCGCAGCCGTACCGGCGAGCACGATGAGATCGGCAATCGAGACTTTCTTGGCAAGACCAGCCTGGAAGTCTTCGAGTGCCTTCAGAACCTTAGCAAGGCGTGCGGGTTCGTTGCCTTCCCAGTCCTTCTGCGGGGCAAGACGGATGCGTGCGCCATTGGCACCACCACGGCGGTCAGAGCCACGGAAGGTGCGGGCACTGTCCCACGCGGTGTTGATCAGATCGGTCGCGGAGACACCAAGACCCAACAGCTTGGATTTGAGATCGGCGATCTCGGACTCGCTCAGCGTGTAATCAACTGAGGGGATCGGGTCCTGCCAGATCAGGTCTTCTTTCGGCACATCCGGGCCGAGATAGCAGGCCTTCGGGCCCATATCACGGTGGGTCAGTTTGAACCATGCACGGGCAAAGCAATCGGAGAAGTATTCAAAGTCATTATTGAATTTCTCGATGATGGCGCGATAGGTCGGGTCCATCTTCATCGCCATGTCGGCATCGGTCATGATCGGCATGCGGCGGATCGACGGGTCTTCGACATCAACCGGCATGTCTTCTTCCTTGATGCCGATCGGTTCCCACTGGTTGGCACCGGCCGGGCTTTTCTTGAGCTCCCACTCATAACCCAGCAAAAGCTTGCAATAGCCGTTATCCCACTTGGTCGGGTGGGTGGTCCAGGCACCTTCGATGCCTGAGGTCACAGTATCGCGGCCAATGCCACGCTTGGTGTGGTTCATCCAGCCAAAGCCCTGTTCATGGACATCGGCGGCTTCGGGTTCGGCCTCAAGCAGGGATGCATCGCCATTGCCGTGTGTCTTACCAACCGTATGACCACCGACGGTGAGGGCCGCGGTTTCTTCGTCATCCATTGCCATGCGGGCAAAGGTTTCACGCACCTGGGCGGCGGTCTTGAGCGGGTCGGGTTGACCATTGACGCCTTCCGGGTTCACATAGATCAGGCCCATCTGGACTGCTGCAAGCGGGTTTTCCATGGTGTCGGGCTTGGAGACATCGTCATAACGATTGTCAGATGGTGCCAGCCATTCGCGTTCGGCACCCCAATAGGTGTCCTTTTCCGGGTGCCAGATATCTTCGCGGCCACCGGCAAAGCCAAAGACCTTAAGGCCCATTGATTCATAGGCCATGGTGCCGGCGAGAATGATCAGGTCGGCCCAGGAAAGCTTGTTGCCGTATTTCTTTTTGATCGGCCAGAGAAGACGGCGCGCCTTATCAAGGTTGGTGTTATCAGGCCAGGAGTTCAGCGGGGCGAAACGAAGGTTGCCCTTGCCGCCGCCACCACGGCCATCGGCCAAGCGGTACGAGCCGGCAGAGTGCCAAGCCATACGGATCATCAGCCCGCCATAATGGCCCCAGTCGGCCGGCCACCAGTCCTGACTGTCGGTCATGAGATTTTTGATGTCGGTCTTGACCGCTTCAAGGTCGAGCTTTTTGAATTCTTCGGCATAGTTGAAGTCTTCACCATAGGGGTTCACCTTGGTGTCGTGCTGGTGAAGAATGTCGAGATTAAGCGTCTTTGGCCACCAGTCGCTTACTGATTTGCCCGTCTCGGTCATGCCACCATGCATTACCGGACATTTCCCTGCGGTATGTTTTCCGTCCATTTTTTCTCTCTCCGTCGTGGCTGAGATGTTTTAAACAGCTACTGGACCCGTATCGCGTGTATCGCGCGGTCGTGGGACGCGTTGGTGTGTTGCGTCCGTTTGTTGTTTCTCCCTGATCTAGTTTAACCAAAACCAGCACGATGAAACCAGAAGTTATACGTGACGGTTTCATGTTGAAGGTAATCATCAACTCAGGGATCGCAATGCGACACGGGGTAATCAATTTTGGCAACGGGTTTCCCATCGCTTTGAGAAGGCTAACAACGATACAGGTAATAGGGGAAATAGTTATTTCATGTGTTTTCGATAGTTTTTATCGATGATTTGGTCTGGAGCGGTGAAGGTGCCGGTTTTGGCCGGAGGTGGTTGGAGCCGTGACATTTACAATCAGTCGGGTAGACTGTGTTCGAGTTCACAGTCTTAAGGCCTTAAACATGCGGGGTTTTCCTGATCCCGTATGTTGCCAGGCCAAATCATCGCCCCACAGAAAGCGGAAATCCCCATATGTCTCATTCTTCAAAAGGTGCCATCTATATGGCGGCAGCGGCCAATTTGCTGATTGCTGTCGCCAAGTTTGGCGGGGCGGCGATTACCGGATCGGCCGCGATGATGTCGGAAGGCATTCATTCGCTTGTCGATACCGGCAATCAGGGGCTGTTGCTTTTGGGTTTGAAGCTTTCGACCCGTGAACCCGATGAACGGCATCCGCTGGGCTATGGCAAGGAAACCTATTTCTGGTCGTTCCTTGTGGCGGTGATGATTTTTGGCCTTGGTGCTGGCGTTTCGATCTGGGAAGGGGTGGACAAGGTTATTCATCCGCATGCGCTTGATGTGCATGTGGTGGCAACATTTGGCGGGTTTGATATCCGCACCTATCACGTCGTGTTTTCGATCCTGGTCATCGCGATTGTGCTTGAGGGCTTGGCGTTTCGCACGGCCTATATCACCTTCCGGGCACAGCAACCCAACGTACCGCTGATCAAGGCGGTGCGCAGCAGCAAGGACCCGACCGTGTTTGTCATCCTGTTTGAGGATTCAGCAGCGCTTTTGGGCCTTGTGGTGGCGTGTGTCGGGATTGCGGCGGCGTATTTGCTTGAAATGCCGGTTCTCGATGGTTTGGCATCGGTGATGATCGGGCTCATTCTGGCGGTGACGGCCTTTATGCTGGCGGTTGAGTGCAAGGGGCTTTTGATCGGTGAAAGTGCCAACAGCCAAAGCCGCAAGAAGATCAATGATATGGTTGCCGCCATTCCAGGCATTCTTAAGGTCAACGAGATCATCACCCTGCATCACGGGCCGCAAAGCCTGATTGTGTGTGTCAGTGTTGATTTTGAAGATACGGTGACATCGGTCGCATTGGAGGCCGCCGTATCACGGCTTGAAAGCGATATTCGCGCCGAAATTCCCGAAGTATCGAAAGTGTTTATCGAAGCACAGAACTGGCGCGCCCATCAGAAGCTTCTCGATGAATTGGGCAGCGACCCCGATGCCGCCCCCTTGACCCACCCGGCTTAAAGCTTCGGTGCTATTGGCGTGTGCGCTGGTTGCAGTTGAACTGGCGTGCGCGAAATAGTATGAGGAATAAAATCAATAAGGAATTTCAAGGGAAGGGATGCGTTCGAACATGACTAAAAAGATCTTCCCGAGCTGGATCGCGGTTGATTGGGGGACATCAAACCTGCGCCTTTGGGCGATGGATGATACCGCTAACATCCTTGGTTCGGCGGAAAGTCCGCTGGGCATGAATGCGATTGCCGGTGACCCCAAACTTTCGTTTGAGGCGGTCCTGATTGGCTTGATCGAAGATTGGCTGGGCGCTGATCCGGCAAAACTGCCGGTGGTGATTTGCGGCATGGCCGGGGCAAAGCAGGGCTGGCTTGAAGCGCCTTATTGCGATGTGCCGGCACGGCCATCCGATCTGGCCAAGGGGGCGGTAACGCCAAATGTGAGTGATCCTCGCATTTCTGTTTTTATCCTGCCGGGACTTTGTCAGCGCGGTGATCCTGATGTCATGCGCGGCGAGGAGACCCAGCTTGTTGGCTTTATGGCGCAGAACCCGGATTTTTCCGGCTGGGTCTGTTTGCCCGGCACCCATTCGAAATGGGCACAGGTCGCCGATGGCGTGATCAAGGCGTTTCGCACCTATATGAGTGGCGAGGTGTTTGCGTTGCTTTCGCAGCAATCCATCCTGCGTCATTCTGTGGATGATGCCTGGGATGACGTTGCCTTTGCCGACGCCGTGCGCAAGGCATCCGAACAGCCAACCGCCTTCCTGCACAGTCTGTTTACCGTGCGGGCAGGGGCGTTGGTGGCAAAGGGGGAGGCATCGGTTGCCCCGGGGGCCGCGGTTTTGTCAGGCACGGTTATCGGGGCCGAGATTGCCGATGTTTTAAGTCGCCTTGCGCCGGGGGATGACATTGCCCTGATCGGGGCGGGCAAGCTGGCATCGCTTTATCAGGCGGCCTTGGCGGTTCATAACCACAAGGCAACACCGCAGGACGGGGCTGCGATTACGCTTGCCGGGCTGTCACGTGCTTACGGCGTTGTGACAGGCTAAATGCCGATCTATTCAGGCCCCGGATGCATGACATGCGCGCGGCCTTAACAAACAGGAAGACAGTTATGGCTTATCCGACATCCGTCAATGATCAGATCACCGATAGCGCTTCAGGTGCCGGGCATCGCAAACTGATCGCGATCCTGCGCGGCGTGCAGCCCCACGAGGCCGTTGATATGGCGCGCGCGCTTGTCGATGCCGGGATCACGATGATCGAGGTGCCGCTCAATTCCCCCGAACCGCTAAAAAGCATTTCTGCCATGAAAGACGCGGTCGGGAACGCCGCGATGATCGGGGCGGGCACGGTTTTGACAACCGATGATGTTGCCAATGTGAAGGCGGCGAACGGTGAATTCGTCGTATCGCCGAACTGCGATATCGAGGTGATCGCCAAAACCAAGGAAGTTGGTATGGGCTCCTGGCCCGGTGTTCTGACGCCCACCGAATGCTTTGCCGCGATCAAGGCCGGGGCCGACGGGCTTAAGATTTTCCCGGCCAGCATCATCGGGGCAGAGGGCATCAAGGCAATGCGCGCGGTCCTGCCAAAAGATGTGCCGGTTTATGCCGTTGGCGGTGTCGGCCCGGATGATTTTAGCGTCTATGCCAAGGCGGGCTGCGATGGTTTCGGCCTTGGTTCTGGCATCTATAAGCCCGGCATGACGGCGGGTGATGTCTCAAAGGCGGCGATTGCCTATGTCCGCGCGCATGATGCGGTGTTTGGCTAGGCCCATCTGGCGAGACCGAAAACTTCATCGGGATCGATAGCCCATATGCGCTACCAGAGAACCCGGAAATCCGATGTCGTGATTTTATTGGACAGCCAGTAGACAATAGAAAACCCGGCAGGATCATCTGCCGGGTTTTCTTTTACCCGAGGGCTGAAAAGTCCACGGGGTAGGGGCCTGGACGCGAAAGACCTTACCGGTTGCGCATAATTTGAAGTGCAATCGGTTTGGCTGAGGATGCCCCTATTGGCGTGCGCGTTTGATTTCTGGCGCAGTATCGAACGTGATCCATGGCCGGCCGGTCTGATCAACGGTCAGGTGACTGATTTCGATATTGTTGACCTTATCAAAGCTTTGGTTGGCGCTGTTCCATTTTGCCAGGTCATTATTGATGCGGATATAGACAGAACCATCTGCTCCGACGCTGATCGCACTCGCTTCCTGCCCTGTGCTTGGACGACGGACAAAACTACTTCCATCCCATTGACGCACATACCCATCATTATCAATGACCCAGATATCTTGTGCGCGACCAACTGCAACCTTCTCGATATTTACACTCGTCTGGATTTGACGGAAGGTCAGGGAATTGGAGGGTTTGCGGTACAGCTTGTTATCGCCGCTGGCAAAGCTGCATACGACATACAGCGTATCATCTGGTGCAATACCGATATCCTCAATCGTGTTGCACGGATTATCATATTTGCGCAACGAACCGTCAAAATCGCGATACAACCCCTGCAAAGTTGCTGATTGTCCGACATGATTGACATCTGTCCAGATTGCACCGTTGGAATCGACAACAAATCCCTCAATCTCGTAGCTATTCGTGCCTAGAACTGTCTTTTTCGAAACAAAGGTTCGGCGGCGTTCGTCATAGGTATGGAAGCTGCGGGTCTGAGTGCTGTAGGCATAGACAAGTTCATCGTTTCCTGCCTCGATCCAGGCCTCACCGCTTGTGATATCGCCATTATCAAGGGTATCAAAGCGCATGTTTTTGGAAAATGTAATCGCAGACGGGCTATCTGAAACCGGACTTTCACTTGCCCCAGTACCGACCGTATCACCGCTGCTGCGTGCAGCAATCATGCGATCTTCACTTTCATCCCGCTCGAAATAAGACGAGGCAAAAACACTGCCGTCAGTCGCAACAAACCAAGGCAACCCATTCGGGCCACTGGCCACATCACGCGGCTCCTGCCACAGGGTGGTTACCACCTCGAACGTTGACCCATCTTTTTTCAAGCGCATCAAACGACCCTGCTCGGACACAATCCAGACGCGGCCATCCGGGCCGATTGAAATATCGCTCGCCTTTTGCGGCAAAAGCTTGCAGGGAAAGTCATCGCAGCGCTGAACGAAGCCATCGGCATTGATCACCCAGACGTCGCCCTCTGGCGAGACGGCAACATCAACCCCGGTTCCTTGTATACGGTTGAAGCGTTTTCTGGTCTCGTCAAACTTGAAAAGCGTACCGGATGCATCAGCAATCACAACAGTCCCGCCCGATCCAATCGCAATGTTGGAGGCGGTTGCATCCAGTACCTGTTCCCACTTCGCACCGCTATTGAAAAAGACCCTGCCAAGATTGGAAATTCCCCATGGCGTGCCTTCTGGGTCAACCGCAATCCGCACGAGAGATCCCGGGAAGCTCTCAAAATCGCGTCGACTGTTGGACCAGCGCAGGACATTGCCGTCTGAATCAAGTGCGAAGATGCTGCCATCTTTGCCAATGGCAATGCGGTCTGCAGACTTGTTTGTATCAAAGAACGTGATTGGTCCGTCAGCCGTTATCGTTGCTGGATCAATCACACCCCCCCGATCCTGGTTTGGTGGGGTTTCTTCAGCCACTGCAGTTTGTGTCGAAACGTCCGGGGCGGCTATTGATTGCGCAGACTGAACGGGCGCTGACGGAACCTCTGCCGCAATGCTTTCGGAAGTAATCGAACGGGCAGTGATCGGTTTTGCCCGCTGGTTTTCGGCTTCCTCCCCCGTCGATGAAACAGGCTTATTGGTATAGAGATCGCCATCACTCTGAACGGCCCAGACAGCACTGTCAGGTGCGATCACCAAACTGACGACATCATTAATCCCGGCAAGCTTCGTCCATGCGGCATCCGCTTCGCTCAAAAGTCGAATGTCCCCTTCGGGTGTGGCAATTCCGACTTGCCCTATGCCCCCCGCAGCAATATCACGCGCGCGTCCATTCCATGCCTGCCAGCTTTCCCCGTCAAAGGATTGAACTGTGCCGTCAGACGCAACCGCCCAAAGCGTGCCGTCATAATCAAGCGCAAGTCTAACCGCGCTGCCTGTTACCGGACGCCATTCACTGCGTAGATCGTACCATTTGAAAACCGCACCATCGTTTTTGGCGATATAAACATTTCCAAGAGTGTCGGCCGCAACATCGACAACGTCTTCTGCCCGGTTTTCCCACCACAAACCATTATAACGAAACACAGTTCCGTCGTCCGACACCGCCCAAGGGCGATTGCCTTCAGCGGCGGCAATACGTTGCATTTTCCCCGACATCGGACGCCAGCGAACTTCAATACGGTCCCACCGCCATACCGTCCCATCCCGGCCGACCGCATAGGCCTGGCCATCGGCATTCATCGCAATATCTGCCACAGAACCTGATAGCGGCACCCACGGTGCAGATGGCCCGGCAGGTGCTTCCTGTGCTGCGACATGCACGGTATTTGTCACGCCAAGAGCAAACACGAACGTGGCAATTCCCACAAGGGCGAGCTTCATCTTTTCCAAACGCAACGTTCTTTCCAGTTAAAGGCGTGTCACTGCATCAGAATACGTGACTGAACCATGGCGATGTTGTCTTGAACTGTTTCATCTTCATGCCAAGACACAAGATCGACGTCGCCAGAGCGGAATTCTTTGAAGAATTCCTGACCCTGGATTTTGCCAAGAATCTCGTTAAAGGCCGGACGGGGTGTAAACCAATCGTGATGACGTCGATGCAGGCGTTCAAGGTCCTGCTCAAGCGGGGAAAGCTGTTCGATTACAGCATCGCGGCTTTCTTCGGATTGATGGGCGAATTGCGGTCGACGCGGCGTCAGCAGGATCAGAACCGATCGTTCAAATTCACGTTCGGTGCGCTGCGAGAACAGCATGTTGAGTCCCGGAATATCCATCAGCAAAGGCACACCATCGACAGATTTCGATGTTTCGCGTTCGCTTAAGCCCCCAAGAATAAGCGTTTCGTCAAATTTCATGGTGACCGTGGAATTGACGTTGGTCTTTGTCGTATCGAGACGGAACTCAAAGACAACCGAGTTTGAAGGGTCGGTCAAAAAGGTACGTTCGGCCACGACATGAAGGCGTAGCATGTCGTCTGGCAAGATCTCGGGCGTTATCGCCAGTTTGACACCAACCTCTTTTTGGACCGAAACACTATCCCCATTGCCACCGGAAACTGCGGCAGCCAGAATTTCGGTTCCCGAGAAGAATTCGGATGTTTGACCGGTTTGGGCCACCAGGCTTGGCTTTGCAAGCACCTGATTGTCCGCATCGGCAGAGTTGGCAATATTCAATGAATAGGTCACCGCAGGAATAGAGATCATGCGCGTGATGGTCTGGGTGCTCCGCTCATAACCGTCATTGTGGTAATCCTTCACCCGGTTCGAACCGATAGAATAACCAGGGGTACCAGACAGTGGGTCACCGAATTGCAGTTGCAAGCCATTAAGCAAATTGACACCGCGTGAATGACGCACGTCTTCCTGCGTCCCGATCAGGACAACATCAACCACCACCATGGATGTGTCACTAAAGGACCCACCTGCACCTGGAACGTCAACAGTTGGCAACGGCTCCGTACCTCCGCCATACGACGACCCACCGTATGCCGAACCACCATATGCTGAACCGGATCCGCCATAGGATGGCTGCGAAGGTTGGGATGGAAGCGCATAGGGGTCAGCGCTCTGGAATTGCGCCATCAGGACTTTGGCGTCGGTCTCATAAAAACTGTCCCAACCCGACACCCGTCGCTCAAGCATCCTGACCTTGCCGGGATCATCAACAAAATCACGATAGCTTTCGAGGTAATTGCGTGCGGCCGCATCATTCATCGCCGCCAGACTGACAGTCATCGCCTTTACCACATTGGGGTCAGAAGCCTTTTCCGGAGCAATCTCTATCAATTGCTTAAGAGCCCCTTCGGCTGTTTTGGGGTCATGGGCGTAATAGGACGCGGCGGCAAGGTTATAAAGTACATGCGGGTCGTCGCCGTAATGCTGGGCAACGGCGGCAAATTCCATCTGTGCCAGCCCATAGCGACGCTGATCCATGTAAAGATGACCCAGTTGATATTGGGCGACCATATTACCCGGATCGAATTGAAGGGACTGCTTATAGCCCTGTTCTGCCAGTTCGAATTTCGACGCATCACCCGACTTGCCCATCAGGTGATAGACAAACCCGTTCAGGAACTGCAGGTCCGAGTTGGTGATATCCATCTTGAGCGCCACATTTACAAGCCGTGACGCTTCTTCAAATTCGTTCGATTGCAATTTTCCCATCGTGGCATTGACCAGCTCGTGAATAACACTGGTATTGCGCATCGATGCGACTTCAAACCCCTGATCTTTTGTGCCCAGAGATGTATTCGAAGCCGAAAATCCCGTTTCTCCAAGTGTTTGGCAGCCTGCAAGCATCATGATAATCGGTAATGCTGCACCAGAGAGACGCATATTTTTCTTTGAAATCATTCTCGTAAAGCCTTTTGGAGTTTATTGCAGCCACATCAGGCCGCTATACCCCGCTATGTCTAAGCAGTGGTTTCCCGCGAAGGGAAAAAGGAAAAGGAAGCGTGAAAGAAAGGGGGCAACGTTAAAACGTGCCCCCTTTTCAGGCGAGGACCTAGCGCCACTGGGACGCTTTGCCCGATGCGGTGATACGCCATAGCTGGTTTCCGCCCGCAGCAACTTTTACCGCGTCGGTTTTATTGCCGTTTGCAGCCCAGTTTTTCTTATCAGACTGATAGGTATAGATTTTACCATCGGTGCCAACGACATAGCTTAACCCGGACTGGAAGACAGCGACGTCCGTCGCAGCACCGCTCATGCGTTGCCACTTGCCGTCATCGAGCATCCAGATTTCCTTGTTATGGTTGACGGCCCAGAGTTGACCATTGTTTGCAACATCAATACTGGCCGCTTGCCCGGATTGACGCATCCAGCGATTGTTTTCAAGACGATAGAGCGTGCCTTGTTCATCAAGCATCCAGACGTTTCCATCTGTTGCGGCGATATCGGCGGCTTTAGGCCCCTGGATCACATTGACTTTGTAAGGCGCACTATTGCCATAGGCATAGAAGGTCTGCCCCTGATTATTGATACCCCAAAGGATATTGCCGGCAACGGCAATGCGTTTTGCCGCAAGGCCGGAAATCTCTTCAAACCGTTCAGATTGGGTATTGAACATCATGACCCGCGAAGCTTCACCTTCCTCGGCGACATCGCGAATGGTTATGACGCCATCTTTCATGGTCTGCTGACGTTCAAGCAATTTGTCCGACAGGATGAAGACCGAACCGTCTGTTGCAATGGCGATATCGCGTGCCATCTGGTCGTGATCAACCCATTTTGTACCTGATACATTCGGGGATGCCTTTGCAATATCGCGCATCAGGGATGCCCAATGGGCAGGGTTCGGCTTGATCGGTTCCTGGGTCATCAAAGCCCAGTTGGTCATCAACTCATTGCGCGTGGAGTCCTGTTGCAGCATCAGGTTCAAGTTAATCGGACGCTTGGCGATCTGCTGCGCATCAAGGACGATCGATTCCTGCTTGTCCATTTCCTCGGCATTTTCGGCCGCGATACTTGTGACAATGGATGCAATAGTGACAACAACGAATGGAATAGAAAAGGCTCTGGCACCAATCCCTGCGTACCTTGCCGTATCGCGAAACGCATAGGGCAGGATCTTTTTAGCAAGTGTCCCCGCCGCATTTTGGAATGCCGGCGCGAAAGCTTCCACCTTGATCGCAGCCGCATATGCAAGCGCGACGGCGGCACTTGGTGCCAAATTCACGCCTGCATCAACCAGAGTGTCCACCGATGGCGGCCGGTAGCCGACATCATACAGACGCGCCATATTTGTGCGCATGTTATTTGCACCGGCACGCAAAGCGACACCGCGCTGCCAGCTTTCCCACGAACGGCTCATTTCCGTTGCCGTCCATTTGCGGGTGTCCTGAATATAGGTCGCAAAATAGGTCAGGAAATCAAGTTCGTAGGGATGTTTGTAGCCCTGGGTAATCAGTTTTACAACGCGTTCATATACTGCCACCAAAAGGGCTGGTGATTGTTCAGGTTCAGTCCGAATCACTTCCATTGCATCGGTGAAGTAGGATTCGTCAGTGATTTTCTGCGCTTCCATATAGCGTCGGATAACGCTTTCAACCGCGTCCGGCGTTTTCAGGATGTCTGCGACAATTTCCATCCCGCCCGGGATGGCGAACAGACCGTTCGTTGTACGCGGCGTGCTTTCCCAGCGCATGGTCAGGAATTCGCAAGCCTTGTCTGACCTGACATCACTTAAAGAACGGGTCGAACCTTTCGGGCAGCTCCAGCACGTCCCGCCATCGACGAAATCGAAATGCTCGCCTGGCTCACATGTCAGAGGGGCTTCTCTATTTGCTGCGGTCAGGAGCTCGTTACGGACACATGCACGCGGATGCGAGACGGCTTCCCAAGTGCGCACCGAGTTTTCAGGGCAGCTGTAACAGCCGCCATTCGGGTCCGCAAATGTCCCTGACGGGCAAACCGACCCAAGAAATTCAGCAGAACGCGCGTTTGCGAATGCCTTGCCGCAGGCATTCCACTCTGTGACCGCGGCCCAGGTACGGCCGTAACCATCCGGGCATTTCCAGCATTCACCGCCATTGCGCGGGTCGGTCTCACTTCCTGCTGGGCAGCGATTATGTGATCCAACGCGGGTTGCAGCAAGAAACTCCGGGGGATTTACTGCTTTGGAGCAGGCCACATTGGTATCAACAGCATTACCTGTGCGATTATAGCCTTCCGGGCAGGTGTAGCACGCCCAAAGCCCGACATCGAAGAAAGAACCCGGCGGGCACTCACCCTTGGCCTGACCAACCTTTGTTGCCTTCTCAAACCCACAAGCAGGTAAAAGCTCTCCGGTGAAAAGGTCAGCTGCACCACATAGCGCGTTGCTGGTAATTGCACCGCGTTGCGTCTGAATGTTTTGGGCCTGCGCCATATTGATATGCGAGAAGAAAAGCAGTGCGAAGATACCGGCCAGGAAAATACCTGCGTATCGTTTCGACTGCCACACCAGATAAGCCATTAGTCGTTCCTTACCACTGCAGTTCGTCAATAGCAGTCGCCAGGATACGGGCCGCGTGAGACCGATTCATAAGATTTTTCAGCGCCTGCTAATAGTTGCTTTAGGTAGCGACCAAGCGTTCGGCAACTGCATATTTCCAGGGCGTTTCTTTTTTGTCGTGAAGTGGATATCTGTGTCTAAAATTGGATATTTTGGCCTAAGCCTCGCGTGCTGTTTTGGTCGGACGCTCGCCAAATTCTTGCATATATTCCTGTGCAAAACGTCCCATATGACCAAAGCCCCATCGCCGGGCGATGGTCGCAACTGAGTCCGTGCTGTCAGTTGACATCAGATCATTGCGAACAAGTTTTAGGCGGACCTTGCGAATATATTGGCGCGGCGTCAGCCCAAAGGCATCAATGAAGCCACGCTGTAAAGTGCGGTAACTGCACTCGGCAATTTCCGAAAGCGAAGCCATATCAAGGGTGTGAGACGGGTTCGCATGGATATAGTCCTGTGCGCGTTTGACATGACGCGGAACGACACGCGAAACTTCCTGGCCGGTAAGGATATCCCGCACATTGCTTTTCAGATGGGTCAGGATCTGGGTCAGCAATAGATCGTAGGCTTGGGATGCCACCAACATATTTGGATCATCCAGCAGCCCGTGATTAAGGGAGTTTTCCAGAAACTGCATATATTGCCGGATCATTTGCCCGCCGGGGGTCGCAAGGTCGGCAACCGGATCAAATTCTATCTGGTAAAGTCCCAGATGCTCGCCGCCAAGGCTTCTTGCATGTTCCCTGATCCGTGTTTTAGAGATCGGCAGGACATAAGAATAAAACTGTTCCTGATAGGCGGTTGCTTCAATGCTGAGATCGCGCATCATGCCTTGATCGGGTGTCAGATCCCACGTGCGGCCAAGATGGGTGATTTCGCCCCAACCATCGGTCGGAACGAACAGCGCCATTGTATCGTGGCATGCCCCCGCAGACTGCCAGTCGACACGCGCTGTCCCGAAAGTGCCATGCAAAAAGGGTTGATCCCCGATCATGGCAAGCGCCATATCGGCATCAACCTCTTCACCTTGTCGATTGATTGTGAGTTGAACCGGCGACGAAAAATCAGAAACGACTTCCTGCAGTTCGGCCAAGTCCTTCGACCGGACTATTGTAAATTTCGAATGCAATGCCATACGCTGTGCTGTGTCCCTAGCAAGCGACCACGACGATCTAAGCCCTTGATTTGGGCCATCTCTTTATTTCTCATACAATAAGATAGAACCCAGTAGCCTGCAACAGAAGTCAGCATTTTATCGCGACTAACTCTCAATACAGGCAAAATGCTTCCTGACATTGTGGGTCGAGATCACAGATAGCCGACACAAGGACGGCGTTTTGAGGATAAGGCGACCTTGCCTCTTTAAGCTGCGAAGGGCGTTTGACCTCAAGGGCGCGCGCAGGCTAAATTCCTGCCATTGTATGAATTCCAACATGGGAGGATCCATTGGATCTTGGAATCAAGGGCCGCAAGGCCATCGTTTGTGCGTCATCCAAGGGGCTTGGTCGTGGCTGTGCGATCAAACTGGCCGAAGCCGGTGTTGATCTTGTGCTCAATGCGCGCTCCGAAGGGCCGCTGAACGAAACCGCGGAATATATCCGTGATACCTATGGCGTGAATGTCACCACGGTCGCCTGCGACATCACCACCGAAGAAGGCCGTAACAAGGTTCTGGCCGCTGTCGATGCGCCGGACATCCTTGTTAACAACGCCGGTGGCCCGCCCCCGGGAGTGTGGTCCGACTGGGGTCAGAAGGAATGGGAAGCCGCCGTTCAGTCCAACATGCTGACCCCGATCCTGCTTGCGACTGCGGTTCTGCCGGGCATGATTTCGCGCCAGTGGGGCCGGATTGTGAATATCACGTCAGGTTCGGTTAAATCGCCGATCCCGCATCTGGGTCTTTCGAATGGTGCGCGTGCCGGTCTGACCGGCTTTGTTGCGGGGACTTCGCGTCAGGTGGCCAAGGATGGTGTGATCATGAACAACCTTCTGCCGGGCCAGCACGACACCGATCGTATCAATGCGCTGATGACCAACAAATCCAAGGCCGAAGGCATTTCGCTTGAAGAAGCACGCACCAAAACCCAGGCGGGTCTTCCCACGGGCCGGTTTGGTGATCCGCTTGATTTCGGGGCGACCTGTGCCTTCATGTGCAGCGAGCATGCGAAATTCATGGTCGGACAGAATGTTCTGCTTGATGGCGGAGCCTTTAACTCCACCATGGGCTGATATGTCGCCTTTCGTCACAGGACGGTCTGCAAACACCCATTTGCTGCGCTTCCGGTGCTCACGTATGTCAAGTACGCTGCGCGCCGGTTCTCGCAAACAGGCATTTTCGACACGCCCTGTGACGAAATCCAACATATCACCAAGTGCCCAATACAAAGGGTGGTGCTAGCATGGCGTCCTTCACCTTTGTTTATGTGCTGCGCGAATGTGATTTCAGGCCGGGGCAGGGCAAGGCCGCTTTGCCCCTGACCTATGTTGGCTGGTCGACCGATGTCGAGGCCAGGCTTGCCACGCATAATAGCGGCAAGGGGGCCAAGACGACGCGCGGACGGCAGTGGGAACTGGTGTATGTCGAACGGTTCCGTACCTTCGGGCAGGCGATGAGCCGGGAATGGCATCTTAAACGCGATCGCAAGCTGCGCCGGATGCTGGCAGGTGGATAGGCTGGTTGATTTGGACACAAATCAGGGCTTGCATCATCGCGCCAAGTGACAGATATGTCCTTGAAATAAACGCATTCAAACTAGGGTACCTCTGATCATGGCATTCGTTCGCAAAAATCCACTGAAACTGAACAATCTGCAGCTGCGCACGCTTGTGCTTGCACAGGTGATTGCCAAGGATCCCAATTCGGGCAAGATTGACGAGGCCACCGGCGAAGCAACGCTTTTGCGCGTTCCCCATGCCCATGGCGACCACGTTCATGTTGGCAAGTTCACCGTGGCCGCCCGGGATGCCAGCGGGTTCGAGAACCCGGCCGTTTGGGTTGCGCTTGCCCGTAAGGGATTGGTCAAGGAAGGATATCCGGCCAGCATCGTTCTGACCAAGGAAGGCATGGAATATGATACCGGCCTTGGCGATCATTTCCTGGAAGAAAGCGATCACTAGGATCGGTTGATAGCGATACCAACCTGATGCGAAAAAGCCCTGCATTTGCAGGGCTTTTGTTTTGGCAATGACGTGCCTTTTTAGTCGACCCGGATGAATTTCCCGTCCTGGATGGCCACAAAATAGATGTTGCGATTGCCATCGCCAAAGGCATCAAACACCAGTTCCTGATGCAGCCCCTGTTGCGGCGGCAGATTTGTCAGCGCATCGGCAAGCGATTGATCCGGGTGCTTGGTACGGAGTGCGGCAAACAGCACGGTCGCCGCGTCATAGCCCAGAACCGCGGTATAGCCGGGCTGACGACCGAACATTTCGTTGAACGCGGCGACAAATTTCTGGAAGCGCGGATTGGTGTCATAACGGTCATAGGCCTGTGCGAGTTCCACGCCCTCGACCGCCTCGCCACCGACCTCTATCAGGGCCTGTGAACCGGCCCATTCTGAGACAGCAAGCGGAATGCTTGATGACAGCTTGCGGATTTCTTGGGCCATCTGCGCACTGTCTGTGCTGTTGGTGATCAGAACGATGGCGTCGGGATCGTCGGCCAACAATTGGCTTGCTGCTTCGGCGTGGGTGATATTGTCGGTGTTGATCCAGATTTTGGAGATGACCCGCCCGTCAAGGGCATCAAGTTCCAGAAGGAACTCGCGATACCAGCTGTCGGTAAAGGCCTGGTTCTGGCCATCAAGGGCAAGGGCGACCCGTTCATAGCCCTGATCGATATAGCGACGGGCATAGGCGCGCGCATTTTCACGCGTCGTGGTGTTCATGCGAAACAGGTTGTCACGAAAACCGGCAAAGTCGGCCGCAGAGACCGTAGGCGAAATGGTCACGACACCCAATTCATTGATCACCGGCAGCATCGCCATGCCGATCGAACTGATGATCGGGCCGACAATCGCATCAACGCCAAGACGCTTGAGCTCGCGCACGTGATTTTGGGCCACTTCCGGGGTTTTCAGATCATCACGCGGAATGATTTCCACCATGCGACCATTGATGCCGCCATCGGTATTGACCTGTTGGGCGGCCAGTTTCAACGCATCAAGCGCGTCCGTTCCGGCATCCGATCCGGGGCCGGACAGGCCGGCAATGAAACCGATTTTGATCGGGCCTGATTGATCACAGGCAACCAGCAAGAAGCATCCGACAAAGACAGAGCACAGAAACCTGATGGACCGCATTTTATTCCTTGCAGTTTTTCTTGATCGGCCCGATAGGCTGGCCCTTTGTTATTGCCTTATCCTGTCATGATCGTCAGCGACAAGGCGACAAATCCGATATGGCAGTTCCCCGAATGTGTTTCAAGCGGTTGATATTGCGATATTTGCCGCATCAACCCAAATCCCGATCCTAGCCCAAGTCCTAGCCAAAGTCGCGTCTGGCCTGAAGCACCCGTCCCATCGTGGTCATCAGGCACAAGGCACCGAAAACGGCGGCGATCATGTTAAACGAGGCCGGGAAGATACAAATAAGACATAAGACCAGTATGGTCTCGCTGCCTTCGGTGATGCCGGTCAGATAGAAAAAGCTCTTCTTGCCTTGGGCGTCGCCATCCGTGCGCCCCTGCTTGGCGGCAATGATCGCATAGGCCAGAAAACTCGAGCCGGTGCCGACAAAACAGAAAATCAGAAACGCCGCCATCAGGGCATATTCCGGTCGACCGATGGCAAAGGCCAGAATGATGCCCGAATAAAACAGAAAGTCGGACACGATATCGTAGTAACCGCCGAGATCGCTTTCCTGGCTTTTTGCATTGGGATGGCGCGACCGTGGGGCGGCATGGCGTGCAACTGCGCCATCAAGCCCGTCCATGAACCGTGATCCAAGGATCAAAACAAGTGCTGCGTAATCAAGTCTCAGCACAAGACAGCCTGCCGCCAGCAAGCCAAGGAAAAAGCCAACGCCGGTGATGAAGTTGGGCGTAATGCCCGTGCCCGAAAGCGTACGCGCAATCGCATTCAACGGCACATCAATCAGCGGGCGCAGGCGGGCATCAAACATCTGGTGTTTCCGGTTATCTCGTTGAAACAGCGACTATAAGCGCAAGTTCGATGGAATGAAAATCACCAGTTTGTTGATTGCGGGTGAGATGACTATTCACCGGACGGGATCAGTTGGTAATAGGGGCTTTCTTCAAGCACGGCGTCGTCGACGGGGCTGAGTTTGTTTTGTCGAATGACCGCCTGGATTTCTTCGATATAGACACTGCCGCGTTCGGAATATCGGGTCAGTGTTTCGGCCAGAACAGATCCCGAAAGGGGTTCCTGAGCGGCGATCATTCTGGCGCGCAAATCGCGAAATTCCGTGTAGGCCGACCCGGTATTGAGGTTCATCATATAGGCCCGGACCGAACCGAACGGTGTTTTGAAAGCCGCGATCTTGTAATCACCAAGGTGCTTTCGCTGTTCTTCGGGCGTGATGCCGTCGCCGCCATAGGTCCATTGGCCAAACAATGCGTTGCCAAGGGCGGCAAAGCGCGATGTGCCCCAGCCGCTTTCGATGGCCATTTGCGCCATGGCAAGCGACGGGGGAACCGGCGCGATGCGTTTTTCAAGTTCCGCGATGGTTGCCGGGTCTTCGGGGGCTGTTTCAACACGGTATTGTTCGGCCAGTTCAGCAATGATCGAAAGATCGTTGGTGCGGATCGCATCGCGAAGGACACTGCTTTGCAGGGCGATTTCCTCGTTCGCAAGCAGGGTCAACGGGCCGAGTGTCCGGAAAAATGTGCGTTTCTTGGCCGTGACCGTCAGTTGATCGGCAAGTTCGTCGCGCCATCTCGTCGGGATGGTTTGCAGGAAAAGCCGGGGAACGATGCGTTCCCCCGCGTTCCAGCGTTCTGCGGTATAGCCAAGATCCTCAAACAGCTTTTCAAGCTGTTCATAGCCATTCAGTTCAATGCGGATAACGTCGCTTTGGTCGGGCGTCGGCAGAAGGATATCCGCCCGTGCAGCGGGAAGGAGACCCGCGGTCATCCCAAAGGTGGCAACCGCCAGAACGGAAAATGTGCGTATCAGGACACGTTTAAACATGGTGTGCCTCGCTGATCTGACCTGACATCGGTGCAGGATCAGAATGCTACCATGCTTTGGGGTTTAACGGCGAAAATCTTCAAGACGTTTGCGCTGTTTTCCAGCCTCGTCAAAGTTATCGGGTGCCAGCCACGCCTCGAACGCGGCCTTGACGGCGGGCCATTCTTCAACGATGACGGAAAACCATGCGGTGTCGCGGTTGCGCCCTTTGTAAACCATGTGATTGCGGAACGTACCTTCATAGGTGAAGCCATATCGTGTGGCGGCGGCACGCGACGGGGCGTTCTGATCGTCGCATTTCCACTCATAGCGGCGATAGCCCAGCTCATCAAAGGCGCGCTTCATCATCAGATACATCGCCTCTGTCCCGCCGATGGTCTTTGAAAGGGCCGGGGCATAATTGATATTGCCGATTTCGATCACGCCATTGTTGGGATCCATGCGCATGAAGGCGGCAACGCCGACAGCCATGTTGGTGGCCTTGTTGATGATGGTATGGAGCATCGGGTCGTTACTGGCGTTCATGCCGTCGAGCCAAGCCTTGTAAGCGGTGAAATCGGCAAACGGGCCAGTCGGAAGGTATGCGAAGCGCGACCCATCGGGCACCTTGCTGTTGGCATCAAACAGTTGCGTGGCATCGCGGGCAACATCAAGCGGGCTTACGATGACGTGGCTGCCGATCATGTCGTTGCGCGGTGGCAATGCACACCCGGTCCAGTTTTCAACCGGGTGGCCGACGGGTTTGCCAAAAATGTCTTTGTGGGGCGTGGTCATGGTGGTTCCTGTTGGTCTGATAAAGGGTGGTTTCTGATCAGCAGGATGGTTTGAATTGGCTCTCTGTTCCAGTGCCAGTTTTGCAAATGTGATGGTGCCAATGCAAAGCCCCCACATCGGGCAATGCGGGGGCAGGAGGCTTGGAGGGGAGTTTGTGTTTGTCGGCAAGATGAAGGGCCGTGACTATCCCTTTTGCGCCATCAGTTTTTGATGGGCGTCGTAGGCCGCGATCACGGTTTCCATCTGTGCTGTGTGACCCGCAATGAATTCCGCGCCATAGATTGTCTCGTCGGGATATTCTGTGATCAGGGTCAGCGGAACATCATGGCGATCATCAATGGAAATCATGCATGGGAACCCATTGATGATGTCAAAGCCGGTATCGCCCGCATGGGTGCGATACAGTTCGATCTGGGCATTGTTGAAATCAAGGAGGCCCGGAATGGTTGCCAGCTGCTTGGTGACCAGATCAATGAAGGCATTGGCATGATCGGTCCAGTCATCGTGATGACGCATGATCAGGAAAAACCCCTTGGGCAGGGTCCACATATCAAACCCGCGCGGAACATATCCCGACAGCGGCCGGGTCCATTCGTGGGATGGATAACCATGCAAGTTTACATGCAATTGCGCCTTGCTGAAATCTTGCGCCTTCTTGCGAATTTCCTTTTCCAGCAGGTTGGCGCCAGTACGATATTCAAGATCATCTCCCAGTGCCGTATAGCGTGCCGCATGATGCATATGACGCGGATTGTCGATAATCAGCCGCTGATGCAGGGCATAGCCATCGGGGTTTTCCAGCGGCGAAATGGTGAAATGCGCACCATCGCGTTTGGCTAGTGCCTTGGCCGCGCGAAGCGCGCCGGACGGCCCGGTGATTTCGTTTGGATGCTGCCC
The DNA here is from genome assembly GCF_015871485.1 of Thalassospira sp. A40-3. Taxonomy (NCBI): domain Bacteria; kingdom Pseudomonadati; phylum Pseudomonadota; class Alphaproteobacteria; order Rhodospirillales; family Thalassospiraceae; genus Thalassospira; species Thalassospira sp. A40-3. Next base: position 1,245,173 of record NZ_CP065428.1, read on the forward strand.
GCCACTGATCATCACAGGAATATCGGTTCCGCTGTGATAACGTGCGCTGATCGTCCGTCCTGAACGCGATTGCGCTGTAAAGACGTCCCCGTCAATTTTCCCCAGTTCATCGGCGATCTGGGCACTGGTGAGCGGATTGGTCGCGGTATCAAGGTCCTGTGCTGGTCCTATGGTTTCCGTCGTTGAAAGCGCGCGGTTTTCAACCGTCACCGTCAGTTTGTCGGTCCCGGTCTTGATTTCCGGGACGATCTGCCCGGGTTGCAAGCCACGATCGCCCAGCGGTCGGCCGGATTTGACCTGAAACAGTTCAAGCAGCGAGAAATAGAAATCTTCGTGCAGGGCTTCATGCAGGCTGATTGCTTCATGCCCGAGTGCGATCGGGTGATCCTGACCGGGGAGCTCGACCGTGATGTTCAGTTCATTGAAATACGGTTCCTGATTGCCCCAGTCATGGGCAGCGATGGCCGCCATGGTTTGATGAAACAGGATTTCGTAATCTGTATCGAGTTGGGCGTCGCCAATGACTTTGCCATCGGCATCAGAAATCCGCAGCCAGCCGGTCGGTGACAGATGCGTTTCATTGACCGTATCGCGATGTACGCGGTTCGGGGCAAAGACTTCATGACTGGCCGTTGCACCGTTCCGGTCGGTCAGAACAACTTCATAAACCCCGTCGGTCCGGGGGCCTGCGTGAAAACTGATCCGCGCATCACCGACAAGTGCGCCTAATGGATAGGTTTCAAGTAGGAACCGGTTATCGTTTGCGGCTTCGTGGCGCGGATAGGTTACGCGGATGTCAGAGTAAGACTGCGCAGCAAGATCAATTTCTTCCTGGAAGAAATGCAGCAGCGGCTTATAGGAACTTCTGATCCTTGCGGTGATGCCGTGCTTGGCAAAGGCGGCCTCTGCCGCGCGGCGGGAAGGGGCATCTTCAAACAGCCATGCCTCGATCACCTGACCTTTGTGTGCCGGTGTTGCGAAATCCCTGATCAGGGTGTCGATGGTCCGTGGAAGGGTGGTGGCGAAAATACGGGTCATCGTGAAGTCCTACCTGTGGGGTCAAGGCTGTCGCGAAGCCAGTCACCAAGAAGGTTCAGGCCAAGCACGGTCAAAAGAATGGCAAGTCCCGGGAAGACAGATACCCACCAGGCATTTTGAAGGTAAGTACGGCCATCGGCCAGCATGCCACCCCAGCTTGGGATCAGCGGATCAACGCCGAGGCCAAGGAAGGTCAGACTGCTTTCGAGCAGGATGTTATTGGCGACATTCAACGTCATCAGAACAATGACCGGGCCGATCAGGTTGGGCAAAAGGTGACGGAGCAAAATGTGAACATCGCGCACGCCAATCGCCTGTGCCGACTGGATGAATTCCCGATCGCGCAGCGACAAGACCGAACCGCGCACCAGACGGGCATATTGCACCCATTGCGAGACGATCAGCAAAATGATCATGTTGGTCAAACCGCCGCCGACAATGGCGATAAAGGTGATCGCCAGCAGGATGAAGGGCAGGGCAAGCTGCACATCGGCAAAGCGCATGACAATCATGTCCCAGAAGCCGCGATAATAGCCCGATACAAGCCCCATGATCACGCCGATCACAACCGCACCGGCAACCGAAAGAATGCCAACCTGAAGCGAGATTTTGCCCCCCATGACGACGCGGGCCAGCACATCACGGCCCAGCGGGTCGGTGCCCAGTATGTGGGCCGTGTCGGTGAAGGGCGCTGTCAAACGGGCCATCAGGTTGATCTTGTCACCGCCGTCGGGAAACAGCAGGTCGGAAAACAGAACCGCAAGGCAGATTCCGCCGGTCAGAAGCACGCCAAGAATGAATTCCAGATTTTTATACCGCTTGAAACGGGCGGATTTGGCAATGGCTGTCATGGAATTACTCCGTTCTGATCCGCGGATCGATCAGGCCATAGGCAATGTCGACCAAAAGGTTCACGCCAACAATCAGCATGGAAAGAACCGTAATCACCGCCTGAAGCACGGGGTAATCACGCGCCCCCACAGCATCAAATGCAAGGGTACCAAGACCAGGCCAGTTGAAAACGCGTTCGACCACGACGATGCCCCCCAGAAGCCCGCCAAACTGAAGACCGAAATAGGTAATCAGCGGGATGGCACAATTGCGCAGCGCATGTTTGTACAGCACCGTGCTTTCGGAAAGCCCCTTGGCCCGGGCGACCATGATGTATTGCGACTGCATGGTTTCGAGCATCGAGGTCCGCACAAGACGCACATTGGTTGCGGTCAGGATGATGCCCATTGTAATGGCGGGCATCAGGAAGCTTGCAAATCCGTCCATTCCGCTTGGCGGCAGCCATTGCAGGGTAATGGAAAACAACAGAACAAGCATGATGGCCAACCAGAAGTTCGGGAAGGATAACCCGATCAGCGAAATGATCCGGATGAACTGATCTGCCCATTTGCCGCGCGAAACGGCGGCCTTGATGCCAAGCGGGATTGATACCGCGATCGAGACGAACATCGAAGCAAAGGCCAGCATCAACGTTGCCGGCAAGGCATTGCCAATCAGGTCGATCACCGGTGTTCCGCCAAGGAAAGAGCGGCCGAAATCAAGGGTGAAAACCCCCAGAAAGAAATCGGTATATTGCACCAGAAATGGCTTGTTGACGCCCAGTGCCTCGCGAATACGGGCAAGGTCCTCTTCGGTGATGCTGCCTGCACCCTGCGAAAGCATGAGTGCCGGGTCACCGGTCAGGCGAACGGCAAAGGCGACGACCAGTGTGACGGCGACAATCACAAAGGCAGCCTGCAAAATGCGTTTAATCAGAAATCCGGCCAAGGTCTTAATTCCTTAAGCAAACAGAAGGTGGGATGCCGCCCGTAATGCGGGGCAGGCGGCATCCCGTAAAGGATCAGTCGACTGAAACTTCGTTCAGGCGCAGGCGGCTATCGGGAACCGGGGTGAAGTTTTTAACCCGGTTGGATAGGCCAAAGATCGCATTGAGGTTGTAAAGCGGCATTTCCAGCGCACGATCAGCTGCGTAATTGGCAATCTCGCGCAGGATTTCCTCACGCTTGGCCTGATCGGTGATGGCGCGCTGGCTTTCAAGCAGCTCGTCCATTTTTGGGTCGCTGTCATACGGGTTCCATTTTTCACCCGTGTGATACATGAAATAAGCCGTGTTATCGAAATCAAGCGTCCAGCCACCCCAGGACTGCTGGAACATCTCGCCGGTTTTACCCTGCGGGATAATGTCGTTTAGCAGAACGTTGGTTTCGTAAGGCTTGATCGTTGCATTCAGGCCAATGATCTGAAGGTAGCTGGCAACAGCCTGCGCCACTTCGTTAAAGGTTGAAGCATTGCCGCGAATATTGATCTGAACATTGGCGCCCGGTGCGACGCCCGCTTCGGCCAGAAGTTCCTTGGCTTTGTTCGGATCATAAGGAAGCGGCTCCAGGGAGGGATCATAACCAAACGACAATTCACCCTGGAAGCTGACGATCTCGGATGCCTGACCACCCAGAACCGCATCAATGATCGCCTTGCGATCAACGCCATAAATCATGGCCTTGCGCACGCGCTCATCCTTGGTAATACCGTTCGCGGTATTAAAGCGCAGGGCATAGACGGTCGGGCTTGCGGTGGTGACGACCTGAATATTCGGGTCTTCTTCGATGGTCGGGATCATGCCGATCGGAATGGTCGGCGGGATCACCAGGTCAACGCGACCAGCCTGCAATTCGGCAACAGCCGTCGATGGCTCGCTGATGAAGCGGTATTCAAGATTGGAAATCTTGGCCTGATCGCCCCAGAACCCGTCATAGGCTTCCAGTTTGATGCCGACCTTCGGTTCGTAGGATACGAATTTGAACGGACCGGTGCCGACCGGGTGCGCGTTGAAATAGTCTTCGCCATTCTCAGCGATATATTTCGGCGGCACGATCATCGCACCATAGCCGGCAAGCTTGGTCAGCAGAACCGGATCAGGCTGGGTGAGGTGCATGTCGACCGTGTAATCGTCGATGACTTCGACATTGTCAATCGCGGCATAGTTCGAACGCTGCGGGCCTTTTTTACCTTCTTCGCCCATCAGGCGATCAAAGGTGAATTTTACAGCATCGGCGTTGAACGGCTCGCCATTATGGAAGGTAACGCCTTCACGCAGCGCAAAGCGGATACGCAAACCGTCATCAAGAACCTCCCACGAGGTTGCCAGACCCGGTACCAGTTTGGTGTCCGGCCCGCGATAGGTCAGACCATCATAAATGTTGGTTGCAACCGAGGCCCAGTTAACCAGAAAGGTATCGACCGGATCCCAACTGCCCGGATCCTGCGGCGAGGAAACGGTGAGTGTGCCTTCGGCGTGTGCCGGCGCAGACGCCATCATGCCACCGGCAAGAGCCAGCGCCATAAGGGCGGTACGCATTCCCTGTTTAATCATCAAGTTTTCTCCTTTGGTTGGTGGCTGGCTTTTGGAGCATCACGGAAAACACCGGTTTTTGATTTTCTGGTGTTTTTTTGGGTGACGTCCCGAAAGCCCGATCAGACCGCGTTGGCCACAAGATGGCCGGGTGCGATTTCCTGATAGCTGACAATGGCCGGTTCATCCCCGACACGACGCACCGGGCTTGGAATTTCACCGTCAAGCATGGTGCGATTAACGTCGCGTGTGGGGTCGGCCACCGGTACGGCGCTGAGCAAGCGCTGCGTATAAGGGTGTGACGGGTTTTCAAGAACCTGCTGGCGCGAACCAAGTTCGGCGACCTGACCGAGATACAGCACGGCGACCCGGTGGCTCATCTTTTCAACGACGGCCATGTCGTGGCTGATGAACAAGTAGGCCAGGCCGTGTTCTTCCTGCAATTCCATGAACAGGTTGATGATCTGTGCCTGGATCGACACATCAAGGGCCGAAAGAGCTTCGTCCGCGATGATCAGTTTCGGGTTCGAGGCAAGTGCACGGGCAATACAGATGCGCTGGCGCTGACCGCCGGAAAATTCGTGCGGATAGCGATCCGCATGTGCCGATGTCAGGCCGACACGTTCAAGCAACTGGTCAACGCGCATTTTGATCTGTTTGGTGCCATCCATCAGATGATGGGTATGGATCGGTTCGGCAATTGAAAAACCGACCTTTTTGCGCGGATCAAGCGAGGCAAACGGGTCCTGGAAAATATATTGAATTTCCTGACGCAGACGTTGCTGATCAGCCTTGCCCATGCTGGCAAAGGGACGGCCATCAAATGTGATGTTACCGCTGGTGGCTTTTTGCAATTGCTGAATGGTCCGCCCGATCGTCGATTTGCCTGATCCGGACTCTCCGACCAGGGCAAGAGTCTCGCCGCGGTAAATGTCAAAGCTTACATTTTCGACCGCATGCACACGATGTGTGACGCCGCCAAAAATCCCCTTTTTGATGTCAAAGCGGGTGACAAGATCGCGCACCTGCAAAAGTGGTTGGGCATCGTATTTTGCCGTGTTCTGGATGTGCTCACTGCCGACGATACGCGGGGTGTCGCCATCCATGACGGCAACCGGGAACCGTTTGGGGAATTTCTCGCCCGCCATGGCACCAAGACGCGGAACCGCCGAAAGAAGTGTTTTGGTGTAGGGGTGCTTTGGGTTGGCAAACAGGTCTTTGACCGGGCCTTCCTCGACCTTTTTACCTTTCCACATCACCACGACGTCGTCGGCAACTTCGGCCACCACGCCCATATCGTGGGTGATGAAAATAACCGCCATGCCGAGTTCGGCCTGAAGATCACGAATGATGGTCAGGATTTAGGCCTGAATGGTGACGTCAAGGGCGGTGGTCGGCTCGTCCGCAATCAGCACTTTGGGCCGGCAGGCAAGGGCCATGGCGATCATTACGCGCTGTCGCATGCCGCCGGAAAGTTGGTGTGGGTAGCGGTTCAGAAGTTGTGCGGCATCTGGCAGGCGCACCATTTCAAGAAGCCGCAGCCCTTCTTTCAGAGCGTCTTTCTTGGACATGCCTTCATGCAGGATCAGCGATTCTGCAATTTGGTCACCTATGGTGAATACCGGGTTCAGCGACGTCATCGGTTCCTGGAAGATCATGGCAATGTCCTTGCCACGGATCGCACGCATCTTTTTTTGCGGCAGGGCGAGCAAATCCGTTTTGCCCGTCGTTCCTTCAAAGATGATTTTCCCGGACGGGTACGTTGCCCCCATCATTTCTGCCAGACGCATCACCGAAAGAGAGGTCACTGACTTGCCTGATCCGGACTCTCCGACAATGGCCGTCGTTTTGCCCGGTGAAACGGAAAGGTTCAGGTTTTCAATGACGCGCGATGCGCCAAACTCGACAGACAGATCCTCAATACGCAGAATCGGGGCATGTTCAGTCACGCGATTATCCTCGACTATCAAGTGTCGGAACGCGGGGTGGCGCGTACCGTGCAGACCGGGACCGGAATTGCTGTGGATGGTTGGCATCTGATAAAGGGGTGTTGGGACGCCGTGGGGGGCGATGATCCCGATGTTTGCTGCACCGGCAGCACGTACCTTTTTCCAGATAATAGAGTTCAGCAACCCTGATCGCGGTTGAGCGATTTATAATTTATACACAATCATCATCATTTATCTGACGTTTTGTCAACGTTTTGTCTTTTTTTGAAGTTCAAATCGCATTTTCTGCACTTTCGGACGTGTCAGACCTTTTTTCGCGATCTGCTAGTTTGCTGTTTTTAATAAAAATAGTTACGGGCGACTTCTTGTGGCTCTTAAGCCCGGTATTGGATGCGTGATGTGCCGGTCCAAGGGCAAAAAGACAGACTCCGTGAGTTGGATTGGCCGATACCTGTTTGGGTCAAACGGTCAGATCAGTGGAAATCATGGCTGTCGATCTTAAGGCGTTTGTGACTGGTGGTGCGTGTTTCCGGTTTTGAGCTCAACTGGTCCAGATCAGCCTCCGGTTTAGGGGTAGGTCGCGATGTCGTGGGTGAGGCGGCTTCCCCGGTTGGCAGGGCGGTGCGTGGGCTGGCCCAGCGCAGGTTGCGCGGATGGTTGTTGGCATCACGCGCGATCTTTGTGTTCTCGCTCATCGATTGCAGCATATGGGTCAGATCGACCAGCTTGTCGGCAATGATGTGCGTCACCCCGTCTTCACGTTGCAATTTGCCGGTCACCCCAAGGACCGTGGCGGTCATCACCTCGCGACGGTGTTGTTCCATCACCTTGCTCCAGACCACAAGGTTGGTGATGCCGGTTTCATCCTCTAACGTGATGAAAACAACCCCCGATGCCGTGCCGGGGCGCTGGCGGACAATCGCAAGTCCCGCATGGGTCAAACGATCCCCATTTCGCACATTGGGCAGATCACTGGCGGTACATACACCGGCGGCACCCAATGCATCACGCAGCATCGCCATCGGATGGCCCTTAAGCGACAGACGCAGGCTGGCGTAATCTTCGATGATCTCTTCGCCCGGGCCCATGATCGGCAGATCGACCGGGGCTTCGGCGCCAAATTCGGCCGAGACCCCCATATTGTGGTTAAAGTTCTGGGCCGCCTCAAACAGCGGCAGGCTTGCTGGTGCCTTGCGCCCCTTGCCAAACCGGCGCACGGCCCAAAGGGCTTCGCGCCTTGATAAGCCCAGCGATCCGAACGCATCGGCCTCGGCCAGTTTTTCAAGGGCGGCCGGGGATAGTCCTGTCTGGCGCGCCATCAGATAGACATCCTGAAACCCGCCCGCTGGCCGGTTGGAAATCAGGGCAAGGGCATCAAGCTCGCCAAATCCCTTGATCTGGCGAAAACCAAGCCGCACCGAATGATATCCCGCCGTGCGGCCCAATTCGCGTTCCAACTGATTGTCCCAGAAGCTGTGATTGATATCGATTTCAAGCACGCGCACCCCGTGATTGCGCGCATCATTGACCAGTTGCGCCGGGGCATAAAACCCCATCGGTTGGGAATTCAGAAGCGCACATAAAAACACATCCGGGTGATGGCATTTCAGCCAGGACGACGCATAGGCGAGAATGGCAAAACTCGCCGCATGGCTTTCGGGGAAGCCATAATCGGCAAAGCCTTCGATCTGTTTGAAGCAGCGTTCGGCAAAGTCCATGTCATAGCCGTTACCCAGCATGCCATTGATGAACTTGGTCCGGTGTTCACCAATGGTGCCGGTGCGCTTGAACGTTGCCATGGCGCGACGCAGGTTGTCGGCCTCTCCGCCGGAATAGCCGGCGGCGACAATGGCGATCTGCATCGCCTGTTCCTGAAACAGCGGCACGCCGCAGGTGCGTTTCAATACGGCTTCGAGTTCCGGGGATGGGTAGTCGACCTTTTCGCGGCCCATGCGCCGTTGCAAAAACGGATGGACCATGCCGCCCTGGATCGGGCCGGGGCGGACGATGGCGACCTGAATGGTCAGATCATAAATGCTTCGCGGTTTTAAACGCGGCAGCATGCTCATTTGCGCGCGTGATTCCACCTGAAAGGTGCCGATACTGTCGGCCTTTTCCAGCATGCGATAGGTCGCCCGGTCTTCCTTGGGAAGCGTCGCCAGATCATAATCGATGTTCTTGTGATTGCGCAGCTCATCCAAGGCTTTTCGGATGCAGGTCAGCATGCCAAGAGCCAGGATATCGACCTTAAGGATACCCAGCGCATCAATGTCATCCTTGTCCCATTCAATGGTGGTGCGGTCCGCCATGGCGGCATTGGCAATCGGGGATAGTTCACAAAGCGGCCCGCGTGTGATGACAAAGCCGCCAACATGTTGCGACAGATGGCGGGGGAAGCCGGTCAGTTCTCCCGCGATATCGAGCACCGCCTTCAGGCGCGGTTCATCGGGATGAATGCCGGATTGACGCATCATATTGTCATGCGCGCCCTTGCTGCTTGATCCCCAGATGGTTTTGGTCAGTTTGACGATGGTGTCTTCCGACAGGCCAAACACCTTGCCAACATCGCGAATGGCGCTGCGTGATCGGTATGAAATCACCGTGGCGGTCAACCCGGCCCGGTCGCGGCCATAGCGTTCATAGATGAACTGAATAACCTCTTCGCGGCGTTCATGTTCAAAATCGACATCAATATCAGGTGGTTCATTACGGGCATTGCTGATGAAGCGCGAAAACAGCAATTCCACCTTGTTGGGATCGACCGAGGTGACATGCAAACAAAAACACACCGATGAATTGGCTGCTGATCCGCGCCCCTGACACAAAATGCCACGGGACCGGGCAAAGGCAACAATGTCATGCACGGTCAGGAAATAGGGGGCATAGCCCAACTCGTCGATCAGTTTAAGCTCTGTCTCGATCAGGTTTTTGACCTTGTCGGGCACACCATCGGGATAGCGTTTATGCGCGCCTTCCCAGGTCAGGCGGATTAACCGTTCCTGGGTGCCTTCGCCCGATCCGTCATTTTCATCGGGGTATTCATAGCGCAACTCATTCAGGCTGAAGGTGCATTGATCGGCAATCTCGACGGTGCGGGCCAACCAGTGCGGGTGATCCGGGAACAAACGGGCCATTTCACGCGGGGATTTGATATGGCGTTCGCCATTGGGGAATAAACGGTATCCGGCATCCTCAATCGTGCAGTGATGGCGAATGCAGGTCAGGACATCCTGCAATGGTTTGCGCGATCGTAAATGCATATGCACGTCATTGGTCACCACGGCCGGAATGCCAAGATCGGCCTCAACCATTTCGGTAAATTCCAACCGTTCGCTGTCAAACCCGTCCATGAACCGCCCGATGGCCAGCCAAAGACGATCTTGGAAATGCGATTTCAAACTGATCAGTTCAGTGCGAAAGGTGTCACCCGGCACCTGTGGCGGCACGGCGATAAACAGCAGGCCTTCGCCATGGGTGACGATATCGGCAAGATAAATCTCGCACGATCCCTTGGGTGCGCGGCGCTTGCCAAGGGTCAGCAACCGGCACAGCCGGGCATAAGATGCACGGTCGGTCGGATAACACAGCAAGGATGGCCCATCCATCGGGTCCAGCCGACAGCCGACAATGTAATTCAACCGGTCGGCATAATTGCGATGTGCGGTATGGCCGCGCACCACCCCGGCCAGCGTATTGTGATCGGTGATCGCAATTGCATGCAGGCCCTTGGTGGCAGCGGTCAGCACCAGTTCCTCCGCATGCGATGCGCCGCGCAGAAATGAAAAATTGCTGCTGACATGCAGTTCGGCATAGGCCGGATCGGCTGTACTGTTGGTTTGCTTGGTCATGGCATCAAATCACATCACCCGGCAAACAAACCATGCACCGACCAGATATCCTGCCCGGCATGGCCGCTGCGAAACAGCCAGATCAACCGGCCTTTCTGATCGCAGATGCGGAAATAATCGCGTGTCATCTGCGACAGGGCGTAATTATCCCGGTCCAGATGGGTCCACCATTCCGGGCAGATGCGCTCTGGCCCGTCGGCCCGCAAGACATCAATCATCATCTTGCGCCAGCGCAGTTTTGTCGGTGCACCGTTGGCACTGCGTTCCATGACATCAACCGGTTCGGGCGGATCAATCAGCCGAACCGGGCGTTTGGGCAGGGGCGCATCCGCAAGACGTGCCGGTTTGGCAGCCCCGGTGGGCGGCTGCCTTATGGCCGCCCGTTCGGGCAGGTGGCTGGCGTGATGGGCCGGGCGAAACAGGATATCCTTGGGCCCCAGATGATGGGCAATGCGATCAAGCAGTTGGGCAAGCGCAATGGTGTCGCTGTTGTCTTCCTGCTTGCGATCAAGGCGGACCTGACGAAAGGCAACATGTTCGACCCACGGGGCATAGATAATCACCTGTTCGATGCCAAAGCCGGTATCAACACCGGGCATCTTTTCCGCGAGCAATCGCAGGATATGGCTTTCGGACTGGCAGGGCGTGCCAGTTGTGGTCGTGATGGTATGGGCATGGCCATCGACCCGAATGGACCGAACGATCAGGCGCCTAAGACCAAGGTTTTCATCGCGCAGTTTGGCGCACAGATCGGCCACCATGCTTTCAATCGCATGTGCCAGCGTGTCAGCACTCCCCAATGGTTCGCCAAAGCTTTGTTTGATCAGCCACGGCGCATCGGGCAGCTCAAAATTCAGATGTTCGGGCAGGCGGCCATAAAACTGATCAAGGCGATGCAACACATCCGGGCCAAGGCGGGTGGTGATATTGGCACGCGGCAGGGGTGTGATATCGCCAAGGTGTTTCAGGCCAAGTCGCGACAGAACCGCGCTGATGTCATCCGATAATCGCAGACAGGATGCCGGAAACCCGGCCGCAATCCCGTGATCGCGTGGCAGGGACAAGATGCGCTCATTGGGTGCGCCCGGATGACACCGGGCCGCGGCCCATGCGGCACCAGCGGTATCGGCAATGGCGGTGCGGGCAGCAATGCCTTGGGCCTTCATATCGCGCAGGATTTGTTTGATCATCGCACTTTCGCCGCCAAACAAATGACTGCCGCCAGTGATTTCAAGCCATAGGCCAGCATCCCCATTAAGCCCATGCGCATGCAAGTCCCGATCCGGCGCAATCCATGGGCTATAGCGGTCCATGAAGCGCACCAGACGGGCAAATTTGCCATCGCAGAGTTCAGGCTCTTCAGGGCTGTCCTGAAGATCGGGCAGGATGCTGCGCGCATCCGACAAACGCATGCCACCATGAAGTCCGGCCTTTTGTGCCGCTGCATTCAGGCCGCAGACGAGCACACCCTTGTGATCGCTGCGCGTGATCACGTGCGGGGTGTCTTGTGGCTTTGAGGCCTGTGGGGCAGTTTTCAGACTGTCAGCATCGCGGGGCTGATCAGGCGTGGGCGTGCCTGTCTTGTGTTGAGGCTTCTGACAGTCGGTTTTCCAGTGGGTCAGCCACAGATAAAGAAAACGTTGTTGCATCGGTTTTGACTTTCCAGCTTCCCGGTCGGACCCCGCGTCCCCCGATCAGGCTGAGATGATGGTCGTTTCCTGTTGGTCGTTCTGTTGGTTCCAAGGCGTTTACAGGTGTGATTTGCCAGCGCGTCCATGCGCTTGAGGTCGGAATGCGCCCGTTTCTGGCAAGCGGGCGCAAAACAATGATGCGTGTGCCACCACTTTCACAGGCCAGTTGCAGGCGCCGGGCGGTGGTCAGGTCATAGTCGGTGGTTTCAATGATCACCGCACGGACCTGACCGGATTTTGCCACTTCCTCGCAGGTCCAAAGGGCGGTGGCCTGTTGATCGACTGTCATCATCAACGGTTTGGGTTCAAGGGCCGTCATCGGCAGGGAAAGGGCATAAAACCCGCCCTGATCAAGGGCCCGACGCTGCCGGATCCAGAAAATGCCCTTGCCGGGTGGCGGGGCAGATGGGTGATTAGAGGCATCAGAGGACGCATCCACAGACAATGTCGCCAGATACCACGCCAAAAGGGACGCCGCGCAATCATCATGGCCGCAAAGCACTTCATGCAGGCCAATCGGGGCAAGACCGCCGAGGCTGATATGATCGCGCAGGAATGTGCTGCCAAAGGCACGCGCAATCACCCTGTCTACCCGATCTGGCCCACCGGACAGACAGGAAACCTGAACCTTCCATTGTTGCTCGGCCCGCGCCAGTGCCGCGCGTGCCTGATGAATGCGTCTGTCTGACATTTTATTGTTCCTGTTTTGTTCTGTTTTATGTGGTCAAAGCGGAACAGGAGTCAAGGCGTATCCAATCGGGTTTTTCAGGATCGGGGATATGTGGTTGAAGCAAAAGAAAACCCGGCATTCGCAAATGCCGGGTTTTCCTAAATGCATGTCTGAATGCAGATCAGATTTCCGGGAACCAGGCCCCGAGAACACCGAATTCTTCAAGCTTGGCGACAATGGCCTCTGCTGCTTCTTCGGCGGTTTGATCGGATGTGTTGACCGTGATCTCGGCATTTTCCGGCCGCTCATAGGGGCTGTCGATCCCGGTGAAGTTGGCGATCTCGCCCGCACGGGCCTTTTTATAAAGGCCTTTCACATCGCGCTGTTCGCAGACTTCAAGCGGGGTGTCGATAAACACCTCGATGAACTCGTCTTTCTCAACAAGGCTGCGTGCCAGTTGGCGTTCGCTTTTGAACGGCGAGATGAAGGACACCAGCGTGATCACGCCCGCATCGACAAAAAGCTTGGCGGTTTCCCCCACACGGCGGATGTTTTCCACGCGATCGGCATCGGTAAAGCCAAGATCCTTGTTCAGGCCATGACGGACATTGTCGCCATCAAGGGTGTAGGTGTGCTTGCCAAGGGCGTGGAGCTTTTTCTCAACTAGGTTGGCAACGGTCGATTTGCCCGCACCCGACAGGCCGGTGAACCACAGAATGACCGATTTCTGGCCTTTCTGATAGGCACGAGCCCCCTTGTTGATGTCCATTTCCTGCCATTTGATGTTGGTCGCACGGCGCAGGGAATGGTTGACCATGCCCGCCCCAACAGTGGCGTTGGTAAAGCGGTCAATAATGATGAAGCGGCCCGAATGACGGTTTTGATCATAGGGATCAAACGCCAACGCCTTGTCGGCCGAGATATTGGCAATCCCGACTTCATTAAGCTCAAGCGTCTTGCCCGCCACGTGTTCAAGCGTGTTCACATTGACCTTGTATTTTAGGTCGCTGATCTGCGCATTGGCAACCTGTGCGCCCATCTTGATCAGATAGGGACGGCCGGGCAGAAGGTGATCTTCGTGCATCCAGATGATGCGGGCTTCGAACTGATCGGCAAAGTCGGGCTTGGCATCCGCATGCGCCAAAATGTCGCCACGCGAAATGTCGATTTCATCTTCAAGGGTCAGGGTGATCGCCTGACCGGCAATGGCAACATCCAGGTTGCCATCAAAGGTGACGATGTCCTTGACCTTGCTGGTATGACCCGATGCGGTGACGACAACCTCGTCACCCGGTTTGACGCGGCCTGATGAAATGGTGCCGGAAAAGCCCCGGAAATCAAGGTTCGGGCGGTTAACCCACTGCACTGGCAAACGGAACGGCTTTTCAATCGCATCCTGTTCGACCTGCACATCTTCAAGATGGGCCAGAAGCGTCGGGCCGGAATACCAGGGCGTATTCGCGCTCGGCTCGATCATGTTGTCGCCACGCAGGGCCGAAAGCGGGATCGCGGTGATCGAGCTATAGTTCAGCTGCTCGGCGAATTTCAGATACTCGGCAACGATCTGATCAAATTTGGCCTGATCATAATCGATCAGGTCCATCTTGTTGACGGCCAGCACCACATGCTTGATGCCCAAAAGGGATGTGATGAAGCTGTGACGGCGGGTCTGGGTCAGAATCCCCTTGCGCGCATCAATCAGGATCACGGCAACATCGGCGGTCGAGGCACCGGTTGCCATGTTACGGGTATATTGTTCGTGGCCGGGGGTATCGGCGACGATGAATTTACGCTTGTCGGTCGAGAAGAAACGATAGGCAACATCAATGGTGATGCCCTGTTCGCGTTCGGCCTGTAAACCATCAAGCAGCAGGGCGAAATCAATCTCGCCGCCCTGGGTGCCAACCTTGCGGCTATCTGATTCAAGGGCGGCCAGCTGATCTTCAAAGATCAGTTTGGAATCCCAAAGCAGACGCCCGATGAGGGTCGATTTACCGTCATCCACGCTGCCGCAGGTGATGAAACGCAGAAGGCTTTTTTCTTCCTGAGCCTTGAGGTAGCCGAGAATATCATCGGCGATCAAATCAGACTTGTGTGACATCAGAAATAGCCTTCCTGCTTCTTCTTCTCCATCGACCCGGCCTGGTCGTGGTCAATCATGCGGCCCTGACGTTCGCTTGAACGGGTCAAAAGCATTTCCTGGATAATCTCGGGCAGGGTGGCGGCCTCGGACTCAACCGCCCCGGTGAGTGGGTAGCAGCCAAGGGTCCTGAAACGCACCGATTTCATTTCCGGGGTCTCGCCCGGATTAAGCGGCATACGGTCGTCATCGACCATGATCAGCATGCCGTCGCGTTCGACCACCGGACGTTTGGCGGAATAATACAGCGGCACAATCGGGATCTGCTCAAGATAGATATATTGCCAGATATCAAGCTCGGTCCAGTTCGAGATCGGGAAAGCACGGATGCTTTCACCCTTGTTGATCCGGGCGTTATAGATATCCCACAATTCCGGGCGCTGGTTTTTCGGATCCCAGCGGTGGGTTTCGGTGCGGAAGGAAAACACGCGTTCCTTGGCACGAGCCTTTTCCTCGTCACGCCGCGCACCGCCAAAGGCGGCATCGAACTTGTATTTGTTCAGCGCCTGTTTAAGCGATTCCGTCTTCATGACATCAGTATGCAGGCTCGATCCATGGGTGAACGGGCCAATGCCGCGCTCCACACCGTCCTGATTGATGTGAACAATCAGATCAAAGCCGTATTCAGCCGCCATCCGGTCGCGAAATTCGATCATTTCGCGGAATTTCCAGGTGGTGTCGACATGCATCAATGGAAAGGGCGGCGGGGCCGGGTAAAACGCCTTGCGCGCCAGATGCAGCAGAACTGATGAATCCTTGCCGATGGAATAAAGCATCACCGGCCGCTCGAACGATGCCGCCACCTCGCGGATGATGTGGATACTCTCTGCCTCAAGCTGGCGGAGATGGGTCAGATTAGGCTGCATTCTCTTTCCTGCCGATCAATCATAACTGTGGCAATCAACACATAATTTAGTGTTTATAAAAGTATTTCACTTAGCTTTGATGGGTAATATGGAACGCCCCGCAACGCAAGTGTGATTTCTATTTTTACACAAAATTTTGTAGTCGAATGATTATCAACACCTTTAATGGTGTTTAATTCGAAAGGCGTGGCAGGGCAAGTTTATTTGCATCGCAGGGCCTCTGTTCGGGGAGGAAGACCTCAATTTTACCTTCCAAGCCAGATGCATTGACCAGATACCCCATTCATCGCCATATCAATCGCACGCAATTGCGGCGGCGATATGTGGGGGGTGATGAACGGACACGCACAGCCATTCAAGACCTGGATTATTCAGGATGGTATGGCCCTGATGTGGCAGGGGCGGGGCATTGTTGCCATTTCGGCGCTGCTGACAGTTCTGATCAGCGGGCTTGGCGCTGTCATGCCCGGACCCGCATTGTTGGGTGATGACGGAGCGCCCAGCCTGACGGGCACCATCTGGCAAGTCATCTGGTTTGCGATTTACGCCATTCCGCTGATCCCTGTTGCCTATGTCAGCCACATCGCTGTTCTGAGGGGCAAAGTCGGGTTTGCGGCCATGCTATCAAACGGTTTGGCCGGGTTGCTGTATTTTGCGCGAGCCATGATGGCTGCTGTAGTGGTGGTCGCGGTTTTGGTCACGCTCTATCAGCTTGTGTTCGTATCCGACCTTCTTTTGATGAGTACAGGCCGCGTTGATGTGTCGGCGGCGTTGCGCCTTGGTGTGGGGGCTGTGACGGCCCTTCTGGTCTTTGCCCTGCTTGTGCTGTTGGGCGCATGGGGTGCGATGATCGTTCAGGCGGGGCAGGCAGGGTTTGGCGATGTTCTGGCCGTCGGACGGCGATGCTTCTTCTATCTGTTTGTGCGACTCTTGGCGGTGGTTCTGTCCCTGCCCATTCTCTCAGCCTTGGTGTTGCCGGTCATGGGGCAGGTGGTGGCGATACTGGTTGCCGTTGGCATCCCCGCCGATCCGGCATTTCTGATCGTCAGTGCGGCATTTTCCGCGTTGATCGGCTGTTTCGCTGTTGTGCTGGTTTCCGTGGTCTTTTGTCGGGCCTGGCTGCGGGTAAAATAGCGGGCACAGCGCAAAACCGCATGGGGCTGTAACAAGCTTGGTGATAGAGTTAATTGTAATTTTATTTCAAATTTCGATGGCTCGATAAAATAAACTTGATTTAGGTCAGTGTTGCTTGCCAAATAACGGCAATGTTGCTGACCTAAAGAGTGCTGCCATGTCTGTTCAATGGAATGAAATGATCGTCCCCGATGCCCGTGCCCTGCGGGCGTCCGAAATTCGTGACCTGCTGAAAGTGGCTGAACGGCCAGAGATTATTTCATTTGCCGGTGGCGTGCCCGATCCCAAGCTTTTCCCGCTTGCGACCTTTAATCATGCTTATGGCGATTTGACCGGCGATGAGCAGGCCGGGCGTCGCAGCCTGCAATATTCCATCAGTGAAGGCCTGCCCGGGCTGCGACAATGGATTGCGGCCGATCTGGCGGCGACGGGGGCTGTGCGGGATATTGATAATATCCTGATCACCTGTGGCGCGCAGCAGGGGCTCGATATGCTCGCCCGCCTGTTGCTGGAGCCGGGGCGCGAGATCGTTCTGGAAAAGCCAAGTTATCTCGGCGCGATGCAGGCCTTTTCCATGCGTCGGCCAAGCTATGTCGGCATTGCCATGGATGATGCCGGCCCGGTGATTGCCGAACTTGATGCCGCCTTTGCCAAGGGGGCCCGGATTGCCTATCTGTCGCCGGATTTCCAGAACCCGACCGGGCGATCCTATTCGCTTGATCGCCGTTTGGCGGTGCTGGAAACCGCGCGCAAATACGGGGCGGTGATCCTTGAGGACGCGGCCTATTGCAAGCTTGCCTATGAAGGTGAAAGCCTGCCGTCGCTTTTGGCACTTGATGACACCCATGGCGATCCGGATGCCGGAACGGTTATTCAGCTTGGTACTTTTTCCAAAACCCTGGCACCGGCACTTCGTATTGGCTGGATCACGGCGCCGCGCCCAGTGATCCGTCAGCTTGTCCTGATGAAGCAGGCGGGGGATCTGCATGTATCAACCATCAATCAGGAAATTGCACTGCGTGCTGCATCGAAACTGTTCCCAAGCCATCTGGAAACCCTGCAGGATGCCTATCGCGCCAAACGCGATGTGATGCTGGGCGCGCTTGCGGACTTCATGCCTGAAGGTGTCAGTTGGTCGCGCCCGCAAGGCGGCATGTTTGTCTGGTTAACATTGCCCGAAAACATCAACAGCCGCGAACTTCTGATCGATGCGATGGAGGATGCCAAAGTCGCCTTTGTCCCCGGTCAGGCATTCTTCTGTGATCAAAGCGGGATCAACACCGCGCGCCTGAGCTTTGCCACCGAAAGCAGCGAGCGTATCCGCGACGGGATTGAACGTTTGGCTTTGCTGATCCGGCGCAAGGACAACCAGTAAGCAAAAAAAGAACCCGGCAGCGGGTGGGGAGTGCTGCCGGGTAGAGACCTGCTGTCGGGGGTATGAAGCAGGTCACGGGAGTTTGGTTCGGTTAGGTCAAGTGGATCATCACGCCTGACCCATCAGGGCACGCAGCAGTAAGGATGCTGCGCCAAGCACGACAACCCCGCCGACATAAAGGCCGACAAACCACAGCCATCTGCGGGCTTTTGGGGATTTGACAGGTGATTTGATGCTGGTCATCAGTGATACCCCTCATCCCCGGTCTTGCCGCGAAATACCCAATAGGCATAGGCGGTGTAGCCCAGAATGATCGGCAGCAGGACCACAGCCCCCACCAGCATGAAGGCAAGGCTGTTTTCCGGGGCAGCCGCATCGCGGAAGGTGATCATCGGCGGCACGATATTGGGATAAAGCGTGATCCCGAAACCGACGTAACTGAGGAAGAAAATGCCAAGCGTGATGCCAAACACCGTCTTTTCACGCTTCTTGACCGCATGCCACAGCCAATAGAGCAATCCGACCGTCACAATCGGGATCGGTGCGAGATACAGCATGTTAGGCAGTTCAAACCAGCGCTGGGCATAGGCCGGGTTAACATAGGTCGTCATCAGCGACACCACGCCAAGATTGGCCGCCATCCAGATCACAGCCGGTTTGGCGAGCTTTCGCAGGTTGCCCTGAAAATCGCCTTCCATCTTCATGATCAGCCAACCGGTGCCAAGCAGGGCATAGCCGACGACAACCGCCGTCGCGCAGAACACCGAAAACGGGCTCAGCCAATCAAACGCCCCGCCAACAAAATGTCCGTTTTCAACGGCAATGCCTTCGATAAAGCCGCCCAGCATCGCACCCTGCATCGCGGCTGCGATGATCGAACCGGCCGAAAAGGCAAAGTCCCAGTGTTTCTGGTGGTTCTTGCTTTTGAACCGGAATTCAAACGCAACCCCGCGAAACACAAGCGCCAACAGCATCGTAAAGACCGGAATGTAAAAAGCGGTCATCAGCAATGAATAGGCCTGCGGGAAGGCGGCATAAAGCCCACCCCCGCCCAGGATCAGCCAGGTTTCATTGCCATCCCACACCGGGGCGACGGTATTCATCATCCGGCCGCGATTTTTCGGCTCTTTGATGAAGGGGAACAGGATGCCGATGCCAAGGTCAAAGCCATCCAGCGTGACATAGGCAAAGACGGCAACGGCAATCAGCAGAACCCAGATCAGTTCATAATCCATGATCATTCTCCTGCCACGGGCGGATGTGCGGCGGTCGATTGGCGACCACCCGCCCGCAAGATTTCGGTTTCTTCAGGGATGTGGGCGCTACGCGGGTCCTTGACCATGGCGCGCAGGATATAGGCCGTGCCGACCCCGAACACGATGGCATAAACCACGACAAAGGCGATCAGCGATCCGGCAATGGCGGTCGGGGCGACGGGCGACCCGGCCTCGGAAGTTCGCATCAGGCCATAGACCACCCAGGGCTGTCGCCCGACTTCGGTGGTAAACCAGCCGGCCAGAATGGCGATAAAGCCACTTGGTCCCATCAGAAGGGCAAAACGATGCAGATAACCACAGCTATAAAGCTTCTTGCGCAGACGTGCGATGACGCTGGCAATGCCCAGAAGTGCCATCAAAACACCCAGCCCGACCATGATGCGAAACGTCCAGAATACAATTGCCGCATTCGGGCGATCTTCGGGGGCGAAGTCTTTGAGACCCGTAATCTTGCCATCCCATTCATGGGTCAGGATCATCGACCCTAGCTTGGGAATTTCGAGCGCGTATTTGGTTTCCTCTTCTTCCATGTCCGGTATGCCAAACAGGATCAAAGGCGCGCCTTCGCGGGTTTCAAAATGCCCTTCCATCGCGGCCACTTTGGCCGGCTGATGTTCAAGGGTATTAAGCCCGTGCAAATCGCCGGCAAAGATCTGGATCGGGCCAAGGATGGCCGCCATCCACATTGCCATGGAAAACATGATTTTCGCCGCCCGGTTTTCGCGATCACGCATCAGATGCCATGCGCCAACCGCACCAACCACAAGGGCGGTGGTCAGGTAGGCGGCCAGCACCATATGCACCAGCCGATACGGGAAGCTCGGATTGAAAATCGCATCGATCCAGCTTGACACCACCGCCCGGCCATTTTCGATCACATAACCGTCCGGTGTTTGCATCCAGCTATTGGCCGACAAAATCCAGAAGGCCGAGAAAAGCGTGCCAATCGCAACCATAGTGGTGGCGGTAAAGTGGAGCTTCGGTCCGACACGGTTCAGGCCAAACAGCATGATGCCAAGGAACCCGGCCTCAAGGAAGAAGGCGCTCAGTACCTCATAAGCCAGAAGCGGGCCGATCACACCGCCGGTAAATTCGGAAAACGGTCCCCAGTTCGTGCCGAACTGATAGGACATGACAATCCCGGATACGACGCCCATGCCAAAGGCCAGGGCAAAGATTTTCATCCAGAATTTGTAAAGCGAAAGATAGGTCTCGTCCTTGGTGCGCAGCCACAGGGCTTCGAGCACAAACAGGAAGCTTGCCAGTCCGATGGTAAAGGACGGGAAGATAATGTGGAACGAGACGGTGAAGGCAAACTGTATGCGCGCCAATAGTTCTGCATCAAGCATTGGCAGGGTCCTCTAAGGTGGCGAAGCCTCTGGACAACTCTGCATCTTCCGCGATCGGAAGTGCCCTTTGACGGATGCATGTGTCGGTTTTGCGTGGCGCATGCACAGGTTGCCCTGTCAGACCGACCATTAGAACCGACCCCAAAATGCTGCATTGCGAATGCGCAATTTACATTTGGAATATTTTTAAATTCGACTGTAGTGGTTTAATTTAGGTTAAGCTTATTTCGATGTCGTTCCAGCGTTTTGTAAATAATTTCAACGGTTTGAGTTTGTCCAAGATTTGATGCACGCTTATAAAGTGTGGATACTAGAGACGTTCTTTTGATTTGGTGGCCTGAACGTGATTTGGGGAACGCAGCAGAAGGCAGGGCAATTTTAGAAAGGTTACCGACCTTGTACTGCGATGAGAAAGTTTATGTCGTGGAGCAAACAATCAGAAATACCGAGAATACAGGGATCTGGAAGGCAAGTTTTTTGGCAGCCGCAAGCAAAAGGTGGTTGTTGCTTCTACTTGTTTTGCCTGTGCTCGCTAGCGCACCAATTAGCGTAGGGTACTCATTTGAAGGCAGCATCTTTTCTTGGTTAGGTGAGTCCTATCTCGAACTGCTCAAGTTTACTGCTATTTATTCTGGTGTCGTTTGGGTGCTGCAGCTTGGGCGTTCTTGCACGAAAACAGCGCTGTTTTTCTCTGCGGTAACGTTATTTTCTATCGATGCTTTGCTGTGGCTTATCCGTCAAGTGAATGTCGCATTCAGCGTGGGAGATATGAGTTGGCAGGGCATGCATTTGCTGTCTGTCAGCGATGGTGATGTGATCGGCGCGCTTGTCTACGCCTCAGTGTTTGCCATTCAAGAAGTTATGATGTTTGCGATATTTATACTCCTCGCGATGCTTATTCCGCCTTTGCTAAGTTATGGGCGTGTTGCGTTGCAGGGCGCTCTGAAGATTGGTTGGCTCATGCGAGGCTTTATCGCCAAAGGAGTGATCATCGGTATCTTGCCGCTTTGGTTGCTCCACGAGGGTGCAGCCGTGATTTTGCCGGGAATTTTGGTTGATACGTTAGTCTGGCTCGGTGGGGCGGGAGAAAATCTCTGTCGGCTGAAGGGCGCAGCTCTGGCCGTGACTGTTTTGTCGCAGTTCCTAACTGTGCTTATGAATGTAATGGTCGGGGTGATCCTAGCACAGGCCTTCTTGAAGGGCGGCAAGCGAGTTTCGAAAGCAATAACTGCTTCCGATATGTGACCATCATTTGCCGTTAAGGCACAGCTTCTCAAGTGCCAGCGAACTTTGGGTTTGCTGGCGTTCCTTGTGGCGCAGCACCATGAATTTGCGGGGCGGAATCGGGAAGTTTGCGCGCGCAAGGCGGCCCTGGGCGATCAGCGAACTGACGGCGAATTGTGAAACGGCGGTGGCGGCGATGCCGTTTTCAACCGCGGTAATGACGGCCTCGTTGCTGGGTAACACAAGTGCGGTGCGCAGGCGCGCGGGATCAACGCCAAGATCGCGCAGGGCGGCTTCAAATTCCGATCTGGTGCCTGAACCTGCTTCGCGCAGGATCCAGTTAGTCTGGGTGACAAGCGCCTGCGGGCTCAACGCCCGGCCATTGGCCCATGGGTGTTTGGGCGATACAACAATCACCAGGGCGTCTTCGGCGACTTCGCGTTTGGCCAATGCCGGTTCATCAATGTCGCCTTCGATAAAGCCGATATCGGCGGCCCCGCCACGCACAGCATCGGATACGGTTTTGGTGTTGCCAATCGTCAGGCGGATTTCGATGCCGGGATACTGGTCGTGAAATTTCATCAGGAACGGCGGCAACCAGTAACTGGCAATTGTCTGACTGGCATAAACATTAAGCTCCCCGCGCTGCATGCCACCCAGTTCGGCCAGCGTCAGTTCCGCCGCCCGTGCACGGGCCAGCGTTGATTTGGCTTCATCGAGAAACAGCCGCCCGGTCTGGGTCAGCTCAATCCGCCGTCCGACCCGGTTAAACAGCGCGACACCATAAAAACCTTCGAGATTTTTGATCGCGGAACTGACGGCCGATGGCGTCAGGCCAATGGCCTCCGCCGCGCGGGTCAGATGTTCGCGTTCGGCAACCGCGACAAAGATCTGAAGCTGTTCAAGCGTCATCATGGTTATGTTCAACCGTTCAATTTAATCGAATGAAATATGAATTTTTATTCGATGGAAGTAAATGGTTGGGCGTGAGATTTTCTGCCTGTGATCAAAACACAGGAAAACCATGTTTTTTAACACCCACCTCAAACCGATCCTGCCCGGGCTTGCCGTGACCATCTTGGTCGCACTTGCCGCCAAGCTGGCAGAACATGCCGAGCGTATGTTGTTCGGGCGTGGCTGGGTGGAAAGTCTGGTCTTTGCCATTCTGATCGGGGTGGTGGTGCGATCCGTGTTTGGATTGGCACCGCGCTATTTTGCCGGGGTTCGGTTTTGCGCCAAGACGGTGCTTGAAATCGCCATTGTGTTGCTGGGCGCATCAATCAGCGCGCAGGCCATCGGATCGGCCGGGGGCGGGTTGGTCGCGGCCATCATTCTGGTCGTCTGTATCAGCCTGTTTGTCAGCTACCAC
The DNA here is from genome assembly GCF_015871485.1 of Thalassospira sp. A40-3. Lineage (NCBI taxonomy): Bacteria > Pseudomonadati > Pseudomonadota > Alphaproteobacteria > Rhodospirillales > Thalassospiraceae > Thalassospira > Thalassospira sp. A40-3. The sequence continues at coordinate 1,268,464 of NZ_CP065428.1, forward strand.
ATTGGCCGTGCGCTTGGTCTTTCCAACCATCTTTCAATGCTGGTGGCATGCGGCAATTCAATCTGCGGCAATTCGGCGATTGCTGCGACCGCGCCGGTGATTGAGGCGCAATCAGATGATGTGGCGGCCTCGATCTCCTTTACGGCGGTTCTGGGTGTGCTGTTTGTCTTTGTCCTGCCGATGCTTCATGCCGGGCTTGGATTATCGGCAACCCAGTATGGTATTTTTTCAGGCCTTACCGTCTATGCCGTGCCACAAGTTCTGGCGGCAACCGCCCCGGCCGGCACCCTTGCGGTTCAGGTCGGCACGCTGGTCAAACTGATCCGGGTTCTGATGCTGGGGCCGGTGATCTTTGCGCTGGCCGTGATTGGCGGGCGGGCACGCGAGACGAAGCTTCCGATTGCGCAGGTCGTGCCGTGGTTCATCATTGGCTTTATCGCCATGATGGTGGCCTGTTCGTTTGATCTGATCCCCGATATTGCCCGCGCGCCGATCAAAACCACCTCGTCCTTTCTGACCATCCTTGCCATGGCCGCCCTTGGCTTGAGCGTTGATATCCGCAATGTCCTGCATGTCGGTGGGCGGGTGGTGATGGCGGCCCTGTTGTCGCTGATGTTTCTTTGTGCCCTTTCGGGGGTGGTGCTTTTGGTTCTGGCATAAAAAATGCCCGCTGCCCAAATGGGGAAGCAGCGGGCGAGGGGGAAGAAGCCGCACATGCGCCGGATAAGCTGGCAGCTTCTTATGGCGTTTCGCTGGGGGTGGACACCGTGGGAGGAGATGTCGGAAACGAAACGCCCGGGTAGATCCAGGATCGAAAAGCGTTGGCTTTGCTAATCCGTGATTGGTGCCTTTTCTTCATGCGCCTTAAGCGCGTTCCATTCATCGTCGCTAAAGATGCGTGATCGGGTCAGGAAGCGTTTGCCTTCCGGCCCTTCCAGCGAAAACATGCCGCCGCGCCCGTCGACCACATCAATGATCAATTGGGTATGACGCCAATATTCGAATTGGGCGCGCCCGATATAAAATGGACTGCGTTCAATCTCGCCCAGCAATACATCCTGATCGCCGGTTTTGAATTCCCCATCGGGAAAGCACATCGGCGCACTGCCATCGCAGCAGCCGCCCGACTGGTGAAACATCACCGGCCCGTGGATATCCTTAAGCTTCCTGATCAGTTCAATCGCGGCATCTGTCGCAACCACCCTGTCAGGCGCGTTTTCTGATCCAGTCAATGTCACCTCCTTCTTTGCGAAAGGCGACCGGACGCAAGGTTGGCCTCGCGTCCGGCTGTGAAGAGGATCGGATCAGAAGAAGCCCATCGGTTTCGGATCGTAGGAAACCAGAAGGTTCTTGGTCTGCTGATAGTGGTTCAGCATCATCTTGTGGTTTTCACGCCCGATGCCCGACTGCTTGTAACCGCCAAAGGCCGCATGCGCCGGATAGAGGTGATAGCAGTTGGTCCACACACGACCGGCCTTGATCTCGCGACCAAAGCGATAGGATCGGTTGGCATCCCGCGTCCAGACACCAGCGCCAAGGCCATACAGCGTGTCATTGGCGATATGCAGCGCCTCGGCATCGTCCTTGAACGTGGTGGCCGATACGACCGGGCCAAAGATTTCCTCCTGGAAAATCCGCATGCGGTTGTGGCCCTTGAAGATGGTCGGCTGGATATAGAAACCATCGGAAAGGTCCCCACCCAGATCGGCCTTGTCACCGCCACACAGGACTTCGGCACCTTCCTGTTTGCCGATATCCAGATAGGACATGATTTTTTCCATCTGCTCGGTCGAGGCCTGCGCACCCATCATGGTGTCGGTATCAAGCGGGTTGCCCTGTTTGATGTTGGCAATGCGCGATAGCACGCTGTCCATGAACTTGTCATAGATGCTTTCCTGAATGATCGCGCGCGACGGGCAGGTGCAAACTTCACCCTGGTTCAGGGCAAACATTGCCATGCCTTCGGCGGCCTTTTGGCGGAAATCATCGTCCGCCGCCATGATGTCTTCAAAGAAGATGTTCGGTGACTTGCCACCAAGCTCCAAGGTCACCGGAATGATGTTTTCCGATGCATATTGCATGATCAGGCGGCCGGTGGTGGTTTCACCCGTGAAGGCGACCTTGGCAACACGGTTGCTTTGTGCCAGCGGCTTGCCGGCTTCTACGCCAAAGCCCTGCACAACGTTGACCACACCCGCCGGGATCAGATCGGAAATCAGTTCCATCAGAACACAGATCGATGCCGGGGTTTGTTCAGCCGGTTTCAGAACAACACAGTTCCCCGCGGCAAGGGCCGGGGCCAGTTTCCACACCGCCATCAGGATAGGGAAGTTCCATGGGATGATCTGACCGACCACGCCAAGCGGTTCGTGGAAGTGATAGGCGACGGTATTGTCGTCAATCTCGCCAAGCGAGCCTTCCTGCGCACGAATGGCGCCTGCGAAATAGCGGAAATGGTCAATCGCAAGCGGAATGTCGGCTGCCAGGGTTTCACGCACGGCCTTGCCATTGTCCCAGGTTTCGGCGACGGCCAGCATTTCAAGATTGGCTTCCATGCGATCAGCAATCTTGTTGAGCATGTTGGCCCGTTCCGTGACCGAGGTCTTGCCCCAGGCCGGGAAGGCGGCATGCGCGGCATCAAGGGCCTTTTCGATGTCTGCAGAGCTCGATCGTGCAACTTCGCAGAACGGCTTGCCATTTACCGGCGAGACATTTTCAAAATACTGACCCTTGGCAGGGGCCACCCATTCACCGCCAATGAAGTTTTCATAGCGGGTTTTGAAGCTGACCTTGCTGCCAGAGTCATTTGGATTCTTGTAGATCATTTGGGTTCCTCCGAGATAACGGGCGATTTGCCGCCCGCATTTTTGATTATGACGATCCGTTACCCGCAAAGGTCGTGCCACTTGGCGATTTCGATAGCGGTTTGTCAGAAAGAACCTGTTTTTCAGATGGTTGCGCGTTTCCCGTTGAACCGGGTGTTTTGTGCCATCGGCATGACTGGAACAGAGCGGTTGGCGCAAATTGTTCCAAAAATGGAACACTCACGGTTTTGCCGGATTTGGCGGGCGAAACTGTTTGGCGTGGGGGACGTCAAATGTGTTACGATTTGGCCTGTGATCGGCTGTGGCAAAAGTCACGCACCGGAAAAATCCGGGCCAAAACAATGGCAAAAACACCGACACAAGGGAGATAGCGTCTATGTCAGGAAACATTCCCGGCGGACGGATAGAAGCAGCCCTGCAGCTGAGCGGCGGGGCGCAAAATCGTGCGGTGCTTGAAAGCTGGCAACGGTGTGAACAACGCTTTGGTCTGGCTCATGACACCCTGCGCCGTCCCGAAGTCATATCTGAAAGCCAGACCCGGCAATTGCGTGATCGCAACGGGCGGCTTTATCACCACGCCCATGACCTTGTGCGCACGCTGTATCGCAAGATTGATGCATCCGGCTATGCGGTGTTTCTGACCGATAATAGCGGTGTGATCCTTGATAGTGTTGCGGCCCATTCGCTTTTGCCGTCATTTCGCACCAACGGCCTTTTGCCCGGCGCGGTCTGGAGCGAGGAACGCGAAGGTACCAATGGCATTGGTACCTGCATCGTCGAAGGTCGCCCGATCACCATCCACAAGGACGAACATTTCTTGGCCCAGCATTCGGTTCTGACCTGCACCGCGGCCCCGGTGTTTGATCCCGATGGCAAGGTGTGCTCTGTCCTGGATGTATCGGCTGTGCGCGAAGATATCAAACGCCCCGATTGCCTGCGGGTGCGCGGCATGGTGGCCGATTATGCCGATGCGCTTGAACGTATCCTGTTTTTTGATGAGCGCGCCGGTGATGTGATTGTCCATCTGCATCCTGATGCCCGCCATGTCGGATCAACCCGTGATGCGATGATTTCGATTGCGCCAGATGGCACAATCAGTGGGGCGACATCGACTGCGCGGCGCATTCTGGCGGCGTGTGATAATTCCGCCGATATCGCCGATATGTTCGAGATGGATGTCGATAATCTGCTTGCCAAACTGGCAAGCCCGGATGGGCAGGGACCATCTGCAACCCCGCTTAATATCGCGGGCGGCGGGGTTCTGTTTGGCAGTGTCACCATCCCTGAGCGGATGCGCCGCCGTTATGTCGGGCGCTCAACACCGGTGGCGCGCAAGGCACCAACCCTGCCATCCCGACGCACGACCGACATCCCTGATAAGGACGCCGCCCTTCGGCGTATTTTTGAAATCGGCACGCGGCTTCATGCGCGCGATATCAATGTTCTGATGTCAGGTGAAACCGGCAGCGGCAAGGAATATCTGGCCCGCCATATTCATGATGCCACCCTTGGCAAATCAAAGGCATTTGTTGCGATCAACTGTGCCGCCCTTCCCGAAGGTTTGATTGAAAACGAACTGTTTGGTCATGCCGGTGGTGCCTTTACCGGCGCGGCACGCGATGGTTTTGGCGGCCGCATCCGCGAGGCCAATGGCGGCACGCTGTTTCTCGATGAAATCGGCGATATGCCGCTGGCAGCCCAAGGCCGATTGCTGCGTGTCCTTGAAAGCCGCACGGTCGAGCCGCTTGGCAGCACCAAATCCGTGCCGGTCGATTTCCGCCTGATCTGTGCCAGTAATGTCGACCTGAATGCGGCGGTGGCCGAGGGCAAATTCCGCGAAGACCTGCTTTATCGCATCAAGGGCGCGCGCCTTGCGGTGCCGCCGTTACTCGAACGCAGTGATCTGGCTGATCTGATCAAACGGCTATTGGCGGCGTTGTCGGACGACTATGTCGCATGCAGTGATGATGTTCTCGCACTTTTGACGGCTCACCGTTGGCCGGGCAATGTGCGCGAACTGATCAATGTTTTGCAATATGCCGCGGTCTTTGCCGAAGACGGGGTGATTGAACCCCATCATCTGCCTGATGATTTCGTTGCGATGCAGGATGTTGCACCGCCATCGCCGGGCCAGACCATCGCACGGGCAGAGGCCGATGCCCTGCGCCAGGTCCTTGATGATCAGCAATGGCACATCAGCAACACCGCCAAGGCACTGGGCATTGGGCGCAACACGCTTTATCGCCGGATGGCCCGGCTTGGGATCAATCGACGTTAAAAATCGTCGAATTACCCGGCTTTTGCGAATGTTTTCATTGTAGGGCACACCGTTATTGTTTTAAGTAACGGCAGGGCTTTACAGGATATTTTCATGTGTGGAATTGCCGGTTTATGGCTGTCTGAACAAGCTGATGCAACGCGCTTGTGCGATCGTGTGTCGCGCATGAATGATGCGCTGTATCACCGTGGCCCGGATGGCGGTGATGTCTGGCTTGATGAGCAAGAAGGTATTGCTCTTGGACAGCGCCGCCTTGCCATCATTGATCTTTCCGATGCCGGCAAACAGCCGATGCATTCCGCCAATGGCCGTTATGTCATGGTCTATAATGGCGAAATCTATAACGCCCCGGAACTGCGTGAAAAGCTTGCCTCGGCCAACATCACGTGGCGCGGGCATTCCGATACCGAAGTCATCCTTGAATGCATTGCCCATTGGGGCCTGCGCGATACCATCAAGCGCCTGATTGGCATGTTTGCCATCGCCCTTTGGGACCGGCAGAAAAAGAAGCTGTTCCTTGTCCGTGACCGTCTGGGCATCAAGCCGCTTTACTGGTCGCGCTATGACGGCCATATCGGTTTTGCCTCCGAGGTCAAGGGACTGCTGGCAGGCGATGCCATCTCGCGCGAGGTCAATCAGACCGGCCTTGATGCCTATTTGCGCTTTGGTTATGTGCCATCGGGGCTTTCGATTTATGCCCATGCCAAGATGCTCAAACCCGGCCATATTCTTGAAATTTCATCGCATGATCAGGCGACCGAAAATGCCTATTGGTCGGTCGAGGATGCGGTCCTGAACGGTCAGACGCATGCCTGGAGCGGCGATGATCAAAGTGCGATTGACGCGCTTGAAGATTTGCTGCGCGACGCGGTGCAACGCCGTATGGTGGCCGATGTGCCGTTGGGCGCGTTCCTGTCGGGTGGAATTGATTCATCGACCGTCGTTGCCCTGATGCAGTCGGTTTCAGACCGGCCAGTCAAAACATTCTCGGTCGGGTTCGAGGACGAGGCCTTTAACGAGGCCGCCTTTGCCGGTGAAGTCGCCAAGCACCTCAAGACCGACCATACCGAGCTTTATGTCACGCCAAAGGATGCGCTTGATCTGGTGCCGAAGCTTTCGGAAACCTATGACGAGCCGTTCTTTGATAGCTCCGCCATTCCGACCTATCTGATTTCGGCCCTAACCCGCAAACACGTTACCGTGGCCCTTTCGGGCGATGGCGGCGATGAGACTTTTGGCGGCTATAACCGCTATTTGTGGGCCAAGCAGCTCAGTCGCGCGGCTGGCAGCATTCCATTTGGCAGTGGGCTTGTTTCGCGCGGGCTGACCATGCTTTCGCCTGATCATTGGGACAAGCTTATCGGGCTGATGCCGGGCAAAAAATCGACCAGTGCGATTGGCGATAAAATTCACAAGGCGGCACCGCTTCTGGCGATCCGTGATGATATTGATCGTTATCATGCGCTGATTTCGCTGTTTGATCCGGACAAGTTGCGCGGCAAGCATGCATCGAGCAAGAAATTCCGCGTGCCGGGCGAGAAGTTCTGTCGCAACCGTCATCTTGATTATGTGTCCTCCATGCAGGCCATGGATACGATGATGTATATGGTCGATGATGTTCTGACCAAGGTGGACCGGGCATCGATGGCCAATTCGCTTGAAGTGCGCGTGCCGTTCATTGATCACCGCGTGATCGAGTTTGGCTGGCGTTTGCCCGCCCGGCTCAAGATGAATGGATCGGTTGGCAAATATGCCCTGCGCCAGATCCTGTATAAATATGTGCCGCGCGAAATGATTGACCGGCCGAAAACCGGCTTTGGCGTGCCGCTGGCCCAATGGCTGCGCGGGCCGCTTCATGAATGGATGGGCGACCATCTGGCCAATGAAGCGCTTTATACCGACTTCGGTCTGGATCGTCGCCAGATCGAAAAGCTCCGGTCCGAACATATGTCGGGCAAGCGCAATTGGGGCCATCAGCTTTGGACGATTGCCATGCTTTCTGATTGGCAGAAACGCTGGCTGGCCTGATTTAGTCTTACATCTTGGCCTTACATCTTGCGTGTTACGCATTCTTTGAGCCCCGTCTGAACCTCAGGCGGGGTTTTTCATTTTCGTTCACGAATGAACGTTTCCTTTCCTGTGGTTGTTTCGGGTTTATCAGGCATAACTGAAGCATGTGCGTGCAAGTGACTCATGGCTGTGTCGAATAAATGTCACAATTCGAAACTTGAAAATTTTCGAAAATGAACTATTTTGAAGCTTAACGAGTTTCCCTTCTGTGATGAGAGGCCCCGATGGCTGGCACTTCAAACTATGACCTGATCATTATTGGCGGCGGCATTAACGGTGCCGGGATCGCGCGCGATGCGGCGGGCCGGGGCCTTAAAGTGTTGCTGTGTGAAAAGGATGATCTGGCAAGTGCCACCTCGTCGGCCAGTACCAAGCTGATCCATGGCGGGTTGCGCTATCTGGAGCATTACGAGTTCCGTCTGGTGCGCGAAGCGCTGACCGAACGTGAAGTATTGCTGGATAATGCGCCGCATATCATCTGGCCGCTTCGTTTCGTGCTGCCACATCGCAAGGATCTGCGTCCGGCCTGGATGATCCGTCTTGGCCTGTTCCTGTATGATCATCTTGGTGGGCGTAAAAAGCTTCCGGCGTCCGAGGGCATTTCATTTGCCAAGCACGTATCGGGTGCATCGCTGCGTGACGAGATGACCAAGGGCTTTGTCTATTCCGATTGCTGGGTCGATGATGCGCGGCTTGTTGTCCTCAATGCGATGGATGCCAAGGACATGGGGGCCGAGATTTTGACCCGTACCGAATGTGTCGGGGCAAACCGCGCAGGCGATGGTTGGAATGTGACGCTGCGCGATCAGGAAGCCGGCGAAAACCGTACGGTATCAGGGCGCATGTTGATCAATGCCGCCGGTCCGTGGTGTGCTGATCTGATCAATCCGGAAAACGGTGTGGTCAAATCCGACACCAAGGCCAATATCCGTCTGGTCAAGGGCAGCCACATTGTCGTGCCCAAGATGTTTGACCATGATTTCTGCTATATCTTCCAGAACGGTGATGGCCGCATTGTCTTTGCCATTCCCTATCAGGATGACTTCACCCTGATCGGTACCACCGATGTCGATTTCAAGGGCGACCCGGCCAAGGTCAAGATTGATCAGGACGAAATTGATTACCTGTGCAAGCTTGCCAGCGGCTATTTCAAAAAGCCGATCGCATCTGATGATGTCATCTGGACCTATTCCGGCGTGCGCCCGCTTTATGCCGGGGAGGGCGCGGAAGCAAACGCGTCCAAGGTGTCGCGTGACTACACCCTTAAACTGGAAGCCAACGGTGATCAGGCGCCGGCGCTGCATGTGTTTGGTGGCAAAATCACCACCTATCGCAAGCTTGCCGAACACGCGCTTCAGATCATTTCAAAGGAACTGGGCACCAAGGACACCCCGTGGACAGCAAATGCCGTGCTGCCGGGTGGGGATTTCCCCAATGCGTCCTATGAGGCGGCCTTTTCCGATTATGCCGCACGCTATGACTGGATGGATGCGGTGATGCTCAAACGTCTGCTGCGCGCTTATGGCACGCGGATCGACCAGATTGTTGGCGATGCCAAAACTGTTGGTGATCTTGGCAAATGTTACGGTCATGACCTGTACGAGGCCGAAGTCCGCTATTTGATCGAAAACGAATGGGTGCGTGATCTTGATGACCTGATCTGGCGTCGTTCCAAGCTTGGTCTGCGGTTGTCTGGTGATCAGGTTGCGGTCCTGCGCGAACGTCTGGCACAGGAAAAACCAGATCATAAATCGGTTGCCGCCGAATAAGCCATTGATCGCCTGCGAGCTGTCTGGCCTGATCGTCGGCTCGTTGGCCGGGCGCGGCAATGGGCTAGGCTCGGCTGGTGGAATGTCTGCCACCTCACAGTTTGGCAAGGGGCTAAACATCCGATTGGGTTTAGTCCCCAAACTGCGCTATGGTCGGTTTGTTTTCAACCGATTACCTCGACCGGTGCCCAATGCCACCCATCCTGAAATCCATCCTTGCAAGCACGCTCTTGCTCCTTGTGACCAACTCGGCTGCATGGGCGGCGGACGACGCGCCTTCGCTTGATACCTGGTCGATGGCCATCGGTTTGGTTGGCGGGTTGGCCCTGTTTTTATACGGGATGGATCACCTTGCCGGCGCGCTTAAAACCCTTGCCGGGGCAAGGCTACGCCGCGTTTTGTCTGGCATGACGCGCAATCGCATTTGGGCGGCAGTTTCGGGTGCGGTCATTACCGGGTTGGTACAATCTTCAAGTGTTACGACCGTGCTGGTGGTCGGGTTTGTATCGGCCGGACTGATGCCGTTTGCGCAATCGATTGCCGTGATCATGGGCGCCAATGTCGGCAGTACCCTGACCGCGCAAATCATCGCCTTTCGGATTGATGCCATTGCGCCGCTTGTCATCGCGATTGGCTTTGCCATGACAATGTTGGCCGATCGCAAGCGGTTTACGCTGATCGGCAAGGCAGTGCTGGGCATGGGGATGCTGTTCTTTGGCATGGGCATGATGAGTGATGCCATGGAACCGCTTCGGACCTATGGCCCGTTCATCGATGTGATGGGCCAGATGCGCAATCCGTTTCTCGCCATGCTGGTTGCGGCGGCGTTCACTGCGCTGGTGCAATCAAGTGCGGCGACCATGGGGATTGTCATTGTTCTGGCCGGGCAGGGGTTGGTGCCGCTTGATAGCGGGATCGCGCTTATTTTCGGGGCCAATATCGGTACCTGTGTTACGGCCCTGTTGGTGACGATTGGCAAGAACCGCGATGCGTTCCGAACCGCCCTTGGCCATATCCTGTTTAATGTGGTCGGGGTTTTGATCTGGCTGCCATTTATTGATCATCTGGTGACGCTTGTGGAGTTCATCACCACCGGGCGCACCGCCGAAACCGTCGATATTGCACGTGAAATTGCCAACGCGCACACCATTTTCAACGTCGCCAACGTCATCCTGATGATCGGCTTTGTCCCCGCAATAGCACGCCTGATTGAAAAGCTGGTCCCGGCCGAAATCGATACCGAACCGCGCCTCAGCCCGGAGCCGAAATACGTCATCCACGAACTGACCATAGCCCCGGCAGCAGCCCTTAGTTTGTTGCGTAATGAAGTCATGCATATGGGCGATGTGGTGATTGATGTCGTGCGCCGTGGGCGTGAAAACCTGCGCAACCCGACACGCCCGAAGCTTAAAAAGCTTGGCGAATTGGATGACGGGGTCGATAGCCTGCAAGACGCGATTGCGCTGTTTGCGGCGAAACTGCCGCGTGCGGAACTGCTGGCAGCTGACCTCAACCGCATGCAGAACGAGCTTGCGGTCAGCAACCATCTTGAAGCTGTTGGCGATCTGATCAGCGAGGAAATGGTCAAGCTGGTCGGCGAGTGGCTTGATATTCGCCACATGCCGTCAGACGAAAACCGCCAGAAAATGGCAGAGCTTTACGAGATCGCCGAAGATTGCCTGAAACAGGCGATGACCGCCTTTTCCGCCGAGGATCTGGAGGCCGCCAATCGTGTGCTGGGCCGCAAGGCGGAGTTCACCACCAAGCTTGATACGACCCTTCGCAAGGTCAGCGATGAAATCGGCCCGCGCGATCTTGATATTCGCCGGTATCGGATTGAGGTCGCAATGGTCGAACGTATCAACCGCCTGTATGAGCGCGCACGCCGGATTGCCCATGCGACAATCGCGATTAAAAATCAGCAGGAACCAGCGCCGACCGAACAGAACGCGGCATCGACCATTGCCGATGCCATGTAATGTTCTGGTGCCTTAACGGTCGGCAGGCGGGGTGTTGATGTCTTTTTGCATCACGGTGACGTCGCAGGCGCGATAGCCAAGATGGCGATAGAAATCCTGCGTCGCATGGTTATCTGCACGCACCATCAATTGCATGCGCCAGACACCCTGATCGCGCAGCCAGTTTTCCCCGACTTCCATCAGGCGGCGACCCAGTCCTGATTTCTGCAAACTTGGTGTGACGGCCATATAATAGACCCAGCCACGGTGCCCATCATGACCCGCCATGATGGAGCCGATAATGTTATCGCTGTTATCTTCCCAAACGAAAAGGGTGGCTTCGCTGCTTTCAAGCGCGAAGCGCACATCCCATTCCGGCGGATTATACGGGCGGTAAAGCCCGGTTTCCTGCCAAAGGGCTGTCAGTGCGGGGATATCATCAAGGGTCGCGGTTCTGGGGGCGGGTTTTGGGGCGTTGGTCGTCATGGTGCTTCTTTCATGGGGCGCGTTGCAGAAGCGCGTAACAATGCTTGGATTACGCAAAGCCGTCAAACCCAATTGCATGACAAGTCGATGAAGTTAAACGCCAAAACGCAAAACGCCCCCAAGGGGAGCCTTGGGGGCGCAGGCGGGTCCGGGGTATCGGTTGGGATGGGGGAAGTCCCCGGACCGGGGAAGGTCAGGTTTTGACGGAATTATCAGATGATCGGGCGACCGGTCACGCTGCTCAGTTCCATTTCGCGGACAATGTCGCCGGCCTGATTGGTGACGGTGGCGGTATAAGTACCGCGCGGGGTTTCGGTGATGTCGCCCAGTTTAAGCTCACCATTGCCAAACCGGATCACCATCGCATTGGCCAAAAGCATCATCTGATCGGCGGTGAATTTGCGATCAAAACGTGCGGCCTTGTCTTTGTTCGGTTTGCCGATCAGTTTGCGCAGGTCATGATGGGTGCCGCGATCCATGCGGCCGGTTTTTTCATCAAATTTCAAAACCTCGACCACATCGCCACTGGCATTGAGCAAGACAACATCAATCTTGCCAGCCTGTTCGGACACCTTGGCATCACCGGTCTTGAGGTTGGATTCACCCATCTTCAAAAGCATCGCATCAACCAGCGTGCGGGCTTCATCGGTGGTCAATGGCACGGCGCGTGCGCGGACTTCGCCATGGAACATGCCGCCTTTGCCGTGTTTGCCATGTTCGCCGTATTCACCGTGTTCACCGCGCATATATTCGCCTTTATGTTCGCGTTCGCCAGGCGATGCATATGTCGCTGCAAACGGGGTTGCGATCATGGTGGTGGCAATCAGGGCCGCAGCAAGTTTAAGGGTGGTTTTGCGTTTCATCGGGGACCTCATCAGGTTTGTGGGGGATCAATGTGTTGAAGCCCGTTATCGCCTATGATTGTCGCGAAATGATCCCGGCGAACGGGCAAAATGGTCGCAAGCTTTGCCAAAAGGCCGTTTTGCGACAATCTGATACAAATTGCCGTTTCTGCCGGAACTGACGACGCGTTAGGTTAGGCTTCACAGACGATTTTGATTTCAGGACCGCATATGAGCGACCAGCCCCACATTCTTGTTGTCGATGACCATCGTGATATCCGTGACCTTTTGGGGCGGTATCTGCGTCAACATGAATATCGTGTGACACTGGCATCTGACGGGCGCGAGTTGCGCAAGCTGATGGCGGATAACATCGCACCCGACCTGATCGTGCTCGATCTGATGATGCCGGGCGAAGACGGGCTGAGTTTGTGTCGCTGGCTGCGTGAAAACTATGATGTGCCAGTCGTGATGCTGACAGCCCTTGGCGAGGAAACCGATCGCATCATCGGTCTTGAGATGGGCGCGGATGATTATCTGGCCAAGCCGTTTAATCCGCGCGAATTGCTGGCCCGGATCAAGGCCGTGATGCGGCGTGCGCAAAGTCTTCCGGTCGGGCGCAAGGGGCCGCTTCCGGGCGGGCAGGTGCATTTTGACCGTTGGGTGCTGGATCGTACCCGCCATGAATTGCGCGATGCCAATGATGTGGTCGTGCCACTCAGTGCCGGGGAATATGGCCTGCTTTGTGCCTTTGTCGAACATCCCAACATGGTGCTTAACCGCGATCAGTTGCTTGATCTAACCCGTGGGCGCGAAGCCGTGCCGTTTGATCGCAGCATCGATAATCAGGTCAGCCGCCTGCGCAAGAAAATTGAACATGATGCCAAGAACCCGACCCTGATCAAGACCGTCTGGGGCGGGGGATACATGTTCACCTGCGAGGTGACCGAAAAATGACCAAGCGCCGCCTGATCAAACGCCTTTGGCCGCAAAGTCTGACCGCGCAGCTTGTCTGTCTGCTGTTGGGCGCAATCATCCTGACCCACATCGTCCTTGGTGTCATGCTGGCCGAAGAACGCCGGGATGCGGTGGCGTCTGAGCGGCGCGGTTATGCCCTGTCACGGGTGGCGGCAATTTCGCGCATTCTGACAACAACCCCGCGTGATAACTGGGCCGATGTGTTGCGCGTGGCGCAATCACCGCAAAACCGCCTGCGGCTGGTGCCGGAAAGTGATGTGGTTTCCGGTGACGGATTTACCTCGGACACGCTGAGCCAGCGTTTGAACGAGGCACTGGACCTTGAAACCGGGGTTCCGGCGCGGGTTGAAATCCTGTCCGAGGATGAATGCTGGACGGAACGTAAAACACTCCGGCGTGAAAAGGATGCGTTTCTGGAACGTGACCGTATGGAGCGATCCGGCCACGACGATGATCATCATGATCGCGATGATGACCGTGATGATGATCGCCGAGCCCCTTGGTCGTTGCGCTACCTTGACCGGTTTGATTGCGATACCTCGCCGGTGATGCGCCTTGTTGTGCCGATCAGGATCCTTGGTCCGGACGGGGAGCCAACCGGCACAGCGCCCGATGTCTGGCTGGAAGCCATGATTGGCGGGGTCGTCTCGCCGCCGTGGTTTGTGTTCGACAATCTTTTGCGTGTTCTGGCGTCCGGGCTTGTCATTGCCGTGATTGCCTTTTTCCTGGCGCGCCGAATTTCCCGGTCGTGGGACGTTTTGACAAAGGCAGCCGATCGTGTCGGGCGCGGGGATTATCCCGAACCGGTGCCTGAAACCGGTCCGATTGAAATCAGACGCGCCACAAGGGCCTTTAACCGGATGACTGCCCGCCTCAAACGCTTTGTCGAGGATCGCACAAGGATGCTGGCCGCCATTTCGCATGATCTGCGTACGCCAATTACGTCGCTGCGCCTGCGCGCCGAATTTGTCGATGATCCGGAAAACCGTGCGCGCATCATCGAAACCCTTGATGAAATGGAACAGATGGTCGAAGCGGCAATGACCTTTGCCCGCGAAGAAACCGCGAATGAGGAAACCCGCAAGATCGATCTGACTGCCCTTGTTGAATCCGCGGTCGAGGATCTGGCAGAAACCGGACGCCCAATCAGATATATTGGCGAGGTCGATACCCGGGTTTATCCGTGCCGGCCGCTTTCGATCAAGCGCGCCTTTGGCAATCTGGTGTCCAATGCCCTTAACTTCGGCGATACGGTCGAGGTCGCGGTGCGCGATGCCGATGATGGCGGCCTGTGGATCGAAATTGCCGATGACGGGCCGGGGATACCGGTCGAACAGCGCGAACAGGTGTTTGAGCCATTCTTCAGGATTGAAGCGTCACGCAATCGTGATACTGGCGGTATTGGTCTTGGGATGGCAATCGCACGCACCGCCGTCCGGGCGCATGGTGGCGAAATATACCTTGAAGACTCCCAGAAAGGCGGGCTTCTGGCGCGTATTTACCTGCCGCCGGCACAGCCGCAATAACGTTGAATTCAGTCGTTTTGAGACTGCGTAATTCCGGTGCCGGCAAAGTGCGACAGTTTTTTGACAGATAGCCCTTGCGCTTTAAGTGACCAATAGTCATTTGTTTGCCGGAAAATAACTGTTTCCAAATCAATAATTGCTAAATTGCATTGCTGTTCTATTTAGGGTCTGGATTTGAACCAACGGCAGTGCGACAATCAAGCAGACGAACGGACGGAGCGTGCCCATGACCAATAACCAGTCTTCATCCGGCGTGGTAACCCCGCTTCCCGGAACCAATAACGCGCAAGCCGCGCGTGGATTTGTGCGCTCTGTTAACGACTGGCTGATGGAATGTGCGCTTGATGATACCGACATCAGCGAACTTTTGTCTGGCATGGCCAGTCGTCTGGTCGCATCGGGAATCCCGATTGATCGCGTCATGGTCGCGTTCAAGACCCTGCACCCGCTGTATGAAGGTGTTTCCTATATCTGGACCAAGGAAAACGGCCAGGTTGTGCGTACCACCCACATGGGCGATGATGAAAAGGACCGCGATTGGGCTGAAAGCCCGATGAAATGGATGCTTGATAGCGATGTCAGCTTCATGCGCCGTCATCTTATTGGCCCCAGTGCGGTTGTCGACTTCCCGATCCTTGAAACTTTCCGCCGCCAACGGGGCACAGACTATTACGCCCTGATGACCCCGTTCGTGACCGATAGCGACAGCACGCTCAATAGCAACCGCATCTTCATGACCTATCTGACGCGGCGTCCCAGTGGCTTCTCGGACGAGGATCTGGCGATCCTGTCAGGTATTCAGCGCCGCTTTGCCGTGTCGTGCAAAATGCGCATCAACCATGAAGAAACCCGCACCATTCTGGAAACCTATCTTGGCACCGACGCCGGGCAACGTGTCCGCAATGGTCAGATCAAGCTGGGCGACAGTACCAAAACCCGTGCAGTGATCTGGTTTTCGGATATGCGCAACTCGACCTCGGTTGCGACCCATGTCGGTGATGATGCGTTCCTGGGCGAAATGAATGATTTCTTTGGTGCAACAGCCGGTGCCGTGCTTAAGCACGGTGGGCAGGTTTTGCGCTATATCGGGGATGCGACGCTTGCGATTTTCCCGATTGATGAAGACGAAACCAATCTTGAAACCGCCTGTTACGCAGCACTTTATGCCGCGGCCGAGGCCCAGTTGAACATCGATGCGCTGAATGCGCGGCGCGAAGAAGTCGGAAAACTGCCATTCGATTACGGCCTTGGCATGCATGTCGGGGAAGTGATTTACGGCAATGTCGGCGTTTCGGAGCGTGTTGATTTTACCGTGGTCGGGCAGGCGGCAAACGAAGCAGCCCGCATCGAACAACTTACCAAGCAACTTGGTCGGCGTGTTCTGGTCAGTTCGACCGTGGCCCGGTTCATTTCCTGCCCGACAGAGGAAATGGGCGCCTATGAGCTTCAGGGGACGGGTGTCAGTCTTAAACTGTTTGCCCCGGATTTCTCGGAGACCTGCCACCGTATCGAGCTGATGCGCAGCGCCTGAGCCTGATCAGGCGAGGCTGTCAAAATCCTTCACCACCGAACTGGCTGACGTGCCGACCTTGGAGAAGGTTGTCTGGGCGTCACTGACGGCATCGGTCGCAGCCTTGATGATCTTGGAATAAGGGTCGACTTCCTTGGTAGCCAGCATCTGTTGCATGGCGACGCCGGTGGTGGCGGATGCCATCGACATGATATTGCGCAGATAATCCGTCGAATCCTGCACCGCATAGGCGGCGGCCTGCGCAACCTTTTGATAGGCCACACCATTGGCACCGGGGATCGCACCGTTCAGAACCGCATGGTTGGTCGTGCCGACAGCCTGCACGATCTGCGGGTTCAATGCCGTGCTGAGCGGCGGGGTGCCCGGCGGATTGTCCGGGGCTGCAGGATCAGACGGCGATGCCGGTTTGTTTGCATCATCCTTGTCATCGGCCTTCTTATCGCCTTTTGCGTCGCCACCATCTTTCGCGTCTTTGGTGTCTGCGGCGTTTTTGTCGCCGTCACCATCCTTGTCGGCGGGGGACGCGGCTTTGTCCGGCTCATTGCCCTGATCTTTGTTTTCAGCTTTCGGATCTTCGTTCTGTTTTGCGTCGTCGTCTGCCATCGAAAACCTCATATGCAACGGGTCAAAAGACCGGTTTGATTATCTCTGTCGGGACGGGTCAGGAGCCATAAAATCTGCGGGCGCGTTATTCGCCGCTTTTGCCGCCGCCCATGCCACCGCCAGTACTTTCCAGGATCATACGGCAGGCGCTTGATGTGACGGCGTTGCCGATCTGCTGCAGGCCGCCTTGGGTCTGCATGGCGTTTTGCATCGACAAACTGATGGAATGTGCCATCGTCTGATACACAAGCCCCATGGCATGTGCCGGTGCTTCGCCCAGAACCTT
Source organism: Thalassospira sp. A40-3 (assembly GCF_015871485.1). Lineage (NCBI taxonomy): Bacteria > Pseudomonadati > Pseudomonadota > Alphaproteobacteria > Rhodospirillales > Thalassospiraceae > Thalassospira > Thalassospira sp. A40-3. The sequence continues at coordinate 1,285,616 of NZ_CP065428.1, forward strand.
GACGTTGTTCTGGGTCACTGCATCGGTGATTTGTGAGTTTACAGGGGTGTTGTCTGCCATTTCACGCCCTCATGTTTTGACCGTATTTGGTCCGGGCAGGACCAGACGGATCATGTGCCTAGCGGCGGGTTGCTGCCAAAATTACGAGTAGTGTCAAAAGCGCATCGCTGTTGTCAGACCGGCCGAGTTTGGCTGTTGCCTGCGCACCCGCCATGGTGTTGACGGAATAAAGCTGCATCACGCCCTGATTGGTGGCGGCTTGCGAACACATCGATGCCTGTTGCTGTGCCTGAACAGCGTTCTGGAACAGGATCGATGTTGAATGGGCCGCACTTTGGTAAATCGCACCCATCGCATTCGCAGGCGCGGAACCAAGAACACTGACCGCACTCTGGGTCACAGAGTCTGTAATCTGACCATTCACCGGGGTTGGAATTGCCATGTTATCCTCCGAAAAAGCGATCGGTCTGACCGCACATCTCTAGACGTCGCACGGACGTGATTGTGATCAATTAGAGTCTGTTGCGCCTAGCCCGCCTGGGCGGTGATCAGGGCAACAAGCTTTGACGTTGCTGTATTGGCAACCTGTTGCATGTTGCCTTGTGTCAGGGTTGCGTTTTCCATGGCAAGGCCGGTGGCATGTGAATGCGACTGCATGGCCATGGAAACCGCCTGTGCCGGGCTTTCACCCAGAATTTTGACGTTGGTCTGGGTGACAGCATCGGTAACTTGCGGGTTTACGATATCACTCATGTTACGTCCTTTGTCTGTTCGCCCTGGGCGCTGGCGGCGTAGTCAAACTTTTCCTTGTAGTCCGATCCATCCCCCATAAACATTGGGTCGGCCTGGCCAAGCCACGAACTGGTTTCGGTGTTATCTTGACCTTCACCTTTCTGATCGCCGGATTCTTGTGAATCTGCGTCTTCGAGGGACACGGTATCCGAATCCCCTGTCGCATCGAGGCCGTCGTAAGATGCTATTTCCCCTTCGTCCCAGTCTGCTGTGTCGTAAAAAAATTTGGCTTGTTGTCCTGGACCGACAGGGTGGCCTTTGCACATTCCATGGTGGTTGCAAGGCTTGCGACCGCCTGTTGCTGCTGTTCATTGACCATGTTGGCAAACAGGATCCCCTGTGCCTGGGCCTGCGACAGATAGGTCTGCATCGCGCCCATCGCCGGGCCATTGGCAATGACCGATGTGTTGGTTTGGGTGACGCTGTCGGTAATTTGTTCATCGACTTCGTTCGGATTGCTCATCGGGGTGATCCTTATTAACTACGACGTTTCATCATTTGCAGAATGCTCTGGGTCATGGTCGTCATGCCGATCATGGCATTTTGCTTTTGGGCCGAGACCATGTTCGCCATCAGGATGTTCTGCGATTGCGCCTGACCCATCATGGATTGCAACGCGGCGAAGCCTGGACCGGCCCCCATCGTGGCAACATTGGTCTGGGCAACGCTGTCAGTGATCTGATCTGAAACCGAGCACTGATGATCATCTTCATGGTGACTGGCGGGGTGGTGCTGGGATTTCTTGCCGTCTTGCTCAGGTGGTGCCGATGGCATGTCCGTCTCCTTGTCTGGAGGAATGGGCTGGCGGAAGTGCTACGTATCGGTTTGACGCCGAGCGCGGGCATTTGTGAAAGAAAAAGCCCGGCAAGCGCATGCATGCCGGGCGGGGTTGGCGGCGAAACCAGTGGGGATGTTTAGGACACGGCCGTACCGGTCGTGGCTTTAAGAGCCGACAACAGCGAAAGCATATTGTCGGGAACGTCGCTTGCGGCGAGTTTCGAGGTCGCAACGGCCCCCGCCATGGTGTTGACAGAGTAGACCTGGATGACGCCCTGATTGGTGGCCGCCTGAGAGGAAATGCCCACCTGATGCTGGCTGCTGACAGCGTTCTCATAGAGAATGCCATGAGAATGCGCCAGCGACTGGTAAAGCGAGCCCATGGCCATTGCCGGCGCATCACCCATGACCTCGACATTGGCTTGGGTGACGGCGTCGGTAATCATACCATTGACCGGAGTGTTATCAGCCATTGTGTATCTCCTGGTTACCTAAAGAAGTGCCGGAAGGAACGTAAGGCCCCGAACCGACCCTTTCCGCATGTCCTGCGGTCAGACAGATGACGGGGGACTTGGTGTCTTGTGACGATGGGCTGGCAAAAACTTGGATTGCTTGCAGAACCGTTGCCACAATGAAAACGGGCGGTCGCAGATCAATACGACCGCCCGGTGTGATACTGGCTGGACGGGCCGAAACCCGGATCAAAATCAGTTTCTGGTTGCCTGAAGCGTCGTCAGAAGCGTCAGCATATTGTCGGGCACATCGCTTTTGGCGATCTTGGAGGTCGCAACGGCGTCAGCCATGGTGTCGACCGAATAGATCTGCAGGATGCCCTGATTGGTCGCGGCCTGCGAGGTGATGCCGTTCTGCTGCTGGGCGCTGACGGCGTTCTGATACAGGATGCCCGTCGAATGTGCGAGGGACTGGAAGATTGAACCCATCGCCATTGCCGGGGCGTCGCCCAGAACTTTCACGTTCGCCTGGGTCACGGCATCTGTGATCTGACCATTTAGCGGAGTGTTATCAGCCACTGTTTATCTCCTGTTTGCCTAGGGAAATGCTGGAAGGAAGAGATGTTCCAAACCAGCCACTTTGCGTGTGTTGCGGTCAGACAGATGACGGGGGGCTTGGCGTCTTGTGACGCAGGGCTTTGCAAAAGAACGGATTGTTTTGCAAAGCCCTGATCAAATGAAATCGGGCGATCGCTGATGATTGCGACCGCCCGATTTGAAACTGGCTTTGGGGCCAAAGATGTTTTGAAAATCAGCCCTTGGTTGCCTGAAGAGCGGTAAGAAGCGACAGCATGTTGTCGGGTACGTCGCTTTTGGCAATTTTGGAGGTCGCAACAGAGTCTGCCATCGTGTCGACCGAATAGATCTGGATGACGCCCTGGTTGGTTGCGGCCTGCGAGGTGATGCCGATCTGCTGCTGTGCGCTGACGGCGTTTTCATAAAGAATGCCGGTGGAATGAGCGAGGGACTGGAAGATCGAGCCCATTGCCATTGCCGGGGCGTCGCCCAGAACTTTCACGTTAGCCTGGGTGACTGCATCAGTGATCTGACCATTTACCGGGGTCGGAATCGCCATTGTAAAGTCTCCTTCGTTACGCTTTGCGGTGTGCTGCTTGCTGTTGTGTTTCTGTCGGGGTTTCGCCGTCCCGTTTTCAGTCTATCGACGCTGGTGGTGTATCGTTGTGACGCGTCTTTTTTGCGAGTTGGTCGTTTTTTTTACGCACGTATTCTTATTGAATGCCCGAAGCCCTGAGATGTTCGCGGGCCAGCTGAACACGTTTGCGCACCGCGCAGTTGCTTAAGCCCAGGGCCGCTGCAATCTCGTCATAGGTGCGGTCCTGGACACAGCGCATCAAAAGCGGCTTGCGCAGTTTTTCCTGCATCTCAAGAAGGGCCGCTTCGAGCTGATCCAGTTTTTCACCAGCGAGATAAGATTCCTCGGGGCTCGGTGTGATCGGCGCTGTCATCGGGGAGGCCGGTGTGTCGGCAGCCCCATGGGTTTCTTCGCGGTATTCCGCCTTGCGCCGGTTTTGCCTGTGCAAATCAATGCAGGCGTTATGGACAATGCGCGATAACCAGGCGCGATGGTTGCGGATTTCATCCATGGATTCTTCGAATTTGGTCGATGCCTTGACCATCGCCTCGGACAGCGCATCTTGCGCGTCATCCATATTGCCCGACATCAGTTTCAGGCATTGCTTCAAAAGCGTGTCTTGCTGATCAATCCACAGCGGCCAGAAATTCGGTGCCGCCGGGCCCAAATCGGCATCCGTTTGCGGATGGGTTTGCGGCGTGGATTGCGGGGAGGAATATTGTCCGTCATCGGGGGCATTTGGTGCGGTCGGTGCCACCGGTGCTTGCGGGACCGGCACATGTGGCACCGGTTGGCGCAATGTCGGGCTTTCTGCCCCCGGCACAAGACCGCGCAGGATATCAAGCGGGTCGGTCGGTGTGCCGCCAGGCGTGCCAAGCGCACCGGCAATGATGTCTTCGGGGCTCGGGCCGCTGCGTGATGGTTCAAGACCCGGGAAGCCTGCCAGCGGGTTGAAGTCTGCCGGGTAACCGGGCGGCGGGCTGTATCGTGGCTGGACCTGGTCTGTTGCCGAGCCGGGGTTTGCGGTTGCGGCGGGGCGGGTGTCTGCCGGTTTTGCTGCTGGCGTCATCGATTGCATGATGGTGCGTGCATCAAGGGCGCTACTTGCCGGGGGCGTCAATCTGTCGTGACCGGCCTTTTGATCGGCTTCTTGATCTCCGGGGTCGTCGGCTGCGGCAAGCTTTGCCAGATAATCTTCGGCAATGCGCGCCCTTTGTTCGGGTTTTAACCGGGACCAGATTGACGTCACCTTGTCATCATCACCCAACGCCAGCGACAGGCTTTGTTCAAGACTTTTGGCAAAGCTGATCTCGGCTTCTGTCAGGGTTGCCTCATCCTGCGGACTGTTCTTTTCGTTCTGCACTATGGACCCCTCCGGTTGATTGAATGCAACCATAGGCTGATTAAGTTTTGCGGTAATCATTATGACGTAGCCGCAAAAGAATTGTGAATAAAAGTTTATATACATCCTATAGTTGTGTTTTCGTGCGCAACGGCGCAGCCGTCGCGATGCGGGCTGAGGATAGGTTGGGGACAGATCGTCGCGCTTTGATGCGCTTGTTATTGCCGTTCCTGTTCCGGGCGTTGCCCGGTTGCAGACATCAAGCTAGGTCTTTTTGCCGGATGTCTTTTGCTGGGGCGCGGGACCTGAAGATTGGGGGGCTTGTTCCTTTTTCGGATCCCTTGGCGGGAAGGCTTCGGCAAGGGCGGTTTCCACCTTCTCGGACAAGGCCTGCATGCGCAAGTCAATCTCGCGTGCGATGATGTTGCGGATTTCATTTGCGATATCGAACATGACCTGCTGGCCGTTCTGCATGTTTGGATCCGATGCCATATGCGGTGCCCCTTGTTGTGCCGCCTGAGGATGTGGGGTGGCTTGCCCTGTCTGCTGGCTGCCGATTGCGGGCTGCGGGGCCTGGGCGCCGGATTTCACGTTTTCGGCATGATTGGAAATGGTCTGTTTTTGATCAAGAACCTGGGCGCGGGCCCGTTCGGCGGCTTGCGCCATGGCCTGCTGGGTTGCCAGATATTCCTGATTGAACGCCTTCCGGACCGCGTCCTTGCGATCACTTGCCGTGGTTACATCGTTTTGCGCCTGCCCAGACATCAGGTGCCTCCTTTGCTGCTGCCAGTGCTGCCAGAGTTGTCACTGTTGTCACTATTGCCGTTCTTGCCTTTGCTTGTGCCCGTTGACGATTTGGCATTGCTGCTGCTGGTTTTGCTGCTGTCGCTGTTGTCGGTGTCACCATCATCGCCCGGGTCGGATGTTTTTGCCGCTGCGCCAGATTTCGCCGGCGTGGGTGTGGGCGCAGCTTTCGCCGCTGCTGGTGTCGACGCCGCTGCTGATGCCGATGCGCTTATATCTGCATCAAGCATAAAGGCCGGTGGGATGAACCCGTATTTTTCAAGATCGGCAGCATTGGGATCGGTTGGCAGACCGGTCAACCCGGTTTCAAGCCGTCCTCTGCTATCTGAGATCATGCTGGCAGCCCGGCAGGCCGACTGATCATGCTGGGCATTGCAGCTCAGGATCGCGGTTGGGGTGCTGGTTCTGGCCTGGGTCATCAGCTGGGCGGTGACATCAAAGCTGGTCTCGGCTTCATAGCGCACCAGAACAACAAGACCGGCCCCCTTGTCGCCTTCGCTGGGCGGGGTGATCTGCACCCAAAACGGGACGCTGGAATTGGGGGCGACCATCACATTGCCCGCAACGATGGGGCTGGGCAGGGTACCGACATATTCCAGATGGATCGGCACCGGTGCACGATCAGCAAAGATCAGACGGATCAACGCCACATCTGGGGTTGCTTCACTGCCCGTCGCGCCAACCGTCTGTTCAAGATGGATGGCATGCGGTGCGCCGCCATAAATCGGTACTTCGGACATCTGGGGGGCGGCGCCATCGGCATCGATTGCATCAAACAAAAGCGCGCGTAATTGTGACGGGGCCGCATTCGGTGCCGTAACCGAAAGTTCGGACTGCGCATCTGTTGATGCGCCGACATGCAAGGACCATTTGCACAAGGATTTTGGCACATCCGGTGCCAGCATTTTCGCAAGAATCGCTGTTTGCGCACTGGTCTTGGTCGGCGACAGGGGATAGCCCTGTTCCATGCTGATCGCCCAGTCCGGCGTATCGGCGGTGGTGTCTGCCTTTCCCTGAAGGGTCGGCATGGCGGTGCGGAACATGTCATCGCGGATGACGGGCCCCGTCATGTCGGTTGTGCTGCCGTCCGCATGGATCGTGGTTACGCCCCATTGCGCGTCCGTGGTGCCAGACTGGGTATTGGTGGCAGCCGAACCACTGTCAGTACTATACCAAGGGTCCATGTTTTCAAGCGGGCTGGTGTAGCCTTCCGTCGGCGCACTTGCGGTTATTGGGGTTGGCGATGACGTCCCGCCATCAAGCAGATAACGTTGAATGATCTGAAACGCGGTTTCCATTGGCTGTGGCTGCTGTGACGGCTGAGCCTGACTGCCTGATGCAGCTTGCTCAAAGCCCGGCAGGCCAAAGTCACGGCAAAGGGCTGCCATCATATCAACGGCGGCCTGTTCGGAGCTGATCGTGTCCGGGGCTTCGGTTGGTTCGCGCAGATTGTTTTCGGCGTCTGCCGCACCGGCCTCGGATGACGGTTGCCCGTTATCGGAATTGTCGCTGGATTTGGTCGAAGCCTTGGCTGGTTTGGGCGCGTCACTATCGGTCATGCCTGCACTCCCCAATGGTGTCTTGCAACACTCAAAAGGGCCGCCATCATGCCGCCCCTGATCTGCAAGAAGTTATAACGGTTCCTTGCAAACAGACGCATCGGGTAGGGGGAATGTGAAAAGATTGCGCTGCAATCCCCCATTGCACAGTCACAAACAAGCCCAGAAAACACAAAACCCGCCAAAGATGCAGCAGGCTGCGTCTTGGCGGGTCTTTGTTTTACAAAATGGTGCTGGTGATAGGATTTGAACCTACGACCTACGCATTACGAATGCGCCGCTCTACCAGCTGAGCTACACCAGCACGATTCATTTTGTGGCGCGGAAAATACGGACAATCACCCGCCTTGGCAAGAGGTTTGTTGTTCTTTTTGCCAACAAGTGCCGGACTTTCAGCCATGTCCTGAAATCAGGACAGAGACACACAATATCACATTGACCATGCTGTGATTATCCGGCTTAGATGTGCGCGATCAAAATTCATGTGCGGGGGCAAATCATGTGTCGTTGGCTGAGCTACATCGGGGATCCGGTTTATCTGGAAAAGCTGGTCTTTGAGCCGCGCCATTCACTGGTCGAACAAAGCCTGCACGCCGAACAGGCCAAAACACCGACCAATGGCGATGGCTTTGGCCTTGGCTGGTATGACGAACGCCCGACACCGGGGCTTTATCGCGAAATCCTGCCGGCCTGGAATGATCCGAACCTGCGATCCCTTGCCCATCACATTCGGTCCGGCCTTTTCTTTGCCCATGTCCGCGCCTCGACCGGCACCCACACCAGCCGCACCAACTGCCACCCGTTTTCCAACGGCCAGTATCTTTTCATGCATAACGGCCAGATTGGCGATTACCCGCTGGTGCGCCGATCCCTGGAAATGATGATCGAGGATGAGTTTTACGAAGGCCGACAGGGCTCCACCGATAGCGAGCTGATCTTTTGCCTGATGTTGACACTCGGCCTGCGCGATGACCCGCACCGTGCGATCCGCCGCACGATCGAGGTGGTCGAAAACGAAATGAAGGTGCGCGGTGCGACCTCACCGTTCCGTTTCACTGCCTGCCTGTCAAACGGCAAAAGCGTCTGCGCCATCCGCCACGCCAGCGACGATAAGCCGCCATCACTTTACTGGCGCAAACGCGATGATCACGTGATTGTCGTCTCTGAGCCGCTTGATACCGAAAGCGATAGCTGGAAGGCGGTTGCACCCAACCACACCCTGCATGTCGAAGGTGATCTGACCATCAGCGAAGAAGCCACGCTTGTTTGCTGATTAAGACACCACAACAATCTGACTGCGCGCCTTGACCAGCGCGCGTTGCAGGGCGTCGCTTGGCGCGGTGTTGAGTAATACAGTCTGAAAATCGCTGGCGTGGCCGTCGCGGCAGAGCGCTTTGCGGCCGACTTTCTTCTCGTCGATCATCAGGATCGCGTGATCGCAGCACGATACCAGTGCGCGACGGGCGCGGACTTCGTCCATGTTGAAGTCCAGCAAATCACCTTCGTCACTCATCCCGCCAACACTGACTATCCCGAAATCGGCGCGCATGCTGCCGAAAAAGTCCGCGCTATCGGCACCGATGATATCCAAGTCACGCGTACGCACCGTGCCACCGGCAAGGCGCAGCGTGACATTTGGCGCGTTTTGCAGCGCCATCACCACATGCAGGTTGTTTGTGAGAACCGTTAAGTTGCGATGCGACGCCAGATGCTGGGCGGCAAGTTCGGCGGTGGTGCCGGTGCCAATCGCAATCGTGCAGCCCTCCGGGATCAGATCGGCCACCTTGGCGGCAATCGCCATCTTGCCCGTGCGGTTCCAGACTTCGCGTTTTTCATAGGCCGAGTTATCCGGATCGGGGGCCGGGCCCGCCAGACCATGACGGCGAAACACACGGCCCTGTTCGTGCAGATCGCGCAAATCGGTGCGGATCGTCTGGACCGAGACGTTAAACCGGCGTGCCAGTTCCTCAACCGCCATGAAGCCGGTTGATTTGACAAGGGCGACGATGCGGTCGCGTCGGCGGTCAAGGGGCACTGCATCAGACGTTTTAGTCACAGCATTTCTTTCGTTCGAAAGTTGTTATTTCGCTTGTGATCCCAGTATAGACAGGCCGAAACGCTGCTGCATAGCCCGGTTTTCCTGTTGAAACATTTAATTCTTGGTGTTGTCACACAACTGAAATCGAAATCCCGATAGCTTCCGGATCGAAACATTTTCGAACGAAACCTTTTTTTCGATCTAAGGGATGCCGATCATGCGTAACGTTCTTCTTGCTGCGGTTGCCTCTGCCGCGATGATGCTGCCAGTTGTGGGTCAGGCTGCTGAAAAGCTGGTTCTTTATACCAGCCAGCCGAACAAGGATGCCCAGACCACTGTTGATGCCTTTATGGCTGCCAACCCGGATATTGAAGTTGAGTGGGTCCGTGACGGCACCACCAAACTGATGGCGAAACTGCGTGCGGAAATCGCTGCTGGCGACCCGCGCCCGGATGTTCTTCTGATTGCCGATACCGTAACGCTTGAAGGTCTCAAGCAGGAAGGTCAGCTGCAGGCCTATAAATCCGGCGAAGCAAGTGCCTATGAAGACGGTCTTTATGACGGTGAAGGCTATTACTATTCGACCAAGCTGATCACCAGCGGCATCGTTTACAACACCGCCGTCAAAGCGCCGACATCGTGGAAAGACCTTGCTGATCCGGCGGTGAAAAACCAGATCGCAATGCCAAGCCCGCTTTATTCCGGTGCGGCCCTTATTCACCTCTCCACCCTGACCGAGAACAAGGATCTGGGCTGGGATTACTATCAGGCACTGGCAGCCAACGAAGCACGCGCCAAGGGTGGTAATGGCGGTACTTTCAAGGCCGTTGCGTCGGGTGAAAAGCCTTATGGTGTGGTTGTCGACTTCCTTGCCATCCGTGGCAAAGCTGATGGATCGCCGGTTGATTTCGTCTTCCCGTCTGAGGGTGTGACCTATGTGACCGAGCCGGTCGCGATCATGAAAGATGCCAAGAACGTTGATGCCGCGCACAAGTTCGTTGATTTCCTTCTGTCCGAACAGGGTCAGGAACTGGTGCTTGATATGGGCTACATCCCGGCACGTAACGACATGGCGCTTCCGGCCGGTTTCCCGGCACGCAGCGAAATCAAGTTGATGGACTTCAATCCGGCCATCGCGCTGGAACAGGCCGAAGCCAACAAACAGAAATTCGCAGACATGTTCGGGGCTGAATAATGCAGGCTACAGGTCGCCTTCGCGGCGTTCTGCCTGGCATAATCGCCAAACCAAATGGCAACCGGTCTTCGGACCGGTTGCTGATTTGGTTGGTGGTGCCGGTATTTATTATTTCGATTTTGCCGATCCTGCGCCTTGGGTTTGAAGGCGTGATGGTCGGTGGTGTGCCTTCGTTTGATTATTTTCACGACGTGCTGGGCAATTCATCAACTTGGCGGGCCACGGCAAACAGTCTTTATACCGCCGGTCTGGGAACGATTATCTCCCTTTTGATCGGGGGTGCCTTTGCCTTTCTGGTGGCACTGACCGATATACGTGCCAAGGCGGCATTGGTGTTCTGTTTCATGATCCCGATGATGATCCCGCCACAGATTACGGCGCTCAGCTGGGTGCAACTGACCGGGCCCAGCAGTGCGCTTTTAAATGCCATTGGCATGGCCCCGCCGCTGGGATCGCCCCAGCCGCTTTATTCCGCCGAGGGCATCGCCCTTTTGTTGGGGATCCAGCATGCCTCCATCGTGTTTCTGACGCTGCGCGCCAATTTGCGCATGTTGCCACGCGAACAGATCGAAGCCGCCCGTCTGGCGGGTGCACGCGGCGGGCGTTTGTGGTGGCAGATCATTTTGCCGCTGACCAGTCCGGGCCTTATTGCCGGAACCGCCATGGCCTTTGTCACCGCGCTTGGCAACTTTGGCATTCCGGCGATGCTGGGCATTCCGGCAGGCTACCAGACGCTGCCGACATTGATTTATCAAAAGCTTGCCGGGTTTGGCCCGTCCGTTCTGGGCGAGGTTTCCGTCCTTGCCATGCTGATCGGGGCGATTGCGATTTGTGGCGTGGCGTTGCATCACCGCTTGCTGTCCAAACGTGACTATCGTCTGATGGGCATGGTCGGGCGTCCTTTGGATGTCAAACTCGGTGCGCGCCGAAGCTTGGTTGAAATGGTCCTTTGGGCGGTGTTGGTCGCCATTCTGGTCATTCCGCTTCTAGCACTCTTTACCACCGCACTGGTGCCGGCCTTTGGCGTCAAACTCACATTCGCCAATGCGACGTTCGAGGCGTTCCATGAAGTCATGTTCGTGCAGCCTTCCACCATTCGCGCGTTCCAGAACAGCTTTCTTCTTTCCGTGGGGGCGGCGGTGACGCTTGTTCTGATGTGCCTGCCACTGGCTTATGTGATGGTGCGCAGGCCATCGAACCTGACCAAGCTGATCAATCTTCTGGTTGAAGTGCCCTATGCGCTTCCGGGTGTGGTGTTGGCGATTGCGTGTATCTTGTTGTTCATCCGCATTCCGCTGATTGATGTCAGTTTGTATGGCACGCTTGCGATTATTTTCGTCGCGTATCTCGCACGTTTTCTGGTGATCGCGTTGCGTCCGGTGATGAACAGCTTTACCCAGCTTGACCCGGCCCTTGAAGAAGCCGCCCAGGCCTGTGGCGCCGGGTTGTCGCGACGCTTGCGCGATATCTTGTTGCCGCTTGCCGCCCCCTCTGCTGCGGCCGGGGCGCTTTTGGTTTTCCTGACCGCCTTTAACGAACTGACCGTTTCGGCCCTTTTGTGGTCGGCCGGGAACGAGACGTTGGGCGTTCTGATTTTCAATCTTGATGACAGTGGCGATACCGTTCTGGCTTCGGCCGTGGCGGTTCTGGTCGTGCTGGTGGTGATCGCGTTGATGAGCTGTTTTCAGCTTGCCGCGCGTCGTTTGCCCAAAGGAGTTGTACCGTGGCAGACATAAATCTTTCGCGCATTACCAAATGCTTTGGCGATTATCGGGCGGTCAATCAGGTCTCGCTTGATATTGCCGACGGTGAATTCGTGGCTCTGCTGGGCCCGTCCGGCTGCGGCAAGACAACGCTTCTACGCTTGCTCGCCGGGTTCGAGGAACCCGATCACGGCCAGATTTCACTCGGCGGGCAGGTCATGGCAAGTCCTGAAAACAACATCATGATCAGTCCCGAGGACCGCAATCTTGGCATCGTGTTTCAGTCCTATGCCCTGTGGCCGCATATGTCGGTCGCGCGCAATGTTGGCTATCCGCTTGAGGTGCGCGGGCTCAACCGGGCCGATCAGGATCGCAAGATTGCCGAGGCACTCGATATCGTCGCCCTTGGCCCCTATGCCGATCGCAGCCCGTCGGAACTATCGGGCGGGCAGCGTCAACGTGTGGCACTGGCGCGCTGCCTTGTCATGGAACCACGCGCGGTGTTGCTCGATGAACCGCTTGCGAACTTGGACGTCCATTTGCGTGAAACCATGCAGCAGGCGTTTCTGGATTTTCATCGCCGCACCGGGGCGACGATGATTTACGTCACCCATGACCAGGCCGAAGCCATGGCGATGGCGGATCGGATTGCGGTGATGGACAAGGGCCATATTCGCCAGATGGCAGCGCCCGAAACGCTTTATCGCGAACCGGCCGATCTGATGGTGGCGGGCTTTGTCGGGGCAGGGGCGGTCCTGCCAGTGCAAGGTGTTACGGTCGGAAGTAACGGCAATTGCTCCGTCCAGTTGGGGCAAAGCAGCATTACCGCGCGCATCTGCCCGAAACTGGCCGATGGCCTCGCGACGGTGAATACGGCTAATGCCGGTCTTTGCCTGCGGCCAGAAGACGTCTGGGTCACCGATGATGCGCCGTTGCGCGGCCAGGTCGATGATTGCGTTTATCTCGGTGGGCGTTTCCGCCTTTCGGTTCGGATTGGCGCGGATCAGACCTTACCGGTCTATGCCAACCGCCGGGCACGCATTGGCGAACAGGTCGGCCTTCAGGTAAATGACGGCTGGGTGTTTGACCGCATGTCGGGTGAGGCCGCCTGATGTCAGCCCGTATGCGTGTTCTTTCCGGTCTTGGCGAAAAGGGACCGGCCTGTTTGCGACTGGAATTCTTTAACCGCCGCTGGCTGCTTGATTGCGGGGTGGGGCCCGAAAGTGATCAGGGTTTTGATCCGGCGTGGCTCAATAAAGTTAACGCTGTTTTCATTACCCACGACCATATCGACCATATCGGGGCGGCGGGCGAAATCGTTGATGCCGGTTTGCCGATCTATTGCACCGAAGTCACCGCGCGCTCCCTTCCCAAGGGGGCCAATGTTATCCCGCTGCCGCCTTATGGGGAAATTCAGGTTGATGGCGTGACCGTGACCACCGGACGCACCGGCCATTCATTTGGCGGGGTGTGGCTGCATTTCGAACTGGGGGGCGGGGTGCTGTATTCCGGCGATTTCTGTCAGGAATCTGATTATTTCCTCTATGACACGCCACCCGACGCGGCAACAGTCCTACTCGATGCGTCCTATGGCATGGAACAACTGACCCAGCAGGTCCGCATTGACAGCCTTTTGACCACCATGACCAAGCTGGATGGGCAGATCCTGTTTCCCGTACCGCCCAGTGGCCGGGCGGCGGAAATGGCGTTGTTGTTTGAACGTCATGGCCTGACCGACTGGTCGATGGATGATCGTTGTTACGGGCAGGTCAAGCAGGTGCTTGATGCCCATGGATCGGATTACGTTGCAGGTGACGCCATCCGCCAGTTGCGCAGCCTTAAGGACAAGGCAAAGCATTTCAATCCGGATGCACGGTTGCTTTTGTGTCATGCGCCGTGCGCGACCTTTGGCAAGGCGCGTGAACTGATTGATCAATGGCAGGACTCTGGTCGCATGGGGGCAAGTGCGCATGTGATCTTCACCGGTTTCATGCCAATCGAGGCGCGCAAGATGGTCGAAAAGGGCCATGCCCATTTCCGGCGTTGGAACGTGCACCCGCTTGCCAGCCACGTGATTGATCTCGCCAATCAGTGCCATGCCATGCAGGTCGTGCCATTATTCACCAGCCGGCCAGAGGATTTTGGGCTTGTCGATGGGTTTGACGGGCGGCTACAGCTTGCAGATCGGTTCTATTTGTAATGCATGCGTTCTCCAACAAAGGTGATGTCCGGTCATGATCTATGCCGCTGAAAAGTTCGATTTTCCCAAGCTGCCGTTTGTCTTCATCCGGCACGGGGAAACCGATGCCAACCGGGCGGGCATCATTGCCGGGTCCAATGAACCGCCGCTGAATGAAACCGGGCGCGAACAGGCGATGGCGATTGCACCATTAATGGCGATGGCGAAATGGCATGCGGTTTATGTCAGTCCGCAGGACCGGGCACGCACGACGGCCAATCTGGTGTTGCCGGGTTATGACGCCAAGGTGCTTGATGGCCTGCGTGAACGTCATTGGGGTGATCTGGAAGGTCGCCCGATTGCGGAATTGTGCCCGCGCTTTGACACCCCGCCCAATGGCGAGGGGTTTGATGCCATGTGCCAACGCGTATCCTTTGCCATGCAACAGGCCCTGGCCGAGGTCAGTGATAACCTGACCGTGATCGTCGCCCATTCCGGTGTGGCGCGCTGCATTCTTTACATGACCGGGTTTGAGGCCGATGGCCCACGCGTGCCCAACGCCACCCCGATCCTGTTCCGCCCGATGGAAATCGGCTGGGAGTATGAAAATTTGACCGAAAACCTGATTAAGGAGATTTCTGCGTGACTGAACCCAAAGCCCGTGATGCGCGTGATGCAGTCGTGTTTGATATGGATGGCACGCTGGCGCATTTTGATGCCGATGCTTTGGGGCATCTGGTTCATGGTGTGGAAAAACAGTGGGATGCGTTCTTTGACGCCATGGACCACGCCAAACCGATTGAAAATATCGAACGCCTGCTGCGCATTCTGCATGCATCTGGCCATGCGATCCTGATCTGTTCGGGCCGCCCGGCGGGCTGGCAACACCGATCAGAAGCCTGGCTGCGTGCGCATGATATCCCGTTTGATGGCATGTATCTGCGCCCCATGGATGCCGATCACCGCACCGATGAAGAGGTCAAGGAAGACCTGCTGGCCAAAATCATCGAGGACGGTTTCAATCCGTGGCTTGTGGTCGATGATCGCAGACGGGTGGTCGATAAATGGCGCGATATGGGGCTGACTTGCCTGCAATGTGCACCCGGTGATTTTTGAGTGTGATTTCTAATCATCATACAAATAAAAAGACCGGCTTCGCGCCGGTCTTTTTTGTCTAACTATTCGAATAAGTGGCGATACTCGCCGTATCCTTCGGCCTCAAGATCCTCGATCGCAATAAAGCGAAGGGACGCCGAGTTGATGCAATAACGCAATCCACCGCGATCCTGAGGGCCGTCGGGGAATACGTGGCCCAGATGGCTGTCGCCATGTTTGGATCGGACCTCGATCCGGCGCATGCCATGGGTGTTGTCTTCCTTGGCGATAACATTGTCGGTTTCGACCGGCTTCACAAAACTTGGCCAGCCACAGCCGCTATCGAACTTGTCGCGCGATGTAAAAAGCGGCTCGCCCGAGACGATATCGACATAAAGCCCGTCTTCCTTGTGATCCCAGAAATCATTGCGAAATGGCGGTTCGGTACCGCTTTCCTGTGTCACATAATACTGTTCAGGCGACAGGTCGCGGATGGCATCCGGGTCTTTGTGATATTTGCTCATATTTCGTCACTTAGCCTTCTGAACTTCGGTCTGGCGATTTCCTGTTTGCAAAGATGGTTGGAATATCGCCGTTGTCCAGTGACTTCACACCGAAGTGACATCAAAGGCTGATCTGATCAGCCCTGATACTCAACCTTGGCACCAGGGCTGACGTTTGGTTTTGCCATCATAGGGGCGGGCAAGGCCGTTTTCGATCAGCTCAAGATCAAGCGGGCTGCCATCGATCCGCACCGACGCCACCACACGCCCGCCATAACGCCCCCATTCCGGTTCGCAGAATTGAACCGATGTCGCGGTTTTCAGGCGTTGGCGGGCATAGTCGCGGGCCTTTTGCGCCAGTTGCTTTTCGCTGTCGCATTGGCCGCGCATTTCAGGCGTGTCGACCCCGCGCACGCGCACCGACATATTGGCGATCTCATCAGGCAGGCCGGGAATGGCGACATAGATGGTGTCACCGTCATAAGCATAATTGCCGCGATGTTCGCGCAGCGGCCAGTCATAGCAGGCGGCAATGGCCGGCAGGCTGGTGATCATCGTTACGGCGGCTGTGCATGCCATGACGGCGCGCTTGGTAAATCGGGATGCGGGTTTTTTTGGCGTCATCTTGGGGCGTGTTTCTTAGAGTTTGAGGCGGGCAAGGATCTGGGCGGCGCGCTGTTCGACCGGGCCTTTGCGAATTTCGACCAGTTCATAGCCGCATTCATGATAGGTCCGGCACAGCACGACATATGTTCTGACGGCCTCGGAGAAGCTTTGTGTCCGTGCCGCATCGTTTTTGTAGATTTCCGACCAGGGCGGCAGGACAAACGCCACCCGGTGATAGCGATAGGTATTGATCGCGCGGATCAGATCGGGATTTTCCGGAAGGCCGCTTAGTCTTCGATGCGCCAAGGTGTCGGGCAGGCCGCGGTCACAGAAAACCGTGCGCGGATGATTTTGGATGTCTTCTTGCCAGGCACGGATGGAGCGTCGGAACATCAGCCCGGCATAGGCATCATTATCCTCCCACGGCAAGGCGGTGCCGCCGCGTTCAAGCTGCTCTTCGATGATGGCACGCGCCACCTCGGGGCGGGTGTCAAAGCCCCGGTCATCAAGATGATTGATCAATGTGGTTTTGCCCGTACCGGGACCGCCGGTAAGGACAACAAGGTTGGACGTTATGGGTGTTTGCATTCGTGTTCGTGTCTCCGCAAGCACGCCGTTCTGGTCGGGCTTTGCGGCAAGGGGATGGCAATATTGTTGTTGGTTTTGGGTAGTGGCGAGATCTGTATGATTTGCGCAAGACGCGCTTTTACCGCCTTGGCATGGCAAGTCAACGGCAAAGAAAATACGGTGCTGCTTGGTTGTCGGGGATTAGACGCAGCCTTCGATCAATGTGATTGCATCGCTGCCAGCATGAATGGCGATGACCGTGCCGTTTTCATCAATCTCAAAGCGGATGCCGTGCGTTTTGGCCTCATCCTGCCACCATGTGACATACCGCCCGTCCGGGCCAAGATATTCGTTTTCTTCCTCGATTAATGTCTGACCGGCAAAGGCGGCATAAACGTCTTCCTTGGTCGATCCGATGGAAAGGCCATTGCGGGTGCGCACGAGGCTTGTGGCAACGTCATGTTCGTCACCATAAAGCGACACCCGGGCAAGTTTGCCATCAAGAACCATGTACCCCAGTCCCGACGGATCCAGATCGCGTTGCAGATAGGTGCAGCTTTCATCATCACCGGCAATAAAGGTATCGAGGTTCGGGCCGATGACGTCGCGCAGTTCATCATCACTCATGCCGATTTTGGCCGGGCCATAGCCCTGTTCAGACAGGTTGGCAATGCCCGTAGCGATGGCATCGGTAATCACAAGGTCAATGATCGCCGTGTTGCCGTCATGGCGGATTTTGCGCGGTGTCACGGTCTGGTGCAGATGGACTTGTGGCCAGCCGTTGCCAGCAATCCAGTCATCGGGGAAAAGCAGGTTGCTTTGCGGTTGCAGGCACAGAAGGTCGGCCTTTTTCAAAACGTCCTTGTGGCGCGCCTTAAGCACGAGCGGAATATCCATGCAGATGGTTTGCGGGACATCCTCCATCCAGCTGACCGGGGCGCCCGGACCATCGCAATTCTCGGGATCGGGACGGAGTTCGCAATAGGACGGAACGATATTGTCCATGACGAAATCAAGCCGCATCGGCCCTTTGCCCGCTGAAAACACAAGCGTTTCAAGTGCTTCTTCGTTCGGGTCCAGCCATTCAAAGTGATTGATCGCCCATGCGCTGCTGGCGCGCATGTCCATGACCGCAAAGGCAGCCGGGCGGTCCATATCGGACATTTCCGCCGTGCTGTCATCGGTCGCACTGGCGTGCGCACCTGTTGCGATCAGGGGCGAGACGGCGACGAACAGGGCGCAGAGATATCGAAGGCTTGCGGGCATGTTTTACTCTCGGTCACAACATGTCTTGTTTTGTCTCAGAAGCTTACGCCAGTTTTGGAGAGCTTCACAGTGCAAACAATTGCATGACGATCAGCCTAGCCATGCGGTTTTTCGATGCGTGCAAGAATATGATCGGAAACCAGTTGTGCCGAAGGTGAAAGCCGATGGCCGCGCGCGGTGATCAGACTGTAGGGTTTGATTTCAATCGCGCCATCAAAGGGCAGTTCGGTAATCAGCCCGCCACTGGTCAGAAGGGTTGTGACTTCCTCGGCCATCGGGGCGATGGCGTTGGTGTCGGCAAGGGTCGCCAGCGTCACCAGAAGGGATGCAGAATTCAAACTCGAATGCGGCAAGGGCAGGTGGCGCGAAATAAACACATCCTCGATCGTGCGACGCATCAGGTTGCCGGGTGGCGGCAAGATCCATTCGAACTGGGCAAGGCGTGCCAGCGTGATCGGCTTGTTGCTTTCAAGCAGCGGATGACCGGTGCGCACCATCAGGCGGATTTTCTCGCTCCTGATTTCGCGGATGTTAAACAGGCGGGGGTCCATGTCTTCGGGCACGCGGCCAATGACAAAGTCATGATCACCCGCCAGCAAATCCTTGATCAGCAAATGCGATGGCCCGACGCCAACATGAGCCTCAAGCAAGGAGTTGACGGCCTGAACGCTTCGGATGGCAGGCACCACCAGTTCAACGGCCGCGGCGGTCACGGCCCCGATAAAGACAGTGCCACCGCCATGTTTGATATCCTCGATCTCGCGTTCGGCTTCGCGGATTTCAATCAGCATGCTGCGCGCCCGCCTGGCAAGAGCGCGTCCGGCATTGGTCATCTCGATCCCGCGCGCACTGCGGACGCACAAGCGTGCCTCAAGGATGGTTTCCATCTCAGACAATAGTCTAGAGGCAGCCGGTTGGGATGTCTTGAGCATGTCAGCTGCCAGACTGATCTGACCGGTCTCTTCCATCGCGACAATCATGCGCAGATGACTAAGCTTCAAGCCACGCTGAAACAGGTTTCCAGAGCGGAAAAGCAGGGATTTCGCGGAACTGAGCGGGAGCAGATTGGATGTCTTGGCCATGATGGATTCCTCCGGTATGGCGTGATCTTAGTATATCAATTTTGATATGCAAGTTTCGAAAATGTTTATTTGATTGTTATGTAGGGCGTCTGAATAATGGCGCCGTGTCCTTTGGGAAATAGGATGCAATATCAATTGAAAACAAAGACACGACGTATGCAGGTCACGAATGCCTGTGAAAGTCGGGCGTAAAGAATAATGGCATGTATGCCGTGTCTTTTAGGGAGGATAGCTATGAAACGTCTCGGTGCCGTAATGGCAGGGGTCGCCTTTGGCGCGGCCGCAATGATGAGCCCGATGATTTCCGGCGGTTACGCCCATGCCGATGAAAAAGGCTATGTCGGGATCGCAATGCCCACCAAATCTTCGGCACGCTGGATTTCCGACGGAAATTCCATGGTCGAGCAGTTTGAAGCTGCCGGCTACAAAACCGATCTTCAGTACGCAGAAGACGATATTCCTAACCAGCTGTCCCAGATCGAAAACATGATCGTTAAGGGCGTGGATGTCCTGGTGATCGCGGCGATTGACGGTACCACGCTTTCGAATGCGCTGGAAAACGCAGCAGCAGCAGGCATCAAGGTTTTCGCCTATGACCGCCTGATCGTTGAAAGCCCGAATGTCGATTATTATTCCACCTTCGACAACTTCCAGGTCGGCGTCCAGCAGGCCACCTCGCTGGTTGATGGCCTGATTGAATCGGGTAAGCCGCCCTATAATGTTGAACTGTTCGGTGGTTCGCCGGATGATAACAACGCGTATTTCTTCTATAACGGTGCGATGTCGATCCTGCAGCCGCTGATCGACGAGGGAACCATCGTGATCAAATCCGGCCAGATGGGCATGGACACGGTCGGTACCCTGCGTTGGGACGGTGCGGTTGCACAGGCCCGTATGGATAACCTTCTGTCGGCACATTACACCGATGAAGAAGTCGATGGTGTTCTGTCGCCGTATGACGGGCTGTCGATTGGTATCCTGTCCTCGCTCAAAGGCGTTGGTTACGGTTCCGGCGATATGAAAATGCCGATCGTGACCGGTCAGGATGCGGAACTGCCGTCGGTCAAGTCGATCCTGGCTGGTGAACAGTATTCCACCATCTTCAAGGATACCCGTGAACTTGCACGTGTAACCGTCTCGATGGTGGACAGTGTCCTTGCAGGCGAAAAGCCGACCATCAACGACACCAGCACTTACGACAACGGTGTGAAGGTTGTTCCTTCCTACCTGCTTGAGCCGATCATGGTTGATAAATCCAATTGGGAAGAAATCCTTATTGGTTCAGGCTATTACACCAAAGACGAAGTGCAATAAGCGCTTAGGCATTGAAGGTCCCGGCGTTTGCGCCGGGGCCGCTTTTCTGAACGTGCTCTAGGGCAACTCGCCCGACTGGTTTCCAGGAAAACAAAGACCAAAGCAGACGAAGACGCCGTTGCAGTGTCAATGGCAGTGGGAGGACCGGATGGATACCATCCTGGAAATGAAGAACATCACCAAGACCTTTCCGGGTGTGAAGGCACTGGATGATGTCAGCCTCAAAGTTGAACGCGGGGAAATCCACGCGCTTTGTGGCGAAAACGGTGCAGGTAAATCCACCCTGATGAAGGTGCTGAGCGGTGTTTATCCGCACGGAACCTATGAAGGTGACATCCTTTATGATGGCGGGGTGCAGGAATTCAAGGATATCCGCGACAGTGAAGAACGCGGGATCATCATTATTCACCAGGAACTGGCACTTGTGCCGTTGCTGTCGATTGCCGAAAACATTTTTCTGGGCAACGAAATCAGCGAAAATGGCGTGATCAACTGGCCGGCGACCTTTGCGCGCACCGGTGAGTTGCTGTCAAAAGTCGGTTTGAAAGAAAACCCGGCAACGTTGGTCACCAATATCGGTGTTGGCAAACAGCAACTGGTCGAAATCGCCAAGGCGCTTTCGAAAAAAGTGAAACTGCTGATCCTTGATGAACCGACCGCCAGTCTTCAGGAAAATGACAGCCAGAAGCTGCTCGATCTGTTGCTGGAATTCAAGGCGCAGGGCATTACCTCGATCCTGATTTCGCACAAGCTCAATGAAATCAACCGGGTGGCAGACCGCATCACGGTTATCCGTGATGGCAAGGCGATTTCGACCCTTGATGCGCGCGGTGGCAACATTACCGAAGACCATATCGTCAAGGACATGGTCGGGCGCGATATGGCGCACCGCTATCCGGAACGCACGCCAAGTATCGGTTCAGGAAAGTTGATGGAAGTCCGCAACTGGTCGGCAACCCATCCGCTGCATCCCGAACGCAAGGTCGTCGACAATGTAAGCATTGATGTTGCGGCCGGTGAGGTTGTCGGTATTGCGGGCCTGATGGGGGCTGGTCGGACCGAACTTGCCATGAGCATCTTTGGTCAGTCCTATGGCACCGATATTTCCGGTGAAGTCCTGATCAATGGCACGCCGGTCGATGTATCGACCGTGGAAAAGGCGATTGCATCGGGACTGGCCTATGTCACCGAAGACCGTAAGGAAATGGGTCTGATCCTTGAAGAAAGCATCACGACCAACATTACACTGGCGAACTTGCCGGGTGTTTCGGAAAACGGTGTTCTCAATGACGGGGCGGAGCGATCTGTTGCCGAGGAATACCGGGAAAAAATCAACATTCGAACCCCCAATGTCGCACAGAAGGTGATGAACCTTTCGGGCGGCAACCAGCAGAAAGTCGTTTTGTCAAAATGGCTGTTTGCTGCACCCGAGGTGCTCATTCTTGATGAGCCGACGCGCGGCATCGATGTCGGGGCGAAATACGAGATTTATACGATTATCAACCAACTGGCAGCCGACGGTAAGGGGGTCATCATGATCTCGTCGGAAATGCCGGAGCTTCTGGGCATGTGCGATCGCATCTACGTCATGAACGAAGGTGAGATCAAAGGACAGCTTGCGGCAAAAGACGCAAGCCAGGAAGCAATCATGCGCATGATCCTGAAAGGCTGAGGAACAGACAATGACGGATACTGAAACCAAATCAATCGGCTACTATCTGCGCACCCACATTCGTGAATACGGCATGGTTGTTGCGCTGGTTGCCATTCTGGCCTTCTTCCAGGTCCTGACCGACGGCATCATGCTCAAGCCGGTCAACCTGACCAACCTGTTCCTGCAAAACAGCTATATCATCATCATGGCCGTCGGCATGTTGCTGGTGATTGTTGGCGGCAATATTGACCTTTCGGTCGGTTCTGTCGTTGGCTTCATCGGTGCGCTGGCTGCGGTGATGATCGTCAATTGGGATTTGCCAACCGTTCTGGTCGTGCCGGTCTGCCTGATTGCCGGGGCCATCATTGGTGCGGCCCAAGGGTATTGGGTGGCCTATTGGCGCATTCCGTCCTTCATTGTGACGCTGGCGGGGATGCTGGTGTTCAAGGGCTTGACGCTAGCACTTCTGGGCGGGGCATCGGTTGGTCCGTTCCCCGACAGCTTCCAGGCGATGTCGTCGGGCTTTATCCCGGACTTCTTTGGTGGTCTGATCGAGGGACGCTTTAACGTCTTTTCGATGACGTTGGGTGTGGTCCTGGCGGCATTACTGCCGATCCTTGGTCTGCGTTCGCGCGCCAAGCAGGAGAAGTTTGCCGCAGTCGAAGAACCGATGGCCGTATTTGTCATCAAACATGCGGTGGCGGGGATTGCGATCCTGTTTGTGACCTATCTGCTGTCGACCTATCGCGGATTGCCGAACATTCTGGTGATCATGGCGGTTCTGATTGCGATCTTTACCTTCATCACCAACTCAACCACCCTTGGTCGTCGTATCTATGCGCTCGGCGGGAATGAAAAAGCAGCCAAGCTTTCGGGCATCAATACCAAACGCCTGACCTTCTTCACGTTCGCCAATATGGGCATGTTGGCCGCCCTTGCCGGGCTGGTCTTTGCCGCCCGTCTGAATACGGCAACGCCAAAGGCCGGTCTTGCGTTTGAGCTTGACGTTATTGCCGCTGTCTTTATTGGTGGCGCGTCGATGTCAGGCGGTGTTGGCAAGGTCATTGGTGCCGTCGTTGGCGCATTGATCATGGGTGTCATGAATAACGGGATGTCGATTATCGGTGTCGGTATTGACTGGCAGCAGGTGATCAAGGGCCTCGTGCTTTTGGCGGCTGTGATCCTCGACGTCTACAACAAAAACAAGGCGTAACAACACGATGACGCGGAACGATACGCATCGGGGTCACACCAACCGGTTTCACCATAATTGGTTTATGGCACCGGTTGCTGATGCGTGTCGTTCAAAGTCCTGTGTGCGACCATCCCAACCGCACACCACCGGATCCGTCACGATAATAAGTCAAAAAGGAAAACGGGCATGACGAAGTTCAAACCGGCACCCTGGCCGCGTACCCTCCGCTCGCAAGAGGGATGGTTCGGCGGAACCAGCAAGGACAATATCTATCACCGCAGCTGGATGAAGAACCAGGGTTTGCCATCGGATCTGTTTGACGGACGTCCGGTGATCGGCATTTGTAACACCTGGTCGGAACTGACCCCGTGTAACGCCCATCTGCGCGATTTGGCCGAACGCGTCAAACACGGCATTTACGAGGCCGGTGGTCTCCCGCTTGAATTCCCGGTTTTTTCAACCGGTGAAAGCACGCTGCGCCCGACTGCGATGATGTTCCGTAACCTGGCCTCGATGGATGTCGAGGAAATGCTGCGCGGAACGCCGCTTGATGGCGTTGTCCTGATGGTGGGCTGCGATAAAACCACGCCGTCGCTTCTGATGGGGGCTGCCAGTGTTGATATCCCGGCGATTGTTGTCACCGGTGGGCCGATGCTCAATGGCAAATGGCGTGGCGAGGATATAGGGTCAGGCACATCGCTTTGGCAGCTTTCCGAGGACCGCAAGGCTGGCAAGATCAGCACCGAAGATTTCCTTGAAGCTGAAATTGCCATGTCGCGGTCGCCGGGCTCGTGCAACACCATGGGTACCGCATCGACCATGGCCAGCATGGCCGAGGCGCTTGGCATGGCGCTTTCGGGCAATGCGGCCATTCCGGCCGTCGACAGCCGCCGTCGCGTGATGGCGCACATTACCGGTCGCCGTATCGTTCAGATGGTCAAGGATGACCTGAAACCGTCTGATGTTATGACCAAGGAAGCGTTCGAGAACGCCATTCGGGTCAACGGCGCAATCGGTGGTTCGACCAATGCGGTTATTCACCTGCTTGCCATTGCCGGACGTGTCGGCATCGATCTGTCGCTGGATGACTGGGATCGGTTGGGCCGTGATATCCCGACGATTGTGAACCTGCAGCCGTCTGGTGATTACCTGATGGAGGAATTCTTCTATTCCGGTGGTTTGCCTGTGGTGATCAAGGCGCTGGCCGAGGCTGGCAAGCTTCATAACGATGCCCTGACGGTATCGGGTGAAACCATGTGGGAACAGGTCAAGGATGTCCGCAACTGGAACGAGGACGTTATTCGTCCGTTCGAAAAGGCCCTGACGGCTAGTGGCGGCATCGCCGTTGTCAAAGGCAACCTCGCACCGAATGGTGCGGTCCTGAAACCGTCGGCCGCAACCCCGGAACTTCTGACCCATCGTGGGCGCGCTGTGGTGTTTGAAGACATCGATGATTACAAGGCCAAGATCTATGACGAGGACCTTGATATCGATGAAACCTGCATCATGGTTCTGAAAAACTGCGGTCCGAAAGGCTATCCGGGCATGGCAGAGGTCGGTAATATGGGCCTGCCGCCCAAGGTGCTGCGTAAAGGCATCACCGACATGGTCCGTATTTCAGATGCCCGCATGAGCGGCACGGCCTATGGCACAGTGGTGCTTCATACCTCGCCCGAGGCCGCGGCAGGCGGACCGTTGGCCGTCGTTAAGAATGGCGACATGATCGAGCTTGATGTCCCCAACCGTCGCCTGCATCTCGATATCAGTGATGAAGAGCTGGCCCAGCGCCTGAAAGACTGGAAAAACAGCGTTCCGGTTCCGGAAAGCGGCTATGCCTCGCTCTATTACAAATCGGTCATCGGTGCAGATCGCGGGGCCGACTTCGACTTCCTCGTCGGTCATCGCGGCAAGGCAATCCCCAAAGACAGTCATTGATTGATCCTGTCGGGATTTGATTTCCCAGATCACATGCCGCGGGGGGCGGTATGTGATCCACTCCAGACCGGCCAGTATTGAATTGCTGGCCGGTTTTGCTTTGTCAGGCGCGATTAGCAATACCGTTCATCGCCGATACAAGGTCGGCATAGGCGGTCACAACCGCATCCGCACCAAGCGATTTGGCCCGGGCGTCATCGACTTCCATGGCAGCGGCAATCGCATGAATGCCTGCCGCACGGGCGGCGTTTACATCATTGGCGTGATCGCCGACCATGATGGCGGTGTCGGTTGATTTATCAAAACCAAGCTGCCCCAGCACAAAGCCAAGGAAACGGCCATCAGGCTTTTTGACCTCAAAGCTGTCGCCACCAGCGATGACGCTAAACAGATCGGCAACGCCAAGCTTGGTAAGGATTGCCTTGCACGGCGCTTCGGGTTTGTTCGACGCCAGCGCAATAGTCCAGCCATCTGACTTCAGTTGGCGCAGGACCGTTTCGGCATTTTCAAACAGGCGGGTATAGGCGTAGTCGGTTTCGACATATCGCGCGTTGAAATCGATGTTGAGTTCATCAAGCATCGCGTCAGAGGGCTCTGATCCGCGTGCGGCAAAGGCGCGTTTGGTCAGCATCCATGTGCCATCACCCAGCATGGCTTCAATATCATGACGAACAAGTGGCGCATGCCCGTGGGCCGCCAGCAAATCATTCATCGCAAACAGGATGTCATCGACGCCGTCAATCAGGGTGCCATCAAGGTCGAACAGAATGAATTTGGCCATCGGGTGGGGCTCCTTGGATGTGAATTAGCGGCAGTGGTGACAAGTGCAGCATGGTTTATAGGAACTTAACGGAAACCGTGCCATTAACAATCGGTAACATCTGCTAACAGCTGGTAACAAAACGTGATTCTTTATGGGCTTTTGCTGTCCGGGAATATGTTCTAAGACTTGCTGCGAACGGGAATATTTGCATCACACTTCATCGTGATGGTGCCTGCAAAGGGGATGCTGCGGAATGGCGCAGCCAACAGGGTTATAAATGTCGCTTGAACTGAGTGTTGTTGTTTTGGCCGCCGGGATGGGCACGCGCATGAAAAGCGCAATGCCCAAAGTCATGCACAAGGTCGCGGGCAAGCCGATGGTGGGTCACGTGATTGATACCGCTTCCCACCTGAAGGCCGCAAAGACCATGGTCGTTGTCGGCCCGGATATGCCGGACCTGATCAAGACCGTTGCACCGCATCCAACCTTTGAACAAACAGATCGCCTTGGCACTGCGCACGCCGTTCTTGCTGCCAAGGATGGCTTGAAGGGGCTTACGGGCAATGTTCTGGTGCTCTATGCTGACAGCCCGCTTTTTACCGCCGAAACACTGGCCCGCCTTGTTGCCGCGCGCGAAGAAAATGATCATGCGGTGGCGGTTCTGGGCTTCCGGCCCGAAGACCCGACCGCTTATGGCCGTTTGGTCACAGATCAGAACGGCAACCTGACCGCGATTGTCGAGGACAAGGAATGCGACGACGCGCAGCGTCAGATCAATTTCTGTAATTCCGGTGTGATGTGTTTTAAGGCCGAGGACATGATCACAACCCTTGAGGCGATTGATAACGCCAATGCCAAGGGTGAATATTACCTGACCGATGCGGTCGAAGTGGCGCAAAAGAACGGCCAAAGCTGTGTCGCGGTCGAGGTGGACGAGGCAGAGACACTTGGTGTCAATTCCCGCACCCAGTTGGCCGTCGCCGAAGCCATCCTGCAAAATCGCTTGCGCGAAGCCGCAATGGCTGAGGGCGCGACGTTGGTTGATCCGGCGTCGGTATTTTTCAGTGCCGATACCAAGCTTGGCCGTGACGTCATTGTTGAGCCGAATGTTGTCTTCGGACCCGGTGTGACCGTCGGCGACAATGTCGTGATCAAGGCGTTCAGCCATCTTGAAAGCTGTGTGGTTGGCAATGGTGCCGATATCGGGCCGTATGCCCGTTTGCGTCCGGGGGCTGAAATCGGTGCCGGGGCGCGGGTTGGCAACTTTGTCGAGATCAAGAAGGCCGTGCTTGAGGCCGGGGCCAAGGTCAATCATCTGAGCTATATCGGCGATGCCCGTGTCGGTGCCAAGGCCAATATCGGCGCCGGGACGATCACGTGCAATTATGACGGTTTCCGCAAACAGCATACCGACATCGGGGCAGGGGCGTTTATTGGCTCCAACTCGTCGCTTGTCGCCCCCGTCGAAATTGGCGATGGCGCAATTGTTGGCGCGGGCAGCACGATCACCGGCAAGGTCGAAGCCGACGCATTGACCCTGACCCGGGCCGAGAGGATCGAGAAAAAGGGCTGGGCGGCCAAGTTTCGCGAAAAAATGCGCGAACTGACCGGCAAGAAATAGCCCAAAACAAAGATTTTGAAATTGCCGCCCACATTTACGGGTGGCCAGACGACACGCGATATAAAGCAGGAAGAAAACCAATATGTGCGGCATTATCGGGATTATCGGCAAAGACAGCGTTAGCGATCGCATTCTTGAAGGCCTCAAACGTCTTGAATATCGCGGTTATGACAGTGCCGGGATTGCGACCCTGGTCAATGGCGATATCGAACGCCGCCGCGCAGAAGGCAAGCTGATCAATCTTGCCAACCGTTTGGCGGACCAACCGCTTGCTGGTGATGTTGGTATTGGCCACACCCGCTGGGCAACCCATGGTGTTCCGACCGAAAACAACGCCCATCCGCATACCGATGGCAAGGTTGCCGTTGTTCATAACGGCATCATCGAAAACTTCCAGGAAATCAAGGCGGAGCTTACTGCCAAGGGGCGGGTATTTGCCACCGACACCGATACCGAGGTGGTCGTGCATCTGGTGTCCGATTTCCTTGATCAGGGCAAAAGCCCGCGTGACGCCGTGGCCGCGACCCTGCACCGCATTGAAGGTGCCTTTGCGCTGGTGATCATGATTGCCGGTCAGCATGACGTCATCTTTGGTGCCCGTCGTGGAACGCCGCTTGCCGTTGGTTTGGGCGAGGGCGAGATGTATCTTGGTTCGGACGCGATGGCGCTGTCGCACCTGACCAACAAACTGATCTATCTTGAAGAAGGCGACTGGGTCGAAATGACCCGCGATAGCGTTCAGGTGCGCGATGAAAATGACGAAGACGTCACCCGCGAAACCAAGCTGTCGGCGGTTTCGGGTGCCATGATGGGTAAGGGCAATTACAATCACTTCATGCAGAAGGAAATCTTCGAGCAGCCTGCGGTGATTGGCGATACCCTGCATGCCTTCATCAATCCGGCGACCCAGACCATCAAGCTGCCGGACATGCCGTTTTCCTTTGCCGATGCGTCGCGCCTGACGATTGTCGCTTGCGGCACGTCCTATTACGCCGGTCTGGTGGCAAAGCATTGGGTGGAACGCTATGCCGGTCTTGGTGTCGATGTCGATGTCGCATCCGAGTTCCGCTATCGCTGCCCTCCGCTGCCAAAGGGTGGCGTTGCCCTGTTTATTTCGCAGTCGGGCGAGACGCTTGATACGCTGGCTGCCCTTCGCTACGCCAAATCCAAGGGCCAGAAGATCGTTTCCATCGTCAACGTGCCCGAAAGCACGATTGCGCGCGAAAGTGACGTGGTGCTTCTGACCTATGCCGGCCCGGAAATCGGGGTGGCGTCGACCAAGGCGTTCACCACGCAGCTGACTGTCCTGGCTTGCCTCGCGGTGACCATCGGACGCGAAAACGGCACCCTTGCCAAGGACGAGGAAGCAGCAATCGTAACCGCACTCACCGAGGTGCCGAAACATGCTGCCGAGGTCCTGCATCATGATGAAGCGCTCAAGCAGCTTGCCCTTGATGTCGCCGATGCGCGCGATGTGCTTTATCTCGGTCGTGGTCTTGGCTATCCGATCGCGATGGAAGGGGCGCTCAAGCTCAAGGAAATTTCCTATATCCACGCCGAAGGTTATGCAGCGGGTGAAATGAAGCACGGCCCGATTGCCCTGATTGACCAGTCGGTTCCGATCATTGTCATTGCGCCGTCTGACGAGCTGTTTGAAAAAACCGCATCCAACATGCAGGAAGCGGCGGCACGTGGCGGACGGGTGATCTTTATCTCGGATGCGCCGGGGCTTGCCAAGCTGGGTGATATGGCCTCTGCCACGGTTGAGCTGCCCAAGGTCGCCGACTTCGTCGCACCGATCCTTTACACCATCCCGGTTCAGATGCTGGCCTATCATGTTGCAGTCCACAAAGGCACCGATGTCGATCAGCCACGCAACCTTGCGAAATCAGTAACGGTTGAATAATCACCGCGATTATTCAAAATTATCAAAAAATGCCGGATGCAATCGCG
Organism: Thalassospira sp. A40-3; assembly: GCF_015871485.1. Lineage (NCBI taxonomy): Bacteria > Pseudomonadati > Pseudomonadota > Alphaproteobacteria > Rhodospirillales > Thalassospiraceae > Thalassospira > Thalassospira sp. A40-3. Next base: position 1,315,164 of record NZ_CP065428.1, read on the forward strand.
TCCGGCATTTTGTTTGCGCTTTATGGGATGGCGACACGAAAGGTGCACAAAAGTAACATTTCTTTGCAATAAGTTAACCGAAGGTTCGACACTATCGTTTGCGCAATGTAATCTCGTAGTGACGACGTCGGTTCCAAGCCACAAATTTTCAATGAGAGCAAAATGAAAGTTATCGTGACGGGCGGTGCAGGTTTTATCGGGTCTGCTGTTTGTCGGCTGATGACCGGGTTGAAGGGCTATGAAGTCCTTAATATCGATAAACTGACCTATGCGGGTGATCTGCGGACGTTGGCGTCAATTTCCGCACGCGATAACTACCATTTTGCCCATCAGGATATCTGCAACCGGGACGCCATTGCCAAACTGTTTGATGAATTCCAGCCCGATGCGGTGATGCATCTGGCGGCGGAAAGTCATGTTGATCGTTCGATCGACGGACCGGCTGATTTCATTCAGACCAATGTGGTTGGCACCTTTACCCTGCTTGACGTCGCACGCGCCTATTTTGAGAAGCTGTCGGCAGGCAGGCGAGCGACATTCCGGTTCCACCATATTTCGACAGACGAGGTTTATGGATCGCTTGGCAGCGAAGGGCTGTTCACCGAAGAAACGGCTTATGCGCCGACCTCACCTTATTCTGCCAGCAAGGCAAGTTCGGATCATCTGGTGCAGGCGTGGCACCATACCTATGGATTGCCCATCGTCATCAGCAATTGTTCCAACAATTACGGGCCGTTTCAGTTCCCGGAAAAGCTGATCCCGTTGATGGTGCTGAACCTGCTGCATGGCAGGAAGCTTCCGGTTTATGGCGAGGGTTTGAATACGCGCGACTGGCTGCATGTTGAAGATCATGCAGAGGCACTGGTCAAGATCCTGACCGAAGGCCGCATTGGCGAGAAATACAATGTTGGCGGCTGTAACGAACTGACCAATATCGATGTCGTGAAACGGATATTCGATACAGTCCGCGCGATCATACCGGACATCGCATTCGACAGTTTTGATGGCGCGGTGACATATGTAAAGGACCGTCCCGGTCACGATTGGCGCTATGCCATCGATCCAACCAAAATGCAGAATGAGTTGGGTTGGAAGCCGAAATACGATTTCGAAACCGGCCTGCGGCAAACCATTGAGTGGTATGTGAACAATCGCGCATGGTGGGAGCCGATTTTACAGAACAAATATGCCGGAGAACGTCTGGGAAGTGCCAAGGGGCAAGCCGATGCCTAGAATACTGGTCTTTGGCAAAAATGGTCAGCTTGCCAGGTGTCTGGCTGCATCCGCGCATGAATTTCCCAAAGCCCAACTGACCTTTGTTGGTCGGGAAGAATGTGATCTTGAGGATGCGTCCCAAATCGAGCCCGTTATCGACAGCGTGCACCCGGATATTGTTGTCAATGCAGCGGCCTACACTGCGGTCGATTTGGCTGAGCAGCAGGAAAATATCGCGTTCAAGGTTAACGGCGATGCGGTTCGCGCAATGGCGCAGGCCCTTGCCAAACGCTCCGTCTCGCTGATCCATGTCTCATCGGATTATGTTTTCGACGGGAAGGGAACAAAGCCTTATCGCGAGGAAGATGCTGTCTCGCCCTTGGGTGTTTACGGCAACAGCAAGCTTGCGGGTGAAGTTGCCGTAAAAGAGACACTCCAAAACTATCTGATTTTGCGCACATCTTGGGTCTATAGCCAGTTTGGGAAAAACTTCGTCAAAACCATGCTTAATCTGATGGCGCAAAGGGATGAAGTTCGAATTGTCGATGATCAGACCGGATGCCCGACAAGCGCCCATGATCTGGCACATGCGATTCTGGAGCTTTGTTGTGTGGCGATCTCTGCCGAGTTTGATAAATTCGGCACCTATCACCTGACCTCAGATCAAGAAATGACATGGTTTGAGTTTGGCAAAAGCATTCACAAGATCGCTTTGCAGGAGTGGGGTGAGGATTGGAAAGGCAAAGATTGTGTGGTTTTGCCAATCAAGTCCTCGGAATTTCCAACGGCGGCAAAAAGGCCAGAATACTCTGTAATGTCTTGCAGGCTTATCAATGATACGTTTGGTATCAAGTTGCCAAATGTAGAGGACAGCCTGACGGCTGTTATTAGAGGGCTTGGGAAGGAAAATTCGGATGCGTAAAGGGATCATACTGGCAGGCGGTACAGGATCGCGTTTGCACCCTTCGACACTGGTTGTCTCCAAGCAGCTGCAGCCCGTCTATGACAAGCCGATGATCTATTATCCGCTGACCACATTGATGCTGGCGGGAATCACAGACATCCTGATTATCAGCACGCCCCGCGATGTGCCGCTGTTCAAAGATCTGCTCGGTGATGGTTCGAAATGGGGGATCAGCCTTCAATATGCGGTTCAGCCTGAACCCCGCGGCCTTGCCGATGCGTTTATTGTCGGTGCGGATTTTGTTGGGAACGATCCGTGCTGTTTGATTTTGGGTGACAATATCTATTTTGGGCACGACCTGACGAAATTGTTGGGCAACGCCATGGCCCAATCCGATGGGGCGAGCGTGTTTGCCTATTACGTTCAGGATCCCGAAAGGTATGGCGTGGTCGAGTTTGACCGCAATGGTGTGGCCCTGGATATCGAGGAAAAACCGGCCAACCCCAAATCGAATTTCGCCGTGACGGGGTTGTATTTTTACGACTCAGATGTTGTCGACATTGCCAAATCGATCAAGCCGTCCAAGCGTGGTGAGCTTGAAATTACCGATGTTAACAAGGCTTACCTTAAGCGTGGCACGCTTAAGGTCGAGAAGATGGGCAGGGGCTATGCCTGGTTGGATACGGGAACGCACGCTGCGATGCTTGAGGCCGCCAATTTTGTCCGTACCGTCGAGAGCCGCCAAAGCCTCAAGATTGCCTGTCCTGAAGAAATCGCGCTGAGAAAGGGCATGATCACGGTCGAACAGTTTGAAAAGCTTGCGAGTGAGTTTGGCGCAAGCTCTTACAAGGCATATCTTCAGACGGTTCTGCGAACCTACGATATCCTGTGAGCGGAACTAGAATACCGGGTTCTCTCGATAGCTCGCAAAACTCATGGCTTTCTCGTCTTTTGCCGACAGCGTGACCTGGTTTTCGTCAAACGGCCAGTCGATGCCAAGGTCCGGATCATTCCACATGATCGCGCGTTCGCTTTCCGGAGCATAAGGTGCTGATACCTTGTAGTTCACTTCCGTGTTCGGCTCGAGCGTGACAAAGCCGTGGGCGAAACCGGCGGGAATGAATATCTGGTTCCAGTCTTCTGCGCTGATTTCAGTCGATACCCATTTCCCGAACGTCTTTGACTTGGCGCGAATGTCGACTGCGACATCCAGAATGCGGCCTCTGATGACCCGAACCAGCTTGTCTTGGGCAAAGGGCGGGCATTGAAAATGCAGTCCTCGCAGCACACCGACATTGCTCGATAAAGAGTGATTGTCCTGCACAAACTGCGGATCGATGCCAGCTTTGGCAAAGGCTTCCAGATTATAGGTTTCAGAGAAAAAACCCCGCTCATCGCCAAATTTCTTCGGGAAGATCAGCTTAACATCGGGAATTTCCAGCTCTTCAAATTGCATCCGTGCTGCCTTGTGCAGGGTAAAATAATTCGTCCAGACTATGGATAGCAGAAGCTTGGCCTTCGTGCATATGCGCATTTTTATAAAATTCTGAGCTTGGCAATTGAATGGGCGGTCGGCTTTATCAAAGCTGCGGCACCCGTCGTTGCGATTACTGATTCTGGTCCTTGCGAAATGGATCCGTTAGCGCGACGAGGGCAGAGAACTTTTTCATGAAGGGGGCGAATTCCGCGCCAAGATAATGATAAAGCGGCAAGACCGAAATTGTTTCCTCGATTACCGGTGCTGGTGTGTTGCCCAGGATGCCCTGTGTCAGCATGTCGTCGATATTGCTATCTGCGGACAGAAAACGCGTGATGCGCCCTTCGGCATAGGCCTGGTGCTTTTCGGTATTATACATCATTGGCTTGTGCGTGATGCCGGTTTTGGCCGTATCGGCATGGACGTACTTTTCCTGCCATATCACGCCGAGCGTAAAGGCAATCGGCGTTGACGGGTCTTGATCGTTCGGATTGCGCCAAAGCCGGTTTGCGATCTCGCGCAGGGCAACCGATGATCTGACAAAGGCGCGCGAATAGTTCTTTTCAGCTGCAACCGCACGCAGCAATTCACCGTCCACCAGACCTTCATTGAAATGCAAGGGGCCGCGACGCCCCGGCAGTTTGACGGCCTGAAGCGGGCAGCCGAGATCAGCATAGAGTTTCTGCAGGATGACAATCGACTTCTGCGACATCGGGTCATTTTCGACATAGGCGATCTTTTTCGGGCATTCGACATCAGCCTCATCGCCCCAGGCATCAGTGCTGATTGTTTGTGAAGAAAACAACCCGACAAGGGCCAGCAACAGAAAAGCGGGAGCGATCAGATCCTGTCGCTTGCCTGAAGGCCCGGACGTCAGGGCCGATGAATTTTTACTGCACGACATTTTTTGCAATCCGGGTGTTTGCGCGGTCATTGGACGTTATTTGTATTCTTTGGTTGGAGCTTAGACGTGAAACCCGCTTTTTCATAGGTGTTTGAACCATGCATCTTCGTCGCCTAAACCGGATCTGCCAAACAGCCCTTTGACAAAAGCAAGTGTGACAGTCCGATATATATTCTTCTGCGGCGTGGTGCGGGGGCTTGTATCCCGGGCATGAAAATGTTTTGATCAGCCCGCTTTAAAACGGGGGCGGATTTTTGCTGCGCTCCGCATGCGGAAATCGCCAAAAATCGTGACATTTCTGCGTCTTTTTACATCTCCCTATTGACTTTGAACTGGTACTCCAATAAATGCTGTTAGCACTCGCCGGGGGTGAGTGCTAATACGGGCTCATCCCGGTTAGTCTTAGTTATTAACGAGCCTTAGCTTAAACACGGAGTTGTCTAAAATGAAGTTCCGTCCGCTGCATGATCGAGTACTGGTACGTCGTGTCGAATCCGACACCAAAACTGCCGGTGGCATCATTATTCCGGATACCGCCAAAGAAAAACCGCAGGAAGGCGAAGTCATCGCTGTTGGTTCTGGCGTTCGCAAAGAAGATGGCTCGGTCGTAGCCCTCGACGTCAAAGCAGGTGACAAAGTCCTGTTTGGCAAATGGTCGGGCACCGAAGTCAAGGTCGACGGCGAAGAGCTGTTGATCATGAAAGAATCCGACATCATGGGCATCATGGACTAAGTCAGCCCGTTTGGGTGATTTGTCCACGTTCATCCGTCTCATAGAGAGGAAAGAATATTATGGCTGCTAAAGAAGTAAAATTCTCCACTGACGCACGTGCCAAAATGCTGCGCGGTGTCGACATCCTGGCAGATGCTGTCAAGGTGACCCTCGGCCCGAAAGGTCGTAACGTTGTTATCGAAAAGTCCTTTGGCGCACCGCGCGTGACCAAGGACGGTGTTTCGGTCGCCAAAGAAATCGAACTGACCGACAAGTTCGAAAACATGGGCGCACAGATGGTTCGCGAAGTCGCGTCGAAAACCGCCGATCTGGCTGGTGACGGCACCACGACCGCAACCGTTCTGGCACAGGCCATCGTTCGTGAAGGCAACAAGTCTGTTGCTGCCGGCATGAACCCGATGGACCTGAAGCGCGGTATCGACCTTGCGACCACCAAAGTGATCGAATCCATCCAGAGCCGTGCACGTAAAGTTGCCGGTCGCGATGAGATCGCACAGGTTGGTAACATTTCTGCTAACGGTGACCGTGAAGTCGGCGACATGATCGCAGAAGCCATGGAAAAAGTTGGCAACGAAGGCGTTATCACCGTTGAGGAAGCCAAAGGCCTGCACACCGAACTCGACGTTGTCGAAGGCATGCAGTTCGACCGTGGTTACCTGTCTCCGTACTTCGTAACCAACCCGGAGAAAATGGTCGCAGAAATGGATGCTCCGTACATCCTGCTGTTCGACAAGAAAATCTCCTCGCTTCAGCCGATCCTTCCGCTGCTTGAGTCGGTCGTTCAGTCCGGCAAGCCGCTTCTGATCATTGCTGAAGACATCGAAGGCGAAGCACTGGCAACCCTGGTTGTCAACAAGCTGCGCGGTGGTCTGAAAATCGCTGCTGTCAAAGCACCGGGCTTCGGCGACCGTCGTAAAGCCATGCTCGAAGACATCGCCATCCTTACCGGTGGTCAGGTTGTCTCCGAAGATCTCGGCATCAAGCTGGAAAGCGTCACCCTCGATATGCTTGGTACCGCGAAATCGGTTACCATCACCAAAGAAGAAACCACCATCATTGATGGTGCCGGTGAGAAAGCACAGATCGAAGCACGCGTTGGCCAGATCCGCGCCCAGATCGAAGAAACCACCTCTGACTACGATCGTGAAAAACTGCAGGAACGTCTCGCGAAACTCGCAGGCGGCGTTGCAGTGATCAAAATCGGTGGCGCTTCGGAAATCGAAGTGAAAGAACGCAAAGACCGCGTTGACGATGCCCTGCACGCGACCCGCGCTGCTGTTGAAGAAGGCATTGTTGCTGGTGGTGGTACGGCTCTGCTGTACTCCGTCAAGGCGCTCGAAGGCCTTGAAGGTGAAAACCACGACCAGACCATCGGTGTTGACATCGTTCGCCGTGCCCTGCAGGCACCGGTTCGCCAGATCGCACAGAACGCTGGCGTAGACGGCGCTGTTGTTGCTGGCAAACTGCTTGAGCAGGACGACGTAGAGTTCGGTTACGACGCTCAGAAGGGCGAATACACCAACCTCGTCAAAGCTGGCATCATCGACCCGGCCAAAGTTGTTCGTACTGCTCTGCAGGACGCAGCATCGGTCGCTGGTCTGCTTATCACCACCGAATGCATGATCGCCGAGAAAGCCGAAGACAAACCGGCTGGCGGTGCGCCTGACATGGGCGGCATGGGTGGTATGGGCGGCATGGGTGGCATGGGCTTCTAAGTCTTACCCAACCGACCTATCGCATAAGGGAAGGGGCTCGCCATTGGCGGGCCCCTTTTTTTTGTATAAGTGGCAATAAAAAAGAGCCCGCACACTGGCGGGCTCTTTGCTGAATTCAAAAGGTGTCAGCCAAACAGCTTTTTAAGCGTGCGGGGCTGACAGCGCAGATATTGCGGGGCGGCCTTGACTTCGGCGCCCAGCGTTGCGGCGGCATGCCACGGCCAGCGTGGGTCATAGAGAATGCCGCGCGCAAGGGCGATGGCATCGGCCTGACCGGTAAAGGTGATGGCTTCTGCCTGTTCGGCCTCGGTGATCAGGCCGACCGCAATTGTGGTCATGCCGGTTTCGGCCTTGATGCGGGCGGCAAACGGGACCTGATAATTGGGGCCGAGCGGGATTTGCTGATCGATATGCAGGCCGCCCGATGAAACGTCGATAAAATCGCATCCGCGGTCCTTGAGGAGTTTTGCCAGCGCGACGCTTTGATCGATATCCCAGCCTCCGTCGACCCAGTCGGTTGCCGAAATACGGATGCCGAGCGGATAGTCCGTGCCAACGGCCTTGCGGATGGCGTCATAGATTTCGATCACGATGCGCGTGCGGTTTTCAAAGGAACCGCCATATTCATCGTCACGCTTGTTGGCGTGCGGTGACAGGAATTGATGGAGCAAATAACCATGCGCGCCATGAATTTCAATCGCGTCAAAACCCAACCGGACGGACCGTTCAGCCGCCTCGACAAAGGCTTGGATGATTTCTGCAATGCGTGATTTTGTCATTGCCTCGGGGATTGGGTCGCCGTCACGGAATGGTACGGCAGAGGGGGCTGAGACCTGCCAGCCATTTTCATGGTCCGGGGAAAGGGCATGGCCCCCGAGCCACGGTTTTTCACAAGATGCCTTTCGCCCGGCATGGGCCAGCTGAACCGCAATCGGCATGTTGGAATGGCTGCGCACAGCTTTAAGCGTTTTACCAAGTGCTGCCTCGGTTTCGTCATCCCACAGGCCGACATCGCCATAGGTAATGCGTCCTTCGGGTTGGACGGCGGTGGCTTCGATAATCAGAAGACCGGCACCCGATTGCGCCAGATTGCCCAGATGCATGTCATGCCAATGGGTAACCTTGCCGTTATCGGCGGAATACTGACACATCGGTGCAATGATAATGCGGTTATCAAGGGATAGCTTGCCCAGTGAAAGCGGGGTGAAAAGAGTGCTCATATGCGTTCCTTTAACTCGGACGGTGGCGCGCGTGCGCCAATCAATGGGATGAAGCTAATCCGAGGGCGGGGCGGGCGCCAGCGTCATGTTGAATTTTTCCAGGGAATGGAATGCCAGAAGGAATTTGTTCAAGCAGGCGATCAGAAAAAATCAAAAATTCGCAAAAAAATGCATCGACCCACTTGCGGAAATTTTCACCCGATCTATCTCAAGATCGGAAAGGGGCATGGTGCCCCGATACGCGTCAAGGTTGCAGCCTGGTCTGGACTGATGGCGCAAGAATACTCGTCTGTAATGGAGGGTACTACAATGACTGGTCTTCAGACTCTTAATGGATCCCGTCGTCCGTCTTCTGCACCGACTTACGGTGATCCTTTCACTCTTATTTCCCGTGACGTTGACCGCATGATCGGTTCGATCTTTGGTCACCGTGCAGCCCCGTCGGCACAGGTATCTTCCGAAGAAGGCGAAGCGACCCAACCGTTGCTGAGCCCACGGATCGACATCTATGACGGCGAAGATCATTTTGAGCTTTCCGCCGAACTCCCGGGCGTTGAACAGGATGACGTCAATGTCGAAGTGCTTGACGGTGTTCTGACCATCACCGGCGAGAAGAAATTCAGCCGTGAAAGCAAGGATGGCGCCCATGTTGTCGAGCGCAGCTATGGCAGCTTCAAGCGGTCCTTCCGCCTGAATGACACCATTGATGCCGACAATATCACCGCATCCTTCAAGAACGGTGTTCTGTTGCTTACTCTTCCAAAGGTAGCAGAACAGAAGCCCGAACCGCGCAAGATTGCGGTAACCGGCTAAGGACTGTCTCTCCTCCCTGAGAAGCTTCCCCTGATAAGACTGACGGGCGGTTTAACCGCCCGTCTTTTTTTGTGTTCGCAGATTGGTGAGGCTTAGGTTGCTTAACGCCCGGCATAGCCGCTGCAATGATCAAGCGGCATGTCAAACAGACCTGTTTCATCAAAACGGTCGAGTGCATCTGTCCACGGTGTCAGGTCGATGTTCTGCGCCTTGAGCCAGTCGGGATTGTAATAGGTATCGCAATAGCGATCCCCGCCATCACAGAGCAAGGTCACGACCGACCCGGTTTGACCGGCTTTCTTCATTTCCGAGATCAGCGACAGGGTCGCGATCAGGTTGGTGCCCGTCGATCCGCCGCAGCGCCGCCCAAGATGCTTTTTCAGGTAATAGAGGGCCGCAAAGCTTGCTGCGTCGGGGATGCGGTACATGCGATCAACCACGGTCGGGTTAAAGCTGGGTTCGACCCGCGGACGACCGATGCCTTCGACGCGCGATCCCTTGCTGTTGGTGACCGAACAGTCGCCGGTTTCATACCCATCATAGAAAACCGAGTTTTCCGGGTCAGCCACGCAAAGCTCGCAGCCCTGACCAAGGCTTCGGCCATAACGGATATAGCGCCCGATGGTCGATGACGTGCCGCCCGTTCCGGCACCAACAATGATCCAGCGTGGAATGGGGTGGGGTTCGCGTTTGAGCTGATCAAAGATGCTTTCGGCGATGTTGTTGTTGCCGCGCCAGTCGGTCGCGCGTTCGGCATAGGTGAACTGGTCCATGTAATGGCCACCCAATTCGCGCGCCAGACGTTGTGATTCTTCATAAATCTGGCCGCTGTGATCAACCAGATGGCTTTCGCCGCCATAAAAGGCGATCTGATCGATTTTTTGCTGTGATGTGGATTTCGGCATCACCGCAATAAAGCGCAGGCCAAGAAGGCGGGCGAAATAGGCCTCTGACACGGCGGTCGAGCCACTGGATGCCTCGATGATCGGGGTGTCCTTGTTGATCCAGCCATTGCACAGCCCATAGAGAAACAGCGACCGGGCCAGACGATGTTTGAGGCTGCCGGATGGATGGGTCGACTCATCTTTTAGGTACAGGCCAATGTCACCAAGCTTTGGCAGATCAAGGCGGATCAGATGGGTATCGGCAGACCGGTTGAAATCGGCTTCAATCGTGCTGATGGCGTCGGCCACCCATTGGCGGTCATAAGGCATGAAACATCCTGACGTCTGGTTGGATCACTTTTGGCCAAGTTTGGCCCGGAATCGTCATCTGTTTAGGGCAATATAATACAAAAAACGACAGTAAAATTGTGCCGATACATTTTCAGAACCGATCAGCAATCGTCGATTTTATCAGATTGGGCTTGCTAACACTTTTTTCAAAGCTCACCTTTAAGATACAAGCTTCACGATTCTTTCGATTTGACGGGATGGCGCGAGATCATGGCTGACGACGATAAGGACCCGTTTAGCGTACGTATGGGGGCCTCTGACATTGGGGCGGCCTATGACGTGCCTGTGCGTGTGTCAACGGTGATTGGCAAAAGCCAGATCCAGGTCGCGCAATTGATGCGCCTGACCCGTGGTGCCGTGCTCGAGCTGGACCGTCGCGTGGGGGAGCCGGTTGATATCTACGTCAACAACCGACTGGTCGCCCGCGGGGAACTGGTTGTCGTCGACGAAAATCTGGGTGTGACGATTACCGAGGTTGTCAAAAGCGGCATGGTCATCGAAACCCACCACTAATTGCGAACGCACCGCAATCAACACATCCCACCGGCTCATGGCTGACGGTGGGATTTTTTTGTCCTCGGTGGAACTTGCAAGGTTTTCAGGCGTTTGTGGTTAAACCTCTTTGAAGACTCAAGTTCCGGTCCACTGTCTTTGATGACGGTTGGCGACCTCATTTAGCCGAGGGTTACCCCATGATTAATCTAGTGACATCAGGCCTTCTGGCTTTGATCGGTCTTGCGCTTGCTGTTGGCGGTGCATGGCTGATTGCGGTCGGCGGGAGCTTCTATTACGCGCTTGCCGGATTGGCGTTCCTGTTTGCAAGCTTTCTGGCCTTTTCGCGCAAGCCGGTTCTGTTGCCGTTTTATAGTGCCTTTACACTCGCAAGCCTGGTCTGGGCTGTGTGGGAGGCCGGGTTTGACTGGTGGCAACTGGCACCACGCGGCGGCCTGATCATTGTTGTCGGGCTTTGGCTTATGACGCCTGTTTTCCGCAGAACCCTGATCCGGGCGCCGCAGGATGAGGATGGCGCAACAGAGAATACGACACCGGTTCGGTCCTTTGTGCTTGAAGGCAGCGTCGTTATCGCCGTGATCGCTGCGGTCTATTCGATGATGAATAATCCCAATGCAATTGAGGGCACCCTGCCAACCAGTACGGTTGTCGAGAACCCGCAATATGGCGGCTCCGTGCCCGATGGCGATTGGCATCATTATGGTCGGACGACCTATGGGCAGCGCTATTCACCGCTTGATCAGATCAATACCGATAATGTTGCATCGCTTGAACAGGCCTGGGTCTATCAGACCGGTGATCTGAAACGCGAAAGTGACGTGCCTGAAACCACCTATCAGGTCACACCGCTTAAGATCGGCGAGACGCTGTATCTTTGTACCCCACACAGTTGGGCGATTGCGATTGATGCCAAAACCGGACAGGAAAAGTGGAAGTTCGATCCGGGCATTCCGCAAAATCCGGACCGTCAGCATCAGACATGCCGGGGTGTTACCTATTATAAAGATGCGGCCACCAACGAAACCGGCCCCTGCACCGAACGTGTGTTCCTGCCGACATCGGATGCACGCCTGATTGCCCTGGATGCGACAACGGGTGAAATTTGCCCGTCATTCGGGGACGAGGGTATCGTGCATCTCGAAACCAACATGCCCTATAACCCGGCAGGCTATTATTATTCAACATCGCCGCCGGTGGCCGCTGATGGCAAAATCATCATTGGCGGGGCAGTCAATGACAACAATTCCACCAAATCGCAGTCGGGCGTTATTCGGGCCTATGACATCAATACCGGCGAGCTGATCTGGAACTGGGATTCCGGCAATCCGGAACAAACCGAACCGATCCCCGATGATCAGACCTATGCTGCCAACTCGCCCAACAGTTGGTCTGTATCCAGTGCGGATGAGGCGCTCGGCATGATCTATGTGCCGTTGGGCAACAAGGTCCCTGATCAGTTGGGCATGAACCGCGATGAAAATGTGGAAACTTATTCCTCGTCGATCGTGGCACTTAGCCTTGAGACCGGTCAGGTCCAGTGGGTGCGCCAGACGGTGCATCATGATCTTTGGGATATGGATGTACCGGCACAGCCAGCCCTGCTTGATATCACCAACGCCGATGGGGAAACCGTTCCGGCACTGGTTGGCCCTACCAAACAGGGCGATATCTATGTTCTGGACCGCCGTACCGGTGAGCCGATCATTTCGGTGAACGAAGTGCCCGCACCCGGTGGTGCAATCCCCGAGGATCATACCGCCCCGACCCAGCCGGTTTCAGACCTGACATTTATGCCAGAGCCGCTTACCGGCAAGGACATGTGGGGCATTACCCTGTTTGATCAGATGGCATGCCGTATTGCGTTCCATCTGTTGAAATACGAAGGCCGCTATACGCCGCCATCTCTGGAAGGGACTCTGGTGTATCCGGGTAACTTCGGGACGTTCAACTGGGGCAGTGTTGCGGTTGATCCGGAACGCCAGATCATGTTTGGCATGCCGACCTATCTTGCCTTTACTTCGCGCCTGATCCCGCGGGCGGAGGTGCCGCCACGTGGTAGTGAAAAGGCCAGTGAAATGGGGATTAACCGGAACGAAGGTGCGCCTTATGCCGTTGAAATGGGGCCGTTCCTGTCGCCGCTTGGCATCCCTTGCCAGGCCCCGCCATGGGGATATGTTGCCGGTGCCGATCTGCGCACGGGCGAGATTGCCTATATGCATAAAAACGGTACGGTCGAAGACATGACCCCGTTGCCGTTGCCTTTCGAACTGGGTGTGCCGGGCATCGGTGGCCCGATCCTGACCAAGGGTGGCGTGGCGTTCCTTGGCGCGGCGGTCGATAACTATTTCCGTGCCTATGACGCCACGACCGGCGAGAAGATTTGGGAAACACGTCTTCCAGCCGGTGGTCAATCGACACCAATGACCTATGAAACCGATGACGGGACGCAATATGTGCTGATCGTCGCCGGTGGTCATGGATCAATTGGCACCAAGCCGGGCGATTATGTGATTGCCTATAAGCTTGCCGAGTAAGATCGGCCAAAACAGACCTTAAAGCGCACGGGCATCTGAGAGAAATCAGGTGCCCGTGTCATATCTGGCGCTTGCGACCCTATCCCGTTGCATCAAGGGCAAGGCGCTTTTCAACCCGTTGAATTTCCTCAGGCCGGAGCCTTGGTTCCAGCGCATCCAGTGCGGCCTGCGGGTCCAGTGGTTCTGCCTCGTTGGCACCTTCGGGAAAGGTGATCGGGCCGCGTGCAGCACGCCTTAGCCAGTAATAGGCGTCGGCGTAATTCTGTTTCACGCCCCAGCCACGTTCAAGCAGGGCACCGAACATGAACTGTGCGGCGTGCATGTTTTCGTTTGCGGCAATTTCAAAGTAATGGGCGGCTTCGACAAAGTTCTGGCGACCCCCGCGACCATGGAAATACTGCGCGCCGATCATATAGGCGGCATTGGCATTGTGCGGATCAATGCGCAGTGCCCGCTTGAAGTATTTCGTGGCCTGAAAATGATCGTAGGGCAGGCCAAATCCGTTGAAATGCATCAGGCCAAGATAATAGGTCGCCCCGCCGTGGTTGGTCTTTGCAGCCTTGCCAAACCAATTAGCCGCCATTTCGTATTCAGGCGCCCCCAGATCACCGCGAAAATACAGCAGGCCCAGCGCATATTGCGCATACGGGTCGTTTTCCTGTGCCGCCAGATGCCAGAAGGACTGCGCGCGCACGTAATCCCCAGCCTGATAGGCATAATAACCTGTCTGGTATTCCTTGCTCATACCTGCTGTGTTTCCCGCTGTTGGCAACAGCAGGCAGGCCAGCACGGCAAGCGCGAATAGGGGGTGTCGGCCCGAAGGGCTGGCCGATGAGGGGCTGGTCACGTGTGGGAACCGTCAGGAGTTTGTTTTAAACAGGGGTACGACCTTGCGGGCGCGTTTTTCGATGGCTTCAAGCACATTGACGATTTCAGCGCTTTGTTTGATGCGCTCACCGCTATGCAGGGCAACATATTGTCCGGCATTTTTGTGCTCGTTACCGAGCTTGATGACCGTGAAAAGAGGGGTTTCGTGGGTTGAACGGAAAATCGAAAACATCGCCATCCCGTCCAGATGATCAATGGCATAATCCTTCCAGGCGCCGCTGGCAACCTGTCGGGAATATGTGTTCATGAGTTTCATCAGTTCAGCCCGGTCAAAATGAACAAAGCTTTTGGCTTTGCGGTATTTGGCCAAATCGAACAATGTTCCCATGTGGTACTCCGGCAGCGTGTGTTCGGGGTTGTCCTTTGCCACAACGGGAAAATGACAGCCTGATGACACGGTAGCGCGGATTGACCGATGCCTCAAGTTTCAATGGATGAAAAACAGAGCAGGTTTTAGAGGCTGCGTGAACGGGTTGGCGGCCAATCAACGGTTTGCGATCCGGTGTTATAGGGATCCGGTGTGCGATAGCAACTGACCGCCGCAAGCGAGCGATAGCAATAAAGCGGCGGTTCAGGCACCGGTTCCTTTTTGCAATAGGACTTGCCGTCAATCTTGCGGATGGTCGAGCAATCCTGACCGGTCGATAGCGAAACCGCATGGTCAATCAGCGTCTTGTCGGAATTGATGATGCTGACCACGTCAAAGGCAATATACCATTCGCCGCCGGTAAACAGGCTGGTGCCGACAACATCGGACATCGTTGTTCCACAGCCCGACACAGTGGACCCCATCAAGGCTGCAAACAGCCCGGCAAGGATACGCTGTCGGATAAGGCGCCGTTTTGCGGGCTTGGTGTGTGCAGTCTCGCGACGTTTCATTGTGGTCTCCGTCCGCTCACCGGGCAAATATGACCGATGACAAGTTCAAATCTGTTCCCTTGGCATTTACCAAAGCAAGCCCTGTGCCGAACTGTGTTTTTGCCCCCGGTAAAACGACATGTGGCACTGATCTTGGGCGTTTTCAGCCCTCTGTATCACCGTCAAAAAGCATCCGGGTGCGTTGATGGTGGCGTTCAAACATTTCAAAGCCGTTTAAAACCGGCGATGTCGCGGGGAAAATGTGTATCTGGCAGGCAATTCTTTCCCGTTGGGTTTGCTGTGCCCGAATTGGGCCACATGGCGCTGATATCAGCCATGAAACGGTTATTGCGATCCCGCTTAATCCGAGGGCGGGGCAAAATAATCGTCGGAATAACCGGAATGGTGTCGAGCAGACTTGACCCTGTACCCGCTGGCGCGTTAAATCCTTGCCAGAAATTTTTCAGATAAGCGGGCAGGTTGCCCGCTTTATTGTGACCGGATTGGAGCCGTTTTCGTGGTTGATATTTTCCAGGAAGTCGAAGAAGACCTTAAGCGTGAACGCAGCGAAGAGCTGTGGCGCAAATACGGGAAATACGTGATCGGCGTTGCAGCGGCCATCGTGCTGGGTGTTGCCGGTCGTGAAGGCTGGAAAACCTATGAAACCAGCACAAGCATCGAAAACGGAACCCGTCTTGCCAATGCCGTCGAACTGGCACAGGACAGCGCAACCGACGAAGACGCTGCATTGGCCGCCCTTGATGCGATCATCGCTGATGGCAATGCCGATTTTGTCGCGCTTGGTCACTTCCAGAAGGCAGCCGTTTACCTTCGCGCGGATGCAACGCCGTCTGCAATCAGCGAACTCGAAGCGATCGCCGGAAATTCCGACATTGATCAGGTTTATCGCGATCTTGCGGTGGTTCAGATCGCAATGAACAGTGCCAGTGCCGAAAACGCACAGGACCTGATCGCGCGTCTTGAGCCGATCGCAGTGCCCGAGAATGCGTGGTACTACTCCGCACGTGAAATGATTGCACTTCTGCATATCGCGGGTGGTGAGGTCGAAGCCGCCAAACCGCTTCTGACCGAGATTGCTGATGATAACAGTGCGCCGGCCGGAATGCGCGCACGGGCAAGTGAAATTCTCAAGGCTGTTGGTGCCTGAGGTTCTTCGGGCATCAGTGGATCGCAAGCCGCGATCCATATGACGTGAGTTTTTTCAGGGGATACGGTTTTGACCACACGCGGTATTAAGTCACTTCTTTGCGTAATGGGCCTGACGGGCCTTTTGGCAGGGTGTTCAAGCTGGCTTGGCGAGGCAGAAGATCCGCCGCTTCCCGGCGAGCGTATTTCGGTCCTTGCCCTGCAAAGCACGGTTCAGCCCGACATTGAACTGACCGACCAACGCGTGATCTTGCCTGAACCGGAACCAATGGTCGACTGGCCGCAAAATGGCGGCTATCCGAGCCACGCACTCCATCACGTTGCGCTTGATAACGAAGTCCTCGAACAGGACTGGTCGATTGATATCGGCGAAGGGTCGATGGATGACAACCTTCTGCTTAATCAGGCGATTGTCGCGCGCGGTGTGATCTTTACCATCGATGCCAGCGCCGAAGTCCGTGCCTTTGCCGCATCTTCGGGCAAGCGCATCTGGTCGCTTGAACTAGCACCTGAGGACGAAGAAGACAGCACCCTTTTGGGCGGTGGTCTGGCCTATGAGGCCGGTGTCATCTATGCCACCACGGGCTTTGCCGAAATCATTGCCATTGATGCGCCAAGCGCCACGATCCTTTGGCGTCAACAGGTCACAGCACCTATGCGTTCTGCGCCGACTGTGCGCGGTGGCCGTGTGTTTGCCATTACCATCGATAACCAGACCGTCGCACTGAATGCGCGCACCGGTGAAACGCTTTGGAACCATCGTGGTGCGTCCGAAGGCGCGTCCTTTATCGGTGGTGCCAGCCCGGCGGTGGATCAGGGTGTTGTCATTTCGGCCTATTCGACGGGCGAGCTTTATGCCCTTCGCGTTGAAAACGGTCAGGTGATCTGGTCGGATGCGCTGGCGGCGGCCGGCCGTACCGATGCGGTGTCGGCGATTGCCGATATTCGCGGGCTGCCGGTGATTGATAATGATCTGGTGATTGCGACAAGCAACTCCGGTTTGACGACCGCGATTGACCTTCGCACCGGGGTTCGTGTCTGGGAACTTGAAGCCGGTGGCATCCAGTCACCGTGGGTGGCCGGCGAATATGTATACCTGCTAACCAATACAAATGACTTGATTGCCTTGCGTCGACGCACTGGACAGGTTAAATGGGTGACCGTTCTGCCCCGTTTTACCGATCCCGAGGATCAGGAAGGCCCGATTGTCTGGACAGGGCCGGTACTGGCCGGTGACAGGTTGATCGTTGGTAACGAGCAGGGCGAAGTAATGACTGTTTCCCCTTATAGCGGTGACATTCTTGGTGAGGACGAAGTTTCCGGGCCAATTACCCTGCCGCCATCTGTTGCCGGTGACAGCCTTTATTTCCTGACTGCGGATGCCGATCTAATCGCATATCGCTGATCAGGATACAGTTTTAGGCAAGGCGATTTGCCTTGCAGGATTTGCGATGCGCCGTGGGTCAATGTGCCCACGGCGCATAACGCCTTTTATTACGAGAGTCTGAAAATCAGATGTCGCTGAAAGTTGCCATTATCGGTCGCCCCAATGTTGGGAAGTCGACCCTGTTTAACCGTCTGGTCGGCAAAAAGCTGGCGCTTGTGGACGATCAGCCCGGTGTGACCCGTGACCGCCGTTATGGCAAGGCACGCCTGGGCGATATGTCTTTTGACATTATCGATACCGCCGGTCTGGAAGAAGCGTTTGATAATTCCGTTGAAGGCATGATGCGCCAGCAAAGTGAAAAGGCGTTTGAGGAATGCGATGTTGCGCTGTTCCTGATTGACGCCCGTGCCGGTTTGACGCCGCTTGATAACCATTTTGCCGATTGGCTGCGCAAACGCGAGAAGCCGGTCTATGTCATTGCCAACAAGCACGAAGGCCGTGATCAGGATCCGGGGCTTTATGAGGCCTATGGGCTTGGCCTAGGCGATGTCGCGCCGATCTCGGCCGAGCATGGCCTTGGGATCGAGTTGCTCTATGACATGCTTGAGCCGCACTGGAAAGAATGGAAAGACCGCGAACGCGTCGCCAGACAGCATGCGCGCGAAGCCGCACAAGAAGCGTTGAATGGGGCCCGTGCGGACAGCCTTGCAGATGAAGATTTCGACGATGAAGACGGTTTTGCCGATGACGAAGGTGAAGTCTTCCCGTCCTACGAGATTGAATTCAGCGAGGACGACGAAGACGAAGATGGCGAACTGATTGTCGAAGGCGCACGTGACAATTCGAAAATCCAGTTGGCGATTGTCGGCCGTCCGAATGCCGGTAAATCAACCCTTCTGAACCAGTTGCTTGGCGAAGAGCGCGTCATGACCGGGCCGCAGGCCGGGCTCACCCGTGACTCGATCGCGGTCGACTGGTCCTATGAAGGCCGCCCGATCCGTCTGGTCGATACCGCCGGTATGCGCCGCAAGAAGAAGATCGATGACCGCGTTGAAAAGCTGTCGGTTGCCGATACGCTGCGCGTGATCCGCTATGCGCAGGTTGTGGTCCTGATGCTTGATGCGACCAACACGCTTGATAAGCAGGACCTGACGATTGCGCGTATGGTGCTTGAAGAAGGCCGTGCACTGATCATTGCGGTCAACAAGTGGGATGCGATCATCGACAAAAAGGGCGTCATGCAGGAACTGCGTGACAAGCTTGATACGTCCTTTGCCCAGGCCAAGGGTATTCCGGTTCTGACCTTCTCGGCCCTGACCGGTCGTGGCACGGACCGCCTGATGCCGACTGTTCTTGATATCCACGATATCTGGAGCCGCCGCATCCCGACCTCGCAGTTGAACCGCTGGCTTGAAGCAACCACCGAACGCCATTTACCGCCGGTCATTTCCGGGCGTCGTATTCGCCTGCGTTATATGACCCAGGCGAAATCGCGTCCGCCAAGCTTCTTTATCAACTGCTCCAAGGCAGCCGAACTGCCCGAAAGCTATACGCGCTATCTGATCAATGGTCTGCGCGAAGATTTCGACATGCCGGGCGTTCCGATCCGTATTTACCTGCGCAGCAGTGACAACCCTTATGCCAACAAGAAAAAGAAACGCTAGTTTCGACTTGTTGCCAAACACAACAAAGCCGCCCGTCGGAAACGAGGGCGGCTTTTTCGTGCCGGGTTGCTGCGCAAGGCCTTATTCGAACGCGGCAGACGGACCGTTATCAATGATTTCCTTGATATGGTCGGGAAGGTCCTGTTCGGTGAAGCCCTCCTGAATTTCGCGGCTTTGGACAAAGGCGAAAATGTCGGCGATGTCCTGGCCGGAAAAATCAATCTGATAGCCGAGGTCAGCTTGCTGCAGGGCCAGCATCTGCGGTGCGCCGCGCCACATGCGGGCAAAGAACTCGAACGGTTCGCGCGCGATATTCATGTTTGACGCATCAAGGCTGGTGGCGACATCGCTGCCGACATTGTTGACCGAATGACAAATTACGCATCCACGCTCCGCAAAAAGGGTCTTGCCGCGTTCGGCATCCATTTGTGGCATCACGGGGCTGCTGTTTTCAGCAGCTGTGGCGTCTTTTGCGATTGTTGTAGTGGCAAAGGTCGCCAAACTCACCGTGACGCCAAGTGCGGCAATAAAGCGGGAAGGGGTGAACGAATTCATGTAATGCCGTGCTCCGATGCCGGTGGCGGGATAATTCCTGCATGCTATCGGGCAAACACCAAGTATGGCAATGGTTTGATCTGAATTTTATGCGTGATGCCGGTGTTCATTTGACGCATACGGAAAAGGGCCCGCTTGGGGCCCTTTGATTTTTTGGTTTTTCGGTCGCAATCACTAAGCGTCAACCACTTCGCCGTGCGTGGTGCAGCTGGTGTCTGCCAGATCGACAAACACGTCGGTGATGCTTTCGGGTGTCGGAAGCGTTTGCGGATCTTCGCCCGGATAGGCTTCTGCACGCATTTTGGTGCGGATGCGGCCCGGATTGACCAGATTGACCTTGACCTTGGTCTGTTCGAGTTCCTGCGCATAGGACAGAACCAGGCTTTCCAGCGCTGCCTTGGTCGACGCATAAAGGCCCCAGAAGGCACGACCCTTGGCCGATGCGTTCGATGTCACGAAGATTGCCCGGCCGGCCTCAGACAGCTGCAGAAGCTTATCTGTCGTGCGGATCAGGTGGAAGTTTGCCGTGACGTTGGTGGCATAGGTGTTCTGGAACACCTGCGCATCAATGTGACCCACCGGGGCGATTTCGCCCAGAAGGCCGGCATTGCCAACCACGATATCGAGCTTACCAAACCGCTCATAGATCGTCGGACCCAGCATGTCGATCTTGTCGAACATGGTCAGGTCAAGCGGCAGCAAGGTAATCTTGCCACCGGCATCGGTCACTTCGTCACTGAGTTCTTCAAGTGCGCCGACATTACGACCAATCGCAATCACATGCGCGCCTTCGGCAGCAAAGCGTTTGGCAATCGCACATCCGATCCCGTGCGAAGCCCCGGTGATCAGGGCAACGCGACCTTCAAGCCGCTTGGTATCGGTCATGCAGACTGCCTTTCAACCAACTGGCTGAGCTTGCGGTCCTTGTTTTCGGCATTGTGATCGGTGAGCTTGATCGGGTAATCGCCGGTGAAGCACGCATCACAGAAGGCCGGGTTGTCGTTGTCACGGCCTTCAAGGCCGGTGGCACGATACAGGCCATCAATGGTGACGAAGGCCAGGCTGTCGACACCGATAATCTTTGCCATGCTTTCGATGTCATGATTGGCCGCCATCAGTTTATCTTTCGACGGGGTATCAACGCCATAGAAGCACGGGTTCATGGTCGGGGGGCTGGTGATGCGCATATGGACTTCGGCCGCACCGGCCTGACGGACCAGATCAACAATCTTGGTCGAGGTGGTACCACGCACGATCGAGTCATCAACCAGAATAACGCGCTTGCCCTTAAGCTTGCCCGGGTTGGCGTTATGTTTCAGCTTCACGCCAAGGTGGCGGATCTGATCGGTCGGCTCGATAAAGGTACGCCCGACATAGTGGTTGCGGATGATCCCCAGTTCGAACGGAATACCGCTTTCCTCGGCATAACCAAGGGCGGACGGCACGCCGGAATCCGGGATCGGCACGACAACGTCGGCATCCACAGCAGATTCACGAGCCAGTTCACGACCGATATGCTTGCGCACGTCGTAGACGCTTGTGCCTTCGACGATGCTGTCGGGGCGGGCGAAATAGACATGCTCGAAAATGCAGAAGCGCGATTTTTGCGGCTTGAACGGCTTGATGGAGCGCAGGCCATCATCGGTAATTTCAACGATTTCACCCGGTTCGACGTCGCGGATAAATTCCGCGCCAACGATATCAAGGCCAACCGTTTCCGATGACAGGATATAGGCGTCATTGAGCTTGCCCAGAACCAGCGGACGGACACCCAGCGGGTCCCGCACACCGATCAGTTTCTTCTGGGTCATGACGACCAGCGAATAAGCGCCTTCAACCTGACGGACCGCATCGATCAGGCGATCGACGATCTTTTCATACAGGCTGGTCGCGATCAGGTGAATGAAGGTCTCGGTATCCGAGGTCGACTGGAAGATCGAGCCGCGTTTCACAAGGCGTTCACGCACCGCAAGCGAGTTGGTTAGGTTGCCGTTATGGGCAATCGCCAGACCACCGAATTCAAAGTCGGCAAAAAGCGGCTGCACGTTGCGAAGGCCCTTGCCACCCGCTGTCGAGTAGCGGACATGGCCGACCGCACGGTGGCCGGGCAGGCTTTTGATGACATCTTCGGAGCCGAAGATATCACCAACCTGGCCGGATGCCCGGTGTGCCGGAAAATCTTCGCCGTCATAGGACACAATGCCTGCGGCTTCCTGTCCGCGATGCTGCAGCGCATGCAGGCCAAGGGCCGTTAATGCCGTTGCATCGGGGGAGCCAAAAACGCCAAAGACGCCACATTCTTCACGTAGCTTGTCGTCATCAAATGGATTGGTGGTCAGCATGAGTGGGTTCCGCTCTCTCGCCGGTGGCGCACGGAGTTCGTTATTAGTACGAAACCCACACGCCTCACTCGTTAGTGGTCGCCTCAATCAGGCGATCCAAATCATCGCGCGAGGGCCTTGTATACCCGTTTAGGGGCGCGGGTCCAGTCCCTTTTGGTTCCGGACCAAGAAGTTGGCGATAGGTTTTTTCGTTCGCATCGGCCTCACGCTGAGCGCGCTCAAGCTCTTGCGCCGTGGTATCGAAAATTTCGTCAGGTGCCATGCGCATAATGAGGAAGGCACCTTCTTCCAGAACCGGGCGGGTACGGGCATCACGGACCCAGTCGGGCTGCGAATCTGCTGGCAGCAACCAGGACAGCGCCAGGAAGCCGATACAGACGATCAGGGCCCCGCGCAAGAGGCCGAATACAAAGCCAAGCGTGCTGTCGAGACTATCGAGGCCGGAATTCTGAACCGCCCGGCCAATGCGCCCGCTGATGAACGAGAAAATCAAAAACGAAATCAGAAACAGGCCAACCCCGGTTGCCAGATCGGCAATCAGTTCGGACGGGATCAAATCCCGCACATAAGGCCGCGCAACCGGATAGCCATAAAGCGCGACAAGCCCGGCGCCGACCCAGCCCATCATCGACAGGGTTTCGTGGATAAAACCGCGGAAAAAGGCAAAGATCCCCGATATCAGCAAAATGCCGACAACAATCAGATCAAACACATCACGTGCGCCAAGATCGGGAAGGGCGGAGAAATCCATTTATGCGTAAACCTTATTCGTCAGTCCGGGTGGCGGGCGAGGTCGCGGTAAAGGCGCTTAATACATGCCTTCACGCGGACGCACCTTGTCGCGGACATCGTCGCCGAAGAGGTTTACCAAATCCTGAAGATGGCCGATTTCGGTCTGATTGAGGCCCTTGATCGACATCTTCTTCTTGCCCTGGGTGCCATTCTTGGGGGTATAGGCATTGCCAAAGCCAAGTTTGGTGGCTTCTTTGAGCCGCGATTCGAGTTGTCCGACCGGGCGGACTTCCCCCGAAAGGCCGATTTCCCCGACAATCACCGTCTCGCCCGGAACCGGCGCATCGGCGACCGCTGAAATCAGTGCCGCCGCAACCGCCATGTCGGCGGCGGGTTCACCCACCCGCAAACCACCGGCGACGTTAAGGTAAACATCAAACTGGCTGAGCGGTAGGCCACAACGAGCATCCAGGACGGCCAAAATCATGTTCATGCGCGCAGAGTCCCAGCCAACGACCGCACGACGCGGGGTGGCAAGGGCCGACTGCGCGACAAGCGCCTGAATTTCGACCAGCATCGGGCGTGTGCCCTCAAGCCCGGCAAAGACCGCCGTGCCACTGACCGGGGAATCGCGATCTGCCAGAAACAGTGCGGACGGGTTGGGGACTTCGACAAGGCCCGCATCACCCATTTCAAACACACCGATTTCATCGGTCGCGCCGAAACGGTTTTTGACTGCGCGCAGGATGCGGAACTGATGACCACGTTCGCCTTCGAAATACAGAACCGTATCGACCATATGTTCCAGCACACGCGGACCGGCGATCTGGCCTTCCTTGGTGACGTGACCGACAAGCAGCACAGCAAATCCCTTGCGCTTGGCAAGGCGGATCAGTTCCAGCGCACAGGCGCGGACCTGTGAAACCGTGCCCGGCGCACTATCAAGGGTGTCGGCATACATGGTCTGGATCGAGTCAATCACCACCACATCGTGGCTGCTGGCTTCAAGGGTGGTGATGATGTCGCGCAGACTGGTGGCGGCGGCAAAATCGACCTTGGACTTTTCAAGGCCCAGACGGGCGGCGCGCATGCGGACCTGATCAACCGCTTCCTCGCCCGAGATATAGGCGCATTTATGTTTGGCGGCCATGGCCCCGACAGCTTGCAAAAGGATGGTTGATTTACCAATCCCCGGATCCCCGCCGACCAACAGGGCCGAACCCGGTACAAGCCCGCCGCCGCACGCACGATCAAGTTCGGTGATGCCGCTTATGATGCGTTTCGGGCTGGCGCTTTCGCCTTCAAGGGCGACGAATTCGATGGTCTTGCCCTTGGTACCCCCGGCAATGCCGCCAGTGGCCTTGGGGCCGCTTTCAACGCGCTCTTCCTCAATACTGTTCCATTCACCGCATGCGTCGCAACGCCCGGTCCATTTGCGGTATTCGGCACCGCAGTTCTGGCAGATGAAACGGCTTTGGGTTTTGGCCACAGAATGCTCCGCAGATCAAAGAAGTGTCAGTAAGGGCGTATGTCGGTCAGGTAACGCTCAGAGATGCTTGAGATCAAGTTCAAGCGGACCTTCGATATCACCGGCAACGAATTGTTGCAAATAGGGGTTATCGGACGTGTCGATATCGGCAACCGGCCCATCCCAGATGATCTTGCCCTGATAAAGCATGGCAACCCGATCAGCGATCTTGCGGGCACTGGCCATATCATGGGTGATGGTCATCGCACTGGCCCCGAGTTCGCGGGTGCATTTGACAATCAGATCATTGATGACATCGCCCATGATCGGGTCAATGCCGGTGGTCGGTTCGTCAAAGAACAGGATTTCCGGCTCCGTCGCGATGGCACGCGCGAGGCCGACACGTTTTTGCATACCGCCCGAAAGGGATGCCGGGGACATTTTGGCGATATCAGCCGACAGACCGACATCCTCAAGCCGGGCAATGGCAAGATCGCGGGCCTTGGCGGGTTTCATGCCCTGACCTTCTATCAGGCCAAAGGCGACATTTTCCCAAACGGTGAGCGAGTCAAAAAGGGCAGCCCCCTGAAACAGCATGCCGGTCTTTGCCAGCATGGCATCGCGTTCGGCCTGTGATGCGGTGGTCATTTCGACCCCGTCCACCTTGATCGATCCCTGATCCGGGGTAAGGAGGCCCAGAACGCATTTCAGCGTAACCGATTTGCCGGTGCCCGATCCGCCAATGATGGCAACCGATTCACCCTTGGCGACATCAAGGTCGACACCCTGGAGTACCTTTTTCGGGCCAAAGCCCTTGTGAACGTTGCGAAGCGATATCTTGGCTGTGTTGCTCATGATCCTGTCAACTGGCCCTTATCGCGTGAAGAACAGTTCGGTGACGATATAGTTCGAAATCAGGATCAGGATGGAGCTTGAAACAACCGCATTGGTCGTTGCCTGACCAACACCCTGCGCACCACCCCGGGAATGATACCCGTGATAGCACCCCATCAGCGTGATGATAAAGCCAAACACCGCGGCCTTCACCAGGCCCGAAACGACATCAAGCTGTTCGAGATACTGGAACGTGTTGCGGATATAGGAGCCGTCATTGAAGCCAAGCTTGTTCACGCCCACCAGATAACCGCCCATAACCCCGATGATATCGCCGATCAGAACCAGAACGGGCAGGGTGATCAAACCGGCAATCACACGCGGCACAACCAGATATTTGAACGGATTGGTCGACAGGGTCACCAGCGCGTCGATCTGTTCGGTGACACGCATGGTGCCGATTTCTGCGGCAATCGCCGCACCAACACGGCCCGCGACCATGAGGCCCGCCAAAACCGGGCCCAATTCGCGGGTCATGGAAATGACAACCACGGTCGCAACCGCACTTTCGGCCGAAAAACGCGAAAACCCGGAATAGGATTGCAGCGCCAGAACCATCCCGGCAAACAGGGTGGTCATGGCGACAACCGGCAACGAGAAATAGCCGATTTCACGCATCTGTTTGAAAATCAGGCGGAAATAGATCGGCGGTGTGACCATGTGGCCGATGGTGCGACCCGCAAATACCGTGACGCGACCGACAAGGGCCAAAAAGGTCAGAAACATATGGCCAACCGGCGCAAAGATCGGCATCTGTACTTCGAAGTCCCCTGTTATCGACCTGCCGGAATTGTCTGGCTGGCTATTATGATTTAGCTCTCTGTATAAACCCGCCGGTAGCGATGTCCAAGAGAAGTTAGAATTTCATAACCGATTGTACCAGCAGCAGATGCAACGTCGTCAACCGTCATCTTGTCATCAAGAAGCGACACCATATCCCCGGCCTTAAGCGTTTTGCCCGGAAGGTCGGTGATATCAACCGTAATCGCATCCATTGAAACGCGCCCGACATAGGGAACTTCGTGCCCCTTGATGATCAGCTTGCCGGAATTGGACAATGAACGCAGCCAGCCATCAGCATACCCGACTGCAAGGGTGGCGATTTTCGATTTGCGTTTTGCCTGCCATGTGCCGCCATAACCAACCCTCTGAGGTTCATCGATTTCGCGCACCTGAAGGACTTTGACCTTAAGGTCCACGACAGAACGCATCGGGTTGGTGGTTTCCGGCGTCGGGTTTCCGCCCCAAAGGGCGATGCCCGGACGGCAGAATTCCAGATGGTAGTCATCGTTGCGGAAAATCGCCGACGAGTTACAGAACCCGCGCGGGGCCGGCGGCAGACGACGATACCATTTCATGAACAGGTCGTACTGTTCCTTGGTGACCGGGTTTCCGGCCTCATCAGCCGCAACCGGATGGGTCATGTAACCGGCCTTTTCAAACCCGTAGAGCAGGGATGAATAGCGGTCGACCAGGTTGCTGACATCAAGTGGCGTCAGGCCAAGACGGCTCATGCCGGTATCAAGATGGATAAAGGCCGGGGCCGGACGTTCATATTCGCGGCACAGGTTTGACCAGCGTTCGATCTGTTCCAGATCGTTCAGAACCGGGATGACGTCATTTTCAATGAAGAATTCCTCGTCACCGGGCAGGACACCGTTCAGAACCGCAATGCGACCACCACCACGCAACACCGGGAACAGCTCGGCGGCTTCGTTGGCTTGTGCCACAAAGAACAGCCGGCATCCCTGCTTTTTCAGGACCGGGACAATGGTTTCGGCGCCAAGACCATAGGCATTCGCCTTTACCACAGCCGCACAGGTGCGCCCGGTATAACGTTTGGTCAGGGTTTTGTAGTTGTCGGCAACTGCTTTCAGATTGATTTGCAGTTCCGCGCACTCGGCAGCACGGCCGACGGCGGGAAGAACGGTCATTCGTAATACCCCGTGGAATCCGTTGGTGGATGGGTGGTTGCCCTATCCTCTATTCATATTCTTCTTCTGTGTGATCAAGATCACCAAACTTGGTGTAGTTCCCGTCAAAGAACAGGCGCACGTTGCCCACCGGGCCGTGACGCTGCTTGGCAACGATAACTTCGGCAGTGTTGTAAACGTGGTTCAGACGTTCCTGCCACTGCGAGTAACGTTCCCCGAACTTGTCGGTGGCTTCTTCCGGGCGTTGGGCCGGTTCGGCACGTTCGAGATAGTATTGTTCGCGATAAATGAACATCACGACGTCGGCGTCCTGCTCGATCGAGCCGGATTCACGAAGGTCGGAAAGCTGCGGACGTTTGTCTTCGCGCTGTTCGACCGCACGTGAAAGCTGCGACAGGGCCAGTACCGGAACTTCGAGCTCCTTGGCAATCGCCTTGAGCATACGGGTAATTTCCGAGACTTCCTGCACGCGGCCATCGCCGCGGAAGTTGGTCGGCGGTGCCAGAAGCTGCAGGTAATCGACGACGATCATCGCAAGGCCGTGCTGACGCTTTAGACGGCGGCAACGTGTGCGAAGTGTCGATACCGGAAGGGCCGGCGTATCATCGATATAAAGCGGAACGGTATTGAGTTCCTGGGTGGCCAGCAACAGACGTTCGAAATCCTGTTCGTTCAGATCACCACGGCGCATGTTATCGCCCGAAACCTCGGCCGCCTGCGACAAAAGGCGCCCGGCAAGCTGTTCTGCCGCCATCTCAAGCGAGAATACGGCAATCGCCCCGGTTCGGGTTTCATCGCGGGTGTCTTCGCCCGCTGCGCGGTTCTGATGCGATGCGATGGCAGCGTTAAACGCGATGTTCATCGCAAGGGCTGTTTTACCCATCGACGGACGACCGGCAAGGATCAGCAAGTCAGACGGGTGCAAACCACCCAGTTTGCGGTCGATATCGCGCAAGCCCGTGGTCACACCGACAACGCGCCCGGCGTTTTTATAGGCGTGATCGATATTCTCATAGGCCTTGGCAAGGGCCGGGCCAAACGCGACAAAGCCCGATTCCGCAGAACCGGCTGTTGCCAGCGAGAACAGTTTCTGTTCGGCTCTTTCGATCTGGTTGGTGGCGTCGGTATCAAGTTCGTACTGATAGGCTTCGTTGACGACTTCCTCGCCAAGCTCGATCAGTTCGCGCCGCAGATACAGGTCATAGACCAGCTTGCCATAGTCGCTGGCATTGATCACCGAAACGAGGTTGTTTGACAGTTCGGCCAGATATTGCGCACCACCGATTTCGGCAAGATGTTCATCCTGCTTGAAATAGGCTTTGAGCGTGACCGGGTTGGCCAGTTGGCCACGTTCGATCAGCTTGCCGCAAGCCTCAAAGATGCGGCCGTGACGCCCATCAGCGAAATGTTCCGGGCGCAGAATATCAGACACGCGCTCGTAGGCGGCGTTGTTATTGAGGATCGCGCCAAGAAGGGCAGCCTCCGCTTCAAAATTGTGCGGCGCCATGCGATCGAGCACCATTTCGGTGTCGGCGCCATGGTCCGGTTCAAGCGGGGCAAAAAGGGCATCTAAATTGGGATCTGTCATGGGCCGAAAAGGTAGCAGGCATCAGCAAGACCGCAAAGAGCTAATCGGTATAACTCATAGCCGGTATTCCGCCAGCGCAGAGGTCGCAAATGCCGCAGGCTCCTGAAATGCTTTGAAAAAATTCACGGGCTTTGGCGTTAAGGCAAAAGAAAACGGCACATCCCTGCGGATGTGCCGTTTTCAAATCGTTCGAAGAACCTGCGATTAAGCGTTGGTTTCTTCTTCGTCAGCTTCGATTGCTTCTGCAAGGTCAGCCGGAACTTCTTCTTCGAAGAGTTCTTCAGCGGCTTCGAGGGCTTCCTCTTCTTCCGCTTCCATTTCTTCGATGGTGCCAAGAACAGCAGCACCCTTACGGAGCTGTTCAGCGGCATCTTCTTCGGAACGTGCAACGTTGGCGGTTACCTCAATGATAACTTCCGGGTGCAGGTTGATACGGACCTGATGCAGACCAAGGGTCTTGATCGGCTGATCAAGAACGACCTGGGTACGGGCAACAGTGAAGCCTGCTTCGGTTACTGCGTTTGCGATATCGCGGGCAGTGACCGAACCATAAAGCTGGCCAACGTCGGATGCCTGACGAACGACGGTGACTGCGAGTTCACCCATCTTCTCGGAAACAGCTTCTGCTTCCTTACGGCGTTCCAGGTTGTCAGCTTCAAGCTGTGCTTTCTGTGCTTCGAACACAGAGATGTTTGCTTTGGTTGCACGAAGGGCCATGCCCTGCGGCAGCAAGCGGTTGCGGGCGTGGCCCGGCTTGACAGTGACTACGTCACCCATCTGACCGAGTTTTTCTACCCGCTGGAGCAGAATAACTTCCATCACCGATCCTCCTCATTGCTACGGGTCATCGGTTCTTTCCCCCGCAGCCTGATTAAATGCTCAACAATTCCAAGTCCGGTGATCGCGATAAACGACCAGGTGGACAGAACCGCGACGATGTAAAACACCGTCAGAATTACACGTTTTTGCGGCCATCGGGCTGCCTGCCCATGCACCAGCGCCAATCCCTGAAACAGGAACGGCACTGCCAGTACCACCGCGACGTTGCGCGCCACATAAGCCAGCGAACCATCGGCAAAGCCGACCGTAAACCCGGCCAGGGCAAACACAAACAGTGACCAGCCAGGCAAGGCAAAGGTTGCCATACTTGGTGTCGGACGCAGGTTTTTGCCTGCACGCACCAAAATTGCCTGTGCGATTGCGGCATTGGCGAACAGCATCAAAAGCCAGCTCACCGCTGCAATCGCCGGGAAGTAAGTCTGGAACATACCAATCAGACCCTGAACATCGGATGTCATAGGGACACCCATTTCCGAGTACATCTGGCTCAGGAACTTCGCGATGAAGTCCTGAATGTCCACACCTTCCGCCGTCAGTGTTCCGGTAACGAAGATCATTACCGTCGCGACCATGACGGCCATGGCACTTACGACAATTCCGGAAGGCAGAAAGGCAAGATTGCCATTTTGATCTTTCCGGACGACCAGCGCCATGCGGGTCAACAACATCGCCGGTCCGGCAAACACGACCATAAAGACCGTGAAAGGCAGTAATCCCCCCATAAGAATGAGGGCAATACATGCGGCAAATGCCGCAACCAGCAGGCGTTTGGGCCCTTGCCACAATCCCGTAAGGAAAAGCGGCAGATGCCCGAAGTATGAAAGCAAAAGAGCAAACGGATTTCCTGATAGAACCAGCAGGAACAGAACGGCACTGCCAAGTCCGGTCCCAATCGCTATGAGGGTGTCACGTTGCATCATTTACTCCCGGCCCGAGACCTCAAAAGGGTCTCTTGCCGACTGCCTCAGACCTGGTCTGCGTAGGGCAGCAGCGCCAGGAAGCGTGCACGCTTGATGGCTTTCGCCAGTTCGCGCTGCTTCTTGGCCGAAACCGCAGTGATACGGCTCGGAACGATTTTGCCGCGTTCGGAAACGAAACGCTGCAGCAGTTTGACATCTTTGTAGTCAATCTTCGGCGCATCATCACCCGAGAACGGGCAGGTTTTACGACGACGGAAAAACAGACGACGTCCAGCCATGATATTATCTCCTCGCTATCTGTTAGCCGTTCTGACGGGGACCGCCACGGCGATTACCGCCACGACCGCCGCGCTCGTCGCGGTTGCGCAGAATGGCAGACTGTTCTTCTTCGAACTCGTCAACCTTGACAGTCATCTGACGCAGAACGTCTTCGTTCAGGCGCATCTGACGCTCGTATTCCGCGATCGCGTCTTTGTCAGCTTCGATCTGGAAGAGAGTATAGTGGCCTTTGCGGTTCTTTTTGACACGGTATGCCAGGGAACGCAGACCCCAATATTCGGTTTTGGCGATTTTGCCGCCGAGACCTTCGATGGTCTGGGTCAGCTTTTCGTTCAGACTTTCGACCTGTGCGGTCGAGAAGTCCTGACGTGCGATAAACACGCTTTCGTATTTGCTCATAATACTCCTATTACTCCTTTTGGCTTATCTCTTCCTGCATGACCTCGTGCCATGCAGGCATAGCCGGACAATCCCGGCAAGGAGCCGTGAGACGGCGGAATATACACTTTTCGCCCATGAGTGCAACGCCAAATGCAGCTTTTTGCCGATTACGGGATAGCGCGATGGCTTTGACAGTATCGGCAGAAACCTGCGTGTTTCTGACATCGATCTGTCACGGCGTGAGCATTGCGGTTTCGGGATAACCGACATGCACGCGATTGTGAAGGCGGTGTTTGTCCCTGCATTCAATGTATCTTCGGACTTAAAGCGACAGCAGGCCTTGGTTTTCCATATGGTTTCGGCGGTGGAGCTTGTGGATGCGGGGCGCCGGGGATTGTGCGCTGCGCAACAGCCAGTCCTTCGTAAATGACGCAAAATATGCCATAAACGCGCAAATCGGGTGTCAAACCCGAAAGTCACACTATTGTTATCGTGTGATCGCGACGTGCAGTTTTCGGGCGTAAAAAAATCAAACCAACTGCGCCCATCAGGTTTCAGTTCTTGACAGTGCGCTTGCGCACGCTATCAAGGGTGGCTCAATTTCAAGGGGCCGGATTTCGGCACAGTCTTCGTAGAAGCGGACAAGGGTTTATTTGATATAATGACACGCGCACTCGTTTTCCCCGGACAGGGGTCGCAAGCGGTAGGTATGGGCAAGGAACTGGCAGACGCATTCCCGGTTGCCCGCGAAGTTTTCCAGGAAGTTGATGATGCGCTTTCGCAAAAGCTTAGCGCGCTGATGTTCGAAGGTCCGGAAAACGAATTGACCCTGACCGAAAACGCGCAGCCGGCTTTGATGGCGGTCAGCCTTGCGGTGACCCGTGTTCTGGAAAAAGAAGGCGGCTTTACCCTGACCGACAAGTGCGACCTTGTTGCCGGTCATTCCCTTGGCGAATATTCCGCCCTTGCAGCAGCTGGCACCTTTGCCATTTCCGATGCCGCGCGCCTTTTGAAAATCCGTGGTCAGGCAATGCAGGCCGCCGTTCCGGTCGGTGTTGGCGCGATGGCAGCCCTTCTTGGTCTTGATTATGTCGATGCGGTTGCGGTTGCCGAAGAAGCAGCACAAGGTGAGGTTTGCACCGCCGCCAATGATAATGCCAGCGGGCAGGTTGTTGTTTCCGGTCACAAGGCTGCTGTGGAACGCGCGATTGAGATCGCCAAGGAAAAGGGCGCAAAGCGCGCTGTGTTGTTGCCGGTATCGGCACCGTTCCATTGTGCCCTGATGCAGTCGGCAGCTGATCGCATGGCAGAGGCGCTTGGCGCTGTGACCATGAATGCACCGGGCAAGCCGGTCGTTGCCAACGTGACCGCAGAAAAAACTGACGATCCGGAAACCATTCGTAAACTCCTTGTAGAGCAGGTTTGCGGCACCGTGCGCTGGCGTGAGTCGGTTCTTTATATGAAAGAACAGGGCATCACCGATCTGGTAGAGATCGGCGCAGGCAAAGTTTTGACCGGCATGGTACGTCGTATTGACCGCGATCTGAGCGGTACGGCTGTGAATGGTCCGGCAGATATCGAAGCATTCCTCGGCGCTCTGTAAGAGTGTCCGGAACACGAACGAACCCAAAGGGAACGAAAATTTATGTTTGATCTTGCAGGGAAAACAGCACTCGTAACCGGTGCGACCGGCGGTATCGGTGGCGAAATCGCCAAGGTTCTGGCGGGCGCCGGTGCGAAGGTTGCTCTGTCGGGGACCCGTCAGGAACGCCTCGAAGCGGTTGCTGCCGAAATCGGTGGCAACGCGGTTGTTGTTCCGGCCAACCTTTCGGATAAAGAATCGGTCGATGGCCTGATCAAAAATGCCGAGGAAGCCCTCGGTGGTCAGCTTGATATTCTGGTCAACAATGCCGGGATTACCCGTGATCAGCTTGCCATGCGTCTTAAGGACGAAGACTGGCAGGCGGTTCTTGATGTGAACTTGACCTCTGCCTTCAAGCTTGCGCGCAATTCGCTGCGCGGCATGATGAAACGCCGCCACGGCCGTATTATCAACATCACCTCGATCGTTGGTGTGACCGGCAACCCGGGCCAGACCAACTATGCCGCAGCCAAGGCCGGGATGATCGGTTGGTCAAAATCGCTGGCGCAAGAGGTTGCGGCGCGCGGAATTACGGTTAACTGTGTGGCACCGGGCTTTATTACCACGGCCATGACCGAAGAACTCGGAGATGCCCAGAAAGAAAAGCTTTTGGGCGGTATTCCGGCAGGTCGCATGGGCGACAGCAAAGAGATCGCGGCAGCGGTTCTGTATCTTGCAAGTGACGAAGCAGCTTATGTCACAGGACAGACCTTGCATGTGAATGGCGGAATGGCGATGATTTAACCCGTTGCGGGTTGCCTTCTTTTCTGTTTAAAAGAGGCCGCTATACCAAATATTGAAACTGGCGATTGTTCGTTGCCGGTTTCCGGTTCCCGGGAACTCCTTCAATAGGGGGACACAACGGGTACCACGTGTAAACTAACTGACAGAAAACCTATTGAAGGATTTGAGCTATGAGTGATGTCGCAGATCGCGTGAAGAAGATCGTTGTCGAGCACCTCGGTGTTGAAGAAGACAAGGTCACTGAAAACGCAAGCTTCATCGACGATCTGGGCGCAGACAGCCTGGACACCGTTGAGCTGGTTATGGCGTTTGAAGAAGAATTCGGTTGTGAAATTCCGGATGACGCGGCTGAAAAAATTCTGACCGTTAAAGACGCGATCGACTTCATCGAAAAGGCGGACAGCTAAGTTTGCTGTTAGACATGGGCGCCTAGAGGGCATCCTCAGGCGCCCTTTTCGTCTTTGCTGGATTCATAGAATAAAGGCGTAATGCGGGATGAGACGCGTAGTTGTTACCGGTATTGGTGCTGTTACTCCGCTTGCTAGCGGGGCACAGAATACTTGGCAGAAACTGCTGAACAGCCAATCCGGGATCAAAAGCATCGATACGTTTGACGTGTCGGATATCCCTGCCAAAATCGCAGGCCTCGTGCCGCGCGGTGAGGGTGACGGACTTTTCAACGCTGAAGATCATGTCTCGATCAAAGACATGAAGAAAATGGACGATTTCATCGTCTATGGGATTGCTGCTGCTGATCAGGCGATTGCGGATTCTGGCTGGAAGCCGGAAACCGACGAAGATCAGGAAGCAACCGGCGTTTTGATCGGTTCGGGGATCGGTGGGTTGCCCAAGATTTCCGAGGCAACTGATCTGGTCAATAACGGCAAGACCCGTCGTGTCAGTCCGTTCTTCATTCCGTCTTGTCTGATTAACCTGGTTTCAGGTCAGGTTTCGATCAAACACGGTCTTAAAGGTCCGAACCATGCGGTGGTTACCGCCTGTTCGACCGGTGCACACGCCGTTGGCGACGCATCGCGCATGATTATGCTTGGCGATGCCGATGTCATGGTTGCGGGTGGTGCCGAAGCTGCTGTTTGCCGTCTTGGCATGGCGGGCTTTGCTGCTGCACGTGCGCTTTCGACCAGTTACAATGACACACCGACCGAAGCATCCCGTCCGTGGGATGAAGGCCGTGACGGTTTCGTCATGGGCGAAGGTGCGGGCTGTGTTGTTCTTGAAGAATACGAACACGCCAAGGCGCGTGGTGCCAAGATTTACGCCGAAGTTGCTGGCTACGGCATGTCGGGTGATGCTTATCACATCACCGCACCGGCCGAAGACGGCAATGGCGGCTTCCGTTCGATGCGCAATGCCATCCGCAATGCGGGTCTGAACCCGGAAGATGTTGATTACGTCAACGCACACGGTACCTCGACTCCGCTGGGTGATGAAATCGAACTGGGTGCGGTCAAACGCCTGTTTGGTGATCATGCCCAGAAAATGTCGATGTCTTCGACCAAATCGGCAACCGGTCACCTTCTGGGTGCGGCCGGTGCGATTGAAGCAGTGTTCTCGATCCTTGCGATCCACGAAGGCGTTGTTCCGCCGACGTTGAACCTGCGCAATCCGTCCGAGGCATGCAAAGGCATCGATCTGGTTCCGCTTGAAGCCAAACAGCGTAAAGTCAATGTCGCTCTGTCGAACTCGTTCGGCTTTGGCGGCACCAACGCATCGCTTGTTTTCAAGGCCGTTTAAACAGCAGAGCAACCCCCGGGAGCATTCCCTTGAAGCGTTTTCTGCTTTTTATTGGCTTTCTGATCATCACCGCTGCTCTCGCCACAGGTGGGGCAGCGGTGTATGTTTATGTGCAATACACATCGCCCAGCAATTTGGCGCAGGAGCGTGACATCATCATCCCGCAGGGGACCGGTGTCCGCGGTATTGCCGAGATTTTCCAACGTGAAAACATCATCACCGAACCGCTGATCTTCCTTGCCGGGGTTCGCGTCAGTCAGCTTGACCGGTCACTGCGTGCGGGGGAATACCACTTCCCGGCCCGGGTCAGCCCGAAACAGGCTGCTGAAATTCTGGCCTTTGGGGATACGGTCAAACGGTTTGTCACCATCCCGGAAGGTCTTCGTTCGGGCGAAATCGTCGATCGGATCAATCTGGTTGACGGATTAAGTGGCGAGATCGCTGATATTCCGGCCGATGGCACCTTGTTGCCCGAAACCTATCAGTTCTCGTTTGGGGATACGAAGCAAAGCATCATTGATCGTATGCGCGCAGCCCACGATGAAATGGTCAAACAGCTTTGGCCGGGCCGTCAGGACGGATTGCCGTTCGACACCATTGAAGAGGCGGTTATTCTGGCATCCATCGTGGAACGCGAAACCGGTGTTGCTGGTGAACGGGCGCGGGTTGCAGGCGTGTTCATCAATCGCCTGCGACGCGATATGCGTCTGCAGTCTGATCCGACAGTTGCCTATGCGCTCAGCCCGGACAAGCGTCTTGAACGTCCTTTGACACGCAAGGACTGGCGTTTTGAGAGCCCCTATAACACCTATGTCACCAGCGGCCTGCCGCCCGGACCGATTACCAATCCGGGGCGCGATGCGTTTTATGCCGTGCTGCATCCGGCTGCGACCGAAGATCTGTACTTCGTCGCAGACGGGACGGGTGGGCATGCCTTTGCCAGAACCCTTGATGAGCATAATCGCAACGTTGCCAAGTGGCGGCGCATCCGCGACGGGCAGTGATCACGACGAAGAGTTTGGACCAAATGATAAAGGCGGCATCAATCGGATGCCGCCTTTATGCTTGCTAGTGTTTGCCGTGGCTATCGGGCGATGATGTTTTCTTCGGGATCTGGGATGCCGCAAGATCCATCAACCATTGCGGTGTCATCTTAAGCATTCCGATGATCAGGTTCATTTGCCACGGGAAGGCGATCATGCCCTTGTTGCGTTCAAGGCCCCGCACGATCTTCTTTGCGGCCTTGTCGGCCTGCATGAAGAAGGGCATCGGGAAATCATTGGCATCAGTGATGCGGCTTTTAACAAAGCCCGGGCAGATAACATTGACCTTCACCCCATCGGGCGCCAATGCACCACGCAATCCCTCGCCGTAAACCCGGACAGCCGCCTTGCTGGCGCAATAGGCCGGGGCAGAGGGCAATCCACGCCAGGATGCCTGGGAGGCGACCAATGCGACCTGACCGCGTCTGCGCGCACGCATGACCTTGATCGCCGGATCAACCGTGTTCAGGACACCGGCAACGTTGGTGGCAAAGATATCGCGAACCTGTTCGGGGCTTTCGCCAAGGCCACCCGTACCTGCCGAAATGCCGGCATTGGCAATAACGAGGCTGAGCTGCGCAATTTCATCGCAATGGGTGACATAGGCGTCCATGGTTTCGCGAGACGTCACATCGAGAACATCGGCATAAACATTGGCCCCGGCGGCGCGGCAATCATTTTCCACCAGTTGCAAGCGTGTTTGATTGCGACCGCTGATAAAAAGGGTCACGCCGGTGCGCGCGAAATGGCGGGCCAGGGCAGCGCCAATACCCGAACTGGCACCGGTGATCAGAATGGCATCGTACTGAAAGGACATTGTTGCTCGTACTGGGTTTTGAAATAAGGAAATTGATTTTTGCGGAACATGCTGCAGCAATAGGGCAGCATTATGAAATACGGCTTATGTTTACCATATTGTCGTTATCGCGTGATGATCGGTGTTCACCCTTGGCGGGACACGGGCCAATGGTTATAAACGCCCAAACACAAAAGCGAACTGGATGAAAAGATGACCGTTTCAAGCATGACCGGATTTGCGCGCGTTGATGGCGCGGCCGATGGTTTCGGCTGGACCTGGGAACTGCGCAGCGTCAATGGCAAGGGGCTTGATGTGCGCCTGCGTCTGAATGGCGGGTTTGAGCGTCTTGAGGCCAAGGTGCGCGATGCGGTTTCCAAGCGGTTCAAGCGCGGCAATATGGGCGTGACCCTGAATGTTACGCGTTCCGGCGATAGCAATGCTTATTCGGTGAACCGTGAATTGCTTGCTGAACTGGTCCAGATTGCCGAGGAGTTTGATAATACCAGCAGCCTGTCGGCAGGCACCATTGCAGATTTGATGAATGTGCGCGGCGTGCTTGAGGCCTATGAGCCACAGGAAGACGAAGCAACCCGGGACGCCAATGATGCCGCCGTGCTGGCAAACCTGAATGAGGCGATTGATCAGATGGCCGCCCACCGGGCAGAAGAAGGCGAAAAACTTGACGCGATGCTGCGTGGCCATGTCGATAAAATCGAGGCAACTGTTACACGTGCTGAAAATTGCGAATCAGCGCGCGCAGACGCCATCAAGGATCGTCTGAAACGCCAGGTCGAAGAATTGATGGATGCGGGCAAGTTCGATCCCGAACGTCTGCATCAGGAAGCGGCGATCTTGGCAACCAAGGCCGATATCCGCGAAGAGATTGATCGTCTGAAAGCCCATATCAGCGCAGCACGCGATATGTTGACCAAGGGGGGCGCAATCGGGCGCAAGCTTGACTTCCTGTGTCAGGAGTTCAATCGCGAGGCCAACACGCTTTGCTCAAAGGCCAATGATATTGAACTGACCAATTGCGGTATGGAGCTTAAAGTGATCATTGATCAGCTCCGCGAGCAGGTTCAGAACGTCGAATAAGCGGCAGGGAAGGAAACATCATGATCGATCCGCATAACCGCCGTGGCGTGATGCTGGTGTTCTGTGCGCCGTCCGGTGCCGGCAAAACGACCATCACCCGTCAGTTGCTTGAAAACGATGACAAGATCTCCTTGTCTGTGTCGGCAACAACGCGTTCGGCCCGCCCCGGTGAACAAGAAGGTACCCACTACTTTTTCAAATCGGTTGATGAATTCAA
The DNA here is from genome assembly GCF_015871485.1 of Thalassospira sp. A40-3. Lineage (NCBI taxonomy): Bacteria > Pseudomonadati > Pseudomonadota > Alphaproteobacteria > Rhodospirillales > Thalassospiraceae > Thalassospira > Thalassospira sp. A40-3. Next base: position 1,353,619 of record NZ_CP065428.1, read on the forward strand.
ACATATGATCGCCGATGACGAACTGCTTGAATGGGCAGAAGTGTTTGGCAACTACTATGGCACGCCGATTGGACCGGTCGAAAAGGCACTGTCGGAAGGCCGCGATGTGTTGTTTGACATCGACTGGCAGGGTGCCCGCCAACTGCGTGACAAGGGCGGTGATGACTTTGTATCGGTCTTTATCCTGCCACCGTCATCGGGTGAGTTGGAGCGCCGCCTGCGTGATCGCGGACAGGACGCCGATGACGTGATTATGAAACGCATGGCCAAGGCCGGTGCGGAAATCAGCCATTGGGAAGAATTTGACTATGTGCTGATCAATGATGATCTCGATCGCTGCATCGCCGATGTTCAACACATTATCGGTGCCGAACGGATCAAGCGCGAACGCCAGACAGGCTTGCCGGGCTTTGTCAAAAAGCTTCTGACAGACTGATACCAAGATAGGAAAATGGCTGCTTTACGAAGCGGCCATTTCATCATGAACCTGTGTCAGGCGGACAAAATCCGCAACACTAAGCTCCTCGGCCCGGACGGTTTCGGTAATCCCGGACTTAGCAAGCAATTCACCCACATTGATGTTCAGGGTCTTAAGGCTTGCGCGCAGCATCTTGCGACGTTGACCAAACGCGGCCTGGGTAATTTTGGCAAGGCTATCAAGACTGATGTCTGTGCCGCGATCCGCCTTTGGACGAAGTTGCACGACGGCCGAGGTTACCTTCGGCGGTGGGGTAAAAGCACTGCGATGGACATCAAACAGGATATCGCAGTCACACAGATACTGACACAGGACCGACAGACGCCCATAAGCCTTGGTCTTCGGGCGGGCGACGACACGTTCGGCCACTTCCTTTTGAAACATCAGGGTCAGGCTAGCGAACTGATCAATCTGCATCAGCCAGCCCAGCAATAGTTGCGTGCCGACATTATAGGGCAGGTTGGCGACGATCTTGCGCGGGGCCGGGCCCAATGTTGTGACATTGACCTCAAGCGCATCGCCATCAATGACGTGCAGCGCACCGGGATAATGATTGCTGATCTGTTCCAAAACCGGTTGGCAGCGCGGATCACGCTCGATCACGGTCAGGTTCTTTGCACCGTTAAACAGCAATGCACGCGTCAGGCCGCCGGGCCCCGGACCGATTTCAATCACGGTGGCATCATCAAGCGGTGCGGCCGCACGGGCAATGCGCCCGGTCAGGTTCAAATCAAACAGGAAGTTCTGGCCGAATTTCTTTTGCGCGGAAAGATCATGAGTTGCGATCACTTCGCGCAGCGGCGGAAGGCCATCATTGGCAAGCTTGCCAGTATTGTCATTGTCTTCTGACACGTCGGTCAGGCTCCTGTCGCAAGGCGTTTTGTCGCCATTTCTGATGCCATTTTCAGGGCCGCAATCAGGCTATCAGGGCGCGCGATGCCTTTGCCGGCAATATCAAGCGCGGTGCCATGATCGGGCGATGTTCTGATAAATGGCAATCCCAGCGTGACATTCACACCACCATGGAAATCAAGCGTCTTGACCGGTATCAGAGCCTGATCATGATAGGGGCAGAGCGCCACATCGTAATTGGCCCGTGCCTCTTCATGGAACATGGTATCCGCCGGAAGGGGACCGATGACATCCACGCCCTCATCACGCAGTTGTTTGACGGCCGGGGCCATGATGGTTTTTTCTTCGGTACCCATCGTGCCATCTTCGCCCGCATGCGGGTTCAGCCCAGCAATGGCAAGGCGCGGCTTGGCGATCCCGAAAGCATTTTGCAGGGACTGATGCGTGATCCGGCAACGCTCGACAATCAGCTCAGTTGTCAACTGCGTCGGAACATCCTTGAGCGGGATATGGATGGTTAGCGGCACCACGCGCAGTTTGCTATTGGCCAGCATCATGACGGGGATTGTGCCCGGTCCTGCGAGCTCTGCCAAAAACTCTGTATGACCGGGATGGCAGAAGCCCGCTTCATACAATGCGCTTTTCTGGATCGGGTTGGTGACGACGGCACTTGCCTTGCCCGTTCTCGCCAGTTCGACGGCCTTTGTGATGCTTTCAATCACGACGCTTGCGGTTTTTGGTGATGCTACACCTGAAACAACTTCGGTTGCGCTATCTGTGATTTCCAGAACCGGCAGGGCATCCTTAAAAACGGACGTGGCTTCGTCGATTGTCTGGATCACGCGCAGTGGAACATCAGTACCACTTCGGGCGATTGCTTGAGTGATCATGCTGACAGGCGAGATCAGGCAAAATGGTGCTATCTCATCTTGCGCACGACGCAGCCATGCCTTGATGGCAAGCTCGGGGCCAATGCCACCTGGCTCGCCGATCGTCAATGCGATGGGTGCGCGTTCTGTCATCTTGCTATCGAGGTCCTGTCGACCGGATCAGATCCGGATATCAATAAATGCCTGACGGCGCAGTTCACGAAGTTTGCGACGTGCCAGGATATCAAGACGTTCCAACCGCAGACGGTTTTCAATGTCCTGACGGCTGGGCAGGTTGCTTTCTTCCGTGACGTTACAAATCATCACCATCAATGCACCGCCATCAACCCGGATAATGTTGGATGGTGTTCCTTCATCAAGATTGGTGACAGCTTGGCGGATTGGCCCAGAAAGTTCGCCGGGCGAAATGCCTTCCATCTTGCCGCTCAGATCAGATCCAAGGTCGACAGCGACATTCGCCATGGCGTCACAGGTATTTGCCGTTTCACGGGTGTTTTGCAGGACTGCGATTTTGGCGTCAATCTGGTCTTGGGGCATGTCACCGCTAATCGGGACAAACAGTTGATAAAGGTCCAGTCTGGTGTCGGTGACAGCGTCGGTGTCACCAACGCGACGGTCCAGCAGTTTGACGATGTAATAACCGCGGACGGTCTGGACCGGCGCACTTACGTCACCGGGTTGCAGCTGGTTGACGGCCTGCTGCAAGTCAGCCGACATTTCACCGGCATAAAGCCAACCAAGGTCACCACCATTTGCGGCACTTGCACTGGCTGAAAACTGTCGCGCCAGACCTGCGAAATCCGCGCCCTTGTTCAGGGCATCACGGATTTCTTGCGCAGTTTGGTAAACGCGTGTGCTGTCCTGCGGATTGTCGACAGGCAGGAAGATTTCCTGAACGCGGTTACGCGGCTTGTTCTGGTTGCTGATGATGCGCTCAAGCGTGTCGTCAATCTCGGCTTCGGAGATCTGAACTTCACCGCGCATACTGCCGAGAACTTTTTGCCAGGCGACCTGCGGGCGGATTTGATTTTCAATCGTTCCGGACGCGATTTTCCGTTGCGACAGATACCTGTCGAGCATGCCGTCCGGAAGGCCGGCATTCTGTTCGATCATTGACTTGCCGCGCGCGATGTCTTCATCGGTCACTTCGATGCCGCGACGCTCGGCTTCTTGGAGTTGCAGCTTTTCATTGATCAGTTGCTGCAAAATCTGCGGCGCCATCTCGTTGCTGCGCTGAGGTGTCATCTCGATGTTGGAGGAGACGGCAACAAGCTTGATGCGTTCAACCAGATCGATGATCGAAATCGGTTCGTCATTGACAACCGCAGCGACGCCAACTGGCGACTGGGCGCGGACAGGGATCGCATACGTTAGAAGCACAATAGCAGTGAGTAGGGCGACGAGTTTTGCGTTATTGAGCATCGAAAGTTTAAAAAACATCTTTGGTTACAACCCGGCTGCAGATTCGAATTCGCCCAGTGTCTTAAATACAAGACGGAAAATAAAGTCGTCGGACTCTCCTAGGTCCTGATCACGATAGAAGGTTCGGCGGATGCGTCCATCAAATATGAAACACTCGTCCTCATAGACGAATCCGACACCGTATTCTAGCGGGTCTGATTGATCGATGTCGTATCGCCCATATGCACGCCCAGACCAATACTCGCTGAATTGCCGTTGCGCCTGAAAATAGAACTCTTCACGTTCATCAAATTCTTCACTGCCAGCGTCGTCGGTGAAATGAACATAAGTAGTATTGATACGCAAGGTGTCCATTGAACCGGCACTTGCCGTTACCTGATTTCTGCGAGCCGAAAAATCCTCGTTTGAAAGACGATAACGGTAAGTGAGATCAAGGTACCGGTTAGGCGCCACAGTTACGCGCCCGACATAGTCTGAAAGATGTTCATCTAGTCCGGAGCCTGCTGCGAAAGTATCATTTTCATTTGCGCGGTAGCTTTGGCCAAACATCGCGCTGGTATAGCCGCCCTGAGGTCCGTAGATACCCCACTCAAGGCCATAACTTGCCCTGAAACCGTCCTCTGCGCGATCCAGACCGCCAAACCTGTCATGGGAGAACAAGTTGATGTCATCCAGTTCAAATGATTGCGAATCCTCGTTCGGGATCTCATCCGGATTACCGCCGTTCGGAGACCAAGCTGCCATGGCGATTGGGGTTATGACTTGTTGGTACTGCCCTTGGTTGCTTACGAACGGCATCTGCCAGTCAATTGCAGCCAGTGGCAGCAGGCGTCCCGTATATCCACTGTAGTTTTCTCTATTAGTGCGAGATACGTCTGATACGAGGTAGTTGTCACTTCGGACGGAGAGACTAAGCTTGGTGACATCCCCCATTGTGCCGACGTGAGGGAGCTCCCAACCGGCTTTGGCAGACACACGATGCGAATTGGTACCCTCATCGCGGGTCAAGGAGAGGCCATCCAAGTCCAAGGTTGTTATACTACCGTATTTTGCTGGCGCGGATTGTCCGTGAAACTGCAGATGCGGCAAAACAATGGGGGTCGTGTCCCGGTCATCATCACTCTTCAGCCCTTGGAAGTAGTATGCATCAGCGCGCGTGTAGCTGGCGCCGCGAAACCCCTCGGAAAATAGATTCGAAGTCAGGACGGAAGGTGAGCCAAACCCATACCGTGAAAGATATGTTTTTTCTGATGCTTGTTCGGCGTCAAAGCCCCAACGCCACGTCGGATCGATATCAAACCGTCCTTTGGCATCAATATGGCCTTGCCAGTCATCCTCACTGTCTCTTGTGACGCTGTTGACGACGTCGAATTCTCCAATGTCCAGACGCTGTCTGTACTCGGTTGCGAGGACAGGACCTTCATCGGTTGTGTAGGTCGGCGTGAAAGTCATGTCCTTGCTTTCGTCGATCGACCAGTAATAGGGTTGGCTGAAGTAGCTTCCAACGTGGCTGGTGCTGCCGAATGACGGTGCAAGCAAACCTGACTGCCGTTTTACGGTGGGGTCTGGATGCTGAAAATATGGGGTGTAGAGAACAGGAATACCTGCGACTTCAAGACGAGCGTCTTCGTATTCCACGGTTTTACTATCTGAATCATGCAGCACGCGCGCCGCGCGAATGCGCCAAAGCGGTATTGAACCACTTCCATTGTCTTCGCAAACGTTGCAGGGGGAATAAACTGCTTTGGCAATTTCGGTAAAGTTCCCGCCGCTGCGGCGGGCACCTGCACCGGCGATCCGGGTGTTCTCATCCAACAGGACATAAATGTCCTGAACGATCCCTTCCTTGAAATCGCCGCTCAGTTCGACGTAGCTAGCGAAGGTGACTTCGCCCGTCGGTTCAGTGATACTGACATTTCCCGAAGCCGTGAGAACATCCTGTGTTCGGTCATAACTCACCGTATCCGCAAGCAATATACGTCCCTCCCGGGAAATTTCGACATTCCCACGCGTGGTGACAGTTTGGAGTTCCTGATTGTAATCGACCTCGTCGGCACTGAACAAAATGGCTGGTTCCGGCGTAGGAACTTCTGAGCCAGTTGTTTGTGCAGTGGCAGAATGCAAGCTCGCAAGACCACCAGCAAGGAAAATCCCACAGCCCAGAATGGTGCTGGTCACAAGTTTTTTTATCATTCCCCCCGCCATGACCATAGGCTAGCCATCCTCAAGATGTAGCAATGTTGTAACCCCGAGCAACAGAGAAATTCCAGCTGGCGCCCACGCCGACAAAATCGGAGGAATTCCGCCGGAAACGCCCAAAGCTGAAATCACATCCGTGCAAAAATACAGAATGAAGCCGGTTGCTACCCCCCCTCCGATAACAAGGGATGCGCGCCGACGTCGAGAAAATTTAAGGCAAAATGCAGCCGCGATCAAAACCATGGCACATAAAAGTAAAGGTCTCGACAACAGGCTGTGAAAATGGATGCGGTGACGGGTGGCATTAAAACCAGCGCGTTCAAGCAGTGTGATGAAGGGCTTCAGATCCCAGAATGACATCGTTTCCGGTGAAGCGAAACTGTCCTGTATCTTCCGCGCAGTCAGGTTCGTTGGCAGCATCATTTCTTCTGCAAACGTGCTGGCCTGACCAGGGACGAAGCTCCATGAATCATAGAAACGCCAAGTTCCCGGTTCGAGAACAGCCCGACCGGCATCGACCCGCATCGTGAAATCATCCGCATCTTCAAAACGGAAGATTGTCACGTTTCGAAGATCAAGTTGGTCGCCCTGCTGGTTGCTGACCGATCGTGCAAAAATAACTGCCTGACCATCTTGGGTGCCTTGACGTAACCAGAGACCGCTTGAAGACAGGTTCATGACACTTGCGTTGTTCTGCAAATAACGTGCTTCGAGCGTTTCGTATTTCTGTAGCAGAATCGAAGATAGAGGATTGAGTGCACCTACCTGAATGCTGCCGAGAATTAGAGCGCACAGAATTGGTGGGAGCATGAATTGCCATGCTGAAACACCCGCCGCGCGCGTCACTACAAGCTCCTGATTGCCGGTCAGTTTCCAGAATGAAAACATCGAACCGAACAGGACGGCAAAAGGAAGGACCTTCTCTGTCATGAACGGGATTCGACTGGTTGCCATTTGCAGTACAATGCCGACTGTGGCGTCGGGCTTGTTGCCCGCCCGCCGGAGCAGTTCAATGGTGTCACCGATCAGGATTAAACCGATCAGGAGGGCAAGAATAGCCAGAACTGAAATCAGGACATGCTTGCCGAAATACCATGTCAGAAGCGGTGAAATCCTCATGCTTCTGCCTCTTGGCTTATTGCGCGCCGCGCCTTGATCACTGGGCCGCGGAATGTCCAATACAGCCCCAATGCAATTGGGATTGCTGCATTCATGTACATCAATGGAACGAGAGCAGGATTCTTGGCAGCCAAATTTTTCACCGCAATGCCTGTTGCCTGACAAACGACCATCACACCAATCGCAACCAACAGTCTTCCCGTTTGGCCGCGTCGCGAGAAACTGCTTGAAACAAGAACGGCCAACGCGATGCTGGCAAAGGAAATGGCATTCAGGGGAGAGATCAGGCGATCATGTCCCTCTGCTCGGAAAGAACCCAAGTCGTGTTGTGCAATATCCGGTGGTGTTCCCGTTAAAAGATTATACACACTGCGCTCGCGGGCTTCCTGATAACGCAGTCCTTCTTCCGCAGAACCTTGCGCAATATCAACCGCATAGCGATCGAAATAAAGAATCGACATGGTGCCATCCTCGGCATTGACTTCTTGGCGGTTGCCATCGAGCAGTACAATACGTGGACCCTCGTCAGTCCTCAGCAAGGCGCCATGTTTGGCCATCATGGTCGTTTGGGCATCGGGCTCACGTGCGTCATGCACCAGAATGCCCAGCAATTCGTTATCGCGACCGACCTCGCGAACGTAAATGGTCAGGCCGTCAATGTCGGTGAAGCTGCCTTCCTGCAACAGCACCGATGAGAAATCATTGCGGATCGAGAATTGCAGTTCCTTGAACTGTGTGTAGCTGTAGGGAAGGTAAAACAGTGTCAGGAAATAGCAGACTGCCGTCGACAGAAGTGCGACAATCAGTGCCGGCTTGGCGAGTGCCCACTGGCTCAATCCCGCCGAGCGCATGACGATGAGTTCGCGGTCCTGTATCAGTTTGTTGTAGGTAAAGACAATAACGAAAAACAGGGCGATCGGAATAATGATCGTCAGAAAGCTTGGCAGCAGCAGGGATGTCAGCTGCAAAAAGACCGAGATCGACAAGCCCCGATTCACAATCATTTCAACAAAGCGCAAGCTTTGTGAAAGCCAGATCACACACAGAAGCCCCAGTGTGACAAAGACCATCATGATCAATTGCTGTTTGAGCATATATCGGGTTAAGCGATTCATTGGGCGGATTATAGAGAAGCAATCAAAAACCGAAACAGGAAATTGTCGTCAAACCCGTTCAAATCTTGCGGGATTTCCGAATGTTGGTCGGTCGACGTGGTTAAGATCGGATGGGTTGAATAGGTGCACTAAAAAAGTCGCACCACCGTTCTGCATTTGCGGAGATGGTGCGACGTTGTGATGGTTAAAAAGCGCGGCAAAATTATGACTGCGGTTAAAGCAATTCCGTTTCCGTACAATTCCTGATCTGTGCCGCCATGAAAGCAGCCTCTGGCAGGAGTTGAGTGAAAAAGAACATACAGCTTTTTTTCTTTGCCTTGCGCAGGTCTTCTGGTGTTTCGGTGTCGTTCAGAGCGCCAAGAGAGCGCAGCATCAGCCATCCGGAAATGCACAGGGCAGCCTGACGCAAATATGGTGTGGCAAGCACTTGTGCCATATCAGCATCCGCAGCACAGCGTTCCAACACGCACTCCGTTGAATTTTCGAGATCGACGATTGCGTGATCCAGTTCACGGCGTGCCTTGGCGAGGTCGCTTGTTTCATCGATATCTTTCAGGCTGCGGATCGCCTCCTTGATATCTGCAAGCATTGCCGTCAGCGCAGTCGCCTTATCCCTAAGCACCTTGCGTCCGATGAAATCAAGCGCCTGAATGCCGTTGGTGCCCTCATAGATCGGGGCAATACGGGCGTCGCGAAGGTGCTGGGCTGCCCCGGTTTCCTCGATAAAGCCCATGCCGCCGTGGATCTGCACACCAAGCGATGCATTGTCGACGCCAATATCCGTTGCCCAACCTTTGACCAGCGGAATCAAAAGGTCGGCACGCGCCTGTGCTGCCGCACGATCCTGTTTGTCAGAAAGATGGTGAGCAAGATCAAGCTGCGCGGCGGCATAAAGCGAAAGTGCGCGCGCGGCATCGGTCGAGGACCTTATGCGCATCAACATGCGCTGTACATCGCCGTGGACTGCGATCGGCGCCTCTTCGCCGGTTTTGGCATCCCGTCCCTGTTTGCGCGTGTTGGCATAATCAAGCGCCTGCTGATAGGAGCGTTCGGAAATGGCGACACCCTGTTGGCCAACGGCAAGCCTTGCGTTGTTCATCATGGTGAACATATAGGCCAGTCCCTTGCCTTCTTCGCCAACCAAAAAGCCGGTCGCACCGCCTTTGTCGCCAAACTGCAGAACCGCCGTCGGGCTGCCATGAATGCCAAGCTTGTGTTCAAGCGACACACAGGTGACGTCGTTGCGTGCGCCGATTTTACCACTGTCCGAGACCAGATATTTGGGAACGATAAACAGTGAAATGCCTTTGACACCGGCCGGGGCATCGGGCGTTCGGGCCAGAACAAGATGCACGATGTTCTCGGTCATCTCGTGATCGCCATAGGTAATGAAGATCTTTTGGCCGGAAATTTTGTAGCTGCCATCCTCTTGCAAAACGGCTGTACTGCGCACTTTCGAGAGGTCCGATCCGGCTTGTGGTTCGGTCAGGTTCATGGTGCCAGTCCATTCACCTGATATCATGCGCGAAAGATACAGTTCACGCTGTTGGTCCGATCCATGGGCAATAAGGGCCTCAATCGCGCCGGATGTCAGCATCGGGCAAAGCGCAAACGCCATGTTTGCCGCCTGCCACATTTCGGCAACTGCAGCGCCAAGCAATATTGGCAAGCCCATGCCGCCCTCGCTTTCCGGCGCGGATATGCCTTGCCAACCGCCTTCACAGAATTGCGCATAGGCCTCGTTCCAGCCCGTCGGTGTGCGAACAGTACCGTCCTCACGAAGTTTTGCGCCTTCCTTGTCGCCGGCGCGATTGAGCGGGGCGAGGACGGAGGCTGCAAATTTCCCAGCTTCTTCAAGGATTGCGTCAACCAGATCCGCACTGGTTTCACCATAGGGCGGCAGGTTGGAAACCGTATCCAGCCCAATCACGTCATGGATCAGAAAACGGATATCTGAAATGGGGGGCGTAAAGTCGCTCATGAAAAAAGACGTCTCCCTGAAATGTGAGCCGCCCGCTCGGAACAGTCGGCTTTTTGCCAACCTTGTTTTATTGCCTCGTAGCATAACGACCCGATCCCGCAAGATCGAGTCTGATTCGTGCAGTCGGGCAAAAGGACACATTCAACATTGGTTTAAGTCACGCTTTGTGGCTTTCACACTGGCGAAATGACAAAAGACTACCGATATGTTCCCAAGACCCGAGTTTGATGCCTTAAACAGGTAAAAGTTGCGTGATCTGGCATCTATTATTTGCCAAGGGGTCGCCAATCGAAAAAAGGCAGGCTAGACTTGTCGTTGTTCAAGGCCAATTGATGTTCAATATGCATTTGGTCGAAAAAATCGAAGGACAGGAGCAAGCTGTTGCTGCGTAAAGGAATATTGCCAATTTTGTTTGCGGTGGTGATTTCGTTCGCCGGGACAAGACTGGTGGCCTGTGCCGGACCGGCATGGCCAAGCGATGAAGAACGCAGATTTCTGGACGCTTACCGCACCAGCGTGACCGCTGGCGCCAGCGAAGAACAGTTTGCCCATGCCGACAAGCTTTACGTCGAAGCACTTCAGGTCCTGTCGGAAACTTATGTCGAGCAAATTGATCGCGTGGCGTTTGTCGATAACAGCATTGCGATGTTGGGCGACCTTGAAACCGATGACACATCGCCGATCGGTGTGGTTGGTGCGGTGCTTGATGACAGTCTGCATGACCTTGATCCGCACAGTGCGTATATGACCGACGATATGTTCCGTCGCCTTCAGGAAAGTACAGAAGGCAGCTTTGCCGGTGTCGGGATCGTCATTGCCCTTGATGATGAAAAGCGCATCCGGATTGTCTCGCCGATTGATGATACACCTGCGGCACGCGCCGGTTTGCGTCCGGATGACCGGATTACCCACATTGATGGCTACCAGATGGTCGGCGAACCGATTTCAGAGGCCGTGCGTCGGATGCGTGGCCGGGTCGGGGATCCGGTGACCCTGACCATCCAGCGTGTCGAAGACAGTTTTGATGTCACGGTAAAGCGTGCCCGGATTGAGGTGCCCTCGGTCACGGCAAGTATCATTGATCAGGATATCGGTTATATCCGGGTGTCGCGGTTTGATGCGACCACACTCGACCAGACTCAGGAATATTTGCGGGAACTCGAAGACCGGATCGCATCGCCACGCGGCATTATTGTCGATTTGCGCCGTAATCCGGGTGGGCTTCTCGATAGTGCGGCAGATATCGCCGATCAGTTCCTGACAGAAGGTCTGATCGTTGCCACCGAAGGACGCGGTGAGCGCAAACTGAGGAGCTACGAAGCCGACCGGTCCGATTTCTTTGAGAAAGTGCCGATGGCAATCCTGCTTGATCGTGGTTCGGCATCCGGTGCAGAGCTGATGGCAGCGGCCCTCCGTGAAAACGGTCGCGGCATCATCATCGGAGAGCGGTCCTTTGGCAAAGGGTCGATGCAGCGCATCATGCCGCTGACTTCGGGCGGCGGGCTTAAAATCACCACCGGTTACTACACCACACCTGAGAACCACATTGTGCAGGGCCATGGTGTGATCCCGGATATCGAAATTACGCTTGCTGATGCCGAGGAATTCGAACGCGAGATTGATCTTGAGCACGCACTGCCTTCGCGCCGTCGCGATCCGCGTCAGTCATTGGCAACCCTTGAGGCCACCAGCTGCGAGCAGGATATCGAGATCGAACGCCTTGGCAAATCGAGCCGCGAGAATCTAGAGGAAAATCTGGCAGACGGTGAGGGTGAGAAACCCCTTCGCGATTCCGTTCTTGAATGCGCGGTGGGCTATTTCGATAAAGGCCCGCTGGCAAACTACCGCAATCAGATGGAGCCGCTGCTGCGCGCAGGTCTCTGATCGGTATCGCCTGATATCGTATCAAAAAAGCGCGACCTTAACGGGTCGCGCTTTTTGTTTTGTCGGTCTGATGCCAGGCGGCAGTTTAACCGCGTGCCAGCAAATCAATCAGGCTTGAGGTGTCCCAACGGTTGCCGCCGCGTTCCTGCACCTGGGCATAGAACTGGTCAACCAGGGCCGTGACCGGTAAACGGGCGCCATTGCGTTTGGATTCTTCAAGGCAAATGCCCAAATCCTTGCGCATCCAGTCAACGGCAAAGCCGAAATCAAACTTGTTCTCGACCATGGTGCTGCCGCGGTTTTCCATCTGCCAACTGCCAGCGGCACCCTTGGAAATAACATCGAGGACCTTTTCCATATCAAGGCCGGCCTTAACGCCGAAATTGACACCTTCGGAAAGGCCCTGAACCAGACCGGCGATGCAAATCTGGTTGACCATTTTGGTCAGTTGGCCGGAACCGCTTTCACCCATCAGCTTGCAAGATTTGGCAAAGGCATCAATGACCGGGGCAGCGCGATCAAACGCATCCTGATCGCCGCCACACATGACGGTCAGAACGCCATTCTCGGCACCTGCCTGACCACCGGAAACCGGGGCATCGATGAATGAAATGCCCATATCCTTGGCCGCAGCATAAAGTTCGCGGGCGACATCGGCCGATGCGGTGGTGTTGTCGATCAGGACAGAACCCTTGTCCATACCGGCGAACATGCCGCCATCGTCCAGCATGACGCTGCGCAGATCGTCGTCATTGCCGACACAGGAAAAGACGAATTCCGCACCCTTTGCCGCCTCGGCCGGAGTGGGGGCGGACGATCCGCCAAACTCGGCCACCCATTTTTCTGCTTTGGCTGAAGTACGGTTGTAAACGGTAACGTCGTGACCTGCTTTTTGCAGGTGACCGGCCATCGGATATCCCATGACACCCAGACCGATAAATGCACATTTTGCCATTGTTTGCCTCCCGAAGGTTTATATGCCTCCAGTAAAGGTTGCAGCGCGGGCAATGTCAATGAACGCAAATGTTACCGCGACAATGTTTTCACCATCCGGAAGACCAGAGACTGAGCGATCTCGTCAATCCTCATCAAGTTCCTCGGCGACGCTATGAATGATCCGGCGGTCATATACAAGGATTTCCGGCCGTTTTCCGGGGTATTCAAACTGCGACAGATAGAACCGGATGGCGTTGATGCGCGCACGTTTCTTATCATCTGACTTGACGATCACCCACGGGCTGTCGGTGGTGGAGGTATGGAAGAACATGTCGCGTTTGGCCTCGGTATAGGAATCCCAAAGGTTCTGGGAGGCCAGATCAACCGGGCTGAGTTTCCATTGTTTGAGCGGATCGCTTTGGCGCTGTTTAAAGCGTCGTGCCTGTTCTTTTTTGCTGACCGAGAAATAGAACTTGGTCATGTGGATGCCGGATCGGATCAACATGCGTTCAAGTTCCGGGACGGATTGCAAAAACTCGCTGACGTCAAACATGCTGCAAAAGCCCATCACACGTTCGACCATCGCACGGTTGTACCAGGACCGGTCAAACAGGGCGATCTCGCCGCCGCTGGGCAGATGTTCGATATAGCGTTGGAAATACCATTGCGTCAGTTCGCGGTCGTTGGGTTTGCCAAGGGCGACGATCCGCGCACCACGCGGATTAAGGTGTTCGGTAAAACGTTTGATCGTGCCGCCCTTGCCAGCGGCATCGCGCCCTTCAAAAATGATCAGCGATTTGAGGTTCTCTGCCTTGATCCAGTTTTGTAGCTTCAAAAGCTCGATATGAAGCGAGGCAATCAGTTCCAGATATTGCTTCCCCTGCATCTTTTTTGCCCGTGCCTTCGGGTTCAGGTCGATGTCGGGTGGAAGCTGATCTTCCGGAATGTTGCGCAGGTTCTGGCTGGTTGTTTTATTTGGGCCGGAAGGATGATCGTCAATCCGGTCCATGGTCAGATTTTCGGAGTCCAGCAAGAAGTGGTCCTTTGCCTCAGTATCAAGTTTTGAAAGCGCATCGGTACGGTTGGCCGCAGATCGGCTTTTACCCGTGCGCCGTGTTGCGTCACCGAGCACATCATTGCTGTCCTGCTTGGCTGTTTTCACGGTTTTCTTTGACGTTTTCTTTTCCGAGGTCATGCGCCCGATTCCGCCGGTTGTGGTCAGATGTAGCCATAACTTTGCGGGATTATTGAACTCATCGCAATGCAATGGATCAAATTACGACCAGTTGCGCGCTGTATGAATGTGACGCACGAAAAAGCCCGGTCAATGTGAGGGCATTGACCGGGCCAAGGGTGGGGTGTGCGGTGGCACGAAGGGTGGATCTGTCTTGCGCTGTGTTCCGTGGGGGCGGGGTAATGCAGGACAGATACCGCGCAGGGTTATCGCAGCGGGAAAGACTGCCGGTATTCTTCTTCAGCCTGGGCACGGGTGATCCCGATGTCCGCAAGCTGCTGATCTGACATTCTGAGCAACATCCGACGTTCTTCACGAACCGCAAGCAACCGTGCAAAGCGGTTTGAAAGATCATTGAGGCGGCTAACAAGGGTGCTGACGAACGTACGGATACTTGCTTTGGGCGGGCGCTCCACGGCAGACGGAGCAGGGCTAAGTGAATAAGCCATCATTCTCTCCATGAGTTAATATTGCTAATGCAATGTTTGCTGTTGAAGCCATATTGCGGCTATATTTCGAGCGCGACAAACGAGTATTTCTGATCGGACGGATTAGGAATTCTAATTCATGATATTGGAGTGATATCCATGCGGCTTCCGCCTTTGCAGTCCGTGCGCGCCTTTGATGCCGCTGCCCGCCATCTGAGCTTTACCAAGGCTGCCGAGGAGTTGTTTGTCACGCAGGGTGCGATCAGCCAGCAGGTCCGCCAGCTTGAGGAATATCTTGGTTTCAAGCTGTTTCATCGGTTGCCGCGTCAGATCCATCTGACCGAAGAGGGCGCGCAACTGGCCCAGGCAACCACAGCAGGCTTTTCATGCATTGCCGAGGAGATCGAACGCCTGACCACGATTGAGGAAGCCGGTGTGGTAACGGTCAGTGTGTTGCAAAGTTTTGCGGTGAAATGGCTGGTGCCGCGTCTGGGGCATTTCCGCGATGCGTATCCTGATATTGATGTCCGCATTCATGCCGATGACCGGCTTGTCAATCTACGGACCGAGGGCATTGATCTCGCCGTTCGGTTCGGCAGTGGCAATTATCCGGGGCTGGTGTGCGAAATGCTGATGCGAGACGAGTCTTTCCCGGTGTGCAGCCCGGCCTATCTTGCCGCCAATCCGGAACTGAAAGAACCGGCCGATGTCGCCGGGCACCAATTGCTTCATGATGCCACCACCTTTATGGATCACCCGCATGCCGCCGATTGGGAATTCTGGCTCAACGGTGTCGGTGCCGAAGGTGTCGATGTCAGCCGCGGTCTTCGATTTAACTCCGGCGACATGGTCATTCAGGCCGCCCTGATGGGGCAGGGGATTGCCATGGCGCGCACAAGTCTGGCCGCCCTTGATCTGGCGGCGGGAAATCTGGTGCGACCGTTTGCGCAAAGCGTTGCCTCAAGCGGGGCCTATTATCTGGTGTATCCGGAGGAGCACCTGAGACGCCCACGCGTAAAGGCATTTGTCAGCTGGCTTAAAAATGAAGTGGCTGAAACCTTGCGCGAAATTGATCCCGATGAGGCGGACGCCCCTGTCGAGGGCTGAGCTCAGATTAACCCAAGGTCACGTAATTCGTCGGCCATGTCATCGGGCAGGGCGTCAGTGCCGCCGCCCTGTTTTTCATCCGGCGGGCATTTGTCATCGGGGAAATAGCGCCATCCCTGAAACGCGCGGTGCGGATAGGGACGGGTGGCGATCAATTCCTCGTCCAGAACGATGCGGCAATATTTCGTGCCTTCTTCATTGACGTATTCTTCAAGATCAATGACCTGCTGGCGGCAGCGCACCGCCCCCTTGATCACCCAATAAATTGATCCGCCATCAAGAATCTCTGCCTTGCGTTTGGGTGTCATGCGTGTGGTGTGGAAAATACGCCCGTGCATGGCCTGAAAATAGGTCTGCCATTCCTTCAGGCTTTCGGGGCTTTCTGTACCGACGCTCAGTTTGATGATGTTCAAAGGCATATCAGGAGGGTTTCTTGTGCGGTGGTGTTCAATGACTGATGAGGTAGAACCCGTACGCCGAGCGGTCAATAGTGGATTATTAAAACACAAAAATAAGTGTAATATATGATATTTCACAAAAAAACTTGACCAATAAGGGGTAATCAGCCAAATTCTGGTGCAGAAAAGGTCCGATACAGGACCAAACCCGAGAGATTTACAGGCTGAGAGAACCGAATGTCCCTGCAAGTTGTCACGGCAAACCGTCTGGAAGACGGGTTGGTGGTGTTCCTGACCAGCGATGGTAGCTGGAGCGAAAACATCAACGATGCCCGCATCGCTGACGGCAAAGAGGCCGCAGATGCGCTTTTGGCTGAAGCCAGTGCACCCGAACTCGATATCGTGATTGTCGGGCCGTATCTGATTGATGTCGAACAGCAGGGAGCGGATATCGTGCCGACAAAATACCGCGAAGTTCTGCGCACCAAAGGTCCGAGTGTCCGCGAAGACCTCGGCTATCAGGCGGTATAAGGAGAGCCCCATGTATCGTTATGACGATTTTGACCGCCAGCTTGTCCATGAACGGACTGAACAGTTCCGCGAACAGGTAAAACGCCGCCTTGCCGGTGACATTACCGAGGAACAGTTCCGTCCGCTGCGTCTGATGAACGGTGTGTATCTGCAACTGCATGCCTATATGCTGCGCGTTGCCGTTCCGTACGGCACGCTGCGCGCTGATCAGCTGCGTCAGCTTGGCATGATTGCGCGGGTCTATGACAAGGGCTATGGCCATTTCACCACCCGCCAGAACATCCAGTATAATTGGCCGAAACTTGATGAAATCCCTGATGCGTTGCTCGACCTTGCCAAGGTCGAAATGCACGCCATCCAGACATCAGGCAACTGCATCCGTAACACTACGACCGACCAGTATGCCGGTGCTGCGGCCGATGAAATCGAAGATCCGCGTCCCTATTGCGAACTGATCCGTCAGTGGTCGACCTTCCATCCGGAATTCACTTATCTGCCGCGCAAGTTCAAGATCGCCGTGACCGGATCGCCAAATGACCGTGCCGCGGTGAAGGTGCATGATATCGGTCTTCGCATGCATCAGAACGATGCGGGTGAAACCGGCTTTGAAGTCATGGTTGGTGGTGGCCTTGGTCGTACGCCGTTTGTTGGCAAGACCATCCGCGAGTTTATCGGCAAGAACGATTTGTTCTCCTATCTCGAAGCCATTCTGCGCGTTTATAACCGCTTTGGCCGCCGTGATAACAAGTACAAGGCGCGTATCAAGATCCTCGTTCATGAGGAAGGCATTGATAAAATCCGCGAGCTCGTCGAAGAGGAATGGGCCCAGATCAAGGACGGGTCGCTGCGCGTTGATGATGCGGAAATCGCCCATTACATCGAACAGTTTGCACCGCCGGCGTTTGAAGCCCTTTCTGACGACGATGCCGATTTCGAACGTCACAAGTCGGAAAACCGTCGTTTTGCCAACTGGGTGCGTTCGAACGTCATCGAACATAAACAGCCGGGCTATACGATTGCCAACGTATCGCTGAAACCGATTGGCGGCATTCCGGGCGATGCGACCGATACCCAGATGGAACTGGTTGCCGATCTTTCGGAAAAATACAGCTTTGGCGATGTGCGTGTGACTCACGAACAGAACCTTGTTCTGCCGCATGTCAAAAAGGCCGACCTGTTCGCGGTTTGGAGCGAACTGGACAAGGCCAACCTTGGTACGGCGAACCTTGGCTATGTCACCGATATCATTTCCTGCCCAGGCCTTGATTATTGCGCCTTGGCAACCGCGCGTTCGATCCCGCTGTCACAGCGGATTTCCGAACGTTTCGGGGATCTGGATCGTCAACATGACATTGGCGAGCTCAAGATCAAGATTTCCGGCTGCATCAATGCCTGCGGGCATCACCATGTTGGTCACATCGGTATTCTTGGCCTCGATAAGCGCGGCAAGGAGTTCTATCAGATCACGCTTGGCGGCGATGCCAGCCAGGATGCCTCGATCGGCAAGATCGCCGGTGCCGGTTTCTCCGAAGCCGAAGTGGTCGATGCGATCGAAAGCCTTGTGACCAAATATATTGATATCCGCGAAAGCGGCGAACGTTTCATCGACACCTACCGTCGTGTCGGCATGGATCCGTTCAAGGAGGTGCTTTATGGCGATCGTTAAGAATGACAGCGTGATCGAACAGGAATGGATCACGGTTGACGCCGAAGGCGACCTTCCGGCAAGTGACGAAAACCTGATCGTGCCGCTCGCCCGTTTCAAGGAAGAACGTGACAGCCTTCTGGGCCGCAATGGCGGTCTGGGTGTGCAGTTGAACCCGGGCGATGCGCCCGAAGATCTGGCAGATGATCTTGATCGTCTGTCGATCATCACGGTCAATTTCCCGGCCTACACCGATGGCCGTGGATATTCCTATGGCCGGGTGTTGCGTGAACGCATGGGCTTCACCGGCGAACTTCGCGCGGTTGGCGATGTCCTGCGTGACCAGATCCTTTATATGCACCGCTGTGGTTTTGACGCCTATGATCTTAAGGTCGAAGGCGAAGTCGCCCTGAACAAGGTGCGCGCCGCACTTAAGGAAATGTCGGTCTATTATCAGCCGACCGGTGATGGCCGCGTCACGGCACAATCTTTGCGCGAACGTCGTCGCGCCGCTTTGCAGTAACCGGCGAAAAGCATCCGGCCTTCGACCATTGTCGAATAAGCCTGAGCCATTTAATCAAGGGTCCCCGAACAGGGGGCCCTTTTTCTTTTTCCCACATGGCTCAATACATTGGAAAGCCTCTAATAAGTGAAATTACATCATTGATTTCACGATAATCTTTCGCCAAATCAAACGTATATATAAGATTATTCTTAAGTTTTATGCTTATACGCAAGGTGCCCTTACAATGAATAGGCCGATATCACCTAACGCATAGTGACGTAATCACGCGTATATCACGTAATGATTGTAAAAATATAATATGATGAATGAGGTGACAGAGTAATTGGGAGAACCTCGTTCATGTCGATGTTTAATCGTCTCAAAATTTCAACAAAAGTATATGGCGGCTTTGGCGTTGTGCTGGTTTTGCTCGTACTTGCCTCTCTCTGGTCGGAGTTCTCGATCAGCAGTGTCGGGGATGACTTTGTGCGGTATCGCCATATCGCATTGCAGTCCAACCAAGCAGGCAGGGTGCAGGCCAACCTGCTTGAAGCACGCGTCTCGGTTAAACACTATCTGCTGACAGGGGACAGCGCTGCGGCAGACAATGTCGATGAGCGTCTGGCGACAGCAATAAAGTTGAATGACGAACTTGTGGCCCTGCTTGATGAACCGCAAATGATTGAAACGGCGCAATCTGCCGGGGCAAACCTGATCATCTATCGCGATACTTTCGACAAGGTTGTATCACTGCCCGTGGGGGATCCGGCGCGTGATCAGCTGGTGGCTGATACGCTAGATGAAGTTGGCCCGGTGGTTGCCGAAAATCTCGAAGACCTGAAACTGTCGGTCAAGGCAGAACAGGATCAAATCGGTCCGCGCGCGACCAAGGCGGCGTCACAGGCGGTGATCGTTACCGCCATTGTCGGCGGTGTCGCGGTGATCCTTGGCGGGTTTGCCGCCTGGATCATTGGTACGGGTATTTCGCGTCCGATCCGTCAGATCACCCAGGTGATGAAGGAACTGGCCGGCGGCAACAAGCAGATTGATATTCCAGGCCAGGATCGCCGCGATGAAATCGGCGATATGTCCAAGGCGGTGCTGGTCTTTAAGGAAAACATGATCCGCGCCGATGAACTTGCCGGACAGGAAGCCGAGGCGGCAAAACGCCGGGAACAGCGTGCTGGAAAAATCAGCGAGCTAACCACGGGCTTCGATCAGGAGATTTCCGTCGTTCTCAAAACCCTGGCCTCTGCCGCGACCGAGATGCAGTCAACCGCAACCGGCATGAGCAGCACGGCCGAGGAAACAAGTCGTCAGTCGGGCATCGTCGCGGCCGCCGCCGAACAGGCGTCGACCAACGTTCAGACCGTTGCCAGTGCGACCGAACAACTCAGCGCCTCGATTGCTGAAATCACCCAGCAGGTCAGCCAGTCATCGACAGTCGCCAATCGCGCAGTCGAAGATGCCGAGAAAACCAACATCCAGATCCGTGGCCTTGCCGAGGCCGCACAAAAGATCGGTGATGTGGTCGGTCTGATCAGCGACATCGCCGAACAAACCAACCTGCTGGCCCTGAATGCCACCATCGAAGCAGCCCGTGCGGGCGATGCCGGCAAAGGCTTTGCCGTTGTCGCAGCAGAGGTCAAAAACCTTGCGACAGCGACGTCACGTGCGACCGAGGATATCACCAACCAGATCACTGGTATTCAGAATGAAACCGATGGGGCGGTGACGGCGATTGGCACGATTTCGTCGACTATTACCGAGATCAGCGAAATATCAGCCGCCATCGCAAGTGCCGTCGAAGAACAGGGTGCCGCCACCCTTGAAATCACGCGTAACGTTCAGGAAGCCTCCGTCGGTACGACCGAGGTAACATCGAACATCGTAAGTGTTAACGAGGCGGCCGGGTCCACCGGCGCTGCTGCCGAACAGGTGCTTAGTGCCGCGTCAGAATTGTCGCGGGAGTCTGAAAGCCTGCGCCACAAGGTTGAAGCATTCCTGAGCGCAGTACGCGCTGTGTAATCCTATACATTCGAACATGGCAAATATGTTCTGACTGAGGGGCACTCGTTCGGGTGCCCCTTTTTCTGTCTGCATGGCGGGCAGAAAACTTTAGAAAGTTATTATTTTAGAGTTACTTGAATTGTGCTTCCCGCGAAACCGAGTATCAGCGCCATATTAATCTTTGGTAATATGGATAAGTATAGTTTTCGCCAAAAGGGTAGCGTCAGGTCGCAATATCCTGTATGCAATTAATAGCTGTTTATGTCGGTGTTTGAGACAACCTTTGAGGTTTTAGGTAGCTGTTCCTTGCGTGACGATAGCAGCCCTTAAGGGGATTTCTGACCGACATCCGTACTTTTCGATATGTGCCATCTTTTGGGCAAAGAAGGTGGTTCTAATCACAGACAGCCGTTCTCTTGATCAAGCGAGGTGGCCGGAACCATAGATGACTACTGTATCGGGACTTGCTCATTCGGTTGACGGATGCGTGATTACGCGGGATTTCGCCCGCTATGACCGTGCCTATCACGACAAAGTACAAAGATATAACGATCATCTTGGTGCCATGGCCGGGGTTTTGCGCCGGTTCAGCGAATATAGCCGCACCATGCTTGCGTCCCAGCAGCTCTATATCTATGCCAAGTGGCTTGCACGTTACACGGCCTATTGGCCGCGGCTGGATGATCTTGTAACGCGCCTTGAAAGCAGCTTTGCCGAAACCGATCAAAGTTATGTTGCGCGCCAATCATCGGTCGATGGATCTTGGGGCTGGCAATATACCGAGTTTCATCACAAGTTTGATGCGACCATTGTCCGTCTGCATGAACTGGCAACGGAAAAACGCGCACCGCGCCATCCGCTTCATTTTCTAGAGCCGGTATCAACCATACCGAAAATGCGCGCTTATCTCGAAGATCTTCTGGTGTCTGATATTGCCGCAACCGGGCGCAACAAGCGTGATGAATTGGGGTCGGTCCTGTGTTGTCTGGCGCAGTTGTGCTTCAAGCCGCGCCTGCGCAATTTCGCCCGCGAACATGTGCGCGGGATCGCGCTTGATGATGCCTATATCAAGGCCTTTACCGATTTCCTTGACGACATTCAGAACCCTGAAACCGGTTACTGGGGACCATGGTATTCATCAGATGGTACAACCCATCGCTATGACGATCTGAGTTTTACGTTCCATATCGTGTCCTATCGCAAGGGGGATGTTCGCCATTGGCCAAGCCTGATCCGCACGACCCTTGAGCGGCGGGGTGAAGAGTATCCTGTTGGCTGGCGGAGCCGCGGCAATTTCAATAACCACAACAATTACGATGTCGCGAAGATATTTCGTCATGGCTGGTCGCATATGACATCAGCCCAGCGCGATTTCGCATCAAGGCAGCTTGACGAGATGTTGGACTGGTGTCTGACCCATTCGATGCGCAAGGATGGCAGTTTTGTCTTTGACGAACATTTCTACAATTCGCTTGAATCCTGTCACTATTTTGGCGTTTCGTTTCTTGATGAGGTCGGCTATTTCAGGCCGCGCAAACGGTTCTGGACGGACCGGAAATTCCCCGAGGCCAGCCGTGTGCAGCATCATGTGATAGCCCGCTTGAATGAGTTCTGCCCGCAAAATCCAAGCGTCATTGCCGCGAAATGGAAGGCTGGAACGGATCTGAACCTTGCGGCGAAACAGCCGGTATCGACGGCAGAAACAGAACATCTTTCAAGGCGGCAGCGGCACAAGTTCCTTATCAGTGCCGATACATCTGCAAGCTCTTTCAAAAACGATTGATGCCTCGCTTTTCCAACCGTGACGGATCAAACCTAAAATGGCGTTGCAGCAGCAGTATTTTATCGGCGGGTCGGTTCTGCGCCATATCCTGAGCATGGCTTCGACAAGCATGCTTGCACTTGTTGCAATGGTGGCCGTCGATGCGCTTGATCTGTTCTTCCTGAGCCTTCTGGGTGATGTCGATATCGTTGCCGCACTTGGCTTTGCCTGGCCCCTGATATTTTTCACGCTGGCGATATCGCTTGGGGTGTCGACATCAATGACGGCGTTGGTAGCACGGGCCGAGGGGCTCGGCGACCGTGACCGCGCGCGCGTGATGGCAACGCATATTCTGCTTTTTGGTATCGGTCTTTCGGTGCTGATGACGGCGGCGATTTGGTGGGGCGCGCCAACTATGCTTGCCTGGCTCGGCGCATCAGGCCGCGTTCACGAGCTTGGTACAAGTTATCTGCAGATCGTCATGCTTTGCCTGCCCATTCTGGTGCTCAGCATGGCATCCGGGGCGCTTTTAAGGGTGATCGGGGCCAAACAACGGTCGATGTGGGCCAAGATCGCAGGGGCGGTCACCAACGGTGTGCTGGATCCGATCTTTATCTTTGGTTTTGGCTGGGGCGTTGAGGGGGCTGCATGGGCCACCGTGATTTCGCGCGTCGTGATCATGGTGATTGCGTTTTATGGCGTGCGCAATGTGCATAACATGCTGGGCCGTTTCAATCGTGCTGTCTTCGCGCAAGATGTTCGCGAAATTGCCAGGGTCACCGCGCCGGTTGGGCTGGCCAAAGCCGGCCCGCCAATTGCCAGCGGCTTTATCATGGCATCAATGGCAAAGTTTGGGTCAGACGCCGTCGCGGCGATGGCGATCATTGAACGTATCGCGCCATTTGCCTTTGTCGGTTACATGGCCTTGCCGCAGGCTATCGGGCCAATCTTTGGACAGAATTTTTCCGCCAAACGCACGGATCGGATGCGTGCCATCTGGCATTCGGTCTGGGGGCTGATTGTTGTCTATGGTCTGGTGGTGTCAGCACTGTTGTTTGTTTTATCTGACCAATTGGCTGAACTGTTTCGCACCACACCGGAAACCGCAAACCTGCTGGGCCTGTTCTGTACGGCGATTGCGCCGCTTTACATGTTCCTGGGCCTGCAGTTTTCATCCCATACCTTCTTTAACGTCACCGGGCGGCCAAATCTTGCGATGCTTGCCGATCTTGCCAAGGAGTTTCTTGGCGTGATCCCGCTCGTCTGGTTGGGCAGCATCTATTTCGGGGCCGTCGGGGTTTTGTGGGGGCAGGTCGCAGGGATTGTGTTGTTTGGTGCCTTGACCGGCATCGTCAGCTACAGGCTGACGTGCCAGAAACCGGGCTCAGACCAATTGTTGCAATCGGGCGCACACAAGCCCGTGGTTGGTGGCGGGAACGCAGGTTGATGTGCGATCAGAAAATCAGCTTTGTTTCTGATCGCGGGCATCCAGCGTCATCAAAAGACACGGGCCCTTGGCGGTGTCATATTCCCGCCCGGCGACAAACCCGATGGCCTCATAACACCTAATCGCGCGTTCGTTTTCCGGATCGGGGTCGATCCCGATCATGGGCGCGCCGCGTTCAAACAGCTGGCGTGTCAGCATCTTTAAGAACATTTGCCCATGCCCGCAGCCCATCATGTCGGGGACACCAATAAAGGCGTCCAGACAGCGGGTATGTTCAGGCAGGGGATCAAAATGTGCCTGTGGCCATTGATGGGCATCGTAATGCTGGACAAAGGCAAACGGCCGATTGCGGTATGACACAATCAGGGTCGCCATTTCGGCCAGTTCGACATCTTCGGAAATCAGTTCAAGCTGTTCGGCCGGTTCGCCCCACCAGCGGATAACTTCGGGCACATGCAGCCAGCGGCCAATCATCGGCAGATCATTTGGGGTGGCCCGTCTGAAGCTGTATTTTGACGGGCCCATCCATTAGTCCCCGGTCGTTGATCTTTTTGCTGCCAAGGCCAGATTGACCTTTGATGCGCTTGATTTTGCTATCTGATCACAAATCCAGCTTCCTGTCTCGGCAAGCTTTTCAAGATCGATACCGGTTTTGATGCCAAGCCCGTTCAGCATATAGACAACATCCTCGGTCGCGACATTGCCACTGGCCCCTTTGGCATAGGGGCAGCCACCAAGACCGGCGACGGAACTGTCAATTACGGCCACACCCATTTGCAGCACAGCAAGCAAATTGGCGAGTGCCTGACCATAGGTGTCATGGAAGTGGGCGGCGAGCTTTTCGGTCGGTACATGTTTGGCAACAGCGGCGATCATCGCCTGTGCCTTGGCGGGCGTCCCGGTGCCGATGGTATCGCCCAGACTGATTTCGTAACAGCCCATGTCATAAAGCGCCTTTGCGACCTCGGCGACCTTTTCAGGCGCAATGTTGCCTTCATAGGGGCAGCCCAGCACGCAGGAAACATATCCGCGTACTGCAAGACCTGCCTCGCGTGCCGCGTCGGCCACCGGGCGGAAGCGATCAAGGCTTTCTGCGATGGAGCAATTTATGTTCTTTTGCGAGAAACTTTCCGATGCCGCGCCAAATACCGCAACCTCGGTCGCGCCCGCGGCAATCGCGGCCTCAAGGCCCTTCATGTTCGGGGCCAGAACAGGGTATGTCACACCGGGCTTACGGGTGATCTGGGTCATGACATCTGGCGCATCTGCCATTTGTGGCACCCATTTCGGGCTGACAAAGGCGGTGGCCTCGATCACCGATAAACCGGCATCATTCAGGCGATGGATCAGCTCGACCTTGGTTGCAGTCGGGACCATCGCCTTTTCGTTCTGAAGCCCGTCGCGCGGACCGACTTCGACAATCTTGACGTGACTTGGCAGATCGGAAAGCAGGGCCATTATTCGGCCTCCTCAATCGCGATCAGTTCTGCGCCATCATCGACCTGATCACCGACGCCAAAGAACACTTCCTTGATCGTGCCGGTGACAGGGGCGGAAATGGTGTGTTCCATTTTCATCGCTTCCATCACGACAAGCTTGTCACCCGCTGTGACCGATTGACCGGCCTTTGCCATAACAGCGATGATCTTGCCCGGCATCGGTGCGGTCAGTCCACCACCCGTACCTTCGTTGCCACCAGCCGCGGCCAGCGGATCAAAGATGTCGAGACGGTCCGAGCGACCATCACGGAATATCATCAGACGATTGCCGTCACGAAGCACCGAAGCACGTTTGCGGACGTTATTCAGGCTGGCAACGATGGCACCATTTTCATCATGCTCGGCACCGGCGATGATAGCGCTACCATCAGGCATATCGATGACATAGCCCTGATCACGGTAATGCACCTTGACCAGCAGGTCCGACCCGTCATGACGCAGGATCAGGTCATGGTGGTTATCGTCATTCAGCCGGAAACCCGCCGTGCTGTGCCAGGGCGAATAGGGATCGTTGCTTTGGGCTGCATAACGGGCGGCCTCGGCATCGCGGGTCAGCAGGATATCAAGGGCGGCGAATGCCAGCGCCTCGTTATCGGGCGTGGTAGGAGCGGGGATCAGATCATCCTGATAGTTCGGGATGAAACCGGTTTCGACCTCGCCCCGTTCAAAGGCCGGATGACGAGCGATATTGCCAAGAAAGCCGGTGTTGGTGGTGACACCAACAATCTGAACATCGTTTAATGCGGTCGCCATGCGACGCAAGGCCGATGTGCGGTCCACATCCCAGGTGATCAGCTTGGCGATCATCGGGTCATAATGGATGGAAACTTCGCCGCCCTCATAAACGCCGGTATCAACCCGCACATGATCGGTTTCGCGCGGCATGCGCATATGGACAAGCTTGCCGGTTGCCGGCAGGAAATCATTCTGCGGGTCTTCGGCATAGATGCGCACTTCAAATGCGTGCCCGTTGATCGAAAGGTCTTCCTGCGCCTTTGGCAGTTTTTCGCCATCGGCCACACGCAATTGCCATTCCACCAGATCTTCGCCGGTGATTTTTTCCGTCACCGGATGTTCGACCTGAAGGCGGGTGTTCATTTCCATGAAATAGAACGCACCCGACGCATCAAGCAGGAATTCAACTGTTCCAGCCCCCTGATAGCCAATCGCCTTGGCGGCATCTACGGCGGCCTTGCCCATCTGCGCACGGAGGTCCTCGGTCATACCCGGTGCAGGGGCCTCTTCAATCACCTTCTGATGGCGACGCTGCAGGGAGCAATCGCGTTCAAACAGATAGACCGCGTTGCCATGGCTGTCGGCAAAGACCTGAATTTCCACATGGCGCGGTTTGACGATCAGTTTTTCAATCAGGCAATGGTCATCGCCAAAGCTGCTTGCGGCTTCGCGTTTGCAGCTGATCAGCGCGTCCTTGAAATCGGATGCCTTTTCAACCGCACGCATGCCTTTGCCGCCACCCCCGGCGGATGCCTTGATCAATACCGGATAGCCGATCTTGTCGGCCTCAACTGCAAAAAGATCAGGGTCCTGATCTTCGCCGTGATAGCCCGGCACCAGCGGAACGCCAGCCTTGCCCATGATTTTCTTGGCTTCAGATTTTGATCCCATCGCGCGGATCGCACTGGCCGGTGGCCCGACAAAGATGCAACCAGCTTTTTCCAGCGCATCAGCAAAACCGGCATTTTCCGACAGGAACCCATAGCCCGGATGAACCGCGTCAGCACCTGATTGTGCGATGACTTCAAGCAGCCGGTCAGTGCGCAGATAGCTGTCCTTGGGGGCAGGCGCGCCAATGTGATAGGCCTCGTCGGCGTGTTTGACATGCAGGGCATTGGCGTCGGCATCGGAATAAACGGCGACCGTGGTAATTCCCATGCGACGGGCGGTCTTGATCACGCGGCAGGCGATCTCACCGCGGTTGGCGATCAGAAGTTTGCGCGGCATGTTATTTCTTGCTCCAGTTCGCAGGACGTTTTTCCAGAAAGGCACCGACACCTTCGCGGCCCTCGTCGCTTGCGCGTTGATCGGCAATGCGTTGGGCGGTGTCATCAATCACGGCATCTGAAATCGGTTTGTTGGCGACCGCGTAAATCAAGTTCTTGGCGGCATGCATTGCGTCTGACCCATTGGCAAGAAGGAGTTTTGCCATTTCCTGCCCACGGGCAGCCAATTCATCGCCAGAAACAATCTCATGCACCAGCCCGATCTGTTGGGCGGTCTGGGCATTAAATCGTTCGGCAGTCAGGAAGTAACGTCGTGCCTGATTAACCCCGATGGCCTCAACCACATAGGGCGAAATCACCGCCGGGATCAGGCCCAGCTTGACTTCCGACAGGCAGAAGCTTGCGCGGTCTGACGCAATCACAATGTCACAGCACGCTGCCAGACCAACCCCGCCGCCAAAGGCAGCCCCGTTGACCAGTGCGATGGTCGGTTTTGAGGCAAAGTTCAAAACCTTCATCAGTTTGGCGAGCGCACGGGAATCAGCCAGGTTTTCGGCATGGCTGTAGCCCGCCATGCGCTTCATCCAATTCAGATCCGCACCGGCCGAAAAACTTTTGCCAGCCCCGGTCAGGATGATCACCCGAACAGCTGGATCGGCATCAAGGGCTTCGATCTTGGCGGTCAGATCGTTGATCAGGACATCATCAAATGCATTGTGAATTTCGGGCCGGTTCAACGTGATGGTCGCAACACCATTGGCGGCGATTTCACGCAGGGCGGCATCAGAAATGTTATCGATGTTTACATTTCTCATGATCACCTCACATTCTGAACACGCCAAACCGGGTTTCTTCGACCGGTTTGTTGAGTGCAGCAGACAGGCCAAGGCCAAGCACCATGCGGGTGTCAGCAGGGTCAATCACGCCATCATCCCAAAGGCGGGCGGACGCGTAATAGGGGTGGCCTTGTTCCTCGTATTGATCGCGGATCGGGGCCTTGAAGGCCTCTTGCTCGGCTTCCGGCCAGTGTTCGCCGCGCTTTTCGGCGGCATCGGCGCGAATTTGCGTCAGAACGTTCGCTGCCTGTTCACCGCCCATGACCGAAATACGGGCATTTGGCCACATCCACAAGAAGCGCGGGCTGTATGCGCGACCACACATGCCATAGTTGCCAGCCCCAAAGGATCCACCGATAAGAACGGTGAATTTCGGTACATTGGCGGTGGCAACTGCGGTGACAAGCTTCGCGCCATCCTTGGCAATGCCGCCGCTTTCATATTTGCGGCCAATCATGAAGCCGGTGATGTTTTGCAGGAACACCAGCGGAATGCCGCGTTGTGCGCAAAGCTCGATGAAATGCGCCCCCTTAAGCGCGCTTTCGGAAAACAGGATGCCATTATTGGCAATGATGCCGACCGGATAGCCAAAGATGCGGGCAAAGCCGGTGACCAACGTCGTACCGTACTGTGCCTTGAACTCATCAAAGTCGGAGCCATCAACGATGCGGGCGATGATTTCGCGCACGTCATAGGGCTTTTTGGTGTCGGTCGGGACCACGCCATAAATCTCGCGCGGGTCATAGGCCGGGGCGCGCGGCTCGGTCAAAGTCAGGCCAGGGTTCTTCGTCCAATTGAGGTTCTTGACGATATCGCGCGCAATCGACAATGCGTGGCTGTCATCCTGTGCATAATGGTCGGTTACACCGGACGTTTTGCAGTGAACATCAGCCCCGCCAAGATCCTCGGCCGAGACGACTTCACCGGTAGCGGCCTTCACCAGCGGCGGACCGCCGAGGAAGATCGTGCCTTGTTTGCGGACAATAATGCTTTCATCCGACATCGCCGGGACGTAAGCACCACCCGCGGTGCAGGACCCCATGACAACCGCGATTTGCGGGATGCCTTTGGACGACATGGTTGCCTGGTTAAAGAAGATGCGTCCGAAATGGTCGCGATCCGGGAACACATCATCCTGACGGGGCAGGTTGGCCCCGCCGCTATCGACCAGATAGATGCAGGGCAGATTGTTTTCGAGTGCGATTTCCTGTGCGCGAAGATGCTTCTTCACCGTCATCGGATAGTAGGAACCACCCTTGACCGTGGCGTCATTGGCGACAATCACGCATTCAACGCCTGAAACACGGCCAATGCCGGTAATGATGCCGGCTGCCGGAACGTCTTCATCGCCATACATGCCATGTGCGGCAAGTTGGGAGAGTTCCAGAAACGGGGAGCCGACATCAAGAAGCTGGCGAATACGTTCACGCGGCAGCAATTTGCCCCGCCCGGTATGACGATCACGGGCGCGTTCACCGCCGCCCAGTTTGACCGCAGCGATTTGATCGCGCAAATCCGCAACCAGCTTTTCCATATGTTCGGCATTGTTGCGGAATTCTTCGGAACGGGCGTTCACCGCAGATTTCAGTACCGTCATCGTCCGTTTTCACCGTTTTTTTGTTATGGGCAAATCGGCCCGCGTGCAGGGTGTTTATGGCTGTTGTTATCGGTGAAGTTTACGTAAACGTCAATATTAAATCGGTATTTCAGTACCGAAATTAACTATATGCTATCAAATCACCCATAGCGTTTAGCGCATATGGGTTGTTTGCAGATGACCAGTGGTCGCCATAAAATCGCAGCCGATCCTTATTTTGATCGATCGTGTCTTGGGAATGCGGGCGAAAAAATAATGTCATACCGGACTTTGATCTGTTTGGTTTTTTGTTCATGTGTTGCTGTGGTTTTCGGACAAAGGTCCGCGCATGCGCAAGATACGCTTCATGAAATTCATTGGCTTAAGGCAGATGTGCCGCCGATTGGTATTGGCAGCGGGCCGTTGGCGGGCAAGGGGCTTCATGGCGGGATCCTTGATATATTGTTCGGTGCGTCGCTTGATCCCGACATGGTGAAGGGGCATGCCAATATGGCGCGTTTGTTTGCCTTGATGAAAACTGGAAACTACTGCGTACCTGGACTGATCCGGACCGCTGAGCGCGAAGAGGTTGTCTATTTTTCCGAGCAGCCAAGCGCGGTTCTTGAGAGCAGTCACCTGGTGTATTCGCCGGATAACCGAAAGCTTCGTGAAGCGATTGATGACAAGGTCTCGCTGGCGCAGTTGCTTGACGCGGGCTTTGTCGTCGGAATCGGGGCGGGCATTTCGTATGGCGAAGAAACAGACAGGATCATTCAGCGCTATTCAAACTCAGACAGCGTCATTCGACATCCCACGCCCAATTTCCTGGCGCCGATGTTGTCGATGATTGAAATAAAACGTGTGGACTTTTCGCTGGCGCCACCTTGGGCATTGACGTGGTTTCTGGTCAATCAAAAGAACGGTCTTGGTGGTGATAGCGCCCCGATGATCGTTACCCACCCATTCCGCGAGGCATCAGAAAAAATCAACTACCACGTAGTTTGCACCAAGAATGCTTGGGGCAAGAAAGCGGTCGCCATGATCGATGAAGTGCTTGCACGCGATGATATCCGCCAAGCTCTTGCACGCAATGCGCAAATCTGGTTGTCCACCACGAAAGTGCAAGAAAAAGTCGTTAAGTAGAAAGGCTGATCTGCTCCTTCCAGAAGAGCTTGTTCTGCATTCAACGGCGACGTTTGACGGGTGCTACTGCCCGGGCTTGTCTGTTGTGCTGCCAAGTGTGAGTTTGCGCAGTGAAATCCACTGGGCGAGCTGATCGATGCGGTCATTCCCGAAGAAAGGTTCGTCCTCGTAGAAGAAGAAGGGCGATCCAAAGGCACCCATCTTGATCGCGTCCTCGGTAACAGCGCGGACATGGTCTTTCCATTTCTGGGATTCGACGGCGGCACGCATTTCGGATGCATTGATGGAATGGCGGGTTGCGGCGGCAAAGACGTTTTCCGGGTTGGACATATCAAGCCCGTCGGCAAAATAGCCGCGATAGATATCCTTGGCGAACTTGCGCGCCAGCATCGGAGATCGCGATTCAAGCCAGTAATAAGCCCGGGTCGGAACCAGTGCCGCGTAGGGGAAGTTATTGGGGATTTGGAAGGGAATGTTTTGCAGGCGTGCGCAGCGTTCCATGTCGTGACGGAAGTAAGTACCGCGGATCGGCTGATCCAGAAGCGGGCTTTGTCCTGTCTGTTTGAAGGCAGCCCCAATCATGAAGGGGCGCCAGACGACCGTGACGCCATGGCGTTTTTCGAAGTCTTCCATCCGCTCGGCCGCAAGATAGCCGTAAGGTGACGAGAAATCGAAGTAGAAGCTGACTTCAGACATGTTCCTGCACCCGTTTTCCGTTTTGTTTTAACCAACAACTTTTCCAGCAGATCTGATGTCTGCTTTGATGGATGCGATTTTGATCTATTAAGTTGTTGCGAATCAACAAAAAAAAGAAAATCAGGGAATGACGATGCCGGGCCGAACTTTTACTTCTTCCATCACGACATATGTATGAGTCTGACCGACACCCTGAACAGAAGACAGCCGTTCAAGGAACTCGCGATAGGCATACATGTCCTCGACCCGAAGTTTCGCGAGATAGTCAAAACCACCGGCGACCATATGGCATTCTTCGATTTCAGGGAGCTTCTTGATCGCAGCGGCGAATACGTCAAAGACGTCAGGTGTGGTACGATCAAGAGTGATTTCAACGAAGACCACAAGTGACTGGTTGAGCTTGCGCGGGTCCAGTGTCGCCATATAGCCGGTGATAAAACCGTTTTGCTCAAGGCGGCGCACGCGTTCCAGACAGGGTGTCGGGCTCAGATTGACCCGGCGTGATAGCTCCACATTGGACATGCGGCCATCGTTCTGAAGTTCGCGGAGGATCTGTTTGTCGATCTTGTCCAGGCTCTTGTGGTTCTTCTGCATTTTAAGCGTCCAGCCAGTATTTGTGACTATGTGAATGTAAAAATCGTGGATGATATATCGTATTTTAGCCAAAAATGGCAGCACATTTTTCGGATGAAATAATATTGTCTGTCGCCATAGAGGTGCAAAAGGCCCCGAAGCGCCTGAAATAATGTGCGTTCTTCGGGATCGGCAAAGTCCAACATCAGGGAGAGGCTTTTAAACATGTTCCGTACCGAACTGCCGCAACCGAATGAAATCCGCCAGACGATCCGTGACACATATCGCGCCGATGAAGAGGCCGTTGTTGAACGCCTGATCGAAACAGCGCGTCTTTCCCCGGAACAGACCGCGCGCGTTCAGAACCGCGCCTATCAACTGGTCGCCCGCGTGCGCAGTGCCGATAACGGCAAAAGTGGCATCGATGCCCTGCTGCATGAATACGAGCTGTCGAGCAAGGAAGGCGTCATCCTGATGTGCCTGGCCGAAGCACTGCTGCGTGTGCCCGATGCGGTGACTGCCGACAAGCTTATTCAGGACAAACTGTTTGATGCCGATTGGCAAAGCCATCTCGGCCATTCCGACAGCTTCTTTGTCAATGCGTCGACCTGGGGGCTGATGCTGACCGGGCGGGTGATCAAGTTCGGCAAGGCGGAAAAGGCCGATCCGGGCCGCCTGATTAAACGCATGATCGGTCGGTCGGGGGAACCGGTCATTCGCAAGGCATTCAACCATGCGATGCGGATCATGGGCCGCCAGTTCGTGATGGGTCGCACCATTGACGAGGCTGCCGAGCGCGCCAAGGCGAATGAAGAAAAAGGCTATCGCTATTCCTATGACATGCTGGGCGAAGCCGCCCGGACGATGAAGGATGCCGATCGCTATTATAAGGCATATGAAACTGCCATTCATGATATCGGGCGCGTTGCCAATGGCCGTGGGCCGATTGATAGTCCGGGCATCTCGGTCAAGCTTTCAGCGATCCATCCGCGCTATGACTTTGCCAACTATGATCGCGTGATGAACGAACTGACTCCGCGGCTTAAGGAATTGGCTCTTCTGGCAAAAAAGTACGATATCGGCTTTACCGTCGATGCCGAGGAAGCCAACCGTCTTGACCTGTCGCTTGATGTCATCGGCACTGTCTTTGCCGATCCGGACCTTGATGGCTGGGAAGGCTATGGTTTGGCAGTTCAGGCCTATCAGAAACGTGCCTATCACGTTCTGGAATGGCTGGCCGATCTGTCGACCAAGGTCGGGCGCAAGATGATGGTCCGCCTCGTGAAGGGGGCCTATTGGGATACCGAAGTCAAATTCAGTCAGGAAAACGGTTTTGACGGCTATCCGGTCTTTACCCGCAAGGCATCGACCGACGTGTCCTATCTGGCGTGTGCAAAATATATGCTGTCGCGCCGCGATGCATTCTATTGCCAGTTTGCCAGCCACAATGCCCACACGGTCGCATCGGTTCTGGAAATGGCAGGCAATGACCGCACCTTTGAATTCCAGCGTCTGCATGGCATGGGCGAAGCGCTGTATGAGCAGATCGTCGACAAGAACGGCGAAAACGTTCCGTGCCGTGTCTATGCGCCGGTTGGCACCCATGAAGACCTTTTGGCCTATCTGGTGCGTCGTCTGTTGGAAAACGGCGCAAACACAAGCTTTGTGAACCGTATTCAGGATGAACAACTGCCGATCGAGGAAATGATCGCCGATCCCATCGAAAAGATGGCGGCCCTTCCGCGCAAAGGCCATCCGAAGATTCCAGCACCGATTGACCTTTATGGTGCAAGTCGCGTCAACTCGCGCGGGCTTGACCTGACCGATACGCAAAAGCTGTTGCCGCTTAGTGCCAAGCTTGCCGAGATCAAGAACAAGACCTGGAACGCGGCCCCGCTGATTGATGGCAAACTTGTTTCGGGCACCCCGATTGATGTCATCAACCCGGCCAAGCTTGATGAGAAGGTCGGTGATCTTGTGCAGGCGACCGAGGCTGATATTGACGCCGCCGTTGTGGCAGCGCTCAAGGGCTATGAGACCTGGAACAAGACACCGGCAAGTGAACGCGCGACGGCACTCCGCCGTCTGGGTGATCTGCTTGAAGAAAACTTGGACGAGTTCATTGCGCTCTGTCAGCGCGAAGCCGGCAAGCTTTATTCCGATGGTGTTGCCGAAGTCCGAGAGGCCGTCGATTTCTGTCGTTATTATGCCAACCGGGCCGAGGAAACCTTCCGCGAAGGCAGCCCGCTTGAAGGCCGGGGTGTGATTGTTTGCATCAGCCCTTGGAACTTCCCGTTGGCAATCTTCCTGGGTCAGGTAACCGCAGCCCTTGCAGCAGGAAATGCTGTGATTGCCAAACCGGCAGAGCAGACTTCACTGATTGCTGCCCGTGCGGCAGAACTGATCCTTGAATCCGGTGTTCCGGGCTCGGCATTCCAACTGGTTCCGGGGCCGGGGCGTGTGATTGGTAATCAGCTGATCAATGATCCGCGCATTGCCGGTGTCGCCTTTACCGGGTCAACCGAAACCGCACAGGTGATCAACCAGGCGCTGGCGAAACGCCCGGGTGTTCCATTGCCACTGATTGCCGAGACCGGTGGTCAGAACGCGATGATTGTGGACTCGACCGCACTGCCCGAACAGGTCGTGCAGGACGCAATCATTTCCGGTTTCCAGTCGGCCGGTCAGCGTTGCTCGGCCCTGCGCGTGCTGTTTGTTCAGGAAGACATTGCCGACAAGCTTTGTGAAATGCTGGTCGGTGCGATGAAGGAATTGCGCGTTGGTGATCCGAAATTCCTTGATATTGATGTCGGTCCGGTGATTGACGAAAAATCGCGCAAGGTGCTTGAAGCCCATGCCGAACGCATGAAGAAAGAAGCCAAGCTTCTGCATGCTTGTGACATGCTTCCGGAATGCGAAGGGGGCAATTTCTTTGCGCCGCATTGCTTTGAAATTCCATCGATCAATGTGCTTGAACGCGAAGTGTTCGGCCCGGTTGTGCATGTGGTGCGTTATAAGGCGCGCGATCTGCCCAAGATCCTTGATCAGATCAATGCATCGGGTTATGGCCTGACCCTTGGTATCCATTCCCGTATTGATACCACCGTGCGCGAAATTTCCCAGAAACTGCGTGTTGGCAACTGCTATGTGAACCGTAACCAGATCGGTGCGGTGGTCGGTGTCCAGCCGTTCGGCGGGCAGGGTAAATCGGGGACCGGTCCAAAGGCCGGTGGTCCGCATTATGTGGAACGTTTTGCCAAACCGATTGCGAAGGCAAATACCATTTCCAATGATGACGTGTCAGACGATCGTTCACCGATCATC
Source organism: Thalassospira sp. A40-3 (assembly GCF_015871485.1). Classification (NCBI taxonomy): domain Bacteria; kingdom Pseudomonadati; phylum Pseudomonadota; class Alphaproteobacteria; order Rhodospirillales; family Thalassospiraceae; genus Thalassospira; species Thalassospira sp. A40-3. The sequence continues at coordinate 1,389,170 of NZ_CP065428.1, forward strand.
GTCAAGGATGTCATTGCGACCAGCGAATATGCCGCGATGTTGACTGCCCAGGAAGAATGGCAGGCAACCGATGGAAATGCGCGTGTGACCATCCTTGAAAAGCTGTCGGCCAAGATGGATGCATCGGGCAATGATGCCCTGATGGCGGGGGCGGATCATGTCGCGAACTTTGCCGCACTTTCGGAAAACGGCTTTGTAGCACCGACCCGGATGCCTGGACCGACCGGTGAAACCAACGACCTGTATTGTCAGGGCCGCGGTGTTTACCTGATCCAGGCGGACAAGGACGCCGAACCGGCAAAAATCATCCGCCATCTGGGGGCCGCCCTTGCCGCGGGCAATGCGGTGATCCTTGCGGGCGATCAGAAATGGCTTGCCGATATTCCAACATTGGCACAGCAGGCGGGCCTTCCGGAGAAGCTGGTCAAGGCGGTTGGCACCAATACCGGTCTGGGTGCGATGTATGATGGCGATATCGCCGGGGTATCGTGCGTGGCATCGCTTGATCGTGTGACGTCGTTCAAGCAGCTTCTGGCCAAGCGCGATGGCGCGATCCTGTCGCTGATTTCCGATAGCGGGGCCGAGGATGATGGTGCGCTGCCTGATGAGGCGTTCCTGCATCGATTTGCCACTGAAAAGACAATCACGATCAACACCACGGCGGCGGGCGGTAACGCATCGCTGATGTCGATGGAAGAAGATTGATCTGCAAGATGGGCATGTCAGATGGACCGGGACGAAATTCCCGGTCCATTTTTCTTTCTTTTATTCGTGATCTCTGATGTAGGATGTGCTCGCCTGAACGCGGTCGGGCTTTTTTTCGTCAAAATTGGCTGCAATAGCTATTGGTCGGAACAGTTGACGTCCTGCGGCGTTTGAACTGACGCAAGAAGATTGACCCCCAAATTGACTCGTGTCAGGCAGGCATGAACAAGGAGAACAGGAATGATCAAGGTAAACTGCGGCATTGGCCGTGTTCTGAAAACGGTATCGGTATGTGCGTTGCTGGCGGTGCCGCTGGCGGCCTGCGGACCGCTGCAAATGCCGTTGGAAGACCGCACCGGCAATGACCAGTGGCAAGATACCCAGATCAAGTCCGGCATCCTTGGCGAGTTCTCCAAGGTCGATCACACCTATCTGATGGATGTGAATATCGACATCTGGGAACAGAATGTCATGGTCACCGGCATGGTGGACTCCAAGGGCAAATATTATGACGTCATGTCGCTGGTCAAACAGGATAACCGGATCAAAACGGTCTATGACCATCTGGTGATCGCCGATCAGGAAACGATTGATGCCTATCACCGGGCCGAAGATGAATATGGCAAGAACGCCGTTCCGACCGATTCGGCGACCCAGTCCGTGTCCGACGTCTGGATCGAAAGCCAGATCAAGGCATTGTTATTGGCCGAAAAAGGTGTGAGTTCCGTCAACTATCGTTGGCAGTCGGTGCAGAATGTCGTCTACATCATGGGCGAGGCACAAAGCGATGCAGAGCTTGAAAAGGTGCTTTCCATCGTGCGCCGGATCAAAGGTGTGACCAAGGTGGTTAGCCACATCGCAAAGGCCTGATTACTTTTATCGCCTTGTGATAAAACAGTTTTTCGAAAATTCCCTGCAGGCGTTCGGCCTTGCGGGGAATTTTTTTGTCCGGGTTTGTTGCAAAAGTGTTTGAAAACCATTCGCATTTGTCTTAGAGGTGGCGATACGTAATTAATAATTGATTGCAATCGCACCATGTATGTCTGCATTTGTAATGCGCTCAAGGAAAAAGACGTCCGCCGTGCCGCCGAGCAGGGCGGGGCGACACGTCCGGCGGAAGTTTTCCGTTTCCATGGTTGCGCGCCGCAATGTGGCAAATGCGCCTGTCACATGCGCGCAGAACTGCTGCAAGCCAAGACCTGTGGCAATTGCGATTGCGATGATGCAGCGGCCGTGACGGCAAATATTGAACCGATTGCCGCCGAGTAACCTACTTCCAGGCATTCATACAAAACGAAAAAGGCGAAGCCGCATGGGCCTCGCCTTTGTTGTTTGTGGCTGATGCTGCTTGATCAGCACCGTTACTTTTTCAAGCCAAAGCGTTCCTCGGCCAGGCGATCGGCAACAAAGCCGGTCGACAGGTTCTGTTGCTTGGCGCGTTCAAAAATCTCGCGCACGGTTTCACCAATGCCTTCGATATGCATGTTGGTTTCGGCAACCGTTTTGCCTTCGCGGCAATAATAAACTTCGATAACACCGCCGGCATTGATCACGTAATCCGGGGCATACAAAATCCCGGCTTCGCGCAACATCTCGCCGTGGCGATCATCTTCAAGCTGGTTATTGGCTGCACCGGCAATCACGCCAACCTTAAGGTCCTCGATCGACTTGTCATTGATCACCCCGCCAAGGGCACAAGGGGCAAGGATATCGGCATCAACCGACAGGATTTTATCAACCGGAACCGCGGTTGCGCCAAATTCCATGGCGGCGGCCTTCATGCTGGCGGCATTCAGGTCCGCAACAATCAGCTTGGCCCCGGCCGCATGCAGCATCCGGCACAAGTGATAGCCGACATGCCCCAGACCCTGCACTGCGACCCGCATGCCCGTAAGGTCGTCGCTGCCATGTTTGAAGCGCACCGCTTCCTTAAGCCCGATGAAAACGCCATAGGCGGTAAAGGGGGACGGATCACCGGTGCGTTCCGGGTCCTTGCCATCATTGATGCCACCGACATGCTTGGTCTGGCTTGCGATATATTCCATATCTTCGGGGCTGGTGCCGACATCCTCGGCAACGATATAGCGCCCGCCAAGTTGCTCGACCGCGCGGCCCATTGCGCGGAAGAATTCTGGCGTCTTCTGACTGCGCGGATCACCGATGATGACCGACTTGCCGCCGCCAAGCGGAAGGTTGGCGAGGGCGGATTTGTAAGTCATGCCGCGCGACAGGCGCAAAACATCATGAATGGCGTCCTGTTCGCTGGCATAGGGCCACATGCGACAGCCGCCCAGTGACGGGCCAAGGTTGGTGTTGTGAACCGCGATGATGGTTTTCAGGCCGGTGGTTTTGTCGCTGGCAAAGACGACCTGTTCGTGGTCGTCAAAGGCGATATCGGAAAAGACGTTCATCCTCTTGCAGCCTCCTGGCAGCATCATTTTTCTGGTGCAGGCTGTTTCCTGCTTATCCCTTTATGTTTGATGCATCCGGCGTTGGATCAATTTCTAATTCCGCGAATGTGCAAAAAAGATCGTTTCGGTTGAGGGGCTGCTTTGGTGTGGAATTATTCGGAGTTTGCCAAAGCTGCATTGTAATTTTATTGCGCGCAATGTGCGCTGCAGCATCTTCGCTGTTTGAAGGCAGGCGGCATTTTCGATCCGACCAAGATTCTTTTGTGGTCGAAATTGGCCCGTTTCAGCCTGGCTTTTATGGTGCAGTGCACTTGCGGCGATTTGTCCTGAATCAGAGCATTCGTCATGCGCCTATGCCAAATTCGCACTTGAAACCGGAGCAATTAATCTGGAAATATCAATTAACCGGATAATTTACGGCTCGTTAAGGTGCGAAACGTAGACTCACGGTTGGGTGTCTTGTGATTGAGATTCCCGGTTCAGGACAGGTTGGCGTCTGGGCGGCGCCAGCGAACAAAATATAAGGAGAGCGGCGGATATGTCTGCATTCACAGGCCATCGCCAAACCGTATATGAAGTTGAACTGCACAATCAGGCTGTGCGCGAATGTGTCAAAGAGAACCGATCCCACGACCTCTTTGATGACCGCTGGGCTGATGTTCAAACTCATGAAGTTGCGGCCAGCGACGAAACCAAGGCCCTTGCCATGATCGAAAATAGCTATCCGTCAGAAGATGGTTTCGTTGTCGATCACGTCAAACGCCTAGGATAACAGTCACCAAACATATTCGAAAAAAAAGCGTGGTCAGCTTTGCTGCCACGCTTTTTTTCTGAGCCGAACCTTCAAAACAAACCAGGTTTCATCGAGGCGATTTGGCCTATGACCTGAGCTTGCCCAGCATTTCCCGCCCCTTGGCAACGGCAAATTTCTGTGCCTGCGAGAAGGTCGGGTTTGGCGGCATGATCAGGGCGTCAGGGTCAACCGGGACCTGAATGACGGTTGGCTTCTTGCTTGCAAACGCTTGAGACAGCGCGCTTGAAAGCTCCTTGATGTTTTCCGCACGCAGGCCAAGACAGCCACAGGCCTGGGCAATGGCCGCCATATCCGGGTTCTTAAAGGCGATTGCATGTTCCGGCAGACCTTTGGCTTCTTGTTCCAGTGCGATGAAGCCAAGCTTGCTGTTGTCAAAAACAACCGCCGTAATCGGCAGATCGTATTCGGCTGCGGTCAAAAGCTCACCCATCAGCATGTTGAATGCGCCGTCACCCGCAATGGCGATGACCTGACGATCAGGATAGGCAAGCTGCGCGCCATTGGCCCCGGAAAGGGCAAAAGCCATTGTGCCGAGCCCGGATGACAGGGTGAAACGCTGGTTGCGTTTTACCCGCAAATGCCGCGCGGCCCAGGCCGTGGTCGTTCCGGTATCAACCAGGAAAATGGCATTGTCGGCGGCATGGTCACCGATTGCGGACATGACGCTTGCGGGGTGAAGCGGGCTTTTGTCGGACTTCTCGATCTTTGACCAATCGTCTTGCTGATCCTTGACCTTATCGATCCAGTGTTTGCGCTGTGTTTCAGTGTCTTTGGGGGGGACGCGATCCAGAATACCCTGCACCGATAGCTTGGCACTACCGATCAACGGGGCATCAATATCAAGCCGTTTGCCGATCTGGCTGCGATTGCTATCGATCTGGATGGTTTTGGCGTCTTTGGGGAAAAATTCCTGATAGGGGAAATCGGCGCCAATGATGCACAGCAAATCGCAATCTTCGACAGAATCCTGACCCGGTTTGCCACCCAGAAGGCCCAGCCCACCAATGCAAATGGGATCGTCGTCATCAAGCCAGTCTTTGGCGCGCAGGGTTCTGACGATCGGTGCATCAATCCGGTGCGCCAGATCAAAGATCTCTTGGGCTGCTTCGGCACCACCGATACCAGCAAGAATGACGGGCTTCGATGCCTGATCAATCAGTTTGGCAGCGTGATCAAGGTTGTCGCTGGACGGAGAAACTTCACGGGTTGCCAGCAAGGTTGCAATATTGATCGGATCACCGGCGCAATCGGCACTGGCGATATTGTTCGGGATACAGACATGGGCGGGCGCACGATTTTCAATCGCGGCCTTGCAGGCTTCTTTGAGGATACGCGGGGCCTGTGCCGGATCCATGATTGTCTCGGAATAGACGGTGACGTCTTCGAACAGCTTTTTCAGGTCAACTTCCTGATGATACTCGGTGCCGATAAATTCCGAATCAACTTGGCCTGTGATGGCAAGAACCGGGGCATGGTCGTGACGGGCATCATAAAGGCCGTTCAGAAGATGGATGGCACCGCCACCCGCGGTGCCGACACAGCATGAAAGATTGCCAGTCAGTTTTGCCTGTGCGGATGCGGCAAAAGCACCACCTTCTTCATGCCGGACAAGGACGAAATCAATTTCATCCCTGTTTTCAAGGGCAAATGTAATGTCATTGATGGCGTCACCTGGGATGCCAAACACATGTTTGACGCCAAGATCACTCAGTAAATTGATTGCGATATCGGCAACTTTCATGGGGAAACTCCTTGGTTTCAGTCGTGAGAGAGCCGCAAACTACAATCGTATCAACGGCCGGGTTTGATTACGAAAGCCAGAATGCATTCATGGTTTCTGCTATGCGTTTGAACGAAGCAAGATTGGCACCATCGCGATAATTGATGATTTTTCCGTCCGGACTGTTTTCGATGCAGTCCTTGTGAATTTTGGACATGATCTCACGAAGGCGTTTGTCGACGTTTTCCGTATCCCAACTCAGACGTTGCGCATTCTGGCTCTGTTCAAGGCCGCTTACTGCAACGCCGCCGGCATTGGATGCTTTGCCAGGGGCATGCGGGACATTGGCGTTGATGAATACTTCCTGTGCCTTTGCCGTCAGCGGCATGTTCGCGCCGTCACAGAGCATCATCACCTTGTTTTCAACAAGCTGCTTGGCGTCTTGTTCATCAAGCTCGTTTTGGGTCGCGCAGGGCAGGGCAATATCGCACTCAAGCCCCCAGGGGTTCTTGTCTTCAAGGAACTCGGAATTCTTGCCGCCGTCAAATTCTGCCAGCGATTTGCGTTGGTTGTTTTTCCAGTCATCAACCTGATCAAGAAGGTCATTTGTCAGGCTATCGGCAAAGTACATGGTGCCGGAGCTGTCACTCAGACTTATGACCTTGGCTTCAAGTTCTATGGCCTTGCGCGCGGCGTGAAGCGCAACATTGCCTGCACCACTGATCGCAATGCGTTTGTCTTTGATTTCCTTGTTTTCCTGATCAAGCATGTGACCAAGGAAATAGATGCAGCCATAGCCGGTTGCTTCTGTGCGGCCGGCACTGCCGCCAAAGTGGCATCCTTTCCCGGTCAGCGCACCGGTCCACTTTTGCGTCAGCTTGATATAGTGACCAAAAAGGATGCTGATTTCACGTCTGCCAACACCGATGTCCCCGGCGGGCACATCGGTATCTGGCCCGATATGGCGATATAGTTCCTGCATGAATGCCTGACAGAAACGGGCGATTTCCTGCGGGGATTTGTCCTTTGGCGAAAAGTCGGCACCACCTTTTGCCCCGCCCATCGGCAAGCCGGTCAGGCTGTTTTTCAGGGTTTGTTCAAACCCGAGAAACTTGAAGATACTGGTGCTGACCGTCGGGGCAAACCGAAGGCCGCCTTTATAGGGGCCCATCGATTGATTGAACTGAATGCGCCAACCGCGATTGACCTGTATCTGTTGGTCGTCATTTTCCCATGCCACGCGAAATTGCAGCACGCGATCCGGTTCGGTGCAGCGTTCAAGAACCGCATTTTTGCGCATCTCGGTTTGATCAAGATACCAACCGGCAATGGAGCCGACGACTTCCTCCACTGCCTGGTGAAATTCCGGCTCGTTCGGTGTCTTGTCCTCAAGCCGGCTCAGGAAGTCTTTTTGAAAATCAGATGCGCTTTGTGTCATTTAAATGCGGGCTTTTTTACTGTTTCTGCTGCTCTGGTTAACGTGCCAGAGGCGAAAAAGTGCCCGCATAATATTTTGTTTTGGTGGTTTTTAAGGTGCTATGGCGCGCTTGATCAGGGGTTCAGTTGAAGCGTTCGTTCAACAAAATCAAGGCGGTCCTGCCCCCAGAACATCTCGTTGCCGATGAAATAGGTCGGCACACCAAAGATGTTACGATCACGTGCGGACTGGCAGTTCTCGTCATAGATTTTGGCGATCTCTGGCAAGTCGGCATGTTCGAGATATTCCGTCGACAGGCCAGTTGATATCAGGGCCTCGCGCACGGTCGCGGGCAGCGAAACATCACGTTCACGCAGCCAGATATCCCCCATCAGGGTTTCAGTCAAAGTACTGACGTCCTTGCCATCGTCCTGAACGGCGATGATGGTGCGCGCGGCAAGTGTTTCATCGACCGGGAAATGGGTCGGATGCAGATTGATCGGAATGCCGAGATAATCCGACCAGCGTTTCAGTTCAACAAGTCGGTATTCTTGACGCGGTTTCGGGCGTTTTGCCAAAGGCACGCCACCACCATGTTCCCAGACATCGGCAGCCCGACAGGGTTTATGGATAATTTCCACGCCATGTTTTTTGGCGATGTCGACAACGCGGCGAAACCCGAAAAAAGACCACGGTGATTGCACGAAGAAATAGTGGATGATGGGTTCGGACATATGGGCCTCCTGGCGCCGCGATGCAGATTATGTTTTTGAATTGCCGACATTCGACACCCACCACACTGCCCAAACAGGGGTGCTGCGTCAAATGTCCTTGGCGTAATCACGTACAGGTTCAGGTCATATGTTTGTGATGATGGAATGCGAAATGTCTGCGCGGCCTAGTAGTCAAGCCACCAGGAATATTCATCAATACCCGCCATCAGAACACCGTCAAAGCCGAGCTTCATGATGTTGCCAAGATAGCTGTTTTCGCTGCCAAAGATGATGCTTTGCCATTCGCGTGACCAATAATGCACGTGGTTTTCCTGTCCCCAGCGTGCCATCAGGTTGCCTTCACTGATGAAATCGGGACTTCCGGCACGCCATCCGCTTTGCCAGTAATAGCGATATGTCTCGGCCGTCGCGATATTGAGGTACGAAATCAGGATCCGTGGTGTTCCGGTCTTCTTGTAACGAAGCCGCTTCATATCATCATAGGTCAGCGGAATGGTCCCGCGATGGAACGGATCAATGATCAACGTGTCGTAGTTGGTCGCAACCAGCGCATCGACATAGGCGTCCTTGGTGCCATAGGGCGAACTATCAAGCACCAGGGCAAAGTTCTTTGCCTCGCGGATATTGTCGATCACATGCGGATTTGCCCCGAAAGGTGTGCTTGGAACCTTTGCCAGCGATGAAAGCTGCATGCCAGGCGGTGGGGCTGCGTAATAAAGTGCATCCAGCCCCCGAAGCTGCGCGCGCGCCTTGTCCATGTCGGATCGATTTTCGGTGTAGTCGACCGCAAGATATTGCAGGCCTTCAAGTTTAAGCCGTTCCAGATAACCAAGGATGTATTTGGTTTCTTCGGCGTTGGTGGCTTCACCGTATTTCTCAAAGCCGTAAAATGGGGCTTCGACCAAAATGCCGTCAAGTGCCCGCAAATAGTTTCTGGCCGGTTCAGCGACGCCGCGTGTCGCAAACAGGGTTTTTTCAAGGAACTCGGTCAGTTCCAGGCCATTCATTGCAATGATCGAAAAGTCACTGCGATAGCTTTTTGCCCACCGACTGATCGCGATGACGTAATCGCGCATTTCCTCGACGAAGTCTTTTTCGGGCTTTCCGGTGTCTGTCAGGCCGGGGAGGCCCTCGGTCAGGCTGTTGGGGGCGGGGATAAAAGGTTCAAGCTGCTGTGCAACTGCAACAATCGGTGTTGATGCCAGTAATGCCCCGCCAAGCCCCGTCGCACCAGCGCCAAGGAAATGTCGGCGCGAGATGGATTTGGGCGCAGCGTTTCCGCCAGACGCATTTTGCGCCTTTTGTTGGATCCGCCCTGACGTGCTGTAAGGTTGCTTGGCCATGCCTTTATCCATCGCTGATGATATGGGCGATCTTATGATGCTGCCTTCATTGCGCCTTGCTGTGTGATCAACTCAGTCACCCGGTTTCCAATTGCAAGGGATGCAGTAAGACCCGGTGATTCAATACCATAGAGCATTACAAGACCATTAAGCCCGTGGTGTTTTTCATCAGCAATCATGAAGTCACGCGCAGCTTCACCCGGGGCCTGGATTTTTGGTCGCACCCCGGCATAGCCGGTCTGAAGCGCACTTTCGTCAAGATCGGGATAGTATTTGCGGATGGCTTCGGCAAAGTCGGCCCGACGTTCTTCGGGGACGTCATAGTTTGGTGCATCAACCCATGTCACGTCCGGGCCAAAGCGCGCCTGTCCCCCCATATCAAGGGTGAGGTGAATGCCAAGGCCTGCCTGTTCGGGTGCCGGATAGATCAGGGTGGAAAACGGTGCCTTGCCCGATAGCGTGAAATAACAGCCACGCGCATAATGTTGTGGCGGGACAGATGCCTGTGGCAGGCCGGTAAAGTTCCGGCCCAAGGTCTGGCTGTGCAGGCCACCGGCAACGATCAGTTCCGCGCAGGTCAGGCTCATTTCTTCGCCGTCGGCATCGGTGGTGCTGACGGTATAAAGCCCGTTTTCAAAACTGACGGCTGTGACCTTGGTGTTGATCGCAAGTGTTGCGCCGTTGTTTTCCGCCTCACCCAGCAGGGTGACCATCAACTGGTGGCTATCGACAATACCGGTGGACGGGCTTTCTAGGGCGCCGACACAATGAAGGGCCGGTTCGCGTTCAAGGGCCTCTTCGCGGGACAGCCAGACAAGGTCGGTGACCCCGTTTTCATATGCCTTGTCCTTGATCCCGGCCAGTGCTGCCATTTGGTCTTCGGCTGTGGCGACAATCAGTTTGCCGGTGCGTTTGTGTTCGATGCCGTTTTCTTCGCAATAACGATACAGCATCTCTCGCCCGGTGACGCAAAGCTCGGCCTTCAGGCTGCCTTTCGGGTAATAGATCCCGGCATGAATGACTTCGCTGTTGCGTGCGCTGGTCTCTGTGCCAATTGCATCATGCTGTTCAATGATCAGGACTTCGCGGCCGGTTCGCGCAAGTGAACGGGCACAGGCCAGGCCGACAACGCCGGCCCCGATGACGATGGTTTGGATATCTGCAGTCATGATCACGTGTATCTTGGTTAGGGTGGTGAGTTAGTTTGCCTGGCGGAAATAGACAGCCTGTCCTTGGTTGTCCTTGCCATTACCGGTGACAACAGCTGGTGATTCGCTGGTGTAAATACCGCGCGCAAAGCTGCTGTCGTTACAATAGACATACCAAGTCCCGAACGGAAGCGTATCACTTTGATAGGCGCCGCCTTCATGGCGCCAGATGCCCTCGCAGTGACGTTGGTCATCATCAAGGATCATTGTGCCTTCGCCTGATGGCTGATCAAAGCGCAGCGTGCCGGTTCCGCGCACCGATTGCCAGTTGGTGATGATATCAATGCCATCAATCGGCGGCGGGGTGGTTTCGCCTTCAGGCTGCTGAAGCAGGGTGTCATCTGCTGGTGCGACAACAGCGGCGGCAATTGCCGAATTTTCCGCGAGCTCAATGTTCAATCGGCCAAAGAAACCGGCGGCGAATTCCTGGGCATCAATCATTGGCAGGCCACTGAGTGGCGCACTGCTGCTACTTGTGGCCTGAACCTGTGTCGGGGTGCAGTAATAGCCCAGCAGGCGACTGCCACGTTGGGCCGGTGTTTGCGGATCCCATTGCCCGACAAAGGAAACGCATTGCGACCCGTTGCGGGTAAAGGGCGACAGGGCAATCGGGCCATATCGGGTTTCCTGTACGAAGCTTGCACCATTCAGGCTGGTGCGGCCGCGAAGCGCGTCAAACATATCAAGCAACTGCTCGGACGCCATGGCGGTGCTGAACCGGAAGCCGGGCGCGGAGGTCGTATAGACCGTTTCAAGGTAAAGGTCACTTGCAGCGGCAGGGGATTCGCTTACCGAACGCGGCGCATACCAGCGGCCAACAAAGACCGTACTGTTATCGCGATACTGACGCAGGAAGGTGTTCTGACCCTCGACGTCCGGGGCAAAGACAACCGGGCTCTGGTCTTGCGGGATTTGTTCGAACCCGCCGGTTTGCTGTGCGACGGCCATCTGTGGTGTTGCCACCAGAAGGCTTGCAAACATGCTGCCGATCAAAGCCGCCCGATACCTCACATTGCGTCCTTTCTATATGTTTTCAGGCGCATTTTTGTATTGCGCTACCCTTATCTTTACCTTTGTGCATCTAGATTGGCTAGGGGGCAGTCAACCGATGCCTGTTAACGTGATCTCTTTTACCTTGATTTTTGGGTGCAAACGGGCTCATTGGGGAGGTTGGCCTTGGGGACAAAGTCAAAAAGCCTGAAGATACGGAGCATTTTATCATGACGGTGCAACAGACCGGCGCGAACGGGGACAGCGCGGGCCAGCAGACGGCAACGGACAAACAGCCGCCGTCCAATCGCGCCCATGTAATCGTGATCGGCAATGAAAAGGGCGGGTCAGGCAAATCGACAACGGCGATGCATCTGATCGTTTCCCTGATGAAGATGGGGTTCAAGGTCGGATCGCTTGATATCGACGCCCGTCAGGGGACACTGACACGCTATGTTGAAAACCGGAACGCCTTTAACGACCGCAAGGGTCTTAAGCTTCCGGTGCCCGATCATCGGCCGATTTATCGCAGTGAATTACCGGACGCCAACCAAGCCAAGCTGGACGAGCGCGAACGCTTTACGACCGCACTTGGTGAAATGGTGATCGGTTGCAATTTCATCGTCATGGATTGCCCGGGCAGTGACAACTATCTTTCGCGTTTGGCCCATGCCTGTGCCGATACGCTGATTACCCCGATCAATGACAGCTTTATCGACCTTGATATGTTGGCGCGGATTGACCCGGACAGCCTTGATATTAAGGGACCCAGCATCTATGCCGAGATGGTCTGGGATGCGCGCAAGCGTCGGGCGGCGATTGATGGTGGAACGATTGACTGGATCGTCATGCGTAACCGTCTTTCACATCTTGATGCGCGCAACAAACGCGACATTGCCGAAATCGTCGACAAGTTGGCCGATCGCATCCGCTTCCGTCAGGCGCCAGGTTTTGGCGAACGCGTGATTTACCGCGAACTTTTCCTCAAAGGTCTGACGCTGCTTGATCTGCGTGAAAAGGGTGTCGGCATCCCGATGAGCATGTCGCACATGGCCGCCCGTCAGGAAGTCAGATCGCTTCTGGAAGTGATCGGCTTCAAACCGGCTGACGGCGAGGAGTTGCCGATCTGACTGCATCCGGCCTATATCTTGTGGGACGACAAATTGTCCAACCGGAATATGAAGCAGGCAGGTCTCCTTGACGCGCAAAGACATCATTCCAGAGACATCCGACGCCAACGAAGTGGCAGACTTCTTGGGCAAGGCGCGGCAGATGGCGGTCCACGCGCCATCATCCGGGCCGGCACAGGGGCGACTGATTTTTGCCATGGATGCAACTGCCAGCCGCCAGCCAAGCTGGGACACGGCGGCTGAAATTCAGGCGGAAATGTTTGAGGCGGTCGATGGTGTCGGCGCCCTTGATGTGCAGCTTGTGTTCTTTCGCGGGCTTTCGGAATGCAAATCAAGTGGCTGGTGCCGCAACGCAAAATCATTCCGCGATTATATCACCAAGGTTACTTGTCGCGCCGGACATACACAGATCGAACGCGTTCTGGCCCATGTCGAACGCGAAGCGGGTGATAAAAAAATCGATGCCTTGATTTATGTCGGCGACTGTATCGAGGAAAATCCAGATCATCTGGCCCCGATTGCTGGGAAACTGGCGCTTAAGGGGGTAAAGGCATTCATGTTTCAGGAAGGCCACGATCGGGATGCGGCATTTGCCTTTGGCGAAATTGCGCGGATAACCGGTGGTGCCTTCATGCAGTTTGATGCCAGTGCGGCCGGTAAGCTTCGTGATTTGCTGGGTGCAGTGGCAAGTTATGCCGTGGGCGGGCAGTCCGGACTTTCGATCTATCAAAAGAAAACCGGGTCCGAGGAAGTGCTTAGGCTTGGTCATCAATTGCGAAAGCCGCGTTGATGCAGTGGCTTTTGATCGGCATCGCAGCATTTATCGGGGTTGGCTTCTTCATTCGCTGGATGACAGAGGCCGAGCCCAAAGAAATCCGTAAAATTGTCTTATTTATGATCATCTTGGTGTTGATCATGCTTGCGGGCTGGTTGTTGCTCACAGGCAAGATTGCCGCGATGGGCGCGGCTTTGGCGGCGACTGTGCCGTTCTTGTTTCGGATGATGAAGCTTGGATTTCTGTGGCCAATTTTTCGCAGGATCTTTGCAGCGTCCCGAAAACGCGCCCAGCCGGGAAGTTTTGGCAACCGCACATCCGGTGCGGGACCAAGTTCGGAAATTCGCACTGAATTTCTGCATATGGTGCTTGATCTTGAAACCGGGCAAATGCGCGGTGGCGTTGTCAGCGGTCCCTTTGCCGGGGCCGATCTTGACAGCTTGGGACTTGACGACCTGCAGTCGCTTTATGTTGACTGTTGCAGTGCAACCGACCAAAGCTGGGCGGTACTGGAAGCCTATCTTGAACGCCGTCCTGATTGTGCGGGATGGCAAAGCTGGCGCCAGAAAGACAACGGCGAAGACGGAGCACAAAACGGAGGAAGCGACCGCAACCATAACGAGCAAGGCCAAGGTGACAAAAGGAGTTCAAGTGCGTCTGGCATGACGGCGAAAGAGGCCCGAGAAATCCTGGGTGTGGCGGATAATGCCTCCCGCGAGGAAATCAACCGGGCCTATAAAAAGCAGATCAAGGCGGTCCACCCGGATCATGGTGGATCGGACTATCTGGCCTCAAAGATCAATGCCGCGCGGAGCCTTTTGTTACGGCTATGTAAAGATTAGCGTCAATAATACGTGCGCTTGCTTGATCCGTGTTCTGGAATTGTGGCAGAAGCATATATGCGGGCAATTCCAATACGGACTGGCATGCAGCGGTTGAAAAAGGAAAGTATTGAATGTCAAAAAGAATCAAGAAGGCAGTTTTTCCGGTCGCAGGCATGGGAACCCGTTTTTTGCCCGCTACCAAGGCAATGCCAAAAGAAATGCTGCCGGTCGTTGACAAGCCGCTTATTCAATACGCTGTCGAAGAAGCCATTGCGGCCGGTATCGAAGAATTCATTTTTGTGACTGGTCGCGGCAAAACCGCGATTGAGGACCATTTTGATCGCTCTGCCGAGCTGGAGGCGATCCTGACCGAGCGGGGCAAGGAAGAAGCACTGTCCAAAGCGCTTGAAATGATCCCGGAAAACGGTCGTGTGACCTATACCCGTCAGGGCAACCCGCTTGGCCTCGGGCACGCTGTTCTGTGCGCCAAGTCGCTGGTCGGTGACGAGCCGTTTGTCGTGCTGCTGGCCGATGACCTTATCCAGTCAAAAGTCCCCTGCATGAAGCAGATGGTCGATAGTTATGGTCGTACGGGTGGCAACATGGTTGCCGTGATGGATGTCCCGCGCGATGAAGTTCATCGTTATGGTGTGCTGGAAATCGAAGGCACCAACGGCCGCCTTGTCAGTGCATGCGGCATGGTGGAAAAGCCAAAACCCGAAGAAGCCCCGTCGACCTTGTCCGCCATCGGGCGTTACATCCTTGATCCTGGCATTTTCGAGGTGCTTGAAAACATTCCGCGCGGCGCTGGTAATGAAATCCAGCTGACCGATGCGTTGGCCGCAATGATCGGCAAGGTGCCGTTCTATGGCTATAATTTCGAAGGCCGTCGTTTTGATTGCGGCAACAAGATCGGCTTCCTGAAAGCCACAATGTCATTTGCCCTTGCCCGTGAAGATATGCGCGACGATGTCCGCAAGCTTATTCACGAATTCGCCGAAGGCGAAGCGGCAGAATAATCATTCATGTCAACAATGTCCGACCGGAATAGCGATGTGATCTGTTCCGGTCGGGATTTACTTACCAGGATAAAACCTCCATGCGCGTAGCTATGATCGGGACCGGATATGTTGGACTTGTTTCCGGTGCCTGCTTTTCCGAGTTTGGTACGGACGTTGTTTGTGTCGACAAGGATGTAGAAAAAATCGCCCGTCTCGAAGACGGTATCATGCCAATCTACGAGCCCGGGCTGGATGTTCTGGTCGAAAATAACGTCAAGGCAGGCCGCCTGACCTTTACCACCGACCTCAAGGAAGGGGTCAAGGATGCGGACGCTGTCTTTATTGCCGTTGGCACGCCGACCCGACGCGGCGATGGTCATGCCGATCTGAGTTACGTTTATGCTGCGGCCGAGGAAATTGCCGAAGCCATGGACGGCTTCACCGTCATCGTTACCAAATCAACCGTCCCGGTTGGAACCGGTCGTGAGGTCGAACGCATCATTCGTGAAAAGCGCCCGGATGCAGAATTTGCTGTGGTCTCGAACCCGGAATTCCTGCGCGAAGGATCGGCGATTGGCGATTTCATGCGCCCGGACCGCGTCGTCATCGGCACCAGTGATGAGCGCGCCCGCGAAGTGATGTCGGATCTGTATCGTCCGCTGTATCTGATCGAAACCCCGATTGTCTTCACCACCCGTGAAACGTCGGAAATGATCAAATATGCGGCCAACACCTTCCTTGCCGCCAAGATCACCTTCATCAACGAAATTGCCGATCTTTGTGAAAAGGTCGGTGCGGATGTCCATGATGTTGCACGCGGCATCGGCCTTGATGGCCGTATTGGCAAGAAGTTCCTGCATCCCGGTCCGGGCTATGGCGGGTCCTGCTTCCCGAAAGATACCATCGCACTTGTGCGCACCGCACAGGAATATAACAGTCCGCTTCGCATCATCGAGACGGTTGTCGATGTCAACGCCAAGCGTAAAAAGGCGATGGCAGATCGCGTGATCTCGGCATGCGGTGGCTCTGTTGCGGGCAAGACCATCGGTATTCTTGGTCTGGCTTTCAAACCCAATACCGATGACATGCGCGATGCACCGAGCCTTGATATCGTGCCAGCCCTGATCGCGGCAGGGGCGAGTGTCAAGGCCTATGACCCCGAAGCCATGGAAGAAGCCAAGAAGCTTCTCGATGGCATTTCATATTGCGACAACGCTTACGATACGGTCGAAGGCGCTGATGCAATGGTGGTTCTGACCGAGTGGAACGAATTCCGCGGTATGGACCTTGATCGCATCAAGGACGCGCTGAAACACCCGATCGTCGTTGATCTGCGTAACGTTTATGATCCGAACGAGATGGCTGAAAACGGTTTCAGCTATTCCTGTGTCGGTCGTGCATCTATCGGAGGCAAATCCTAACCATGACGAATTCCGCCGGACACAAGTTTGATAGCTCTGTTTTGCGCGAATATGACGTGCGTGGCGTTGTTGGCGAAACCCTGCATGCGGCAGACGCCAATGCGCTGGGTAAAGCCTTCGGCACCATGGTGCGCAGATCTGGCGGAAAGCGCGTCGCCCTGGGGCGCGATGGTCGTCTGAGCTCGCCGGAACTGGCGGCTGCATTGGCCGAAGGCATTCTGTCGACCGGTTGTGACGTGGTGCGCATTGGTCGCGGGCCAACCCCGATGCTGTATTTCACGGTTTATGATCAAAAAACCGATGCCGGCATCATGGTCACCGGTTCGCATAACCCGTCGAACTATAATGGCTTCAAGATGCTTAATGCTGGCAAGTCGGTATTTGGCGACGCCATTCAGCAACTGGGCAAAATTGCCGCCAGCGGTGATTTCGAAACCGGGCAGGGCACGGCAAGCGACATTGATATCGAGGATCGCTTTGTCGAACGCCTTGTGGCCGAGCTTGACTGTGATGTTCCCAATCCGATGACGATTGTCTGGGATTGCGGCAATGGTTCTGCCGGTGACGTAGTTCGCAAACTGACGGCCAAGCTGCCCGGTACGCATCATCTGTTGTTTGATGACATCGATGGCAATTTCCCCAACCATCACCCTGATCCGACGGTTGAGGCCAACCTTGTGGACCTCAAGGCGGCCGTTGCCAAACATAATGCCGACTGGGGTGTTGCCTTTGACGGCGACGGTGACCGGATTGGCGTGATTGATGGCAAGGGCAACGTCCTTTGGGGCGATCAGCTGCTGCAGATCTATGCCGCAGACGTTTTGCAGCGTCAGCCAGGCGCTGCGATCATTGCCGATGTTAAGGCCAGCCAGACCCTGTTTGACGAGGTCAACCGGATTGGTGGCAAGGCGATCATGTGGAAGACCGGTCATTCCCTGATCAAAACCAAGATGATCGAGGAAAAGGCACCGATCGCCGGTGAAATGAGCGGCCATATCTTCTTTGCCGAACGCTATTACGGCTATGACGATGCGACCTATGCCGCCGTGCGCCTATATCGCATTCTGGTTCAAAGCGGCAAAAGCCTTGCCGAATGGCGGGCCGCGATGCCGGTTGCAGTCAATACGCCGGAAACCCGTATCGACTGCCCGGATGACCGCAAGTTCGCGCTGATTGAAGAAGTCCGTGCCCGCTTGGCTGAAGCCGGTGCCGAGGTCAGCGGCATTGATGGTGTGCGTGTCAGCACCGATGATGGTTGGTGGTTGCTGCGTGCATCCAACACCCAGCCTGCCATCGTGGCCCGTTGTGAGGCCGCCGACGATGCCGGACTTGAACGTTTGAAGGGGCAGGTGACCAATCAGTTGGTCAAAAGCGGTCTGTCTTCGGATGACTTCTTTGCCCCGGGTGGCGGTCACTAATTAAGACGTTCACCGAAGACAAAATGAAAAAGGCCCGTCAGAAAATCTGACGGGCCTTTTTGTATCTCTGTTTGATTTGGCTTTTAGCCAGCATCACCTGCATTGACCGGGATGCACGCCACATTTTCACGCTTGAGCGCGTCACACGCAGCGCGTGCTTCGTTCTCGCCATCAAAGCCCAGCAGACGGGCACGATAGACAACACCGGTACCGCTGGCTTGCTGCTCTACCGCAGCACGGGTCAGGCGCAGAACATCCGGGGCTGTGCGTGCCGCGGCAAGGACCGCTTCTTGTGCCCGGCGCTGATCGCTAAAGGCGCCAACCTGAATGCCCCAGCCTGCACCGGTTTCCGGCTTCAGGCGGGTGACAACGGTTTGGGTGTCAATACGGCCCGGCTGTTCTGCTTCGCGAAGCGTGCTGCGCTTGGCAATCAGCAACTGGGCATCTGCGGGCAGGATCTTGTCTTCCGGGCTGATGCGCGGACGCGGAACAACGATTTCACCGTCCTTGGTCAGCTTCATATAGGCCTGATCAAGAAGCTTTTTCATCTGGTCATCACGGGTGCGGGCCGTGCGGCCCCCAAACACAACGCCAATCAGGCGTTTGCCATTACGATTGACCGAGGCGACAAGGTTGAAGCCCGATGCGTTGATATAGCCGGTCTTGATCCCGTCGGTACCATAGTAGGACGCCAGAAGGTTGTTGTGGTTGCCATAGGTGCGGTTGCCAAAGCGGAACTTCTGGGTCGCGAAGTAATGATAGTAGCTGCCATAATTCTTGCGCAGCGCCACAGCCAGTTTGATCATGTCACGTGCGGTGGTCATCTGCCCCCGGTTGGGCAGGCCAGATGCATTGCGGAAGGTGGTGCGCGACATGCCAAGGCGACGTGCCTCGGACGTCATCATCTGGGCAAACTTGATTTCGGTGCCACCAAGGTGTTCGGCAACAACAACTGCAATGTCGTTGGCCGATTTGGTGACCAGCGCCAAAATGGCGTCCTTGACGGAAATGGTTTCGCCCGGCTGAAGACCAAGTTTGGAGGGGGCCTGGCCCCAGGCGCGTTTGGAAACCTTCATCCGAGTCGAGAGCGATACCTTGCCATGTTCCAAGGCATCAAAGACCATGTAAAGGGTCATGATCTTGGTCAGCGACGCCGGATAGACCTTGTGATCCGCCCGATATTCATGAAGCGTTTCGCCAGTGTCGCCGTCAATAATCATCGCCGTGTAAGTCCGCGCCTGCGCAGCGGAGGGCGAGAGAACTGTGAATGAAATAGTCGCAACCAGACACAAAAGCACAACAACAACGCCACGCATGCTCAGCGAGCGCGTCACGGACAGAGCTTTGGCCATTGCAGTTGGCCCGGAAAGGGTCATTAAACGCATTATATCGGGCTCGGCTTTGAGGTTTCCCCAAGAACTAAATAAGTTCACTGTCGCATCACAGCCTTAAACAAATGTTTAAGAGCATCGAATTTCGGTGGTCGTCACTCGGGCCTTGAGATGGCCATTTTTATTCGCAAGACTGTATTTTATATCTCCAGATTAGCAAAAAATCGAGGATCGAATGTCAGAAAAGACGGCTCCAGTTCACACCAATACGGGGACCCGCAGCGCCAGCTGGGCCAAAGCAGGTCTTGCCGCACTGGTGATTGCAGGCCTTACCGGTTGTACCTTTACCCAAACCAGTGACGTCAGTAATCCGCTTGTCCGCAAGGCATCATGGTTTTCTTATCTTAATGCCGATGATCTTCGTCAGGCTTGTGCAGCAGGCGATGCAGAAGGACAAATTCGCATTATTTATAATGCCGAATATTACAAGGAAGTCCGCGTCTTTGAATTAACGCCGTATCCCGGCTTTGAGGAATTCAATCTGACCACCCGTGTCTTCGGGCCGATACAGGTCAAGGAAATCAATGTCGAGGTCAATGCACCGCTTGGTGCCTTTGGGGGCGAAGAGGCGGTTGATCGTATTGACCGCGATTCTTATCTTGCCATCACCGATGCGCTGCAGGCCGAAGGTTTCGGAACGCAAAACCGTGATGGTCTGCGTCTGTATTCCGATGATTTTTACTGGGTCGCCATAGGATGCTCTTCGGGTGGCATCACGCTGGGTACATGGGCATCAGGTGTGGATGATTTGCGTGCCCTTAAGTTCCCGGAAGTTCTGGCAAACCTTTCTTCGGTTGAAAAAGATCTTCCAGAGCCGCCTGTCGCTGAAAACGCACGATCACAATCGGCGGCACAGATGCATCATGTCCAGAACAGCGACTCCGGTGAGTTTTACAGAACCGTGCGCGGAAATATGCTTCGTTAGGGTTCCAATATCTTGCAACCGGGCGATGGCGTGACGTGTTCATGTTATTGCCCGGCTTGCTAGATTTATTGCAACGCAGCAAAACTTCGGGCTAATGCCTTGATCAAGTTGCTGTTTTAAAAATTTCTTGGAATTCCGGCGTTTTCTGGTGGAGGCGTACCGGGAAATATGGCGTTTTTGTCACTAAACCGTACTTGACGCGACGGGGTAATTCCATCTAGGGTTATGTTGCAATGCAACATTGATCCGGATGGATATTCCGGTGATCAGGAGGTTGAGGCAATGGCTGATTCCAAAAAGAAACTAGCCGGGAAAACTGCAACCAAGCAGGCTTCCGCGTCGTCACCCAAAACTGTAGCAGCTTCAGTCCCGTCGGCAGCGCAGTCTGCGCCTGCCAAGCGCAAGGTAATGACATCTTCCGAGATAGAAGCCGCAGCTCAGCAGCCGTCGGCGGAAGCACAAAAGGCATCGCCTTCACCATCGCCCGATAAGGCAAAGACGCCGAGTGACGGTGCGTCGACCAAAGCTGCCGGTCAGGCTGCTTCGTCTGAGACGGTCGTGAAGGTTGATGCATCTGCGTCTGCTGCCAAAACGCCGGTCAAAGATGCTGCGCCGGCTGGTGCTTCCGAAAAAAATGCAGAGTCCCCGAAACCTGCCAAGGCTGATGCATCTTCGCCATCTGCGCCGGCATCAAAGCAGGCTGAATCTGCCGCGAAACCTTCCGTTGCGACTTCCGGGGCCGCGCGACCTAATGGCGATATGACGCCGCCAGCAATCAAGTCGACAGCGCCCAAATCCCCCACCAAAAGCGAAAAGGCCAATACTGTGAGCACGAAACCCAAAACTACGGCAACCAGCAAGTCTGCCGCTTCCGCCGCCCCGAAAAAGAAAACCGTTGCCAAGTCGGCGCCGAAAAAGGCTGCTGCTGCACCAGCAAGTACGGCATCAAAATCTGCGCCTGCACCGAAGGCCGCGGCACCGGCGACGTCCGAGAAATCGGCTGCACCGGCAACCGTGGCGGCTGAGTCTGCTGTCTCCAAGCCTGCGGCAACACCGGCCGCGACCCAAACCCCAGCCAAGCCCGCTGCAACCGCAAAGCCGGTTGATGCGAAACCGAAGGCCGAACCAAAGCAGGGCGACGTTTTTGGCTTTGGTGCGTTGTTCATCGACGGAACGGGCATGGAGCCCTATTTCGAACTTTGGAAGACGCCAGAGGTCGAAGCAATGGTTGCCGCTGGCAATGAGGCATTCGAAGAAAGTGTTTCTGCTGCCAATGAGGCATTCGGCAAGATCTTTGAAACCATGACCGGTCAGGCCGATGTTTTTTCCGGTGCCGGGTCGCGTGTTGCTGCTCAGTATGAAGAGCTGCTTGATACCCAGAAGAAAAGCTTCGAGGAAGTTTGGCAGGCAACCATGGCGATGTTTGAAAAGACCGGTGGCATTGGCACCGAGCTTTCGACCTGGATGCAAAAAGAATTTGAAGCATCGCAAGATGATCTTGATGAGCTGACCAAGGTTGAAAGCCTTGCAGACCTTCAGGAGCTGCATTCACGCATCGTCAATCGCTGCTATGAAAGCAGTTTGGCCGAAGGTGAAAAGATGCAGGAACTGATGTTTTCGGCCTTTTCGGACGGCTTGAATGCCATTAGCAAGGCAACGAATGTTGCACTGAAATGAGGCAATGGATGCATGTTGGATATCCCAGCACCTTCCAGTCCCAAGCGGGTATGGCTTTTAGCCATGCCCGTTTTTTTATGTGTCTTTTCGCGTCCCGGATAATTTTGGAGTGACAATAATCACGAAGTTTGTCGCCTGATCTTGCAGTGCGTTATTCGCAGCCTAAATGAATCGAAGATGGACAACGAACGAAACTCGGATGCACAATAAATTCCTAGTGAGAACCGCGTAGCGGACTTTGAAAGAGTTTGGCAATGACCTATCATGGAGATCATGCAGGAAATAAGGGTTCCGGTAAGTAGACGATGACTGAACAGGATAATGACGGCACTGATCTGCCGAACACGGGGATCGTAACAAAGACACGGCCCAAGACCAAAAAGCCGTCCATGTACAAGGTGCTGTTGCTGAATGACGACTATACTCCGATGGAGTTCGTCGTTCACGTACTGGAACGGTTTTTTGAAAAAGGACGTGAAGAAGCCACCGAGATAATGCTTCAGGTGCACCGCAAGGGTGTCGGAGTGTGCGGTGTATTCACCTACGAAATCGCAGAGACCAAAGTAAACCAGGTCATGGACCTGGCCCGCCAGAACCAGCATCCGCTGCAGTGTACCTTAGAGAAGGAGTGACATATGCTATCGCGCAATCTTGAGGAAAGCCTGCACCGTGCGCTCGCATATGCGTCGGAGCGCAGGCATGAATATGCCACTCTTGAACATCTTCTGTTATCGCTGACCGAAGATCAGGATGCGCTGGCAGTGCTGAAGGCCTGCCGGGTTGATATTGATCGGCTGCGCTCCGATCTGCTGGAATTCGCCGATAGCGAGCTTTCCGGCCTGATCAGTGCGCGTCTGGTGGACCCCAAACCGACCGCCGGTTTCCAGCGCGTGATCCAACGCGCTGCGATCCACGTCCAGTCTTCTGGCCGCGAGGAAGTGACCGGTGCCAACGTGCTTGTTGCCCTGTTCTCTGAACGGGAATCGCACGCGGTTTACTATCTGCAACTCCAGGATATGACGCGTCTTGACGCGGTAAACTACATTTCACACGGTATCGCCAAGGCGACCGAACTCAATGAACGTCGCATTCCGCGCGGTGCCGATGAAGAGCCGGTTGCAGGCATGTCGCCAGAGAGCGACGAAAGCGGCCCGGCCGAGGGCGAGGCGCTTAAAGCCTATTGTGTGAACCTTAATGTCAAGGCGCAGAGCGGCAAGATCGATCCGCTGATTGGTCGCCAGAACGAGATTGACCGCACCATTCAGGTTCTGTGCCGTCGTACCAAAAACAACCCGCTTTATGTCGGTGATCCCGGCGTTGGTAAAACCGCCATCGCCGAAGGGCTGGCGCGCCGTATCAATGATGGCGATGTGCCAGAGGTTCTTGAAAACGCAACGATCTTTGCCCTTGATATGGGCGCGCTTCTGGCCGGAACCCGTTATCGCGGGGACTTCGAAGAACGCCTGAAGGCGGTGGTCAAGGAACTTGAAGAGTACGAAGGTGCTGTTCTGTTCATTGATGAAATCCACACCGTGATCGGTGCTGGTGCGACGTCTGGCGGGGCAATGGATGCCTCCAACCTGCTGAAGCCGGCACTGGCAAGCGGGTCGCTGCGTTGCATCGGCTCAACCACCTACAAGGAATTCCGGGGTCACTTTGAAAAGGACCGCGCCCTTGTGCGTCGTTTCCAGAAAATCGATGTCGAGGAACCGTCAGAAGCCGATACCGTCAAGATCCTCAAGGGTCTCAAGCCCTATTACGAGGAGCACCATCAGGTCAAATACACCAACGAAGCCCTGCGTTCGGCGGTTGAATTGGCATCGCGTTACATCAGTGACCGCAAGCGGCCAGATAGTGCAATTGACGTGATTGATGAGGTTGGCGCATCGCGCATGCTGGTCGCGCCAAGCAAACGCAAACGCACGGTGAGCAAACGTGATGTCGAGGAAATCGTCGCCAAGATCGCCCGCATCCCACCAAAATCGGTTTCGACCGATGACCGCAAGGCGCTGGCAAATCTTGAGCGTGATCTGAAAACGGTTGTGTTTGGTCAGGACAAGGCAATTGAAGCAGTTGCCAGTGCGATCAAGCTGGCCCGTGCAGGTCTGCGTGAACCGGAAAAACCGATTGGCAGTTATCTGTTCTCGGGCCCGACCGGCGTTGGTAAGACCGAGGTCACCAAGCAGTTGGCAACGGTCATGGGGATTGAGTTCATCCGCTTTGACATGTCCGAGTACATGGAGCGCCACAGCGTGTCACGCCTGATTGGTGCGCCTCCCGGCTATGTCGGGTTTGACCAGGGTGGTCTTTTGACCGATGCCGTTGATCAGCATCCGCATGCGGTTGTGCTGCTTGACGAGATCGAGAAGGCCCATCCGGACCTGTTCAATATTCTTCTGCAGGTCATGGATCACGGCAAGCTGACCGATAACAACGGCAAAACGGTCGATTTCCGTAATGTCGTGCTGGTCATGACGACCAATGCCGGTGCATCTGACATGGCCAAGCCGCCGATCGGCTTCAAACGTGAAATGCGTGTTGGCGAAGATGAAGAGGCGATCAAGCGCACCTTCTCGCCGGAATTCCGTAACCGTCTGGATGCGATTATTCCGTTCGCCAACCTGCAGCCAGAAGTCGTCAAGATGGTTGTTGACAAGTTCATCCTGCAGCTTGAAGCACAGCTGGCGGACCGCAATGTTTCGATCGAGCTGACCGAAGCAGCGCGGGCCTGGATGGCCGAGCGCGGCTACGATGCGGCATTCGGGGCGCGTCCGTTGGGTCGTGTCATTCAGGAACACGTCAAAAAACCGCTCGCCGAAGAGTTGCTGTTTGGCAAGCTTTCGAAGGGTGGGGCTGTGCTGGTCGATATCGAAGACGATGCTGTCACCTTCCGTTATCCGGAAGATGAGAATGGCGAGAAACAACAGAAAAAAGATCCGGAAATGGCCGGTTAAAATGGACCTTTTTCGGTTTTCAGGTTGTTGTTAATGATTGGCAGTATAGATTGGTGCCCGGGGATATCGTTCCCCGGGCATAATCATATAAAGAACGCCAGAATATCATGAGCCAGGCTGCACAACGAAAATTTCGGAACGAAGTCGAGGAGTTCCTATCCAGACTTGAGCTGCGTGCGCGAAAGTTGATCGCGCTGGCCAATACGCTTGAAAAGAACGCCGACAAGTCCGACGTCACCGGTTATCGACCGTTTCGTGAGGAAGTCGACAACTTCAAGGCGTTGTCTCTGGTGATTATGGAGCGGATGAACAAGCTCGAATCCCATCCTAAAAAAGAAGAACTGGAAAAACAGTTTCACAAGCTTCAGGTCGTCATGCTCAGGATTGTCATCAAGACGAGCCTGAAATTCTTCTTTGTCATGAGTGCAAAGGAAAACCTGCCGCTTGGTGCGCGCGAAATGTTCCAAAGTGAACTCAGGACCCTTTATGAGGCAGAGCGGATGATCTCCGATCCGCGCTATATCAGTCAGCTCGACGACTCTGCAAAGGACGATCTTGAGATCGCGAAATCCATTCTCGAGGAAATCATCGAGAAGGCGCCAGCGCTTCTGAACTTCAATAGTCGGACGAAGAAGAAACGCGCTAAGTAGGTGTATAAGCTTACTGAAAATTAAGCGGTTCTAATTCTCTCCAGCATATTTTTGCAAAATGCAAACTTATTAATTCGCATTTTGCAATCTTTGCATTTTGAAATGCAAAGATTATCAGGTAACGTATTTCAGTCATGTGGGATGGCGACCGGAATTTCCCGAAAAACCACGGTTTTTTGAGGGGTTTATAAAGTTGGCACGCATCCTGCTTATGACAGCATGGACAGTTGTTCTTTGCAGGGGCGCGTCTCGCGCCTGGAACAACGTAATCTTCTGCAGTTTGCTCGTGTCCCAACCAAACTCAGCGGCGGTTTTTACCGCCGCTTTTTTCTTGCCTGATTTCAGTCGCCCATTTTCCCGCATATCCCAAGGTCGCAGTGTTGTTTCTTTGCGCGCAATCCACATATAGCTTATGTGGAAGCTCCTCTCGTGCGGTTCCACATCGCTATAGATTCTAAAAAAGGTTGTATTTGTTTTTTACCTTTTGTATAAGAATCTATACTAATAGATAGTCTTGATCTGCCATTGGCATAGACTGGGGAGTAAGCGAATGAAATTCAAAAGTGGTGTGGCTTTGGCCGGTATGCTCGCAGCGACAGTTTTTGTTCTGCCACATGCTGCTTTTGCCAAGGCAGAGTTGCCGGGGGACCCCAATGCACTGATCACGGATGAAGTGATTAGAAACATTCGGGAATGGTTGGCAAATCCGGTTGTTGAGCTGTCCATTAGTTCGCAGAACAAGCTGCGCAAGGACATGACACAAGAACAGATTGATGCGGCAGACCTTCAGTGGCGCGCTGAACGCGAAGCAGAAGATCAGCCGTTGGTTGCAGCAATTCTGACCAATCCGCTGTCGAGCTACCTGACACAAGTCCAGGCACGCTCCGGTGGTATGTTTGCCGAGATATTTGTGATGGACGCCGTTGGCCTGAATGTAGGGCAAAGCTCCATCACGTCCGACTTCTGGCAGGGGGATGAAGCGAAGTTTCAGAATACCTATCCGAATGGTCCCGACGCTGTGTTTATCGACGAGGCCGAATATAACGAGGGTTCTGACGCCTGGCTTGCCCAGCTCAACATGACCATGAGCAACGCAGATCGTCAGCCGATCGGGGCCGTGACCGTTGAGGTCAATCTCAATGAACTCGCGCGTCGCAGCGGTCTGTAGGGAGAAATACAATGAAATTCTTTGAGAACCTCTCTATCCCGGCAAAGCTGATGAGCTGCTTTGCTATTATGATCGCGGTAATCTTGATGGTGGCTGGCGCAGGCGTTTTTTCGACCATGCAGGTCAGCAACGCCAACGATCAGCGCGATTATCTCTCGAAATTTGAACGCGACTATCGCGACCTTGATCGCGCCTATCTTGTCGCACGTCAGGAACTTATCTACTTCCTGACGACCGGCGACCGCGCTGGCTTGGCTGGGTATGAAACAGCGCGCGAAGAAATCGACATTCGTACGGATGTGCTCAAGACATATGCTTCAGTCAGCCCAGAGATCGCTGCCCTGATTGAAGAAATGGACGGCGCTATCGACCGTTGGGAAGAAATTGCAGCGCAACAAGCACAACTGATGCGCCACTATCTGACGGTTAACCATGCTCGTGCGATTGAAGCATCGGGTGAGCCGCGTGAACTATCAGACCAGGTCACTACGGTTGCAAGCGAGCTTGCCAAGAATATCGATCAAATGATTCTTGATGTTGAGGCAGAAGTCGCCCAAGCCATGCAGATCTTCCAAGTCACGCTTGGTGTTGGCGTCGTTCTACTTATCATCATGGCCGTGCTGTTTGGTGGTACCTTGTCGCGGATGATTGCGACCCCGATTCGTAAGATGACCGACGCTATGGGTAAACTGGCTGCTGGTAATCTTGACATCGAAACGCTTGACATGAAACGTGCCGATGAAGTGGGCGCCATGGCCAAATCGCTTGAAGTCTTCCGGGAAAACGCACGTGAACGTGCCCGCATGGCCGAACAGGAAAAAGTCGAGGCCCAGCGTCAGGTTGAACGTAGCCAGCGCATGGGAACTCTTACCAAGGGCTTTGACGAAAAAATCCAGGATGTTCTGCATGCGGTGAACGCCGCCCTTGATGATGTCCGTTCCGCATCCGAGACGCTGACGTCACACGCCCAACGCGCCAACCAGGATGCGCAGGACGTGGCCGAACAGGCGCAAGAATCCTCGACCAATATCGAAACCGTGGCATCTGCAACCGCTCAGTTGTCGGCCTCTATCTCCGAGATTTCCTCGCAGATTGCCCGCGTGACCGAAATCACGCAGGAAGCGGTCGGTCAGACAGAACGCACCAACGAGCGTGTTGAAAAACTCAATGAAGCGGCACAAAGCGTTGGCGAGGTGGTCAATCTGATCAGTGATATTGCCGATCAGACCAACCTGTTGGCCTTGAACGCAACCATCGAGTCCGCTCGTGCGGGTGAAGCCGGCAAAGGCTTTGCCGTGGTTGCCGGTGAAGTCAAAAACCTTGCATCCCAGACGGTCAAGGCAACCGAACAGATCACGGCCAAGATTGCCGAGATGCAAAGCGAAACCGGTGCTGCTGCCGAGGCTGTGCGTGGCTTTGCCGACACCATCAACAAGATTGATGAACTGATGTCGGTTGTCGCCAGTGCGGTGGAAGAGCAGGGCGCTGCAACCGAGGAAATCTCGCGCAGTGTCGAAGGTGCTGCGAACGGTAACGTTGCCATCACCAATGCTGTTAAAAGCGTTGCCAGTGCAACCACCGAAAGTGGTGACCTTTCCAGTGGCCAGCTTGACAGTGTCGGGCGATTGGCGGCCGCCAATGACGAACTTCGCAGTCACGTTAACGGCTTCCTCAATGACGTCCGTACTGTCTGACGCCTAAGACATATCAATGCCAAAAGGCGCGGGAATTTCCCGCGCCTTTTTTGTTTGGGGTATCCGGGCTGGGTTACGACCCTGATGGTTCTTTGCGATAGGGGCTGTGTTCGGAAAGGATGTAATCGCGGTCCTGACTGATGTGATTGCGTTCCTGGGTCAAAAATTGCGCGACCGCGCGTTTCAGTCCCGGATCAGCAATCAGATGGGCGGAATGGGTTATTACCGGTTCATAGCCGCGCTGGATTTTATGTTCGCCCTGTGCGCCCGCCTCGACGGTTTTAAGGCCATGCTCAATCGCGATATCAATCGCCTGATAGTAACAGGTTTCGAAATGCAGAAGCGGCGTACGGTCGATCGTACCCCAGTTGCGGCCATAAAGGGTTTCAGACCCGATCAAGTTAAGAGCACCGGCCACCATTTCTCCGTCATTGAACGCACATACAAGAACCGTGCGATCACGCATACGGTCATGCAGCAGATCGAAGAATTCCCGCGTCAGATAAGCCTGGCCCCATTTGCGGTCAGATGTGTCGCGATAGAAATGATAAAACCGGTCCCAATGGTCGGATTTCAAATCATCCCCACGCAGTGCCTTGAAACTGTAACCAGCTTCAAGAACTTGCTTGCGTTCCTTGCGCAGGTTTTTGCGTTTGCGCGAATTCAGTGCGCCCAGAAAATCATCGAAATTCTGATAGTCGCGATTGCGCCAGTGATACTGCATGCCCGTGCGCGCGAGAAAACCTGCCTGTTCCATCAACTGGCTTTCATCGCCGCTGCAAAACGTGACATGCAACGTCGCCATGCCAAGTTTTTCCGGCAGGATCGTCATGCCGCTGATTAAGGCGTTGCGCACGCTGTCGGGATCGGGATGATCCTTGGCGACAAGCAGCCGCGGGCCCGGCACCGGGGAAAATGGCACAGCCGATTGCAGTTTGGGGTAATAGCGTCCACCAGCACGTTCATAGGCCTCTGCCCATGACCAGTCGAAAACATATTCGCCGTAAGAATGGCCTTTTACATAAAGCGGCACAATCCCGATGACATCACCAGTCTCATCCTCTGCCACAAGGTGAAACGGCTGCCAGCCGGTTTCGGCGGTTGTTGATCCGCTGTCTTCCATGGCGGACAGGAAGGCAAAGCTGACAAACGGGTTGTCAAACCCGGCGCACTTGTCCCACTGGGCCTGCCCGATTTGATGAATATCGGTGACGGTTTTGATTTCGACAGCCAAATTTGAATTCCTGCAGATGGTCCCCATGGCGCCCGGTTTAACTCCCGAGGCCTTATTTTTATACGCATTAGCCGGTATATGCGTTCAGAAGATAGGCGCAATGCGCATTTACGCAAGGGAAAGCCTTTGACGGAAGCGCATCTAAGTCCTATTTCATTGTGCCACAGGCCATTTGGAATTGGTCTGAAAACGGCTCGGGGATTTTCCCGTGTCGCCCTCGCGAAGAAAAGGATGGTGCGCCGTGAACAGCAAACTTTCGTTGGAGAAGGACAAGATCAAGGTTGTCCTGCTCGAAGGTATCCATGAAAACGCTGTAAAGATGTTCAAAGAGGCCGGCTACTCAAATGTCGACCATTACCCTGCTGCGCTCGACGCGGACGAACTTAAGTCCGTTGTCTCCGAAGCGCACTTTTTGGGCATTCGTTCCCGTACCAAACTGACCGAAGACGTTATCGAAGCTGCGTCCAAGCTGACCTCGATCGGCTGTTTCTGCATCGGCACAAACCAGGTTGACCTGCAGGCTGCCGCGATGCGCGGTATCCCGGTGTTTAACGCACCGTATTCCAACACCCGTTCGGTTGCCGAACTGGTGCTGGGCCAGATCATCATGTTGCTGCGTGGTATTCCCAAACGTAACGCAGCCGCCCATGAAGGCGACTGGCTGAAAAATGCCCATGGCTCGTACGAGGCACGTGGCAAGACGCTTGGTATCATCGGCTATGGCCATATCGGTTCGCAGCTTTCGGTGCTGGCAGAATCGCTTGGCATGAATGTCATCTATTTTGATGTTATCAATAAGCTTGCCATGGGCAATGCCAATTCCTGTTCGTCGATGGATGAACTGCTTGCCAGATCGGATGTGGTATCGCTGCATGTTCCGG
This sequence comes from Thalassospira sp. A40-3, assembly GCF_015871485.1. Classification (NCBI taxonomy): domain Bacteria; kingdom Pseudomonadati; phylum Pseudomonadota; class Alphaproteobacteria; order Rhodospirillales; family Thalassospiraceae; genus Thalassospira; species Thalassospira sp. A40-3. The sequence goes on from NZ_CP065428.1 coordinate 1,419,655, forward strand.
CCAACGAGCAGACCAAGAACATGATCACGGCGACTGAGCTCGCCAAGATGAAAAAGGGCGCACACCTGATCAATGCGGCACGTGGCAATGTCATCGTGATCGAAGATCTGGCCGCTGCCCTTGAAAGCGGTCATTTGGCCGGTGCGGCGATTGACGTGTTCCCGGTCGAGCCGGCAGGCAAGGACGAGCAGTTCGAGAGCCCGCTGCGCGGTATGAGCAACGTCATCCTGACCCCGCATATCGGTGGTTCGACCCAGGAGGCACAGGAAAATATCGGGATCGAGGTCGCTGACAAGCTGATCACCTATTCCGATAACGGCTCGACCCTGGGGGCTGTGAACTTCCCGGAAGTATCGCTTCCGGTCAAGGATCGCACCCATACCCGCTTCATGCACATTCACCGCAACGTTCCGGGCGTGCTGCTTAAGATCAACGATGTGTTTGCCCGTCGCGGCATCAACATCAGCGGCCAGTATCTGCGCTCAGAAGGCGGTGTCGGCTATGTGGTGGTTGAAGTCGACGAGGAAATCAAACCGGGCGAGGGCGTTCGCAAGGAACTCTCGGCAATCGAAGGCACCCTTCGCGTCCGCTTCCTGTTCTGATCTGAACAGATTTTAGAGAACAAAGAAGGGCGGGTGCCAGATGGTGCCCGCCCTTTTTCCGTTTTGTGGTATCTGTGTTGCTTAAAGCTTGCGATACATTACCAGTGCATCGGTTTCGCCCAATGTCGGGTGCATGAAGGCACCGGGCAGGCGCCCGACAATCTCAAACCCAAGCTTTGGCCAAAGATGTACTGCGGCGGCGTTACTGGCGATGACGAAATTGAACTGCATCGCGCGGTATCCAAGATCCTTGGCACGGACCAGCGAATCTTCACACATGCGCCGCGCAATGCCCCGGCCACTTGCCGCAGGGGATGTCATGTAGCCGCAATTACAAACATGCGATCCGCCGCCGCCCTGATTTTGGCGGATGTAATAGGTGCCAACGATCTTGCCGTCTTCCTCGGCAACCAGTGTGACCTTGTCCTTTCCCATCCAGTAGGCGATGAAGTCGTCGTCACTTAGATTGCTATCAATGGCGTAGGTATCCCCGGTCCGAAGGATGGGGGCGACAATTTCCAGAATGGCGGGAATGTCGTTGTCGGTGGCGGGGCGAATTTGCATGGGGTGCTCGTCTTGGCGTGAAGGTCAATCGGCTCGGCTGAACTCAGGAGGGCGCGTGTGGCTTACTATCGCCGCCTGTCAGCGTTTCTTCAAGGATTTCGGGATCGACTTCAAACGGAAGGTTGGCGCGCCCCGTCAATGCCTTTGCCAGTTCGTTGCGATAGCGTTCGCGCGGAATTTCCTCGACCCCGAACTGTTTGAGGTGATCATTGACGAACTGCGTATCAAGCAGGCTGTAGCCCCCCTGACGCATCAGCGCGACCAGATGGACGAGGGCGACTTTTGACGCATTGGTCGCGCGTGAAAACATGCTTTCACCAAAGAACGCCTTGCCCAGACTGACACCGTACAAGCCACCAACCAGCTCGCCGTCTTTCCATGCCTCGATCGAATGCGCGCAGCCCATCTTGTGAAGCGCACAATATGCATCAAGGATGTTGCTGTTAATCCAGGTGTCGTCGCGGGTATCGGTGGGCTCCGCACAGGCGCGGATGACCTCGGGAAAGGCCCGGTCGACATGGATCTTATAGGTGCCCTTGCGCACAGCCTTGCGCAGGCTGCGCGGGACATGAAACCCGTCAAGCGGCAAGACGCCGCGCCACTCCGGATCAATCCAGTACAGGGTTGGATCATCATGGCTTTCGGCCATTGGAAACAGGCCGACGGAATAGGCGCGGATCAAAAGATCAGGGGTCAGCTGGTTTGACATGATCGCAGTGATAATTGCTTTGGTCCTGTTTTTCTGGTGGTTGTTTACATATGAGTGACCCGGTCGCATGCGACAAGGTTGTTACCATTTCCAGTTTGAACCGGTCCCTTATAATAGGGAAGCGCGATTAAATTTTTGATTTAAATCTCAAACGAAAAACGGGAACCCGAAGGTTCCCGTTTGAAATCATCTTAGGCGCTGATCACAACGTTTTGTTAATGCCCATGAACTTTTCCAGCCAGTGGATGTCGTAATCCCCTTTCTGGATGTCCGGGTTGGCAAGAAGTGTTTGATGCAACGGAATGGTGGTTTTGATGCCGCCAATCGCGTATTCCGCCAGCGCACGACGCAGACGCATCATGCATTCCTCACGGTCGCGACCATGAACAATCAACTTTGCGATCATGCTGTCATAATAAGGCGGGATCGAATAACCGGTGTAAATACCGCTATCGACACGAACGCCCAGACCGCCAGGTGCATGATATTCCTTGATCTTGCCCGGTGACGGGACAAAGGTCTGCGGGTCTTCGGCGTTGATGCGGCATTCAATGGCGTGACCATGAATTTCAAGGTCTTCCTGCTTGAATGACAGCTCAAGTCCCGCTGCAACCCGGATCTGTTCGCGCACAAGGTCAACACCGGAAATCATTTCGGTGACCGGGTGTTCCACCTGAAGGCGGGTGTTCATTTCGATGAAATAGAACTCGCCATTTTCATAGAGGAACTCGATGGTGCCGGCATTGCGATACCCCATGCCGATCATGGCATTGGCAACCGTGGAACCGATCCGTTCGCGTTCTTCGGGCGTCAGGGTCGGAGACGGGGCTTCTTCAAGCACCTTCTGGTGGCGGCGCTGCAACGAGCAATCGCGTTCAAACAGGTGAACGGCGTTGCCGTGCGTATCCCCGATGACCTGCAATTCGATGTGGCGCGGTTTGCCAAGGTACTTTTCCATGTAAACGGCGGCATTGCCAAAGTTCTGCAATGCTTCCTTACGGGTCATGGAAAATGCTTCGGCAAGATCTTCTTCGCGCTCGACCACTTTCATACCACGACCACCGCCGCCGCCTGATGCCTTGATCAGGACCGGGAAGCCGATCTCTTTGGCGCATTTGCGGGCTTCATCAACGCTGGTGATTTCACCATCAGATCCCGGAACACACGGAATGCCAAGCTTTTCGGCCGTCTGCTTTGCCGTGATCTTGTCACCCATCATGCGGATATGTTCCGGCGTCGGGCCGATAAAGGCAAAGCCGTGCTCTTCGACCATGGAGGCGAAATCAGCGTTTTCCGACAGGAAGCCGTAGCCCGGATGGATGGCCTCGGCCCCGGTGATTTCAGCAGCCGAAAGAATGGCCGGAATATTCAGATAGCTGTCTTTGGATGCTGCCGGGCCGATGCAGACCGATTCGTCGGCCAGACGCACATGCATGGCGTCCGCATCAGCAGTGGAATGCACCGCGACAGTTTTGATGCCCATTTCGCGGCAGGCGCGCTGAATACGAAGCGCGATTTCGCCACGGTTGGCAATCAGGATTTTGTCGAACATGCGGTTGATACCCCGGCTTATTCAATAATGACTAGCGGCTCGTCATATTCGACCGGATGGCCGTCGGTCGCGATAATCTGGGTGATCTTGCCAGATTTTGGTGCGCGGATCGGGTTGAAGGTTTTCATCGCTTCGATCAGCATCAGGGTCTGGCCTTCGGCAATGCTTGCGCCGACCGAGATGAACGGAGCCGCACCGGGTTCCGGTGCAAAATAGACAACGCCGACCATCGGCGATTTGACCGCACCCGGATGGGAGGCGGCATCAGACGGCGCCGCAACAGCCGGCGCGGACGCAACCGGAGCAGCCGGCGCCACAGCCGGAGCAGCAGCAACCATGGTGCCCTGACGGGCGACGCGAATACGGTTGTCACCTGCGGCAACTTCAATTTCGGTCAGATTGGTGTCGTCCAGCAGCTCGGCGAGCTGGCGAATGGCGTCATTGTCGATGTTGAACTTGCTCATTTCGATATCTTTATGATGGTGTGTGGATCAATCCGCGCATGGCATCCAGGGCGTTCTTGGTGCTCCGGGAGCCAAAGCCGTAGATCATGCCGTTTGCAGCTTTCGAGACGTTAAAATCGTGTCTGAATGCATTCCGCTTTTGAATATTGGACAGATGAATCCCGAATTTCGCCATGAACAATGCGGCGAAAGCTTCAAGGATCGCAACCGATGTGTGCGTATATGCCTTAGCATTGCCAAGAATGCCAGAGTCTTCTTGTCGGTTTTGCTTAAAACCAGTCAACTCGTTCACTTCCATTCTTGTATCACAGCATCCATCGCGCATCAGTCCGCAGGGTGTCTCGACCGTTCAGGAATGCCCGAACCGCGAAGCAATCCGCTTCTGAATGCCCAACATTTGGAGTTGCGTTTATAACACGACCAAAGTCTGACGCAACTTTGCATTGGCCTTTGCAACGCGGCCTTGATGCTTACGGGGTGTATGATTGGTCAGCAAGGCGAGCTTGCCGGGCCATCAACACCAAAAAGCCATGCAAGACGGCTTGCTTCGGGCGAGCGTGCTGCGCATACTGCGCGGCAATTGTGAATAATTTGATACCACATGGATGAAACGGAAAGATGCGTCTTACGATCAACGGTGAAGACCGCACCATCGAAAATGCTGGAAACGTTGCCGAACTTCTTGGCGAGCTTGGAATCGCCCAGACCAAGGTCGCGGTCGAACGCAATCTGGAAATCGTTCCCAAAACGGCCTATGGCGAAACCCGGCTGGCCGATGGCGACAAACTTGAAATCGTGCATTTTATCGGCGGTGGGTCACATGAAGCAGGCCTGGCTGCGGCAGATGACGACGGTTTCGTTGTTGCAGGCAAGAAATTCTCGTCCCGCTTGCTGGTGGGCACCGGCAAGTACAAGGATTTTGAGGAAACCAAAATCGCGATCGAGGCATCCGGTGCCGAAATTGTTACGGTTGCCGTGCGCCGCGTAAACCTGACCGACCCGAACCAGCCGATGCTGGTCGATTATGTCGATCCGAAAAAATACACCTATCTGCCCAATACGGCCGGCTGCTTTACCGCCGATGATGCTGTACGCACCCTGCGCCTTGCACGCGAAGCAGGCGGCTGGAATCTGGTGAAACTCGAAGTGCTGGGCGATCAGGCCACACTGTATCCCAATATGCCCGAAACGCTTAAGGCGGCCGAAGCCCTGATCAAGGATGGCTTTGATGTCATGGTGTATTGCAGCGACGATCCTATTCAGGCCAAGATGCTCGAAGATATGGGCTGCTGCGCGATCATGCCGTTGGGCTCTCTGATCGGTTCTGGCATGGGCATTTTGAACCCGGTCAATATCGCGCTGATCAAGGAAAACGCCAATGTGCCGGTTCTGGTTGATGCGGGCGTTGGCAGTGCATCCGATGCCGCCGTTGCCATGGAACTGGGCTGTGACGGTGTCTTGATGAATACCGCAATCGCCGGGGCAAAGGACCCGATCCGGATGGCGCGCGCCATGAAACATGCCATCATTGCCGGGCGTGAGTCCTTCCTGGCTGGCCGCATGCCCAAAAAGAAATATGCCGATCCGTCCTCGCCACTGGCGGGGATTATCTAGGCGATATCCTTGCGATAAGCTGTAATGAGAAAGGCCGTTTCACTATCGAAACGGCCTTTTGCTTTTCATTGAGACGGCGAAACAACAAAACTGCACATGTGGGTGTTTTGCTTTTGGTCAGCTCGTCTTGATCAGGACGCGTCTTTCAGTCCGGCATCGACCAGCGCGTTCACACGCTCCATATCCGCACCCGAAACCAGCGTGCCATTGATCAGGAAGGCCGGGGTGCCGGAAATGCCAACGGCGCGCGCCATGCTTGAATACTGTGCCAGCATGCCGGTGATTTCGGGCGCCTTCATGTCTTCAAGCATCTGTTCAACGTCGATGCCAACACCTGCGGCCAGTTCATTGATACGTTCCTGATCAAGCAGGCCACGGTTGGTCATGAAGGCTTCGTGGGCTTCCATGTATTTGTCCTGCTTGTCGGCGGCGAGTGCGGCACGCGCGGCAAGGGTGCTTTCCTCGCTCAGGATCGGGAATTCGACAAAGATGGTGCGAACCTTGCCATCACTGTTTTCGGCAATTTCCTTCACGCCATCAAAGGCGCGCTTGCAGTAACCGCAGTGGTAATCAAAAAACTCGATCACGGTTACCGGCGCATCAACCGGCCCGACCGAAGGAACGGAACTGTCGGCAACCAGCGCATCCCAGACAGGGGTGATGGCCGCAGCCTGCTGGCGGGACTGCTCAGCGGCCTGCCAGGATTGGACATTCTGGATCGCGTGCAAAAGAACATCCGGGTTATCAAGCAGGTATTGTTCAATAACGCCTTCGATTTCGGTTTTCTGTTCAGCGCTCAGGCTATCCTGCGCGAAGGCAGCCGGCGCGCCAAACAGCATGCCGATACCAAGTGCTGTGCCAGCAAGAAAGCGTTTTGCGATATGGGAGTTCATTGGACGTCCTTTTGTCTCTGGCCAGTTGTAGTGCTGTGGTCCTGACCCTGATGAAATGTGATGGTTTTTGATACGTGATCTCGTTGCTAACGTGAAAGTAAAATATGCGTTAGATGTATCACACTATTCTGTGCGGCGTTGTGATCATCGCCCGAAACAATGCCGATCCATACAAGGCGCACCTCGTCGGCCTGGGCATCGGGCCAATATCGCCGATAAAGTGTCGCCAGATCAAAATATTCGCGGTGCCATTCACCGTACCGCACTTGATATTGGCCAACGGCGATGCGGACTTCCTGATCCATGGTTGGTTTGCCGGATCCAAGATCACTTTCCGTCCAGCTTCCCTGTGCCTGCCGTCGGAAACCAAGCACCAGTTCAACATCCCCGACTTGGGCGGCGCTGTTGAATTGCCAGTCAAAAGACAAAAACGGTGAGGCCAGCACGATTACATTTGTCCGCCGACCGATTTCAAATGCCCCCATCCCGGGGTGAGCGGCAAGCGCAATGCGTCCGTCCTTGTCCTCCCAGCCAAGCGGGGCCGGATTCACGTCAGACTTTTGATTGACCTGCCAATAGCGCGGCGGGTTGGATAATGAAAAAGGCGCATACAGAAGTTTCAGGTCACCACTGACATCCACACCAGCACCGGGCAGGCTGCAACTTGCCATGCCGAGCGATCCCAGCACGACCATTACAGACGCCAAAACCCTTCTGGACGTGAAGGCGCGCGGTGTCCGTGGCTTGGCACGCAGTGCGGGCGAAGACGTCAATTGGCGGCGTCCTTGCCCGGTACACCATCAGGATTGGTCGCCTGAAGAATGTCCTGCGCACGAACCCATGTGGCCGTGCCCTTTTCAAGCTTCCGGTCGGCCTGAACCGCATGATAGCTCGCCGCTTGCCGGTCACCGGTCAAAAGGCTGTATTCCGCCTGTGACAGGGATGCTTCGCCTTCATTACCCAGACGGTTTTCAACAATCGCACGGAACCGCCATGCCGATGCATTGCCGCGTTCGCGCGACAATACCCCGATCAGGTTTTCCTTGGCCGGGGCGAGATACGCCTCATCGCCGGTTTCGATCATCGCATGCGCCAGAAGAAGTCGGATCAGCGGCGCACCGTTTGAAAGTTCAGCCGATTTTTGCAGTGGTGGAATGGCATCGCGCGCACGCCCGAATTCCAGAAGAATCTGGCCTTTCAGTTCTTCGAAATATGGATTGGATGGTTCCTCGGCTATCAGGCCTTCGATAATCTCAAGCGCGGGCTCAAGCTGTGAGTCCCGGTAATAGGCGATCGAGCGGGCATAACGTGCGGCAATGCTCGTATCGCTTTCGGGATAGGTGCGCATCGTATTTTGAATATGGTTGGTAAAGGCAAACAGTTTGGCGCGCATGCGGGCGTGGCGCTCATACAGATCAGTGCTGACCTTGGCATCCTTGAGCGACGAGTTGGATACATAATTTTCAAGGAAATCGACACGTTCGACGGTCAGCGGGTGGCTGCGCAGATACGGGTCCTGGCTTGCCGTGCTCAGCAGTTCCTGACCTTCAAGGGTCTGCATGAACTCCAGCATCCCGCGCGATGAAATGCCTGCCTCTGTTAAATACTTCACACCGGCCTGATCTGCACTGCTTTCCTGGGTCCGCGAATAGGCAAGGAAGTTACGAGTGGCCACGTTCTGACCGCCCAGAATGGCGGCAGTACCGACATCAGATCGGCCGGCAGCCACACCGGCGGCAACACCGGCAATTGTGGAAAGAATCGAAATCGCAGACGCATTGCGCAACTGGTCATGAACGCGTGAAAGATGGCCACCGGAGATGTGGCCGGTCTCGTGGGCAACAACGCCGATAACCTGTTCGGGAGTCTCTGCTTTTAACAACAGCCCAGTATTGATAAAAAGCTTTTGGCCCCCGGCAACAAATGCGTTCAAGCTGTTGTCGGAAACGATATAAATGGACACGCCATTCGGATCGAGGCCCGCTGCCCTGAAAATGGGCGTGGCATACATCCGGAGGGTTTCCTCGATCTCTGTATCGCGGATAAAAGAACGACCCTGCGCGAAAACCGTGCTAGGCAGGGCAACAAGGAAAATGGCAGTGAGAGTAATAATGCGTCTGAGCAAAATGTGCGTTCCATATTTTCGTTCGACTGATGTCGGTTCCGTGCCGACGCGCAAGCCATCATGGCGGATCGCGGTCGCAATCGCAATGACTGCCGGTCTTGCCGCATGTAGTGCTAATGAAACAGAAAATCTTGGTCAAATAGGGGCAGTGTCCGGTTATTTCGGTGGTGTGGTCGCTGATGAGCCACGTGCCGTCCGGAATGCGCGGGATGTTTTGTCGGCCGGTGGGACGGCTGCGGACGCTGCTGTGGCGCTTTACGCCACAATGACCGTGACCAAGCCATCCGTTGCCGGAATTGGCGGTGGTGGGGTTTGTGTTGTGCATGATCGCGCGACGAAAAAGGTCGAAGTTCTTGATTTCTGGCCACGTCCGGGCACACGGACCGGTTCCGATCAGACGCCAACCACCATCCCGACTGTTCCGCGCGGCCTTTATGCGTTGAGCGCACGTTATGGCCGTTTGCAGTGGGGCTCGCTGATCAGTGCGGCCGAACAATATGCCCGCCTTGGCGTGCCGGTATCGCGTTCGCTGGTCAAGGATATCGAGGCAAACCGTGCCCGGATTGAGGCCAGCCCGGCATTGCGCGCGACCTTTATGCCAGATGGCAAGATGCTTGAAGTCGGTGACCGTATCCGTGCGGTTAATCTGGCAGCCCTTCTGACGTCACTGCGCGTCAAGGGACCGGGCGAGTTTTATAGCGGTGCGTTGGGGGCTGATATCGCCAATGCCGTCACCGCAGCGGGCGGTACATTGACAGCTGATGACATGCGCACCTATCGCCCGCAGTGGAAAACCGCGACCGAGGTCAAGGTTGGCAATGAAACGCTTTATCTGGCCTATCCGCCGCGATCCAATTCTGGTGCTTCGGTCATCACCGAGGGCGGTGAACTTGCCGATATCCTGAACCGTTATCTGGCGGATATCGCATCGGGTTCTGAAGCCGCACAGGCCAATGCCGGACGTAGTGGCTTTGTTGTTGTGGATCGTGCCGCCAATGCGGTTGCCTGTGTCACCACCATGAACAAGCCGTTTGGTGCGGGGCTTGGTGCGGATGCGTTTGGCCTTAATCTGGCTGCGGGGGATGCAAACATGATTTCAACCCCGCTGATGGGGCCGGCATTGATGGTGAACCCGTTTGTCTGGGAATACTATTACGGCATTGCTGGCACGGGCACGCCGGCCGGTGCGACCAAACAGATCGCCACCATGGCCGAAGACCTGATTGGTACTGGTGCTGCATCGGGTATTTCGATGAATTCCGACGGGGCGTCTTCGGTCAATGTCATCAAGTGCCTTGAAGGCACGCCACCTCATCCGGAAAGCTGCCAGTTCCTTGCCGACCCGGCAGGCGGCGGCATGGCCGGAACCCGATAATCATAGACCACCCAACAGGGCAGGGGACATCCTGCCCTGTTGCTCTTAAACACATGTCAGGACCCCACAAATGGCATTGAAGCAATCCCTTCGTGGTGCAATTTCGCCCTTTATCGTGATGGATGTGATGCGTGCGGCCAATGCGCGCGAAAAGGAAGGCAAGGCTGTCTTTCATCTTGAAGTCGGCCAACCCGGAACCCCGGCACCGCGCAAGGTGCGCGAAGCTGCTGCTAAGGCGCTTGAGTCTGATTTGATCGGCTATACCAACGCCATGGGCATTGATCCGCTGCGCGAAGCCATCGCCGGGCATTACAAAACCAAGTTTGGCGTTTCGGTCGATCCGGCGCGGGTTTGTGTTGCCAGTGGCTCTTCATCGATCTTTGTGCTGGCGTTTTTGGCGGCCTTCGACGCCGGTGATCGTGTTGCGATGGCAGCCCCCGGTTACCCGGCCTATCACAACATTCTAAGTGCGCTGGGTATTGATACGATCAACCTGCCCGCCGGGCCGGAAACCCATTATCAGCCGACGGTTCAGATGCTGCGTGATCTGGATGAACCGGTTGATGGCCTGATCGTTGCCAGCCCGTCCAATCCGGCTGGCAGCATGATTGATGTTGAAACCTATCGCGAACTGGCAACCTATTGCCGCGAAAACGGTATTCGCCTGATCAGTGACGAGATCTATCAGGGGATTTCGTTTGGCGATGTGGCCGAATGCACCGCGCTTGAATTCGGTGATGAAGCCATCATCATCAACAGTTTCTCGAAATACTTTTCCATGACCGGATGGCGTCTGGGTTGGGCGATTGTCCCGCCCGATCTGATGCGTGCGGTCGAATGTCTGCAACAGAACCTGTTCATCTCGGCCCCGGCGTTGTCACAGTTGGCGGCGGTGGCGGCCTTCGATTGCGAGGATGAGCTGCAAGCCAACATCTCGGCCTATGCGCGCAATCGTGAAATCCTGCTGGATGGATTGCCGAAGGCGGGCTTCACCAAATTTGCCCCGGCGGATGGTGCGTTTTACCTCTATGCCGATGTGCGCGACCTGACCAATGACAGCGAAGCGTTCTGCAAGCAGATGCTTGAAGAAACCGGCGTTGCCACGACACCGGGGACGGATTTCGACCGCATGCGCGGCAAGGGCTATGTGCGCTTCTCGTTCGCTCATAGCGAAGACACCATGGTCGGTGCGGTCAAGGCGCTTCAGAACTGGAAACGCTGATCGTTCATTAAATCACCACGAAAAAAGGGCTGCCCGATGGGCAGCCCTTTTTGTTTGTTCAGATGCCCGATCTTAACGACCGAGGCTCCACCAGCCGCGTTTCTTTGGCTTCGGTTTTTCGTCTTTTGCCGGCGCAGGCGCCGGTTCAGCTTTCTCAGCCTTGGCAGGCTCAGCGGCTTTCGGCTCGGCCGGTTTCTCTACAGGCTTCTCGGCAGGTTTTTCTGCCGTATTTTCGACAGGGGCTTCTGCCTTTGGCGTTTCTTTCTTCGGTGCCGGTGCGCTGACTTCTGCCGGGGCAGATGCCGGTGCGCTTGCGGCCTCCGGTTTTGCTTCCGCCTGGGTTTCAGGTTTTGCTTCCGGGGCCGGGCCCGACTGGATCGGGATGTTTTTCACATCACCCCGATCTTCATCACCGTCAGTGCGATCAGAACGGCTGTTGCGATCACGGCGATTGCGGCGATTGTCATTGCGATCACGGCGCGGACGGGCCGGGGCCGGGGCAGTGGTGCTGCGGGTACGACCGGCGCGAACGCCTTCCTGATCAAAGCTGTCGGCATCCTGACCTTCGCTGTCGGCGTCGATCACGGTGTTTTCATCCGTGCCGTCCGGTGCTTCGTGATCACGATTGCGGCGTGCAGCCGTCAGGGCCGGATCATCAGCCGGTGAACGGGTGCGGTTGCCATCAAAGTCCTGACGACGCGAACGACGGCGACCACCACGCTTGCCACGACGGCGGCGCTTGCGATTGCTTTCGTCATCATCGTCGTCATTATTGTTGCCATCTGCATTATCAGATGCGCCATCGCTGTCGTCTGATGCTTCCTGCGGCTGATCATTGTTGCGATCATCGCGGTCATCATTACGGCCACGGCGACGACGACGGCGACGACGGCGCTTGCCGCCCTGATCGTCGTCTTCGTTGCGTTCGATTTCGTCTTCTTCTTCTTCGAGATCAACCGGGTTTTCGATCGCAGTCAGCGATACACTGTCGGTATTGAGAACCGCAGAAACCTCTTCGACCTCGTCACCTTTTTTCGCGCGTGTACGCTCGATACGGTGATCAGGTGAAATCAGGCTGTCATCGCCAAAGATCATGACGCTGAAACCGTAACGGCTTTCGATCTCGCCAAGCGAGTCACGTTTGCGGTTCAGGATATAAAGCGCAACTTCACTGGCAACATGGACGGTCAGCGCGCCCGAACGGCGACGCATGCCTTCTTCCTCGATCACGCGCAGCAGGTGAAGGGCTGCACTTTCAATCGAACGGACAAGGCCGACACCACGGCAGTGGGTGCAAACTTCAAACGCGCTTTCGACCAGCGACGGGCGCAGGCGTTGACGCGACATTTCAAGCAGACCAAACGGGCTGATACGGCCGATCTGAAGACGTGCACGGTCGTTGCGCATTGCTTCCTTAAGCTTGCGTTCGACAGATGCCTGATTGCGGTGGTCTTCCATGTCGATAAAGTCGACAACGATCAGACCGGCAAGGTCACGCAGGCGCAGCTGGCGCGCGAGTTCTTCGGCCGCTTCAAGGTTGGTCTTGTAAGCGGTTTCTTCGATGTTGCGTTCGCGGGTCGAACGGCCGGAGTTAACGTCAACCGCGACCAGTGCCTCGGTCGGGTTGATAACCAGATAACCACCGGATTTAAGCTGTACGACCGGGTTGAGCATCGCATCAAGCTGGCTTTCCACCTGGAAACGGTGGAACAGCGGCACGCCCTGATCTTTGTAGGGCTGCACGCGTTTGGCATGCGACGGCATCAGCATCTTCATGAAGTCTTTGGCAACCCGGTAACCATCATCACCTTCAACCAGAACTTCATCAACATCACGTGCATAAAGGTCACGGATGGAACGCTTGATAAGGTCGGCTTCTTCGTAAATCAGGCACGGTGCCTGGCTCTGAAGGGTGGTTTCGCGGATACGATCCCACAGGCGCATCAAATAATCGAAGTCGCGTTTGATTTCGGCTTTGGTCCGTTCTGAACCAGCGGTACGAACGATCACCGCCATGCCGTCCGGAATCTCAAGCTCGGCCAGAATGGATTTCAGGCGCTTGCGATCCTTGGCATTGGTGATCTTGCGCGAAATGCCGCCACCACGCGGGGTGTTTGGCATCAGAACGCAATACCGACCGGCCAGCGACAGGAAGGTCGAAAGAGCCGCACCCTTGTTGCCGCGTTCTTCCTTGACGACCTGAACCAGAATGATCTGGCGGCGTTTGATCACTTCCTGAATTTTGTAGCGTTTCTGAAGCTGACGGCTGTGTGACTCAACGAACTCGTCACCGTCGTCATCACCACCCATATCCTCGATGTCTTCTTCAACATCGGCGGTCGCGTCAAGTGCGGTTACTTCGTTGGCGTCGTCATCGACATCAACTTCAAGCTCGGCGATTTCCGCAGACATGGCGGCATTGCCACCAGTCGGGGTATCGTCACCGTCCGAGCCGTTGTCATCGTTGCCGTCAGAGGATGCTTCTGCGTCGGTGCCAGATGCTTCGACATCATCGCTTTTCTTGCGACGATTGCGCGGGCGACGGCGACGCGGCTTGGCTTCTTCTTCCTCGCCTGAACCGGCATTGTCGGTTGCGGCATCTGACGGGGCAGCGGCCTCGGCCGATGCGGCCGCGTCGGTGTTTTCTGCCTCTGGCGCGTCGGATGCTTCGTCCTTGCTCTGGGCGCGCGGTTTGCGGCGCGAGCGGGAACGCGACGGTTTCTTGTCTTTTTTCGGGCTGTCTTCGGTATCGCCGATATTGTCTTCGACGATTTCGGCGTCCTTGACCTGTGTGTTGCTCTGCTGGGCAAGAGCTTCACGGTCGGCAACCGGAATTTGATAATAGTCGGAATGGATTTCGCTGAACGCAAGGAAACCATGACGGTTTCCGCCATAGTCAACAAAGGCCGCCTGAAGCGACGGTTCTACCCGCGTGACTTTCGCGAGATAGATATTACCCTTGATTTGCTTTTTTGTCGAAGTTTCGACGTCGTATTCTTCTAGGCGATTTCCGTGAATAACAACGACGCGGCTTTCTTCCGCGTGCGTTGCATCGATAAGCATACGTTTGACCATTCGGAACCTGTTCCTGGAGGCCCCGCCAGTTCAATGCTATGGGCGCAATTGCGCTGATATGCAAACAAACCGGCGTGTCCGGAGGCGCCAACCATAAAGGTCGCGATATGTCCTGTATGTATCTGGGTCATCGCGTGTCGGCTGCTCTTCCGGTTGGACCTGGTTTTGGTGTTGAAACAAAAAGAATTAGATTGCGTGTCTTCGAGCGCGCCAAGACAGCCTTTTTAAGGAGGGCTCTATCGGGAGCGGGAATTGCCGCGTCACCGAGACACCGACCGTAAGAACTGCACTCGTCGCGTCCTCAGCCTGGTGGCATTTTGGTTGCTTACCACAAAGCATAGGAATCTCGGGTGCAACATATCCCTTTTATGCGTATGCTACAAACAGTTTTGTTGCGTGATGTGACGACTTTCTGACAGTAACGTGTAAAAACACACAGAAATCCGCGCGATTTTCCTTTGGATGATTTGGTTCGGGCAAATATATGAAAACACACTGTTTTTACAGTTTTGTCCCATGCCATGCCTATCGCGGAAAGTTGAAAGGTCTGTCATGCAAGTTCTGTCGTTGGTCAATTGCCCGTTAACCAACGCATTGCTATAAGCGCTTAACAGATGCTCTTGCAGGGTAACAGGCGCTGAAACGACAGATGTATTCACAGCACGCGACTTCATTTTCCACGCCGAAAAACGCACCATCGCGATCATTGCTGGTTAAAATTGCCAGAACGATGATGGTGGTGTTTGCGCTGTTGTGTGCCTCCCAGATCATCGTATCAGGGGCGTCTGCCCAAACGGCCAAGGTGCTTGGCGCGCGGCTCGGGGTTTATCCCGATTACACGCGCTTTGTGATCGATCTCGATCAGGAAGTCGACTTTACCTATTTCCTGCTGCCCGATCCGTACCGCATCATCATTGATATGCCAGAAATTGACTGGAACGCCCCGCCGGGCAAGGTGACTTCGGGTGGTGGGCTTATTTCCGGTCTGCGGTATGGCCTGTTTAAACCGGGCACGTTCCGTGTGGTGCTTGATGTTGCCCAACCATCGCTGGTTTCAAAGATTTTCTCGTTGCCGCCCGGCGGCGGGAAGCCCAACCGTCTGGTGGTTGATCTTAAACCGACACAGCGCGATGCGTTTCTGACCGCGTCGCGCCAGAGTATGGAAGCCTATTCTGCGCGCAGCCGTAACGATACCAGTGCGACCGAACAAAGTGTCGATGTCGCGGTGCAATCGGGCCGGGGGGGCGAAGAAAAGCCGCTGATCGCGATTGATGCCGGACATGGCGGGGTGGACCCGGGCGCAATTGGTGTTGGCAATGTCTATGAAAAGGACCTGACGCTTGCGGCTGCACGCCAGTTGGCCGAAACCCTGACAGCATCGGGGCGCTATCGCGTTTTGTTGACGCGCGACAAGGACGTGTTCCTGAAACTGCGTCAACGCGTGGACATCGCACGCAAGGCCGGGGCAGATTTATTCATATCCCTGCATGCGGATTCAATTGGCAATCCCAAGCATCGAGGCGCATCGGTCTATACCCTGTCTGAAAACGCGTCGGACAAAGAGGCCGCGGCACTGGCATCCAAGGAAAACAAGGCCGACGTCATCGCCGGTATTGATCTTTCCGATGAAAACACGCTGGTGCAAAGCATTCTGATCGATCTTGCGCAACGTGAAACCATGAACCTGTCGGCGACCCTTGCGGCCAACATGGTCAGTCAGCTTGCCCAAAGCATCGAACTGCAACGTCGCACTCATCGCTTTGCCGGTTTTGCGGTTCTGAAGGCACCGGATATTCCTTCGGCCTTGTTTGAAATGGGATATCTTTCGAATGCGACCGACGCCAAGTTGTTGCAAAGTCCGGCTCATCGCAAAAAGATTGCCGATGCGGTCTTGCGGGCAATTGATATCTATTTCGAGAAACACAAATTCTAATACTCGGGCGTGATGCCGATGATTTCGCTGGGGCCTAAACGGTCAGCGAAATCATTGTGTGGTGTTTGCGCGAACAAATGCTGTCTGGCGTGGCGGCTGTCACAACCTTGTCATTATTTTGCCGCTATAATGCGGATACATCCGTTTTTTCGGCACAGACAGGCGAAATGTCTGCCGGGACATTGCATTTCCGGTAAGAGTGCATGAATATGCGCCCCTACCGGATCAGGCCAACAAAATGAAAAAGACCTGCTTACATGCGAATTTTACTTAGTATTTTCGGCTTTCTGTTCTTGATGGCGGTTGCGGGCGGCGCCGGTATGCTGGCGATCTTCTGGCACTTTGGCCAAGGACTGCCCGATTACACCCAGCTTGAAAATTACGAGCCCGAGGTCATGACACGTGTTCATGCATCCGACGGTGCGCTGATTGCCGAATATGCGCGTGAAAAGCGTGTTTTTGTGCCGATTTCGGCCATCCCGCCCAAGGTGGTTGATGCCTTTGTCGCGGCCGAGGACAAAAACTTCTTCTCCCACCCGGGGATCGATTTTGCCTCTGTCTTGCGTGCAGCTGTGACCAACGTGGTTAATATGGGCACGGGTAAACGCCCGGTCGGTGCATCTACCATTACCCAGCAGGTCGCCAAGAACTTCCTTTTGACCAACGAAGTTTCCTATGAGCGCAAGATCAAGGAAGCCATTCTGTCCTTCCGGATCGAGCGCGCCTTCTCCAAGGAACACATCCTCGAACTTTATCTGAACGAGATTTACCTTGGCAGTGGCAGCTATGGCGTCGCCGCCGCAGCCTTGCGTTACTTCGACAAGTCACTTGATGAACTTAATATCGAAGAAGCTGCCTATCTTGCAGCCCTGCCAAAGGCGCCTTCGAACTATCACCCGGTCCGTAACCACGACGAAGCCAAGGCGCGTCGTAACTGGGTAATCGGCCGGATGCTGGAAGAAAATTACATCACCGAGGCCGAAGCACAGGCGGCATGGTCGGCCCCGCTTCAGGGCAAAAGCCGTGAATCGGTTGATACCTATCAGGCTGATTTCTTTGCCGAGGAAGTCCGTCGCCAGCTTGTTGATCGTTACGGCGAGGGCATGCTGTATGACGGTGGCCTTTCGGTACGTTCGACCGTGGTCCCGCGTTTGCAGGATATCGCCGACAAGGCGCTGTTTGACGGCTTGGTCGAATATGATCGCCGTCACGGCTGGCGCGGCCCGATCACCAACATTGATCTGTCGGGCAACTGGCAGCAGGCCTTGCGCGAAGTTGAAACGCCCGCCGATATCCCGTGGGATCGTGCGGTTGTTCTTGATACCGACGCCAACGAGGCAAAACTGGGCCTGATGAATGGCGAGCAGGGCCGCATTCCGCTGCGCTTCCTGACATGGGCGCGCCCGTGGCAAAAGGGCCAGACATTGGGTGCGGTCGTTAACCGCCCGTCAGATGTCCTGAAACCCGGCGACGTCATTTACGTCAAACATTTCGCCGAACTTGATGGCGAAAAACTGCCGCCCAATACCTATGGCCTGCGTCAGATCCCGAACGTCAATGGTGGTTTGGTGGCGATGGATCCGCATACCGGCCGCGTACTGGCGATGTCGGGTGGTTTTTCGCATGATCTGTCGAAATTCAACCGCGCGACACAGGCCCGCCGTCAGCCGGGTTCGGCCTTCAAGCCGTTTATTTATCTGGCTGCCCTGGACCAGGGCTTTACCCCGTCCACACTGGTGCTTGATGCGCCGTTTGTGATTGATCAGGGGCCGGGGCTTGGAAAATGGAAACCGGGCAACTATAGCGGCCAGTTCTATGGTCCTTCGACCATGCGCCTTGGTATCGAAAAATCGCGAAACCTGATGACGGTGCGTCTGGCACAGACCATCGGCATGCCGACGGTTGTCGATTATGCCGAACGGTTTGGCATTGTTGATGAAATGCCAGATGTCCTGTCGATGTCGCTTGGCGCGGCTGAAACGACGGTGATGCGTTTGACCGCGGCCTATGCAGAACTGGTCAATGGTGGCAAGAAAATCACCCCGACCCTGATCGACCGTATTCAGGATCGTCGCGGCAATGTGATTTATCGTCGTGACGAACGCGAATGCACCCTGTGTCAGGACGTGGAATTCCGCAATCAGATGCCGCCTGATTTGCCTGATACCCGTGAACAACTGACCGATCCGGCCAGTGCGTTCCAGATGGTTCACATTATGGAAGGCGTCATTTCACGCGGTACCGGCCGGACAATCGCCGAGCTTGGTTATCCGCTGGCCGGTAAAACCGGCACGACCAATGATTCGCGTGATGCATGGTTTGTCGGCTTCTCGCCGGATTTGGCCGTGGGCGTTTATGTCGGCTTTGATGACAACCGATCCCTTGGTGACAAGGAGCAGGGCGCAAGTGCCGCAGCCCCGATCTGGAAGGAGTTCATGCGCGGTGCGCTTGAAGGCACCAAAGCCATTCCGTTCCGGACACCGCCGGGCATTCGCATGGTCCGTGTTGAATCGCGTACCGGCCTTCCGGCTGGCCCGGGTGCTCAGGATGTGATCTGGGAGGCCTTTAAACCCGGCACCATCCCGGCATCAAACGACAACGTGATTGATGGCGGTTATAGCGGATCCGGAAATTCGGATAACAGTGCAGGCGCTGTGTCCGGGCCGGGTGGCATTTACTAGGCCGTATTTCGCGGACCTTTGAGTTCGTCCGAAAAAGACATTAACCCGGCACAAATTCTGTGTCGGGTTTTTGCATGGTTGCAGGGGTTTCAAGCCGGACAAAAACTGTTATAAGCCACGCCGACATTGCTACATCTTTGATGTGGCAAAACAGATTTTCAGACGAATAACGGAGACATCAATGCGCGCCGAAGCACAGGCATTGGTCGATGAAATCAAGCAGTCGATGGCACTGCTGAGGAGGCATCTTTGACTGGGATAACGCTCTTAGACGCCTCGACGAACTGAACGCACTTGCCGAAGACCCGACCCTTTGGGACGATGCGGCAAACGCGCAGAAAGTCATGCGTGAACGTACCCAGCTTGATGACGCCATCAATGGTTATAAAAAGCTCGCCCAGGAGCTTGAAGACAGTGTTGGTCTGATCGAACTCGGCGAAGCCGAAGGAGACAACGAAACCGTTGAAGAGGCCGAAGAGGTTCTGCGCTCGATCCGCGACATCGCGGCAAAGCGTGAACTTGAAAGCCTGCTTTCTGGCGAAGCTGATGGAAATGACGCCTATCTTGAAATTCATGCCGGTGCTGGCGGGACCGAGGCCCAGGATTGGGCATCGATGCTGGCGCGCATGTATTATCGTTGGGCGGAGTCCAAAGGCTACAAGCTTGAGATGCTTGAAGAAAGTGATGGTGAGGAAGCCGGTATCAAATCGGTGACCTACAAGATCACCGGCCATAATGCCTATGGCTGGCTCAAGAACGAGGTAGGTGTGCATCGTCTGG
This sequence comes from Thalassospira sp. A40-3, assembly GCF_015871485.1. Lineage (NCBI taxonomy): Bacteria > Pseudomonadati > Pseudomonadota > Alphaproteobacteria > Rhodospirillales > Thalassospiraceae > Thalassospira > Thalassospira sp. A40-3. Next base: position 1,439,244 of record NZ_CP065428.1, read on the forward strand.
TGCGTATTTCGCCCTATGACAGTTCGGCACGTCGCCATACCAGCTTCTCGTCGGTTTGGGTTTATCCGGTGATTGACGACGATATCGAAATTGAAATCCTTGATAAGGATCTTCGTGTCGATACCTATCGCGCATCGGGTGCCGGTGGTCAGCACGTTAACAGAACCGATTCTGCTGTGCGTATCACCCATATCCCGACCGGCATCGTTGCCCAGTGTCAGAACGACCGTTCGCAGCACAAAAACCGCGATACGGCGATGAAGATGCTGAAAGCCCGCCTGTATGAGGCAGAGCTGCAAAAACGCGAAGCCGAGGCACAGGCTGTCGAAGACAGCAAAACCGATATCGGTTGGGGCCATCAGATCAGATCGTACGTCCTGCAGCCTTATCAGATGATCAAGGACCTGCGCACGGGTACGGAAACGTCTGATACCCAGGGCGTTCTGAACGGCGATCTTGATGCCTTCATGGCCGCGGCCCTTGCTGCCAAGGTCACAGGGTCGGCCGGGGAAATCGAAGATATCGACTGATCGGCTATCCTGAACCACCTGCATTTGAAAACACCCCGTCCGGATCTGGCGGGGTGTTTTTTGTTTTGCGATGGTCAAACCGGCAGAAAATCGCAAATCGAGCGCAAATATCCCATTTCTGTCACAGAATTGCCGGATAGCTCTGCAACAGTGTGGTCAAGCGCGATCTGTCGCATACAACAAAACACCCGGGTAATACGGGACACGGGCAGGTCGTGCGGAGCAAACATCCATACTCTCACGGGAAGATCCAAATGGCCCATCAGTCCCATGGTCCGGTCGCGGTCGGCGACCAGTTCAAACTCGCTACACCCAACGGTCCGATTTTCGAAGTCATCAAAATCCGCGAAATGGCCCCGGTTGATCATGCGCTGATCACCAAGGTACGGGATCAGAAATCCCCGACGCTGATTGCGATCACCACCTTGCTTGATCGTGATTTCTATATTCCGGTTCCGCCGGAAAGGCGCCAGATGCCTGATAATGACGGCATATTGCGCGGTCTTTGATTGTAAAGCGTATCGATAGGCTGTTTAGCGCCTGTTGATATGAAAAACAGGTTGGCTTGGCGGCCCGGACGCGATGAAATAGCAGCATGTAAAATCACCGCCATCCGGGACCGCCAACATGACCGATACCAACGCTGATCAGAATATCCTCGCCCGCCTGTTTTCCGTGCTAGAGGACGACATTCTGCCCAAAACCCGTGCCGGCGTATCGGGCGGCAACAAGCTGTTTGGTGCGGCGATCCTGCGCAAGGATGACCTTTCGCTGGTCATTGCCGAAACCAACAATGAAACCGAAAATCCGCTCTGGCATGGCGAGGTCCATTGCCTGAAGCGGTTCTATGAAATGCCCTCTGATCAGCGCCCGGCAACGTCGGAGCTGATTTTTCTTTCGACGCATGAGCCGTGCTCCATGTGCCTGTCGGCTATCACCTGGGCCGGGTTTGATAATTTCTATTATTTCTTCTCGTATGAAGATTCGCGTGATGCCTTTGCCATTCCCCATGATCTGAAAATCATGAAGGAGGTCTTCACCCTTGAGGACGGCGAATACAACAAATCCAATGCCTTCTGGGATAGCCATTCCATGATGGGCATGGTTGCCGATCTGCCCGGCGATCAGAAGGCCGCCTATCTGACACGCGCCAAGGCAATTTCGGATGAATATGACCGATTGTCGGCCCAATATCAGGACAGCAAATCTGATAACGACATCCCGCTGAACTAAGCCCGACGCAAAGCTTTAAACGCACGAAAAACGCGCCCCACCTTCAAGCGGGGCGCGTTTTGGCGTTTCCGGGCAGTTTGATCAGGCGGCGCGAACCGTTGCGATGAAACTGTCGACTTCTTTGCCAAGGCGGGCGGCCGATTTTGAAAGCTCTTGCGCGCTGGCCAGGACCTGGGTCGCGGAATGGCTTCCTTCATTTGCGGCCTTGGTGACATCGCCAATCGCATTGGTCACTTCCTGTGTGCCGTTGGCCGCCAGTGCAATGTTATGGCTAATCTCGTTCGTGGCGGCGTCCTGCTGTTCAACTGCTGCCGAAATCACGGTCGAGCTTTGCTTGTTGTTTTCGATGACATCGCTGATTTCATCAACCGCGGTGACCATTGTGTTGGTAATGCCCTGTACCTTTTCGATCTGGGCGGTGATGTTTTCGGTCGCACGCGCCGTCTGGTTGGCCAGATTTTTGACTTCCTGTGCGACAACGACAAACCCCTTGCCGGCATCCCCTGCACGTGCTGCCTCAATGGTGGCGTTCAGAGCCAGCAGATTGGTTTGTTCCGCAATGTCCTGAATCAGTTCCACCACGCTGGAAATTTCGCGTACAGCACCTGCAAGCCCGTTTGCCGTTTCGCGGGTCGAGCTTGCCGTTTCTGTGGCCCGAGTGGTTATGTTGGTTGCGTTCTGGACCTGCGCGCTGATTTCGCGAATGGATGCGGCCATCTCTTCGCAGGCAGATGCCACCGTTTCGACATTGGTACTGGCAAGGCCAGACGCATTTGAAACAGATGTTGCCTGTGCATTGGTCTGTTCCATGATCGCGGTAAGGCCTTGGGCGGTTGCCTCAAGTTCGGTTGCCGCCGACGCCACAACTTTGACAATCGTGCCGACATTGTCCTGAAACGCATCGGCCAACTTGTTCATTTGTTCGCGCTTTTCTGCCGCGGCCTGCACCTTGGCTTGCTCGGCTTCGGCCTCAAGTTCCTTGGCGCGGATCATGTTCTTTTTAAAGACTTCGGTTGCCTTGGCGATGTCGCCAATCTCATCGGGACGATCTGTACCAAAGACTTTGGTATCAAGCTTGCCATCGGCAAGGGTGCCAAGGTTGCCGACTTTTTTTTTGATCGGTTGGGTCACTGAACGGGCAAAGAGGATACTCGCCCCGATGCCAAGCACTGCCACAAGGCCGACAATCACCGCCGCAATCATCAGGGCACGATAAACCGGGGAAAATGCCTCGGCAGTGTCAATCTCGCCCAGAACAATCCAGTCGACGCCATTGAACTGGATCGGCGTATAAACTGAAATGACCGGGACGCCGCGGTAATCAACAATTTCGTGAATGCCGCTATTGCCCGCCAATGCATCGCGGGTTGCATCCTCGTTCACACGGTTTTTAAGGATCGTGCTTTCTTCGGAAAACCGGGAGTCACTTCGCATCAACCCGTCTTCACCAACGATATAGGTTTCACCACTTTCGCCCATACCAACCGATGCATTCATGATGCTGTTGATGCGTGAAATCGGCATCTGGAAGGCAATCACACCAAGTAATTCGCCTGCTTCAGACCGGACTTGATGGGCGATGAAACTGGCCGGGGCATCGGCACTGGGTGCATAGGGGCTGAAATCGGTAAAGGCGATGTCCTTGGGGGAGTTCAGCGCCAATGTATCGCGAAATACCCGGCCCAGATCGGTCTCCGCCCATTCGCCTGTTTTGAGGTTGGTGGCAAAGTCCGCTTCCTTGAAGACAGAATAGACAAGCTCCCCATCGGCGCGGATCAGGAAGATGTCGTAATAGCCTTTGAGTTCAAGAAACTCGCGAAAATGCGGGTGATAGGTCCGGTGGGCCTGGCTCCAGTCCGATCCATCCCCGGCATCGGTCAGCAGATGCTTTTCGCCAAGCGGGTAGCTGTTCTCGGTGATGTAAAGATTTTGCAGGGTGGCCATCGGATTGCCATCCAGCTGTTCCCAGCTTCGGGAAAAAGCGTTTAGCGCATCGCGGGTAAAGCCACTGTCAGCCTCGATGATCAGGTCTTCTTCAATCGATGTCAGGTAGGACTGGATCGACTCTTTGCGCGCATCCGTAAGCGCCAGAAGCTTGTTCTGCACCTCGGTTTTCTGGGTCACCCAAAGTTCAAAGGATAAAATTCCGCCAGCGCTCAGCGCTGTCAGCAGGATCAGGCCTGCAATGATCGTCGGTAGCTTCACCGAAATACGTTTCATGACATTTCCTCTCGCATTGCCGTTGCCCTGTTCCAGAGTTCTGGTCGGCTTGCACCCATGGTTTAAAAGCAACAAAATGTGCCGCGGGTTTCTTTATTCGCTTTTTTGACGACGCGAAAACATCCCCATTTAGGGACAATACTTGCTTCTTGAGTATTTAATCATTAAACGCAAAAGTTGAAGTGTGATTAATTATATTCTCAAAAAAGTTTTAAAACGTCTGAGTCCGAATCTGGCGAGTTTTATCGTGCGGTTCTGCTAAACTGCGCGGCATGGAACAGCTCAATAACGATATTTGCTATCAGGCACTCAAAACCCGCGACCGTCGGTTTGACGGGCGGTTTTATACCGCTGTGCGGACGACCGGGATTTTCTGTCGCCCGATTTGCCCGGCGGTCACGCCCAAGCGCGACAATGTGGAATTCTATCCCAGTGCCGAGGCCGCAATTGCGCATGGTTTTCGCCCATGCCTGCGCTGCCGCCCCGAAGCCGCCCCGGGCAGCCCGGCAAGTACCGGTGTGCATGCCACGGTCGTCCGTGCGGTACGTCTGATTGATCAGGGCGTGCTTGAAAATGGCTCGATCACTGATCTGGCCGACCGGCTTGGTGTCGGGGACCGGCATTTGCGGCGTATTTTCAAGGAACACACCGGTGTCACGCCGCAAGAACACGCCAAGGCACGCCGTCTGTTGCGGGCACGGCAGTTGATTGTCGATAGCAACCTGACCATGACCGAAATCGCCGACATTGCTGGCTTCGGGAGTTTGCGTCGCTTTAACGATGCGATGAAACAGGCCTATGGGCAGGCCCCAACAGCCTTTCGCCGCGGTGTCGAAACTGTGAGCCCGGAAAAACTGGGCTCGGATGATCCGTTTGCTGCGCGCAATGATGATTTGATTTTACGTCTGCGTGCCCGACAACCCTTTGATGCCGAATATCTTCTGAGCTTTTTCCGCGCACGTGCCATTCCGGGCTTGGAAACCGTCCGTGAACGCACCTATGCGCGCGGTTTCAAAATTGATGGCAAGCTCGGCTTGATGATCTGTCATTTCAGCGCCGACCAAGCCGGCGTGGATGTCATCCTCCGTGGTCCGGCCCGGGAGGCGGTGCTTGAAATCGGTGCAAGGGTGCGCAGACTTTTTGATCTTGATGCCGATGTGCCGTCCATCACAGCACAGTTTTCCGACGATGCCTTGCTGGCGCCGTTGGTGCAAAAACGACCCGGTCTGCGCGTGCCTGGATGCTGGGATCGGTTTGAACTCGCCCTTCGGGCCGTTTTGGGCCAACAGGTTTCGGTCGCGGCGGCACGTACCTTGGCCTGGCGACTTGTGGCCCGGTTTGGCGATGTCTTGCCCGATGATCTGATCACTGGGACGGGGATCACGCATGTCTTCCCGTCACCCCAAAGTCTGATCGGGCAGGAACTGATCCCGATTGGTTTGACCACGCGCCGGGCTCAGACCCTTGCCGACGTGATTGATCTGTTTGCCAGACCGGATTGTGATCAGATGTCAGGGCATGAGCTGATTGCCGCCATGACCGCGATCAAGGGCATTGGCCCCTGGACATTGAACTATTTTGGCCTGCGCGGGCTTGGTGACCCGGATGCCTTCCCGGCGGCCGATCTTGGCATCCTGAAGGCATCTGGCATGGGCGGTGGGCCGGACAAGGCCAAGGCACTGGAAAGCATTTCGGAAAACTGGCGGCCATGGCGGGCATATGCCGCGCAATATCTTTGGTCCGCATTGGAAGGAGAATGACGATGTCCACCCAAATCAACGTCGTGCGTTATGCCAGCCCGATCGGGAAACTCTCGCTCGCCTCGATTGATGGCGAACTGGTGCATCTTGATTTCGAAGACAACGATGATCGCCTTAAAACCATTCAGACACGACGGTTCAAGAACCTTGAATGGAAAGAGGGCGGCGCGGTACCAGCACCGATCACTGACTGGCTGGATGGCTATTTCTCCGGATCCGTCGGCGTGCTGCCGATGGATGCGATCAACATGGTCGGGACGGCGTTTCAGAAATCGGTTTGGGATGCCTTGGTCAATATCCCGAGTGGAAAAAGCGTTTCATACGCCGGGCTGGCAGATCAGCTTGGCAACCCCAAGGCTGTTCGGGCGGTGGCACGTGCCAATGCGTTGAACCCAATATCGATCATTGTGCCGTGCCATCGGGTGATCGGATCGAACGGCACATTGACCGGCTATGCCGGTGGGCTTGTGCGCAAGAAATGGCTGCTCGATCATGAGGCCGCGATGCGGGCCAAAGCGGCCTGAACCCAAAAGAAAAGGCTGCCGAATGGCAGCCTTTTTGCAGTCGAAATAGTGCCTTAGTCGATCAGATCGACATAACAATACGGCCATCGATCTTGCCATCGCGCATGCGGTCAAAGATCGAGTTGATGTTTTCCATCGGCTCGGTCGTGAAGTGGGAATGCACCTTACCGTCACCGGCGAAATCAAGGGCTTCCTGAAGGTCGGCACGGGTGCCGACAATCGATCCACGGATGGTCTTGCGTGACAGGACCGTATCGAAAATATCAAGCTCGAACGTTCCGGGCGGCAGGCCGCACAGTGCCATAGTCCCACCACGGCCCAGCATGCCTACACCCTGTTTGAAGGCAGCGCGCGAAACGGCGGTGACAAGCACGCCATTGGCACCGCCCATCTGTTTCTGAACTTCGGAAACAACGTCTGTTTCGGCCGCGTTCATCGTCCAGTCCGCACCAAGGTCTTTGGCGAGTTGAAGTTTCTCGTCGGCAATGTCAACGGCGATAACTTTCATGCCCATCGCCTTGGCGTATTGAACCGCCATATGGCCAAGCCCGCCGACGCCGGAAATCACCACGGTCTCGCCGGGCTTGCATTCGGTTTCCTTAAGCCCCTTATAGACCGTGACACCAGCGCACAGCACCGGGGCTGCATTGCCAAATTCAAGCGGATCGGGCAGGTGGCCAACATAGTTCGGGTCGGCCAGGACATATTCGGCAAAGCCGCCATTCACCGAATAGCCGGTATTGAGCTGTTCGCCGCAAAGTGTTTCCCAACCCGTAACGCAGTGATGGCAATGCCCGCAGGCGGAATGCAGCCACGGGACACCAACACGGTCGCCTTCCTTGACGGATGTCACGCCTTCGCCAACTTCGGCAACGATGCCGACACCCTCGTGGCCCGGAATAAAGGGCGGGTTCGGTTTGACCGGCCAGTCGCCTTCGGCCGCGTGAAGGTCGGTATGGCAGACACCGGACGCTTCGATCTTGACCAGGATTTTCCCCGGCGTGACCTTGGGTACGGTGACTTCTTCAATCGACAGCGGCTTGCCAAACGCCCGAACGACGGCGGCTTTCATGGTGGAGGGCATGGTGACATCTCCTTGCTGATGATACGGAAAAGAACGTCTTTTCTTCAAATATCGCGAAGGGGAGTGTCGTTGATTTCAGATTGCACCACCATGAGGTGTATCAATTTTTTGATGAATTCTTATCAGGCGCGCAAAAGCCTTATGCGCTATCACCGTCAATGTCAGGTAGTTCAAGGACATAGTCCTGATAATAGTCCGGCGGCATGCCGGCTTCATAGCGCGCTTCGTCATTAAACGGTGGTTTGAGCGGTCCGCGGAAATGCTTGCGCAGCATATCATGCCATGTGGTGTAGTAGGGCAGGTCGCGCTGATCACAGACATATTCGTAATATTTTCGGCCCGCGGCGACATGGGCGATTTCGTCATGTGCAATGATTTTAAGGATGCGGGCACTTTCCGTATCCCCATGCGCCAGAAGCCGTTCAATGGTCGGCGGCGTGGCATCAAGGCCGCGTGCCTCAAACACCATCGGCACGACCGCCAGACGCGGCAGAATGTCATAGGCCGTATCCATCGATGTCTGCCAAAGCCCGTCGTGTGCGGGAAGGTCACCATATGCCGCGCCCAGTTCCCCAAGGCGTTTGTTGATCATTTTGAAATGGCGCGCTTCGTCATCGGCGACCTGAACCCAGGCATCGTGAAAATCACGCGGCATGTCTGCCTCGGGAAAGCGCACACACAAATCCCATGCGAGATCGATGGCATTGAGTTCGATGTGGGCCAGCGCATGCAGAAGGCCAATACGTCCCTGAACGCTGCCTTTTTTGCGCTTGGGCATCTTGTTGGGCGGCAGCAATTCCGGCTTTGCCGGACGACCGGGACGATCGGGCAGATCAGTTGAGCCCACTTCACTGATCTGGCCATTGCGCCACATCGCTGCCATTTCGGCAGTGACATCGGCCTTCTCTGTGGCGTCTTCTGTCAGAAGGGCACGTTTGGCAGCATCAGCAAGGGTCAGTTTGGTCATGATCGTCCGGGTATGGGGTTTGGGTTCAGTTGCGCTTTGTCTGCCACTTGGTGGCCATAGGGTCAATTGGCAAACAAAAAGGGCGGCCCACCATCAAGGTTCGGACCGCCCTTTGAAATCGTTTGGCGCTTGCGCAATCAGGTAATGTTAAAGCGCGCCAGTGCCTCTGCCAGATCCTCGCCAAAGGCATTGCCCTTGCGGATGATCGCGGTCCGGCACGGCAAATCCTGAAGCGACGGATGGTTCGGTGCATCCGAGGTCAGAACTGCGGTCGGAATGCCGCGTGTTTTCGGCATCGCCTGCAGGGCATTGGCCAGATCAACACCGGTCAATTCATCAATGGTCTTGGCGACAATGATGAAATCCGGGCGGGTGCGCACGGCAAGTTCGATCGCCTCGAATGATGTTTGTGTGACCGAACTGCGATAACCACAAGCGGCTAGTTCGCGTTCCAGAATGGTTGCCAGGGAGCGTTGCGGAATGACCAGCAAGGCTTCGACATTGGCCTGTTTCAGCCATGCCGGGTCAATATCAGGGGTCCGTTTGGACGGCAGTTCGCGCACGAATTCGGCGGTGTCGGTCCCGCCAGCCGTCATGTCACCATCAAGCAGGGACTGGATCTTGTCGACGAAGGCCTGGATATCTTCAATTGCGCCTTCGTTCAGTTCCTTGCAGGTCGTGACGTAATCCGCAAGACGATGGCTGGTCAGGTTGATCAGCGGCGCTGATACTGACTTGCCCTTGTATCGCAGATTGAATATTTCGCGCTGGATGGCGGTCAGATGGGCGGGATCTTTTTTGCCGCGTGCGTTTTGCAGATGAACGTCAATCGAATTGATGATGTCATGTGCTTCGTCGCGAAAATCCGCCAGCATTTGATCGTCGAGATCAACAACATTGTTATTCATTTGATTACCCGCTTTGCCGGCATGCCGGTGAGTTTTCATCGAACAGGCGAGAATTAGACCTCACCCATCACTCCCATATCCGAATTGTTAGCCCGACAAACAAGGGATGGCAACAAAATCAGCAAAACGCAATACGGCCAGCCGTCTGAAAGAAAACGATTTTACCGCCAAAAAAACAAAGGCCCGGCAACTGATCGCCGGGCCTTGATACGGGAAAAATCTAAATTCAAAGGGCTTTGACAGCCTCAAGAACCTCGGCAACGTGGCCTTTGACCTTTACCTTGCGCCAGGCATTGCGAATGACACCGTTGCCATCAATGACAAAGGTCGACCGCTCGATACCCATGAATTTTTTGCCATACATGCTTTTTTCTTTCCAGACACCGTAATCCTCGCACGTAGTGCCGTTCTCGTCGGAGGCGAGAATGAAGTTCAGGTCATGCTTGGCCTTGAATTTGTCGTGCCGGTCCGCACTGTCCTTGGAAATGCCGATGATCTGCGCATTCACAGCGCTGAAATCGGGTTCGGCATCGCGGAATTCGCAGGACTCGGTCGTGCAACCGGGCGTCATGTCCTTGGGATAGAAATAGATCACCACCGGTTTGCCTGCCAGATCCGACAGTTTCACGCTGCCATTGCCATCGGTTGGCAATTCGAAATCCGGGGCCTTGTCACCAACATCAACTGTCATGGTCTATCCTTTAATCTTTTGGGACCGCATAGCGGCATGTTGCAACCGTGAAAATACAAAGCCTTATAAGGATGGCAAGGGGGCTTGGATCATTGCGGTGCATCTGTTGGCGCAATCTTTTCCGCGGGGGCTGCAACCACGCGATCATAGATCTCCTTGATGCGGGTTGCCGTCATTTCCATTTTGTCCTGAAGGCTTGCGAAATCATCACATTTTCCGGCATTTGCCAGCATTTTTTGCAAATCCTCGCTGGCTTTTTCCGGATCAAACGGGCCCTCTGTCGTCAGGCGTAACATCGCCTGCAACGCCAGCCAGAACGATGCGGAATTGGCCAGAAACTCGGCCTCTTCGTCATCAAGGATCCCCACCGTCGCCAGATTTTTGAAAACCTCGCGGGTTGTCGGTGACAGGACCTCCGGGTGGTCATGGGCATGGCGCAGTTGTAGATATTGCGCAATGAATTCCAGATCGACCAAACCGCCGCGGCGCATCTTGATCGCCCATGGGTGGTTGTCGCCTTTGCCGGCCTCCATGCGGTTGCGCATATCATAGACTTCGCGCACCAGTTTGTCCGGATCGCGTTGCTTGCACAGCACGTCATTGGTCGTGGCCAATACCTTGTCACACAGTGCCTTTGGGCCATAAACCGCACGCAATCGCGTTAGCGCCATGTGCTCCCACGTCCAGGCTTCGTTGTTTTGATAAGTCTCGAAACTTTTGAAATGGGTGGCAAGCGGCCCTTTGGATCCGCTGGGGCGCAGGCGAAGATCGGTTTCAAACAGAACCCCTTCGGCGGTCGGGGCCGACAGGGCGTTGATATAACGCTGGCTTAGCCGGATGAAATAGTGGCCCGGCGACAATGGTTTTTCGCCGTCTGATTCTTCGGCATCTTCGGGCACCTCATAGATAAACACCATATCAAGGTCGGACCCGGGTGAAAGTTCCTGCCCGCCATGCTTGCCCAATGCAAACACCGCAAGCCCGCCATCTGCAAACGAGCCATGTTTGGCAGCAAAATCGTCGGCAATTCGCGGGAACAGTGCGCGAATGGCAACGTCGGCAACATCGGCCAATGCACGGCCTGCTTCGTGCGGGGTGTGACGGTTCTGGATGGTTTGCACATCAATCTGGAACTTCTGGTCATTGGCCCATCGCCGCGCGGCATCAAGCCAGTCTTCAACCATGTCTTCGCGCGACAGGCGGGCATCAAGCTCCGCCAGCATCGCATCCGCATCAGGCAGTTCTTCGTGGAAGCCCGACATCAATACGTAATCAAGCACCGCGGCATTACGCCCGATATATTTCGCCATGCGCGGCGCGGTCCCGGCAATCTGGGCCAGCAGTTCAAGCAACTGCGGATGGGCGGTGAACAGCGAAAACAACTGCACGCCGGCCGGCAGACCTTTGAGGAAGTCGTCAAAGGCACGAAATGCCATGTCCGGGTTGGTTGTTTTACCAAGTGCTGCCAAAAGGGTCGGCATCAGTTCGGTCAGGATTTCACGCGCCCGGCGTGATCGGGTTGCCCGGTAACGGCCATGATGCCAGCCCCGCACCGTGACCGATACGTTTTCGGCATTTTCAAAGCCCATCTCGCGCAGATTGACCAGGGTTTCCGGATCGTCTTCGGTGCCCGTGAAGACAAGGTTGCCACTGGCACCGGCAAGGGTCGTGTCGTCTTCAAACAGTTCGGCATAATTGTTTTCGACATTGCGCAGATGAAGCAGCAAATCCGCCTTGAAGGCATCAAGCGTCTCATAGCCAAGGAAGGTCGCCAGTGCCAATAATCCCTGATCGGTATCGGGCAGAGTTTGGGTTTGCTGATCATTGATCATTTGCAGCCGGTGTTCGACCGTGCGCAGGAAATCATAGGCGGCCAGCATTTCGTCGCGCACTTCCTCGGACACCTGGCCGAACTTGGTCAGGGTGCGCAAGGTGTCGCAGGTTGCCTTGCCACGCAGCGCAATTTCACGACCGCCCCAAATCAGTTGCTGGGTCTGGGCAAAAAATTCGATCTCGCGGATGCCGCCACGACCAAGCTTGATATTGTGACCGGGGATATTGATCTTGCTGCCGCCCTTGTGGGCATTGATTTGGCGCTTGATCGAATGAATGTCCTGAATGGCAATGAAATCAAGATGCTTGCGCCAGACAAAGGGTCGCAGGATTTCAAGGAATTCATTGCCCGAAACGCGGTCGCCACCAACAATGCGGGCCTTGATCATGGCCGCACGTTCCCAGTTCTGGCCGACGGTTTCATAGTATGTTTCAGCCGCAATCATCGAAAGAATTGGCGGGGTTGATGCCGGGTCCGGACGCAGGCGCAAATCAGTGCGGAAAACATATCCGTCGCCGGTGCGTTCTTCCATGATCCGGGTGATGTCGCGCACCATCCGCACCAGATCCTGATGAATGCGATCAGGGTCGATATAGGTCACCACATCCTGATCATAGAGGAAGATCAGGTCGATATCCGATGAATAATTCAGTTCCCCGGCACCGAGTTTCCCCATGCCAATGGCAAAGATCCCGGATCCCTCAAGCGGATTTTCCGGGTTGGGCAGGTCATATTTACGCAGCCGCGCCATGGCGGACAGGCAATGTGCCATGGTGAAATCAAGGGTGTACTCGGCCGTTTTGCTGATCGCCGATGTGACCTGATCAAGTTTCCAGGCCTTGCAGATATCGGCAATCGCGATCACCAGCGCCGCGCGGCGTTTGGCGTGACGGACAGTCGCCATGGTGGTCGTCTGATCAAGATCGCGTGCATTCGCACTGACTTTCACGGGCTCAAGCGCGTTGGCAAATGCCTGATCAAGGCCGCTGTCAAACACGTCACAGACCGTATCGGGATCACGCAGGCAAAGATTGGTCAGATAGGGGCTGTTACCAAAAAGTGCTTCAAGAACCGCACGTTTTTGGGGATTGGACGCAATCTCGCCAATTTTGTCTGACAGGCTTTCAAACGCTGGTCGACCCGCCAATGTGTTCCAGCGTTCGAGCGCATTGGTCACACGGTCGGCGTCAAAGGCTTTGGGCAGGTCCTGTGAAATCCAGGAAAGAGACACTTTTTGCGTTCCTTGTATTGCGAAATGGTCACAAACCGCGCTATGCAAAGGATTGAGCCTGATTGCATAATCTCTGCAAGGAGTAGGACGTCCTGATCAACAGGATGACTTATATGTTTCTAGCTTTTCTGTGATCGGACAAAAAGGGGTATAGATCAATAACTGTCTGGTATTTTAGGATCCAATGATCCATCGACAACCATGCCAGACAAGAGAAGTTATTGATATCACTGCATATGACATCGGGAACACAAGGTAAAATGAGTGCGCCACGTTAAGACCTTTGCCGGATGGCTGGCGCTGACTTTATCAGCCATCGTCCTGTTTGTCGGCGTATTTGCAGCAGTCACGATCTGGCGGCTGTCTCAGGAACCTGTGTCCCTGCATCGTCTGACCCCGTATCTGGTTGATCATCTCAACAAATCGATGGGCAATAATCGGCTGGCAATAGGCGACGTCGTTCTGCGCTGGCGCGGCTGGGACGAAAAATTTGATGTCGGTTTGCGCGACGTCAGCATCTTTGGCCCCGATGATCAGGAAATGCTTCACGTCCCCGAAGCCGATGTCGTGTTTTCCAGCAAGGCGCTTTTTGAAGGCGTGCTTGCCCTGCGCGAGCTTAATCTGATCGGCCCGCGCATTCGCCTTGAACGGCGGGCCGATGGCACGATTGATGTCGGCTATGTCGCCGAAGAAACCGCCGCAGATGGCACGAACCCTTCGGAAAACACGCGCAACGATGATGGTGCGGCAACAGGCCAAATTTACGACAAGGGGCGCGGGGCCTCAGTTACGATTGAACTCCCTGATGCACCGGACGTGAATGCCGATCAACTTCCGGCTGAACCTGAAAACGCCGCGGGTGACACCGAAACTGTTGAACGTTCCGGCAATACGGTCCTGCAGGATGTGTTTGCCATTCTTTCGGGCGAACGCACCGATATTCCAGCCGCGGCCTATTTCGAAAGTTTCGGGGTGGTGAATGCCGATCTTGAAGTGCGCGATGATAAAATCGGCATTATCTGGGCGGCACCGCAGGCTGATATTTTGTTGACACGCCGGGCCTTCGGGATCGGCGCGGAAGCCTCGATGCAGGTCAGTGCCGGGGATATATCCACCCAGGTACGTGTCACGGGCGATTACAGTATCGAAACCGATCAGGTCGATCTTGAAGCTGAAATTGGCGAGGTGCAGCTTGCTGATCTTGTCAGCATCTCGGACCTGTTTGAACAATTGCGCGATGCCTATGTCCCGGTTTCGGGAAAGCTGCGCGCAAGCTTTGACGCGAAGGGTGAATTGCTTACGGCGGCCACCGACCTGTCGGTTGGAAGTGGCGTGATCACCTTCCCCGACGAAATACGGGCGACCTATCGGGTTTCGGACGGACAGATTGTCACAAGCTATGTGCCCGGTCGCTTCAGCATTGATGATGTCGTGCTGAATGTTGGTGATGCATCCGCCAAACTTCAGGGGGTCGTGCTTGACCCGTTCGGGCAGTGGCAAGTCAATCTTGATGCGTCCGCCAAGAACGTCGCAACCAACGATCTGGATCGTCTCTGGCCCGAAGGGGTCGGTGTGGATGCGCGGACCTGGGTCGTCACCAACCTGTCCGAGGGGATTGTTCATCAGGCAACCTTGCACACCGAACTGCGCCTGGACGATGCGGGCGAGGTCATTGTTGATGATCTTGGTGGTCAGATGACCATGTCGGGTGTGACCGTGCATTATCTTGGTGAAATGCCGGAAGTGCATAATTCCGCCGGGCGTGCCGAATTTGATGAAACCAGTTTCAGCATCTTTGTAAATACCGGCGAGGCCGATGGCATTCAGGTAACCGATGCCAGCATCATTTTCACCAAACTTGATGAACCGACCCCCTATGCCGATATCGAAATCGTCGCACAGGGCAGTGCGCGCAAGGCACTGGAACTGATTGAGGCAAAACCACTTGGCTTTGCCACCCGGCTTGGCATCGACCCGGCCCAGATCAGTGGTGAACAGGCAACCCGTGTGCGCCTACATTTCCCGTTGCTTCGCGATGTGACGTTTGACGATGTCGATGTCGCGGCAGCCTCGCGGATTGAAAAGGCCGGGATCGTTGGTGCGTTCCGCGGCATGGATGTCACCGCGGGCAGCTTTGAATTGCAGGTTAACACCAAGGGGCTTGAACTTGGCGGCACGGCCACGATTGGCAACGGCAAAACCAACATCAACTGGGTCGAAACCTTTGCGCAAGAGGCTGAGGTCCGAAGCCGCTACAAACTATCGGGCGATCTTGATCTTGCCGTTTTGCCCGATATCGAACTTGATCCCGGCCCGTACCTGAACGGGATGGCGAAGGGGGAGCTGGATATCCGCGTCGGCTCTGATCAGGTCCGTGTGGTCGGTGACCTTGATTTGACCAATTCGGCGATTTCGGTTCCGATCGAAAAAGTGGGATATCGCAAGGAGCCCGGCGCAAATGCTGCGGCGAAGTTTGATGTTGCCGTAATGTTTGATGGCGGTGGGGTGCTTGACAGTTTCTCACTGATTGCACCAGCGCTTGAGGCAACAGGCCGTGGCAACTGGCGCGGTGACAACGCCATGGCCGACAAATGGTTTGTCGAGCTGCAAGACACCCGTTTTCGCGAAAATATTGATCTTGCTGGCACCATTCGCATGGAAGAAGGCAATCGATTGCTGGTCGATCTGCGGGGTGCGCAATTCGATTTGCGTCCGTTCCTTGAGGATGACGCATCCGGTGAAGCGCCTGCGGACGGCGAGCCGGATGAGCAGAGCTATCTTGTGACGCTGGAAGCTGGCGGTTTCCTGCTTAAGGGGGCTGAGCCATTGCTAAATGATGGCAAGATCACCTTGCGTCAGGAAACCGACAAGCGCGAGCTGGAAATCTCGGCGCGTCAATTGATCGCGACCCCATGGATCGTCGATGACGAACAAAGCAATGACGACGCAGGCAAAGCCGCGTCGGAAACGAATACCGGTGGCATTGGCGAGCGTGCCGAGCGAACCGGCGGCACCACCGAAGTGTTCCTGAATATCGAACAGATGGTTATGGCCAACGGTGAACTTCTGGCCGATCTGCGCGGATCGATCCATACGGTCGGGCAGGAATGGGACCGTCTTGTTCTGAACGGTGCATTTGGTGACCGGGCCAATGTGTTTGTGCAAGTCGTCCGCGAAGACTTCCAGACCCGCAAGGTCACAATGACCAGCGAGGATGCGGGGCGTTTCCTGCGTGCGGTTGATATGTATGAAAATCTTCTGGGCGGACGCCTGACGATTGAAGGCACGGTTGATGAACGCGACATTGCCCAACCCTTCACCGGTAAGGTCACGGTCAATGAATTCCGCGTGGTCAATGCGCCGATTGCGGCCCGCGTGCTCAGTGCGGCGTCGCTGACCGGGCTTGGCGATGTGTTGCAAGGCAATGGCATCGCCTTTAGCGAAATGAACGGCGACTTCACCTATGTCAATGATGTGCTGTCGCTGTCAAAGGTGGCGGCAAACGGCGCAGCCGTCGGGGTAACGGCAAATGGCTCGATTGATTTGGCCAAATCGGAAATCCGACTGGCCGGGTCGATCGTGCCGATTTACGCACTGAATTCCGCGCTGGGTGCCATTCCGATCCTGGGCGACATTCTGGTCGGCGAAGAGGGTGGTGGCATATTTGCCCCGACCTACACGGTGGAGGGCGATCTGAGCGACCCCAGCATTACGGTCAATCCGCTATCGACCTTTGTGCCTGGCGTGTTCCGCAACCTGATCACCGGTGCCGAGCCGGGCTAAGTCGGCAACCAGTTACGAAAAAAGCCCCGCACGATCACTCGGCGGGGCTTTTGTTTTTCTGCGGGTCTTCTTTGATCAGACCGGCTTGATCAGGATGTGGCGTTTCTTGCCGGCAGACACCTTGATCACGCCATCTGCATTAACCGCATCGGCGGTGATATTGGCGTTTTCGTCGCTGACTTTTTCGTCGTTGATCTTGGCGCCGCCACCCTTGATCAGACGACGTGCGTCACCGCCCGATTTGGCAAGGTCGGCACGGCGGAACAGATCAAAGGCCGGGATACCGGCATCAAGATCGGCCTTGGCGACTTCCACGGTCGGAAGATCGTCTGCCAGAACACCTTCTTCAAAGGTCTTGCGCGCCGTTTCAGCCGCCGCAAGGGCTGCTTCTTCGCCGCGGCACAGTTTGACCGCCTCGAACGCCAGAACTTTCTTGGCTTCGTTGATCTGCGATCCTTCAAGCTTGGCGTATTCTTCGATCTGATCGAGCGACATCTCGGTGAACAGACGCATGAACTTGATCACGTCGGCATCTTCGGTGTTCCGCCAGAACTGGTAGTAGTCATAAGACGACAGGCGTTCTTCATTCAGCCAGACAGCCCCGGCCGCAGTCTTGCCCATCTTGGCACCCGATGCGGTGGTCATCAGCGGGGTCGTCAGGCCAAACAGCGATTTCTCATCAACGCGGCGACCAAGCTCAACACCATTGACGATGTTGCCCCACTGATCCGATCCGCCCATCTGAAGCGTGCAGCCATAGTTGCGGTTCAGTTCGACAAAGTCGTAGGCTTGCAGGATCATGTAGTTGAATTCAAGGAAGCTCAGCGACTGTTCACGTTCCAGACGCAGCTTGACCGAGTCAAATGCCAGCATCCGGTTGACCGAGAAGTGGCGACCGAAATCACGCAGGAATTCGATGTAGTTCAGCTTGTCCAGCCAATCGGCATTGTTGACCATGACCGCATCGGTCGGGCCATCGCCAAACGTCAGGAACTGCTGAAACACCTTTTTGATGCCAGCCATGTTGGCTTCGATGATTTCATCGGTCAGAACCGGACGTGCATCATCGCGGCCCGTCGGGTCCCCAACGCGGGTAGTGCCGCCGCCCATAAGGACGATTGGTTTGTGGCCGGTCTTCTGCAGCCAGCGCAACATCATGATCGACACAAGTGATCCGACATGCAGGCTGTCTGCAGTGCAATCATAACCCACATAGCACACCACCGTATTTTCCGATGCATAGGCATCAAGGCCTTCAAGATCAGTACATTGGTGGATGTAACCGCGGTCATTCATGACGCGGAGAAAATCAGACTTCAGTTCAGTCATGGTTTTTGCGCTATGTTGGTTGTGATAGAAAATTTGATCCGCCATTCGGTGCGGAGGCGATGATCTAGCACAGAAAACATCCGCTCGGCAACGCATCGGCGAACAGATCTGCCATACGGGTAACGAATTCGCGATAAATTCCTTTTAGGCTGCTCAAAACCAACAGCGATCGCGCACGGAGCACGACATGAGACACGGCTGGATAACAGCAATCGGCATGATGAGCGGCACCTCTCTTGATGGGGTGGACGCAGCACTGATTGAAACCGATGGCATCGAAGTGCGCCGCACCGGGCAATCGGTTTTTGTGCCTTACGCGCCGGAATTGCGTGAACGGATGCGGGCCTGCTTTGGCAATCGCAGCGCGACCAACACCGAACATGTCGTTGCCGATGATCTGACACAGGTGCATGTTGATGCTGTTAACATGCTGATGGATAAATCCGGTATGTTGGCTGCCGATATTGGTGTCATCGGCTTTCATGGGCAGACCGTGTTTCATGAACCGGCATCGGGGCTTACACGCCAGATCGGAACGCCGCATATGCTGGCGGAAAAAACCGGTATCCCGGTGGTGGCCGATTTCAGATTGGCCGATGTCGCCGCCGGTGGGGAGGGTGCGCCACTGGCACCTGTTTATCACGCAGCCCTGATCAAAAGTGCCGGTGTTGAGCTGCCCGTGGCAGTTCTAAATATCGGCGGGGTTTCCAACGTTACCTATATCGACGGCGACGATGCATTGTTGGCCTTTGATTGTGGGCCGGGCAATGCGCGGATTGATGACTGGATGTTGCGCCATACCGGCAATCCGGTTGATTTGAACGGCGCAACGGCGGCCTCGGGCACTGGTGACCCAATGGTCGAGGTCAAATTCCTTGAAGACCCGTATTTTGACCGCATTCCGCCGAAATCATTGGACCGCGAAGATATGGCGGCACGGATCGACGGGCTGGTGGTTGAGGCCAAGCTTAATGTATCCGACGGGGCGGCAACGCTTGCCAATTGCACGGTGGCGGCCATCGTTGCCGGTGTGAACCATCTGCCTGCTGCGCCCAAAGGCTGGTTTGTCTGCGGTGGCGGGCGTCATAACGATTATATCATGGAAACACTCGCCACCCGCCTTGGGGTGCCGGTGCAATCTGTTGACGTGCTTGATTGGGATGGTGATGCGGTCGAGGCTGAATGTTTTGGCTTCCTGGCTGTGCGCCATTTACGCGACTTGCCGCTCAGCTTCCCGGGGACCACGGGCGTGCCAGAGCCCTGTTGTGGCGGCAAGCTGTATCCAACAAAAAAGGCCGCCTGATCAGGCGGCCTTTTATTTGTGTGGTCAGGCTGCGGGCGGTTTAAGCGCCGCGCTTGTCCAGATAGGCAATTGAATGCTTGATCACTTCGTCTTGCTGTTTGGCGAAATAGTGATCGGCACCGTCAATCGCGCACATGTCAACTTCAATGCCTTTCTGGGCATTAAGCTTGTCGGCAAGCTTGTTGACCGAGGCGACCGGAATGTTGGTGTCCTGCGTGCCGTGGATCAGAATGCCGGATGACGGGCAGGGGGCAAGGAAGGTGAAGTCATGTTCACTTGCCGGGGCTGCGACCGAAATAAATCCGTCAATTTCCGGACGGCGCATCAAAAGCTGCATGCCGATCCACGAACCGAACGAATAACCGGCAACCCAGGTTGCACGTGCATTGGCGTTATAGGTCTGCATCCAGTCAAGTGCGGATGCCGCATCAGACAGTTCGCCGATCCCCTGATCGAATACGCCCTGCGAGCGGCCGACGCCACGGAAGTTGAACCGCATGACGGAATAGCCGCGATCCTTGAACATGTTGAACATGTTGAAGCACAACTTGTTATTCATTGTGCCACCCTGTTGCGGGTTCGGATGGAGGATAAGTGCGATGGGCGAATCGTCAGCGCCGTTATGGTGGTAGCGACCTTCAAGGCGACCTTCGGGGCCGTTAAAAATGACCTCAGGCATGGATCAGACTGCTCCTGTCCACGAATGGAAAGATGTGTGTAACAAAAATATCCGAGTGTTTTTGTAAGTTTTTTCGTGTTTGCGCATAAATTGCTTTGGGCAAATACTTGACCAAGTTACTCGGTTATCCTATATTCCGGCTAACCCGATGGTGCCTGTCGAACCCGACAATTGCTTATGTGCAAGGACGGGGCTGGGCGTGGCTGCCGGGAATCGAAGGTACTAATTACACAGTGGACCGCCCCATGTTCAAGCTAATTCGTCAGGAAATTGACGCGATGATCGCCCGTGACCCTGCGGCGCGATCCCGTTGGGAAGTCGTGATCAGCTATCCGGCGTTTCATGCGATCATGGGCTATCGCGGGACACATTGGCTGTGGCAGCGCGGTTTCCGCCTGACGGCACGCTTCCTGTCGCAGATTTTGCGCTGGTTGACCGGGATCGAAATTCACCCGGGTGCGACGATTGGCAAGCGCTTCTTTATTGACCATGGCATGGGTGTCGTGATCGGCGAAACCGCCGAGATCGGCGATGATGTCACACTGTATCAAGGCGTTACCCTTGGCGGGACTTCGCCAAGTGTGAATAGCGACGGCCAGCGCGGCCTGAAACGTCACCCGACCCTTGAGGATGGTGTGATTGTCGGGTCCGGCGCGCAAATCCTTGGACCGTTCACCGTGCGCAAAAATGCACGTGTTGGCGGCAACGCCGTGGTCCTGGGTGAAGTGCCCGAGGGTGCCACGGTTGTTGGTATCCCAGCCAAGATCGTCCGCCGTGAACAGGATGATCGGTTCTGTGCCTATGGGACGCCGCTTGGCGATCTGCCTGATCCGGTTGCCCGCGCACTTGAAGAACTTGGCCGCGAGGTCGAAACGCTGCGCAACAAGGTGGTCGCCCTTGAGGGTGAAAAGGCCGCATCTGATGCCGCACCGGAAAAGCCGCGTATCGTCGCATCATCGGAATAGAATACGCGCCACCGCGCAACATGAATGAAAAGCCCGCTCGGGGTTAACCCCAAAGCAAGGCAGGAGGACGCACCGTGAAGCTGAGTACCAAAGGCCGCTATGCCGTTATGGCGATGGTCGATCTCGCTGAAAGCAGCAAGGACCGACCGGTCGCGCTGGCAGATATTGCGGACCGCCAGGAAATTTCACTTTCTTATCTTGAACAGCTGTTTGGCAAATTGCGCAAGGGCGGTCTGGTCCGTTCGGTGCGCGGCCCGGGTGGCGGATATTTGCTGGCACGCAATGCCACTGAAACCCGTGTTGCCGATGTCATTCTTGCGGTTGATGAACCAATCCGTGCAACCCGTTGCAAGTCCGGTTCTCCCAAGGGCTGCAAGACCAACAAGGGCCGTTGTCTGACTCACGAACTGTGGGAAGAGCTCGGCAACCAGATTTATCTTTATCTGGCCTCTGTCAGTCTTGCCGATGTGGTGGATCGCAACGTGGCGGGGACGCTTCGGACGTTCCCGGGTAAAACGACCCAGATCGAAGAGCCGTCACAGGTTGCGGCACAGTAGTTGGTCCTCTATATCGAGGGCAGGTGCGAATAAGGATGATTTTAAACTGATGACCGACCAGGTTTATCTCGACTACAACGCCAGCGCGCCGCTTTGCGAAGATGCAAAGCAGGCCATGATCGCTGCGATGGATGTTGCAGGTAATCCGTCTTCGGTTCATGCCAGTGGCCGTGCGGCCCGCAAGATCGTTGATCATGCCAGGCGCACCATTGCCGATCTGCTGGGCGGTGATTCAGAACGGATCATCTTCACCAGCGGCGGCACAGAGGCCAACAATCTGGCACTGAACGGGTTGGAAGATGTCACCGTATTTACCAGTGCGGTCGAACATCCTTCGGTCATCGAAGCAAGACCGGACGCCAAACGCATCCCGGTGGATGAAAATGGCCTGATTGACCTGAATGCCCTAGAAGCGATGCTCAAAGACGCATCTGACGCCGGGCAAAAGGTTCTGGTTTCGGTCATGCTGGCCAATAACGAAACCGGCGTCATTCAGCCGGTTGCCAAGGTTGGTCTGCTGGCGCGTGAATATGGTGCCAAGGTCCATTGCGACGCTGTTCAGGCGCTGGGCCGGTTGCCGGTCGATATGGGGCGCTTGCTGGTCGATATGGTGTCGATCTCGGCCCACAAGATCGGCGGTCCAAAAGGAATTGGCGCGCTGGCGATTGCGCCGGGCGTGATGCTGGTCCCCCAGATCCGGGGCGGCGGGCAGGAAAAATACCGCCGTGGTGGTACGGAAAACGTTGTCGGGATTGCGGGCTTTGACGCCGCAGCCAAACGTGCCGAGGCCAACATGGCAAGGATGGCGGATATCGCGAAAATGCGCGATCGCCTGGAAACGGAATTGGCATCAGAGGCGCCTGAGCTTCTGATCGCCGGCAAGGGAACGGAGCGACTGAGCAATACAAGTTGCCTGATCCTGCCAGGAATGCCCGGGGAAACCCAGGTCATGGCAATGGATCTGGCAGGTGTTGCCATCAGTTCGGGATCAGCCTGTTCATCAGGCAAGGTACGTGAAAGCCACGTGCTTAGGGAAATGGGTGTTACCGAGCCCGGATCGGCCATTCGGGTCAGTCTGGGACTGGATAGCACCAACGAAGACATTGATACATTTATCCGCGTTTGGAGCAGGATGAGGGGTAATGCAGCGCGCAAGAAAGCGCGTCACGCTGCCTGAGAAAGAGTGAGTGAGGAAGCCTTTAAAATGAACGAGCTTAAAGCAAAGCCGATCTATCTGGACTATCAGGCGACGACGCCGACCGACCCGCGGGTTGTCGAGGCAATGCTGCCGTACTTCACCGAGAAATTCGGTAACCCGCATTCGCGCAACCACAGCTTTGGCTGGGAAGCCGAGGACGCGGTTGAAGTTGCACGCGGTCAGGTTGCCAAGATCATCGGTGCGTCGGCAAAGGAAATCATCTTTACCTCGGGTGCGACGGAGTCAAACAACCTCGCCCTCAAAGGCGTGATGAAGTTCTATGGCAAGAAAAAGCCGCACCTGATCACGGTTGTCACCGAGCATAAATGCGTGCTCGACAGTGCCCGCCACCTTGAGCAGGAAGGTTACAAAGTGACCTATCTTGGCGTTAAGGAAAACGGCCTGATCGACCTTGAAGAACTCAAGGCTGCCATCACCGATGAAACCGCACTCGTGTCCGTCATGGGTGTAAACAACGAAATCG
Source organism: Thalassospira sp. A40-3 (assembly GCF_015871485.1). Lineage (NCBI taxonomy): Bacteria > Pseudomonadati > Pseudomonadota > Alphaproteobacteria > Rhodospirillales > Thalassospiraceae > Thalassospira > Thalassospira sp. A40-3. The sequence continues at coordinate 1,462,524 of NZ_CP065428.1, forward strand.
GTGTCATTCAGCCGCTCAAGGAAATCGGTGAAATCTGCCGCGAACGCAAAGTCTTCTTCCATACCGACTGTGCGCAGGCGGTTGGTAAGATCGACCTTGATGTTGATGACATGAAGATCGACCTGATGTCGATTTCCGGTCACAAGATCTATGGCCCCAAAGGCATCGGTGCGCTGTATGTTCGCCGTCGTCCGCGCGTTCGTGTTATCGCACAGATCACCGGTGGTGGTCAGGAACGCGGCATGCGTTCCGGTACGCTTCCGACCCCGCTGATCGTTGGTCTTGGCAAGGCGTGCGACATTCTTAGCAACGAAATGGCCGAAGAAAACGCACGTATCGAAAAGCTGCGTGACTACACGCTTCAGCGTTTCCGCGACCGTCTCGAAGACATCTATGTCAATGGTGACGAACACGTCCGTGTCAGCGGCAACCTGAACATTTCGTTTGCCTATGTCGAAGGTGAAAGCCTTCTGATGGACATCAAGAACATTGCCGTATCGTCGGGCTCTGCCTGCACCTCGGCGTCGCTGGAACCGTCTTACGTTCTGCGTGCTCTTGGTGTTGACGAAGAATTGGCCCATACATCCCTTCGTATTGGCATTGGTCGCTACACCACCAAGGAAGAGCTCGACGAAGCCGTTGATGCCATCTGCACCGCAGTTGAGCGTCTGCGCGAAATGAGCCCGCTTTGGGAAATGGCGCAGGAAGGCATCGACATCAAGTCGATCGAATGGGCTGAACACTAAGAACGACAACGACCGAAAACGTACTATCGACATATTCGATATGTATTCTGTCTCGTGAGAGAGACTCAGGACTTTTTAGGAGGATTCCTATCATGGCTTATAGTGAAAAGCTGATCGACCATTACGAAAACCCGCGCAATGTCGGCTCCATGGACAAGAACGAAACCTCTGTCGGGACCGGCCTTGTCGGCGCACCGGCATGTGGTGACGTCATGAAGCTGCAGATCAAGGTGACCCCGGAAGGGATCATTGAAGATGCGAAGTTCAAGACCTTTGGCTGTGGTTCGGCGATTGCTTCAAGCTCGCTGATCACCGAATGGGTCAAGGGCAAGTCGCTTGACGAAGCGGGTGCGATCAAAAACTCGCAGATTGCCGAGGAACTTGCACTTCCGCCGGTCAAGATCCACTGCTCGATCCTGGCTGAAGACGCGATCAAAGCCGCAATCAGCGACTACAAAACCAAAAACGGCGCAGCGGAAGTGGATGCTGCTGAATAAGCAGCGCCCACTCCCCATCGTTTTCGGAATCTTGGGAGAATAAAATGGCTCTACCGTCACCAATTTCTGTCACACCGGTCGCTCTTGATCACATCAAGGCGCTGCTTGATAGCCGCGGGAAACCCTCGCACGGCATTCGGCTTGGTGTGCGCAGCAAAGGGTGCTCGGGCCTGTCCTACACGCTGGAATATGCCGATGGTGCCGATGGCTTCGAAGAAGTTGTCGAACTTGACGACGGCGTGAGAATCCTGATCGACCCCAAAGCCATCATGTTCGTGCTTGGCACAGAGATGGATTACGAGGTCAACACGATGGAGGAAGGCTTTGTTTTCCGGAACCCCAACGAAAAAGGTCGTTGCGGTTGCGGGGAATCCTTCCACGTTTGATCAGGCCGGGCTTTCCCTGCTTTCTGAATGGTTATGGCCCTGGCGAGATCGCCGGGGCCATCGCCTGAAAAAGGGTGACGTGACCAAAGCTATGGTCACGCATCGCCTTTTGAACTGATTTGTTTTTGTCTTTTAATCCTCGGAAGTGCATCGCGTGAGCAACACCGAACAATCTGCGCACAAGGTTTGCTGGTCCTGCAAGGGGCCGGTCGAAGCAAGCGCACTGTTTTGCGAAACCTGCAACGCCATTCAGGCCCCCGGCCAGCTGGATCATTTTACCCGCTTTGGTCTGGAGCGTTCCTTTGACGTTGATGTCGATGCGATGGAAGCGACTTACCTTAAGCAGCAACAAAAGCTCCATCCCGACCGGTTCGCGTCCAAGTCGGGCCGCGAACAGGCCCTGTCATCGCAACAGGCCGCCAGCCTGAACGAAGCTTTCGAGACGCTGAAAAATCCGGTCGCGCGCGCACATTATATGCTGCGTCAGGCCGGGCACGAGCCAGAAGGCGGCGAAGGCCATACCGTCAATGATCCGGAACTTCTGATGGAAGCGATGGAAATGCGTGAAGCCCTTGACGATGCCAAGGATAAAATCACCATCGATGCCATCATCAAGGATACCCGCAAACAGGCACGTGCCTGTGAAAATGATCTGGGTGCCGCCTTTGACAGCCAATCCTTTGACGCGGCCAAGAAACTGGCCACCCGTTTAAGATATCTGATGAAAATGACCGAGGAAGCGCGCGCGAAGAAATCGCGCCTTGCCGCTGCCTGATCATAGAAAAAACTGGACGTAAGAATGGCTCTGCTAAAAATCCACGAACCGGGCGAAACACCCCTCCCGCACGAGGACGAACGCCAGATCGCTGTCGGGATCGATCTTGGAACCACCAACTCGGTGGTTGCAATCTCGAACTCGGAAAAGCCTGAAGTTCTGCGCGATAAATCCGGTGGCAATGCGATTGTGCCCTCTGTCGTCTATTACGGCGATGACACGCCGGTTGTCGGCGAAGCCGCCCGTGATCAGATCAACTCAGACGCCAGCCGTGTGGTGTCATCGGTCAAACGTCTGATGGGCCGTGGTCTGGAAGACGTCAAATCGGTTGCCGGCACGCTGCCTTATCACGTCGAAATCCCGGAAAAATCCGAAACCGAAAACGGCGAACCGATGATGGTGCGCCTCAATGTCGGTAATCGGGTTTTAACCCCGGTCGAGGTTTCGGCAGATATCCTGCGCGCACTGCGAGCGCGCGCCGAAGAAAGCCTTGATAAGCCTGTCGAAAAGGCCGTGATCACGGTCCCGGCCTATTTCGATGACGGCGCACGTACCGCGACCAAGGATGCGGCCAAGCTGGCCGGTCTGGAAGTCCTGCGTCTGGTCAATGAACCGACCGCAGCCGCCCTTGCCTATGGCCTTGATAACGGGGCAGAGGGTCTTTATGCCGTCTATGACCTTGGCGGCGGGACCTTTGATATCTCGCTTCTGAAAATGCAAAAGGGCGTCTTCCAGGTGAAGGCGACCGGCGGGGATGCCGCCCTTGGTGGCGATGATTTTGATCATGCGATTGCCGAACATCTTCTGGCGGAACGCAAGGATGGCGGTGCGACCGATGATCTTGATGCATCGGATGCCAAGCGCCTGCTAAAGGCCGCCCGCACGGTTAAGGAAAGCCTGACCGATCAGGACAGTGTAGAAGTCACCGTGGCACTCAATGGCACGGACACCAAACACACCGTAACGCGCGATCAGTTTGATGCCATGATCGCCAAGCTGGTTGCCCGCACGGCCGCCATCACCGAACAGGTGCTTGATGACGCCGACGTCTTGCCCGAAGACGTCAAGGGTGTCGTGTTGGTCGGCGGCTCTACCCGCGTGCCAGCCGTGCGCAAGGCGGTGGCCGATCTGTTTGAACAGGAACCGCTGTCGGATATCGACCCGGACGAGGTTGTCGCCCTTGGTGCGGCCCTTCAGGCAGAGGCTTTGACAGGCGGCTCGGACAACCTTCTTCTGGATGTCACGCCGCTGTCGCTGGGGCTTGAAACCATGGGCGGGATTGTTGAAAAGGTCATTGACCGCAACACCCCGATCCCGGTGACCAAGGCACAGGAATTTACCACCTATCAGGATGGTCAGTCGGCCATGATGATCCATGTGGTGCAGGGCGAACGCGAAATGGTTGATCAGTGCCGCTCGCTTGCGCGCTTTGCGCTGACCGGTATTCCGTCGATGGCAGCTGGCGCTGCGCGCATCCGCGTTCAGTTCAATGTCGACGCCGACGGCCTTCTGACCGTCTCGGCCCGCGAGGAAACCACCGGGACTGAACAGGAAGTCGCGGTCAAGCCGACCTATGGCATCAATGAGTCTGATATGGCGACCATGCTGCGCGATAGCATGGTCCATGCTCGCGAAGACATGGAAATGCGCGTCCTGACCGAGGCCCGCGTCGAAGCACGTCGCAACATTCTGGCGGTCAATGCCGCAATGAATGCCGACCGTGCGCTTCTGACCAAGGAAGACGAGGCCAACATCAAGCACGCCATTGCCAATCTTGAAACGGCCGCCGCAGGCGACAACCGCGATGCGATCAATTACGCTGCCGAGGCGCTTGAAAATGCATCCCGCCCGTTTGCCGAGGCCCGTATGGATAGCCGGATCCGCCAGGCACTTGCCGGGCAAAATGTCGATGAAGTTCACTAGGAAGTGAATTAATCGACACCGGTGGAATTGACAAACCGGCGAACTGCGGCGATTGTCCCCGACAACCGCCAAGGTCAGGCCGGATAAGCGACCCGTATCGCGGGGCGCATAAACAGAGATCGAACGAAAAGTATTACCGAGGAGAAAGGCACAAATGCCTAAGATCGTTTTTGTCGAGCCGGATGGCACCGAAAAGGAATTCGAAGTCGCCGACGGCCTGTCTGTTCTGGAAGCTGCCCACAAGAACGGCATTGACCTTGAAGGTGCTTGCGAAGGTTCGCTGGCATGTTCGACCTGCCACGTAATTCTTGAAGATGACTGGTTTGACAAGCTTGATGAACCGTCCGAAGACGAAGAAGACATGCTTGACCTTGCCTTTGGCCTGACCGAGACCTCGCGTCTTGGCTGCCAGATCATCATGAGCGACGAGCTCGACGGTCTGCGTGTCAAACTTCCGTCCGCGACCCGCAACATGATGGTCGACAAGTAAGTTTCACCTTCTGCTGACCGGGCGGATTGCCGCCCGGTGTCAAAGGAGACGGATATGCGTTGGACAGACATTCAGGACATCGCGATCGAGCTTGAGGAAGCCCATCCGGACAAGGATAACCTCAACCTTCGCTTCACCGACCTGCACAAATGGGTCACCGAGCTTGAAGGTTTTGAAGACGATCCTTCGAAGTCGAACGAGAAGATTCTCGAAGCCATCCAGATGGCCTGGATCGACGAGCGCGACGACTGATTTCGATGAGTGTGATGTGCGCCAGACGGCCTGCACCCTGATCACGAAAATGCGGACCAGCCTGCAACATGCGGGCTGGTCCGTTTTTGTTTGAGCCACCATGAATAAAAAGGGAAGGGACCAGCATGAGCAAACCCGCCACCTTCACCGACATCATCCCCGTCGACAGTCTGTTTGGCAAATTGCGCACCTGCGCGCCCGAAGCCTGGCAAAGCTATGTCTGCCATGACTTCGTCAAACAGCTTGGCAACGGCACATTGCCCGAGGCCGCGTTCAAGCATTACCTCATTCAGGATTACCTGTTCCTGATCCAGTTTGCGCGCGCCTATGCGCTGGCGGCCTATAAGGCCGAAGACCTGCATGCCATGCGCCAGTTTTCTGGCACCGTGCATGCCATCCTTGATATGGAAATGAGCCTGCATTTGGACTTCTGCAAAGGCTGGGGCCTGTCCGAGGCCGATATCGTCGCAGAGGCAGAGGCACGGGCGTGCATCACCTATACCCGCTATGTGCTTGATAGGGGTCATCAGGGGGACGTGGTGGACCTGCAGGTGGCCCTGATGCCCTGTATGGTGGGCTATGCCGAAATCGCAAACCGCCTGATGGCAAGTTCTGATACTGTGCTTGACGGCAATCCGTATCGGGCGTGGATTGAAATGTATGCGTCCGACGAATTCCAGGACGTGGCAAAGGCCGAGATCGAGTTGCTTGAACACACAGTTGCCACGCGCGGCGGGCATCGCCGCCTCGAAGGGCTGGTGGAAACCTTTACCATGGCAAGCCGCCTTGAAGCCGATTTTTGGCAGATGGGACTTGATCTGGCAAAATAGGCCAAGATCGCCTATATAAGCCCGAACGATATTTTGCGGGTGGCGGATGCGCCGCCCGTTGCCATTTTGGATTAACCTCTTGTCGCCGTGGCCTTGACCCACGGATGGGTGAGAAACATGAACTCTCTTGGCTTTGATAAAGCCCCGGAAGATACCCGCGTGGTTGTTGCCATGTCGGGCGGGGTTGATAGCTCTGCCGTTGCAGCCCTTCTGAAATCAGAAGGCTATGACGTGGTGGGCATCACGCTTCAGCTTTATGATATGGGGGCCAATGCGCCCACCCGTGCGAAATCCTGTTGTGCCGGGCGCGATATTTATGATGCGCGTAAAGTGGCCGAGGACATCGACATTCCCTATTACGTTCTGGACTACGAATCACGCTTCCGCGAAGAAGTGATCGATGATTTCGCCGACAGCTACATGCGCGGCGAAACCCCGATCCCGTGCGTGAAATGCAATCAGACCGTCAAGTTCCGCGATCTGCTGGAAACGTCTTATGACCTAGGTGCCGATTGCATGGCGACCGGCCATTACGTGCAGCGGAAACTGGGTGCTAATGGCCGTGCCGAATTGCACCGTGCCGCCGATCCCAACCGCGATCAAAGCTACTTCCTGTTCACCACGACCCAGGAACAGCTTGATTTCCTGCGCTTCCCGTTGGGTCATTTGATGAGCAAGGCGGAAACCCGTGCGCTTGCCGCCAATTTCGGCCTTGAAGTCGCCGATAAGCCCGACAGTCAGGACATATGCTTTGTCCCGGATGGCAAATATGCCCGTCTGGTCGAAAAGCTGCGTCCAGAGGCAGGCGAACCGGGCGAGATCGTTGATCTTGATGGCAATGTGCTGGGCGATCATCGCGGCCTGATCCATTACACGGTCGGGCAACGGCGTGGGCTTAATATCGGGGGCACGGCAGAACCGCTTTATGTCGTCAAACTCTCGCCCGAAAAGCGTCAGGTCATTGTCGGGCCGAAGGCAGCCCTTGCCAAGAAACTGGTCTATGTCCGTGAACTTAACTGGCTTGACGGCGATCAGATCGATGAAAACGGGGTTGAGGTCGAAGTCAAACTGCGCTCGGCCATGCAGCCGACCACGGCAACCGTCTACCCCGAAGCATCCGGCGAAGCCCGCATTGAACTGCACGATGCCCAGTTCGGCATCGCGCCGGGGCAGGCCGGTGTGTTCTATCAGGGCGAACGCGTCCTTGGTGGGGGCTGGATCACCCGCGAAGAGCTGATCGGCAACACTGCAAGTGCCGCCTGATCGGGATTGCCCGATTAACGAATAGGACGGGCGAGGGCGCATGTTCCTCGCCCGCCAGTTTCACTAGGGGTTTTACTAAGATGTTTTTTGACAAAATCGTCAAAAAGGCGCTTGACGGGGACGGCTCCCTGACTTAAAAACCGCCTCGTTCCAAGCGCACCGGAACACCACAAAATTCCTTGTGGCCGAGTAGCTCAGCTGGTTAGAGCAGCGGAATCATAATCCGCGTGTCGGGGGTTCAAGTCCCTCCTCGGCTACCAATTAAAAACCCCCTCATGGCTCCGCCTGAGGGGGTTTTTAATTGATCGCCTTGGATCGGGCTTGCCCCCGTGGGTTCACGAGAAAGCGAGGCACGCAGCTTTCGAGAGACGTTGCGCGAAGCGCGCAACGGTCCGCCGGGCTTTGCCCAAGGATAAAAAGCAGCTAAAGGCTGGTTCTTTACTTCCTACTAAGACGCGGAGCTTCTCCGATCTCGCAAAAAAACCGTCATTGTCTTTTACTTATCGTCTGCAAGTGTGATCAGGTGCTCAGAGACAGTTTGCAGTTCTTTCAAGATGTTTGAAATGTGTCCGTCTTTTGGATGGATACTGGAAGTTGAGCTATGCCAGATCTCCTCAGAAGTTAAGTAGGGTTCGTAGGCGTTCATAAATACAATTGCTTCGCGCTTCAGGCTTTGCAAACGCGTTATATTCTGAATCAACTCATCATTTGAATACATTGGGGGTTCAGGAATTAAGACGCTTTCGAGCTGGACCTTCACCATTAGTATGGTCCCTTTGGGAAAGGCAAATTCTTGGAAGCCTTGAAGACCTGAACTTGCCGCCGCCGCTAAGGTGACACAAATTTCAGTTAGTTGAATATTGTACCGCCGTTTACTAGCTGAAACACTTGTCGCTAAATCATCGCGCTGTGCTTGAATTTGTTTGACCACGCCAATCCAAGCAAATGCCCCTCCACCTAGACCGAGCAAGCCAGCCAAGACGGTTTCCCATTGGAATCTCAGCCAAAGGTGGCAAAATCGATTGGAGACGGGTTGGCAAGCGTTATCAACAGCCAAAAGAGCAGCGACAAGCATGAATATAAGTGAGATGGCGATAGCGGCTGCAGTTTTAGCTCTAGAGAAATTCACATTAGTGTCCTGAATTGTTGCGTTGCACTCTTACAAAAAGGGACTGATTTATTTTCTAGAGGTTCGTCTGGAAGCTCGTTGCTTAAGCCGCTTCTACCACGACAGAAATCCGCCGCCCCAACAACGCCAGTGCTGCTTCTAACCGCCCGATCTTCGTCGCATGACGTGGATCAAGCATGCGGCGGACTTCCGTTTCGGCAAGGCCCATCTTGGCGGCAAGCGCGGTGTTGCTCGTACCGGTTTCGCGCATGGTGATGTAAAGGGCGGCCTTGGTTGCCATAAGCGTTCCCAGCGTCACTGTCGGGCGGCCCTTGGCGGAGGAGGGCGTCGGAATATCTTCCTTGGCGATCATGGCCGCCGCGAGCGCTTCCTCAAGCGCATCGGCGATCTCGCGCAAGACTTCGTGCTCTGTCGCGCCATCGGTCGCGCAGCCGGTGACATCCGGCACAATGGCAAGATAACCATCCGCGCCATCATCACTTAAATCTACGGGATAAATAAACCGCATCTCTGTTGCTCCGTTCTGAGTGGGGTATCACCTGATATCAAATATCCTTGGGATCAACGCCCAAATCTTTCAGCGTACTGTTCAGAAGACCGGGGCTTATTTCCTTTTTGCGGTCTTTCAGGGTGGTGCGATGACTTCCCAGATACAACGTACCGTGCGATCCCTTGCCGCGATGTGCCTCGAATGCGAGGTCCAGCCCATGCGCCTTGGCGTATTTCCTGAGCTTGCGCATCAGTTCATTGCCATTCATTCAGCCTTCCCCCGAACGTGCTGATAGGGCTATATTCGAACAAATTTGTTCGAATGTCAACTTTTGGTGTACAATTTTAAAATTGGTAGCCGGGGAGGGACTTGAACCCCCATCTGATGAAGCGACTGCTTTAAGAGTCCCGTGTCGCTGCTAAACTGGAATAACCCCTCGGCGCACAGCCCATCACCCTTTTGAAAGCCGTGCTAAACGCACTTTCAGACTCATAACCGAGCGACAGTGAAATCTGCGAGATCGGTGCGCGCGAATGCAAAAGCTTTTCGCCCGCCAGCATCATCCGCCAGTGCGTGAGGTAAGCCATCGGGCTTTGCCCGACCTTGTCCTTGAAGCGTGCGGCAAAGGCGGATCGGGACATGCCTGAGCATTTTGCAAGGCTTTCCACCGTCCAGTTTTGGGCCGGATCGGCATGGATGGCGGATATGGCCTTGCTGATTTGCGGGTCGGCAAGGGCGAAGAACCAGCCAACCCCCATGGCGTCGTCATTCATGTACATGCGCAACACCTGGATCAGCATCATGTGCGCCAGATGTTGCAATACCAGTTTGCTGCCAGGATCGTTTTTGCGCATCTCCGTCATGGTGCGTTCAATGCAATGGCGAAGTGCTTCGCTTTCATCGCGATTACGAATGACCACAAGCGGCGGCAACATCGCCAGCAACAAGTCGGCCTGTGGCCCGTGAAGGCCAAACCGGCTGCTGGCCACCACGCAATCCCCGCCACCATTCAGTGTGCGAATGACGCCATAGCCGCTTGGCTTGAACGTTGTTCCGGCCAGCATCGGCGGCACATCAAGATCGCTTCCCATCAAGAACGCCTTGCCGTGCGGCAACAAGACGCAGTCGCCTGTTTGCAGATGCACCGGGTCCGCCACCCCATCGACCGAAATCCAGCAGTCGCCCTCAACCACGGCGGCGGTTTTGATGTTTTGCCCCTGATCGGGAAACTGGATCGCCCAGGGCGCGCCGATATCGAACCCGGCCGAAAGGTAGTTTTCCGGGCGGAGCAGGGCGAGGATATCGGAAAGCGGATCCATGGTTGGCCTGTTTGTGGACGAATGAGAATATATATTGGACTCATACGCATAGATCGTCCAGATCGCAAGCGATATCGTGCTTGGGATCGGAGCATGATGTGTTCCAGTTTTTCCAGATGTGATGTAAGGACGGAGTGACGATGCGTGTGTTTGTAACAGGTGCGACGGGATTTGTCGGATCAGCTGTGGTGCAGGAACTTATTGATCACGGGCATTCGGTCTTAGGCCTGACGCGTTCCGAAGCGGGGGCCGAAAAGCTTGCCGCACTCGGGGCGAACGCCTTTCACGGTGATCTTGAGGACGTGGGCAAACTTCAAAGCGGGGCGGCTTCCTGTGATGCCGTGATCCATACTGCCTTTGATCATGATTTTTCCCGCTATGTCGAAAATTGCGAAAAGGACCGCCGCGTGATCAAGGCAATGGGATCGGTTCTGGCCGGATCGGATCGTCCGATGATTGTGACATCGGGTATCGCGCTTCTGCGTGCTGATCGGCCTTTGGTTGAAAGCGATACGGTCAGCGGAGATATCCCGCGTAAGGCCTCAGAAGAGGCTGCAGCCGAAATAGCAGCATATGGCGTGAATGTCTCGGTTATGCGGTTGCCGCCGTCAGTGCACGGGGCGGGCGATCATGGCTTTGTACCGCTTCTGATCAATCTGGCGCGCGAAAAGGGATTTGCCGCCTGTATCGAGGATGGCGAGAACCTGTGGCCTGCGGTGCACCGCTTCGATGCAGCACGGGCCTATCGCCTCGCCATCGAGGATAACGCCAGCCAAACCGCCTATCATGCCGTGGCTGAAGAAGGTGTTGCCTTCGCCGATATTGCCCACACCATCAGCATTGGGCTTGGCGTTCCGCTTAAGTCCCTGACGGTCGAGCAGGCTGACGACTATTTCGGTTGGTTCAGCCATTTCGCGGCTATCGATTGCTGCGCCTCCAGCGGCCGAACGCAGCAGGTGCTTGGTTGGACGCCGCGTGAGATTGGCCTGATTGAGGATATGCAGACTGCTGGATATTTTAATGATTGAGCTTCAAAGGAAAGGCCGGAAAATCCGGCCTTTCTTATTTAGTTGGCGTGACGGACTGAGCTGCCTTGGGACGGGATAAAATCCGCCCGTCAATAACAAGCAAGCCAAGTCCGATAACCGCCATTCCGATCGTGTGCTGCCCCAAAAGGACCTCGCCCAGAAAGCCGACCCCCAGCAGAATCGCACTGACCGGGATCAGGAAGGTGACAAGCAGAAGGTTGCTTGCCCCAGCACGCTTGAGGATGGCGAAGTAAAGGATATAGGCGAGTGCTGTGCTGAGTGTGGCAAAGCCCAGCACGGCAAGGATGGTGCTGGTGGTGGGAACCGGCAGGTGCCAGGGCTGATCAATCAGGATTGATAAGGGCAGGAGCATCAGGCTTGATGCGCTGGTCATGCCGGCCGCGGTCAGGATTGGCGGGGTGGTGGCAAAACGTCTGCCAAACACCCCGGCGCAGCCATAACTGAACGCAGCGAACAGAACCGCCGCCGGGGCAAGCAGACCAACCTCCGTGCCAGATGTCGGTACGCCAAAAATCACGATTACGCCGCCAAACCCGATCAGGACACCGATGGTTTTGCGCAAGGTGAGCTTTTCGCTGTCGGTTGCGATATGGGCAATCAGCAGGGTGAAAAGCGGGGTGGTGGCATTCAGGATTGCGGCAAGGCTGCTGGTGATTTGTGTCTGGCTCCAGACAATCAGGCAAAAGGGTATCAGGTTGTTAAGCCCGCCCATCACGGCAACGCCCGCCCAGAATTTCGGATCACGCGGGATGGCGATATCGCGCAACAATACCACCCACCACAGAACCATGGTCGCAATCGACACCCGGCACAGCACAAGCGTCAGGGGCGGCAAATCGACAAGCGCGATCTCCGTAAAGAAAAACGACCCACCCCACAGGACCGATAGCGAGATCAGCATTAACCAACTGATGCGGTCCATCGGCTGGGTGGGCAGTTGTTTGGGTTGTAAGCCACCAGCGGATGAGAGGTTTCTCGGGCCATTAATGCCGCGAAGTTTCGGGCGGCAAGCCAGTTCCATATCAAGCGATATCAAACGTGTGGTGTTTTCATGGGGCAGCATCGCGGGCTCCGTCGATCTGTTGGTGACCAACGAAGGTTAGGCGGATTGGTTTTTGGCTGCTCGCCAGTTTCGGACCTGAAGGTGGGATCAAAAAACGGGGCCCAAGCGGCCCCGTTTTAATCATCAGACAATCAGGTGTCCTATTCCGCCGCGAGGGTTTTATTCCTCATACCAATGAACTTCGGAAGCCGCGCAAAGATCGTGATGTTGCCAAGTAACACCATTGCAAGCCCGGTTGCCCCGATCGGTGTCCAGACATAGCCTTCAAGGAAGGTTGAAACCGTGAGCGCCACAACAGGGAACAGGACGGTGACATAGGCCGCTCGTCCTGCTCCAACCCGGTTGATCAGTGCGAGATAGGCTATGAAGGCCACGACCGAGCCCGGAATGGCGAGATACAGCAAGCCACCGATATAGATCGGATCGGTCGGCATGACCGGGGTCTGGCCGCGTAAGGTCGCAAAGATAAACAGCAATACCGTGCCGTAGATCATGCCACGCGCGACCGCATCACGGTTGGGAATGCCCATGCGGTTGAGTTTAACCGACACCATATTGCCACAGCTAAACACCGCCGTGCCGCCAAGCGCAAGCAGCATGCCGGTGATGGCATTGGCGTTGTGCGACAGGGCATAGATCTGGTTGGCAAACAGACAGGCGATGCCAGCAAGCCCGAATGCCGCACCAAAGACAAAGCGCAGGCCCGGGCGATTGCCGTAAAAGGCCCAGTTGCCCAGCGCATTGAAAATGGTCGAGGTGGTGAAAATCACCGCGACAATGCCGCTGGCGATATAGCCGGTCGCCGAATACATCAGGATAAAGTTGATGCCAAACAGCCCGCAGCCCAAAAGCACGATCCATGGATGCGCGTGCCATGGCACAGGGCGCCATTTGCGCGTTATCAACAGGAAGCCGCACAAAACGACCGCGGCCAGCGCAAAGCGATAAAAGATCGAGATTTCGACCGGGATTGGTCCGATCTGAAGTTTGATCGCATACCAGGTAAATCCCCAGCAGGCGGTGACGATCACGAATAAGAGGGCTGTCATCATCGGGGCTTTCAAAACAGCACGTGCGCGAGGGGCGGTGGCACGAAGGGTGACGGGTGATGCAGAACTGGTCACGCAGGTTGGCAGCGCGCGGGGACCAATCAGGGCTTTTGCGAATATATGGGGCATATCCGCAAACCAATAATAGGCCACAGTCAGCCTCGCGTGGCTTTCACGTTCTTGCGGTATTTTCGGATTTTTGCGGAGGGTTCGCCGCATAAAAAAACGGGGCGGATACTGCATTGTATCCGCCCCGCTTTTGAATGTTTGGTCAGGAAGACCGCGTCATTGCTGTTGATCGGTTGGTGGCCTCGGGGATCAGTCCCTTTGGCGCAAACCGCATAACGATCAAAAGGATCGCCCCCATCATCAGATAGCGCATATAGGCCGCACCGGCGACCAGGTGCTGGGCAAGCTCCGATCCTTCGCCAAGCGGGGCGGTGATCGTTGACATGAACCAGTTGCCAAACGGCTCTGCCTCGACCCAAAGGAACCAGATGATAAAGCCACCCAGGATCGAGCCCCAGTTGTTGCCAGACCCACCGAGGATCACCATCACCCAGATCAGGAAGGTGTAGCGCAGCGGAATGTAACTGGTTGGCGTTAACTGACCATCAAGCGTAGTTAGCATCGCACCGGCAATCCCGCACACCGCACAGCCCAGAACAAAGGTCTGAAGGTGACGACGTTTGACATCCTTGCCCATCGCGGCTGCCGCATCGCGGTTGTCACGAATGGCACGCATCATGCGGCCCCACGGCGACTTCAATGCGCGTTCGGCAAACCACATTATGATCGCAAGCACGATGACAAACAGCACCGCATAGCACAGTTTGACAAACAGGCTGGCGGCATCGGAAATCTCGGTTGCACCAAAGAAGTTGGCCAGGCTGATGAACCATTCGCTTTCGATCAGGTCGACTTCATAGGGCACCGGGCGTGGAATGCCGGTGACGTTCTTGACCCCGCGCGACAGCCATTCTTCGTACTTGATGATCGCAATGATGATCTCGGAAATGCCTAGGGTGGCAATCGCCAGATAATCGGCCCGCAGGCCAAGCGCGATCCGCCCGATCAGCCAACCGCCACCAGCGGCCACCAGACCGGCAAGCGGCCACGCAACAAGCACGGGCAAGCCGGCACCACCCAGATAACCACTGAGCGCCGGGTCAATGCTTTCAATCGCATCGGTCGCCGGTCCAAAGAACACGCCAATCAGGAAATAACCCGCCAGCAAAAGAGCAAGCGTGACCGGAAGCTTCAATGCCGGGTGAACAAATCGGCGGGCGTAGATGACCGCAACGATGGTCGCAGCAAGGCTCAGCAAGGAAAGGGCAATATCCCCACCGGCAGCGGCCCAGGCTTCGCCCACAGGCGGCATTGAGACCAGAACGGCGGTAAGGCCACCAAGGGCGGTAAAGCCCATCACACCGACATTAAACAGGCCGGCATAGCCCCACTGCATATTGACGCCGAGCGCCATCACCGCGGAGATCACACAAAGATTGAAGATGCCAAAGGCGACGTTCCAGCTTTGAAGAAAGCCGATCGCGATCAACACCAGGCACATCAAGCCATATAGGAGCGCAACTCTCTTCGTCATATCACTTTCCCACGAATAATACCGGTTGGCCGGATCAGAAGAACCGCGACCAGAATGATGAAGGAGACTGCAAACTTGTAGTCCGTCGACAGAAGTTGCACGAGCCCGTCCGGCGCCCAATCCGTCGGGCCGAGATAGGTCAGGAACTTCTTGAAGGCATAGGTCACCGTCACCTCGGAGAAGGCAACAATGAACGCGCCCAAAATCGCGCCGACCGGTTGCCCGATGCCGCCCAGAATGGTGGCGGCAAAGATCGGAAGCAGGATCTGCAAGAAGATGAACGGCTTATAGGTCTTATCAAGGCCATAAAGCGTGCCGGCGATGGCCGCCAGTGCCGCGGCGATAACCCAGCAGATCATCACCACACGTTCCGGGTTGATCCCCGAAAGCAGTGCCAGATCCTCGTCATCGGAATAGGCGCGCATGGCCTTGCCCGACCGGGTTTTCTGCAAGAACCAGAACAGCCAGGCAACGACAATGGCGGTGACAACCACCGTGATCAACTGGCTTTGCTTGATCGCAATACCTTCATCAAGGCCCAAGGCACGGCGTGAATCAATCGCTCCAATGATAAAACGCTCCCCATCGGCAAAGCTTTGATCGGCCGGGCCGATGACGATGCGGATAATACCGGCAATCAGGAACATGACGCCGACTGAAACAATGGCAAAGACAATCGGGTTTGAGCGCTGCTTGCGATAAAACCGGAACACCATCCGATCCATGACAAGCGCCATGCTGATGGCGGCCAATACCCCAATCGGCAACGCCAGAAGGGCGGTCGGGAAGGGGTCGATAGAAACGCCCATATTTTGCAGGAACCATGTGACCAAAATCGTGATCATGGTGCCAAATGACATCAACTCGCCATGCGCAAAGTTCGCAAAGCGCAGGATGCCGAAAATAAGTGTGACGCCAAGCGCCCCAAGGGCGAGCTGTGCACCATAGGCAGTCGCCGGAACGACCACAAAATTGGTAAACAGCGCGAGTGCGTTAAGAATTTCCATTCAAGTCCCCACTTAGCCGCCCAGGAAGGAGCGGCGAACTTCTTCGTTGGCGAGAAGGGCTTCGCCCGTATCGGTGAACCGGTTGCGTCCCTGCACCAGGACAAAACCATGATCGGCGATCTCAAGCGCCTGACGGGCATTTTGTTCAACCATCAGAATGGCGACGCCGGTTCTGGCGACTTCGACGATCTTGTCGAACAATTCATCCATAACGATTGGCGAAACACCCGCAGTCGGTTCATCAAGCATAAGCAGCTTTGGCTGGGTCATAAGTGCCCGGCCAACCGCGACTTGTTGGCGTTGACCACCGGAAAGCTCGCCTGCGGGCTGATTGCGTTTTTCGCCAAGGATCGGGAACAGATCGAAAATCTGTTGTTTGGTTTCCTCGATCTTGTCGTCCTTGCGGATGAAGGCCCCCATATCGAGGTTTTCCTCGACCGTCATCGAAACGAACACGTTGCGGTTCTGGGGCACAAAGCCCATGCCCTCGGGCACGCGTTCCTGCGGGGCAAGGTTGGTGATATCCTTGCCATCCAGAACCACCGATCCTTCACGCAGGTTCAGCATGCCGAACACTGCCTTCATCGCGGTTGATTTACCGGCACCGTTGGGGCCGACGACAACGGCGATCTCGCCCTTTTCAACGGTAATCGTGCAGTCATGAAGGATATCACTGCCGCCATAGCCGCCGGTCATGCCGGTTGCGCTTAAGAAACTCATGACGGCACCTTCCGTTCATGCTTGCGACCTGTGCCGAGATAGGCCTCGATGACCTCTTCGTTATTCTTGACCTCTTCGATCGTCCCCTGGGTAAGGACTTTGCCCTCGGCCATGACGATCACGGGATCACACAGGCTGGCAATGAAATCCATGTCATGTTCGATCAGGCAGAAGGTATAGCCGCGCTCTTCATTGAGGCGCTTGATCGAGGTCGCAATGGTATTAAGCAGCGTACGGTTCACGCCGGCACCAACTTCATCAAGAAAGACGATCTTTGGTTCGACCATCATGGTACGGCCCAGTTCCAGCAGTTTCTTCTGCCCGCCGGAAAGATTGCCCGCCAGCTCGTGCTTGATATGGTCAATCTCAAGGAAATCGATCACCTCAAGCGCGCGCTCGTAATTTTGGGCTTCGATTTCTTTGACGCGGGAATAGTTAAACCAGCTATGGCGCAATTGTTCGCCCGGCTGGTTGCCCGGAACCACCATCAGATTGTCCAGCACACTCAGTGTCGAGAATTCGTGCGCAATCTGGAAGGTTCGCAAAAGGCCCTTGTGGAAAAGTTCGTGCGGTTCAAGGTGGGTTACGTCTTCGTCATCAAGGAATATTTTCCCCGAGGACGGCGGAAAGACGCCCGCAATAATATTGAACAATGTTGTTTTACCGGCACCATTCGGCCCGATCAGGCCGGTGATGGAACCTTTTTCAATGGATAGCGATACGCCATCGACTGCCTGAATGCCGCCGAAATTCTTGGCGATGTTTTCGACCCGTATCATTGGGAGTTTTTGACCCTTGTCATGCGTTCTGTACCGGGGAGATCAACCAAGTATTGCGGTGACGGCCCGGTAATAGAGGAACTGCCAGAAACCGAAGTCTCTGACAGTTCCAGCGTCGTTAGCGATCAAAGGATGACCGGCTTAGTGGTACATCTCCGTTTCCCACTTGCCGCCCTTGATTTCCGTTTCGCGGAAGCTACCAGCGGACTCGCCCGGCTCGATCAGTTCGAGCGCGGTACCACCGACATAGTCGATGTCACCACCATCAGCGAGGATCTGAAGCGCCTTGGCCAGTTCACCCGGATAGATTTTCTCACCCGGTGCATTGGCGACTTTCAGGATGTGGTCTTTGTAGACAGCACTATCCGTCGAGCCAGCCGACTGCATGGCCAGCAGAAGCAGGGCAGATGCATCATATGCTTCCGGGACATAAGGGTCATCACCCTTGAAGCCCTTGCCCGAAGCCAGTTCGGCCAGCATGGACGCGCCCGGGCTGTCAGTACCCGGGTTGGTGCCGATCGATCCATCAAGCATATCACCGAAGTTGTCGGTCAGTGCTTCACCAACCATGCCGTCCGGCAGGACGAACTTGTCGAACGCACCGGTATCAAGCGATGCCTGGATGATGCCTTTACCGCCCTGGTCAAGGTAACCGGCAACAATCAGAACTTCACCACCGGCAGATGCCAGGGTGCCGATTTCAGCAGAATAGTCGGCTTTGCCGTCTTCATGGGCTGCAACGGCGGTGATTTTGCCGCCTTTTGCTTCGTATGCCGCCTGAATGGCCTCAGCAAGACCCTTGCCATAGTCGTTGTTGGTGTAGGTCAGCGCAGCCGATTTGATGCCGCGACGATCAAGGATTTCAGCAATGATTTGGCCCTGACGTGCGTCCGACGGTGCGGTACGGAAGAAGTAACCGTCATCTTCGATTTCGGTCAGCGCCGGCGAGGTTGCCGACGGCGAAATCATCACGATGCCGTTTGCGCGGACAACGTTGTTCAGGATGGCCGTGGTCGCGCCAGAGCAGGTCGCACCGTTAATGCCATGGACGCCATCAGACGTCACAAGACGATCAGCCGCCGCGGTGGCTGCTGCTGCGTCGATACAGGTACTGTCACCGCGTACCGAAACAACTTCACGCCCGCCAAGCAGCAGGCCGCTGTCGGAAACTTCCTTAATGGCCAATTCGCCGCCAAGTGCCATCGGCTTGACGAGTGATTCCGTCGGGCCGGTGAAGCCTTGCAGCATGCCGATCTTTACCTGTTCCTGTGCAGATGCGCCTGCGACGACAGCCGTCGAAAGTGCTGCCGAGAAGAGGAGGGTAGAGAGTTTTCCCATAGTGTAGCCTTCCCTGTTTTATTGGGCCTTTATATTCGTGGGGCAGTATACAGAAAACACAACGCGTTTCCAGTTTCTTAACTTTAAGTTACAAAATCGCTCTTGCATATGGGGCGGGTGGCGGCAGGTTTCGCGACCAAACGGAAGGACGCAGGTGTGGCTGAGTTCACACCTATGATTGCGTGAGTTTCGTGATGTCACGGCGGGCAATGAGCGCCGTATATGGGGCACAACAGGGGCTTTGATGCCCGGGTGATCAGGCAAACACCCGCATGCCGCGTTCGGAAATCTTGCGGAACCCGGCAATGACATGTTCGGCCAATGCCTCCTCGACCGCGCCATGGCCGTCACGCTTGGCCAGGGTCATGCGGTATTCACCGATTTCCGGCAGGCCGTGCGACGGGCCAAGATGCACAAGATCATCTGAAATCACACTGATCGGAAGCGGCGCAATCGCCAGATCGGCCCGCACGGCGGCAATCTGTGCCTGGCAAAACTCGCTGGTATAGGCGATGCGGTAATTTACCCCCGCATCATCAAGCGCCTTAAGTGCCATGGTCCGCCAGTAACAACCGGGTTCGGCCATCGATACCGGCAGGGGGCGTTTGTCAATCGCGCTGCCATGACGCGCGCCCAGCCAGACCAGCGGTTCGGCGTGGATCGGTGGTTGGCGATCAAGCTCCGCATCAAAACTGAAGACTGCGATATCAAGATCGCCCTTATGGATGGCCTGACGCAGGGTGCGTGTCGGACCCAGATTGACGTCGATATCAACATGCGGGTGGGTTTGCGCAAACCGTTTGAGGATCTCGGGAATGGCAACGATGCCGGTGTCATTCGGGACGCCAAGCCGCACGGTGCCGGCAAATTCCGGGGCATGAAAATGCGACATCGCCTCGTCATTGAGTTTAAGCAAACGCCGCGCATAACCCAGCAAAACCTCGCCATCCTCGGTCATGGTTACCTTGCGGGTTTCGCGTTTGAACAATTCCCGCCCGACCATGGTTTCAAGCTTTTTGACCTGAAGGCTGATCGCCGAGGCACTGCGATGAACCTTCTCGGCCGCGCGTGAAAAATTGCCAGTCTCGCAGATCGCGACAAACGTTCTGGCAAGATCGAGATCAAGATTGTGAACAACGCTTGTCGGGGAATTCATGATCGGCCTCTTGGTAAAAGGAACGCGATGGGTGCGTTTCGCAACAATAGCGCGAAACTTATGCTGTGAGTTTTTCTAATAGATAAGATTAGATCTTCTCGTTTGATTAATCAATGAGGAATCCTCAATCTTGGATAAACACAGATTGGAGATTCTCATCATGAAAGCGATCACATCTTTCGAACATGCCCCGCTGGGCCTTGTCGGTCACCTGCGTGCGGCCATCGAAGCCTGGCAAAATGAACGCGCGATCCGGAAAGCCTCTGCCGCCAAAACTTTGCGTGATGTAGCAACTGCTACCAGCATGTCTCACCTGAGTGCGGCGGAACTGCATGAGGGCCGCCGCACACATGGCACGTACATCACCGAACCGGGGGATGTCCTGTCGGGACTGGTTCTGAATTGGCCATCCCCGTCGCGCAAGGATCATTGATCTTGGAAAATCCGTTGTTCAGACCGTTGGAGCTTCCAAATGGTGTCATCCTCAAGAACCGGATTGCGAAATCGGCAATGTCGGACTCGCTTGGGGATGGCACCGGCCACCCGACCAAGGCCCAGAATCGGCTTTACCGCCGCTGGGCCGAGGGTGGGGTGGGGGTGTCGATCATCGGTGAAGTACAGGCGCAACCGGGATATGCCGAAAAGCCCGGTAATCTTGTGCTCGATGATAATGCGGACCTTGACCGGTTCCGCACGCTTGCCCGGCAGGGCTCGGTAAAGGGCAGTAACCTTTGGCTACAACTTGGTCATGCCGGCGCACTTGCCTATGCCCCGACCAGCACGCCAAAGGGGCCGAGTGCGCTTGATCTTCCGGACCTGAAATGTGCGGCACTGACAGATGATGAAATCCGTAAAATCCCGGCCCAATTTGCAAGAACTGCCAAACTTGCTGAGCATGCCGGGTTTGGCGGGGTGCAAATTCACGCGGCCCATGGCTTCTTGCTTAGTCAGTTTCTTTCACCGCTGTTTAACAAGCGCTGCGACGACTACGGCGGGCCGATTGCCAATCGCATGCGGTTGCTACTTGAAACCATTGGTGCCGTGCGCGCAGCCGTCGGGCCCGGTTTCGTCGTGGCAGTCAAACTGAATGCCACCGATCAGCTTGAAGGTGGCCTAAGCGAAGATGATGCCTTGGCTGTCGTCGCCACGCTTGATCAGACCAAAATCGATCTGATTGATATCAGTGGCAGCACTTATTTTCCGGGGGCAAAGGCGGCCTCTGATGGTGCTGGCGGCGGGCCTTATTTCATGAATTTCGCCAAGCGGGCCCGCAAGGTTACCACCAAGCCCTTGATGTTGACCGGTGGCTTTAAGACCCGCGCACAGGCAGAGCAGGCGCTGAATAGCGGCGTCATCGATATCGTCGGACTGGCGCGCGCACTGGTTATCGAGCCCGCCCTGCCAGATATCTGGCAATGCGATGATTACCATGATCCGGTCTTTCCCCGTTTTGATCATGCGCCGACTGGTGGCATTACGGCATGGTACACCATGCGACTGACGGCGCTGGCAGGGCGGATGGAAATGCCGGAATTTGATGATCTGGATCAGGTCCTTGCCGCCTACGAAGCGCGGGATGCGGACCGGGCGCGGATTTGGTTGCGGCATTTCGGCATTTGATCGTTACGCGGATGGGCGGCGTTTTCACATTCTTGCGCAAAACAGGTCAGGGTTGCATGCGCATTGCTTTGCAAATCCAGATCACAATGCGATGATGTGGTCTTCATGTCAGGAACAGAAAATGGCAGAGACCGCATCATCCTTTCAGCCCAACGGGCGCTATCAGAAGTTTGAAGTCTTCAATCAATTGATTGGGGATGCGAACCTGTTGCGCGCGGGTGATTTCGGCGAAAGCATCTCGGCGGCCCACTGGCGGCGCAAGGCAGATGTCCTGACCCGCTATACCGATCCTGATCACCACACCATCAGTCTCTATGTCAATGGCGGTACGGGCATTCAGCGCAAGATCGGCGCAGACCCGATGAGTGGCGGTGGTCCCGGTCGGTGTTGTTTGATGCCGGCCTATCTGACATCGGACTGGCTGGTGCATGGCGAGGTGGAGCTGTTTCACGTTTATATTCCGCATGCCGCCTGGGAACGCGCCGTGGTCGAGGCCTTTGACATTGAACCCAATGCGGTCGAAGTCCCGGAAAAGACGTTTTTCCTTGATCCGCTGATCGAACAGACTGTGCGGCAGGCAATGTTGCCACTTGATTGGGAGGTGCCCGCCGATCGGATGGCAATGTCGAATGCCGGGCAGCTTTTGATGGGCCATATGCTGCGCAGTTACTCAACGCGCCGTGATCTTGGTTTCAAGGTCCGCGGTGGGTTGTCGCCTGTGATCAAACGCCGGGTGTTTGATTTTGTCGATGCCAACCTTGATCAACCGCTAACCATCGAAGAACTGGCAGACGTTGCTGATTTGTCGGCTTATCACTTTGCCCGCATGTTCCGCAAAACCGTCGGCGAGGCACCGCACCAATTCGTTCTGCGTCGGCGGATCGAACGCGCAATGCATATGTTGCGTGATGGCAACGCCCCGGTTGCCGAAATCGCGCTTGAAACCGGCTTTTCCAGTCAGGCCCATCTGACCACGCGGTTTAGCCGCTTTACCGGGCTGACACCTGCGAAATATCGCAGCATTTCCCAATAACATCTCCCGTCTTTCTATTGGCCGCCTGATCCAACCATCTGATCAGGTGGCTTTTTGCTGTCGCGTCCTCTGACCGAGCTCGCTGAGCAGGGCGTCTGATTGGTGTGCTTTCGGGCGCGTTTGTCTGCGGTGATCATTGTCCGGTCACTGACAAGTTGCCCGGTGGCAAGGGATGATTTTTATTCAAGTTATTGAAAATAAACAAATTTACAGGCTTGAGAAATTCGTTGACAAGATAGAGGCGAGATATCTAGAATTTCAAAGCAACTAAAATATCAATTTTGGTAAAAGCCAATCCATCGGGAGGATGTCTCTAATGAAACTCACTATGAAATCACTCGGACTGTGTGCAGTCGTCGCAGGCGCACTGGCCGCTGTCATGCCGGCAAACGCGGCAACAACCCTTCGGATCGGGACCGTTCTGGCCCCGAATGATCCGATGGGACAGGGACTTGAAAAGTTTAAAACGGATGTGGAAAAGGCAACCAACGGCGATGTGGAGATCGAGATTTTCCACAACTCGCAGCTTGGTGACACCACTGAAATGATCGATCAGGCGCGTGCGGGTGCTGCTGTCGGTACCGTGACCGATGTCGCCCGTTTGTCCAGTTTCGTGCCGTCACTTGCTATCATGTCGGCACCGTTCCTGTTCGATACCTATGAACAGGCTGACAAATTTGCCCTTTCGGATGAATACATTTCCTGGGGTGAAGAATTGCGTGAAAAATCCGGCCTCGTGATGATTGCCTCGAACTGGTATCAGGGCGCGCGCCATGCCCTGACGCAGAAGCCGATTTCAAGCCCGGCCGATCTTTCGGGTGTTCGTATGCGTACCATCGGTGCACCGGTCTGGATTGAAACCATCCGTGCGATGGGTGCAGAACCGACCCCGATTGCCTGGGGCGAAGTCTACAGCGCCCTTCAGCTTGGCACGATTGACGCCGCCGAAGCACAGCCGACCGCGATCTGGAACGCCAAGCTTTATGAAGTGATCAAGAACGTCACCAAAACCGGCCATATCCAGCTTGTCACCGCACTGGTTGTCGGTGCCGAAGCCTGGGACGAAATTTCACCGGAAAACCAGAAAATCGTTCGTGATCTGGCCGTGGAAAATGGTCGTTATGCCTCGGCCCTGACCATCGAGCTCGGTGAAAAGGCGCTTGAAGACGTTGCTGCAAGTGGCGTTGAGGTCAGCGAAGTTGATCTGGCACCGTTCAAGGAAGCCGTCAAACCGGTTTACCAGATGCTCGAACTCGAAGCAGAAGCCGCTGTTGTTAACAAGGTTCTTGGTCGCTAAGACCACGAACCTTCTGGTAGCCTAGCGAAAGTGCGTTGCTTTTATACCGGGCAACGCACTTCAAACTTCACAATGGAAATTGAATTGATGCTCAAGCGGATTGAGTTTGCCTGTGGCGGCATATTGCTTGTCGCTGTGGTCATTCTTGTGGCGGTGGCCTCTGTGGCGCGCGCCATGGGATCGCCGATCATCTGGTCAGTCGAAATGGCGCAACTGATCTTTGCCTGGCTTTGCATGTTGGCTGCCGACATTGCCATGCAGGAAGACCGGCATTTCGGTCTTCAGATATTGCGTGAAATCCTGTCCAAACGGGCAAGCGCATGGGTGGAAATCATCAATATTCTGGTGATTATCGGATTTCTTGCGTTCCTTCTGAACTATGCGTGGACAAACATGATTTTGATGCATCCGCGCCTGGTCGGGGCCGCGCAGATCAATGCTTCTTATATTCATGCTTCGATGGTTGTCGGCATTCTGTTGATGATCCGAACCATGGTTGCCCAACTTATTCGACGCATTCGCAACAGGGAGATCAACTGATGCTGTTGTTGATTGCAGGTTTGTTTACAGTCTTCCTCATCTGCGGGATGCCGGTTGCCTTTGCACTTGGCCTTGCCTCCATTCCGGTCTTTGTTATGACGGGTGCTATGCCGCCGACGGTTGTGATCCAGAAAATGGTCACCGCCACACAAAGCTTCCCGCTTCTGGCGGTGCCGTTCTTTATTCTGGCCGGCAATCTGATGAACGTGACGGGGATCACCCATCGCCTTGTTAAGTTTGCAAGTCTTCTGACCGGCTGGATGGCAGGCGGTCTGGCACAGGTTTCAATTGTGCTGAGTTTCATGATGGGGGGTATTTCGGGATCAGCCGTGGCTGATGCCTCGATGGAGTCCCGCCTGCTGGGCCCCAGCATGATCAAGAAAGGCTATTCCAAGGCCAATACGGCGGCGGTTCTGGCCTTTGGGTCGATCATTACCGCAACCATCCCGCCCAGCATCGGGTTGATCCTGTTTGGCTTTGTCAACGAAGTTTCCATCGGGCGGCTGTTCCTAGCCGGTGTTTTGCCGGGCATTTTCCTGACCATCGTTTTGATGATCACATCCTGGCTTGTTGCGCGCAAAAACGGCTACACGCCGGATTTGCCGGAACTTCCCAAGGCCAAGGAACTGACGGCCAGCTTCTTTGAAAGCATCTGGGCACTGGCCTTTCCGGTTATCCTGATTGTCGGGTTCCGCTTTGGTATCTTTACCGCGACAGAGGCCGGGGCGTTTCTGGTGTTCTATGCGCTGGCCGTCGGGTTGTTCGTCTATCGCGAGCTGAACTTTGCCCGGCTCAAGGAAGCCATCTTTGGGTCGATCTCTGATCTTGGCATGGTGATGTTGCTGATCATCATGGCAGCAGTGCTTGGCTATGCCATGACGATTGAACGCGCGCCGCAACAGATCACCGAATTTGTCACCACGCTGACTGAAAACAGAACCGCAATCCTGATCCTGGTTGTCGGGGTGCTGGTGGTCAGTGGCATGTTCCTTGAAGGTGCGGCCAATATCCTTCTGGTAACCCCGATCGTCATGCCGGTTCTGGTCAGTGCCGGTTATGATCCGGTGCATATGGGCATTCTGATTGTCACCCTGATCAACTTTGGCGGTTTGACGCCGCCAGTCGGCGTGATCATGTTTACGGTCTGCGGCATTTTGGGGGTTAAAACCGGGGAATACACACGTGCATCCATTCCGTTCTTTGTT
Organism: Thalassospira sp. A40-3; assembly: GCF_015871485.1. Lineage (NCBI taxonomy): Bacteria > Pseudomonadati > Pseudomonadota > Alphaproteobacteria > Rhodospirillales > Thalassospiraceae > Thalassospira > Thalassospira sp. A40-3. The sequence continues at coordinate 1,488,083 of NZ_CP065428.1, forward strand.
GCCATGGCGCTGTTCTTCGTTCTGCTGGCAGCAATACCCGCTTTGACATTGCTGTTGCCCAATACATTGATGTAATGACAATTTCAGTCCAACAGGGGCATGTAGGCAAATGCCAGGGAGACACAAAAACATGAACACACCAACGGGCGGACTGATTTCGATGCATGACGGATCGGTGAAAACCAGCATGCATGTTCCGGCATCTGCGCTGGTCTACGAAGAAGTCCGTAACCAGATTGTTTCTCTGTCCCTGCTTCCGGAAACCACGCTTGTCCGGGCGGAATTGGCTGAAAGCTTCAATGTCAGCCAATCCCCCGTACGAGAAGCCATTTTGCGCCTTGAACAAGATGGTCTGGTGGTGTCCTATCCGCAGTCGCGCACCGTGGTAACCAAGATTGATGTTGCCCGCATCCGCGAAGAACATTTTCTTCGGGTTGCTGCGGAGTGCGAGGTCGTCCGCCAATTGGCCGAGGCCAAGGACTCCCCAGCCGTCGTCAAGGCCAAGGGCATTGTCAAAATGCAGGAAGCACTGGTTGGCGATATCGAACAGATCGACCTGTTCAAACAACTTGATGAAACCTTCCACGCGGCCTTGTTTAACGGGGTGAACCAGTCAAACCTGCATTTGCAGATCACGGCACGCAGCGGTCATCTGGCGCGGGTGCGAACCCTTGATCTGCCACGTGCGGGTAAAATGGTCTCGGTGCTTGAAGGTCACAAGGCGATTATTGACGCCGTCCAGTCGGGTGATGGCGCATTGGCAAGCTTGGAAATGCGCAAGCACCTTTCGGGCACCATGGAACGTCTTCCTCAGATCATCGAAGAAAACAAAACACTGTTTTCCTGATCTTTGCGCGGCGGTGAGGAATAGGGCCGTCCGGCAAGTAGGCATAAGATAAACCAAACGGCGCGCAGCATGATTGCAGCGCGCCGTTTGCGTTGTATCAGGCGCGTTTGGCCACGTCCCAGATGCCGGTTTTCGCAGCTTCTTCGACGAAGTTGCGCAGGCTGTTGGGTTGACGGCCAAGAATTTCATATATATCGCTGGTCGGTTGGCTGTTGCGGCCATCAAGGACTTCGGAAAATAGATAGCGGATCAGGCCACGGACTTCGTCGGGCATACCGTCTGCTTCAAGTCCGGCATCCAGTTCATCAACGGTGATGGCCACGAAACTGACCGGGTGGTTGGCAACACTGGAAATCATTTCAGTGACGTCGGCAAAGGTTACGGCACTCGGCCCCGAAAGCTCATAGGTCTTGCCGATATGGACCTGATCAAGCAGGCAAGCAACCGCGCATTCGGCAATGTCATTGGCATCAACAAACGGTTCGGGCGTGTCACCTGCGGGCAGGGCCAGGGTGCCTTGCTGGATGTAAGGCAGGAACAGGTCTTCGTTGAAATTCTGGAAGAACCAGTTGGCACGAAGCACCGTGGCATCCGCCCCGGAATGGCGCAGGGCGTCTTCAGCGCGGTGGGCGGCTTCTTCACCGCGGCCAGATAGCATCACAATGCGTTTTGCGCCGTGCATCAGCGCGCGCTTGGCAAAGCTTGCGGTGATGTCATCTGATCCCGGAACGGCAAGATCGGGCTGGAAGGTGACATAGACCGCATCGCGATCACGCAGGACATCATCCCAGGTTGTCGGATCGGTCCAGTCAAAGGCGGGTGTCGTGCTGCGTGAAACAGCACGCACATCATGACCAAGGGCAATGAGTTTTTCGGCAACGCGGCGGCCGGTTTTCGCCGTCGCACCAAGAACAAGAAAGCGGGGATTGGTTGGCATCAAATTGGCTCCTGAGTAAGGTTTTTAAAATGTGAGGAATCCTCACATTTGCCAAATGTGATAAATCCTCATATTTTGATCGTCAAGAGCTTTGGCCCATCACAAGCCTGTGAAACCTGCGCAGCGATGCCGGGATATTTCGAGGATAAAGGATCTAACGCGTTGTCTGATAACGTGAAAAAAATGCGCCGCGCACCGACCCAAAAAAGAAGTCGCGAACGGGTCGACACCATCCTGAAAGTCGCCTGCGAGCTGATTTCAGCCCAAGGCAGTGATGCCATCAAGATGGGGGAGGTCGCGGAAAAGGCGGGGATTTCCATCGGATCGCTCTATCAGTATTTCCCCGATAAGACGTCGATCATTCATGCGCTTGCCGATCGCTATAATGCCGAATCCTTGCATTGCATCGAAGAGGCGCTGGCAGAAGTGAATTCGCCAGATGCCTTGCTCGCCGCCTTTGATCGGTTGATTGATACCTATTACGAGCTGTTTTTGGCCGAACCGGTGATTTGCGATATCTGGACCGGAACGCAAGCCGACAAGACGCTGCGCGATATGGAAATGGAGGTCAGCCGTGCCAATGCGGACCTTCTGGCCAAGGCGATCTTGCGGGTTCGTGGCAATGATGGTGATTTCAAAATAATTGCCGCACGGTGTTTGCTGATCATGTATTCCGGCGAAGCCACCATGCGGCTTGCCATCGCTGTCCCGCGCAGTGAGGGCAAAGAGATCGTGGCAAGCTACAAGCGGATGGTCGGCCGCGAACTGGCGGAAATGGCCCGGGTTTAGGCGTTTCGGGCGTGGTTAGCCTGCCTTGGCAGCAAACGGTGTTGGGGCAGGGCGGCCAAGAAGGAAGCCCTGCACATAGTCAACATCGTGATCACGCAGGAAATCGAGTTCTTCCTGGCGTTCTATGCCTTCGGCGATGACTTCGATATCAAGCTGCTTGGCCAGCGCGATCAGCTTGCTGACAATTGCCTGTTTGAACTTGTCATGATCGACGTGATCGACCAGTTCACGGTCGATCTTGATGATATCGGGACGCAGTTCCGGCAACATGTTCAGCGTCGAATAGCCTGATCCGACATCATCGAGCGCAACCCGGAAACCCGAATCACGATAGGACTGAAGGATGGCGCTCAGATGTGCCGTGCTGCGGACCTTTTCGGTTTCAATCACCTCGAACACAACATTGCTGCGATCAAGATTGCATTCCTCAACGACTTCGATGGTCGAACGCAGGCAAGAATCCGGATCATAGATCGAGCTTGGGGTGAAATTGATAAACAGATTGCCTTTCACGCCTGCCTTGTGGGCATTGCGGACATTGGCCGCACGTGCCGCGCGATCAAGCTGAAACAGCAAGGTCGCGGACTGGGCTGCATCAAAAAGCTGGCCCGGGTTGATTACATCGCCGGTCGCACTTTCGCCGCGGACAAGGCATTCGTGGGCATAGGGTTTACCAAGGTCGTTGATGTCAAAAATCGGCTGAAATACCGAATTCAGCCGGTTGTCGCGCAACAGGTCACCCAGCCATTCTGCCCCGATTGCTGCACGGATCGCGCCAAGGCTTGTGATCTGGGCGATGTCATCGATTTCGGGACGCCGAACGCCTGGCATGATCAGTGCCTTGGTGTCTGACAGTTCTTCGGGAAGGAGACTGTTCGATATGGCATCAATCAGCGCTCGCAGACCCGGACGGGTGTAGTGAATGGAAAGTGTTGCAACAGACGTTGTTTTTTCGACCTCTATGCCGATTGATTTCGCACCGGCCAGGATTTTACCGGTGGTATGGGCAACTGGCGGCCAGAGAAAGAGTGTCCCGTTTGCAGGTGCGATTTCAGGAACCGCATCACATTTTTCACAATAGGTCACCTCAATCTCCCCGTCTGGTCCTTATTCGTGCCGGTGGCTTTTCCTGATCGGCAATTCTTCTGATTAACATACTGTAACATATGGTGCGCAGTGACAATAAATCCTGCATCAATCAATACATTCCTACGGCACTTTATCCTGTACGGCGATGTTTGGCGCAGGCGATCAATCAAGACGCTGCGCGAAAGGATTTATCATTGCGAAAAGCACTGATAAACTTTGCCCGTCATTCTGCGAGACGGAGGATCCGATGCAGTACAGCATGCGGCAATACCGCCCCGAAGCACAAAGCCACAGCCACGGCGATTTCCATCAGATCATCATCTCCGAGCTCGGCAAGCTTGAGATGGAGGTCGAAGGGCGTGGGGGTGAGGTGTGCGGTCGCCAACTGGCCTTTGTCGAGGCGGGCAAAACCCATGCCTATCGTGCGGAGGGGCTAAACCGCTTCCTTGTGCTTGATGTCGACGCCGATCTGGCCCATCGCACCGGTCTTGAGGCACTTTGGCATCGCCATGGCAGTGCTGCGACGTATCTTGAAGTGGGACTGGGGCATCAGAGGGGATTAGTCGCGCTGTTGCAGGCTATTGCACCGCTACACGATCAAGAATCCCAGACAGATATGCTCGATTGCCTGAAAACGCTTTTATTGCGCAGCCGTCAGAGCCGTGGCGGGAATGCCTTTGGCATGGCCGCACTGCCATCACGGCTCGTCCGTGCCATGGCATGGGCGGAGGCCCGGTTGGGCGAAGACATCACGATTAGTGATTTGGCAACCATTGCCGCCCAATCGGAGAGCAGCCTGTTTAGTGCCTTCCAAAAACATGTCGGGACAAGCCCGATGCGTTGGCTAACCGAGCAACGCCTGCAAATGGCCATGGCGCTTTTGCGTGATCCCGAAATTCGCCTTTCGATGTCCGATCTGGCAAATGCGGTCGGGTTTGCCGATCAAAGCGCCTTTTCACGTGCGTTTTCCCGCCGGTTTGGCTGCGCGCCCAGGTCGGTCCGCCGCGATCCGGCGGGCTTTTAGGGCTATACTTCCCACCAGGTCCTTGTCGCAAACTTCCGGAGTTTGGGCAAAGACCGGATCGTCAAACAGGTGCATCTTCCAGTTTGCATAATCAGCAAACTCGGATGGGCGCGATGAATGAAAAACGTAAGGCAACCTTGATCGGTTCGGTTGCCGTAATTCTTTGGGCCATGCTTGCCCTGTTCACGACCGAAGTGGCCGACATCCCGCCGTTTCAACTGGTCAGTTTGTGCTTTGGTATTGCGAGCATTTTCAGTGCGCTCTGGATCACGTTCCGCGGTGGTGATGTGGTTCGGGCCTTGCGTCAACCGCTTGGTGCCTGGGCGCTTGGTGTGGTGGGGCTGTTTGGCTATCACTTTTTCTATTTTGTCGCGCTGGCAAACGCGCCTGCGGTCGAAGCCAGCCTGATTGCCTATCTCTGGCCGCTGCTGATTGTTTTGTTTTCCGCACTTTTGCCCGGCGAACGCCTGAAATGGCAGCATATCGGGGGTGCTGTTCTGGGGGTGTTTGGTGCCGTTCTTCTGGTGGGGAAGGGGCAAGCCCTGACCTTTGATCCGGCATTCGCGCTGGGATACGGGGCGGCAATTATCTGTTCATTGCTGTGGTCAGGGTATTCTGTCGTGAACCGGCGCTATCGCAATGTTCCGGTGGGGGCAGTCTGCGGGTTTTGCGCAGGTGCCGCCATTCTTGGCCTTGTTACGCATGCTATGATCGAAGACTGGGTAATGCCTAATGCCAGACAATGGCTTGCTATTCTCGGGCTCGGACTGGGGCCGGTCGGGGCCGCATTCTTCGTCTGGGACCATGGCACCAAACACGGTGATATTCAGATACTCGGTGTTCTGGCCTATGGCGCGCCGTTGCTCAGCACCTGCTTGTTGATTGCGTTCGGCAAGGCGATTGCAACGCCGGCTATTATCGCTGGATGCACCTTGATCGTTGGCGGCGCTGTTCTGGCGTCAGCAAGCTTGAAGTCGCCCAAGGACAAGCACCAACTTCCCGTTGAGTGAGTCGATAGCCAAATCCTGTGTCACATATTGGTCACGTTTACGTGATTTTACGTAAATTCATCAATGTTTGTGCTGTGCACTATCCTGTAAATGACCTATAGTCGCTCTGTACTTGGGGAGGGGGCGTAGAACAACAATTACGCATCCAAGGACAGATGAATGACGCAGTCAAATAAAGACATTGCGCACGAAATGAAGCAGGCAATGTCAGTCGGCCAATTTGACAGGGCGGCCAAAATCGGTGCGCGGCTGTTGCGTTTGCATCCGAAAAGAACAGATATCGAAATCATGACAGCAGTCAGCGAGTTGCAAGGTAGTTATCTTGCGAACGCTGGTAGACGATTGAAGAAACTGTTTAATTCTCTCTCGCTGGATGATCGGTACTGGGGCCCCGTGGCCCAAAATTTTCTTCGATATGCATATCAGGCAAATGACTTTGGCTCATTGGAAGCCGCAGTCAGAAAGCGTATTCATGCTGCGCCGCAGAACGATTTGTTGCCCTATGTGTTGGCCGACGTATTATTCCAAGCAGAGGTTTACAAGAGTCCGGGCCTAAGCGTAGCGCCAAGCTTGTCGGAAGCGATTGAAATTTTGCGTGCTATCACCCCTGAAAACCCCAAGTTTGAAGATAGTCAGTCTTTGCTCGCACGCATTTATCTGCATCAGGAGCAGCATGCACAGGCATTTGATTTGCTTGAAGAGTATGTCGCACGCAACGCCGAAAACATGTCAGTCCGAATGTTGTTGGCATCTTCATATGCCTTGGCGGGTGAGGCTGAAAAGGCTGTTGCGGCCTGCCATCGAATCATTGAACTGGATCCTTCCTTCAGTGCCCAGCCATACCTGATCATTTCCTTTATGCGCCCGCAATCCATGCCCGAAGGTGCGAGTGGTGTTCTTGATGCAATGCTTGATAAGGCGGATATCGCAAAAGGGGAGCGTTACAAGGCGGCCTTTGCGCGGGCAAAGATCGAGGAGATGAAAGGCAACATGAAAGAGGCCTTTGATTTCTATCGGTTGGGGCATAGTGCAAACCGGTCGGAGCGGCCGTTTGATATGCCGCGCGAACTCAGGGAACTTGCACGTTTGCGTGATATGGCGGGATCGGTCCCGGTTCTGGAAGATGTCAGCTCAGAAAACGAAGATGGCCCGCGCCCGATCTTCATCGTCGGGATGCCGCGATCCGGAACAACCCTGACCGAGCGTATTCTTGGCGCCCATCCCGATGTGCATGCCGCCGGCGAAATCGGCGATTTTGCCAAGGCGGTGATTGATGTTGTCGGACGTGGCCAGATTTCTGATCAATTGGCGCGCATCGATGCCAAGGCAGCGAAGAAAATTCGCCAACAGTATCTTGCGGCACTTAAGGCCTATGCGCCCGAAAAGCGGTTTGTCACCAACAAGACACCGGCCAATTTCCTGCGTGTTGAGATGATCCGGCGCGTTTTTCCTGATGCGCCAATCATTCACACCCATCGTCATCCACTTGCGACCTGTCTTTCAATCTACACAACACCGTTTTCAATCCCGATGCGCTATTCCGACGATCTGGGGGAATTGGCCGATTACTACCGCGGCTATGTCGGTCTGATGAATGCCAGTTTTGAAGCAGATCAAAATGGCCAGTTGTATGATCTTTCGTACGAAGATCTGGTGTCTGATCCGGAAGCTGTTGCACAGGATTATTTGGCCCATTGCGGACTGGATTGGCATCCGGGATGTCTTGAATTTTATCGTGCCGGCAAAGTTGCTGCGACGGCCAGCATGATCCAGGTTCGTCGCCCGATCAATCAGGACTCCGTTGAGAAATGGCAACGGTTTGAGCCGTTTATCGGGCCGTTGGCATCCTTGGCCGATGATCCGTACGTTCAGCAAAGGAGTGCTGCGCGCAAATCATCGCGTCGTGCGGTTGCTGCGTGACCAAGCGGGTTGGTTTGGGTTAGAAGGTATCGGTTATAAGATGATGCCGACAAACCGGGAGCACCGCGATGAGCACGACCATTCCAAAGGCAGAACTGCACCTGCATCTTGAAGGGGCGATGACACCATCGCTTGTCCGCAGCTTTGCCAAGCGCAATGGTCTGACATTGCCGGGTGATATCTATGATGCGCAGGATCGTTATATTTGGCGTGATTTTCCCGAGTTCCTCAACAGTTTTGACAAAGCGAGTGCCGCCATCCGCACCAAGCAGGATTATTCCGACCTGACCTGTTCCTATCTGGTCGAGCAGGCAAAGGTCGGCACGCTTTATGTCGAGCTTTTCTGTTCGCCGACCCATGCGGCCAGTTGCGGACTGTCGTTTGACGCGCATCTTGAGGCAGTCGTTGATGGTATTGACCGTGCTGAAAAGGAAACCGGGATCATCGGCCGGATTGTCATGACCTGTGTGCGCCACATTGGGCCGGATGTTGCGGTCAAGGTCGCGCGTGAAACGGTTGATTGTCGTCACCCTTACATTGTCGGTTTTGGCATGGGCGGCAATGAAAGCATGTTCACGCAGGAAGATTTCTATCCGGCGTTCAAGATCGCCCGCGATGCCGGTCTTGGCTGCACCACCCATGCCGGGGAGGTCGAAGGACCGCAAAGTGTCTGGGATGCGATTGAAAAACTTCCTGTGACGCGGATCGGGCATGGGGTGCGGTCCATCGAAGACCCCAAACTGGTCGAAACACTGGCCAAGCGCGATATCGTTCTGGAAGTGTGTCCGGGATCGAATATCGCGCTTTCGGTGTTCCCGGATTACACATCCCACCCCTTGCGCAAATTCTACGATGCGGGGGTCAAGGTGACCCTTGGCTCTGACGATCCGCCGTTTTTCTTTACCTCGCTTGCAGCCGAATATCAGCGTGCCGAGGAGGTGTTTGGTTTTAGCCCCGAAGAGCTTGGTGGTTTGACCCGCACCGCCATCGAAGCAGCCTTTGTTGATGATGCGACCAAGGCGAAACTTCTGGCAAAGCTTTAGGGTCAAAACGCATTCAAATCACCGCCCACGTCTCCCGGGTTCACTTTTTTTGGGTGCGTGCGATGTGCGCATCAAAAAATTGCCAGAACCTGTTTCGATAAATGTCACGTTCCTGAAGAATTTCGTGGCGGGCTTCGGGGATCTCCGCGATGGTGATCGACGGTACGTTGCCAAACAGATCTTCCGTCGTCTGGTTGGAAACAACCTGATCGTTCCCGGCCAGAACAATGGTGATGGGGGGCAGGGACCGTGTGCCGGACTTCATCTGTTCGATCCGGGTGGTCAGCGATGCTTGCGCCTTGAAACAGGCATCAAGCCAGCCGGCAGAAACGCCACCAACCACAAGGTTCGGACTGTTTTGCAAGATGGCAACATTTCGCGCATAGCGGACCGGATCGGAAGTCAGAATGTTTTCAGCCTCAAACCCGGCAAGCGGGCTTAGTTTGCGTTGACCAGGCAGGTACTGTTTGTCAAATCCATACCGACACATACTGTCGGCGACAAATTGCGCCGCCAATGACAACCAGTCAGGGCCGCCCAGTCCAAAAAATGGCGCGACCATCACCACGCTTTCCCACAGATCCGGTTGATCGAGCATCATCGCCATCGCAACCAGCCCGCCGGTCGAGTGCGTTATCAGAAGCGGGCAGGAAATCCCGTAGACGTTTTTGACATGGTCAATAACATGGCGTGTATCGGCGATATATTGCGCAACATCATGGACATACCCCATGACCGGATCATTCGTTGCGCGGGACGAGCCACCGTGGCCGCGAAAATCAAAAGTTACACAGCCAAAACCACGTTCGGCAAGCTCGTCCGCCGTTTCCTGATAGCGTTCAATATACTCCCCGCGCCCCTGCAGGATCAGGACATGCTGGCGCGCGTTTTCGGGCGTCTGAACACCAAAGCGCAGATGTATCCCGTCCGGTGTTTGGAAAATGTCGGTCGCAAAAGTCATGGGGCGGCTTCAGTTCCTAGTCCTGTTCGGTGATTGCCTTTGCGATAAAGGCGGCCATTTTGTCCATCATACCCGGGAAATCGGGATTGAATGTGCCACGGCGCATTGTGCCGGGGGGCGCGTCGTCAAAAAGATTGCGTTCACCATACAGAACATCGGTGCCGGACTGGCAGTTTGAGCGGGCAGTTTCGACATCATAATGCCCGCAATCGGGGACCGCGCCATCAAGGCCATAAATGGGGTCCTTGGGGCTCATGGTAATTGCGGTGTGGGCATGGTTGAGTGTGCGCATCTCGTCGTCTTCCGAGCGGACAATTTCAATGTCGTCACAATTTGCGCTGCTAGTCGGCGGGTCAATTTTGCCTTGATACCAGATCAGGTGTTTTTGCGGGCTTTTAACCTTGTTGCAGAAGAAGTCACGCATCAGGTCGGGGTTGATGGTCTGATCGTCCGAACTGACAACGCCGAAAACCGGCACATCGAAATCGGCCAACTTTCCATGGCCAAAGGGCTTGGTCAGCAAATAAAACTCCGCTGCTGCGTTCATGGCCATCGAACCATATTTGCCCGGATCATTATTCCCGCCCTGACCGACCCAGTCTTTGACATATCGGACATAGGGGGTAAGCCAGGCCTGTTCGCTTTTGGCGGCAAGACCGGGCGACAGCATAATAAGCGCACTGACCAAATCACTGTTTGCCTGTTGTTCGCTATAGACTCGCCCAATCAAGGCGGCCCCGGTCGAAAAGCCCATCGGGATGATGTGATCGATCTCATCCCCAAAGCTGTTCATGCCGAAACGAACGGTTTCAAGCCAGTCTTCATATTCGACATCAAGCAAGTCACCCGGCACCGTGCCATGCCCCGGAAGAAGAACACCGTGAAACGTTGCACAGGGAAAACGTTGGCGCAGATTATCACGGATGTCACTTAACCAATAAGGGCTGTCGGTCAGGCCATGTACCATCAGGAAGCCAACACCATTTCCCTGCGTCCGGTCGGTTTCGTCGGTGGTGCAGGTGTTGCTCACCGGTCCAAGTGCGAAAGGTGCACGCATATCGACAACCTGATCAAGGGTATGAATGCCAAACGGTTTTTCTTCATGCGCAAATCGCGTCGCGGCAAGGACGTCGCGGAGTTGCTGGCGTGTGGAGCGGACATAATCTTCAAACGGCAGTCCTTCAGCGGGCGGAGCAATTGCGGCACCGGATGGTGAAAGCGGGTCGGCTGACTTTGCGCAGGCACCTGTCGTCAAAAGTCCCAGCAGGGCAAGGGATGCCAAACCAGTCTGAAATATGCGGGACGTACCCATGATGATTGCTCCGTTCGGTTCCCGGGATTGGACGTGGTTTTTCTATTTTTGTCAGAAGATGTTAACGCGGGAAGTCGCATGGTGCGAGAAACAAAAAAGCGATCTGGGAACAGATCGCTTTTTCATCAATATCGCCGCTATGAGTAACCGGATTATTCCACCAGTTCCCAGCTGTGGGTGACCTCTGCGGCCTTTGACAGCATGATCGATGCCGAGCAGTATTTTTCTGCCGAAAGTTCGACGGCGCGGCCGACCTTTGTTTCATTAAGGTTTTCACCCTTTACCTTGAAGTGCAGGTGGATTTTGGTGAAGACTTTCGGGTCGGTTTCTGCGCGTTCGGCCTTAACGTCTGTTTCAACATCAAGGACGTTTTCACGACCCTTTTTGAGGATATGAACAACGTCAATCGACGAACAGCCACCGATACCAAGCAGAAGCATCTCCATCGGGCTCGGGCCAAATCCGTTATCCCTGTCGCCATCCATGACGACACCATGTCCGGTACCACTCATTCCGGTGAAGGTCAGGTTTTCAAGCCACTTTACACGCGCTTCCATCTTCGCATTCCCATATGTGAACAATTGTTATCTTAACCTCTAGCCCGCCTTGCGCTTACCTGCAAGGTGCGATCATGGAAAGTCTGCCGGGCTGTGGTCGGAAATGCGACCATGAGTGGTAAGTTGTTATAGGAGTTTTTACTTTCCGGATGGATACTGGTGTAATTATTCAGATCCCTATGGTGCAGGAGTATCAGTCATGACAGAGGATCCGACGCGCAGCAAAAGCCGTTTCATGATGGGCATGGAGCATGTCCTGCGTGAGATCAATCACGAAATCATCAGCCCGGCCATTCCGGATATGTCGGTTGAAAATGCCGTGCCGCTGATGATCACCGTTGCACGGCTTCGGGCGGATTATCTGAAATTTGCCTTTCATCTTTGCGATGATCGCGCAGAGGAACACCCGACGGTGGACGAGTTGGCAAAGCTCAAGCATCTGAGAGAGAGCTTTCAGGAAATGCTGGCCGTCGCCAAGGAACTCGAACACTGCATTGATCGCGGTTACATCGATCTTCCGGCGAAAAAATAACGATATTCTGACCTGCACCCGTGTTTGATGTCCTGCTATTCAAAAAAATAATGACTTATTCTCCAGTATATGCAATGGGTTGCGCATATAAATACACAAGGCCGTCTTAAAAGGTCTGATCTGGGACATCACATAAAACACGAATAAAGGGAGAGCGCTGTTTTGCAGCGCGCCGGGTGTCTTGTCAGTCAGTGCGGATGTTGTGGCAACTGCGGCGTTGTCACGCGACAGTCTTATTTTTCTGGATCCGGACGGCCTTACCGTCGTCTATGTCAACGCGGCTGCGGAAAAGCAGCTTGGCGATGCAAAATCTGTTTTGCGTAAAGGCACAGAGGTCAAACAGCTTCTGGCCTATCTTGCCAAAAACGGTGAATTTACCGATGGCGACGCGGTAGCAGCAGTTCGCAACGCCCTTGCATCGATTTCGTCGGGCAAACATGCCGAACTTCCGGCCTTTCGTCTGGGCAAAACGCCGTTTAACTGGCATTGCGATGTCGGACCGTCCGGAACATTCGCGCTGGTGTTACGTGATGCCGGGCGGGCCCAGGAACTTGCCAAGGCACTGTCAGAACACAAGACGTTCATTCAGCACCTGATCGATGTTTTGCCAACCCCGGTTTATCTCAAAAACCGCGAAGGGGTTCTGACTCGTTGCAACGGCGCCTTTGCCGAACTGTTTGGTACGGATGTCGAAACGGCAATTGGCAAGAGAATGGCGGATTTCGCGCCCAAATCACTTGCCAAAACCGTCGGTGAACTCGAAGCCCCATTACGCGATGCCGAGGGGCAGGTACGTGACGAGATTACCTTTGCGATTGATGACAAGGAATGCACGGCCCTGTTTGCCGCCGCCACCCTCAGGGGCCCAAGTGGCGCGATTGCGGGCACCATCGGGTCATTGATTGACGTGACCAGCCTTAAGAAGGCGCAGGCCGAGGTCGCCGAGGCATCCCAGCGTCTGACCGGGCTGCTTGAAAGTGCACCGATCGGGGTCGGGATTTCCAACCGGGAAAGCGGCGTTTTCAAATTCTTCAACAGCACATTTTCCAAAATGCTCGGAATTGAAGACGAAAGCAAAGCAACGGATTCCATTCTTCTTTCCGAACGTTATCGCGAGAAGTCGCTTGAGGATATGGATGCGCTGGGCGAACTTCAGGACGTCGAGATCCGGTTGCGCCGATCTGATATGCCCGAGGCACGCTGGCTTAAAACATCGATCGAACCGCTTTCGTTCCAGGGGGAGGAAAGCGTGCTTTGGTGGACCAGCGACATCACCAAGCAAAAGCATGCCGCGCGCGAATTGCAGAACAAGGCCAATAATGATGAGCTGACCGGGTTGGCTAACCGTGCGCGCTTCATGCAGAAACTTGATCAGTGTGAAACCGTATTGCGCGGAACCGATACGCCCGCCGCGATCTTTATCCTTGATCTTGATGGTTTCAAACAGCTGAACGACACGCAAGGTCATGCCGCCGGGGACTGGGTACTTGTTGAAACCGGCAAACGCCTGAAACGTGCAGCCCGCCGTGCAGAGGAGGTGGCACGCCTTGGTGGGGACGAGTTTACCTTGCTGTTCTTGAACAAGGGCGCTGAGAAGGAAATGGCGGAGGCCGCCGAAGCCATTCTTGCCGAAATGAGCCGTCCATTTGTCTGGGAAGGACATGATTGCGATATTTCCGCCTCGATCGGCTTGGCTGTGTTCGATGGCGGCAATTGCGATATGAGCGAGCAACTCCGCCGGGCCGACAAGGCAATGTATGAAGCCAAGGCGGCAGGCAAAGCGCAGTATCGCCTCTATACCCCGGATATGGAACCCGATCTGCATACTGACGACTGAGCCGACGGGAATTCTTTTCCACGAAGTATCAGCGCGCTTGGTTCAATCGGGTTTAATGCCCAGGGCTTTCAAGAGCGGTTTGATATAGGGTGCATACGGTTTCCAGCGTTCAACACTGGTCTGATAAAGGCCCTGTCGGACCTGTGCAGCACTCGCAGTACGGACAGAGCGCTCTGTTTTGTGGAAATCCAGCATCGCGTCATCCCAGGGCAGGCCGAGAAAGTCGATCAGCCTGCGGGCTTCGGGCTCGATATTGGTGACCAGATCTTCGTAATTGATCTCGATAAACCGATCCTTTGGCAGGACGGCGCGCCAATGCGCCATCAGGTCCTCATAGGCGCGGTAAAACTCGCCCAGTTCTGTCTGGTTGCAGGTATAGACCTGCAGATTGGCAAAACGCTTGGAATAGCAAGACAGACATGTATCGACCGGATTGCGGCGACAATGAATGATCTTGGCGCCCGGCACGGAAAGCAGGATCAAGCCAACCCAGGAAAAGTTCCCCAGCATCTTGTCGATGATCAGCTTTGTCGCCGGGGTGGACGGATACATCGCGTGGACTTCTTCGCGATAGGCGTTCCCAAGTTCCGCGAGCAGCGCAGAATTACCGATTTTGTCATGGTCTTCCGGCTGACTGGGGAAAAGTGTGCCAAACAGGCGATCTTTGAATTTCGGGAATGTCCGCAACTCACCCGTTGCCAATGTTTCTGGATGACTGCCAAGAATTTGTTCAGTTAGTGTGCTGCCACAGCGCGGCATGCCAACGATAAAGGCATGAGATGGGCCGTTGTCGTCTTGTTGCGGCAGGTCTTTGAATAACTCTGCCGGAAAATAATCGGCAATCGCGCGAACCCGCCCGCAGGCAATTTTTGAATCATAGGCCTTTTGCGTCGGCGTGTTTTCGGCGAAGTCCTGACGGCGCAGCGCATTGGCGGCATCAAGATGGTGGATGGCCTGCTTTGGGTCTTTGCTGTCGATATAGGCCTTGCCAAGTGCAAAGCCGATCATCTCCCGATCAACCTTTTGCAGTACGATGTCAGCATCGTTGAGGATATCGTTCATCATTTTGATTTCGGGACTATCAGGCTTGAACTTCATGACATCGGCCAGATCATGCCAAGCACGCCCTGATGTAGGGTTTTGGGCGATGACTTTCCGGAAGCATTCCTGCGCACCTTCCAGATCGCCCATGTGGCGTTTCGCTTCGCCGAGTTGTAGCAGATTGCTTGTTCGGCGTTCTGGATCATCCGGGCCGATCTCTTCTGCGCGGGCAAGGTATTCCAGTGCTTCTTTTTCGCGCCCGACCTTAAGCAATGCTGCCCCAAGATTGTTCAATGCCTGCCAGTTATCGGGGCTGAAGCTGACGGCTTTTTCAAGGATGGTGATGCCTTGGGTGATGTGTTCGCTCTGAATAAGGTAAACGCCAAGGTCGCTATAGGTCTGCCCATGGGTCGGGAATTTGCGGATCGCGGCAAACAGGATTTGCTGAACGAGATCATACCGGCCTGCACTGGCAAAAATGCCGGCAAGTTCACGGAAATAGTCAATTTTACTGTCAGGCAGATTGCAGGCGGATTGCAGTAACTGTGCGGCTTCGTTCAGATTGCCCGTTGCGCGGTGGATTTGCGCCATCATCATCAAGGCTGGGCCGTAGCCTGGCGCGGTTGACATCGCCTGCTGTGCGCGTCCCTTGGCATCTGCGGCGTTGCCTGATGCAAGGGCGCTTTGCGCGGCCTGGATCAGTTTGTCAGCCTTTTGACGGTTGCGCTTTTCGGCGAAACTCGATGGTGATGCTGGCTTGGTCATGAAGCTGATTTAATCCCGATGCGAAAGGTAAGGTCAAGCTTAGCGGCAAAGGGGTAAGCAAACTGTTAGGGCAGGGACGGTGAAACGAAAAACGCCCGGCCAATCGGCCGGGCGTTTCGCGTAAGCAATGTCTTCCGGATGGAAGATTAGCCGCTGTAGTACATGTCGAATTCGACCGGGTGCGGAGACTGTTCGAAGCGAACAACTTCTTCCATTTTCAGGGAGATGTATGCGTCGATCAGGTCGTCGGTCATCACATCGCCTTTTTTCAGGAATTCGCGGTCTGCATCAAGGCTGTCGAGAGCTTCGTGCAGCGAACGGCAAACGGTCGGAACTTCTTTGAGCTCTTCCGGCGGAAGGTCATAGAGGTTTTTGTCCATTGCTTCGCCCGGGTGGATCTTGTTCTCGATACCGTCAAGGCCAGCCATCAGCATTGCGGTGAATGCAAGATACGGGTTGGCAAGCGGATCCGGGAAGCGGATCTCAACGCGTTTGCCTTTCGGAGACGCGGTGTACGGGATACGGCAGGAAGCAGAACGGTTACGGGCAGAATATGCCAGCAGAACCGGTGCTTCGAAGCCCGGGACCAGACGTTTGTAGGAGTTGGTCGTCGGGTTGGTGAAAGCGTTCAGAGCTTTGGCGTGCTTGATGATACCGCCGATATAGTACAGAGCGGTTTCAGAAAGGTCAGCATAGCCGTTACCTGCGAACAGCGGTTTGCCTTCGTGCCAGATCGACTGGTGCACGTGCATGCCCGAGCCGTTGTCACCGAAAATCGGCTTCGGCATGAAGGTTGCGGTTTTGCCATACTGGTGTGCAACCATGTGGATGCAGTACTTGTAGGTCTGAACAGCGTCAGCATGTTCGATCAGGGTGCCGAAAGCGATACCCAGTTCGTGCTGCGACGGAGCAACTTCGTGGTGGTGCTTTTCGCAACGCACGCCCATTTCGTTGATGTAGTTGACCATTTCGGCACGGATGTCGTTTGCCGAGTCAACCGGCGGTACCGGGAAGTAACCACCCTTCGGACCCGGACGGTGGCCGCGGTTGCCGCCTTCGAATTCGGTACCGGTGTTGTACGGACCTTCTTCGGAGTCAAGCGCGTAGGCCATGCTTTCCTGCGAGGTGCTCCAACGAACGTCGTCGAACATGAAGAATTCCGGCTCTGCGCCGAAATATGCGGTGTCGCCGATACCGGCCGATTTCATGTATGCCAGTGCGCGTTTCGCGGTCGAACGCGGGCAACGCTCGTAACCCTGGCCGGTGGCCGGTTCGATAACGTCACAAACAATGATCAGGGTCGGCTGTGCTGAGAACGGATCAACAACGGCGGTCGACGGGTCCGGCATCAGGATCATGTCAGATTCGTTGATTTCTTTCCAACCGGAGATCGACGAACCGTCGAACATGATGCCGTCAACAAAGACGTCTTCGTCGATGGTGCAGATATCCTGTGCGGTGTGCTGCCATTTACCTTTGGTATCGGTAAAGCGCAGATCGACAAACTGGATGCCTTTTTCTTTGATCAGATTAAGTACAGAAGCAGCGTCAGACATGATGCAACCCTTTAAAACTCATAAACAGTTACCGTATGGTGTTCAACGAAAGGCGTGACCGATCAGATCGCGTCGTTACCCCGTTCACCAGTACGAATACGGATCGCGTCCTCAAGTGAGGAAACGAAAATTTTACCGTCGCCGATACGCCCGGTATGAGCGGCTTGCTGGATTGCCTCAATCGCACGCTCTACCAGCGTGTCCTCGACGACGATTTCCAGCTTTACCTTCGGCAGAAAGTCCACAACGTACTCGGCGCCGCGATACAGCTCCGTATGACCTTTCTGACGTCCGAAACCTTTGGCTTCGGTGACGGTAATCCCTTTGAGACCAATCTCTTGAAGGGCCTCTTTTACCTCGTCAAGCTTGAACGGCTTGATGATGGCTTCAATTTTTTTCATTAGCGCCCTCTGCTTTTTGGCGAGAGTTGCGTTGAACTCTGTAAAGCGTAATGCTTCGCCCGCTGACTATTGCACGGACCATGCCAGTTTTCACCGGCAACGGCATTCTAAGGATTCTCTGTGCGAAAACCCAGCAAAACCCATGAAATTTTTAAGATTTTCTGGTTTGCTGGTGACTGTGTTTTAGGCAAGATGTTCAAAAAATATGCAAACACCCTGTTTGAAGGGCAGGCAGGCCGCATCAAACCTCTCCGGGCTTGCCATTCCGGGGCCATCATGCGACAGGATTTGCTATGCAAGGGTGTTGTCGGGCACAAAAATTATACCCGATGACCGGGACTCGACTGACCATGATACGACCGGGGGCCACCATCCGGTGAACGACCATAATATAAAGGACGCCTCATGACCGAATTCGTCGGCAATCCGCTTTTCGCTTCGGGCGGGATCACGATCTTCGAAGTGATGAACGAACTGGCCCAGAAACATAAGGCCATCAATCTGGGGCAGGGTGCACCGGATGAAGATGGCCCGGCTGATATTCGCGAAGCCGCCGCCAAGGCGACAATGGAGCTGTCCAACCAGTATCCGCCGCTGGCAGGTGTGCCCGAACTGCTTCAGGCTGTTGCCGACCATAACAAGCGATTTTATGGCATCGAGGTTGATCCGAAAAAAGAAGTGCTGGTCTCTGTCGGGGCGACCGAGGGGTTGGCCGATGTGATCCTTGGTCTGGTCGCGCCCGGCGATGAAGTCATCCTGATCGAGCCACTTTATGACAGCTACCTTCCGATGGTGAAGCTGGCGGGCGGCATTCCCAAACTGGTGCGCGTCACCCCGCCGCACTGGGAATTGCCACGCGAAGAACTGGCGGCGGCCTTTTCGGAAAAAACCAAGCTGATCCTGCTGAATTCGCCGCAGAACCCGTGCTCGAAGGTTTATGGCGATGACGAGCTGCAATTCATTGCCGATCTGTGCATCAAGCATGATGTGATTGCACTCTGTGACGAGGTTTATGAGCATCTGGTCTTTGACGGGCGCAAGCACAAACCGTTGATGACGTTCCCGGGTATGCATGAGCGCACCGTGCGGATCGGATCGGCTGGCAAGACCTTCTCGCTGACCGGCTGGAAGATTGGCTATATCACGGCTTGTGCAAAGCTGATGGAGCCGATCAAGAAGGCGCATCAGTTCCTTGTCTTTACCGTCGCACCCGATCTGCAACATGGTGTCGCCTATGGGCTTAACAAGGATGATGCCTATTTCGAAAACTTCACCGCCGAAATGCAGGCCAAGCGCGACTATCTGATGAAGGGACTTAAGGAGGTCGGATTTGACGTCCTTGATTCGCAAGGCACTTATTTCATCACCTGCGATTTCCGTCCTCTTGGCTATGATTGCGATGATGTCGAGTTCTGCCAGATCATGATCAAGGAAGCCGGCGTGGTCGCCATCCCGGTATCGGCCTTCTATCAGGGCGAAGACGGTGGCGTGCGCAACTTTGTGCGGTTCTGCTTCTGCAAGGACGAAGCCAAAATGGCCGAGGCGATTGCGCGGATGAAAAAGGCGTTTGCCAAGTAAGCCGTGGGCGCAAAACAAGGCATTTGAAAGAGCATCGGGCCGACATGTAAATGTCGGCCCGTTTTGGTTGCGCGAGGGCGATAGTGTCAGGCTGTTTGTTCAAGTGTGCCCTGTCCCTGGAGCGGCAGGCCCGCCTCGCGCCAGTCATTCTTGCCTTCGTGATAATCGCGCACATTGTTGTAGCCAAGCTTGGTCAGCGCCATCTGGGCAATGCCGGAATTCTTGCACGGGCCGCTGGCGCAATAGACAACAATCGGTGCATCCAGATCGGGCAGGATCTGTTTGATGCCCTCATCGATGGCATCATGGGGAATGTTGATCGCACCGGGCAGGTGGGCATCAACATAATACCGCGCCGGAAGTGCTTCGATCAGGGTCGGGGCATTGGCGGTGCCAAGGGCCGCTTTCAGCTCGTCACGGGTAATGGTTCTGGTCATTTTCCAATCTCCATCAGAAATATCGTTGGTTGATGGGATCAGTATCGATGTGCATCCGTGCGAAGTAAATTTGCGATATATCGAATAGTATGTGCAATAATGCGAATGAGCAGAAGGCGCGTTCGGAGGATTGCACATGCTGGAATGGGATGATTTGAAACTGGTGCTGGCGGTGGGGCGGGCGCGCAGCATCACGCAGGCGGCCAGACAGACCAGCATTCACCATTCCACGCTGTTTCGCCGCATGGCAGATATTGAAAGTCGTATCGGTGCCAAGCTGTTTGAGCGACAGCAGGGTGATTATCAACCAACGCCAGCGGGATTGGCGGCCATCGAAACCGCCGAGAAGCTTGAAGCCGAAATGGCCGTGCTTGCCCGAACGCTGGCCGGACAGGATATCCGGCCAACCGGCACGCTACGCCTGACCACGACCGACACATTGCTTCATGCCGTGCTGGCAGATGATCTTGCGGCGTTTGCGCAGGC
The DNA here is from genome assembly GCF_015871485.1 of Thalassospira sp. A40-3. Taxonomy (NCBI): domain Bacteria; kingdom Pseudomonadati; phylum Pseudomonadota; class Alphaproteobacteria; order Rhodospirillales; family Thalassospiraceae; genus Thalassospira; species Thalassospira sp. A40-3. The sequence goes on from NZ_CP065428.1 coordinate 1,508,205, forward strand.
CTATCCGGAAATCACCGTGCAGGTCGTGACCGATAACCGGTTTTATGATCTCAACCGTCACGATGCAGACATCGCCATCCGGCCCAGCAATGCGCCGAATGAAAATCTGGTCGGACGGCAGATTGCCCCGATCCGATCGGTGGTTTGTGCCGCAAAGGGCATGGGTGATCCCAAGGATGGCGATGGGCCATGGATCACCTGTGATGAAAGCCTTGCCCATATCAAGGCCGCCCAGTGGCGCGACAAACATTTTCACGATCAGCATGTCGCGATGCGCAGCAATTCACTTTTGAATGTGGCGCGGTTGGTCAATGCCGGGGCGGGTTATGCGGTCCTCCCGATGTTTCTTGCCGGGGCATTTGACAATATCGCGGTCCTTGGTAATGCGATTGACGGGCTTGATAATGATCTTTGGATGCTGATGCACCGCGATCTTAAAGCTGTGCCGCGCGTTCGGGCCTTCAATGACTTTATTTTCCCGCGGCTCAAGGCTAAATCCGCCCTGTTTGCCGGCGCGTGATTGGCCAAAGAAAAAGCCGGGTTTCCCCGGCTTTTGTGCAGTTGAGTATCGGCAATACGTTGATCAGGATTTGACCATTTCCCAGCTGCCGGTTTTGGCAGAGCGGGCAAATGCATCCAAAATCTGCATATTGGCAATTGCATCTTCAATCGGATAATCGACCGGGCTTTCACCGGCAAATATCGCTGTCGCGGCTTCACCCTGCAGGGTGTATTGGTTGCAGACCGGGAACTTGATTTCGCGCGCGTCGTCAAAGCCCGGCTGTTTCTGACCGGCAACGCGAATGATCGCTTCGTTTTCCGGCACGGGATTGAACGGCATCAGGATTTCAATCCGGCCCTCGGTGCCCAGAATATGCACACGCTGTACCGCGGCGGATTGTGTGCCGCACACAAAGCTTGCCTGCAGGCCCGAACCGAAATCAAGCATGCCAGATACCAAACGGTCGGTTCCGAATTTCGGGTCCTTGTCCATCAGCGACACCACGCGGACGGGTTCCTTGCCGGTGATAAAGCGCGGTCCGACAATGCAATAGCACCCGATATCAAGCAATCCGCCGCCGCCAATGTCCTTTTTATTGCGGACATTATTCGGATCGGCATTGAAATAGGTAAAGATGCTTTGCACCGTGGTGAGCGTGCCGATCTGACCACTTTCGACGATTTTGCGGGCTTCCAGCCATTGCGGATGATGGCGGACCATAAAGGCCTCAAGCACCTGCTTGCCGCTTTTGTCGCGGGCGCTGATTAGGCGTTTGGCATCTTCGGTATCAAGGCCGATCGGCTTTTCACACAGCACATGCTTTCCGGCCTCAAGCGCCTTGATCGTCCATTCGACATGCAAATGGTTGGGCAGGGGATTGTAGATCGCCTCGATTGACGGATCAGCCAGCAGTTCTTCATACGAACCATAGGCGCGCGGAATGCGCATGTTTTCAGCGACCTCACGGGTCTTTTCAAGATCACGACCGGCAATCGCCAGGATTTCAAGCTGTTCGCTTTCCTGCATGGCCGGGATGACCTTTTCCGTGCCGATCTTGGCGGTGCTAAGGATGCCCCACTTCATTCCGATACTCCGTCTGTTTTTCTATTATTCGGCCGTTTCCATGCCAAGACAGGCAAGCAACCCTTTATATATGGTGTCTTGGTAACCTGCATTTGTGGCAATAGCCTGTTATTGAACCAGATTAGGGTCTGAAATCTACTGAATGCTTGAAATGGTCGCGAGGCATTTGTGCGGATATCAGGAGCTTTACCGCAGAAAGGCTCACTGCCTTTCAAGGTGAAGCGACGCAATAGCCCGTGCAAATGCCTCCGATCCGAAGGACATCAGAACAATCTGCGACCTGCCTCGTCAATCACCTTGCTCGGGGATGGCCCCGCGCTTCGGCGATTTCCTTGCATTTCTTGATCGTTCTGATGCCATTACAAGCATTCAGTAAATTCAGACCCTAATTAAGCCATGTGAGCATGGATGCAAGATGTTCAGACGGGTGGGGTGCCCAATTTACGGATAGGAAAGGACAAAGAATCCCGATCAGGATTGCTCAAGCCCGCAAAAATCGGTGCTTTGAACAACTTGGCGGAAATCGGGCTAAAAAATTGAAAATATGCGCTTGACGTTGCGGGCCTCGGGCCATATAAACCGCGCCACACGATGGCGGGTGTAGCTCAGGTGGTTAGAGCACCAGTTTGTGGCACTGGGGGCCGTGGGTTCAAGTCCCATCACTCGCCCCATTTGTGAAAAGGTCAGGCAGAAATGCCTGGCCTTTTGTCTTTTACGCGCATTTTTGCCGCGGCCCCGGTTGCCTTTGGCGGGTGATCGACTAGACTGCCCGAAAATATCAATGTTCGGGGCGATATGGGGCGGCATGGCGAAGCTCAAAGTTGATCAGGCAATGAAGCGCGCAAAGGCGCATATGCGTAAAGGCGAAATGGCCGAGGCGCGCGCACTTTATGAAGCCATCCTTGCCGATTATCCCAAAAACGAACGGGTCAAAACGGCCCTTGCCGAACTCAGCGGCCCAGTGAAGGTTGCAGCGCCTGCAAAGGGGGCTGCGTCTGGTGCGGCAGAGCCACCGGCCGAGGTGTTTGTCAAACTTTCGCAAGCCTATCAGGCCGGTCGTTTGCAAGATGTGCATGCCATGACCGGCCAGCTTTTGGGTCAGTATGGTAATTCCGGCAAGCTTTGGAACTTCCGTGCCGCGGTGAGCAGCAATCTGAACCTGCTTTCCGATGCCGAGCAGGCCTTGCGAAACGTTGTCCGCCTGCAGCCCGATATGGTGGCGGCCAAAAGCAACCTTGGGGTCATTCTGGAACGTCTGGGCAAGCTGGATGAGGCAGAGGAATGCTATCGCGCGGTGATCGCGCGCACCCCCGAATTTGCCGAGGCGCATAACAATCTGGGCAATATCCTTAAGAGTGCCGGCAAGCTTGCAGAGGCGCAAGCCTGTTACCTGAACGCCATTGCGCGCAAGGCCGATTATGTTGACGCGCACTATAACCTTGCCAATACGCTGCGCGAACGTGACCTGCTTGAAGACGCCAAGCAGCAATATTTCAAGACGCTCAAGCTGCAACCGAAATTGGCCGAGGCCTGGTACGGGCTTGGTCAAACCATGGCCGCCCTTAAATCCCTGCCAGAGGCGGTTGAGGCCTATCAACGCGCACTTGCGGTCAAGCCGGGCTATGTCCCGGCCATGGTCGAACAATTGCGCGAACAAAGCCATCTGTGCGACTGGCGGGCGTGTGATCTGTTTGCGCAACATGCCGCTCAGCTTGGCATCACGGGCGATGCGGCCCTGCCATTCCCGCTTCTGCCGTTTGAAGATAACCCGGCCCATCAGCTTGCCCGGTCGCGCAACTTTGCCAAAAGCCTGTTGCCGCCAGCAGCCCCGGTTTCAACGATCAAGCCAACTTCGCCAGAAGGCCGCAAAATCCAGCTTGGCTATTTCTCGGCCGATTTTCATGATCACGCGACCATGTTCCTGATGGCAGGCATTTTGCGCCATCATGACAGATCAAAGTTCGAAATCTTCGTGTTCAGCTATGGCAAGAACAAGGATGGCGCACAGCGCGATCAGGTGCTTGATAACGTTGATCAGTTCTTTGACGTGCGCGATATGTCCGATGGCGATCTGATCACGCTTGCGCGGGGGCAAAACCTTGATATCGCCATTGATCTCAAGGGCTATACCCGCGATAGCCGTCTGGAGCCGTTTGCCGCCCGTCTGGCACCGCTGCAGATCAGCTATCTTGGCTATCCCGGTACGCTTGGATGCGATTTCATCGACTATATCGTCGCCGACCCGGTGGTTGTTCCGCCCGAACAGCGCAGCGGCTATCACGAGAAGATCATTTATCTTCCTGATTGCTATCAGCCCAATGACAATACCCGTGAAATTTCGGCAAATGCGATGACGCGCGCGGAGCTCGGCCTGCCCGAGGATGGCTTTGTGTTTTGTTGTCTCAACAACAATTACAAAATCATGCCAACTGAATTTGCCATCTGGATGCGGGTAATGGCGAAGGTTGAGGGCAGCGTGCTCTGGCTTTGGTGCAATAATGATGTCGCCAAGGAAAACTTGCGCGCGGCGGCGGAAAAGCAGGGTATCTCGGGGGATCGGTTGATCTTTGCCGGTTACATGCCGCAATCCGAACATCTCGCTCGCCTGCGCCATGCCGATCTGTTTATCGATACCTTCCATGTCAACGCCCATACGACCGCCAGCGACGCGCTTTGGGCCGGATTGCCGGTGGTGACACTGGCCGGGAAACAGTTTGCCGCCCGCGTTGCCGCCAGCCTGCTTTCGGCTGTTGGCCTGCGGGAGCTGATCTCCGAGACGCCAGAGGCCTATGAGGAACTCATCCTCAAGCTCGCACAAAATCCGGACATGCTGTCCGATATCCGCACCAAACTTGCCGCCAACCGCCAGATCAAGCCTCTGTTTGATACCGAGGGCTACACGCGCGGGTTTGAGCAGGGGCTGGAACGTGCCTTTGCGCAAAGACTGGCAGGCGAAGCATTTTCGGATATTGCCGTGAGTGTCTAGGTCCTGACCCTGGCTCATGGCCCTGGCTCTGGCTCTGGCTCTGGCTCCTGGCTGGGGGGCTTGTCCGATTGTGATCCGATGTCACATTCCTGACGAATTAATTCCAGATAAGGAATATGTCTTCTGGCTTGCTTGGCTGGAAGGTTGAGTACGCATGTGATCCCGACCGCCAAGGACTGATGGATATGCCAAGCGACAGACGCCATCCGATGCTGACCCGCCGTGCCTTCTCAGTGACCCTTCTGGGTGCTATGGCCACTCCCTTTGTGGCCAGGGCCTTCGCACAAACGCCATCCGACATCCGGTCGCGAATTGCGAACATGTCCCAGCTTCATGCGATCCTGGTCCAACGCGGTGACGAGGTCATCGTTTCTGAGTCGCCGCGTGGGCCGGGCCTGGATCGGGTTGCGAACATCAAGTCCTGCTCTAAAAGCATCATCGGTCTGCTGACGGGCCATGCGATTGCACAGGGCGCGATCCCCTCGGTCGACGCCACCATCGGCGAAATCGCGCCGTCTATCATTCCAGCGGACGCCACCCCTGGTGTGGAAGATCTGACCATCGAAGATCTGGTGACGCTCAGGGCCGGGCTCGAGGGCACCTCAGGGCGTAATTACGGCGCGTGGGTCAATTCCGATAACTGGGTTTCCTTTGCGCTGCGCCGCCCGATGGTCGCAACTCCCGGCGGGCGTATGATCTATTCCACCGGTACGACGCATATCCTTGGTGCGGTGCTTGCGGTTGCAACAGGAAAAAGTCTGCTTGCGCAGGCGCGCGATGTTCTTGGTCAGCCGCTCGGCATTGAAATTCCGGCTTGGACACAGGATCCGCAAGGCTATTATTTCGGCGGGAACCAGATGGCGATGACACCGCGCGGGATGTTGCGCATCGCGACCCTCATGCGGGACCAAGGCCGGTTCGATGGCGATCAGATCATCCCGGCCGACTGGATAGACCAGTCAACCCAAACCCACACACGATCACCTTATTCGGGTCTTGCTTATGGCTATGGCTGGTTCCTGAGCCGCAGCGGCTTCATTATCGCACGTGGCTATGGTGGCCAGATCATCGCGGCACATCCGCAAAAGAACCTGGCGGTGGCCATCACCTCTGACCCGACGTCACCCGCACGATCCGGCGGATATTTTGGGGACTTGACGGATCTACTTGAGGGGGCGGTACTTTCACTGGCCTGACAGAAGCGATAAAGAGCATGTGAAAAGCGTGGCGCGCAGGGCGGGCAGAAAAATAAATTTATCCCCTTCTCCCCATCACTCGCCCCAGTGTGAAAAGGTCAGACAGAAATAGCTGGGACTTTCGCGTTTCTGATCTGGATTAATCCAATTTGATCTTTGAGCCATATTTCTCTAGTTCGGTCTGAAGTTGAAGGGCATTGATAATTCCTAACTCCAAGGCATCGGCCAGTACTTTCCTATGAATTTGGGTGTCTTGCTCTGAAATTGAGATCGGAGTGCTGATGTTGACCTTAAAAACCTCCATTCTGCTGTAGGCTTGAATGATCTTAAGTGGCAGGTCATCGGTGACTTCAGGCAACATCCTGTCTAGATAACCGATTAATTCTCGATCTATTATCGAAGGCTGTTTTTGGCCGTTTTTTAACGCAATGAGCTCATTTTGCATTAGCCGAATAAGAGGGGAAAGGGACGCTCTAGAAAACTCGTAGAACTTGAACGTCGCGATTTTTACTCTTTGTTGCCTTTCCCACCGTGCAGCCAACAAGGCGCACGCTCCGCCAGCTAAGCCAAGGAAACCAGCAAAAATTGTAGACCAGTTAATTTCCTCAAATCTTTGGCCGTAGAGCGCCCCTGTTAGAAAGGAGAAAAATAGGAGGCCGGTTAGTGCGACTAGGTTTGCAATTGGCTTTAGTGATTCCAATTAGGCCCTCCAGTATTTGTTGGTTTTTGATTGAGATTGTGTCCGGTGAATCAATCATAGAGGGTTGTTAGGTGGTCGGGAAAGTTTCAATGAGCAATTCCTTTAACATTCCCAATTCCGCGCCAATCTGCTAGGTAACGCTCCATATTTCCCAAACGGATTCATTGCTTGCCAGGAGATCGCCGCATGTCGACCAATCGCATTACCCTTCGCCGTCCTGATGACTGGCATTTGCATTTGCGCGATGGCGAGATGCTGAAAGGTGTGATTGGCGAGACGTCCGAACATTTTGCCCGTGCGATCATCATGCCCAATCTGGTACCGCCGGTGGTCAAGACCGCCGATGCGGTGGCCTATCGCGACCGGATTACGGCGGCCATCCCGTCGGGCCACGATTTCACGCCGCTGATGACGCTTTATCTGACCGAGGGCAGCAATCCCGATGATATCGAGGAAGGCTACAAGGCCGGTGTGATCACCGCACTCAAGCTTTATCCGGCAGGGGCGACCACGAACTCGGACAGTGGTGTGCGCAATTTCGATAATGCCATGCCAGCGCTGGAGCGTATGGCAGAGCTTGGCATTCCGCTGTGTGTGCACGGCGAAGTGACCGATCCCGATATTGATATCTTTGACCGTGAAGCGGTGTTTATCGACCGGGTTCTGGATCCGCTGCGCAAGCGGTTGCCGGAGCTGCGCGTTGTGATGGAGCACATCACGACCGAAGACGGTGTCGAGTATGTCAAAGCCAATGACAAGAATTTGGGGGCGACGATCACAACGCACCACTTGATCATTAACCGCAATGCCATTCTGGTCGGCGGCATTCATCCGCATATGTATTGCCTGCCGGTGGCCAAGCGTGAAAAGCATCGTTTGGCGCTGCGTGCAGCCGCCACATCGGGTGATGTGCGTTTCTTCCTGGGCACGGATTCAGCGCCGCATACTGACGAGCGCAAGGAAAGCCCGTGTGGCTGTGCCGGGATCTTTACCGCCAACAACACCGTGCAGCTTCTGGCCCACGTGTTTGAGGAAGAAGGGGCGCTGGACAAGCTCGAAGGCTTTGCGTCGATACATGGTCCGCAATATTACGGCCTGCCGATCAATGGCGATCAGATCACGCTGGAAAAACGGGCGGAGCCGGCCAAGTTCGCCGAGAAGATCGAAACCGGCGAAGGCCCGGTCACGGTGTTTAATCCGGGCTTTGATGTGTTCTGGCATTACGCCTAAGCGCAAACGCACGACAAAACAAAAGCGGCTCCATCTGGGCCGCTTTTTTTGTTGGGCTGTCGTCATTCCAAACGGCGCGCAGCGATGGTCCGGAATCTTTATGTCGTGGCCGATAATGGATTCCCGTACCCGCTTTCGCGGGCACAGGCTCTGTGCGGGAATGACGGGGGAGGTGGTTCGGATGCTAACCGCTCAGATCCACTTTGCCCGGCGCAGCATTCAGGCCAAGGGTCATGCGATAGCTTTCTGCCGCCGCACTGGCCTGTGAGGCGATCATTGCCGAGATGTTCTTTGATGCGCCCTTGGCGACGTTGAAATCAGCCGCCGAACTTCCGGGCACCGATGCCGCGCGCGATATCGCGGCCTGATTGGCGATGGCTGCCGCACCATCAAGCCCCTGAATGGGGCGGATGCTTACTTTGCCGCCGGTGGCATAAAGCCGCCCGTCGGGGCCTGCGGTATAGCTATAGCTGATCATGCCGGCATTGGCACCGGCAAGGGTTTGGTGGCTTTCTTCCTCTGTCCGGACAATCGCATCGCGGGCACTGAGTTCACGAACGATCTCGCGTTCCGACGCGGTCAGAAGGGCCGGGTTTGAGGTGGGCTGGCGCGCGTTTTCCGGGGTGGCTTCGCGTTCTTCCTGCTGGCGCTGTGTCGGGCTTTGGGTATTCGCATCGTCCGGTGCAGCACCATGAATATCGCGCGGATCAAGCTGTTGGATGATCGTAACCACCGAGGCCGCACTATTGACCGGTGCGGATTGCGCAGGCGCAGGTGACGGTGGCGGTGCCGGTTGGCGCTCGCCCGTGCTGGAGGATTGCGACGGGGTTGGTTGCTCTGTCCGTGCCGAGGGTTCGTTTGCCGGGGCTTGTGTGGCGGCGATGGTGCTCGAAAGCGGGACAAGCGCAACGGCGGCTGGCAATGTTTGCGGCGCAGACGCAGCTGTTCCGCCCGACCCGTTGGTCGGCGGTTGGCTCCCGGAGCCGAGCAGGGCGCGTGTGGCAATAATCTGGCCAAGTTGCCCGCCACTGCCGGGGATAACCTGTATTGCACCTGCCTGTATCATGACGTCCAGTATAACCCAACTTGGGGTTAAATGTATATAAGCCGATCAAGGAGATGACCGGGCGTGATGAGAGTGATCACGCCGGTTTGATGCGCCGGTTTTGCCCGCAGCGGGTAAGGTGGGATCAAATATGTCGAAATCTGGTTTGGTGATCATGCGTGCGTTGAGTGTTGCCCTGTCCTTTTTGCTGATTGCTGTCGCGGTTGTTGTGTCGGTGCGCCCCGTGCACGCTGCGCCGGATGCCGATTTATGGCCGGATTGGCAGGCCCATGATCCGAGCAGTACGGTCGAGATTGACCATGGCGATTGGCAGGCGGTACTGGATCGATACGTGACCCAACATGCGCCCGGTGTGACCAGCTTTGATTATGCGGCCGCCAGCCGTGATGGCGGGGCGGGGATGGTCGCGGGCTATGTCGATGCCATGACCAAGGTCAATGTCGATGCGCTTAACCGTGATCAACAATTTGCCTATTGGGTGAACCTGTATAATGCGCTGACCGTCAAGGTGGTTCTCGATCATTATCCGGTCGACAGTATACGCGATATCGATATTTCGCCGGGGCTGTTCTCATCGTTGCTGTCATCTGGCCCATGGGGCAAAAAGCTGATCACGGTCGAGGGCCGAACACTTAGCCTTGATGATATCGAACACCGCATCCTGCGCCCGATCTGGCGCGATGCGCGTATTCATTATGTGGTCAATTGTGCGTCGATCGGTTGCCCGGCATTGGCACCGGAGGCCTTTGACGCGGATAAGCTTGAAGCGCAGCTTGATCAGGCGGCGCGTGAATTCATCAACCATCCGCGCGCGGTGCGCATCAACGCCGATGGCGGGTTTGTGCTTTCAAGCCTGTATGACTGGTATAGGGATGATTTCGGGAAAAGTGATGCGGCATTCATCGCGCATCTGAGAAAATTCGCCGGGCCGGAGCTGACGAAAGCTCTGGGCGATATCACGGAACTTGATATCGCCGACTATGAATATGACTGGGCCCTGAACGCCCGATAGCACCGCCAAGGTGGGGCAGGTGCGTTACGCCGCTGTGTTGTGCAGTCCTGGTTTGACAGGGGTGGTGGTTGCCCATGCGTCGGCATGTGCGCCATCCACCGGATTTTCCGGCCGATTCTGATTTACCTGCTCGATCGTGTGACGAACATCACTGGCAGAGACGCCATCATAGCGCATTAATGTCTGAACGATCGGGTCGGCAAGCATGTCTTCGACCGTCAATTCCTGATCAACATAACTCATCATCTCATATCCCGATTTTTTTGTTATGCGTAATGTAATGCAATTGCAATTCATTCGCAACAACTATTCTATGTCGATGGTGACTTTTTTTCATTTTTATCTCTGAAACGCTTTGATCTGCCTTAAGGCAGGGCATCTATGCGAGAATTTCGCAAACTGCATTCAGCGGCCTGCAGCGTGCTGTTATTGGGGCAAAATCTGTGAAAAGGTATTTCCTTGATTAAAAAGCGTATGGGTCTTAACGCTTGATCTGGTCTGTTCGTCATCGCGATAAGGCCCAATAAGTATGGCAAAAATGGGCTGATAAAATGAAACGTCCGGGAATTCGCGAATATGGCTTGCTGTTGCTGCTGGCATTGATGTGGGGAAGTTCATTCACCTTCATCAAAATCGGCGTGCATGCCTATTCGCCGCTGGTGGTGGCCTGTGGCCGTCTGTCCTTTGCCGCCCTTGTTCTGTGGTGTTTCGCTGCTATTCGTAAATCCGAACTGCCCAAGGGGCGGGGTGCCTGGATTTCGACCTTTATGGTCGCCCTGATTGGCAATGCCATTCCGTTCTTTTTGATCAGTTTTGGCGAAACACAGGTCGATGCCGGATTGGCCGCGATCCTGATGTCGACTGTGCCACTGACCACGGTGGTGCTGGCGCATTTCTTTACCCATGATGAAAAGCTTTCGACCGGCAAGGTCGTCGGGGTTATTTTGGGAACGATTGGCGTGATTGTGCTGGTCGGGCCGGAAACACTTTCCGGGCTGGGGGGCGAGTTCCTGTTCCAGTTGGCCATTCTGGTTGCAGCAATCGGTTATGCGATCTCGTCGCTTGTGGCGCGCAATCTGCGTGATCAGCCGCGCATCGGATCGACGGCCGTGATCCTGACATTTGCCGCCTTGATGCTGATGCCCTTTACCCTGATTATCGATCAGCCTTGGACAATGGACTGGGACCCTGAAGGCGCACTTGCCATCATGTATCTCGGCATGTTTCCGACCGGTATTGCCATGTTCCTGATTTTGCAACTGATTGCGGTGGCCGGGGCCAGCTTCCTTGTGTTTAACAATTATCTGGTGCCAGCCGTTGGTGTGGTGATCAGCTTTATCGTGCTGGGCGAAGTGCCGCAGCCCAATGCATTGATTGCCCTGGCGGTCATTCTGGGCGGGATTGCCGCATCACAGATGCGTTTTGGCCGCAAACCGAAGGATGTCGCGGGGCAGGTTTTGAAGTCTGATCCGATGACACCGGTGATGGAAGTTCCCAAAGGCGACAAATCGGGCGGGAAGTGACGGTTTTATATACCGGAAAATCCGCGAATTTTCGCGAAATTTTGAACTTTATTGCCCAACCTTGCGCGATAGGATTTGTCAATATTGTTTGTGCGGGACAAACCTGATACTTTCCGCCTTTCTGGTCCGGCATGTGCCTTCAAATAGGTGTATGTCACGCCGATTGAATCATTTCTGATCAAGCGTTTAAGAGGTCACGGCCTTTGTCCACCAAAGAGACCAATCCCGAGAACCGCGATATCTTCCCGGTTTCCATCGAACAAGAAATGCGCCGCAGCTACCTCGATTACGCGATGAGCGTGATCGTCAGCCGCGCACTGCCTGACGTCCGAGACGGTTTGAAGCCGGTACATCGTCGTATTCTGTACGCCATGCACGAGAACGGGTTTGAATATAACAAGCCGTTCCGCAAATCGGCCCGTGTGGTCGGGGACGTGATGGGTAAATATCACCCGCACGGCGACAGCGCGATTTACGATGCCATGGTCCGTATGGCGCAGAATTTCTCCATGCGCCTGCAACTGATTGACGGGCAGGGCAACTTCGGGTCCATGGATGGCGACAAGGCCGCCGCCATGCGTTACACCGAGGCCCGCATGGCCAAGGCCGCGCACTTCCTTCTCGATGATATCGACAAGGATACGATTGATTTCCGCGATAACTATGACGAAACCACCAAGGAACCGTCAGTTATCCCGGCCCGTTTTCCGAACATGCTGGTCAATGGTGCCGGTGGTATTGCGGTTGGTATGGCAACCAACATTCCGCCGCACAACCTTGGCGAAGTCATTGATGGCTGCATGGCCTATGTCGATGATCCCAACATTTCCGTCGAAGGTCTGATGGAATTTGTCCATGGTCCGGATTTCCCGACCGGTGGCCTTATTCTCGGCCGTTCGGGCATCCATTCGGCCTTCAAGACCGGTCGTGGTTCTGTCGTCATGCGGGCACGTACCCATGTCGAGGAAATCCGTGCCAACCGCGAAGCCATCATCGTGACCGAAGTTCCCTATCAGGTGAACAAGGCGACCCTGATGGAAAAAATCGCCGAACTGGTCCGCGACAAGAAGCTCGAAGGCATTTCCGATCTGCGTGACGAGTCTGACCGTTCGGGCGTGCGCATGGTGATCGAGCTTAAGCGTGATGCCAATGCCGATGTTGTCTTAAACCAGCTGTTCCGCTTTACAGCGCTTCAGACCTCGTTTGGTGTCAACATGCTGGCGCTGAACCGTGGCAAGCCGGAACTGATGAACCTGAAGGAAATCATTCAGGCCTTCGTCGAATTCCGCGAAGAAGTCATTACCCGTCGTACCATCCACCTTCTGAAAAAGGCGCGTGATCGTGCCCATGTCGTGGTGGGTCTGGGTATTGCGGTATCGAATATCGACGAAGTCATCAAACTGATCCGTAATGCAGCCGATCCGACTGTTGCGCGTGAACAGCTGATGGAACGTGATTGGGCGGCGGGCGATATTGTTCCGCTGATCGAACTGATTGCTGATCCGAACCAGGTTGGTTCAACAGATGGCATGTATCGCCTGTCCGAAGCACAGGCACGTGCGATCCTTGAGCTGCGTCTGCATCGCCTGACCGGTCTCGAACGCGACAAGATCGCGGGCGAATTGACCGAGTTGGGTGAGAAGATCAAGGACTTCCTTGATATCCTTGCCTCGCGTGAGCGCAAGTTGACCATCCTCAAGGATGAACTGACCGAAATGCGTAATGAATTCGCCGACCCGCGTCGCAGCGAAATTCAGGAAGCAGAATTCGAACATGACATCGAAGACCTGATTGCCCGTGAAGACATGGTGGTGACCGTGTCGCACAGCGGCTATATCCAGCGTGTTCCGCTGTCGACCTATCGCGCACAGCGTCGCGGTGGTAAAGGCCGTTCGGGCATGGCAACCCGCGAGGAAGATTTCGTTTCCAAGCTGTTTGTTGCCAATACCCACACCCCGGTTCTGTTCTTTAGCTCCGAGGGGATGGTCTACAAGATGAAGGTCTGGCGCCTGCCGATGGGTACGCCGCAATCACGCGGCAAGGCGCTTGTGAACCTGTTGCCGCTGTCAGAAGGCGAATATATCACCACGGTCCTGCCGCTTCCCGATGAAGAAGAATGGCCGAACCTGCATGTGATGTTTGCCACCTCGACCGGTAACGTCCGCCGTAACAGCCTTGCCGATTTCGTGAATGTGAAATCAAACGGCAAGATCGCCATGAAGCTTGAAGAAGAACGTGGTGACAAGCTGATTGCGGTTCAGACATGTACCGATGATGACGACATCCTTCTGACAACCCGTCAGGGCAAGTGCATTCGTTTCCGTGTTGGTGACGTGCGCGTCTTTACCGGCCGTAATTCGGTTGGTGTGCGTGGCATCCGTCTGGCCGATCAGGACGAAGTCATCGCGATGTCGGTTCTGTTTGGCAACCATGTTTCGATGGAAGAGCGCGGTGAATACCTCTCTATCACCGGCAAATTGCGTCGCGAGGAAATCACGGCTGATAACCTTCCGCTCGAACTGCTGTCCGAAGAACGGTATCAGGAAATTCTCAGTGGCGATCAGATGATCCTGTCGGTCACTGAAAACGGTTATGGCAAACGGACGTCTGCCTATGAATATCGTGTGACCGGCCGTGGTGGTCAGGGCTTTGCCAATATCGAGATGTCGGAACGTAACGGTAACGTCGCTGCGTCCTTCGTGATTGAAGAAGGCGACGAGCTGATGATGGTCACCAATGGTGGCAAGGTCATCCGTATGCCGACCCATGACATCCGTATTGCCGGGCGTAAGACCCAGGGTGTGACGCTGTTCCGTACTGCCGAAGACGAACAGGTCGTCGCAGTCGAACGTCTGTCAAACCTTGGTGATGAAGATGATGAGATCATCGATGGCGAGGAAGGTGTGATTGAGGGTGCCGAAGGTGCCGTTGAAACCGCCGACCAGGCCCCGGAAGCATCTGATGAGGATGCGTCTGAGGTACCGGCATCTGATGAAGCGGACCGCGACGAATAACGGGAAGTTCGATGACTGAAACGTCTTCTACCGTATCGCGTATCGGGATTTATCCGGGCACCTTTGATCCGGTAACCCAGGGGCATATGGATATCATTCGTCGTGCGACCCGGATCGTCGATCAACTGATTGTCGGCGTTGCGATCAACGCCGGCAAAGGTCCGATGTTCGGGGTCGATGAACGCTGTGCACTGGTTGAAGGTGCGCTCAAGGCTGCGGGCGGTGAAGTTGCCGCCCGTACCTCAGTTAAGCCATTTTCATCGCTTCTGATGCAGTTTGCCCAGGAAAACGGATCCAGCACGATTATCCGTGGTCTTCGGGCGGTATCGGACTTTGAGTATGAATTCCAGATGGCCGGGATGAACGCCCGGCTGTCGCCGGAAGTTGAAACCGTCTTTTTGATGGCATCAGACAAACAACAGTTTGTCTCTTCGCGTTTTGTGAAGGAAATCGCCCGTCTGGGCGGGAATGTCACTGAATTTGTGCCGGCAAACGTGCTGAAACGGCTGCACGAAAAGCTGGCAGAAGAAAAGGAATAACGCAGGCCATGCGTCTTTTTCGTCTATTTTCAATTATCGCTCTCGTACTAGGATTTATAACCATGTCCAATGGAAACGACGCAGTCGCTCAGGATCTGGAAAACACGCTTTATCTTGACCTGAAAGATGGCCGCGTTGTGATCCAGCTTCGCCCGGATCTGGCACCGAAACATGTTGCCCGGATCAAGGAACTTACCCGTGAAGGCTTTTACGATGGGCTGAAATTCCATCGTGTGATCGAAGGTTTCATGGCGCAGACCGGTGATCCCAAAGGCAACGGAACCGGTGGTTCCGGCCAGAAGCTTGATGCCGAGTTCTCGAATGAACGTCACGTTCGCGGCACCGTTTCCATGGCCCGTTCGGCCAACCCAAACAGTGCGGATTCCCAGTTCTTCATCGTCTTTGCAGATGCACCGCATCTTGATGGCCAGTACACCATCTGGGGCGAAGTGACTGAGGGCATGGAATATGTCGACATGATCAAAAAGGGTGCGCCCTGGGCCAATGGCAGTGTTGCCGACCCGGATCAGATCGTCAAAATGCAGGTTGCTGCCGACGCGCAATAATCGCGATATTCGAACTATTGCAACCGAAAGCCGTCCCTTCATGGGGCGGCTTTCGCGTTTTTGGGGCTGAATGCGCAAAAAGAGCCAAAATATGGAAAACAGGTGTTGACCGATGCCGCCTGTGCCATTAAAACGCGCTTCACCAACCTTGAGGGCCCGTAGCTCAGTTGGTAGAGCAACTGACTTTTAATCAGTTGGCCACAGGTTCGAATCCTGTCGGGCTCACCAATAAGCCCCTGAAACCCAACCGGTTTCGGGGGCTTTTTATTTGTCCGGATTCTCCCTGCAAATCGCGATCTTTTCTGACGCCAGAACCCGTCTTGCCATTGGCGATATTTCGCTGTCCGCAAAGGCACATTCAGGCATGCGATTGGCATGTATTTTTCACCATTTGACGTCTTTTCATGGCTGATGTGCATCTTCGCATAAAAAGGGGGGTTGACCGATCCCGTCTGGCCCATTAAAACGCCGCTCACCAACGTTGAGGGCCCGTAGCTCAGTTGGTAGAGCAACTGACTTTTAATCAGTTGGCCACAGGTTCGAATCCTGTCGGGCTCACCAATTCAAAACCCCCGGAACCCAGAAGTTCCGGGGGTTTTGCATATCTTGGTTTTGGCCCTAGCTTTTGCCATCGTATTTCCCAATCAATCACGCAAACCCTGTCCCGCCCTGAATGACCTGCTCGGTACAGGGGATCAGCATGAAAATGTATTTCGGCCTGTTGGTTGCGATTGCATCGCAATTCTATTTCCTGTAAAGAATGCAAATCAGTTTCAAACGCACCAGAGCAGGACGTCTGGTGGTGATCAATTTTGTGATCGGGAAAGTTACATGTCTGACCCTGTGAATTCATCAGCCGCATCTTCGGATGCGCAAACGCCGCTTTCTTCCGATGGCGCACTCGTCCCGGTGGGGGCTGACTCTGCGACCGGAAACCTTAATGCGGACGGTTCTGTCATGGTGGACCCCAATACCGGGCTTGCCATTGATGCGACGGCAACGACCCAGTCGAACGGTATGCTCGATGGCTTTGTTGGTCTTCCGGTGATTGAACAGGTCGACCGGGCTGGCGTGGTTGGCTGGGTGCTGGCCGCGATGGCCCTGATCGGGCTTATGGTGTTCTTCTATAAGCTGGTCGGTTTCCTGCGCCGTGGTGTTTTTGCCGATGGCTTTGTAAAGGATATCGAACGTCACCTGTCATCGGGTGACGAGCAGCAGGCGGCCGAAATTCTGGCACGCCGTCGCCATCCGGCCGCGCGTATTGCCCTGTCGGGCATGATGCTTCCGGTAAGTTCGTCTGAGGAACGTGAAGCAGCATCGGATCTGATTGCTTCGCGTGCGCGCAAGGAAATCGATGGTCTTAATGGTGGTCTGCGGATCATGTCGGCCATTGCCGTGCTAAGCCCGCTGTTGGGGCTGCTCGGCACCGTCATGGGCATGATCGAGGCCTTCCAGCGCATGGAAGGGGCTGGCAGCCGTATTGATCCGTCTGTGCTGTCTGGCGGTATCTGGCTGGCACTTCTGACAACTGCCATCGGCCTTGTGGTCGCGATCCCGGCAACCGCGTTTCATATGTGGATGCAGGGCGTGATTGGCCGTGCCGCCGCCACGATGGAAGATGTTTGTACCCTGGTGGTCAATCGCGGTGAACTGGCCCGCAAGACGCTTAGCCTTGCATCAAACATTTCCGAACTGCGCCACGCCGCCGAATAAAACCCGTTTCCGAAAGTCGCCCCATGCAGCTGCGCGAACGCAACAGCGGTTCTACACCGATGATCGGTCTGACCCCGCTGATTGATGTTGTCTTTATCCTGCTGATCTTCTTCATGCTGGCTTCAAGCTTCCTTGACTGGAAGGGCTTTGAGATGTCGGTCAGCATCACCGATGGTCGCGCCACCAGCCAAAGCGATACCCGACCGGTCACGGTCGAGGTCGATGTGAATGGTGGCCTGTCGATCAATGGCAATGCGATTGCGCTTTCGAATCTGGCGCCGACGCTTATGCGCGATCATGACGGATCACCCGTTCGCCTGCGGCCGATCAATGGTGCCAATCTGCAACGACTGGTCGAAGTTATGGATACGCTGGGCCGCGGTGGTGTCACGGATGTGGAGTTCATTGAATGAAACGCCGCATCCAGATTGCCGAGGATGGACCGGTTCAGGAACCGATGTTGCCTTTGATCAACATCGTCTTCCTGCTTTTGATCTTTTTCATGATTGCCGGAAGCCTGCAAAAACTCGGTCCCTTTGAAGTTGATCCGCCCGCCAGCCAAACGGCCGAAGGCCAGCCGGAAGACACCATTGTCCTGTGGTTTGGCAGCAATGGCGAAATCGGGATTGATGATCTGACGGGGGGACTTGACCGCCTGTCGTCGATGTTGCCAGCCGATTATATCGGCCGTCCGGTCGAAATCCGGGCCGACCGCGAAGTCGAAGGTGCCAAGGTCGTGACCCTTTTGGCGCGCCTTCAGGAACTTGGCATCGAAAAGGTCCAATTGATGACGGCCATGCAGCCGGGTCAGGAATAGCATGTCCAAACGCGTTGATCTTTTGATTGCAACCGGGCTGACCGGTCTTGTCCTGACTGGCGGGATCGTGCTTGCCATGCCCGATCCGCAGCCATCGGGTTGGGGCGGGGCAGGGGCCGTACAAAGCATCAGCATTTCGCTGGGTGCCGGGCAGGCCGAAACCGGCGAGGCCGAGACAGACACCCAAAGTGCCGACGCCGTCGACAGCATGGCCGCCGAAGTGCCCGAAGAAATCGTCGAACCGGATCCGGAACAGGAAACCCAGCCTGAACCGATCCCAGAGGAAGTGGTCGAGACGGAACCAGAGCCTGAGCCGGAAGTTCTCCCAGAACCAGAGCCGGAAGTCGTCGAGGAACAGCCAGAACCCATCCCGGAACCAGAACCGGTCATTGAACAAGTCGCCGAACCGGAGCCTGAACCTGTGCCCGAGCCGGTTGTCGAACAGCAGCTGGCAGAGGTCCTGCCGGTGCGCATGAAGCCCAAACCACCCCTAGAGCAGGCAGAGGCCCCAAAGCCGACCAAGGCGCCAGAGCCGGTCGCAAAAGCCGCCCAGCCAACGCCACAGCCCTCCGGGCTGACCAACTCTGTCAAGTCAGAGGGCACGACGGGTGAAACCACCCAAAGTCAGGCGGCCAGTTCATCGGCTGGTAGTGGTGGTGGTGCGGCAAGCCAGGCCAAGATGGTTGATTATCAGGCATCGGTTCTTCAAACACTTGCGCGTTACCGCGAATATCCCGAACGCGCCATGCGTCGACGGATCGAGGGCGAAAATCGTATTCGCCTTGTCATTGCGCGCGATGGCACGGTGCTTGAGGCCAGTATGGTCAGTTCAAGCGGATCAAGCATCCTTGATCGTGAAACCGAACGCCTGATCGAACGGGTGCGGAAATTCCCGCCATTCCCCGATGAGATGACCGAACAACAAGTCGTCTGGACCGTGCCGGTCGCCTATCAGCTTCACTAGAATGACAAACGCCAGCCCATGAAGGCTGGCGTTTTCGTTTGCGTAAGGCGCGTTTAGGCATCAGGCGTTTCGCCGTCCTCCCAGTGATAATCAAGTGGTGCCTCGCGCCAGGCGAATTTGTCGAGATGGACGATAATCACACCCTTCATGCTCTCGATACCCTCGGGCTTGTGTGACTGCCCGTCAAAGGTCAGTCGGTCCTCATGGGCGGTAATGACGCACGGCCCCATGGGAAATGCCACATTGCCGGTGGTTTCGCCCAGATCGACTTCGACCTTGTGGGCGAAATGCTTGCACAGCTGGACAAGATACTTGGCGGCCTTATCGGTTTTGACCGATCCCTTTGTGGTAAACATCTGGCGATCTCTCTGTTTGTGTTTGCGGGGCTGGGTCGGTTTATGGCGACGGCGCGTCGTTCAGGCCGATCCAGTACACGCCATTCAGATCAACCGCCTGAAAGTGCTCGAAAAATGTTGCCAGTTCGGCGTCGGGATCAAGGTCGGCATAGATGTCGGGATGGAGCCACTTTGCCATCGCCTGCAGGGCAAACACATTGATCGGATTGTTATAAATGTGATGCCAGACGGAATAGACCTTCCTGTTTTTGACAGCACTCAGAAGCGGCAGGCCGGTCCGTTCCATACTGCGTGCCAAGGACGCACGTGCCTGATCGGCATTTGTCTTTGCACCCAGAACAATGCGCCGCGCATTTGTTTCCGCATCCAGCCCGGACGATCCGATGGCCGTGGTGATATAGACGTCCGGGTCGGTGAAGATCACCTGTTCGACCGATATCTGGCTGATTACGCCGGGAACGGTATCGGCAAAGATGTTTTTACCACCAGCCAGGGTAACGAACTTGCCGATCATCTCGTTGCCCATGGCTTCGCAGCAGTTCTCGGCAAGGCCGACACGGCTTTCAAGGAAGACACTGGGTTTTTCGGTTGTCTCTGTGGCGCGTGAGGTCACCTTTCGAAGGTTCTCCTCATAGAATTTCACAAAGGCTTCTGCCTGTTCTTCCTTGCCCATCAGCTTGCCGAGAAGACGGATGCTTTTGGGGGTGTTTTCAAACGGCTTGGCCCGAAAATCGATCATCGCCACCGGGATATCTGCCGCCCCCATGACTGACAGAACTTCGTGGCTGGTGGAACCGGGCCCATGGCCGCCCGACATGCCGAAAATTGCCACGTCGGGTTCGACTGTCACGGCCTTTTCAACAGAAAACGTTTCTTCGTTCTGACGACCAACCAGCGGAATATCATCAATCTCGGGAAATTTTTCGCGATATTGCGCAAAGGATGCCGGATCAAGCGATTTGAAGTCGCCCATCATTCCGGCAATCCAGCGCACCGGATTTTCCGGATCGAGAATACCGATGGACGGCAGGAAACGCCCTTCGCCAAGGATCATGTGTTTGACCGGCACCTCGACGGTGACTTCACGTCCGGCAATATCAGTTAGTGTGACCGTTTCACCAGCGGACGCGTTTGCACTCCAGATCAGTGTCGCCGCAGCAAGGGCAAGAAGATTGCGAATTTTCATGTCAGGTTATCCTGAAGGTTTGTCTTTTCGTGCATTTCAAACGCCAAAACGGGCAGCACCTGATGTGCTACCCATTTCGGTTTGAAGTGTGTTTCTTCGCGTCCTAGAAATCGACCTTCGCCGAAATCAGGAAAGTGCGTCCGGGTTCGTGGAACGGCTCGCTAATGCGCGTGCTGTCATAACCGGTTGTTGCGCGGTCGATGTAATCGCGATCAAGGATGTTCAGCGCGTCCACACGCAGGGTAACTGCATCGTTCAACACTCCGGGGACCCATTCGGCATAGAGATTGGCAACGAAGTAGCTATCGAGTTTTTCGTTGCCACGTTCTTCGGGGCTGTCATCGGCAAGGGCGAATTCCGCATTGCCGCCAACGCGCAGCCCATAGCTATCAAAGCTGTGACCGGCATCGAAGTTGAACATGTCACCCATGATGACGCCCTGATAGGAGGCCTCGGTGCTCAGCGGGACGCCGCCGTCGGTTTTGACGTTGGTGTGTGAGTAGGTCAGGCGCGCAAACCCCGGACCATAGGAATACATGGCAGACAGATTGACACCACGGGTATCGAGATCGACGGTCGAGTTACGCGTTGCACTGGACAGATCGTGGGATTCATCGATCAGGTTGTAGAAAAGGTTTCCATCCAGCGTCCAGTCATCAAGCGCAAGGCGCGAACCGACCTTTGCGTTATAGGACCGCGAAGGGGCAAAACCGTCATAATTCCAGTTGCCACTGAATTCATAAATTGCCGATTCACCAAGCGGGAGGCCACCAAACGTCGTCCCGGCACCACCATAGACCATCAGCTGTTCGGTCAGATCATATTCGGTGTTGGCATTGCCGCTTAGTCCGAATTCGGAAAAGTCTTCACCGGTCAGGCCTTCGAACCATTGCTGATCGGCACGGCCGCCGAACGACACGCGCCACTGATCGGTCAGGGACAGGCGAGCTTGCGAGAATGCGCCAATATCGGTCGAGGTTTCCGAATAGCTACCGTTGCGCGGGGATCGGTTGTGATATCCGGTTGCCTCATCGCGATAGAAATCAATCCCGGCGGTGATGACACCGTTATCGACTTCAAAATTGTTGGCGACCTTGCCGTTGATGGACTGGATATCGGATTTGACGTGATAGAAGTTCGCACCACCCTGAAGGGCCGGAATGTTCAGAACCGTGCGGCTGTATGCCAGACTGAATTCCGGATCGAACTGGCCAGACGGCATTTCATCGACATAGCTCACCCCAACCGACGTATCGCGATAGGACAGCCATTGTGGCGCTGCGCCGTTGGCCAGAACCGCATAGTTCGGGCGGGACGGGCGGACACCTTCATCTTCAAGATGGCTGGCAAACGCTTCGAAACGGCCACCGTCATTGCCGGTAAAGGCAAACTTGCCCAGTCCGCTTTCGCTGCCATCGGCGGTGCCAATCGCCTCATCACCGTCGCCGTCTTTGTAATTGCCCTGATTGCTGTTTTTCAGATACGCCAGCGCTTCAAACCCGTCTGACTGTCCGGCAACGGTCAGCCATTCGGCAAAGCCCTTGGTGTTTGAGTTGTACTGCAACTTGCCCCAGCCACCGAACGTGTCACCGGCTTCAAGAACGTCCCGGGCATCACGGGTTTCATAAGACATCGATCCGCCCAAGGCATGTGGCCCGGCATCCGCCGGGGCGACACCGGATTCAACATTAACCGATTTCAGCATCGCCGGATCAATGATCGCTGTTCCGATATGGTGGAAGCTTGAATCTACCTGACGGGCGCCATCAACCTGAACGTTGAGCTTGGTATTCTCGATACCCTGCACATAGACCTTCTGAACGATGGCGGTCGGCCCGCCGACTTTAACCGACGCGTCCGATGAAAAGACATCCTTCATGGTCTGCGGGTTTTTGCGATCCAATTCTTCCTGGCCAATCGAAACGCCACCCGGAAGGCCCTGTGCCGATTTGGCCGATGCGGTGACTTCGAGGGGCTTGGTCACGGTTTCATCGTTGTTGGCCTGTTGGGCAAAGGTGATTGATGGCAAAACCGCAAGCGAAAAACCGGCAAGAACGGTTGTGCGCAAAAGGGCGCTGATCCGGGGCGACGAGGTTGGCGAGGGTGACTGTGGCATGTTCATTTCCTGAGAAATATAATTGCAAATGCGAATGATTGTGAATATTATTTTCGCAGGCGGGGATGCAACAGGAATGATGTTTGCCAAATCGCCGGACATGTTTGCGAAATCGTCAGCATGTCTTTGCAAAGGCCGTTCGGCGCCGATTGCATGTTCAAAGATGCTTTGTGACTTCAAAATGATGCAGGAGAGGTTTGTGGGGGTAACAGCACACCGGCAAATAACGCGGCGTGACTCTATTACCAGGAGCCATCTGGAAAAACGCGGCACCCTTATCCAGGAAACAGGCGAGCTCGGCAACGCCTTGGCAAGTCGCGGCGCGTTGATGAGCGGGCGCATGTCATTTAGCGATACGCAGTCGTTTCTTGATATTCACACATCTGACACGATGGAGATGAAGGATGCCATCGCCGACTATCATGTCGGGGCGGCGGTAAAGGTCGCCATTATGCTGAAGGGACGGCTGCAGGCCGAGTTTGACGGCGTGCCGGTTGACCTTGATGCGCGGGATCACCCGGTCGGCTTTATCTGGGCGGTGCCGCAGCCCTCGAAGGTCAGGCGTTATATCCACAAAGGCAGCGAAATCAGCAAGGTGATGATTTCGGCACAGTTTGACTGGGTCTTGCGCCAGCTTGGCAAGTCACCGGCCCGCTATCGTGAAATCGCCGATTTTTTCAATGCTGGCATTTCTGTGCGCAGCTGGCGGCCGTCACGCCGGGTACTCGCACTTGCTGATCAGTTGATCTATCCGCATGCAACGGATCCGCTTATGCGCGAGCTGTATGAAGAAAGCCGCGGGTTGGAGATTTTTGCCGAGGCACTATCCGCCATTCAGAACGGTAAGGACCAAACGGCAACGCTTGGCAAAAATTCCGGCCCGGATGCGCTAGATCGCCATCATCGTGCACAGGAAATCCGTGATTTCATTCTGGCCAGTGACCCGGAACAGCAAACCCTTCCGACCATTGCAGCCGCCATCGGGATCAGTGTCACCAGCATGCAGCGCATCTTCAAGGATGCCTATGGCATGACGGTAAAGGATTTCATCCGTGAAAGCCGCCTCGTCGCGGCCCGCGATGCCATGGAAAAGGACGGCCTGACGATTGCACAGGCCGCCTGGGCAGCGGGTTATAAAAGCCCGGCCAATTTCGCAACCGCCTTCAAGCGCGTCTTTGGTATCACACCGTCCGAGGCACGCGACCGCTAGCAACGGGCTTAAGCAGCACGGCCTCGGGGGTGAAGGCGGTGTTTGATCCTATGACGTCAGCTTCGTGATGAAGGCATCAACATCGGACCGCAGTTTTTCGGAATTCTGCTTAAGCATGCGTGAGACGTCCGAGACGTTTTGCGCCACCGTGCTGGTGCGTTGTGCGGTGCCATTGACGGTTTCCAGGCTGCCGTTCACATCGCGATTGGCCGAAGACACCGCGTTGATATTGCCACTGATTTCCGTGGTGGCGGCGGCCTGTTGTTCGACGGCTGCTGAGATGGCGGTAACGGAATCAACGATGTTGCTGATCTGGCCGGCGACCCCGTGAATTGCATTCACCGCGGCAACCGTGCTTTGCTGCACATTGTTGATCTGGGCGGTAATGTCACCGGTGGCCTTTGCGGTCTGATTGGCAAGGTTTTTGACCTCGCTTGCGACCACGGCAAAGCCTTTGCCCGCTTCGCCGGCACGGGCCGCCTCGATCGTGGCGTTCAGGGCCAGAAGGTTGGTTTGGCTCGCGATCTTGTCAATCAGGTCAACCACAGTGCCGATTTGCTCGGCGGCGGCATTGAGGGTTTCGATCGTGTCTGATGTTTGTTGTACAGACACTTCCACTTCGTTGGAAATTGTCGAGGCCCGCGAAACCTGGCTCGAGATTTCGCGAATGGAACTATCAAGTTCTTCCGCCGCACCGGCAACGGTGGTGGCATTATCGGCAGACAGTTCAGCAGCGCCACGGGCCTTTTCAACTTCGCCCTGGGTTTCTTGCATGCTGGCCAACAGGGTTTCAGATGCCTGTGACATGTCTTCGGCCGAGCTTGAAACAGCGGAAACAACCGTTCCGATGGTTTTTTCAAACTCGTCGGACATTTGCTGAAGTTTGTCGGCATAGGTCTTTTGCGTTTCTTCGTAATAGACCGTAATCGCCATTTCGACATCGATCAGCAGCGCATTGGTCGAGCCGATGATCATCAACGGCAGTTGTGAATCACGATTGAAATTTTTGCACAGCACGGCGGTGATTTCGCCAAGCATGAAGTTATAGGCCGAAACATATGCCTCGGGCGTCAGGCCAATGCGTTCGTGAGCCTTACCGATGCGGCGCACGTCGTCGTAAAAGGATTGATCGAATGCGCCGTCAAAAAGTTTGGCCCAGTGTTTGGCCTGGGCATTCTTCAGGCGATCAATGTTTGACGGATCACCGACAATTTTTGCCAGAGCCGCGTTATTCATCACCTTATGGTAAAACTGATCAAGCATGCCCGGCAGGTTTTTTTCAATCACGGGCCATGCGCGTTTGAGCTGTTTTATTTTAGGTTCGTCCAGTCCGATGAAGTCGAGACGGCTTTTAAGTTCAGGATGTACCACGTTTGATCCCCCGAGAAACAACAAGCAATGTGAACACTTAAAAGATGCTGTTTCTTTAAGTTGGACCTTGGTGGTCTAGTTTAACTATCCAAAAGGTTAGCATGATGCAATTTTATGTAATTAAAATACTGTTTCCATGTGTTAAATTGCGCGGATAAAGAGAAAAAACAGAAAAGATTTCTCATTTCCCGATCTGCTGCGTCATAGGGGTCCTTATACCATTGGTCGAATGGAGGCTCCTATGCCAATCAATGCCACGCAGCTTCGCACCCTTGTCGTCAAACCGGTTCTGGCGGCTCTTGGATTGCCTGCATCAGACGTCGCGGAAAACCTGATCATGGGTACAGCCGCCCATGAAAGTCATTTGGGAGATTATATTGAACAGGTCGGAGGTGGTCCGGCGCTGGGAATTTTCCAGATGGAACCGGCAACCCTGCATGATTGTTATGAAAACTATCTTGATTACCGGGCGGACCTCAAGGCCAAGGTGGACGGGTTTCTTGCCCCGCAACCAGCACAAGCAGACGGCACGCCCGACAAGGATGCACAACTGGCGACCAATCTGGCCTATGCCACGGCGCTTTGTCGCATTCGCTACTACCGGGCACCAGCCGCGATGCCGACCGATCCCAACGACGTCAACGGGCTGGCAGCCTATTGGAAGCAATATTACAACACGCCGCTTGGGGCGGGCACGGTTGAACAGTTCGTCGCCGATTACAATCGCTACCTTGGGTCGTAAGACACTGTTGGCGGACTGAAGGCCAGCATTCCGTAGCGGCAAGAAAAAATATTTCCTGATTTCGGCAAAAATAGTGGAAAAGGACAGTCGTTTTCGACAAAATTCCCCTCCGCAAGTTGGTGGTTGCGCAAAAAACCACCAAAACACAAGAATTTAAGGGGATCGGAATGAAACGTCGTCAGTTTCTAAAAGGGGCCGGACTGGGCGCGGGTGCGCTTGCTGCCTCGGTTGCAGCACCGGCTGTTGTATCCGCACAGGAAACGCTGAATTGGCGCATGGTAATGCCATGGCCAAAAGGAACCCCGGGACTTGGCACCAATGCCGAAAAGTTCGCCGCCATGGTCAAGGAGATGTCGGCTGGTCGCCTGAACATCACCATCTATGGTGCGGGTGAACTGGTGCCGCCGTTCGAATGCATGGATGCGGTCGAGCAGGGTGTCGCCGAAATGGCGCACGGTACCCCGTATTACTGGCAGGGCAAAAACCCGGCCCTTAACTTCTTCTCGACCATCCCGTTCGGTCTGACTGCGTGGGAGCTTTCAAGCTGGATCCGCTTTGGCGATGGTCAGAAGCTTTGGGAAGAAGCTTACGAAGAATTCAACGTTGTGCCGTTCTATGCCGGTAACTCTGGCATGCAGGCCGGTGGCTGGTTCAACAAGGAAATCAATTCGCTTGATGACCTTCAGGGCCTTAAAATGCGCTATGCCGGTCTTGGTGGCGAAGCCATGCGCCGTGCCGGTGCCAACGCGACCATGATCCCGCCGGGTGAAATCCTGCCGGCGATGCAGTCGGGCGCAATTGACGCGGCCGAATGGGTTGGCCCGTGGAACGATATGGCGTTTGGTTTGTATCAGGTTGCCAAATACTACTACACCCCGGCCTTCCACGAACCTGGCCCGGGTCTTGAGATCTTTGTTGGCAAGGACAAGTTTAACGCGCTGACACCGGATCTGCAGGCGATCATTCGCTTTGCCGCACAGGCGATTGCCGAAAACACGTTTGCCGACTTCACCTTTAACAACATCCAGTCCTATCAGCCGCTGATCGACAAGGGTGTCGAGGTACGTCAGTTCCCCGACGAAGTCATCATGGCGCTGGCCGAACATTCCAAGGCCGCTGTTGATGAAATTGCTGGCCAGAACGACCTCGCTGGCCGAATTGCTGCAAGCTACCTTGACCTGGTTAAGAAAGCTGCACGTTACGGCAAGGAATTCGAGGCAACCGGTCTGATGCACCGTGCAAAGGTCTGGGGCTACTAAGACCGGGCTAGAGCACGTCGCGTTTAATCTGCACCATTTTGCCGGAGACAGTCTTCTGTCGCACTAGGAAAGATCCGCAAAGCGTAGCGGGGCTACGGTCAAGGATCCTGACGCAGTGGGGCGGAAGGCTGTCCCGGCCCGAAGGGTTTGATTTTGGCGACGTTTCGCGGCGTTACATCGTTTGACCGATGCGCCGCATCGCTCTGCACGCTGTGCCTTGCCAAACAGTTCGCCAAAAACAAACAAAATGATACAGATTAAACGCGACGTGCTCTAATATCTTTATCGGACCTTCGGTTCGATCCCCGATCAGGGACTGCCATTCTGGCAGTCCCTTTTTGTTTGGCTCTATGGTTGAAAATTTATCGACGAAATGTCGATGTCATGCGCTCAGTGCGATGCTGCATCCCGCAATCGTTAATTGTTGCTTGCGCCAAAAACCGTAACTTTGGACCCAAACAAGGTTACGAAATTATCTTCGTGAACTTTTTACGCAAAATTTTACCAATATTGGGAGCCCCACAATGAAACGTCGCGCGTTTCTGGGCGGTGCAGGCGTTGCCGCAGGCGCATTTGCCGCTACTGCCGCTGCACCATCAATCGTCAAAGCAAATGAAACCATCAACTGGCGCATGGTCATGCCCTGGCCGAAAGGAACACCAGGTCTTGGCGCGAACGGCGAACTGTTTGCCGAACGTGTCAACAAGATGTCGGGCGGTCGCCTGAACATCACCGTTTACGGTGCGGGTGAACTGGTCCCGGCGCTGGAATGCATGGATGCGGTCGAACAGGGTGTTGCTGATCTTGCGCACTCCACCCCGTATTACTGGTTTGGCAAGGACCCGGCTGTTTCATTCTTTACCACCATTCCGTTCGGTTTGATGGGCTGGGAGCTTTCCGGCTGGCTGCGCTTTGGCGGTGGTCAGGCGCTGTGGGACGAGCTTTATGCCCAGTTCAACGTCAAACCGTTCCTGGCCGGTAACACGGGCCTTCAGGCAGGCGGCTGGTTCAACAAGGAAATCAACTCGGTTGACGATCTTAAGGGTCTTAAGGTCCGTTATGCCGGTATCGGTGGCGAAGCCATGCGCCGTCTGGGTGCGACCCCGTCGCTTCTGCCGGCCGCCGACATCCTGCCTAGCTTGCAGTCGGGTGCGATTGACGCAGCCGAGTGGGTTGGTCCGTGGAACGATTATGCCTTTGGCCTCGCATCGGTTGCCAAATACTACTACACCCCGGCATTCGCCGAACCGGGTTCGGGCATCGAAGTCTTTATCAACAAGGACAAGTTCGCTGAACTGCCCGAAGACCTTCAGGAAATCGTCGCGGTTGCCGCACAGGCCAATGCCGAACAGACCCTGTCGGACTTTGCGTTCAACAATATTCAGTCCTATCAGGCGATCCTTGAAAAAGGCACCGAGATCCGTCACTTCAATGACGATCTGATCAATGCCTTTGCCAAGGCCTCCAAAGAGGCGCTTGAAGAAATTGCTGCGAAGAACGAACTCACCGGTCGCATTTATGCGTCCGTGATGGATTTCGCCAAGAAAGCCGCCCCATACGGCAAGGAATTCGAGGCAACCGCGCTGAACCAGCGCGCCAATGTTTTTGCCAACGGCACTTACTAAGCGCCAAGGCAACTTAAATGAAAAAGGCAGGCACCTTCGGGTGTCGGCCTTTTTTGTTGTCGGGTCTTCGCTGCTACAAATGGCTTAGTGCACGGTCGGCGCTTTTGGTGCTGCGGGCAAATCGAACGTGAACCTGTCCTGATCCTTGAGCTCCTCATTGGCGGCCCGTTTGACCAGTTCGGCGGCGAGGACCAGCGACGTTTCAATCGCCCATTTAAGCTGTTCGACCGCGCCCTCGTTTCCGGCATTCAGTGCCTCTGGCAGGATGCGTTCCTGAAGGAACTTGGCGACACCTGCAAAGGCGCGTGCTGCACTTTCGCAATTGTTGCGTTCGACCATGAAGCGACCGCTTTGTTCAATCGCATCGGCAATCCCGGCCAGATGGCCCATCATGATGCGAATTTCGGCGTCATCTGTTTCGGTCTTTTTTGCGACGAACCGCAGGATACCGGCGTAAAAGCCATAATCAGAAGCCATCTGAACCACGCTTTCCTTGATCTTTGGTCTCAAATCGATTTGCGCCGTTTTAGACAATTCACCCGCCGTGGTATAGTCCCCGATAACAGATAATTGTGACCGCCTGAATGGGCGGCGATAACAAGGGCGTTTGCGTCGATGCTTCAGGGCGGACTGATCTTTATTGTTGCCATGACCTATATCGGGTTGTTGTTTGCCATTGCCCATTATGGCGACAAATATGCCGACAAGTGGCGCGCATCCAGATTAAAGCCGACGATTTATGCCCTGTCGATGGCGGTCTATTGCACAAGCTGGACCTTCTTTGGCTCGGTGGGCTCGGCGGCCACCGGGGGATGGGCGTTCCTGCCGATCTATATCGGGCCGATTTTGGTGATGATTTTCGGTTTTGGCATCATGACCAAAATCGCCCGGGTCTGTCACAAGCAAAACATTACCTCGATTGCTGATTTCCTTGGCTCGCGCTATGGCAAAAGCCAAAGTCTGGCCGCCCTTGTTGCGCTGATCGCGGTGGTTGGCGTGCTGGCCTATATTTCGCTTCAGCTCAAAGCGGTGTCGATGTCGTTTGATGTGCTGATCGGCGATCTTGGGCAACAGGTTGTCCGCCATTCCGAAGGCCATTTTTCCAAGGATACGGCGTTTTACGTCACCATCCTGATGGCTGTGTTCGCGATCCTGTTTGGCGTGCGTTATATCCACGCATCCGAACATCATGACGGCCTGATTCTGGCGGTGGCGTTTGAAAGCCTGATCAAGCTTGCAGCCCTTTTGATGGTCGGCTTCTTTGTCGTTTACGGGATGTTTGACGGCTTTGTCGATATCAATCAACGCGCCCTGTCTGATCCCACCGTGCGGCAGATGTTTATTCCCGATACCTGGCTGACATCAAACTTCTTTATCGCCACCATGCTGGCGGGGTTTGCCATTTTCTGTCTGCCGCGCCAGTTCCATGTCACCTTTGTTGAAAACGATGACAGCCGCAACCTGACCAGCGCCCGCTGGCTGTTCCCGGCCTATCTGGTTGCGATCAATATCTTTGTCGTGCCGATTGCGATTGCCGGTCTGTTCATGTTTGGCCATAACCCGGCGGTCAATCCCGATACCTTTGTTTTGACCTTGCCCTTACTTGGCGGGCAGAACTGGCTGGCGGTATTTGCCTTTATCGGTGGGTTGTCGGCCAGTACCGGGATGGTAATTGTGTCCTGTGTTGCGGTTTCGACCATGGTCTGTAACGATCTGGTCATGCCGCTTTTGCTGCGTTCAGAACGCCTCCAGAAACGCATGTCTGGTGATGTCAGTCAGGTGTTATTGAAAATTCGCCGGGCCGCCATCATTGCCATCCTGTTTCTGGCTTATGGCTTCTATCGGTTTTTGGCGGAAAACTATGCGCTGGCGGATATCGGGATGCTGTCCTTTGCCGCCATGGCGCAGTTCGGCCCAGCTGTTCTCGCCGCGATCTATCTTAAAAACATCAACCGGACGGGTGTGCGGCTTGGCCTGACGTCGGGCTTTGTGCTTTGGGCCTATACGCTTTTGATGCCGGCCTTTGTACAGGGCGGGTTGTTGCCATCCTCGCTCCTGACCGACGGGCCGTTTGGCATTGGCATTCTGAACCCGCAGGCCCTTTTGGGTGTGGGGATTGAAGATCATCTGACCCACGGGGTTGTCTGGTCGCTTGGCGTGAATTTCGTTTTGATGTTTGTCGGCTCGGCCGTTGGGGTGCAGGGTGTCACCCAACGCCGTCAAGCGCAGGTCTTTGTCGATGTCTGGCGCAAGGATACCAAGGCGCGCAACGATACCTGGCCGGGCCGGGTGACGCTGGGCGATCTTGAAGATCTTGCGGCAAGGTTCCTTGGCAAGCATTGGGCGCAGCGCGCCTTTCGCAATTACCTGCAATCGCGCGATGGCGAAACCAAGCGATCCGATCTTGCCGATGTTGATGCCGCCAATTTTACCGAACATCTGCTGTCTGGTGCCGTCGGCGCCGCATCCTCGCGCGTTGTCATGGCTCTATTGCTGCCCGACAAGGCCGTATCACGCCGTGATGCGATGGAACTGCTGGATGAAGCGTCCGAGGCCATCAAGTTCAACCGCGACCTTTTGCTCAACACGCTTGAAAACATCTCGCAAGGGGTGGGGGTGTTTGACCAGAACTTGCGCCTCGCCACCTGGAACCACCGTTTCATTGATTTGCTTGGCATTTCAACAAGCGACATTCAGGTCACCCTGCCGCTGTCGGAGCTTGTCCATATCTGCCGCGATAACGGCAACCGGGCAGTCGATATTGATATTCTGCTGGGGCGTAATGCCGCACCCCAGATGCGCCGACTGCCCCACACCTATGAGCGCAAGCGTGCTGATGGCATGGTGCTCGAAGTTCGTACCAACCCGATGCCTGATGGCGGCTTTGTTGCCACCATTGCCGATATCACCGCGCGCGTGCGCACTGAAGAAGCCCTGCGCGATAGCGAACGTAACATCCGGATCTATACCGACAACATTCCGGTGATGATTGCGTACGCCGATAAAAATCAGCGCCTGCGCTTTACCAACCGCCCGTATGAGCGGATGTTTGGTCTGCGTCGGGTTGAGGCCCATGGCATGTCCGTCCGCGAAGCAGTGGGCGAGGAACGCTATGTCCATCTCGCCCCGATGATCGATCTTGTTTTGCAGGGCTACCGCCAGAGTTTCGAGATCGAATTCCCCGCCATCACGCGCAACCGCAATGACGAACGCGCCACCCTTGGCGTGCGCGAAGGCCGCTATGCCGAAGGCACCTATATCCCGCACTTTGACGAAACCGGCGAAGTGCTGGGCTATTTCTGCATCTATCACGACATCACCGAACGCAAGACCGCCGAACAGGCGCTGAAAGAAGCCAACGAAGGCCTCGAAGCCCGCGTGACCGAACGTACCCATGCGCTGGAAGTGCTGAACTCAGAGCTTTCGGATGCCAAGGAACAGGCCGAAACCGCGAATGATACCAAGACCCGCTTCTTTGCCGCCGCCAGCCACGACCTGCTGCAACCGCTTAATGCCGCGCGCCTGTTTACGGTCGCACTTGGTGGCAAGCAGGGGCTGGCGGATGACATACTTGATTTGGTCGGCAAGGTGGATCTGTCGCTCAAGGGTGTTGAGGAGTTGCTCAACGAACTTCTCGATATCTGCAAGCTGGACGCAGGTGCCATGCAACCGACCATTCGCGACTTTGCCATCAATGATGTGCTGGGCGCGCTTGAAACTGAATTCGGCCCGATTGCCGAAAATGCGGGGCTGAGCTTCAAGGTCCATAAGCGTGATCTGTGGGTGCGCAGTGACAGTCGCTTGCTTAGGCGTATTCTGCAAAACTTCATTTCCAACGCCATGCGCTATACCCGCACCGGCGGGGCGGTGGTCGGCTGCCGCGTGCGCGGTGACACGCTGAAACTCGAAGTCTGGGACAGCGGGCCTGGCATCCCCGAAGACAAACTGAAAATCATCTTCCGCGAATTCCATCGCCTGGAAGGCCCGGAAACCACCGATGTGAAGGGGCTTGGTCTTGGCCTTGCCATCGTGGATCGCCTTGGCAAATCGCTCGGCCATCCGGTTTCGGTGCGCTCACGCCCCGGTCGCGGCACCGTCTTCTCGGTCGAAGTACCACTGGGCGTTGCCGATACAGCCGCCACGCCCAAACCCAAACGCCGCATGGCGGGCGAGTTGGGCGGCCTTCGCGTGCTGTGCCTTGATAACGAACCGGCGATCCTGGATGGCATGCGGGCCATGCTCGAAAACTGGGATTGCGTCGTGGTGACAGCCCAATCCGGCACGGCTGCCGAAAACCTGCTGACCCAGGAAAATGACGGCAAAAAGCCGTTTTCCCCGGACATCATCCTTGCCGACTACCACCTTGATTCCGGCCAGACCGGCCTTGATGTCCTGATCCGGCTTCGTGATGTTCACGGCGTTAACGTGCCGGGCGTCATCATCACCGCCGACCGCGCGTCCGAGACCGCAGACCTGATCGCCGCCCAGGGCTACTCCCTGCTCAACAAACCGCTCCGCCCGGCCAAGCTGCGCGCGCTAATGACACGCGCGCTTAACCGATTGGGGAGTGATGCGGCGGAGTGAAAATAAATTTCAATTTTACATAGTTGATAGTCTCGAAATATAGTTGGGTGTAAAGTAGGAATTCTATTAAAAGTTTCATTTGGTGATTGGGAATATTCGACGTGTCTTTGCAGATTGTTGTTACTTCAAACCGATGGAAGAATGATCCGATAGCCAGAGAGGTTGTTGATTATCTGCAAGCAAATGATGCAGCATTGCATATCGACAATGCGATTATATATTACGATTTTCCGTCATACTCTGACTATGAGACATCAGTGTTTAGACCAGATTTGCTGCTGTTTTCTCCAGAGCACGGATTTGTTCCTCTTCGCTTTTGCGACAAGACCCTGTTTCAGAGGTCGCCTGACGAAGTAGATGAGTTAGCTGAGGACCTTGATGACTTCTCGGGTAACCTACATTCGAGGCTGGTACGAAGCCGTGTGCTTCGAAAATCGAGAACAAGTACGATTGTAGATATAAACCCAGTCATTCTATCTTTAGGTGTTGATGAGCCTAATGATGACGATGATATCGACTGTACTGTATGCAACAGTTTGGACAGTTTTGCGCAGTTCCTACGAGATATTCGTCATGAGCAACTAGCAGCAAATGTTGTCAGAGAAGTTCGGTCCATTGTTGAGGGTGCCAAGGCACTGGCAAGGACATCTAAGAGGCGTGTTGAAGATCGCGATCGTGATGTTTTGGCCGCAGCATTGTCCGATATTGAAGGGCAAATAGCTAATTTCGACGAAATTCAACGACATATTGCGTTAGTTGATGTTGGTGGACCAGCCCGTATTAGGGGACTTGCAGGTACTGGGAAAACAGTGATCTTAGCCATGAAGGCCGCTCATCTACATCTGAATGATCCAGAAGCAAAAATCCTATTTACATTTTATACAAAAAGCTTGCGAGCGACGATCAAAACCCTAATCACAAAATTTTTTCGTTTGTACTCCGACGAAGATCCAAACTGGAAAGTTGTTCATGTCAGACATGGGTGGGGTGGAAGTAGTTATCCGGGCGTTTACTCAGATGCCTGCCGGAGAGCAAATGTCATTCCAATGAGCTTTGGGGCAGCGCAAAGGGCTGTTGGCTTCGGGGAAACTCCTTTTGGCGCAATTTGTCGAAAGTTAATGGATAGTGAGGAAATAGATCAATTCTACGATCATGTTTTGATCGATGAAGGACAGGATTTCCCTGACAGTTTCTATCAATTAGCTTTCAAATTGACTAAAGGGGAGCGAGATAGAAAGAGCATCGTTTGGGCCTACGACGAACTTCAAGACATCATGAATATCCATTTGCGCCAGCCACGTGAGTTGTTTGGCGTTGATAGAGATGGGCAGCCTAATGTTGATCTAGATAGAACTCTCGGAAACGTTCCACCCGGGGCAACTAACGATGCAGTTTTAAAGCGAGCATACAGAAATCAGCTTGATGTTCTAGTCTCGGCACATGCTTTGGGATTTGGAATATATGGCGAGATTGTACAGATGGTTGAGAGTGCAGACCATTGGCAAGACTTAGGTTATCAGGTGAATACGGGTGAACTGGTTATTGGAGAGAATGTAGAGGTCACTCGACCGGCGGATAATAGTCCATTGAGTATTCCTCCCGTAGATGGGGTTGCTATAATTGATTACTTCGCCGGAGATAGCTTTGACGAAGAAGTCGGTTGGTTGGTTCATGAAGTAGAAAAATTCCTCGATGGTGGCTTAGAGGCAGAAGATATTGTCATCGTGACTCTAGATGATAGGCACGCAAAAAGTTACTTTAAAGCACTTTCGTTGGCTTTGGCTAAAAGAGACATTGCAACTAACAATCTTAGCGCTGACCCGTATAATGAACCACCATTTTCAATTGCCGGTAAAGTCACATTATCAACGGTTTACAGGGCGAAAGGCAACGAAGCCCCTGTAGTGCTGGCCATTGGTGTGGATGCTGTTGAGCTTAAGTCAAGAGACGGTAGAAACAAAATATTCACAGCATTCACTAGAACCAAGTGTTGGTTGCGAGTTAGTGGCGTGGGAGACAAAGCTAGGAAAGTTCTTGATGAGTTAGAGACAGCAGTCGAGCGCTCGCCCACTATGACGTTCGTTATGCCTGATCCGAAAAAAATTGACACTATTCAGCGTGGGTTTAGTCGTCGTCAACAGGCGATAATTCGTGCTCGAGAACAGTATATCGAAAGGCTCAAAGAAGCAGGCCTGAGTCCTGAAGAAATTGAGGAGGAATTGAGGGCTGGAGAAGGCGATGAATGAACGCGAATTGTCGAGGAGTATTTTGGCATTTTGGGATGCTGTAACTCGTGCGGGAATATCCCTAACAATATCAAATTCTAGTTCTTTGACCTGTTCAGAAGAGTTCATTGCAACAGCAATGTTAAAAGATGTCTCAATGGAAGAGTTATATTTATGCGGTTTACGGAACTCAGATTATAATGTGCTGCTCAAGGACCGTTCATTCTTTCAGTTTACTATTAAGAGACGCGGAGGTCTAAGGTATGCCTACTACCCAAATCCGTTTTTTGGTGCTGATGAGAAGCGTGTCTCTGAACTAGAAGGAATGGATGAATATGTTCAAGAAGGCCTGCTTACTCAGGAAGAATTCCTAGCTAAAATAGCGGAGTTACGGGCCAACATGTTGCCACCTGTTTTGCGCTTCGAGTATGATCCTCAAGATTATGTAGAGATGGTGCATCCATCCTCACACTTTCATTTAGGCTTCCATTCAGAAAACCGCTGGGCAGTCGAGAGAGTCCTGTCACCGCTGGCTTTTGGGCTGCACGTAACAAAAATGTATTATTCCGCTAAGTGGTCAGAAGCGGAAAATAAAAATGTTGGCGGTCAGGAAATCACAGTTGACGATGAGCTAATCAATGCGAAGGCAAGTTGTCCGGTAGTTCCAGAAGAGCTATTCTCACAAAGAGAGCGAGAACAGTTCTATTTTGCTTAGGATGATACATCCTTTTTTTGCCAAATTTTTCAGTTTTATTTAATCAGTTTCTGATCTCTAAATTTCACAGTTTTTTTCTCATTATGATTGGTGTTAGTCTTTTCGTTAGTGTCTCAAATAAAATATTAAAATTATTGTTATCGTATCTAGAAAATTTCTTTAACTCCAAAAATTACTGACTGACTCCGGTAGAAAACCAGTCTTAGGGTTCGGATATGGCAAATATCATTGTCAATGGATATCTGGCTTTTTTTGTTTACGTGCAGTGTCGTATTAAGTGTATTTGGACTAAGCGAATTGATGTCGAAAGGTGGGGAAGAAGTCTTTCGGTTCAAGAGTGATGCCAGAGGGGCCTATGCTAACGATCCGTTAGGGTCAGCTTGATGCCCATCAGCACGAAAGCCCCCGCAAAGCTTTTGTAGATCCAAGCCATGACCTTCGGGCGTTCGATGATGTGGCTGCGCAATGCGCCCGCAAAGCAGCCATAAATCACGAACACCGTAAACGTCATCGCCATGAAGATCAGGCCGAGCAGGGTCATCTCGAGCGTTGTATTGGGCGTGTTAGCGCTAACAAATTGCGGCAGGAAGGCGAGGAAGAAGACTGATAGTTTGGGGTTCAGCAGGTTGAGCAATATGCCGTCGCGGATGATTTTAAGAATGCCCGTCGTGCTTTCATTGGCGGTGACTTTCATCGCACCGGTCCCGTGCCACATGCCCCATGCCATATACAGCAACCACGCGACACCGAGATACCGCACGATTTCAAAAGCAACTGCGCTGGCATGGAGCAGGGCTGCGAGGCCAAGGATGCTGGCGGTCATATGCGGGACAATGCCAAGCGTGCAGCCAAAGGCCGCCCAGATGCTGGCCTTCATGCCGCGTCCCAGTCCAAGTGCCAGGGTATAGATCACACCCGTGCCGGGCAGGACAACGATGATAAGCGAGGTTATCAGGAAATCGAGGCTGATCATTTTGTATCCGTTCGTTGAATGTTGTTGCCCTCAATCTACGGATGGCGAGCCAAGCATTCTTGAACGGAATTGCAGGATATGAGGATTGCTCAGTTTCCGCGAACGGCGCGGGCATAGCGGCCCGGTGTCAGGCCAAAGGCGCGGACAAAGTGGCGGTTCAGATGGCTTTGATCGGCAAAGCCCGCGGCACTTGCGATATCAGCAAGGGTTTCGCCGGATTTGATCCCAGTTCTAATCAAAGTGCGTGCAAGATCAATGCGCCGCTGGATCAGATAGGCGTGCGGGGTGAGGCCCGTCGCACGGGTAAAGTCCCGCAGCGTCTGAAATTTGCTTAAGCCCGTTGCGTTGGCGAGGTCATCAAGGCTGTGGCTGTGTGTCGGGCAGTCATCGAGCAACGCCTTGGCGCGCTTGATCCGGGCATTGGCAACAGCCGTTCGGGCGTTTGAGTGCGGGGTGGGTTCACCGGGGCCGATCATGGCGTGATGGAGCATCATCAGCAGCATTTCTTCACGCCGGAGCCGTGCGCTTTCTTCCGATCCGTTGGTGATGGCATCAAATAATGCGCCAAAGCAGTGCCGGACAGTCGGGCTATCCATTACGGGGCGGGTGAATTCATACTGATCGGTGGCGGTTTCAGAAAGGTCACTTGCCGCATGTGCAATCAGATCCGGGTCGAAATACAGCATGTTCCAGCCGCGCGGAGCATTGCCAATCGGATGGCCATCATGCACTTCGCGTGGATTGACCGTGATGATGTTGCCAGCCCCGGCCTCGACCATGCCGCGCCCGGAGGCGGATTTTTGCGCGCCGGAATACATGAAGCCGATGCCAAATGCCTCATGCGTGTGTTTGGCAAAGGAACGGCGTGTTTCGGCCATGACGGCTTCCACACCCAGACAATCATGGGCAATGATTTCGACCTTGTTCATCGCACAAAACTGGCAGTGTTTGCAGATTTTGGCAATGGCGTAGGGTGTGGTGCTGGCTGATAACGCTACTTGCTGTTTGCCGGAATCGAGCGGTCGGGATTGTTACTGGCTGCATGCGGGCCAAGAAGTTCACGAAGCCCGCCCAGGCCTTCGACGTGATTGGAAATAACGCTGGCAACGATCAGAAGCGGGACGGCAACCAGAATGCCGACAAAGCCCCAAAGCCAGCCCCACAGTGCAATGGCAAGCACAATTGCGACCGAGTTGATTTTAAGCCGGTTACCAATAAGCATCGGCGTGATCAATTGGCCTTCAAACACCGTGCAGGCCAGGTAAAGTGCCGGCGCAATCAGGGCCTGTCCGGTGGTTTGCATCGACACAAGCGACACCACGCCAACAATCACCACACCGGTCATCGCCCCAAGGATCGGCACATAGTTCAGCACCGCCGCCGCGATCCCCCAAAGAACAGGGTTGGGCAGGCCGATAATCGCCATCAGCGTGCCGATCACAATGCCAAGCAAGATGTTGATTGCGGTAATGGTTGCGAGATAGCGCGAAACTTCGCGTTCCACGTCATGGGCGATGCGCAATCCCTTGCGCCGGTCGCCAAAGGTCGGAAGCGAGCGGATCAGTTTCTGATAAATCCGATCACCCCCCGACAGGATAAACAGCAACAAAACAAGCATCAGTGCAATGCCCGCCAGAATATCAGGCGCGCCTTGGGCGGCCTGGCTGATCAGGTTGGGTTCGGCAACCACGACCCTTTGGACGTCTTCATCGCCATTATTCTGATCGGTGGCCTCGGAGACCTGCTTTTGGGCTTCGCGGAGTTTATCAAGCGGTTCGCTGAGATCGGCAAGGCGCAGACGCAATTGGCGTTCGATATTTGGCGCTTCATCGATCCAGCCCGATACCGGGCCACTCAGACCATAAATTCCGGCAATCACAGTCGCGCTGAGTGTCAGAACAATGGCAAAGGCCGTAACGGCATTGGGGATGTAAAATTTCGCAAAGGTGCGGACAACCGGCGAAAACACAAGCGACAGCAAAAACGCCAGAACAACCGGCAGCAAAAGACTTTGCGCGACGTAAAGACAACCCAATGCCAAAACCACAAATGTGCCGATCACCGAAATCGTCCGCGCCCGGCGGTACACCCGCGCACGCGCATTGGTGCGGCGTTCCGCATCACTGGGAACAGTCGCATCCGTTTCTGCCGCCGTGCCATTGGCGGGCGGATTGGCGTCCGATGTTTCGGACGCATCAGGTGTTTCTGGCGAATGCGCGCCGCATCTGGTCGACATACAAAGGACTCCCGACAGGAGGGCAGGGCAACCGCCTGCAAACGTGTTTTTATCTGGATGTATGGATTAAACGGCTGAGCGGCGGGGAAGTTCCGCGGGCTGAAACCCCAAGGTGGATTTAGCCAAATTCGACCAATCAGGCCTCGATCGCCGGTTC
Source organism: Thalassospira sp. A40-3 (assembly GCF_015871485.1). Lineage (NCBI taxonomy): Bacteria > Pseudomonadati > Pseudomonadota > Alphaproteobacteria > Rhodospirillales > Thalassospiraceae > Thalassospira > Thalassospira sp. A40-3. The sequence goes on from NZ_CP065428.1 coordinate 1,547,871, forward strand.
CTGCAACTGCAATTCGCGCGCGATGATCACGGCCTGTGTCCGGCTATGGACCGAAAGCTTGCGCAGGATGGCCGATACATGGGCCTTGACGGTCGCCTCGGTGACATCAAGCTCATAGGCGATCTGCTTATTGAGCTTGCCTTCGGTCAGCATGTTCAAAACACGCAATTGCTGCGGAGTAAGCTGGCCGATCTTTTCGGCCAAACCGGTGGCTTCGTCATCGGCCGGGCCGTTTTCCATGGCCTCGCGCGCCCAGTCGGGCATCCACATGCCACCATCGAGCACGGTCTTGACCGCAAGCCCGATCTGATCGACCGGGGCTGATTTCGGGACAAAGGCCGAGGCGCCATATTCAATGGAACGGCGCACGACAGGCAGTTCCTGACTGGCGGAAACGATGGAAACCGGAATGTCGGGATAGGATGCACGCAGGGTAAACAGGCCGGTAAAGCCGTTCATGCCGGGCATATGAAGATCAAGCAGGACAAGATCGATATCACCCTTGTGGGCTTCGATCTGATCAATGGCTTCATACAGGCTGCCGGCTTCAAGGACCGATACGTTTTCCAGTTCCGAGCTTAACGCCTGTTTGAGGGCTCCGCGCACTAGCGGATGGTCATCGGCGATCAGAACCTGGAACGTTTCGGACATTGGCGATTTTTCCCCTGAAAGTTATCATTCCCCGACAGGTCGCAATTATTCTATCCCGTTCAAGCGGAACTCACAAATTATTAGGTGAGAAAAGGATGGGATATTTTTGATTTTGGTAGGGTGCGACCCGGTGGACGCCGATCTGCATGAGAAGGTGTTTTGTCTGGAAAACCGGCAGAAAGGTTGAGGGAAACCAAAGATCACTCTCGCCCCACGAAATGTGAAACTTTGGCCCCCCTCGCGCCACCGTTTGAGAGTATGCCCATTAAAATCGGCGCCGTAAACTCCGCATTTGAGGAAAAATGAAATTTATCCTATCAGTGTTATCGCTGACCGAAATTCAGTTCTGAAACACCACACTGCATTGCGAAATTGGCGATTTTATACAATCCGTTCCAAAACCGCGCAGCCCAAGGAAAAAAGGACCCTTAAATGTCTGAACAGCCGCAAGAGATTCGTCGCGAAGACTATAAGGAACCTGACTTTATTGTCGAAAAGGTCGAACTGGTTTTTGACCTTGATCGTGACGTGACAAATGTCAAATCGCGCCTGTTTATGGCTGCGAATCCTGTGCGCGGTACCGGAAAGGGGGACGAAGTTTTCCTCCATGGTGAGGATATGAAGCTTCTTTCCGTCACCCTTAATGAAACCCGCCTGGCGTCCAGCGATTTCACGGTTGATCAGGAAGGCCTGCGCTTTAAGGCACCGGGGCAAAACTTCATTGCCGAACTTGAAACCCAGATTTCGCCGGCCAACAACACCCGGCTTGAAGGCCTTTATGTTTCGCAAAGTGCCTTTTGCACCCAGTGCGAGGCCGAAGGGTTCCGACGTATTACCTATTTCCCTGATCGCCCGGACGTCATGGCGACCTATAAGGTCACGATCAATGCGAACAAGGAAAGCTGCCCGGTTTTGCTTTCGAACGGCAACCTGATCGACAGTGGCGATCTTGACGGCGGCCGTCATTTTGCCGTGTGGGAAGATCCGTTCCCGAAGCCATCCTATCTGTTTGCGCTGGTCGCCGGTGATCTGGCTTGTGTTGAAGACAGTTTCAAAACCATGTCGGGCCGTGATGTGGCGCTGCGCATCTTTGTCGAACATGGCAATGAAGATCGCTGCGATTATGCGATGGACAGCCTGAAACGGTCGATGAAGTGGGACGAGGAGGTCTATGGCCTCGAATACGATCTGGACCTGTTTAACATCGTTGCCGTTTCCGACTTCAATATGGGTGCGATGGAAAACAAAAGCCTCAATGTGTTCAACGCCAAATTCGTTCTGGCCCGCCCGGATACCGCGACCGATGGCGATTATGAACGCATCGAATCCATCGTTGCACACGAATACTTCCATAACTGGTCGGGCAACCGTGTCACCTGTCGCGACTGGTTCCAGCTGTCGCTCAAGGAAGGTCTGACCGTATTCCGTGATCAGGAATTCTCGGCCGATCAGCGTTCCCGCCCGGTACAGCGGATCAAGGATGTCAATGCGCTCCGCGCCGCCCAGTTCCCCGAGGACGCAGGTCCGCTGGCCCATCCGGTACGCCCGGACAGTTATATGGAAATCAACAATTTCTATACCGCGACGGTCTATGAAAAGGGTGCTGAACTGATCCGCATGATGCATACGTTGCTGGGCCCGGATGGCTATCGCAAGGGCATCGACCTTTACTTTGATCGCCATGACGGGCAGGCGGTGACCTGTGATGACTTCGCCAAGGCGATGGAAGACGCCAACGGTATCGATTTCAGCCAGCTCAAACTCTGGTATTCGCAGGCTGGCACCCCGAAGCTCAGCTGGCAGGGCGACTATGACGCGGATGCCAAGAAGTACCGTCTGACCATTTCGCAGAAAACCGACCCGACCCCGGGGCAGCCGGACAAGAAACCGTTGCACATGCCGATTTCAATCGGGCTTCTGGGCGCGGATGGTTCAGACCTCGTCGCCAAAACGGTTGAACTGACGGAAGCCAGCCAGGAATTCATCTTTGATGGTGTGACTGACGCGCCGGTGTTGTCCTTTAACCGGGGATTCTCCGCACCGGTCAACATCACCACCGATCAGCCGGATCACGAACTTGTCTTCCTGATGGGCAATGACAGCGATGCGTTCAATCGCTGGGAAGCCGGGCAGAAATACGCAACCCGTTTGATGTTGTCTGCGATTGCCGCTTATGAGGCGAATGGTGGCGATGTCGATGCCGCCTTTGCCGATGAACAGGCCCGCGTTGATGCCTTTATCGCGGCAATGCGCGCGACACTTACCAATGATGATCTTGATAAGGCGTTCCGTGCCGATGCGCTTGTCCTGCCGGGTGAGGCGTTCCTGTCTGAACAGCGCAAGCCCGCCAATCCCGAGGCGATCTATCAGGTGCGCACGGCCTTGCGCAAACGCATTGGCCAGGCACTTTCGGATGATTTCGCCAACACCTATCACCAGAATGCCTCAAACGCGGCCTTTACGCCTGATGCGACGTCGGCGGGGCAGCGTGCCTTGCGGGCAACGGCCCTTGCCTATCTGGTGGCAAGCGGGACGGATGAATTTGCCGACGTGGCAGTCGCGCAGTATGGCACGGCTGATAACATGACCGATCAGATGGCCGCCCTTTCGGTGCTGAATAACCTTGATCATCCGGGCCGTGAAACTGCATTGGCCGATTTCGAGGAACGCTTTGCCAATGATGCTGTTGTTCTCGATAAATGGTTCTCCTTGCAGGCGATGTCATCGCGTGAGGATACCCTGGCGCGGGTCAAGGATCTGATGAGCCATCCGGCCTTTACCATGCGCAATCCCAACAAGGTGCGTGCGCTGATCGGGGCGTTCGCCATGGGCAATCCGCGTCATTTCCATGCCAAGGATGGTTCGGGTTATGCGTTTTATGCCGATCGCTTGATAGAGCTTGATGACATCAACCCGCAGGTTGCCGCACGCCTCTGCGCCCCGCTTGGCAAATGGGCAAAATACGATGCGGATCGTGCGGACAAGATGAAGGCCGAACTCAACCGTATCCTCGCCAAGCCGGAAATCTCGCGCGATTTGTATGAGATTGCGTCGAAATCCGCAGCAAGCTGATCACGCGACCATATCTGTTGAAATGACGAAGGGCGGCACCTTGCGGGTGCCGCCCTTTGCGTTGGAAAATGTCACAAAGCCGATCAGGTCAGCTTCATCCGCTCGCTGAACTCACGCATTTTCTCTGACAGGTTGCGCGCCACTTCCGAAAGGTTATGGCTGGCGGTGTTCAGATCATGTGCGCTGCGACCGGTACTTTGTGCGCCGTCATTCACAAAGGTGATCATTTCGTCCATCGATCCCGCACCAGCCGCGATGCGTTGAACGTTTTCGGAAATCTCACCGGTGGCACGGCGTTGCTCATCAACCGATTGGGTGATGGTCGACTGGATGTCGTTGACCTGATGAATAACTTCGCCAACCGTGCTGATCGAATGGGCCGCCTTTTGCACTTCTTCCTGAATGGCGGCCGTCAGGTCACCAATCTGGCCGGTTGCACTTGCGGTCTGATCGGCAAGCGATTTGACCTCGTTGGCAACCACGCCAAAGCCCTTGCCGAGTTCACCGGCACGTTCGGCTTCAATCGTCGCATTAAGCGACAAAAGCTTGGTGCGATGGGCAATGTCGTTGATCAGATCAATGATCGATCCGATCTCGGAGCTGGCCTTTTCAAGCGATCCGATATTGCGCTGGCTTTCTTCGGCTTCTTCACGTGCCCGTCCGGTCACGGTGGAAGCCTCGGTTGCCTGGCGGTTGATCTCGGCGATGGAGGATGAAAGTTCCTCAACCGCGGTGGCGACATTGCGGGTATTTGATGCCGCCTCGCGCGAGACATCCAGTGCACCACCCGATTGCTGCACCGTGTTTTCCGACTGGTTTGTCAGTTCACTGGCAAGGCTCAGCAACCCTTCGGATTGCTCGGTCACGGATTGGGCCACACGGGCAACCTCGGCCATCAGTTCGGTGACGGCGATCTTGCTTTCCTCACGCTCTGACACGTCGTTCCAGGCTAGCATGGTGCCCAAAAGGACATTGTCCTTGTCGCGCACCGGAGCAGCAAGGATATCAAGATAGCCACGGTCGGTCTGGATGATCTCGGTAAAGGGCAGGTTGTTCGGATTGGCAAGCTTGGCCTGGAAGTCCGATCCGAGGTTAAGGAAATCACCCGAAATCGTTGCCGTAGTGCCGCCAAGATAGTCTTGCGCACTGGCGTTAAGGTAGCGGAGCTTACCATCAGGCAGGATCATCGCCGTCATGGTCGGGGTATTCTCGACCATGTTTTGCAAGATCAAGGCCTGACGCACCGACTCACGCAAGGCAATCAATGCCTTTTTCATCTCGCCGATTTCGTCATTGCCAACATTGGGCAGATTGACGTTGGTGTCCCCGTTCGAGATTGACGTCATCGCACCGGCAAAGGCGCGCAGATTGCGCAGAACCGTGGTGCGCAACAGGATCCAGCCAACAATCCAGGCCGCCAGAAGCACGCCAACGAGGATTTCAATCGACAGCAGGCGCAGGCTATCGGTCTGGGCATAGAAATCAGACACGTCGCGGTCAAACCGGGCCTCGGCCCAGACGCCGCCACGGCCATCACTGATCATAACCTCGACTGCCGCGCGGTGCGTATCACCTGCCTTGGCGGTTTCGGGCGCTGGCACTTCACTGCTGGGTTGCGGTGTTGCATCCCCGGCATTTTCGGTGGCGGCATCGCCCTCTGCTGCCGGGGCAGCGTCAGCTTCTGCCTCAGCCGGGGCCTCAAGGCTTTCAAACAACACGTTGCCGGAATTATCAAGAATCTGGAAGTTGCCGCCCAAAACCTTGCCAATGCCCGCAAGCTGGGGCAGGGGATCGGTGATGACTTCAAGGAAGCCAACAGCACGGAACCCGCCAACCGGCAGGATCAGGCTAAAGACCGGACGTCCATCCGGGGTTGCCCACATAAAGCTTGCCGGTTTACGGGCTTCGGCCTTGTCGCGACCGATCAAATAGGCTTTGACGTCCGGATCATCAGTGACGCTGGCGCCAAGATTGGCTTCGGACGTCGCCAGTTGATTGAATTCCTGATCATAGGAAATTGCCGCAATCAGGTTTACATCGCCCTGAACCACTTCGCGTGCGTTCGACAGGATGTTGAGTTCGGCTTGCATGCGCGTCTGGTCATTTTCCTGATAACTTTTGACCAGGCTGCCAAGCCGCGACCATTCATTGGCAATGGGGGTAATTTTGTCGGCATAGTCGGTGGCAATACGCGACCCGACAAAGAAATTGACTGTACCACTGACCGAATTGTTCAGTGTTTCAATCGCAAAGTTGCGATAGGTATCACCGGTCCAAAGAAGCATCCATGTCACTGCACCTGAAACCAGTAATCCTGTTACGAGCAAAATCCGTCGTAACGTCAGAAGGCTGGTAGCGCCTCCTGCAATAGCCGTCTTCGCGGCCTTGTCTCCCGTCATTTTTGTCACTCCAGAGCAAACCAAGTTTATTTTTTGTCTTTGGTCATATTGGCTCGCGTCTCTCCCGCTCACACCTCTACTTCTCAAGAGTAGTTGTTCTGATCCAAGCAGAGCTTGGTTTGGAACACAATCCCTTATTTCTCGATTTCCATAGGATTGCTGCGGCACACAGCCAGGTTGAAGTGGTCCGAAATCTGGAATTTCTCGTTTTGGTTGGGGGGCTTAGCCCCGATTTACGCGCGCGATTTCGACGCATTGAAATTTTTTCTGCGAATGTGTGTGATAATCGTTTGCAATTGCAAAAACGATGCTCTATGACTGTGTTTGTCAAATGCAGACGACAACGTCGTTTGTGACCGGCCATCGGGCCTACATGGCGTGCCTGATGGCTTCTATCTTCGGGACTCTCTCTCCCCGAAGGTCGATCTCTCTCACTCGAGGGGGCTGGTATCCGGATCATTGTGCGGGACAATGCCGGAATTCATACCAGTCCCCCTTTTTTTATCCAAAACACATTGACCCATATCGATCTTTGGCACGCTGCCTGGTTGTATGTGCGCACGGCTTTAGCGTTTTATAAAGGTGCTGTTGGTTACAAAAGCAGGGTAACTTTGATGTCGTGAAGGATGGCCAAGTCCATGGCTGGCGAAGACAACACCAACAAACCCGATTTGCGCGCAACCCCGGAACCGCAGACTGATCCGGATGCCGGGCAAAAGGATGCACCGCTTCCGGCCTTTATATATGGCCGGGACGGGCATGGTGATGGCAGCGCACGTGGGGCAGAACGCTCCGGTGATCGGCAAAACCTTAATGCACGGATAGCGGATATGGATCGCAAAACCCTTCTTGGCCTGGTCACAGGCGCAGGCATGCTCGGCCTTGTCTTGTTCTTTGCCGGAATGCTGGTCGGCGCAGGCTTGTTCATGGATTCTGAAGACGGTGCGCGCACTACCCAGACAGAGCAGCCGCAGGTCGAAATGCTGGCCTCCACCCCGGAAGAACCAACTGAAATTCCCGATGCCACGCCTGAGGCAACCGAGCCGGCAGCAACAACACCAGCACCGGAAATCAGCGCCGATAGCGAAGACCCGGTCGGCGATCTGATCGCGCAGCGTACAGAGGCACTTTCGGATGATGCCACGGCTGGCAGCGAAGCCGCATCGGAAGCAACTGAAACCGAAGAAGCCGCAGAAGCCTCAGGTTCGGAAGAACAGGCGATTGCGGCGCCGGAAATTCGCGACGTAACCGGCGATACCGATGCGCCAGCTGCACCAGAAGCCCCGGCAGTTGAAGAGGCACAAGACAGTGCTGCGACCGCGGCTGCGCCAACCACTGAACAGGCAACTGCGCCAGAGGCATCCGAACCAGCGGCTGAAACCGCCGAAACTACGCCGGAACCAGCACCAGCAGCCCCGGCATCAGATGCCAGCAAGCCTTTCTCGGTTCAGGTCGGTGCCTTCAAGGTGCATGAAAATGCAAGCCAGCGTGCTGAGGAACTGCGCAGCAAGGGACTTGAAGTCGCGGTTGTCGTGCGCGGGCCAGAGGACGAAGGGGCTTGGTACTATGTCCGGATCGGGTCCTATGCCAATCTTGCAGCGGCACGCGATGATGCCGCCAAAATCAAGGCGGATCATTCGATTGACGGTTTCCCGGTTCGTGCAGAGCCCAATGACCGCGTCGTAGACTGATCTGATCGGGGGCGCATCCCGGGTACGGTGAAGGCGCACACTATATATATAGATGTAACACTGCAGAGCGGGGTGGTCTTATGAACCACCCCGCTTTTCTATTGGGCTTGGCGCATTCAATTGCCAAATTCATGTCATCGGGTTTGTTTTTGTCCTCTGATTGGGGCATTCTGCTTGCCATCTTTGGGTAAAGGCGCTACGCGCTAGGTTCTCAAACACCAGACCGGCAGCCGCTTGATTGGAACGGCTGCAAAGCAAGACAGGATGGCCGATAGCACATGAGCACGCACAAGGATTTCCCGAACCTTCATATTCTTGATCATCCGCTGATCCAGCATAAGCTGAGCCACATGCGCAAGGTCAGCACTTCGACCAAGACCTTCCGTCAGTTGCTCAAGGAAATCGCCCTTCTCATGGGCTATGAAATCACCCGCGAGCTTCCTGTCAGCTATGAAGACATCGAAACGCCGATCTGCGCGATGAAGGCACCGGTCATTCAGGGCCGTAAACTGGCGGTGGTTCCGATCCTGCGTGCCGGTTCGGGCATGGCCGATGGCCTGATCGAATTGATGCCGTCCGCGCGCATTGGTCATATCGGCCTCTATCGCGATCCGGAAACCCACATGCCGGTCGAATACCTGGTCAAACTGCCCGAAGTCGAAGGCCGTACCTTTATTCTGGTCGATCCGATGCTGGCCACCGGGAACTCGGCAGTGGCGGCGATCGATACGCTCAATAAATACGGTGTTGCCGACAAGGACATCCGCTTCATGGCGCTGGTTGCCGCCCCCGAAGGGGTCAAAGTCTTCCAGGATGCCCATCCGGATGTGCCGATCTATACCGCCGGCCTTGATGAGAAGCTCAATGAAAAGGCCTATATCGTTCCGGGCCTTGGCGATGCCGGCGACCGACTGTTCGGTACGCGCTAGGTCGATCTACCAGCCATTGCGTTTCGCATTAAAAAAGGGTGCCGTTTGGCACCCTTTTTGTTTTCGAAGTTTTCGTCTGCTTGGTTGGGCAGGCAATCAGCCCTTTGGCGATACCGTGATATCGACCACCGACCCGCTAAAGGAGCCACCGGTCAACTTGATGGTCGCAACCCGGTTTTCACGGTCATAGACCAGAACCGAAATATCAGCGCGGACCACCGTCACCTTGCTCCAGCCGAAGTTTGGCATTTCACGTTCATAGAAATCATACATCTGTGCTTGCGATCCGCCAGCATTCAGGACAAGCCTTCCGTGCCAGGCATCGGATGCGCCAAAGATGATGCTTCTGTCCATATCGAGTGACGAATTGGACGGCATCGGAATATCTGTGAACTGGGTGAAAGACGGACCTGGTTGGCCACCTTTGCCTTCACTGCTGCCCGGGCCCGTATTGGGCACAAGATTGGTGCCAGAGCACCCGGCAAGAGAGAGCCCCGCAAAGGCGGCGGCACATATAAGATATTGTCGCAGTCTCATCATCTTCCTTCGGTCCCCTGATGCCCGTCTTATAACGAGGGGTATGGATATCTCACCCTATCATCGGGTCATAATGTAAAGGAAAGGTTCACATATTTGCTTTTGCGCCATTTTGCGGCCTTGCCCGGATGATATGTCCTTTTGGAGCAAATTGGCGGAACTATCACGATTAATATGACCGTGCGCATTGCATCACATCAAACGGGTTGAACCGGACTTTGGGCCTATAGGGCGAATCAACGGCCAGTAATCTTGGTTTTTTCGAATCATTTTGATCCGGCGCAATGTTTTTTGCCCGGCAAAAGCCCAGTCTTTGCGGGTCTTTTTCAGGACCTTTGCGGGATTTTTCAA